>NZ_CP045889.1 GCF_020541225.1 Candidatus Steffania adelgidicola | reverse complement strand
ACACCATCCCAGCCTAGGATGTCGATATTTTCTAAGTAAAAAGTGTTTATTTTCTATTTTCTGATATTAATTAGTGAATTGAGAGCAATCGTCGCTTTTAAAGCCACTACTGGGTGTTTTTTTTTGTTAAAATAAGTCTAACTGGCCAAGAAATTAGTTTTTTATTAATAATGCTGTTACCTGAAACGTTGATTACATGCTTGACATGCGGGACGTGCAGTCATGATGAATATGATTTAAAAGGTTTATGCACTAAGTGGGTTGTTAGTAGGGATATGAATGTGCATATCCGGGGTGGTTTATCATCAGATCTTTTAGAATAATTGCTATCGCATGCCACTTTGTTATTTTTTGAGTCGGTATGTTGTTTTTTCTCTTGTTATATCCCCTGCGAGGGCGATGGTACTTTATCTCAACATGAGCCGGCATCGCCGGGGGCATTAGTTGGTAGTATATAAAATGTTGAATTAGAAATTTTACTGGTTTGTTTTCTTCCCTGCGAAGGCAGGGATAATAAAATTCAAGACTAATAACGTATACCATGTGAGATGGTATCGTTTTTCTGCAAGTCTAATAGTAATAAACCAACTTAATGATATTAAGTTTTTATTAAAATTGAATCTTTGATTCAACCAACTTATATTATTTATAATAACATTATATTATCATCGATCACTAATTCGGGTCAGTAACTGAAGTTTCATTTACTTAGTGAGTGAGTAAATGCGGTGATATTGTTTATAACTTTGATAGTGATTTCGTTTTATTAGAGAACGTACCAGAAATCCCGTACGTTTTAGTTAGCATTAATTACTAAACTGTTATCGTCTGTAACAATTAGTAGGTAGACAAGTACCTATTATCAGTGAGATGAACACAAACTTCAAAGCATTTCAGAAACGGTGTTTTGGGGATGTGCGAAATAGATTTCGCGTTGTTTTTAAATAATGTAGAGTTGTTGATATAAACCAACTCATGTTCTTTTAGAAAATTATTTAGATTCCAATCTAATCATATAAATTAATTTTAATCTTTTATTTGTAGATACTTAATGATTGTACCAAATCTAATTTCAGGGTTAAAGAATTTAATTCTTTAACCCTCTCGCAGAATAACCATGTTACACCAGATGTCATTTCGTAAGATATAAAAGATTAATGCATGTATAGAATACATGATAATTACATGGTGTAATGTTATATTTAAATTAACCAACACTTGATAATGTTCTAGTCATTATTTAATACAGCATTTTTAATCTTACGTTATCCTGTGGATAAACAGGATAGAAGCTTTTCTTCTTATACCCGAGAAAGTCACTGATAATTCACAGGATTAGAAAATGTATACTACATTGTATCTAAACATTAAAAACAACTTATCCACAGAAAAGCAAGATCGTAATAATAGATGTTATAAAAGATCTTAGAAAAAGATCTTTACTTTAATGCCCTCTGTTTCTGCGCTTGTATCTCACTAAAACAAGCGTAGAATGCTTTTTCCCGGACTACTTGATGATCCTTCGTTTTTATCTGAGGTATTTTATGTTTTACCCTGATCATTTTGACGTTATTATTATTGGTGGCGGGCATGCGGGTACAGAAGCTGCAATGACTTCAGCACGGATGGGATGCAAAACGCTACTTTTGACACATAACATTGAAACGCTTGGGCAAATGTCTTGTAATCCGGCGATTGGTGGTATAGGTAAGGGACATTTAGTAAAGGAAATAGATGCTATGGGTGGGTTAATGGCGAAGGCTATTGATCAGGCAGGTATTCAATTTAGAATACTAAATGCAAGTAAAGGTCCAGCAGTCCGCGCTACTCGTGCACAGGCAGATCGAGTGCTTTACCGGCAGGTAGTATATAGAGCTCTAGCTAACCAACCTAATCTAATAATCTTTCAGCAGGCAGTGGAAAATTTAATTCTAAATGGTGATTGTATTATTGGTGTTATTACAAAAATGGGCGTAAAATTCCACGCTCGTACCATTGTGTTAACGGTTGGTACTTTTTTAGACGGTCAGATTCATATCGGCATGGATCATTACAGCGGCGGTAGAGCGGGCGATCCAGCTTCAGTTTCTCTATCCCGTCATTTACGTGAGTTGCGATTTCGCGTGAATCGACTAAAAACTGGAACTCCACCCCGACTTGATGTGCGTAGCATTAATTTCTCACAGTTGACACCACAGCATGGAGACAATCCACTTCCAGTTTTTTCATTTCTTGGATCACCGGACAGCCATCCTTCTCAGATCCCGTGTTATATTACCCATACTAACAATCGAACCCATGAGATTATCCGTCGCAATCTAGATCGTAGTCCGATATATTCAGGTACCATTGAAAGTATTGGACCACGTTATTGTCCTTCTATTGAAGATAAGGTCATGCGTTTTCTTGATCGGGATACTCATCAGATTTTTCTAGAACCAGAGGGGTTGACTAGTAATGAAATTTATCCAAATGGAATCTCAACTAGCCTACCCTTCGATGTACAAATTAAAATTGTTCATTCTATAAAAGGATTAGAGAATGCGCGTATTGTTCGACCAGGTTATGCGATTGAATATGATTTTTTTGATCCACGTGATCTGAAATTAACCTTAGAGAGCAAACTAATCGGAAGGTTATTTTTGGCTGGTCAAATTAACGGCACCACCGGTTATGAAGAGGCGGCTGCTCAAGGTATGCTTGCTGGACTGAATGCAGCGCGATTGGCAATAGGTAAAGATGGGTGGACACCACGTCGTGACCAGGCTTATTTAGGTGTTTTAGTCGATGATTTATGCACGCGAGGCACCAAGGAACCTTATCGAATGTTTACATCACGTTCTGAATATCGTCTATTATTACGGGAAGATAACGCGGATCTTCGTTTAACGGAAATAGGTCGAAGATTGGGAATGGTCGATGATATCCGATGGGCACATTTTTGTACTAAGCGGGAGTTAATTGAGTGTGAGCGTCAGCGTTTGCGTCAGATTTGGGTAAATCCTGAAACTAAGGGTATTAAGGAGCTGAATTCGCAACTTAATTCGCCGTTGGTACATGAAGTAAATGGTGAAGAACTTTTGCGTCGTCCAGAAATGAGTTATGTGAAACTAACTCGCTTGGATCAATTTAGGCCAGCACTCACTAACAACCAAGCAGCAACTCAGGTTGAGATTCAAATAAAATACCAAGGGTATATTGCTCGTCAACAGCTAGAGCGTGCATACCAGATACGTAATGAACATATTTTACTTCCTGCGTCTATGGATTTTAATGCTGTATCAGGTTTGTCTAATGAAGTTATTACCACCCTGAATGATCATAAACCAAACTCTATCGGTCAGGCTTCAAGAATTTCGGGTGTTACGCCGGCTGCCATTTCTATTTTATTAGTATGGTTGAAAAAAGAAGGACTGTTTTTCCCTTTATCTAAATGTGACAGAGAAAAGCAATCGTTATTGTGATTTAGATTTTCAAAAGAACATCTAACCTAGCTCATCAGGCACATGATCTTTTAGTATGTTCATGTTTGATGTTGTTTTTTTATCGAGGTGATTATTCTTAAGGCTAAATTAACGGGTACTTTATAAATAAGTGTTTTTATTATAAACTTAAAGAATACGGAATAAAACTCTAACGTTTCGGAACGACATAGAATAAAAAAATGATTTTATGCTGCATTTCCTATGTTTATGATAAATTAGTAAGAAGATATTTTTTTGAAGCAGCGGTGTAATCATACATTATTATGCTACATAACTTTTATTTAATCAGTTTAATGTAGATTGTTTTTTTTGAATTACGAAGTTTTTATATGATGAAAATTTGGGGTATAAAGTGTCCAAATCATATATAGACAGCTATATGTATAGATACAGAAGATACATTAATGATAAATTTTTTAACAAAATTGAGGTATTGGTCCGGTCTTGGTTGTGTAACCATAGGTTATAACTAATCGCAGTTTGTTATGGCAAATTTATAACAAAGCATTGTTTTAATGTATTTAATATATCTAAAATAATTTAATTTAAGTATATCAAATAAGATATAAAAGATTTCCGATTTTATGTTTGTAACAATTAAGATATATCAAATAAAATGTCTATGAGAGATACAAGTAATTTTACAAGATTTATTGTGAATAAGATAAATGGCGCGTCTATTTTCCTAAAAATATTAGAAGGAATCCTGCTTCTTAAATAAGAATAGAATTATTTAATAGGAAAAAGTATGTATATTACTATGTAACATAGTAGTAAGAAGTAACAAATATCCGCGTAGATTACTCTACTGTAACTGACTTGGCTAGATTACGCGGTTGATCGACGTTAGTTCCTTTGATTAGGGCAATATGATAGGCTAGTAGTTGCATTGGGATAGTATAAAAAATAGGAGCGAGAATTTGTTCTATTGGCGGTAAAGAAATAATTTGCATATTTTTACTTGGTTTAAAACCAGTATTTTTCTCCGCGAAAATATAGAGTAATCCTCTACGGGCTCGTACTTCTTCAATATTGGATTTTAACTTTCCCAGTAATTCATTATTGGGTGCAATGACAATGACTGGGATAGCCACATCTATCAGTGCCATCGCTCCATGTTTTAGTTCTCCTGCAGCATAAGCTTCGGCATGGATATAAGAAATTTCCTTTAGCTTTAAAGCGCCTTCCATCGCGATAGGATAAAGAATGCCCCGACCTAGAAATAGTGCATGCTGTTTATTAGAGAAGCCTTTGGCTAGTATTTGAATACGCTTATTAAGCGATAACAGTTGTTCAATTCGATTTGGAAGCCCCTGTAGAGCGTGGACGATATCTTCTTCCTCTTTTTTATCCATTCGACGTAGGCGAGCGAGATGCACCACGAGTATTAGTAGTACCGTTAATTGAGTTGTGAATGCTTTGGTAGAAGCTACACCGATTTCTGTGCCGGCGTGGGTCATTATCACCATGTCTGACTCACGAACTAGTGAAGAGCTAGCGACATTACAAATAGCAAGTGAACTAAGATATCCAAGAGTTTTACTCAACCGAAGTGCCGCCAAAGTATCAGCGGTTTCGCCAGACTGAGATAGGGTAATTAGTAAACTACCCGCGCGTACTGCAGGTTTTCTATAACGAAATTCGGAAGCAATTTCCACATCACAAGGAATATCAGCGAGCGATTCAAACCAATAGCGGGAAACTATTCCGGCGTGGTAGGATGTCCCGCAGGCAATAATCTGAACATGTTGAATTTGGTTTAATAAGGCATGAGAAGTATGATTATTCAATTCCGCGAGTGTCACCTGTCCAAATTTAAAACGTCTGGATAAAGTATTTTTAATTGCTTCCGGTTGCTCATAAATCTCTTTTTGCATATAGTGTTGGTATAACCCTTTACCATCGGCGTTATATTGTATCTGGGATTGAATTTCCGGCCTTTCTACGCTGGTACCTGTTTTATTCCATACTTGAATTGTATGAGGAGTGATTTCTGTAATATCCCCTTCTTCAAGGAAGATAAATTGACGTGTCACGGGAAGTAACGCTAGTTGATCGGAAGCCAGAAAATTCTCACCGACACCGCGACCAATTAGAAGTGGACTTCCGGAACGTGCGGCTACAAGTACGTTCGGTTCAAGGGTATTCATAATAACCGTACCATAACTACCTTGAAGCGCACTAATTACTCGTTGCATGATCTTAACTAGTGTCCCTCCTTTCTGGCTTTGTTCCCAATGTGCCAAATGTGCAATTACTTCGGTATCAGTTTCGGTAAGGAACAAATAACCATGTTTCCGCAGTTGTTCTCGTAGTGATTCATGATTTTCGATAATACCGTTATGGACGACAACAATATTTCCAGAAATATGGGGATGCGCATTGTTTTCCGTTGGCTCGCCGTGAGTCGCCCAGCGAGTATGGGCTATACCGGTAACGCCGAACACAGGATACGCTTGGGTGGCTTCGGTTAGGGCACTAACTTTTCCCACTCGTCGTAGACGTTGAAAATGTCCATCGTTATCCAATAGAGCTAGGCCGGCAGAATCATATCCACGATACTCAAGACGACGTAAGCCGTCCAACAGTATTTCAGCAATGTTACGCCGTGAAACGGCGCCTACTACTCCACACATTTTAGTTATTCCTTATTGAAGGATGGCTATTAGCTTTATAAGCTTAAATAAAATTTAAGTGGTTCATTAGGAAAACGGCATATTGGTCATAGTTGATTCTTTATTTTTTTTTGGGGGGTCGTGTCCAATTAGCAATGGGAAATTGAGGTATTCGACTGATGATCATTTCTCCGTCGTTAACATCGTGTGTTATGGTTGTCCCGGCGCCGATAGAGGCGCCATGCCCGATAGTTACTGGTGCTACTAATTGAGTATCGGAACCAATAAATACATCATCGCCGATGTGTGTCTGATGTTTTTTAGCCCCATCGTAATTACAAGTGATCGTGCCGGCGCCGATATTAACCTTTTTACCAATCTCAGCGTCTCCAAGATAGCTGAGATGGCCGACCTTAGAATCCTTACCAAGGTGGGTCTGTTTTATCTCAACAAAATTACCTACATGCACACCTTGTTCAATCTTATTACCTGGACGAAGGCGGGAAAATGGGCCTAAGGTGCTATATGCCGATATATGACTATCTTCGATAATGGTATAAGCATTGATAACTACATCATCACCGATAATCACGTTTTTTAAGATACAACCAGTACCAATCATCACACGATTACCAAGTGTTACTACTCCTTCAATAATAACATTGGTGTCAATAAAAACATCCTGTCCATGGTGAAGTTCACCGCGAAGATCGAAACGGTTTAGATCGGACAGCATTACTCCTGCTAATAGGAGACGCTCCGCCTGCTCTCTTTGATAAACTCGCTCCAATTGTGCAAGTTGGAGTCGGTTATTAACGCCTATAACTTCGCTTGGTTGATCAGGTTCTAGCGCATTAATTTTATGGCCTGATTTTTTGGCTATAGCAATAATATCAGTAAGATAAAATTCGCCTAGAGTGTTATGATTAGTTAACTGAGACAGCCAGCATTGTATATCACTGGCCTTGGCGGTTAGAATACCAGTGTTGATTTCTTTTATTTTTTTCTGTTCGTCATTAGCGTCTTTCTGCTCAATGATACTACTCACCTCACCGTTGGTACGTATGATACGACCATATCCCTCTGGATTCTCCAGCTTCACCGTTAATAGAGCAATCCCATCTTTCGGTTTTGCAGCTAACAAACGTTGTAGTGTCTTGGGAGAAATAAGGGGGACATCGCCGTAGAGGATAAGGACATCTTCCTCTTTGTGAAAACTAGGTAGCGTTTGTTGCACAGCATGCCCGGTACCTCGTTGTGTAGCTTGTAGTACCCAGTTCAAGGGTGTCTTTTGTTGGGCAAGTTTTTCTTGAAGTAATTTTCCACCATGACCGTAGACTAAATGTATGCGAACTCTACCAAGCTGTATAGCGGTATTAATGACATATTCTATCATGGCCTTACCGCCAAGAGGATGCAAGACTTTTGGCAAGGTGGAAAACATACGACTTCCTTTTCCGGCAGCAAGGATAACTACGCTTAATGTTCGATTCGACATTACTATTTTGTTGAACCTTATTTATCAAATAATAGTAAAAACATATTCTTGAGTATCTTCATAAGAAATGTTTTATAGGGAGGCATAAACGCCATTTCGCTAATATTATTAGATAGTTGGAAAGGAAAATGGCAATACGACTAGCATCTTGTAGAGAAAATTTTAGATTATGCCTGTAGGCAGGCAACGATCTACCAATCTAATTTAAAAGTCTAGTCATGAAGAACTGCATGATTTTGTAATTAATAGAAAATATCTATTTTCTTATTAGTTTAATAACCCGTAGTTTTGCAAGCGCTTGAGATAACTCAGCTGCCGCGTGGACGTAATCAATATCACTGTGGGCATTATACATCCGTTCTTCAATTCTACGTTTAGAGGCTATTGCTCTCGCTTCATCCAGATCTTCACCACGAATAGCCGTATCAGCTAGTACGGTAACAGTACTAGGCTGTATTTCAAGCACACCACCAGATAAGTAGACATACTCTTCATGGTCATCTTGTTTTACAATGCGCACCAAACCTGGTTTAATAGTAGTGAGTAATGCTACATGGCCAGGAAAAATCCCAAGTTCGCCTTCGCTACCTGTGACCTGAATTTTTTTAACCAGTCCAGAAAAAATTTTTTTTTCAAGGCTAACCACATCTAAATGGTAAGTTCTTTTAGCCATATTGTTCTCCCTGTAAGGTGTTACAGTGGTTTATTTTTTACGACTTCATCGATAGAACCTACCATGTAGAACATATGTTCCGGGAGATGATCGTACTCTCCATCCATGATGGCTTTAAAGCCACGAATGGTTTCTTTCAGCGGTACATATTTACCTGGTGAGCCAGTGAACACTTCTGCTACAAAGAATGGTTGAGATAGAAAGCGCTGGATTTTACGAGAACGAGAAACTATTAGTTTATCGTCTTCGCATAGTTCGTCTATCCCCAGAATGGCAATAATATCTTTTAATTCCTGATAGCGCTGAAGAATAGACTGCACTCTTCGGGCTACATTGTAATGGTCTTGGCCTACTATAAGGGGATCTAGCTGACGGCTTGTGGAGTCAAGTGGGTCAATAGCTGGGTAAATACCTAAGGAGGAAATATGACGACTTAAAACTACAGTCGCATCAAGATGGGCAAAGGTAGTGGCTGGTGACGGATCAGTCAAGTCATCGGCGGGAACATAAACAGCTTGTATAGAGGTTATAGAGCCCATTTTGGTAGATGTGATACGTTCTTGTAATATACCCATTTCTTCCGCTAAAGTTGGTTGGTAACCAACCGCAGATGGCATCCGGCCAAGCAGCGCTGAAACTTCAGTCCCGGCGAGGGTATAACGATAGATATTGTCAATAAATAGCAGAACATCACGTCCTTCATCACGAAATTTCTCTGCTATAGTTAAGCCAGTTAATGCTACGCGTAGACGATTTCCTGGTGGTTCATTCATCTGACCATATACAAGCGATACCTTATTGATAACGTTAGACTCTATCATTTCATTATAGAAGTCGTTACCTTCACGAGTGCGTTCACCTACACCAGCAAACACGGAATAACCGGAGTGTTCAATGGCTATATTGCGGATAAGTTCCATCATATTTACGGTTTTTCCTACACCGGCGCCGCCGAATAAGCCAACTTTTCCGCCCTTAGCGAACGGACATATGAGATCAATAACCTTAATTCCAGTTTCTAGAAGTTTTTGAGAACTAGTTAATTCTTCATAAGTTGGTGGCGCACGGTGAATAGACCAACGCTGTTCCTCATTAATATCACCTTTCAGGTCGATAGGTTCACCTAAAACATTCATAATGCGACCCAGCGTTGCTTTACCTACCGGAACTTCAATTGCGCGTTCAAGATCTGTGACTTGCAAACCGCGTCGTAGACCATCGGTAGAGCCCATGGCAATGCAGCGAACTAGGCCGCCGCCCAGCTGTTGTTCTACTTCAAGTATTAGTTTCTTGGCGCCGTTTTCTACTTCGAGCGCATTGTATATTTTAGGTACAGTATTTTGCGGGAACTCGACGTCAACCACTGCACCGATTACCTGGATAATATTTCCAGTAGCCATCTTCAATCCTCTACGTAATTCGTAATCTTAGTTTAAACTGCAGCGGCTCCTGAGACGATTTCTGTAAGTTCTTGAGTGATGCTGCTCTGCCGAGCTTTATTATAAATAAGTTGCAGTTCTTTTATCAGACTACCGGCATTATCCGTTGCAGCCTTCATTGCTACCATACGAGCAGCTTGTTCGCTGGCCAGGTTTTCAATAACACCATGATAAACTTGTGATTCTACATAACGATGCAGTAAAGTGTCTAGCAGCGTTTTGGGATCGGGTTCATATAAGTAATCCCAGTTTTTTTTATCCATATCTGATTCCACCACTTCTGGTAAAGGTAGAATTTGTAGAATCTTCGGAATTTGTGACATAGTATTTACGAATTTATTACTAATAAGATAAAGTTTATCTAAGCGCCCTTCATCATATGCCTGAAGCATCACTGTGATTGGCCCGATCAAGTCAGAGAGTAGGGGGTTGTCTCCCAGACCTGTAACTTGGGTGATTATCTTGCTCCCTATGGAGTGGAAGAAAGACACTGCTTTAGATCCAATAAGCGCTAGTTCAATGTCTATACCTTTTTCGTGCCACTTTTTCATATCTACTAAGAGTTTTTTAAAGAGATTGATGTTCAAACTTCCTGCTAAACCACGATCAGTTGCTACTACTAGATAACCTACATGTCTAACATTACGTTTATTTAAATAAGGATGTCTGTATTCCAGATTACCTACTGAAATGTGGCTAATCATTTTTCGCATCATTTCTGCGTAAGGATTACTAGACTCCATGCGTTCCTGAGTTTTACGCATTTTTGAGGCGGCGACCATTTCCATCGCTTTTGTGATCTTTTGCGTGTTTTGGACGCTTGTAATCTTCCTATGGATCTCTTTTTCGCCAGACATTTCGCCATCCCCTTATTGCGTTATACCCTGCAGAAGCAGGTTATAGCGTATTACCATAATTGGGTTGCTTTAAAAGCATCGAGCATACATTTTAATTTCTCTTCAATGTCTTTGTTATAATTACCAGTTTTGTTGATTTTTTGCATTACTTCATTCTCTTCGCGATTTGCGTAAGATATTAGCGCCGCTTCAAAGTCAATGATTTTTTCTAGCGCGATATCTTGTAAATAATTATTTTCGGCTGCAAATAGCATCAGTGCTTGTTGAGCAACGGACATTGGTGAATATTGTTTCTGTTTTAGTAGTTCGGTTAGTTTTTGACCGTAAATGAGGTGCTTACGGGTAGTATCATCTAGATCAGATGCGAACTGAGAAAAGGCGGCTAGTTCACGATACTGAGCTAGCGCGGTACGGATACCGCCAGATAGTTTTTTCATGATCTTACTCTGGGCGGCACCGCCTACCCGAGAAACGGAAATGCCCGGGTTTACAGCAGGTCGGACATTGGCATTAAACAGGTTGGATTCTAAGAATATCTGACCGTCTGTGATAGAGATCACATTAGTTGGAACAAAGGCGGACACGTCACCTGCCTGAGTTTCGATGATGGGAAGAGCAGTTAAGGAACCGGTTTGACCCATCACTTCGCCTTTTGTGAAATTCTTGACGTACTCTGCATTAACGCGTGAGGCGCGCTCCAGTAAACGGGAATGTAAGTAGAATATATCGCCGGGATAAGCTTCACGTCCAGGAGGGCGACGGAGAAGTAGGGATATCTGACGATAGGCTACGGCTTGTTTAGAAAGATCATCGTAAATGATCAGTGCGTCTTCACCTCGATCGCGAAAGTATTCACCCATAGCGCAACCGGCATACGGGGCCATATATTGTAGTGCAGCCGATTCGGATGCGTTTGCAATCACTACAATTGTATTAGTGAGTGCATCGTGTTCTTCTAATTTACTTACTACACTAGCGACAGTAGACGCTTTCTGTCCGATAGCAACGTAAATACATTTAATGCCACTAGCTCGTTGATTAATAATTGTGTCGATCGCTAGTGCTGATTTTCCAGTTTGACGATCTCCTATAATGAGCTCACGTTGGCCACGACCGATGGGCACCATAGAATCTACGGATTTATAACCGGTCTGTAGGGGTTCATCAACTGACTGACGTTCGATAACGCTAGGTGCACTAGCTTCAACTGCGGAGAAGGCGTCGTGCTGGATCGGTCCTTTACCATCGATAGGTACACCCAAAGTATTCAGCACACGCCCTAGCAGGCCACGGCCGACTGGTACCTCAAGAATACGGCCTGTGCACTTGATTTTCATACCTTCGGTTAGATCTTGATACGGTCCCATGACTACAGCACTGACGGAGTCGCGTTCCAGATTTAAAGCAATAGCAAAACGGTTATTGGGTAGTGCGATCATTTCACCTAGCATAACTTCAGATAAGCCATGCACACGGATAATACCGTCGCTAACAGAAACAATGGTACCCTCATTATGAGCGTTACTGACTATGTTAAACTGAGCAATGCGCTGCTTGATCAGTTCGCTGATTTCAATGGAATTCAGTTGCATGCTCCAGTTTCCTTAAGAGTTTAAGACGACTGCGAGTCGCTCCAGACGACTCTGTATACTGCCATCTATCACCATATCGCCAGCACGAATAATAATACCGGCTATGATAGTTGTATCAATTTCACAAGTCAGTGTAACTTTGCGTGATAGTTGTTTCTCCATCGCTGTGCTGATTTTTGCTAGTTGTTCTGCTGTTAATCTTTGAGCGGAAACAATTTTGATCTCTATAGTAGATTTTTTTTCTCTTTCAAGAAGAAGAAACTGCTCTAAGACATTAGGCAGAATCGCTAATCGCTTATTTTCCGCCATTACTCGAATCAGATTTTGGCCGAAAGTATCCAGTTGCTTACCACAGACTGCGATAAACGTTTCTGCCATTTTCTCAGGTGAAACGGCGCCTGAAAACATATCAGTGATCTGCTTATTTCGGCTGACCTCGGCAGAAAACACCAGCATTGATTCCCAGTGTTTTATCTTGTTCTGTTCTACAGCAAAGTTAAAAGCTGCTTTAGCGTAAGGACGAGTTATAGTTATTAGTTTAGACATCAACTTCTCTTTCTTTACAGTTTAGCAATGATTTTATCAATAATATCTCTATGAGTAACTTCGTCGACAGAACGTTCAATAATTTTTTTCGCACCTGTCAAAACTAATTGTGCAATATGTTTACGTAATTCTTCACGGGTGCGTTGGCGTTCCGCATCAATTTCTGCTTTCGCTTTCGTTAGGATTTTATTACGTTCTATCTCTGCTTCAGCTTTAGCTTCATCAATCACTTGTGCTTTATGCTTATTAGCTTGTTCAATGATAATTTGAGCGTCTGTTTTTGCTTTTTTTAGGTGATTGATTGCTTCAGCTTTAGCGCTATTAAGATATTTTTTAGCGCTTTTTGTTGCAGCTAAACTATCAGCGATCTCTTTCTGACGGTTTTCAATAACGGCTATTAACCCCGGCCATACATGCTTCATACAGAACAGAACAAACAGGATAAATGCAATCGTTTGTCCAAGCATTGTTGCGTTAAGATTCACAGGAGCATGCCTCTTTGTAAAGTTAACGGTTCGATATTAGTTGGTTGGATGTTTAATGTTACGTTACGGCGAACATTACGTATAGGCCCAGGCCTACAGCGATCATGGGGATAGCATCAACTAGACCCATAACGATAAAGAATTGTGTGCGCAGTAGAGGAATAAGTTCCGGCTGCCGCGCAGCACCTTCTAAAAATTTACCACCTAGAATGCCGATACCGATCGCGGCACCGATTGCCGCAAGACCCATCATCACACCGGCAGCCATGTACAGCAATTCTATATTTAAATTTTCCATGACATTCTCCAGTTTTTTAGTTAAACGTAGTATTAAAATAAATAGAATTAATGTTCTTCAGATGCCATGGCGAGATAAACAATCGTTAAGACCATGAAGATAAAAGCTTGTAGTGTAATAATCAGGATATGAAAAATAGCCCAAGGCACATGGAGAATCCATTGAGACCACCATGGTAAGAGACTAGTAATCAGAATAAAGATTAATTCACCCGCATAGATATTCCCAAACAACCGCAGGCCAAGAGAAACTGGCTTGGATAGGAGACTAACACCTTCAAGAATTAGATTAATGGGAATAAAAAATGGGTGATTAAATGGCTGTAAGGTGAGTTCTTTGATGAGGCCTTTTATTCCTTTCGTTTTTATACTGTAGTAAAGTATAAGAATGAAGACACCTACTGCCATCGACATTGTGATATTAACATCAGCGGAGGGCACGACTCGGAGCTCGGATAGACCTAGTAAGTGCTGACTGATATAGGGTAAGTAATCAATAGGAAACAAATCCATTAGGTTCATTAGGAAAACCCAGACGAAAATAGTTAGTGACAGTGGGGCGATAAGTTTACTTTTACCGTGGAATATGTCTCGAACGTTACTATCGATAAAGCTGATTACGAGCTCAACGAAGGTCTGCATTTTTCCAGGCACGCCATTAGTTGCATTTTTAGCAATGTTATCAAATATTTTCAGGAAAATCATGCCTAACAGTATTGAGAAGAATATGGAATCTATGTTCAACACCCAAAACGAGGTTATTGAGTGGGGATGTACTAATTCTAATGTACGAAGGTCTAGTTGAAGATGGTGCAGATGGTGACCTATATATTCCTCTTGAGTAGAGATGTCTCCTGATGCAGACATGATGCTTTTTACCCTTTAATGTATTAATTGTGAATTGTATCCAATGCTCATATCTTCTTAATTGGCATCGATAAATAGTTTATTTTCAATAAAATAAGTATAGGCTAACATCTCTTTGTCGCGATAGATGTAGTTATTAGAGATTTAAAAGCGTCAAAATCACTAGGTACATGGTACCTTTCTAACGATTTTACCGTTATATAAGGAGAGAAGATTCTATGAGTATTCTCTAGTAACCGGATGAACTCTGACTGAATCTGTATGAAACTGTCTTTCCTTCGCTCTGTCAAGCAAAGCAATGAAAAAATTAAACGTTATATAGCTCATCATGATACATACAAGGAGCACTAAAGATTCATACTTACTTACCAGAATGCAGTTTTCACTTTCCCGAAGAAAGTGGGGTATGATAACACGTAAAACTTAGTTCTGAAGAAGATTTATTGATTAGACCGACTTACTCTCGAAAGAATTGTATTTTTTTTTGAAATTTAGGTTTGGTGGTCTGTCTATTGCCAATAGATAGACAGTAATCTATGATAATAGGGCCTTGATCCAAATAATATCTATCCATTAAGGATATACGATACTAATATGGTGTGAATCTGAAGCATTTTACTACCATCAACATGGTAGTTGTATAGAACTAGTGCTAGTATGTTGGTTTTATTGTGTGATCAGATAAAATATCCATTTAGTTTTCAGTATATGGTCTAGATTAAGACCAGAATGGATATAATTTGGTCGAGATTGTTTTTTGTGGTTTATTGATGTTTTATTGGACGTTGAGAGAGCGAATATATATGCAATGACTCTATTAGATATCTAGTGTTCATGATAGATATTGAATTAATAATCTTGTATCTCTTTTAATAAAAAATCTGTCTTAATATTAGAAGATGTGATCAAGAATTATTATCTATTGTGTTTAAGTTCTTTAATTTTTCGAGAAAACCATTTGTTTTTTTGGAAAACATTATAATATAGATAATAAGAATTTTGTTCTTGATAGACACCACTTTCGATAATTTAGGCATTCTTGGTGTTTTTATGAAAAATCCGAGATTTATTGATAATGATTGATTGTTTATATCTGAATTGTTCTATCCTGACTTATCTATGTTCAGGTTTGAGTCTCGATTATTGTAGGTATGAATTATAGACGTGTTGTAGAATGATGCAGAAATCACCATGTAATCGTAATCACAAGTTAGATAACCTATATATTTATATGCATCACCTTATGTCAATAAAGACTCATATTTAATATCACTATTTTCATAGGTGTGGAATTAGTAATTCGATGAATTTGCATTCATCGTATCAATGTACCATAGCGATAAAATTACAATGTTTTAAAACATATTAAAGTGTGGATGAGCTATAGCTATTTAGAATGCTAAGAAATGTATAAATTATTTTTTTACCGATAAGAAGAGGGTGGCTATAGCGAAATATGCACGTCTTTGCCATTGTAGATAGGATTGATATAGCATTTCTTTTTGATTTCACGGTCATATCCGACAGCAATATTATGTACTTGAGAAATATTATGTTGTCATGTGAAATAAAAATTCATGGGAACTATTTTTATAGTGGTAAAATTTAGAATATATAGTGTACAGACATATTTTGCTAGAAGAGTTTTTCTTCATGCCTATGAAATAGGGAAAAATACCCTTCTAAAATTCTTTAGAAAAAGAAAGCATCATGTTTTCTGTTTGATTACGAGGAGACGCCTAATCACATTAGGATACGAAAAAATCAATAAAGAGATATTTTTTGTTTTGCACTAACATGTTCAGGTTAGAAAATAGGCTATGGCCTGCCTCATAATGCTATAAGGTCCATCAATACTAGTACCTTTGTTACTAGTGTTGATAAAGGTATCAAGCCGTTTTCTATCATCTTCCAGTTTTTTTTCCGGAGATTATCGTCTCCGATACATTGCTTTACATCCCTTATCTTCGATAGAAATTTTTATGATATAATGTTTGTCTTAGAGTAGATCTCTAACTCTTCCCTTATGTTAAGGGAACTCGATTGATGATGTATGATAAGAACATGATCTTCAGGTGTTTGTAGAATGAAAGAAAGAAGATCTAGTAAAAATTATCACGGTTTTATAAAACTGAGTTGAATAGGCAATAATCGTGCCAAAAAAAACATATGCCATCAGGTATGTTGCAGGCCAGCCAGTTGAGCGTATTTTTCCACCGCTTCTCTCTGACTACATATCTCAAGCGCAGATATTCAGAGAACCTTTACCAGATTCTCGTATTTTACGGGTAATGGTATGGAATATCTATAAACAGCAACTTGCTAATTGGCTATCAGTGCTTCAGGGATTTGGTAAAAATACTCAATTACTTCTCTTACAGGAAGCGCAAAGCACACCTGAACTAATTCGATTCGCTACTTCTCATTATCTGGCCGTGGACCAGGTGCCTGCATTGATTTTTCCTCAACATCCGTCAGGTGTGATGACTCTATCTGCCGCTCATCCAGTTTATTGCTATCCCTTACGTGAACGCGAGCCGTTGTTAAGATTAGCTAAGTCAGCACTAGTGACTGTCTATCCTATTTGCAATAATCAGTTGCTAATGGTGGTTAATATCCATGCAGTAAATTTTAGTCTAGGTATTGATGTGTACAGTAAACAGCTAGATACCATTGGTAAGCAGATCCGTAATCATATAGGTCCGGTTGTAATGGGAGGAGATTTTAATGCCTGGAGTCGACAGCGTATACTAGCGCTATACCGGTTCGCGGAACAAATGAAGCTTAGGGAGGTGAGCTTTATTGATGATCAGCGTAAACGCAGATTTGGACGACCATTGGATTTCGTCTTTTATCGTGAAATGAATGTATGTAAAGCCTCAGTGCTAGTTACTGAAGCTTCAGATCATAATCCTTTGCTAGTTGAGTTTCACCCAGTCTCGTCTCTCACGTGGTCATCAAGGGAGTCAAAAATTATCGGGATAAAGAAATAATTTGGATTATATTGATTGGGAACGAATTTTTTCAATACATATTACTTATGAGATATAAATTATTTAAGAGCAGTGTAGTATTTAGGTGAGGAAGTGGTTTGTGTCTATTGAGCTATGCTATATGACATCCATGGACTGAATTGTTTATAAATAATAAAGATGTCATGCTGTTTCTGATTATGGTTATATTTTCTATCTTTTATATGGAACATTTCTATTTATTCAGGATAGTTGTCATGTTGACTTAAAAAACATTTCCTATGTATATATAAAATAAGGTATAAAGTGGTTAAGTGTATTTAGAATTAAAGAGAAATCACTTATGATTTCAGCATTGTGCGGTTGAAAATTGTTAACTATATCTAAATATAAATGGGATTTATAGCCAAAATATATGAGATTGGGTTAATAATACAGTTGGGGTTTTAATAAATATTTTTAAAGACGTTAATGTTATAAACACTTGGTGAATTATGTAATTTATTATATAATTCAAAATGATATATTAAAAACGAGTTTTTCTCAGATTTTCATCTAGTGATTTATAAAAAATAATATGCAAAATATAGAATTTAAATCGGTGTTTCGATATTAATCGAATTTTATAAAACCAACAATATTTAAAATCTGAGTCATGATAATGAGACTTTTAAAAGTTTATTTTTTGACAATTATACACTGTTAGTGACGATTTAATTATTTCGCATACTAAAAAACTAATATTCTTTTTCAGAAATAAAGTTTTTTATATTTAAAACAAATCAAACTAATTGTACATAGTACAGGTTATAATTTCAAATATTGTTATAACGAAATTTTATAGCAGGGTTATGAACTGATTTGTGCATGCATTTCTTGCAGGGACATAACTTGAGCGGTGGCATCAGCGTTAAGAGACATTACGGTAGCAAACCCTCCGTTTATTGTTGTGTCGTACTGTACTTTGTACTGTAAAGCGCTTCGCCGGATCAGTTTGGAATCTTCAATCGCTTGACGTCCAGCGGTGGTATTAACAATATAGCTATATTCGCCATTTTTTATTCTGTCTTGAATATGTGGTCTCCCCTCATGAACTTTATTCACCAAACGCGGATTGATACCGGCTTCACCTAATATAACTGCTGTACCATGGGTTGCGTCTAGCTCAAAACCGTGTGTAATGAGTTTCTCAGCTAACGCTACTACTCGATCTTTGTCTTCTGTGCGCACTGAGAGGAGCGCACGACCATTTTTTTTCATGTTGGATTGGCTACCGAGCATAGCTTTGGCAAATGCTTCGGCAAATGTCCGTCCTACTCCCATCACCTCTCCGGTGGAGCGCATTTCCGGTCCTAGGATCGGGTCTACGCCTGAGAACTTATTAAACGGTAATACCACCTCTTTTACCGAGTAGTAAGGTGGGATAACTTCATTTGTTATTCCCTGTTCTAGTAGGGATTTACCAACCATCACCCGAGCGGCTATTTTTGCGAGTGGTACACCAGTAGCTTTTGACACAAAAGGTACTGTTCGCGCCGCTCGTGGGTTAACTTCAATTAGGTATACTTCATTATTTTTCACTGCAAATTGAACGTTCATCAATCCCTTAACCTTTAACTCCAATGCTAATCTTTTTACCTGTTGGCGCATGATATCCTGAATTTCTCGGCTTAAGGTATAGGCCGGTAACGAACAAGCTGAATCGCCCGAATGTACTCCAGCCTGTTCAATGTGCTCCATAATTCCTCCGATTAGAACGTTTTTACCATCACAAACCGCATCTATATCTACTTCTATTGCATCATTCAGGAAGCGATCAAGTAGTACGGGTGCATCGTTTGAAACACTAATCGCACTATAGAAGTAGCGAAGTAGATCCGAGTCGTTGTATACGATTTCCATCGCTCTTCCGCCTAGTACATAAGAAGGGCGAACCACGAGTGGATAACCGATTGTCGCGGCTTTTTCCACTGCTAGATCAATACTAGTAAGTGTGGTATTAGCAGGTTGTTTGAACCCCAAATATTTAACGGTCTGCTGGAATCGTCCTCTGTCTTCAGCTCGGTCAATGGAGTCAGGGCTAGTACCTATTATGGGTACACCAGCGGCTTCCAGCTCACGAGCTAGCTTTAGTGGTGTTTGACCACCGTACTGTATAATAACCCCTTTTGGTTTTTCAATGCGCACAATTTCTAATACGTCTTCCAATGTCACTGGCTCAAAGTAGAGACGATCTGCGGTATCATAATCGGTTGAAACTGTTTCAGGATTACAGTTAACCATAATAGTTTCATAACCGTCTTCTCGGAGTGCCATCGCAGCATGTACACAGCAGTAGTCGAATTCGATCCCCTGGCCTATCCGATTCGGCCCCCCGCCTAGTACAATGATTTTTTCACGTTCCTGATTAGGTTGAGATTCACACTCTTCATCATAGGTTGAGTACATATAAGCGGTATCGGTAGAAAATTCAGCAGCGCAGGTATCGACTCGTTTATATACAGGATGTAAGTTGTAGCATGCTCGCAATTTTCGAATATCGCCTTCCAACACACCAACCAAGGTCGCTAGGCGAGCATCGGCAAAGCCTTTTCGTTTTAGCTGCCGTAGATAACTGGGATTAAGGGCGTTGATACCACGTTTAGCCACGTCATTTTCCAGCTGAATTAACTCTTCAATTTGCACTAAGAACCAGCGGTCGATGTTAGTTAAATCGAATATGCTGTTGACCGACATGCCAGCACGAAACGCATCGGCTACATACCAGATACGCTCTCCGCCGGGGTTTTTTAGCTCGCGTCTCAGAGTGGTTAAAGCTTCAGGATCGTTTAGATTGATTTTAGGATCAAAACCATTAGCACCTACTTCTAACCCACGCAGTGCTTTTTGAATCGATTCTTGCTGGGTACGCGCGATAGCCATTACTTCACCTACTGATTTCATCTGAGTCGTAAGGCGATCATTAGTGCCGGGGAATTTTTCGAAATTAAATCGCGGGATTTTTGTTACCACATAATCGATGGAGGGTTCGAAAGATGCTGGTGTCCGATTCCCCGTAATGTCGTTCATAAGTTCATCAAGAACATATCCGACTGCGAGTTTGGCTGCCACTTTAGCGATAGGGAAACCAGTCGCTTTAGACGCTAATGCAGAAGATCGCGAAACACGTGGATTCATTTCAATAACGATCAGTCGACCAGTGGTTGAATTCACAGAAAATTGCACATTTGAGCCGCCAGTTTCTACACCGATTTCACGCACTACTGCCATCGAGGCATTACGCATAATTTGATATTCTTTATCAGTTAGAGTCTGCGCCGGCGCAACAGTTATAGAATCGCCGGTGTGAATGCCCATCGGATCGATATTTTCAATAGAACAAACGATAATGCAGTTATCTTTTCTATCGCGGATGACCTCCATTTCATATTCTTTCCAGCCGATTAGTGATTCATCAATGAGTAGCTCTCTAGTAGGAGACAGATCTAGACCGCGTTCGCAAATTTCTTCAAACTCTTCGCGGTTATACGCAATCCCCCCACCTGTACCACCCATGGTGAATGAAGGGCGAATAATACAGGGGAAACCAATATCGGCTACAACTGTGAGTGCTTCGGACATGGTATGGGCAACATTAGATCGGGCAGTTTCTAATCCAATTTTTTTCATTGCTTTATCGAAGCGTTGGCGATCCTCCGCCTTGTCGATGGCGTCAGCCGTGGCACCAATCATCTCTACACTAAATTCTTTTAATACACCTTCACATTCCAGTTTTAGTGCACAGTTTAACGCCGTCTGGCCACCCATAGTTGGCAACAGTGCATCTGGTCGTTCTTTTTCAATGATTTTACGTACCACTTTCCAATGGATGGGTTCGATATAAGTCGCATCGGCTATGTCGGGATCGGTCATGATAGTGGCAGGGTTAGAATTTACTAAAATTACACGATAGCCTTCTTCGCGTAGGGCTTTGCACGCTTGCGTACCAGAATAGTCAAATTCACATGCTTGACCAATAATGATAGGACCAGCGCCCAGGATTAAGATACTTTTTAAGTCGGTGCGTTTTGGCATCTCAGGCTCCTGATGCGTTAGTCTGTAAACGATAAGTGTCCATTAGTTCAATGAAATGTTCGAACAATGGGAAGGCATCCTGTGGACCAGGGCTAGCTTCGGGGTGCCCTTGGAAGCTAAACGCTGCTTTATCAATGCGACGGAGTCCCTGTACTGTGCCGTCGAACAGTGAAATATGAGTTACCTGAAGTGTGTCAGGTAGTGTGTGCTGATCTACAGAAAAGCTGTGATTTTGGGCAGTTATGATCACCCGGTCAGATTCTAAATCTTTTACTGGATGATTACTACCGTGATGACCAAACTTCATTTTTATTGTTTTGGCACCGCTAGCAAGTGCTAAGAGTTGATGCCCTAAACAAATTCCAAATAAGGGAATATCGGTGCTAAGGAAGGTCTGTATTGAGCTAATTGCGTACTCACAGGGAGCAGGATCGCCTGGGCCGTTGCCTAGGAAGATCCCATCAGGATGCATTGCCAGGACCGTCTCTGCGGGAGTTTGTGCTGGTACAACTGTTAGCCGACATCCAGAATCCACCAGTGCACGCATTATATTTCGTTTAATCCCATAATCATACGCTACAACATGATAAGGCAAGTTGCTTATCTCCGCGGAGAATTCTTCGGTTAAGGTGCCCCTCCCTTGTGTCCACTTATACTGTTTAGTAGTGGTTACTTCTTTTACTAAATCAATGTTGTTTAGACCGGGGAAAGCACGAGCTTTTCGCAGGGCTAACTGAGAATCTGGGATTGCTCCAGCAATGATACAACCGTTTTGCGTTCCTTTTTCGCGCAGCAATCGTGTTAGTTTACGTGTATCAATATCAGCGATGCCAACAATATTTTCTCGTTTAAGATAATCCGATAGCGACAGGGTATTGCGAAAGTTACTGGCGATTTGTGGGAGATCTCGGATCACGAGTGCCTGCGCTTGTATGCAAGATGATTCGTTATCTAATTGATTAGTTCCAGTATTTCCGATATGGGGGTAAGTAAGAACGACAATTTGACGAAAATAGGAGGGATCAGTAAGGATTTCTTGATAACCAGTGATTGAGGTATTGAAAACTACTTCCCCTACTGCTATTCCATTTCCGCCAATGGAACGACCGCGGAATTGGGTTCCGTCTGCTAGAACCAAGATCGCTGATTTTATCAAAACACTCTCCAAAGAATATGCAGTCATGATGTTTTTTCATATTGATTGATTTATTTAAAATAAATCAATCAATATGAAAAAACATTAGCAATCTAGCATTTTGGTGATTTGCCCGAATTTTAAAGATGAACGCGTATTTTGTCCACCTTTAAAGGGGGTTTCTGAATTTCTTTTACTAATTCATAGAAAAAATAGTATGAGGGAGTTTAAAAGAACAGAAAATATACTGAAAATCCAGATGTTCAGTATTGCATACGTTATAACTACTAAGCAGTGAGTACATGTGTCCTGTAAACGAAAAATTCTACATATTTTGTGGTATCTGCCCCCTAGTGAATTCGGACATGATGAGTCTGAGGAAAATAACTAAAATATTCTTATAAAAGTGATTAAAATTAATTAGTTAAATAGATTTGCATGTTCAGAAAAAGAATTCTATAATGTATCGAGATTCAGGACATTAATCATATCGAAAAGACCTTTTTGTTGCTTAGATAACCAGAGAGCAGCGCAAACTGCCCCCCTAGCAAAAGTCATCCTACTTGATGCTTTATGAGTGATTTCTAATCTCTCACCGATTTCGGCGAACATCACAGTATGCTCACCAACAATATCACCAGCTCGTACTGTGCTAAAACCAATGCTTTGTTCTTTACGCTCGCCGCTATCTCCTATGCGACTATAAACTGCATAGTGCGCAAGATCGCGCCCGAGAGTGTCGGCAATGACTTTTCCCATAGCTAGCGCAGTACCAGAAGGCGCATCCACTTTATGGCGGTGATGTGTTTCGATAATTTCGATATCAGCGTTATTCCCTATGACCTTTGATGTTTTTTCTAGTAATTTGAGCATAAGATTAACGCCAACGCTAAAGTTGGCAGCGAAGACAATGCCAGTTTTCTTCGCCGCTTTTCGGATGATCTCCTTCTGCTCATCGCTAAAACCTGTAGTGCCGATAACTATACCTTTATGATAACGCTGACAAAAATCAAGATACATCAGGCTGACGGTAGGGCGAGTAAAATCGATGAGGATATCAAAATCATCTTTTACTTTATGGAGATCACTGTTGAGCGTTATCTTGAGAGGCGTGATATGAGTTAGTGGAGTAGCATCTATATCACTTAATGTCGAATTATCACGGCTTAACATGACAGTCAGTATTGCTTTTGTAGAGTGTCTTACTGCATGGATCAGTTGGCGCCCCATACGGCCCCCCGGGCCGGAAATTGCAATTCGGATGGGTATGTTATTCATAGTGCTTATGACTCTCTTAGTTTATTAGTCATTTTAGCTTAACCGCGATAGAGAATCACTGCTATAGAAATTGTTTCTGACAATACAGAATTATGTTCTGGAAGGTTAATATGATAACTTATGAAGTTGATTTTGATTAAGCATTTAAAGAGAAAAGATAATTTTTACATTTTTCCTGATATTGATTTATCTTGTTTTGGGTTTTATCGGGTTAATATTGAATTTAAGTCTCGCATAAGACTGTGCGATGTTGATGGATGACTGATTAACTATTGTATTTTTATGAATCTAGTCTCGTTTATTACGATCAAATGATTTTAGATGTTTCTATGGAAACTCGTTGGTTAACTTAGTGCAAATAGCTATTTGAAGATACAGGCCATGCATTTAAAAATATTTTATTAGTTATAGATAAGATTATTATCTTTTCATGAGATATGATTGATTGTCTTATAAAAATGTTTTCTTTATCTTTCAGATTATTCTCTATCGGTTATAAGTGATTGATAAATAATGATTAGGTTGTGTATGTCTTGTTATCGAGGTAGTTGGTATAAAATTGCTATACCATGCAGTAGCAGACACTACTGTTTTGGTGTAAAGCATTTACACGCTCAGGATTTGGTGATTTTTATTTAGATCTCAAATATTCTCTATAAATATTCTATAACACTAAATAAAACTTTATTCTATCATAGATTTTCCTGAGAAATTTGTGGATTATTTTTCGGTCTATGAACAGGTATTAGTAAATTGTAAACTTAATATTAAATTGATGATATGGAATTCCATTATAAAAGACGATCTAAGTCTATCCACCATATCACTTAAATAAGTGATAGATTAAAAGAAGAATTTTAGAGATGTATGGCAATATATTAGCGTGTAATGATATTTCTTCTTGTTAAGAAATTAATGACACGTGGTGATAGTATATCAGACTCAACAATCTAAAGTTACTTGAATGGGCATGGCAAAACAATCGGATATTGCAGTTTCTAAAAACATAACACGGATATATTTCTAGCATTTAGGAAAATAGTATTTTTTACAAAATTTCATCTCTAACTAATAATTTTAAAAAAACACCCTCACCTGAGAAGACTAAAACTCTTATTTCATTGCTATCTAAATTAATATCTTTCAGCATTTTTCGGTGGGAAAGGTTTAAAAATAGCCTAGATAAGGGATTGCTTTATCCCATCATTGGGAAACCTTTAACGATCACACGCAGATATGATTTTACATTGTTTCTTTGTTGGATCATCGTATAGATGATGTGCGCTAAGATGCCTCTCTTTTAGAGAATGTCAGCACTTGTTCTTCGGTGATAATATTAACTATCTGAGCTATAAGTTTTAGCAGAGACAATTGACAAAACACCGTTATATTTTGGACAGCGCAGATATAAATTAAGTTCCCAATCAAGACATGGATTGGTAGATGCCGAATATCTAATTAGCCGCTGTTCACCTTATTATGTGTTTAAGTTATGGACTATATATTATCCAGTAATATGTGGTATATATGAATTTAATGAGCACCATATTACCATATTTCTTAAGAGGAAATTCTTCTATAAACGCGATTCTGGGTTCAATTGGATCTTTATTAAAGATGAATAATGTTAGTAGTGGGGGTAATTTATCAATATAATTGTGGAGTGTTCTGTGTTAATAGTGATACTAACCTATGTCATATTTTATATGTTCAACTCGCTATTATATGAATAATTCATTATATTATAGATGGATAAAAGTGTACCGTTAGTGTCATATTGTGCAGAGATACAATATAGTGGAAAGATTGTTCTTGAGCATCCTTATCAAAAGATGAAATATAAATGGTGAGAAACATTATCTTTTGGTATCTTGCATTTATTTTTATTGAAATTCGCTCGTATAGTATATATTATAACATAAATATATATATGTTTAGTGAGCTCTACCTGATTGAGTTTGCAAAGAGTGGGGTGTTTATGTACGCAGTCTTCCAAACTGGTGGTAAACAACACCGAGTAAGAGAAGGTCAAATTTTGCGGATTGAAAAACTGAATGCTTTAACAGGTCAAGTGGTTGAATTTAAACAGGTTATGTTAATTACTAATGGGGATGAGATTCAGGTAGGCGGTCCTTTTATAAAGGATAGCATGGTTATGGCGGAAGTCGTAGCTCATGGTCGCAGCGATAAAGTTATGATCGTGAAATTTCGTCGTCGTAAGCATTTTCGTAAGCTGCAGGGGCACCGTCAGCCATTTACTGACATTAAAATTACTGCTATTTTCGCTTCATAGGAAAGCAAATATATGGCACATAAAAAAGCTGGTGGGTCCACTCGTAACGGTCGCGATTCGGAAAGTAAACGTTTAGGTGTTAAACGTTTTGGTGGTGAAAGGGTAAATGCTGGAAGCATAATTGTTCGGCAACGTGGAACTCATTTTCATCCCGGAAGTAATGTAGGTTGCGGTAAAGATTATACCCTTTTTGCTTTAAAAACAGGACGAATTCAGTTTGAGGTTAAGGGGTTAAAGAACCGAAAATTTATTAGTATTATTGCTGAATAAGTTTTTTGTTTTATGCATCGTTCAGGGCTACTGGTATTGCATGCTGTAGGATTCCGTTCTTTACACTTATCGTTGGTCATGAAAATCCGCAGGAACATTAGTATTAGGCTCGCTTTTAGAAACCATGATATCTGTACAGAACTGTCTTTTTAGAGAGAAATCCATTCTTAATCATTCATGATAGTTGTTTTATTTTATGTCGTATTTTACATGTCTGTTATTAGTTAGTTTCTGATATTTTAGACAGGTAAATATGATCGCGTAGAAAATGCACCTCTGTATGTTTAGAACCCTGACAGATTAAGTCATTGCCATATACTTTAGGACAAGTAGTCAACCATTTTTATAAATCTATTACTCATTCTGTAATCAGTGTGAAGAAAATCAGTGTGTTTGAGGTTTTAGTAACTGCATCTTTTTAGGGGTACGTATTTTTAATAAAAATTATGACAAGTTAGTAAGAACAGAAGATAATTTTTACCATATCTTAATATCCGTGTTTACTCAAATTATGCTAATTTCTTAGTGCTGTTCTGATTCGTTTCTTGTTCGATCTCATTCAAAACTTTTTATTACAACGGCTTCAGTGGAAAAAGAAGAATGTAGTTATTCTTATGGAATCACCTCGCAAGATCTGTTATAGAGAGCGATCATGAAGTTTATTGACGAAGTTGTTATTCTTGTAGGGGCTGGTGATGGCGGAGATGGTTGCGTTAGCTTCCGGCGAGAAAAATATATTCCCCGTGGTGGCCCTGATGGTGGTGATGGTGGCGATGGCGGTGATGTTTGGCTATTAGCGGATAATAATCTCAACACTCTTCTTCATTACCGTTTTGAAAAAAGTTTTCGCGCTGAACGCGGAGAAAATGGGAGAATTCGTCGTTGTACCGGTAAGCGTGGTAAAGATATTCTAATCAGAGTGCCTGTAGGTACGCGTGTGTTAGACTTAAGCACTCGTGAAGTAATTGGTGATATGACTTGGAACACACAACGGTTAATGGTCGCCAAAGGGGGGAGGCATGGTTTAGGAAATACCCGTTTCAAATCTTCGGTGAATCGAGCACCGAGACAGAAGACCGAGGGGACTAAAGGTGAGACACGTGAGATCCAGTTAGAATTGATGTTATTGGCAAATGTTGGAATGTTAGGCTTGCCTAATGCTGGAAAATCTTTATTTATTCGTGCAATATCAGCCGCTACGCCAAAAGTTGCGGATTATCCATTTACCACATTAACGCCAAGTCTTTGCGTCGTGCGTATGGATAATGAGCAGAGTTTCGTAGTAGCAGATATTCCTGGCTTGATCAAGGGTGCTGCCGAGGGAGCTGGTTTGGGCGTTCGTTTTCTGAAACATTTAAAGCGTTGTCAGATATTATTACACTTAATCGATCTTGCGCCGGCAGATCAATCAGATCCGGAAGAAAACGCTCGTATTATCGTTACTGAGCTAGAACGCTATGATAAAATATTAGCAGAGAAACCACGCTGGTTAGTGTTTAACAAAATGGATCTACTACATGGAGAGTCTAGAGAGCGTGCTGAGTGTATTACTCAAGCTCTAGGCTGGAAAGCACGATATTATTTAATCTCAGCTGCTAACCAGGATGGCATCAAAGCATTATGTTGGGATCTAATGGCATTTATTAATGAATACAATAGAAAAAAACAGGTTAAAGAAAAAGATGAATTGGAAAAAACAGAATTTATTTGGAATGGGGCTTACTGAGTGCATTTTTAGTAGACGGAAGACGGAAGATATAAAAAATATTGGATCATAATAATTAAGATTATGGCAGTTTGCATGAAATATGTTGTTAGTGAATAATCTTTATGTTTTCCTCTTATCCTAATGCCTGGGAATGATCAGGATTCCGCTTATTGTATAAGTAGCGGTGATTGAGGGCGTGTACTGTTTATGTTTTTAATATTTTTAATCTTCAACTCTACCACTATATGTGTCTACTAGGAGGCAGTATCTAGAAAAAATTGCCACCACGGTTCCAATATCGCTAAACAATATAACCAGGTGGTTTCAATCTTTATCTGAGACTTAGAAATATCTTGGCGTATTTTACGATAAAGTTTTAATGATTTTTTATATTCTATATTAGAAGACTATGCCCCATGTATTAAGAATCTCTGGATGTGCATGCGCTCGATTATCTTTCCACATACCTAATCAGTAAAGTAATGAAATAACCCCTTAGATTTTATAAGGGAGGTTTTGGGTCAATATTTTCGATATACTGACAGTGTAGACTATGTATCGATAGGATTAAGAACAATTGAATGCCGAGATGATGACCGTTCTAGCATGGATAAGAAGTAGGAGAAGGATTTTTAGTATTCATACCCGGATTAATCTTAGATTGATACCTCTTTCTTATCTGTTGTTTTCTCAGGAGTTCATTTATATATGAGGGGTATTTTTATATCTATCGTATGCTGGGTTATCTAACTGATTTGATTTGTTTACTAAAATCAGTTAGATTTGTAGAGTATTCACTCCGTTTTTTCTAGTAAATATAACGAACAGATTCTCAGAAAGAGGTCAAAACAATTTCGTGATTCAATGGTGGAGATTAATATATATCTCTAGTCTCCATTTAATCTCAATGAGTGTGAAGTGTCATGGAAGTTGTAGAACGCATATTCATCAGCGAATGCGATATCAATACTGTTAAATCTCCTAAAATTTTAAGTCTTATTTTTAACTGTATCTTGCTTAACCCGTGTAAAAATAGAATAGCGTTGTTTTTAAAACGCATATCTCTTCAATTTTTCTATTGACTGATGCTTTGTTGAATAGAGACCTAGGGATATTTTATATGAATAATGGTTTATGGAGAAAAATAATTTTTATGAGAAGTTATTTTTCTCCATCACAACAATATGGTTATTAGAGTATGAGTGATATTTAATTTTTAATTAAAACACTTATCATGTTAATAAAAACACTTATTACCGAGTGAACCAGAATTTCGCTGGACAAGAAATAAAGTCATTGTATAGTACCGAGGCCGTAGAGTACTTGCCTATATATTTATTATATACAACGTCACTCATCATATGCGAATATTAAAACACTTTTACATAAACACTAAAATTTTATATTAAATTTAAATTAATAGCTTATTACGGGAAATAAAACTAGTTAATTATTAATGTCAATTTATTAAGTTATAATAGAATGGATAATGTAAAAGTCAATTAATTATCTTCTTGTCTTAAGAAAAAATATCATTATACGGGAGTAAGAATTTAATTAATGATATATAAGGCTCGATATTAGATAGTATCTAAACCAATTTTACATTAAAAAACCAAGGGTATGGGTGCAAAAAAATATTTATAAAAATCTTATCATTATAAGACATAAAAATATCACATTATAGGGATATATTTATAGCTCCAGAATTAAGTGTTATTATAAACAACATTAGTTTGAGTATGAAGTAATGGGGTGATGTCAGCTCTAAATTATTCTTAAAATATCCCACCTTCTGCTAGAAAATATAAATAGCATGTTGTTTCATGGTTATTTCTTCTGAATATATTCTTCAGAAGAAGGCTTGTTTTCTTGATTGGAGTATGTAATAATAGTATTATTGGTTTGTGATGCAGAACCTATTTATGTAAGCTTTTTTAGTAAAAGAGCATGTTCAGTAAAAAGCGATAGTCCACCATCACTTCTTCAACGAATTTCCTTCTTACATATCTGCCCATAAGTACATTTTGACAAACAAACCCTATTATCGCCGATGGCGGATTTTATCTTAACAAAGGAAAAGAGCGATGTCTAATAAAGTAACTGGTTTAGTAAAATGGTTTGATGCAGGTAAAGGTTTTGGTTTTATCACTCCAGCTGATGGCAGCAAGGATGTCTTTGTACATTTTTCAGCTATTCAAAGTAATGATTTTAAAACATTAGATGAAGGTCAGCGTGTAGAGTTTACCATTGATCAAGGACAAAAAGGTCCTTCTGCTGCTAACGTGGTTGCCTTATAATTTACGAAAAATACCAACCCCGTGGGGGGTCCAACCCAAGACCCATGGAAATTGCTAGTTAATATGTTCGCAAATGTAGATAAGTTCTCACTTTAATTAAAAGCATAACGTTTAACTTAGTACGGTATTAATCATTTGTGGTTTTAAAAAACATTCTTAATAATCTTCTTATAATTTTGAAAAATATGAGGAATCAAGACAGTAAACGATTCCTCTTTAATCTATATTTTATTTTTATAAGCAAGTTGTTTAAAAATAATCCCAAGCATATAAATTTTAAATTTAAGTACATAAATGTCTATTAGTTTTATAGGAATATTTCATACAACTAATAGCATAATAGAATGCATCATCTATTTAGATGATTAGCTTGATATTGCTGCATGAGTATTTTAATGTGCTGTTTTTACCAAAAAAACTATGAGAGAATGTCATCTGTGGAGTTAAAGTCTTCACTTCATGATTATGCTATGGTTTCAGTACTAGAAGTTAGTCATGTATTATCCTTAATAGCTGTATTGGTTTACTAAAATCTTAGTCTTTTGTTATAAAAAAATCTATTTTTAACGTTTTGCATACTATAGAGAGGAAGATAAAAGTAAAGATTTATCTTTCCTATAGTATTGTGTGGGTTAGATCACACCGCTCACCAGCGAATAAAATATTTTAAATTGGCTAATTTATATTTATAAATAAGCTCATTTTAAAGTTGTTTGCAGTATTTTAAGAGGGTATGTATGTCTTAATTTATCTCCATGTGAATAATTACTTAAACTTAGTTTTTTCTAATCATATCTTTTAGGATGTTTATTGGCAAAAAAGGTTATGTAGGGAAAATTTATTTCATGATCTAGTATGCAAGATCATTTTAGATCTCCTAGAAAGACAATAATGCGGTGAATCTATTTTATCTATAATTAGATAGTATGTGTGAAATTTAAACTTCGTTAAAAACATAAATTAATATAATTATCCATAAAAGCTATGATGTTTTATTCCATGATATTGAATGCCGCTTATCTAATTAGGGATATATTCAATATATATACACGATTCTTGTCCCAGAATTTATTTAAAAAAGAAGAAAACGTTCCTTACAACATGGTATGTTATTGCATAATTTATGGTGTAAAAAAACTGGATTTTTTATATGTAAGGTTAAAACTAAAAACACCTCGGTTAGTGTGAACTTGATAAGTGTATTGTATAGGAGAGATAGTTTACAGATATTAAGTTGAACTTGGGTGCATGGGTTTATTCCTGTTCAATGTATTAACAATAAAATAAGCCCCGCTTTGAGATGGGGGGCTTGAAGAGATTTGGCGGTGCGGACGGGACTCGAACCCGCGACCCCCGGCGTGACAGGCCAGTATTCTAACCGACTGAACTACCGCACCACATTTTACTTTTTAGTAAAGCCAGACAAATAATACGGTTAAAGCTTATTAACGTCAATCTTTTTATGAATTAAATATCATCTTTAGTAAAGATAACATCTTGTTTGTATTTTAACCGTATGAACAACTTTTACTTGATTTTCTTAGGTTTTTTTATGCGCCATAAACAACGTCCACCTTTTTTCTGGATTAAATCTAATTGTTGCTCATGAGCTAAAATTTCATCCGTTTTAGCGAGGATAACTTTCAGAGGTTCCCGTATCTGTTGTATACGCTGTATTTTTGGGGTTTCATCCTCTATTTTCGACCACGGTTCCTCTTTCATTGAAAATTTCATGGTGGTCTGACCACCAGTCATCAGTAAAAAAACATCTGTCAGGATGGAGGCGTCAAGTAAAGCACCATGAAAGGTGCGTTTAGTATTATTTATACTATAGCGATCACAGAGTGCATCGAGACTATTTCGCTTACCCGGGAATATTTTTTGAGCTAGAAGAAGAGTATCCGTCACCTTACAAAATGTATCAATTTTGGCGATACCGCGGTTTAACATCTCGAACTCGTAATTCATAAAACCGATATCAAAGGGGGCGTTATGAATTACGAGTTCACACCCCAAAATAAAATTTAGAAGCTCATCTGCCACTTCGGAAAATGTTGGTTTATCTACTAGAAAAGCGTCGTTAATACCGTGTACATCAAAAGCTTCAGAGTCGATAAGCCGGTCTGGTTTTAGATAAACATGAAAGTGTTTGCCTGTTAGTCGCCGATTGATAATTTCTACCGCGCCGATTTCAATAATCCTATGGCCTTCGTAGTGAATACCTAACTTATTTATTCCAGTAGTTTCAGTATCCAAAACGATCTGTCGTATAATATCAGTGCTCATAATGCTCATTTGTGTCAGACTTGATTTTTTAAGATTGAGAAAGTTTATCAAAGATGCGAAAACAGGTTCAGATTTTTATCGATGGTTCGTGTTTAGGTAATCCTGGACCCGGCGCCTATGGTGCTATAGTCCGTTATCAGAATTGCGAAAAAATATTTAGTGCTGGTTATTATCTCACCACTAATAATCGAATGGAGTTAATGGCCGCTATCATTGCATTGGAAGCGCTGACGGATGTCTGCGAAGTAATCATGAGTACCGATAGCCAATATGTCCAACAAGGGATTACTCAATGGATTCATAATTGGAAGAAGTATGGCTGGAAAACCGCAAATAAGAAACCGTTAAAAAACGTTGATCTATGGAAGCGCCTGGATACGGCAATTCTACCGCATACTCTGCGATGGAATTGGTTGAAGGGGCATGCTGGTCATCCGGAAAATGAACGTTGTGATAAATTAGCTCGAAGCGCTGCATCTCATCCGACGTTAGAGGATATCAGATGTTAACCGAGAATGTTAATAGTCAAAAATTAAGAAGATTGAACGTGATCTGTTCTTCTTTTAAGAATACTACTAATTAGTAGTTAGTTGAATAAGGTGCTGACACGTTGTAAAAGGAAGTTTTATTGTAAGGGGTATTAAGTTAAGAGAAAAGTGCATGTTCGTGCAAAAATAACACTTAGTCAACACGAGTGCTAGGAAGTGACTGCGAATAATTATTCCCGGACGTTCCTATTGGTGTTACGGTAATATCTGTAGATGAGTGTGGTATAAAACTTAAAAAATAATTACTCCAAGTCAATTAAAAGAAGTAGTTGTGTATAATAGCCCTGATATACAGTTGATATTGGCAGAGAATAGGACGATTTTCCAAGCGCTAAGACACTTAGACGGTTAAAGGTTGTGGATAATAACAAACCAACTATTATCACATTTCCTGCAAGTCCTATATGTCTCTGGTAAGAAATCGTATATTTACCAGTATTTATCTCGGCGCTCAGTAAGGCGATTTTGAGAAAATGCAACCCAATACTTTAGGCTAGAACGTTTTGAAATTGAACTTTAGTGCCTGACGATAATAAGGCCAACAGGGAATATCGTCCCATGATAAAGGGACGACAATAGTCTGATTGTTTTTCCCAGTTTTATCTTTGTCCTTCTTCTAAGGACTATCGCTAACATACTAAGGTTAATGATGAATCTTATCAGTATTCCCGCATTATCGGATAATTACATTTGGTTTTTATGTAATGATGATAATCGATGTTTGATCGTGGATCCTGGAGAAGCAAAACCTGTATTAGAGGCGCTCACTGCTCGCCAGCTAAGCCCTGTCGCTATTTTATTAACGCATAATCATCAAGATCATGTAGAAGGTATTCCCGAATTACTAAAACATTTCTTGTTACCTGTCTATGGTCCAGAAGAAACACACTCAAAAGGGGCTACTTGGATCGTTAGTGAAGGCGATAGCTTAACATTACTCAATCACAGCTTCACTGTGATAGCGTTACCAGGTCATACACCTGGACATATTGGATTTTATAGTAAACCTTGGCTGTTTTGTGGTGATACAGTTTTTTCTTCAGGTTGTGGTCGATTTTGCAGGAGCATGTCTAAAAGCATGTATCATTCTGTCCAGAAGATTAACCAGTTTCCTTCTGAAACTCTCATCTGTCCTGCGCATGAGTATACCATAAGTAATTTAGACTTTTCTTCTACCTTATTACCTAACGATAGCGTTATCAGAGGTTACCAACGTGCCATGAAGGCGTTGCGGTTTAAAAATAAACCCAGCGTACCTACCACGCTGTATATGGAGCGTCTAATCAATCCATTTTTACGTTGCCATGATATTAAGTTACAAGATAAATTAAATCATTATCCCTCCGCTGGAGAAGAATGGCGTATTTTTTTAGAAATGCGTCTATTAAAAGATTCTTTTAAATAAGTTAATTATAATCGTGCAGGGTGAAAATTATATGAGATATAGTGGTATGAATTGTTATTCATCCATAAATGACATTGATTTTTCATGAATTGGTAAAGAAAATTTGGAACCTGTAGTGAATGTAATTCAATTTATAATTTTGGTGAGAAATATCTTTTTTTGTAAAAATTCACTCTTGATTATAATGAAAGAAGCATGATTACAGAATATTTATGGGTATTGAATTTAGTTACATATTCATGGAGTAATAGTATAGTTACTCTTATTTCAAGAAGCGTTTTTTCTTGATTATATCCATTTTTTCAATTAGATGTGAATCCAATACAGAGTGAAATATTTTTCTGATGATTCTGGTAAGTCTCTAGATAATGTTTAATATTTTTTGATTCCTGCTGTTCAATAGGCAGGGAAATTCTGGATTTATTGCATATCGCTTTTGTGTATAATTTTCTTTATAGCAAATATGGGTTAATATAGAGAGTATTAAAGATCAGATACTGCATCTTTGTAGTTCAGTAAAAAGAGCTTAAGATTAAAGCGGTTAGGAAAAATAATAGTAGATCTATTGCGATCTAATCCTGACGTGGTTTCTGGACTATATTATTCCTATAATAGGATTGAGCAGACTTAATATTTTCCCTTTTTAAGGGATCATGCTATTTTTTATTAGAAAAGTACTCTAGTAGAGTTAGATAAAATTTTCTCTTGAAGATTTTTTTGATAGTCTTTCGTTCATTCCTGAACTGCATCATCAGGATTAGATAGACACGAAATAAGGGATGCATTATACATATGTGATACAACCTTGAAAGTAAAGGTCTTTTTTTATTTTTATATGGATATAATGTGTCTATTCAGATAGGTTAAATAAAAACTTATGAGGCAAGACTTTTTATAGATATGGCTCATATGATAATCTGGTAGTACAGGCTGAATTTGTGTATTTTTGTGAAATAGCGTGATATATAGCGCGATTTAAATCTATCGCTATCCGCCATTTAATAATATGGAATAGCATTAAAGGAATGATAAAATGCATATGGAAATTACTATGTGTATAGTACTTATGAGATTGATCTCATAGCTATAGATGCAGATCTATAATTGAGGATTGTGACAATGGTTTAATAGAGATAAAATAACCCCCAGAATTTATAGAAGTAATGGTGAATAGAACTTCTTGACAGGAAGTCAAGACATAGCCTGGAGTCGTGTGTTTAAGAGTAAGTCAACGCCTAGTTTCTCTCAGTTATCGAAATCCTTTCGCTCGTTTCAGAAGGTCATAAGCTAGTTGGATAGCTTGTGTTTTTTGTTTAGCTATCTCCATCATTTCTGATGGTAAACCTTTTGCTACCAACTTATCGGGATGGTGCTCGCTCATAAGCTTGCGATAGGCGCGCTTAATGGTTGAGCTATCGTCTTGAAGTCTAACGCCGAGTACATTGCAGGCATCGTCTAGGGTGGGTCTCTCTTCTTCCTGTTGTTGTCCTCGTGGTCGATACTGGCTCTGATGAGAATCACGATTTCCACTAAACTGTGAACCCGCTTCAATGATGCTGAGGAAATGATGAAATTGTTCACGGCTAATGCCAAGTTCTTCAGCAATAACATATAATACCTGGCGCTCCTTAGGATGTAGCAATCCATCCGCAAAAGCAGCCTGAATTTGGATTTCCAAAAACATTCGAATAAGATCAAAGTTATCAAAGCAAACCTGGCGAAACTTTCGTAGCTGGTTGCGCAGTGGAAAATAAGGTTTTTTCCCTTCTCGGAAGGCTTCCTGCGCGGTATTTTGTAGCGAGTTATTTAGCTGCATCCTTGTCATTAACATATGAGCATGTAGAATATCTGCTTCTGTAACCCGTCCCTTAGATTTGCTTAAATGGCCCATCACTTGAAAAGTAGTATAAAAAAAGATATCTTGTCGGGTTTGTTGATCAGAAAAAGAATCGGGCCCCATCCGGTGGGCGCTCCATGTTTTATCTAGTATATATCCTATTAGCAGAGCGAGCACTAGCGCCCAAAACCCGAATCCTGACAAAATCACTAGAAGAACGCCCAAAATTTTACCCCAATAACGCATATACTCCTCAATTCATCTATGCCGTCAGTATAAAATTGTTTTATCATACCTGTCATTTAACGCTATACCTAATAGTGTGCGGTTAAACGTCTGGATTTAACATTATCGAAACACTAATGAGAGTTATATAGTTTCTCAGTGTTTGCCGCTATAGTGGTATTTATATTGAAAGACCTGCAAGATCTTTATGAAAAAACGTTTATCTACGTTACTGGTTTTTCTAATCGGGTGCATTTTCTATAGCGAGCAGTTACGAGCCAATCGAGCAGGTAAATGCGCGGTAGGTACACCAATTGATAGCAAACGCCTGGTCAAGAATGATCTTAAGACGCTACCGGTACATATTCAGGCGGATAAAACTTCGCTACATTATCCAAAATATGCAATTTTTAGTGGTAATGTAGTTGTGAAACATGGGAATAACACACTGAAGGCTGATGAAGTTCAGCTTCAAAAAGAACTAGATAAAAACAAACATTCATTTCGTACTCTCATTGCTACAGGACATGTTGATTATTACAGTGATGAGATTAAATTACAGGGTCCAAAAACTTGGAGTAATCTTGAAACAAAAGATATTGATGTTTATCAAGGGTATTACCAGATGCTTGGTCGGCAAGGCCGTGGTAATGCTGACATTATAAAACAACGTGGCCATAATCGCTACACAGTCTTAGAAAATGGCAGTTTTACCTCCTGTTTACCGGGAGATGACAGCTGGATCGTGATAGGATCAAAGGTGATTCACGATCGTGAAGAGAAGGTAGCCGAGATTTGGAATGCGCGTTTCCAAATTAGAAAAACACCGCTTTTCTATAGTCCATATTTACAAATACCCGTGGGTGGGAAGCGTCGTTCTGGTTTTCTAATTACGCATGCTAAATATGGCAGCAATAACGGCTTTGAGTTTAGTGTACCTTACTATCTCAATTTAGCGATTAACTATGACGCTACGATAACACCGAATTACATGAGTAAACGAGGCATTCAAATACAAAGTGAATTCAGATACCTGAGTCAGGTTGGCGCGGGGCTGGTGGAATTAGATTGGCTTCCTAAAGATAAGATGTATAGCAGCGAGCATAGTAGTAAAAATGATCGGTGGTTGCTTTATTGGCGGCAGAATGGAGTAATGAATCGGGTCTGGAGTTTTAACGTTGACTACACTAAAGTGAGCGATGCAAACTATTTGCGTGATCTCTATTCAACTTATGCCCACAGTACAGACGGATATACTACACAAAAATTTAGTTTTAGTTATCCTCATGATAACTGGGATATTATTTTTTCTTATAAGCACTTTCATGTATTTGATGTTAATAATAGAGATGTTTATAGCGCAGCTCCTCAACTGGATCTCACCTATTATAAAAATACTGCTGGTCCGTTTAATTTTAAAGTATTTGGTCAGGTGGTTAAATTTAGTAACGCTAAAAACCATGCTGCCCCCGAAGCTATCCGATTACATATCGAGCCTACACTGAACTTTTTGATAGCTAATAGCAGTGGGAGTCTGAATGCTGCAGCTGCGATTATGGCAACTCATTATCAACAGGAAAATATCCATTATTATAATAACAATACAAGTACCAGTCACCATTTAACAAGATCGGTTCATCGCATTTTACCACAGTTTAAAATCGATGCTAAGATGCTATTTGAACGCGATATAGATCACTGGATAAACTATACTCAAACACTTGAACCGCGGCTCGGATATCTCTGTAGGCTTTATCGAAATCAGAATGATATCGGAGTTTATGATTCTACCATCTTAGAAACTGATTATTTAGGACTTTTTCGAGATCGTATTTATAGTGGTCTTGACCGTATCTCCTCTGCTAATCGATTGGCTAGTGGTATAACAACCCGAATTTATGACGATAATCATATGGAGAGATTCAACGCTTCCTTGGGTCAAATTTACAACTTCTCACGGTCCCGTACTGGTGATCCCACTAGTGATAGGAATCATTATGGTAAGACTGGCAGCGTAGTATGGGCGGGAGATGGATACTGCCATATCAGCAATGACTGGGGAGTTCGCGGGAGATTTCAATATGATTTTTATCTAAATAGTGTAGAACTAGGCAATCTGATATTGGAATACCAGAGTAAACAAAATCGTATCTTACAACTAAATTACCGTTATGCCAGTTCGAAATATATTAAGCAGATATTTTCTGACATGAATCATCCCGGGTATCAACAGGGAATTTCGCAAGTAGGACTCAGTGCTAGTTTACAGGTGGCTCACCAATGGTCGTTAGTTGGAGTGTATTATTACGATATCAAAGCAAATCATCCGTCAGATCAGCAGATTGCTTTTCAATATAATACCTGCTGTTGGGGTGTGAATGTGGGCTATGAGCGAAAAATTATTGGTTGGAATCAGGTCTACAACCCGTCTATTAGCCAGTATGACAAGAAAATCTCATTTAATATCGAATTGCGTGGTTTGAGCAGTAATCATGGAGCAGATCAAGATAAAATGCTGGGTTCTGGTATTCTACCTCACGGTCTGCTGTTTTAATAGTTCATGTTTGATGTAAACACAAACATTAAATCCATATGCGCGACTGATATATATAGGAACGATATGAAAAAACGAAAGTTTATCCTCGCCTTTATCCTTTGTATATGTACTAAAGGCACCTTCGCTGCGCCGCAGGTTTTGGATAAAGTTCTCGTCGTGGTTAATAAAGATGTTATCTTGGAAAGCGATGTCAAGCACATGCTTACTACGATGAAACTTGCCGCTCAAGATGCCAATCAACCGCTACCAGATAAAGCGATGCTATATCGCAATATTCTAGACCGACTTATTATGAACAATATCGTTCTACAACTGGCTCAGAGTGCTAATAGCACCTCTGCAATCAGCGATAAACAACTAGATCAAACAATAATGGTCAATATAGCTGCTGAGCAGCATATGACTCTTGATCAGCTACGTCGCCGATTATTGCATAACGGTATAGATTATGAGATTTATCGCGATCAAATCCGTCAAGAGATTCTAATTGCCGAGATACGTAACGCTGAAATTCGACACCGTATCACAATTCTTCCGGAAGAGGTAGATTCACTAGTATGGCAGATTGCTGCGGAAAGGGATAACTTTGCTGAATTTAATCTTAGTCATATCTTAATCCATTTTCCCAAAAACCCTACGGAAGATCAGCAGGATCAAGTGGAAGCTGTAGCGATATCTTTAGTAAAAAAAATTAAGAATGGTGCAGATTTTAGCAAGTTAGCAAGAATTTACTCTTCTAGTCCACAGGCGAAGAAGGGTGGCCTAATAGGGTGGCGAAAATTTAACGAGCTAGATTCTCTTTTTAGAGAATCTTTAAAAGGTATGAAGACAGGTGCTATTGTTGGTCCGATTCGTTCTGCTATTGGTTTTCATATTTTAAAAGTTAATAATAAACGCGAGGGTGATCAGAAATTAGCGGATACGGTAGTTCATACACGGCATATTTTTTTACGAACTGCAGTGGGTAGGACTGATCAGCAAGCTCTGAGAAAGCTGAAGGTAGTAGCAGCACAAATTAAGAGCGGCCGTATCACCTTTAATGCCGCTGCTAAACAGTTCTCCGAAGACTTAGGTTCAATGAACTTAGGCGGTGATCTAGGCTGGAACTCTGTTAATGAGTTTGATCCAGCATTAGGAAATGTAGTGACACATTTAAAAAAGGGGGAAATCAGTACTCCAGTTCACTCCTCTTTTGGCTGGCATCTCATTCAGCTGCTTGAGACTAGTCCCGTAGACAAAAGCGAATCTGCTAAGAAAGAGCGCGCCTATGTATTGCTCTTTAACCGTAAGTTTGCTGAAGAGACAGAAGCGTGGATACAAGAGCAACGTACAGCAGCTTATGTAAAAATCATTGATAATCATGTTGAATAATCAACGTGTTATTATCTCCCCCGGAGAACCTGCTTGGATTGGACCTGATTTATCGCCATACTGGCTCAGTATGCTTGGCCCGTCGAACTAGGCATTTGTGCTGATCCCTTGCTGCTGATAGCAAGAGCTAATCAGCTTAATTTACCACTTCGGTTACATTTTTATCATCCAAAGCAATCAGTTACCCTGTGTCCTTCCGGAGAACTGACGGTGTTGACGGTTAATGTCCTAGAGCTAGTTGTGTCAGGCTATCTCAACGCTGCTAATAGTAATTATGTTATGGCGACTCTAGCTCGTTCCTGTGACGCCTGTTGCACTAATGAGTTCGAAGCGTTACTTACTGGTTTAGTACATAAAGGTATTATTAATGAAATTGGTCTATCATTTAGCGGCCATACCGAATATTTTTCACATCGCAGTGATCGAAATCAGGTTGTTATGATGTTAGTCCGTAAGTCGTTGCGAGTTACGCTAGCGACCACTCATTTACCTTTGAAGTCAGTTTCAAAGGTAATGACTTGTGATTCTCTAAATCAAGTATTCATGATACTAGTCCAAGAACTTCAGCAGGAATTTGGCATTGTTCAGCCGTGTATTTATGTCTGCGGTCTTCATCCTCATGCCGGTGAAGGTAGTTATATAGGCTGGGAAGAAATCGAGGTAATGATACCAACCCTAAATGCGCTACGAACTAAATGATATAATCTTGTTGGTCCATTGCCTGAAGATACGATATTTCAGCAGAAATATCTGCGAAAAGCAGATGCGATACTGGCGATGTATCATGATCAGGGGTTACCAGTAATGAAGTTTCAGGGGTTAAGTCGAGCGGGTAATATTGCAGTTGGACTACCTTTTATTCGTACTTCTGTTGAGCATGGTACTGCTCTTGAGTTAGCCGGATCAGGACAAGCGGAGGCTCCGAGTATTAAAATGGCACTGAATCTCGTTATAAAAATGATTAAACATTGTCATGAATAAGTGTATTCATAAGTCACGGATATTGCGCAAGCGTTTCGGACAGGTTTTTTTACATGACCGATATATTATCAATGCTATTGTTTCTGCCATACAACCTCTTTCTGGTCAAGTGATCGTGGAAATCGGTCCCGGCCTAGGTGCACTGACTGAGGTGGTCGCTAAGTATGTCGACGTTATGACTGTGATCGAGCTCGATCGTGATTTAGCTCGCCTATTGGCTAACCATCGTTTTTTACATTCTACGCTTAATGTCATACAGCAGGATGCCATGACTGTTGATTTTGCTGCTCTATCTATTGAATTAGGTCAGTCATTACGATTATTTGGTAACTTGCCCTACAATATTTCCACCTCTCTTATGTTTTATCTTTTCAGATATACTCATGTAATTCGCGATATGCACTTTATGCTGCAAAAAGAGGTAGTTAACCGGCTGATAGCCAGTCCGAATGCTAAGACTTACGGTCGTTTAAGCGTGATGGCCCAGTATTATTGTCAGATTATTCCGATTCTCGAAGTGTCGTCTACCGCATTTCGACCAGTCCCAAAAGTGAATTCAGCTGTTGTGCGGCTACTCCCTTATACTCGCCTACCTTTTAGGGTTCGTGATGTAAGCAAACTGGCTACTGTGACTCATTTAGCGTTTAGTCAGCGACGAAAGACGTTACGTAATAGTCTAGGTAATTATTTTAGCGAGAAAGAGTTGGCGGAGCAGGGAATTGATGCAACGCTGAGAGCGGAAAACTTGAGCGTTGAATATTACTGTCGGTTAGCAAATGTGCTAGCGGAGCGCGCTATTTTAGAAGAAGAATCGGAGTGTTTTCATGATTAACCCCCCCCATGTTTGTATTCAAGTTCAGAGTATGTATATCGAGACACAGTCTCAGCCGGAAAAGGAACGTTATGTATATGCCTATACAATTAGATTGCGTAATATAGGACGGTATATCGTCCAGTTAATAGGACGTTATTGGTTGATTACTAATGCTAATGGTCAAGCAAGTGAGGTACAAGGGGAGGGAGTAGTCGGTGAAAAGCCTCATATTCTTCCTGGGGGTGAGTTTCAATATACCAGTGGTGCAGTGTTAGAAACCCCGATCGGTACAATGCAGGGACATTACAATATGGTGGATGATCAGGGACACGCATTTCAGGTTGAAATTCCTGTGTTTCGATTAGCGATTCCTTCTCTTATAAACTAATTCATGTCAACTTATTTTATTGGTGATATTCATGGCTGCTATGAAGAGCTAAAAATTATATTGGCAAAGGTTAAATTCAATGCGGCATTAGATACTCTGTGGTTGACGGGCGATCTTGTTGCGCGCGGTCCCGATTCATTAAAGGTGTTACGTTTTGTCCGAAGTTTAGGTGATAGCGTTCGTATGGTACTTGGTAATCACGATTTGCAATTACTGGCGGTCTATGCTGGTGTGAGTCATAACAAGTTGCAAGATCATATTACATCTTTGCTAGAAGCACCAGATTCTGATGTGTTAATGCACTGGCTACGTCACCAGCCGATACTACAAGTTGATGAGGAAAGAAAATTAGTGATGGTCCATGCTGGTATCACACCGTATTGGGATTTGTCTACAGCACGCCAGTGCGCTCAAGAGGTGGAAATGGTGCTTAAAAGTAATAATTATGCATTATTTCTTAACGCCATGTATGGGGATATGCCGAATAACTGGAGCTCAGGACTAACTGGGCTTTCTCGCTTACGATTGATTAGTAATATTTTTACTCGAATTCGCTATTGTTTTCCCAATGGTCAACTAGAAATGCACTATAAAGACACACCTGAAAAGACGCCGGTGAATCTAAAGCCTTGGTTTGCCTTAGGGGGTCCGATCTCTGACCTTTATAGTATTGTTTTCGGTCACTGGTCCTCGCTAATGGGTCAAGGAACACCGAAGCATATTTATGGACTCGATACTGGTTGCTACTGGGGCGGTCAACTCACCCTACTGCGTTGGGAAGATAAGACATTTACTCGTGTGCCTAGTGAACTTTAAGTAATTATTGCCTTGATTAACTTATATATTCAATGAATTTAAATTTTACATTCAGAGTTACATGTATTTTTTTTATTGTAGTCGTTTCTCTAATATGATTATGAGTCTTAATAATTATTTTGAGTCATTGCATAGATTGCTTTCTGCTTTTTCAGATACCACCTAGTTTTGACCATGTCATTTATAATAAGATGGTATACATTTTATTATAATTTATTATGATACCTAATCATGCATTAGGTCACTATATTTTAACAATGTGTAAGAAAATGAAAGTAATTATATATTTTTATCTACATATGAATGATTAAACAAAAACCTGTTTTAGGTGATAAGAGAAAAATCTAATATGTATTGGATTTTTGCGAACAATGTTTAAAAGGTTAATTAATTCAGTAAATTATTTTTAATATCAAGCCTATTTCTGAGTTGATCGCTTATCTTTGGATGGATCATGGCGCTATGTTACTGTATTGCGTAAATACGTTGGCGTTGCTAGTGAAACCGGTTGTGCTAAACCATGGCGATAGAGACACAGAGCTAGAGGAAGCATGTCCCGTGCGCTTGGGAATCGTGTTGGTCCTTTAGTGAGTATAAATCCGTCATGATGCAGTTGTGTCAGATCACTCTGCCAGCCAGTGCCCGCAGTGATCCATAATCCTTGTAGTTCTGCGCTTACTGCTGGTAGTGAATCGATGGACACAACTACTTCGTGGTCTTCTCCTAACCAGACGCCTAACCCTTGACGGCGATAGGGGGCTAAATAGAGTTCTCCCATACGTGCATCTATCGCACTCATTACTTGGCACATCCTCGTTTGACGAAAAGTACCCTCGGCTAGTGTTGCTAGCGTGGATATACCGATAACTGGTAAATTAGCTCCCAGAGCTAGCCCCTGCGCAATGCTGATACCAATGCGTATACCAGTAAAACTGCCTGGTCCACGGCCAAATGCAAGAACATCAAGATGTTTTAGTAAAATATCTGCCTCTACCAGTAGGCTATCTATCATTGGTAAAATATGCTGCGTATGTTCTTGGGGTGCGATAACAAAGCGTTCTAGCAGAACATCATTCTCAAGCATGAGAGCAGCAGAGCATGCTTCGGTCGCGGTATCAATGGCTAAAATACGAGTGGACATGAAAACCTCAAGTGGGAAACAATAGTATGTTTAAAGATATTCTTCAGAATATAGCAGGTGTACTCTGGAGAAAAACGGTTAGTTTTTTATCAGAAGACTGTATTTTTTAAGTTATTAACTTAATTACGCAGGTAATAGAACCGACAGAAAACCGTTCTCTACGCTTCTTTTAAATATTAAGTAAATCATGTCTCTGCTTTTGCTATTAAAGGTGCGATGCGTTTTTGAGATAATTGCATATCCATAGTAAAATATGAGAATAATTAAGCGTTATGGGTAAATGATCCCCATGCTTTACAAATGACAGGGTATTGCTATTTTTTAGAGAAAAACGGGTTTTCTCTTTCTAAGACTTGTCTAAAAAACATCCCTACATTCCTACAATCACTATATTTCACTAAGATTTAACTTATTATACATGTATTTAATTGGTAAAAGTTTTTTATAAAATAAAGTAAAAAACATGTTTTGTGTAAAGCATTTAAAATACTATCTATTTAATTATTTTGGGGTGGATATAAAATTTCTTTTATAAAGTATAGAAGGTTTCATGGCGCTACCTGTCCTCGGTGGTGATCGTGTAATATGATGTATTTTCTGTTGTATAATATTTAGATAACGGTTAAAAAATAAATTTTTTACTGAAAGTATGGAGATTGATTTTAAATCTTATATCATATTCTTTTAATGAAAGGAATTAGGTTACAACTTGTATATAGATGTGTGAGAGAAAACAGATTTTCTTCACTCTTCGATTTGTGAAAATAGTATAATCAAGAGATTTGAAGGATCTTAAGAAGACGTTCTAAAAAACTGCATTGTATTCTGATCAATAAGTTTGAGATTAGTTGTTTACTGAACATGGTGGTTTGTAATGAGTAATTATCTTATATGTGAATTTACTCGGCAGACTGAAAACAGAGTGTGTGTATCGTATTGGATATCTCTTTTTGTATTTTTCTTATACTTCGTTCAATGTATAGTTAGTGAATATCTGGTTCACTAACACTGTTAATATTTAATTGTTATAATTAGTGATAAAATCATATATTTAATTATAATTAAATGGCGTAGTTATGCAAGAGTTTTTAAAAGGTCTTCTTGAAGTATATTGTATTTGATATTAACTGTTGTGTTTATGACGTTAAGGTAATTTTTTTATTATCTCAGCTGTCGATTACTAGACACTTGTAGAAAATTTAAGGGAAAAGGCACATGGATGCCTTAAGTCATTAAAAGAGTAACAAAAAATATTTTTAAAAAAAAGTAGACAGTTAACATATAAATTCCGTAGTATGCAAACACTAAAGAGTGTTTTGCTAGAATGTGCCCGTAGCTCAGCTGGATAGAGCGCTGCCCTCCGGAGGCAGAAGTCTCAGGTTCGAATCCTGTCGGGCACACTATCTTTTTTTAAAGGTTTACTGAGCGGAATTCCATATTTCGATAATAATTATCAATGGTGATTGTAGCTCAGTTGGTAGAGCCCTGGATTGTGATTCCAGTTGTCGTGGGTTCGAGTCCCATCAGTCACCCCATTATCAATACATAAGTATGCGAAGGTGGCGGAATAGGTAGACGCGCTAGCTTCAGGTGTTAGTGTCTTAACAGACGTGAGGGTTCAAGTCCCTCTCTTCGCACCATATCTAGACACCCCTGTATATTCTTTTTCTTATGAGCTTATGCATTAATCTTTTCATGTTTATAACATCGGCGAGTAGCGCAGCTTGGTAGCGCAACTGGTTTGGGACCAGTGGGTCGGAGGTTCAAATCCTCTCTCGCCGACCATTTTTAAATACTTTTAATATCACGCGCTAAACGGTAGCACATATTGGAAAAATGTTTTAAAATTTCATAATGATTTCGGTAATCTTCAACCTTACGGTTGAAGATCTTAATACAAGATAGTGTAAAATTTCTAACTGCTATGGAATATCTATAGTATACAAGATGTTTCTTATTTGTTAAGAGTATCCTGTCATTATTAATTCTTTTTAGAGATTATGACCTACTAAATATTCTTCTATTTCAAGTGTTGAATTTTATCAGTTAAATTTACTTTCCTTTATGGAATTATATTTTTAGGTTAAAAACATAGTTCTCGGTTAAATAACCTAATGACTGATACAGGAATATAGCCTTGTCTAAGATTTGCTTTCATCATGGCATGATAAGTACTGAGAAATATAGCTGAAACTAGAAATAATCATGATATATTCCTATAATTCTTTTAAAAACTTAAGTTTTACTTAAGATAAAGTATATGCTTATATCGATTTTAATTAATCGTAATGATAGTAATTCACTAATGTTTACACAAAGCAAAAACATAATGGTATTAATACTAAGGATATTTCGGTTGAAATAGAGGTTATATTCTCTCTTTTCAAGAGGTGAGTTATTGTTTCTGTATAAAAATATTTACTTGTTATTTGTATAATATATCAATGATCGTCTATTTTTTTTAATTTCTCAGTAAATTTCGTAAAATTCCAAATCCATTTAAAATGAAGTATGTAAGATACCAGTTTTAAATACATGCTCGGAATTTTATATTTTCTCTATATAATTTGTAAACTTCAATGATATTTTATATCCCTCAAGGAAATTAATCCTGTAATTCATTTGGAATTATTTTACGTGATTTCAATCAAGTATAATCTATGATTATCTGTTAACCGATAATAAATGTGGATTTATAGAGAGTTTTTAAATATACATTAACGTGATAGCAGAATGAATTCAACTGTTTTATCTAAGGATCAAAAGGTCTGACTGATGTGTTGTTAAACCTCTGGTTATATCATGTGACATGTCAAGACATATGTTAATAATATTTATTAAACTGAGAAAAATATTCAAGATATAACTTATTATGTTCTTGAATGTAATACCGAGATTCATTTAAAACTGTGTCTATTACTATTAATAGACACAGTCTTGTAAAAATTCTTACACGGGAAATGAAGTTATTTAATAAATAAAAATAAATGCATCGGGTGATATGATATAATTATATGTATTAATATTAAGTGTATTTTTCGGGATTTCTATCTTCACTATTAAAAGTGATATAGAATTTTTCTAATTACACAAATAATTTGATTCAACTATTTTATTTATAGTAGTAACTATATTGCCCTGTTATAATATATATAACTTTTGTTTGTTTTCATTTAACACTGTTCGTATATGAAAGATATCCAGGATATATATATTGGTACATAGCATGATGCTATCTTAAAATCATAATGGTTTTTAAATTTATTTTCTTGAGTCAGATACCGGTAATCCTTATTTTTCACTCTTTATTTTCAGATTTAAACCTTTCCTATTTAAATGGAGCGAAATATATAATTTTATTTTTTATTACAAGGTGTCACCAGGTAATGATATTATCTCTTCAATAATATTGGATTTTTATAGTTAGCTCTTGATTTTTAAAAACCAAGAATAGATCATGATAAATACAGAGGGTTATATCCTGCGTTTAAATGAACATGGTGATATTGTTTTGTGTTTTTTATTGATTTTTAATTTTTTCTCCGTCATATACTTTTTTCCGGATAAATAAGAGATGAGAGAGTTTTAAGTTTATAAAAAACCGCCCTAATTCTAGGGAATATAGTTGGAGTCGAAATAAAATAGAAATGCTATATTTAGATGAATCGCACGTCTTTGTTTATAAAAGATAGAGTTTAGTTTATATATAAATATGAGGTATCGAGCACATAGATAAAATAGATCTTTATAGATCTATTTATTATTGATATTAATCCTATGCCTAGATAGATTTTTTTCTATCTATTAAAGACTAATATATAACGATTTTTATCGAATAGGGTGGAAGTTGAATACTTCAATCTAAATTAAATCTAGAAAATACATTGAATAGAATCAATCGGATTATGAGATAATCAGAAAAATACATTTTATACGGAGAGAAGTATGCTTAAAAATATACCCACGTTAACCCATCAGCAACAGCAAGAGGCTGTTGAGAAAATTCAGGCACTAATGGCTAATGGCATAAGTAGTGGTGTAGCGATTACAGAGATCGCGCATGAGCTATACGCCAACCACGTTGGTGAAAGAATTTCTCTATATTAGACAGAATAAGGAGAGTTAAAGTTTTTTTTGAAGTACTATGGAAATATACCGAGCGTTCCTCATGATACACGATTGATTGCGATACAATGCAATCAGACTCTATCGTTGTATTATGATGTACCAATATATTATTATCAGACATATTGTCTTAGACAAGAGTGTCTGTGTAACAAGTAATATATTGGTATTTAGAGCTTCCGTGAATATAACAATAGATTGAATTTTTAATCATGTTTTAATCTTAAAATATTTAACTATCTGTTAATATATGAGAAATATATTTCTTTATATTGAAAATGATATATATTGATAATATACGAGTTTCATTCTTATTTAAGCAAGTCTGAATGGATTTCCCACCAAAAATGTTTCCTCTCTCTAAATGTATTAAGATTGATCATGCGTAAATTTTAATAGATAATATTTATCTAACTTTATTGAATTTCTGTTTATACACATTAGATGTGAAGAGATGTTTTTAAGAGTTATCAGAATATGAAAAATCTTAATTAAATACCCATGGACACTCATTATTGTTTATGTACGTATAAGTATACGGAATCTTTTTAAAATTTTAGATAAAAACTCATCATATTACTTTTTCTTTTATATATAAAATATTATATCTTGGGTATGTCTGTATTGATATATCAGAAAAATACTTGCTAATGAATAGCCTTGTTTATACTGTGATTTAATTATGCTCATTGAGCAAATCATACATAGTATTACCTCAGGGTTCATCTATATTTATAAATATATAAAGTAGTGGAATAATACTGTTCGTATAGGAGAGAGATAAATAAAACGTCAGTATTTCCATCTGAATATAATAATTGAGATGGTACCTATTAATAGGTTTGAATTTTAAATTAAAAATAACCTTTATCTCAAGTATGTCGCTACTAAATAAACTATTTAACTCTCTTACTTCCTGTTATTATGTAATAGGAAGGCTTGACGTGATGCTGTGATTTATATTAAAAAGCCAAAGCTAAATTAATATTGATTAGCTAATATCTAGTTTAGGAAAAGGATTGTATCCTGAAGTTTTTTATTATCAGCCTGCGAATGAATGTAGTTTTTCTAGTAGTCATTACACTTTTACTTGAATCGTTCCTGGATTCTTAAATTAATACTAAGACATAAAATGCATCAGTATACGGTATATACATGATAAATATAATTACGATATGATCGAATATCAAAGTTCCATTAATTATAAGTTTTTATTTTAATTATTCATATCTTGGTGTCACTTAAGGGATCTTTTTTGCAAAAGTAACGTTAGCATTATGAATGAAAAAAATTTGGTGGAGCTCTTTTCTAAAAGAATGAATATCTCAGATTCATGATAAGTTTTATTATATTTAATTAGCTTTCTATATTCCATGAATTAAAAATATTATCGGTTAGTTGCGTTGAGTGATCGTTTAATCAAATAAAAAAGGCATAAGTTCATAGTGATCATCCTAAAAAATCTGTGTTTGATTGTTTATTTCGGATTTCAAATATTCATAATCGCAAGGAAATATAATAAATCAACAGTTATTCTTTCATTAATTATTTTAGATAACTTATATTGATAAAATAGATATTTTTAATATGTCAGGTTATAATATTTTTACAGGCTATTGTAGTGTGATATGGCATATCACTAATTATATCTTCTTCCTATATTAGAGTTCGAAATGTCACTGAAGTGTATTCTTTAGCTTTTTGTATAAGAAAATAAGTAATTTTATCATGATTTTTTTATGTTTGTTAAATTTACTTGAAGATGAAATAAAGTTTTGTTAATGGACTAATATTAAAAGACTTAGTAAGATGTATAAAAAGTTTTTTTATTAGGTACGGTTTTTGTGTTAATTAGGAAGGTATGACATTCATCAAGAATGAATTATAAATAAAATGAATAATAAATAATAAATAGGAATAATCAGATAGCCTTCGATTACTTAATGTTCTGGCGTAAGTATTTTTATGCTTGAACTCTATTAAGCTGGAGTACGACAAAGACATACATATAGAATCGATAACTATCTTATGAAGAGACCATCACAGTTTTCTAAAAAGGTAATGAAATTTTTAATAAATATTGGTAAGCATATCGCAAATCTTTAACTATTTCATATTTTAGCATTTATTAATACATCTATCTTATAGATGCTATTATCTTTTCTGGAATTAATATAGACCATTTCTAATATAAAGTATGATTCTGACTACTTTCAAATAGTGTAATTTTATCATAAAGATAAGGGTTTATATAATTATGATTTTTGGTATATAGTGCTTGTTCTTTTAGTAAATATTTTGCTATAAATAATCGGATGGGATAATGGTAAATATAATGATGAAAGATTGAATATTTATCGTGGGACTTATTTTTTAAATAAGATCAAAAAATATTTTTGAAAACTAAGATACCATATCTTTATTATCGTATCTCGGATGACAATAAAGTATCTATCTCAAAAGAATATTTGATTTTATTTTTTGTATATATGCTTTTATGATCGAGGATCATCTTTATCTAAAGATGTAGCGAGATATTAAAATCAATACTCAGCGTCTATTATATCTTTTTACCGTTATCAATTTCATAGAAATTGCGATAAGTATTAATACAAGGTTAATAACAAATGATTTAGAATAAATCATTTATCCATTTAGAGTATCATCGTTTAAGATTGGCGATTATGTATGTTGTCCTCTTTAAGTAAGCACTAAGTCCTACATTATCAATAGCTAGGGCACAAAATCAGAACAAGTTAAGATAGTGTGAGGATATTTTCTGCGTGATTAAAATCACACCGTCTTCTCCAGAATTGAGCTAATTGTTTGATTCGTTGTATTGCGGAAGAGTAACGGACGGGGGGCACAGTACCTGGTGTCCTATACCAGGTCAAAAGACAGGATCCTTGACACAAATCGTGTTATAACTCTCTATCTTAGTTTTTCTCTTACTCATGACTATAGTAGCGAGGATCATGTTCTGGCTGTACTGAGGTATCCTTTACGTCAAGCGGAGTATGGTCAGTTATAACGCTAGATTAGTCATGCTTTTTTATATTTCTCACTATTGCATTTGTTATTGAATGTGGTGTAGTGGTGTCTATCAGGTTTAATCGACTACCCTTGTCGAAAGGTGTCATTAGTAATTTTATTTCTGCTCTCGAATATGATTGGGAGTGTTGTGAAATGTCATTTCAGCGGGAGTCTTTTTGACGGTTTGTCTAGGACAAACTATGCCATTATAATTTATATATCATGGTATGGTAACAAGAATCTTATTGGGTCGTTTTTTATACCCGGGGACTGATTTTTTACTGTAGGTTGGATAATGATTAGTCATTGTAATATTTCATATCAACCTGGTTAATGTTACATATCTAGTCACTTTTTAAACGGGTTTACTAGTAGTGTTTTGGCAAACAGCGTTAAGTTAAAGTTTTAGTAATTTTTTACTATATGGTCTCCTTGTACAAGGACATTCCTATGTATTAATAAAGTTCTATTAGTAGTTAAATTAGTACTAATTTGCTTTCTTCTTAGTTTTCATATGATATGAAAAGTTCTTAATGATTGTTAAGAACTGATATAAAGTTTAGTGCAATCATGAGTGTAATTGTGCGCTGTGGTCAATATTATGATGATGTGGAGTAAGAGATTGATATAAATCTAGCACGGTGGTTCCTTATAGGGAAAAGATTTTATTTGATAAATAATATGGTCTATTGAAAATAAATGATAGGCTTAATAGATATTAAGCCAGATTTAGATGAAATGCTCAATGGTGAAGTATCTGAAAATAATTTAGTAGTATTGCGGTTAATTTATTTATGATTTTGGTTATATTAAAACGCTATAAGCCCAGTGTTGGATAAGTGCATTTCAGTTCTTAAGGATATTACTGATATCTAGAAAGTGTTTAACAAGAACACGAGAGTGTTTAGAGTGTCTTTCTTGAAAAGAAAAAACGCTTGAATTTAAAAACGAATATAATTTTCAAGCCAATAAAATATAGGTAAGGATTGCAATAGTATTGCATCAATTTATCAATGAAATTGAAAGAGGTGAGTTTTATTTAAATGTTTTAAATATGGGTTAAACTCTTTCATAAACCATGAAAGTAGTATCACTATTCCATAGTGATTGAGTACAGGATAAATTATATCATTAGCTTACAATTTTATGTTTGTGATTAAAGTGATGAATAATTGTTGTTCATGATTTTTTATTGGCCTGTTGTGTTCTTCGACTAAAACATTGATTGAGAAATATATCAGTGAGCTGAGAATAGTGTTTTATATTCATCTCTGTGAAGTCTTCTTAATTTAGAAGACGCTTATAAAATACCTGCTGATTTCCTCTGATGACTCAACGGATAGCTATGGAAGATATGCGTTTGAAATTATCTAAACACATTACCCGAATTAATTATCTAAAGTCTTACTTGTATTAGAGATGGATTAGAATTGAAAAAAGTGATTTGATTCATATGGTTAAAAATAGAAAATTGACAGTGATTTTTCTATTTTTTATATTCTTTCCCATCTAGATATGGGTGACGCCTGATTTATCATTTTAATTAAATCAGTGATTAAGCCTGATTGTTATATAGGGAGATATAGCAATTTAAATGTCATTTAAATAAATCATCACGTAAAAGACACGTGTCTTTTCAGGAAAAACCGTCATAAATTCAATAATCAGCTATCGTGTTGTTTTCAAATGATATATGGTGTGACTATACTGTGAAATAATAGTAGTGTTATTACGATTTTCATATGATCCTAGAGGTATACTTGTGACTTGTCTGTGGTAAAAAAATAAGATTTTTAGATCATTTTAATTTAACGGTGAAGGAGAATGTTTGTCATATGATATTTACATCTTGTATCTTTAAAGATATTTTATGGGATATTTTAATATCAAAAGGTTAAGCGATAAGGGGTACTATAATAAAGTGGAGTAATATACATTAGTGTTAATAACATAACTCAATGAGTGTTAGTCATCTTTATAAGGGTAAAGAGCGGTTCATGTACAATGCTTCTTGGTAGATCGTAATACATAATCATGTATTTATAGATGATAGTAAGGAACGTTTAAACCTTCTCTTATATCGTAAGAAATGTTGCTAGTATTGGGAATCCATAGAGTGACTGAGAAAGAGTTCTATCTAGCTTGTTGTCTTTAGTTGTTGTTACCTATATACATATATTCAATCATTGAAAAATGTGTAAGTATATAGGTGAAAATCTATTACTGATATTTTTATAAAAAGCTTACAAGCGTACGCTTTTTATATATTTCACTCAAGAATTAAGTATGCTCAGCATTGATAGTGAATTTACTTTAATTTGAGTAGACTGGTTGTATGCTAATAGATTTCCAACATCTCTCTAAAAGAGAAGTGATCGCATTAGGGGATATTATAGAATAAGGTTATGGTAACTGTACTAGTTAAAACTGATATAGATGATTAGTAACGTGTATCAGAAAAGTTTATTTCCAAATAAAACAATTTAGGAATTACGGTTGATGGCATTGACTCTATGTTTCAGTCACCGAAAGTTTTACCCAATAAACCAGCTTTATTACACACTAGATCTGCGCTTATATGTATCGAAGATATCTCTCCTCATACCCTGATTAATATATATCCACTTCACTCTCTCTGAGACAATCTGCTTAGTACGGTGGGGGGATTGTGTTAGTAAAACACCGGCGTCAGTGAATCGGTATTAATGCCATTGTCTCTATGGTTAAAATATTCCGATCTGAGTTAGTGGCTAGTATTAGTATTTGATATCCATTTAATATTCAGTAGAAAACTGCCTTCTTCTTTTACTAGAAATTTTTCAATGACTATAGAATTTTAAGTTTCTTTAAAAGCGTTTCCGACCAGCAGATTCTTTATAGCAGATTTTATTTTCATAAATGTTATAGAGAGGATCTCCACTTTCTCCGTTGCTAATCTATTTGTTTAAATAACTATTTGTTCGCTGTCCTGTTACATAGCAGCATATAATAGTGCTTGTTGGGTACCTGTGAGATTTTTTATGGCTTAAGGTGGACGCAGTATGGTAGGTAAGGAAGTGTTTTCTAAAAGCCTTGAAGCTTTTTCGTTGATTGGTATTGTTCGCATTGGGTTGAAATTTATAGATTTCCAGCTTAGAAGGTGCGTACTATTCCCTTTACCATTAATATGTCTAGCCTAATAATATTTATCGATATTTTATGTTTTTTGAGAAAGATGTAACCAAAAGAATATTGATCGGGTGATGTTGATATTTTTCATGTTGTCTCTAGAGACTTGTCATTCTCTGACGAGAGATAGATATATATCAGCACGATTAGAGCGTGAAGTTGCCTAAAAACATAGCATATTTATATATGCTATGCTCAAATAATTACAATGTTTATGATATCGTGATTTTTTCTTAATGCCGGAAATGACGCATGTGGGTAAATAGCATGGCAATGCCATGTTCATTCGCGGCAGTAATAACTTCATGGTCTCGAATCGAACCGCCTGGCTGAATGATGCATTGTACACCTATTTTTGCTGCAGTATCAATTGCATCACGAAACGGAAAGAAAGCGTCTGAGGCCATTGCTGCTCCGTTAATATTTAAACCTTCGCTTATCGCTTTAATGGCGGCAATTTTTGCCGAGTAAATTCGGCTCATTTGCCCAGCGCCGATACCGATGGTGCGTTGATCGCGGGCATAAACGATAGCATTAGATTTAACAAATTTTGCCACCCGCCAGCAAAATAGTGCGTCTTGCATTTCTGCCTCGCTTGGTTGTCGTGTGGTAACGGTTTTTAAATTTTGTAGGTTGAGTACATCAATATCGCGTTCTTGTACTAGTAAGCCTCCGTTGACTCGTTTGAAGTCTAACCCCAATGTTTGGTCTTTCCAAGAGCCGCTACTGATTAGTATTCGTAGATTTTGTTTATCGGCAAGGAGGGGTAAGGCGTCCTCATCGACGGCTGGTGTGATAATCACCTCAACAAACTGTCGGCGTAGGATTAGCTTAACGGTATCGGCATTTAGCGGCCGGTTGAAAGCGATAACTCCACCAAACGCGGAAGTAGGATCGGTCTGGTAAGCTAAATCGTAAGCTGCTAATAGGGTTTTACCGATAGCTACCCCGCATGGATTTGCATGCTTAACAATAACGCATGCTGTATCTGTAAAAGTCTTCACACATTCAAGTGCGGTATCGGTATCAGCAATATTGTTATAAGAAAGCGGTTTTCCTTGGAGTTGTTGTGCAGTGGTTACTGATGCTTCATAGATCTCAGGATCGGAATAAAATGCTGCTAATTGGTGGCTATTCTCACCGTAGCGCATGTTTTGTCTTTTGATGAAATTGAGATTTAGAGTTCGTGGAAAGCGCCCAGAAGGCCGTTTTGTGTCGTCATAATAGGCGGGAACTTGACTGCCGAAATAGTTAGCTATCCTATCATCATAAAAAGCGGTATATTCAAATGCCTTTATCGCAAGGTTAAAGCGGGTTTCGAGGGTGAGTGAACCGTTGTTCCGATCCATTTCCGCGATCACTGAAAGATAGTCCGTGTTGTTGACCAAAATCGCTACATCTTTATAATTCTTAGCGCCAGCTCTTATCATAGCGGGACCGCCTATATCAATATTTTCCACTGCCTCTTCACGGGTACAGTCTGTCTGGGATACCTTGGCGGAAAAGGGATAAAGATTGACGACTACCATATCGATCGACGCGATTCCGTGTTTTTGCATAATAGTATCATCAAGGTCACGACGACCGAGAATCCCTCCATGTATTTTAGGGTGAAGTGTCTTTATGCGTCCTTCCATCATTTCAGGAAAACCTGTGTAGTCAGAAACTTCGGTAATCTGAAGACCTGATTTCTTTAGTAGATATGCCGTTCCGCCGGTGGCAAGTAGTAAAACGCCCCGGTGGGATAAAGATTGAGCAAACTCTAAAATACCGGTTTTGTCGGAGACACTGAGTAGTGCGCGGTTGACAGGACGTAGTGGTTGCATAAGAATGACCTTTCATCTGAGTAGTAATTTTAAGGTTAACTAGCCTGGTTTGGTAATACGGAACTGTATTGTCATCTGCAGGCATTCAAGTTTAACTAGAAACATTCATTTACATATATTGAAGAATGCTTGTGAATTTTTACTTGGTGATTCTTGTGAAGAAAAGTCCGTTAAAACATGTACAGAGCTATGTGTTTTTGAACAATAGTGGTTAACGTAACAATATGATTATATAGGTTCTTTTATGTTTAAAAATTTACGATATACAACATATTGTATAGCTACTCAATACACAAGGCATAAATAGATCAAATAATATGAAAGTTGACTTTCTTGACTTGACTTTATAAGAAAAATATCTATTATGTCTATTGGTGTCGGTTGAGGCACATTGGCACATCGTTCTTTAACAATTAATCAGACAATATATGTAGCAGTCACATAGATACTATGTGACTATAAAACGTCACATATTCAAGAGTAAATCAACGCATTTTTATAAAATGCTAGTCTTTATTCTTTAAGCATCAAGCTCGTGCATATAAAGAGCTTGATGATGTTTTAAATTGAATGCTTCTGACAGATCTAACACATTCAAATCATGCAGCGGAGGGGTTAATTCTATCTTGGTATTTGCCCTCGTAGAGAGTAATAACTATTTGAAATGATAGTTAATACCACATAATATCGCACGATCAAAGTGAAGGGATTTTGACATCCTTACACTACCGGATAAACTTAGAGCACTTTACTACCTACTAGTAGGTAACGTACTAATTCACTAGGCAGGATTCTGCGCTAGTTTACGAGGGGATAATCAGCAACACTGGCACTGAGATGCGGTGCAAACTCTTACCAGGAGTTTGGAGTCTAGAAATATTGCACATATAGAGGGAAACTCTGGTGTAGGTATGCCGTGTGTATTGAAGAAGGTTTTCGGGTTATACAGCACTTGCGGTCAGAAAAACAATAGTGTTAATACTGCCATCGATTAATATTATCCGCACAAGAAGCACCGACTCACTCCATGCCAGCATCTGCGGTAATACCGATGGGGATGTAAGCGTTAATCTGAATTATTAAGCGTAAAGCGTACCTAGGGGATATATTAAACTAGATGTAAAATTCCCGAGCTCAACTTAGGAACTGCATTAAAAACTTGGTAAGTTAGAGACTCGTAGTCTGGAGTGGGATGCCACGTGTATCGGTGAAATTCGCATGGATTCCGAAGAATACTAGTAGCGAAAGCAAGTTCCTCTGGAGGTCCAGGTTGACACTCAGGCATGCAAGCATGAGAAGAAAATAGAAGATTCATATACCCTGGTAGTAGTGCAAGACTGTACATGATATTGGTTTGAAAATTGTGGCCTTTCAGTTATTACTTTCCATCCTAACGTGTTAAATCAACCATCTGGAGGAGTACGGCCGTAAAGTTGAAACTAAAATGAATTGATGAGAGCTGTCACACGCGATGGAGCATATAATGTAATTTGATGCAACGCGAAGAACCTTGCCTATTCTTTAATATCTAAAGAACTTGCTTAAGCATACGTGAGCAGCAGCTTCCCCGCAGAAGCGTTAAGAGAGCTACTACATAGCTTGCGGCCGCTTATGTTTTATAATATTGAGTTAAGTCCCACAACAAACGTAGCCCTTATCTTTTTTCCAGCGATAAAGTCGGGAACTCAAAGGAGACTGCCAGAGATAAACCGGAGAAAGGTAGATATGACATTAAGTTATCATAATCCTTAACGGTGTATACAAAGAGAAGGCGTCTCTTACAAGAAGCAAATATTATACAGTGTGTCGTAGTTCGGATTGGAGTCTGCAATCCGACTACACGAAGTCGGAATCGCAGTAATCATTACATCAGAATGCTATGCTGATGTATGTTTCCGTAGCCTTGTATACACTGCCTATAACATTATGGATAGTAGTAAATTGTAAAAGAAGTGAGATGAATAGCTTAACGTACGGGAGAGCGCTCACCATTTTATGATTCATAACTGGAGTGAAGTTGTAACTAGGTAACCGTAGGAGAGTCTGCAGTTAGATCAGTTTCTAATCTAGATGATATGTTAAGTGATATGTCTACAGAGATTGTCTGATAACCATAGTCAGTAAAAAATTTAGGCTTGTAGCTCAGATGGTTAGAGCGCACCCCTGATAAGGGTGAGGTCGGTGGTTCAAATCCACTCAAGCCTACCAGTTAGGTAGGTATTTATGGTTGGGAATGGAAGTATATAGTCCATAAATAGTGAAACCTTATGCTGAATTATACAACATAAGGATGTCCCTTAGATCATGAAGGGACGCTCTTCTTACAATGTCAAATATTATAGGGGCTATAGCTCAGCTGGGAGAGCGCCTGTTTTGCACACAGGAGGTCAGCGGTTCGATCCCGCTTAGCTCCACCATTTTCTAGGCATGAGCAATTCACTGTATTTTGTTAAAAATACAAGAGTCTTAGCATATATTAATATAATTATAAATGTATCTTTAAAATTATTATGAGCGTATTTTTTACGCCTGTCTTTTGTTACAGTAATATTAAAAAGAGGCGTTACATTCACACTGTCTAGTGTTTTTCCGCATAAAGGAGTCACTGTGTGTACAGATTGTATGGTGCACCAACGGTGGTTCCATTTGCCAATATACTACTTATTGATAGTATAAATTCGTCATTTTTAGAGAAAACTGATTTTTTAACAAATTTAAAAATGTTAGTGTGAGGGGTCGACAATATTAAGAGGCGGGATAATTCTTATTTCCTACATCTTGTTTAGGGGCGTAGTTCAATTGGTAGAGCACCGGTCTCCAAAACCGGGAGTTGGGAGTTCAAATCTCTCCGCCCCTGCCAGCTATAAAACCTTTTTCATGTTGGATATCAAACGGTTTTTTCCTATGTAGTGCGTGGGATAAACAGCATCAGATATCTCAAATATTCTATATTATTTAAATTCAATCTAAGCTAAAAGTCGCACTATTCTATGGTTCTACCAAACGACACACTAGCTATGCTAATATGATTTTTGTTTTAAAAATTTAGCTTGAAATTTTGTTGATTTTAGATAGGTAGCACTGTTAATTGATGGTATAGAACGGATTGGATGTTATTTTTCGTTGTATATTTTGATATCTAGACAGATATAGAAGAGACTTCATTAAAGATCGATAATAACAATATAACTACGTAAGATTTTACATAGTGTTGTATTCGTTTTTCGATTTTAAAATTACCAGTACAGTTTAAAGAGAGTAAGTTTTTTAGAAAGATTGCTAGTTTTATTAAAAATGAAGAAAACAAAATATTTTTAAAACGTGAAAGTGACTTCCTGTTATAAAAGGAATAAATCGTGATCTTCTCTTTTTTAACAATATCTTTTTTCATTTTTCTGATTAGAAATTGATGGTGACTAATTAGCATGTATATGAGAATTTATTTATAAAATAGAACATGGTTCAAGATGATTTTATAGTCATGTTTAATATATGACTTTTTTATGTAATGCTATATTTAAATATGATTCAAGAATACTCTCGCCCCCTATCCAGGATCCTACCGGCGTTACATGGGGATATCAGAGTCCTGTTATGCTTTTTCATGAAGTTAACTTTCATCTACAACTTATCCCCGATTTTTTCTCATATCTATTGTATTGCCTATATTAATGCGAGGCACCGGTCAGTCTCTGTGAAGTAATTGGCACTGAAAATCGGTAGTGTAGACAATCTGATTTATTGGCAAGATCACCTTGAGTTTAATTAAAGATGATTATCTGCATACTACTTGTAGTTATGAACTGCTTTTATACCTTAATATAATTTTAAATTCCAATAGGATTGCAGAAGTAAAAAAAATAAAAAAGAGTGTGAGGCATAAAGAAAATAGCACCTGGTACTTATCAGATTAGTAAATAACTCCTCACCTTAAAGCATTTTCTTTTGCTTTCTATTGCTAAATTCCGTTTCTAGATCATGTTCGGTGAAAATTTTTTCAGATTTAGTAGCTATCTATTTTGGATGGCTTAAGTAATTGGTTAAGGGTAGCGATAGCAACAGCCTCTTCATCACGATCATTATTAATGAGATCCCACTATCTATTGTGAATGAATGAATACATCTACCTGTAGAGTTTCTCAACCATATTAACCGTGAATGGAGAGGGATTTGTATTAAAACCAGGTGTCGTTATCGTTCACAATCTGCCTATTCAGTAGATTTTTTCCTAAAAGCATTTCTATCCTAAACATATTCTTTTCCTTGATGATTCTTAGTCTGGAATTCTATGATTTTCATCACCTTACTAAATAGTATTGCGGTTTTTAACTTTTAATTCTATGTATTTGATTGTTTTCTAAACATAATATGTTTGCATCATTATATAGTACTAAAATAATCAGTGGTATTTTGATAAGTCAATGTCAATAATGTTTATTGACATTGATGTCTACTTATACTGCTTAGTCATGATTCATGACAAGATGGTATTAGAGGGATATATTTGGTAATAAAAGTTCAAGATGCTTCATTTTATGAAGAGGTAATAAATGCTTTTTAGCGCGGTATGTTTATTAACATAAGTCAATCACCTGTATTCATTGTCACTAAGTATAACAAAACCGTATAACATTGTCCGTATTCTGTCAATTTAAAATTGCTTTAGATCACTGTGTATATAGCTCTTACATGGGAAGTTAATATAAAATGCAGAAGCCAGATTCTTTTGAGTGTAATACTATACATAAGCATATTGAAGTAATCATGCTATCCGATATCTAACCTTAAAAGTTTAGTAAATAATTTTACTTCTTTGGCTAATTGATATATTTCTCTATATCAAGATTGCTGTGCTTTCTGTTTAAATTGGTCAGGATTTCTTATTTAAGAAATAATCCTATAAAGAAAATATTAATAATCAATCGTAAACGAAGGAAAGAGTCTTATATATGGATTTATTCTTCTACTGTAGGGAGTAATGAAATTTAAATGTTTTGTTTTATATGGTTATAGTTGTTTAATATTTTTATCCGTATCTAAAAAATAAAATCTGGGTGTATATACAATGTTGCATATAGGCATGGCTTCTAACGATGCTATTCCGGATATATCAATAATGGTAAGACATTTACATATCGTTTTTAGTATCAGAGAAAAATGAATGTATACGTTGATCTGAAGAACTGAATATAGCGCGATCTCTGGATCTATCAACTCATTTAAAAATCAAGGTATATGAGAAATACATAAGGTATATAAAATGCATTTGCAAATTAGTTATTACCATTTGAGTGAAGTGTATTCGATGAAACGCTATCTACATCTTACGTTCTATAATCAGAAATGACCGCGATTAGTATTAAGGGGAAATATGTTTTTAATCTATAAGGATGTTTTAAAATTTAATCTAGGAGCTTTAACAAGATATCTTGTTTTTTAGATATTGAATAGAACCTTAGATATATGCATCAATAGTATATTTTGTTATTATTTTGACATTCATTAAATGAGGTCTATTTGCTAGATAGAAAGAAGATATCCATTGACTTTATCGTCTAATTGTTTTAACCAGTAATGAGTGTAATAAAAAATAATGATAACGCCAACCATCATGCCTATCCGCTTCAGCCAAAGAACCATTGTTACCATCACCAATATCACTATGGGTAGCGGCGCGGGCTGAGGCATACAGGAATCTAGAAAAAAGCCCGCACTGTCAAGGTGCGGGCTTTTTTTTCAGCTTATTATCAGGAGATAAAACAGAAATGCGAGTACTGAAATTCGGCGGTACCTCTATCGCTAACGCAGAATGTTGTATGCGTATCGCCGATATCATTGAGAGTAATAGCCGCCAGGGACAGGTCGCGACGGTATTGTCCGCTCCGGCTGAAATTACTAACCATCTAGCGGCGATGATTGATTGCACACTTAACGGGATTGATATTCAGCCGAATATCCTTGCCGCTGAACAGATCTTTACCGGGATTTTAGATGGTCTAGCCGCTGTACAGGCGAGGTTTTCACTCGCGCTACTGCGTAGTTTGGTGCAACAAGAGTTTTCAAAGATTGAGCATTTGTTACATTCAGTTTCATTGCTAAAATATTGCCCAGATAGCCTGAAAGCCGCGTTTATTTTCTGCGGTAGCCAACTATCTGTCAAGGTCATGGAGGCGATTTTACGCGCCCGTGGTTTTGCAGTAACGGTTGTCGACCCAGTGAAAATGATACTTGCAAAGGGCAGTTATCTAGAATCTACGGTGGATATTGTAGAGTCCAGGCAGCGTGCTAAAAACGCTATGATTCCTATTGATCACATCATTTTAATGGCGGGATTAATAGCTGGTAATAAACAGGGGGAGGTAATGGTATTGGGTAGCAATGGTTCCGATTATTCCGCGACACTGCTAGCAGCCTGCCTTCGCGCCGATTGTTGCGAAATTTGGACGGATGTAGATGGTGTCTATACTTGTGATCCCTATCAAGTGCCCGATGCGCGTTTACTAAATCAACTTTCCTATCAGGAAGCGATGGAGCTTTCTTATGTTGGTGCTAAAGTTCTCCATCCCCGTACGATCATCCCGATTGCACAGTTTCAAATTCCCTGCCTTATTAAAGGCATCAATAATCCTCAGGCTCCTGGCACGTTAATTGGGCCGACAAGCGGTAAGGAAGACAATCCAGTTAAGGGAATCACCCATTTAAATCATATGGCGATGATTAATGTATCTGGCCCGGGAATGCCAGGCATGATCGGTATGGCTTCTCGGATTCTTGATAGTATGTCACGTTCCGGTACTTCCGTGGTACTAATCACTCCATCTTCATCGGGATACGGAATAAGTTTTTGTGTATCGCAGTCTGTGGTTCTGGATGCTCGCGAGGTGTTAGAGAGGGAATTCTCTCGAGAGCTTACAGATGGTCTATTAGAACCAATAGAAATCATTTCTAGCTTAGCGATTATTTCGGTAGTGGGCGATGGAATGCCAACACAACGAGGGTTTGCCGCAAAGCTATTTTCAGCACTAGCCCGGACCAATATCAACATTATCGCTATCTCGCAAGGATCCTCTGGGCGTTCTCTTTCGGTGGTGGTGGAGAATAACAATACAAGTACTGCTGTGCGGGTCGCACATCACATGCTATTGAATACGGATCAGGTTATCGAAGTTTTTGTTATTGGAGCGGGTGGTGTTGGCGGAGCGCTGATTGACCAGATCCGTCGTCAGCATTTGTGGCTTAAGGCTAAACATATCGATTTGCGGGTCTGTGGTATCGCTAACTCGCATACGTTACTCATCAATGTACGTGGTATCGATTTGGTTAACTGGAAAGAAGCGCTTACCGAGGCCCGTGAGCCTTTTAATTTAAAGCGTCTCATTCGTTTAGTAAAAAAAGATTATTTGCTGAATCCAGTGATTGTTGATTGCACTAGTAGCGAGACAATAGCCAATCAGTATGCGAATTTTTTAGCAGACGGATTTCATGTGGTAACCCCGAATAAAAAAGCGAATACTGCCTCAATGGATTATTATCGTAAAATACGCGCCACAGCAGCAGCTGCGAGACGTAAATTTCTTTATGATACTAATGTCGGGGCTGGTTTGCCGGTTATCGAAAATCTTCAGAATTTATTGAATGCTGGCGATGAGTTGAGTCGATTTTCCGGTATTCTTTCTGGATCTCTTTCCTTTATTTTCGGTAAACTTGACGATGGTATTTCGCTCTCAGCATCAACACTTTTGGCACGGGATAATGGTTATACGGAACCTGATCCGAGGGATGATCTTTCTGGTATGGACGTGGCGCGAAAGCTTCTGATTTTGGCGCGCGAAGCGGGATATGAATTAGAACTGTCGGATATTGATGTGGAGCCGGTACTACCAGGTAGTTTTAATGCCGGCACTGATATAGCCGATTTCCTTGCGAAATTGCCTGCCCTAGACGATGAATTTGCTGTTAGAGTTGCGAAGGCTGCCGCTAAAGATCGAGTGTTACGTTATGTAGGTAGCATTGATGAAGGGTGCTGTAAAGTTAAAATTCAAGAAGTTGGTGCGAATGACCCGTTATTTAAAGTAAAAGATGGAGAAAACGCGCTGGCGTTCTCAACTCGTTATTATCAGCCGTTACCGTTAGTGTTGCGCGGTTATGGTGCCGGAAATGATGTCACTGCTGCTGGAGTTTTCGCGGATCTTTTACGCACGCTGTCATGGAAGTTGGGAGTTTAACATGGTTAAAGTGTATGCGCCGGCCTCCATCGGGAACGTTAGCGTAGGTTTCGATGTGCTGGGCGCTGCGGTGTCGCCGTTGGATGGGACCCTGTTAGGCGATTGTGTTAGCGTGACGCGTGCTGATAACTTCACCCTTCAGAACGGTGGTCGATTTGTCAATAAATTGCCGATAGAACCAGAGAAAAACATTGTATATCAATGCTGGCAGCGATTCTGTGAGACGGTAGGAAAAACGGTACAGGTGGCTATGCGGCTTGAAAAAAACATGCCTATTGGCTCTGGCCTAGGTTCCAGTGCTTGCTCAGTAGTGGCAGCACTAGTGGCAATGAACGCTCATTGCGGGCGTCCATTAAGTGATGACCAAATGCTAATACTGATGGGGGAAATGGAGGGACGAATTTCCGGTGGTGTGCATTTTGATAATGTAGCACCCTGTTTTCTTGGCGGTATGCAGCTTATGCTTAATGAGAACGGGATTATCAGCCAGGCGGTTCCGGGATTTTCTGATTGGCTGTGGGTAATGGCCTATCCAGGTATTAAAGTAAGTACTGGCGACGCACGGGCAATTCTGCCGGCACAGTATCGTCGTCAGGACTGTATTAGTCATGGTCGTTATTTGGCGGGATTTATTCATGCTTGTCATACCCGCCAGCCGGCACTTGCGGCTAAATTGATGCAAGATGTTATAGCTGAACCTTATCGTACCCGTCTATTACCTGGTTTCGCTGACGCGCGTCAGGCAGTTGGCGATATTGGTGCACTAGCTTGTGGAATTTCAGGCTCGGGGCCGACATTATTTGCTATCTGTGATCGCACAGATACCGCTTTAAGAGTCGCCGATTGGCTACGGAAGCACTATTTGCAAAATGAGGAAGGATTTTTTCATATTTGCCGCTTAGATATATCGGGCGCCCGTATAATAATGGATTAAATAATGAAACTTTACAATATTAAAGAACACAATGAGCAGGTTAACTTTATTCAGGCGATTAAGCAGGGTCTTGGGCGTCAAAGAGGACTGTTCTTTCCTATGGAGTTGCCAGAATTTCCTAAATCTGAGATAGCCGAGTGGCTAAAGATGGATTTTATAACTCGAAGTGCGAAAATTATATCAGTTTATATTGGTGATGAACTACCATTTGAGCAAGTGTTACAGCGAGTAGAAGAGGCGTTTAACTTTCCAGTCCCAGTGATCCCAGTAAGCCAAGATGTCGCCGCACTGGAGCTCTTTCATGGTCCAACTTTAGCATTTAAGGATTTCGGAAGCCGTTTTATGGCACAGATGCTTACTAAAGTTAACCAGGGCTATCCAGTTACTATCTTAACTGCTACCTCCGGTGATACGGGGGCTGCAGTGGCGCATGCGTTTTACGGTTTAGATAATATACGAGTCATAATTCTCTACCCTGCAGGTAAAATTAGCCCCTTGCAGGAAAAACTTTTTTGTACATTAGGCGGTAATATTCAGACTCTAGCGGTTGAAGGGGATTTCGATGTTTGTCAAAATCTTGTAAAACAAGCTTTTGATGATAAATACTTAAGGAAGATGCTCGGGCTCAACTCTGCTAATTCTATTAATATTAGTCGGCTCTTAGCGCAGATTTGCTATTATTTTGAAGCGGCGGCGCAGTTGTACAAACAGACAGAAAATCAATTGGTGATTTCGGTACCGAGCGGTAACTTCGGCAATCTGACTGCTGCGCTACTAGCTAAAACCTTGGGGCTACCTGTGAATCGTTTCATTGCTGCTACAAATATTAATGATACCGTACCGAGGTTTTTAGGTAGCGGAAAATGGATACCTTATCCCACCATGGTGACGTTATCCAATGCAATGGATGTTAGCCAGCCAAATAATTGGCCTCGCGTGGAAGAATTATTCCGGCGAAAACGATGGGAGTTATCGACTCTTGACTATGGATGTGTCGATGATGAAACTACCGCAGAGACAATGCGCGAGCTTTTAGAGCTGGGTTATACTTCTGAGCCGCATGCTGCTATTGGCTACCGTGTCCTACGCGATAGTCTTCAGCCGGGTGAGTTTGGTTTGTTTCTCTGCACTGCTCACCCCGCCAAGTTTAAGGAATCAGTGGAAAAAATCCTCAATAAAAGTATATCGTTGCCACCGGAATTAGCGATGCGAGCAACCTTACCGCTCATGTCATCGTGTATACCGGCGTCGTTTAGCGCCCTGCGTCATTTTATGTTAGGGGTGGTTACATAGAATACCTTGAAAACACTTCGGAGATATTTATCTTGGAATGGCCCCCGAATTGTTTTTTTGATTTAGTCTATTTAGATGTCATATATCTATATGACCATGGCCGTTCTGACTTAACGAACTATATGGCTAATTATAAGAAACATATAGATAAATACCCTGCACTATACTTTACTCGATTACGTTAGCATATAGTGCTAATTAATTTTTAATTAATGAATCTTTTATTTTTGTTATAATACAAGTGTCATCCTATTGCCAATACAGTGATCGTCGATAACGAGTGATTTTATCTTTTTTGGCGATTGTGTTGGTTTTTATTGTGTTTTTGATTTTTAGGAAAAACTATGCACTTTCTTTTGAGTCTATACCAATGACATGATAGTGGTAAGAAGGTACTTCTCATGCGAGATTTGATATTCGATAATTTATCGATCAATATCGAGCATCTAATTGATAGGTTTCTTAACACATTCACCAGATTCACATCGAACGAATATCAATGGGTACAAGTAAAAAGCAAAAAGGATATCTCTTTGAGAGATAAAAACTTGGTTCAAATTCTATTTGGTGTGATTTAGATGTATCTTCTTAGCTATGATTACGGTGAGTAGTTACGTTTAGGCTAGTCATGTTTTCTGTTTGAAAAGGTTGAATATTACTCGGATGAGAATTTTTTTTTCAGTTGTCACTGCTGATGAATATACCTTCACCATTTTATTACTCAACCAGCTTTCTTATATCGATGAGGTAAAACGAATAGGTAGTACATCTTAGCCAAATCATGACACGGTGTATAAGTAAGTTTTCTGTCCTGAAGGATGACATCAGAACAAGTGTTACTTTTTATAGTGCTATCTTTAATTCTTTTAGAAAATATTTAGATTAAATCTTTAAAATGTAGTGCCCTTTTCCTTCTACTTACTAGATAGAAGAAGTTTTCTTCGTTAATTTTAGTGTGCATATTTCTTATTTTTTTTACTTGCTCTGTTTTTAAAAGGTAGAAAATATAATTGTTTCCCTTTGAAATAAGATTAGACGTTGCAGTCTAGGCTGCATAACCTACAGAATCATGAACCGTGAAGGAAAGTAGCTATTTATTAAAAATCGGCCAACTGTTAGGAAGTGGTTAACTATGTATCTTGTCACTGCTATTGAATCCTTACATAAACTTTGGTATGCAAAGGTTTTTTCTTAATATCTAATAAAGGATATTAAGTATAATATGGTTATATACCCTGAATTTTATAAGAAGAATACAGTTAAGATAGATATTTGCTGATGCGGCTATTCATCGTTTTGCGTTAGATAACTAAAGAGAATAAAACTAATTCTACTGTTAATAATGCCTAGTATGCCGTAGTTAAAAGTACGCAAATGAAAGAGAACAGTATTGATGTTTAAATAGACATAGGGTTTTGGAAGTTCATGTGTTCATACGTTGGGAAATGGCCCGTGGTTTCTTGGATAGGCGATTCAAGTGCTGGAAGATATCCTGTGTGTCTTAATGCAGCGGTCATCTAAAACTTTTCTCTAGCTTTTTAGATAAATGTGAAGATAGATTTTACATCTAGTGATATGTTGATATTTCTGATTAGAAGCGTAAACGTTTGGAAATGGGTTTGATTTTACATACATCATACACTACACTTTACTTCAGCAACAGGTGCTGAACGCCTGTTGTAGATAGATGATATGAAGCTTTAAATGCAACTCACGATTACTATAAATCATAAAGATTTGAATTTTTATGAAAGTTTTTTAGAGAGAAGAAAATAAGTTGGTTTAAATAAGTCATCTCATCTTGTATACGTGATGATGATGCGGGTTTACTTTTAAAGTAAACATTTTATCTATACGCATTACTATATTTAAAATTGTATGGAGCTGGCGGGATTTGAACCCGCGTCCGGGATTTCTACACTGTTAGCACTACATGCTTAGTCCAGTTTTTATATTCACTTGTCAACTGCAAGTGGACATGCCGCTAACAAACTAGCCTAATTAGATTTAACGTTTTAGCCTTAGGCAAGACATTTGCGCGATCTCTTATGACTTTGACCTCTCTTGATCCCCTTTCTAAGAGAGGAGACTAGGGAGAGAGGGAATCTTCAGTGTATTAGACTGATTACGCTGCTAAGGCAGCAGATTCGTATTGCGAGTGGTTTGCAATTATTTTTTTTGAGGCTTTTTTCGAGGCCAGCCTCACCTCGGCATGCACCTTGAGCTTCGTAAATCCCGTCAAATCCATAATCAGCCCCATATTGTTATTCCATGATAACTATATTATAGAAGTTAATCAACTCTATTGTTTAGCATGTTTCATGATACGAGCTTTATTGAGTTGCCATTCTCGTGTCTTGATCTCCGTACGTTTATCGTACGCCTTCTTGCCCTTGGCAATGCCAACTTTTACTTTTACCCAAGCATTTTTCCAATAGATTGAGAGGGGCACAATAGTGTAACCTTCTCGATTAACGCGACTAAATAGCGAATCCAGCTCATGTCTATGGAGCAATAGCTTTCGGGTTCGTATTGGATCAGGGAAAACATGTGAAGAAGTAAGAAGCAATGGTTGGAAGGTAGCGCCAAAAAGGTAGGCTTCTCCATCTCTCAGTATAACATAACTCTCCCTGATATTCCCTTTGCCAGCCCGTAGGGACTTGACTTCCCATCCTTGTAATGACAATCCTGCATTAATCTCTTTTTCAATAAAGTATTCGTGCTTTGCACGATTGTTTTGCGCAATCGTGCAAGAATGTGGTTTATGTGTTTTTTTCTTTTGCATGCTAACTAATATTATACATTTAAGTGTGGAGAAGAAAAGCTTTTGCGTCATCTGGACAGGTTTTTATTATAAATCTAGCCTGGCGAGGTATGTGTCATTGTTTTTTATCTTATTGGAGATAAATGATAATATGGTATTGAAGTGTTTAAGATGGTCATTAATATAGTGTATATGACGTGTTTCGCTTTATGTCCATATAGCACAGAGAAAACATGTTTTCATTAATGATCTAAATTTTACTCTAGCATTTATTTTAAATATACTACAAGTGGGATACTGAAGTAAAACAGTAAGGAATTTAGTAGTGAAATGCATCTTTCTAAACTAAGTATCAGTTACTCATTAAGTAATTAGAGATTATATCATTAGCAATACCTACATTTCAAAATTCTGAAATGTAAACTGTTATAGCGTTTTACACTCGATTATGGTTTCACCGTTAGTGAAAAGGTTTCTCATACTGAGAAACCTTGATTTTATTTACCTGCTATAAAAAAACGAGGTTTTATATACCTGATATAAATATCAGGTATATAAAATGGTATTTGGTAACACCTTAATTCTTAAATATATGGATTAAACTCTCTAATGATAGATTGCGTAAAAAAGTATCGAAGATTAATTAAAATCTTAATTTGTATTGTATAGAGACGGATGATGATTTATCGAGTGTCATGATTTATACTAAAAAAACACTGAATATGTTTCTATCTGAAAGAAATTGCGTCACTAATTTTATACAGTTAATTATAAGTCTTGATTTTTTATCTTCGATGAACACTCTGTTTTATGTTCAAATTATGTAACGTGTATTGAAAACTAGTAGTATTCAGGAATTCACATAGCCACTCTTACAGAAAATCTAGTACGAAAAATCACAGGGAAAACAACAAATATTTCTAAAGAGCTGTTATGGTTAAGTTCAAATTATAGAGGATAAGACATATAAAATTTTGTTCTCTAGCACTACCATCTCCTCGTATTAGGTATTGATCGGTTCAGAGAACCCATAACATTTAGTTAAAGTAGATGTTATGGGTTATTTGAGTAAAGTATATTTTTGTTTTTTTTTGAAGTATTCATTGCCTTATTTCAAATATTTTATCGTCATGATATGTGACCTCAGATTGTGTCTCTTCCCAAACTATATTGCTATAGAAACAATTGAATGACGAGAGTTGCTGTCATAACAGGGGGCGATATGTTAGTCAGTATAAGACATGAATTTCTATGAAAGAAAAGAATTTAGTTGAATTTAAATCTTGCAAAATAATCTTATTTTTTTTAGAAGTCACAGATTGCAATAACAAAAAATACGCGCTGTGGTAGGAGAGAATTGTGAAAAAATATCTGGTCGGCGGCGCCGTTCGTGACATGATATTGCAACTTCCTGTTACAGAAAGAGACTGGATTGTGGTCGGGGCAACGCCGCAAGAAATGTTGACTCAAGGTTATCAACAGGTCGGTAAGGATTTTCCAGTATTTCTTCATCCGAAAACCCGGGAAGAGCATGCGCTAGCTCGAATAGAACGCAAATCTGGTCAAGGGTATACTGGTTTTATTTGCCATATTTCGCCATTAGTCACTCTAGAAGAAGATTTGAGTCGCCGTGATCTCACCATTAACGCTATTGCTTGCGACGATTCAGGGAATTTGATCGATCCTTATCAAGGGCAAAAGGATATTCAGCAACGATGTTTGCGTCATATTTCAAGTGCCTTTCAGGAAGATCCACTAAGAGTGTTAAGAGTTGCGCGTTTTTCTGCACGTTTTGCACATTTGGATTTCCGGATTGCCCCAGAAACACTAGCGATAATGAAATGTATGACTGATGAGTTGCCGCTGCTGCCTTCTGAACGCGTCTGGAAAGAAACAGAGCGAGCACTGGCAACCCAGAACCCGCAGGTCTATTTTCAAGTCTTGCGAGATTCTGGTGCATTAAACGTTTTGTTTCCGGAGGTGGATGCGCTATTTGGTGTTCCGTCCCCAGCAAAATGGCATCCGGAAATTGATACTGGTATACATACCCTGATGACGGTGTCAATGGCAGCCCGGTTGACGGATGATATTGCGGTAACTTTTGCCTCGCTTTGTCACGATCTAGGCAAGGCGTTAACTCCGCGTGCACTGTGGCCTAGCCATCACGGTCACGGTCCAGCTGGTGTTAAAGTAGTAGAAAGATTATGCCAACGCCTGAAAGTACCAAACCCGATGCGGGATTTAGCAAAGATTGTGGCACGATACCATGACATATTACATAGTGCTGAGAGCCTGACTCCGAAGATGTTGACGAAACTCTTTAGAGAACTGGATGTGTGGCGTCATCCACAACGCTTAGAGCAGATCATCCTTTCTAGTGAAGCTGATGCGCGCGGGCGTTCCGGATTTGAAAATCAGGTCTATTCGCAGGGTGAGTTTTTACGCGAAGCGTTCCGTATAGTCGATTCAGTCACGGCGCGTGACGTAATTATGTCAGGATTTTCAGGCATGCAAATTGGGGAAGAGTTGAATCATCGACGCCAGAAATTGCTGGTTACCTGGAAGCAAGAGCGGGAGAGTTTGCATGGTGCGATGATTAAAGACTGAATTACCGCTCTTCTATCTCTTCTGGCCTGAATACTTAAAAGTTTCTCTTCGTGGAGTGTTAAAATAGTAGGGCATTCCCATTATAGATTTAGTTATGGTGGTTTCTATCTATTTTAGATGGTTATTTGATTTAACTATACCCATTAAGATTAAAATAATTTATTGTTTGATGAAGCGATTATTATCTGTCTCTTTGAAAGCGGGATCGTTAGTGGTATGCTTTTTCTTTAGATTTATATCGTTTTCTAGAAACCAGATTTTAATTTTACGCTATAAATAAAAAAGAGAGTCTTAAATTGAATGTGTTGAGTGAGTTTTACATTCATTTATGTGGGTTTAGTTTTGTACTATATTTTTATATTATCTACTAATATTGTAGTAGGTAAATTTTGTCTTAAGTAAGACTTAATCATAGTGAGGCGTCTATTGATACGGAATGATTTAATTTTAGTTTTGAGAACAGTGATTATGTTTGTAAAGTATGCATTACATATGTTCTTGAATTTTTTAATTATGCTTTTCTCTATATTTAGCGCTAAACTAAGATAGCGCTCGCTATATTATACTTTATATATCATCGAATGCATTTATGTTATGGGAGGACTGGAATATTTGCGTCGTTTTAAAAGATAACCGATGTATTTTTTGCTGAGCTATAAGTGTTTCCTAAGTTAGTTGCGATGTTGTGCGTTGGCTGTACTTTTCTTTTTTTATGTGTAGAAGACATTGTGTATTTAGATAACTAGTGTTTTTATTTTTTGATAATTTGTTCTCATCAAATATATTTGGTACATGCTTATAGTGCTAATCTAAACAGCAATTCTAGATTAAGTAAGATATAACCTGATACAGGTAGTGATGTATTTTTGTAAGGGTATGACGAGAAGACACAATCCATGTTAGGGAAAGGACAGGTTATTTTAAATCAGTGAGCAATGTTGTCTGTAACCCAGACAGAACAAACGAGTAATTTATCAATAATTATATTTATCGATTGATAGACAAAGTTATTCTGGCAATGTGATTATGGTTAGTAAAAGCGAATCTAGATATGTTAGTTTCCGAACTGATACTGTTGTAAACAGTGGTATGACGACAGTGTTATTCTGTTTATATGATTGTTTATCAGACTGAGTAGAAAACATTAGTATTATCACCAGGAACTACACAGGTGGTTAAACTAAAGTGATGGATAAATTGTTTAAAAATTTTAAGAAGAGTAAGTTTTTTACTTAGATGAATATAGCATAATGATATAATTATAATTTGTAAATTTATAAATACATTGAGTTTAGATTATTAGATACATGATCTAACCCTAAACCCTAGGGTTGACTTAAAATGCAAAATGTAACTTACAATTTAGGTTTTTTATATCATGCTTAAGTATTCCAAGTAACCTTGGCTACCCCGGGGGTAGATAATATGACATTATAAGATATAACATACAGTTAGCGGTTGAAACTTATATAAACTACGTTTTAAATAAACTTAAAACTACGTACTATTATTGCTTAGTATACTCGAAGCACTCAATCAGTGATCTCTTAGTAGAGAGATTAATTCTTTTTCTATAGGACTTCTCTGTATTACAGAGCTGATGTTGAACCTCCATCATACTAAAACACCCTAAAACCACAATTAGTGATTTAGCGGCCCCCTTGACCCAGGCAAAGAGAAACATAATCAATACCAGTCTAGATCATGGTAAAGAAGCTATTTGTGTTCTACAAAAATAATCTTTATTTAATCGCAGGATAACTCTTAAGGTTCTAAGTTCAATTCTACAAAACGTTTACCTCTATGCTGATTTACGTGAAATTATGTTAAAACATGACATTCCATTTCAGAATGAAATATGCATTATTCAAGTCATTTTCCTCTTTCACTAGGTAAACAGTACTACTGAGATAAATTATTACTGTATCTCCTGATTGATATTGTTTGAATATGGGTGTTAAGCGGAAAAAGCTATAGAGGCTGGAACGATAATCCATTCTTGATTGCTGACTGGTTACATATTGCGAGGATTGTTTCTTATTTAAGAATAGTGGCTCTATTCAAGGGTTATTGAAAATAATTCACTAATTCAAGCAGGATTCTTCTATGTTGAAATAGGAGAGCTATAGAGAATGTTTACATGATATCAATAGTTATGATATGGGTGATATACCTAGTTTCGTTACATAAGAATAACAGATGGTTAAAGAATCGTAGTCGATTATCTATATCATGGTATCGGCTATTTTAGGAAAACCTAAATGGATTTCATGCGTATTAGGCGGTTATTGATAAATAGTAATCAATAATATAGTTATGCATTCTGCTCTGTTCTTCATTAGTTCTAACTCGCAAGAGTTACTTCTTAAAATACTGAAAAACTTGTAGACGATATTAATAGCAAGCAAAGGTGTTATTATTTTCTGATTAATTTTAAACTATAAGGAAATTATAAAAGTTTATCTAACAATACATATTGTATATTTTAGCTTGAATATTATTATAACATACCAGAGTAACTGTAAGATAAACAGGTAGTAAATGCAGTAGAAATATACTTATCTAGACCTTCTTCGTTATCATCACGTTTTTTTAAAGTTTAAGAGAGATTGCTAGTGAGATTTTTGATCTGAACATACGGACTGATAGTCCTCCTACTCGTGAAGCCCCAGTAATGGAAAATAGTTATGCCGATACTATGATTCTACTATTAACTTACTGAGTAAGAAGTTGATATATCAGCATCTGATTTACTGGTGATATAAAGGATTAATTAGTTAAAATATTCTCTATTACAGAAATTTTTTCTATATTAAAAAAGGCCTCGCGTATTTTTATGAGGTAATTCGATATAATTGAGTTTAAATATTAGTTTTACTATTGTTATGAACAATCGCTATTGTCCTTATAATATATAACAATACAAATAAATTATAGAGCTGCGTTACTGAAATAACATTTCAACGTTAGGGATCCTGAGATAGATTTTGGTATAGATTTTCGTTAAAAGAGATAAAAGTCCCAGTAGGTACATTTTACTAATAAGCTCTTTAATATAATTAGAATTAATTTAGCATACTGTAGTGATAACTTAATCGTTATTCAATTCCTGGAGTGTCTTATACGGCTAATGAAGTGGGTGGTGATAAATAGATTCCTAGTTTTTTCCTACTATTATAACGAGGTGATATTACTGAAGGAAATTTTATTAATTTATCGGAAATATCCGATAATTCATAATATCTCAGTACTTTGTGTGGTTAAGTAAAAGTAGGAGTAGTACGCTATTGCCATTGAAAAATAAGGTGTTGTCCATTCGAATCTTTTCTTATTATTATAAATAATTTATGGTATCGCGCTTTTCAGTCTAGAATTGGAGCAGAGTTTATCTAAACTACTTTATTCTGGCAATAATACTGTATCTGATTTTTAGATAAAAATAGCATAAATTCAAATGGTGTAGTAGACGTAATTAATATAATTACTGCATCCTTTCAACAAGGCGATACAGGGGGATAATGGGTGGCGTATAGAGTGAAGTATACAGGCTTTGTAATTTGTAGTTTCTAAATTTTTAAGCATCTAATCGATTTAAGATCATCTTAATTTAGTTACGGGTATTGCTAAACTTTTTTATGTCACTGATGTGTTTATAGAAGCGGCCAACCTAGCAATCGGCAATGATGAATGAATTTCATTAGTAACAATTTATTTTGATTCATCGAGACATACATGGATACCATAATAATTATCCACCTTGTTAAAATAGAATATAAAATAGCTATTTTGCTATTTTGCTATTTTGCTATTTTGCTATTTAATTCCTGAAGTGTTTATAGAGTAATCTAGTATGATTAATAAAATATATTAAGCATAAAATATATTAATTAGATAGATCAACATAAGTTTTATATTAAATAACTGTTTCTTGAAGCCATGTATTTATCTGTAAGTAAAATAGCTTTTTAAAGTTAAAATCGTATTGATTTGCAATAATTTTTTAAATTCTGTGAGCAACTCTGTAGTTGATAATTGTAGTTTTATTAAATAAATTCACAGTGATATAAAAACACTAGAGAACAAGAAAGTGTTTCATAATTTAATATTGATAAAGTAATTTTACTTGTCCTGATTGTGTATATATGAAAGCCATTTTATATTTTATGAAGACTAGTGAAGTTAAATGAATCGTTTAGATAGAATTCTGATTATTCTTCTAGAAATATTTTTTAATGTATTGTGGAATATTATTCATAAAAATGATAAGAGTCTGAGGCTATAGTTAATTTTTCAAGTATGTAGTGCGGGTATAAATTTCTTTCGGGTATATGGTATAGTTGAGTGAAAATCAGCGACCGTTAAACGGTTAGCATAAGCTGGACGTAAGTGGATCAGAGAATCTATATCTTGGTAAGACATTCATCTAAAAAAATGTATAATGTGAATTATTATGTTAAGTATGTAGTTTTTCTGAAAAACTAGATATACCATAGATGGGGTATTTTAGTAGTGTTTTCTACCTAACGTTATTAATAATTTTATAAAGATGCAATACTAGCGATACAGGAGAAAATCGTTTTGTCTACTTGTCGAAGACAAGATGTATCTCGCTATTATCGTATGAATAGCGATGATGGTTTATCTTGGATAAATAAAGTGAATCATAGAAATGGTGTTTCAATGAGTTTAACATATAAAAATTTCAGATAAATCTTCTTCTGTTCTGTTAGCAAGGATTATCTATGCGCTTCTGATTCATTTTGATAAAAAATGAAAGCGTCAGTTTTAGTTTCACCATTTTTAATCTTGGTGTTGCTACTCATACGCTATAACTATTTCTATTAATGCAGTGAGAGATATTGTGGCTTATTAATACAATTTTACTAGTCCGTGATGACGTATCTAAGCGATAGGGAAGCAATTTAATTTTTATGATAACACCTAGAGCGAAAACATGGTGGGTATAGATACCGATTCTTCATTATCACTTACACTATGTTGGTTTGAAATTAGGAAAATCAGATACACATATTATTTCAATTTACTAAAGACGTGCTATGTAACTAGGTTACAGAATAATTCCTGTATATAGTTAAGATTTTTATATTAAAAAAAATCAGTTCTTTTCTTGATCCTAATCCTACGCAAGGTTTGATAGTATATTTAATACGGTTTTTTAATATTAAGCTATCCCCCTTTTAGCAAAACTATTAGTTTTGCTCATGCTATCTATTAAGAGAGATTATGTGCGTGTGTTTTTAACAGTCTTTAACATACTTAATTGGTAATATAGACATTCTACTTTTTATAAAAATACGATATTTGATCATTAATTATTGATATTAAATGTATTAATAATCTCAAGGTCTAGTAAATTACAGACTCTGAAAAGTAACGAAGAAGAGAGATCTCTTTCGAGATGCCGCATGTGTATTCGAATTTTATATTAATTTTTTATCAATAAATGTGAATACTATTTCTGAGTGAAGAGAAGATTCAATTGTATATTATAATGGTTTCGATGAAATATGAATAACGTGGTTGCCAGTTTTATCATGGCCGACTTTATTATTATCATATATTTAGGTTCTTCGCGTTATCGGATAATAAAGGGTTTAGGTGGGTTTGTTAAGAAATTTACTGTTGGAAGGTTAATTTTTATATAAAATCTTATCGATTGTCCTTGTTTATCATAAGGAGGATATAAATACTGTTCTTGAGGTAAAATAATATAATGATTTATCTGTATTTTAAAGTAATTAGGGTTACCAAGAGTATCTAGTAATTAATAGGATCGTGTTCGTTGCATCTAACTGGTATAATCACTCAGAAATGACTCCTTTTTATAATAATAGAATATGATATTAAAAAATACAGTGAACTTTATTAATATATAAATTAGGTTCTCGTTGGTTTAAAATTTATGAGACTTATATCTTATAAAACGGTATGTCTTCATAAGAATTTTATGGTGTCTATATTTTAATTCCTGAAACCTGTGATATCAGTGTTCAGTATATTTTCGATTCATGTAGACTCATGTAAACTCATGTAGACTCATGTAGTAAGATTAATTTAAAAGTAATTTTTTAAAATGTATAGCATACAGTATAATTCTCTATGAATTTGTATGTAGAGGTGAATCTTTATATAAAGAAATTACGTAAAATCTTATAATTTTATTTTTATGTTATTTTATTTCATAAATGAGATTGAGTTTTATCCCTCTAACAAAATGAAAGTACACTTAATCTAGCCCGCCCTGAATATCGTTCACTTTATATATCCCATCGTCATATATTGCTTAAAACAGCATTAATACAAAGAAATATGAATGTGTTTTTATTAGAAAATACAATATAGATTATTATATTAGTCGCATAAAATATTTATAAACAAAGGCAATAGTCGGTTGTATTTATGGTGATATAGGAGATGTAGTAGATAAGATGATACTCTTCTTAAGAGTGATGTAGAGATTGAGTTTAAATCGTATTGATATGTTACATGAGATAATTAGGTATTGCTTCAGTTGGAAAAGGATAGTAAAACTTTATTTGAGTTTATGAAAGATGGCTAGGCAGAGAAACATGAATCATTGGAAATAATATGTTGCTGTTGTATAAGTGGAATATGGTGATGTCTACCAATATTTCAATGATAGAAAATAAACCCCATGTCTTCACGAAATGTATAAAATAGATCTTACTTGATTTCATCAATACTCTGTAAAAATAGATACTTCAAAAAAAAGATAGAAGATCCATTCTTCAATTAGACTAACATAATCGTCAAGTATCTTAGTACTCTACTGAAAAACAACTGCATTTAGTGTAGACATAATATTAATATATAGTATTATTTATAATAATTGACAACAAGAGATAAAAAGTTGTTTGCCGCTGTGATCAGTGATAGGAATCTGGATACAGAATCCTTCATACTTTCGATGAAATTTATTTTAACAACCAGAAAACATATTTTTCTATATCTTATTAAGACACTGCCCTTTCTAAACGTGCTCGTTACTTATGCTAGTGACGGTCTTAAATTCATGGAGTAACGCTATGAATGATTTACAGAATTTAAAAAAATTCACTACTGTCGTTGCTGATAGTGGAGATATTGAGTCTATTCGTCATTATACACCACAAGACGCCACTACTAACCCGTCCTTGATTCTAAAAGCTTCTACCTTAGTAGGTTATCAATCACTGCTGGAAGATGCGTTAAGCTATGCTCGTAAACAAGGAGGAACACAAAAAACGAAGATCATTAACGCTAGTGATAAATTTTGTGTAAATATTGGTGTAGAAATTTTAAAAATTGTGCCTGGACGTATCTCTACCGAAGTCGATGCACGCCTCTCCTTTAATCGCGGCATGTGTGTAGCTAAAGCACGTAAATTGGTTTCACTTTATCAAGAACAGGCAATTGATAAATCGCGTATTCTCATTAAGCTTGCTGCTACATGGGAAGGGATCAAAGCTGCGGAAGAGCTCGAAAAAGAAGGGATTAAGTGTAATTTGACATTGCTATTTTCTTTCGCACAGGCACGCGCCTGCGCTGAATCTGGTGTCTATCTAATTTCACCGTTTGTTGGTCGAATTTATGATTGGTATCATCAACGGAAGCCACTTGATCCATATTTAGTCGAGGAGGATCCTGGTGTGGTTTCAGTACGTAAAATTTACACTTATTATAAACAGCATCGTTATCATACTGTTATCATGGGTGCTAGTTTCCGTAAAGTGGAGCAGATTTTAGCTCTTTCAGGCTGTGATCGATTAACTATTTCCCCCTACTTACTGAAAGAATTATCTAAAAACAATCGACATTGTGATCGTAAATTATCTCCTGATACCGGAGTTTTTCATCGGCCGACACCTTTATCTGAATCAGAATTCCGCTGGGAGCATAATCAGGATGCGATGGCTGTAGAGAAACTAGCCGAAGGCATCCGTCAGTTTGCGATTGATCAAGAAAGCCTAGAAAAACTGTTAACGGGAAAATTATAATCTTTGGAGCATCTAAATGACATCAAGAAAAATGCTTGCGAATGCTATCCGGATATTAAGCATGGACGCCGTACAAAAAGCGAATTCTGGGCACCCTGGTGCACCAATGGGAATGGCCGATATCGCTGAGGTTTTATGGCGTGATTATATGAACCATAATCCGTTAAACCCGAAATGGGTTAACCGCGATCGTTTTGTTCTTTCTAATGGGCATGCTTCAATGTTGCTCTATAGTTTACTGCATCTTACCGGTTACGATTTACCAATGGTAGAATTGAAAAATTTCCGTCAGCTACATTCTAAAACACCGGGACATCCAGAATATGGCTATACGGATGGTGTTGAAACGACTACTGGACCCTTGGGTCAGGGTATTGCTAATGCTGTGGGGTTAGCAATAGGGGAACGTACTCTAGCAGCGCAGTTCAATCGTCCTGGATATAATATTGTTGATCATTATACCTATGTTTTTCTCGGCGATGGTTGCATGATGGAAGGTATCTCTCATGAAGTCTGTTCACTGGCCGGTACGATGAAGTTAGGAAAGCTCATAGCATTTTACGATGCTAATGGTATATCCATAGATGGCAATATTGATAGCTGGTTTATGGATGATACTGCTCTTCGTTTTGAGGCCTATGGATGGCATGTTGTGCGAAATATAGACGGCCATGATAGCAATTCCATTAAAGTAGCAATAGAAAACGCACGCTCCGTCAACCAACGTCCATCGCTCCTAATATGTAAAACTGTCATTGCCTTTGGTGCTCCAAATAAAGCCGCTACCAAAGATGCACATGGAGCCCCATTGGGGGAAGAAGAAATTTCTGCTACCCGAAAAGTACTAGGTTGGAAAGAGGCACCGTTTGTAATACCCCCACACATCTACCAGGATTGGGATGCAAAAGAGTTAGGGAAGCAGAAAGAGGCTATCTGGAATGACATATTCATCACCTATGAAAAAGATTTCCCCGAGCTAGCACAAGAGTTTAAACGTCGTATAAACGGTCAATTGCCTACCTGTTGGCAGGTGGAAAGTCAAAAAATTATTGAGCAGTTGCAGGATAAACCGGCAAGCATTGCAAGCCGTAAAGCCTCTCAGAATACGCTGGAGGCGTTTGGCCCCATGTTGCCGGAATTTCTCGGCGGTTCAGCAGATCTGGCTCCTAGTAATCTAACCATTTGGTCTAAATCGCGTTCTATCGCTGACGATGCTGCTGGTAATTATATTCATTATGGGGTGCGTGAGTTTGGGATGACAGCCATCGGTAACGGTATTGCTAACCATGGTGGTTTTTTGCCGTATACTGCCACCTTCCTGATGTTTGTTGAATATGCCAGAAACGCCGTGCGGATGGCGGCGCTCATGAAAATGCGTCATATCATGGTTTATACCCACGATTCTATTGCATTAGGTGAAGATGGTCCAACTCATCAACCAGTAGAACAATTAGCTAGTCTTCGCATGACTCCCAACATGAGTAACTGGCGTCCCTGCGATCAAGTGGAAACCGCAGTCGCCTGGAAGAAAGCCATTGAGCGCTATGACGGTCCTACTGCCTTAATTCTATCACGTCAAAACTTACCGCAACAAGATCGTACATCGCAGCAAGTGCTAGATATTGCGCGAGGCGGTTACATCCTAAAAGACTGTCAAGGAGACCCAGAACTGATTCTGATAGCTACTGGTTCAGAAGTGACCTTAGCGGTAGCTGCTTATGAAGAGTTACAAAAAGAAGGCTGTAAAGTGCGTGTTATATCACTTCCCTCTACCGATATCTTTGATTTGCAGGATGAGGGTTATCGTGAATCAATTTTACCGACGAGGATTACATCCCGTATCGCCATTGAAGCGGGTATTGCTGATTATTGGTATAAGTATGTTGGGCTAAATGGCCAGATTGTTGGTATGACAACCTTTGGTGAATCAGCGCCCCCTGGAGAATTACTCACGTTCTTCGGTTTCACTGTTGAAAATGTGCTAAAAAAAGCGCGTTTGTTGCTGGAATAATTTCCATCTGGATTCTGGGACTCATGATTCCAGATATGGTGATGATTACCATCACCTCCAGGCGTACTGGTTTCCTCCTGACTCACTCGTTAAGAGTGGGGTTGTGTCTATTATAACACGCGGGCGATACGGGTTCTTAAAGTATTTATGATAGAGAAGAAACGACTTGTTTTAAATCTATACGGAAGACTAGCATTAATACTAATGCGTTATGTATAGTTTAGTTGCAAAAACTTTGTTCTATAAAACGTAATAGTTTAATGATTGGTAGATATTGTTGATTTTGTATTAACTAACGCATTTATTTTGGAAGTTTGTTAGAAGCCAAATCTGACAAAGTATCAAAAAAAATAAATATTTCTTGACGATATAAATATAGCTTGTAATGACTTTTTCTATAGTTGGACCATATTAAAATTCTTTCCCATCATGTATCAAAAAATAGAAAAAATCAACTGAATAGTCAGAGAATCAAGACCCTCTTAAGGGATATTTTGTGAAAAACCATATAGCTAGATATTTTATCTAGTGTAAGCCAAAAGATTTTCCCCATAGAATCGTAGTGATAAACTATATATTTTTCACCAAGTGAAAAAAATGAACGATACTTTTTCAGAAAAATTTTGATAAAAATATCAATCTGTGATTTCTTATAACAGATTTTTTAAAAATTAAAATATGGCTTATATATTTCTTGATAGTGCTTAGTCATGCAAAAACTTTCGTAAAAATTTCAAAAAAGTATTCTAGATTTTTATTTTTTTAAAAACCGTTTCAGCGCTAGCGATCTATGTCTAGTAATCATGGAACTCTAAGATTTTATATAATGCTTTTAAGGAAATATTCATATATTACGATGTGAATTACAGAATTTATATCACTGATCAATTGCCTAATATTATATTTTATGTAAATAGTTATTTGAACTTGACTGAGATAAGGTACAGGACAGAATATAGATATAGTCTTTAATTAAAGGAGAGAGATAAGTCCATTTTTAGACTATGAAAATAACTTCTTTTTTTAAGAAGACAAAGAAGATGATTTTAATCTTTAATATTATAATGTTTCGATTTATCGAAAGAATAAGAGTGAATTTATATTAATATAATCTCTTCAATTACCTAAATTATGTATTTCTTATTAAGATGGTTTGTAATTTGTCGAAATAAATAAAAGATCATATCATTTATTATTGATGAATATCGATTATTAGGTATCGTTTTATAAACAAGTGTGATTGAAAAGAATTCAAATAATCATTCATAATATAGGAAAAGGTTTTTGTCTCATTTTAGTGATTATTTTTCAATAAAAAATTTAATGATTTTAAACCTTCTTTTCTATATTTTTATTGCTTATAGATATAGGCTCTCTCTTATTTAGAGAGTGATAACGGTTTTGTAAAAACAGTTTCATATCGATAATAGAAAATAATGTTACTTCAAATAAGGCATAGATCCTTGTTAAAGTAGGAAGATAGTAAATGAAAAACATATTTTGAAGAAATTTTTATGAGTATGAAGACATTTTAAATTATTAATGATTCATCGGTATAAAACCAAGAGCGTTGCTAATTAATAATACTTATTTACCATTGTACTCAGCATTTTCTCTTGCTCTTTATATGTGTTCTTTCTAAAACAAAATAAAAGGAATATATTAGGTTTTTCTGAGCCTAAAAATGTATTTTGTGAAAAAAAACGCATGTACTATGATTATAGTAAAAAGCAATTAGTATCAAAAAAAATATCTTATTCTATGGTTTTATGTGTAATAATAAGAGTCTAGTAAAGTTTGTTTTTATTATTTTGTATAAGATATTAGTGAAAAGTTATCACTGATTTTTGTTAAAAATCTAAGCATCATGCTACTGAAATATATTTTTTATGGAATCAGTATAGGGTGGTGAAATACTGTTGTTTTCTATAAAAACACTAGCGGTTAGATAAACATCATTAAAACTATTTTAGTATCCTGCTATATTATTTAAATATAGTTTTGTTAAATTTCATTTGATTAATTGATTATATTGATGCCGATAGCAGGGTTTGAACCTACGACCTTCGCATTACGAATGCGCTGCTCTACCAACTAAGCTATATCGGCGGAAGAAAAATCATAATGGCGCTGTTCTTCAGGTGAACGTTACGCAAAACCAGAAAAAGAGTCAATAGATAGGTAAGAAACTTTGAAGAAAAATCTGATAAATCACTTCATGAATATTGTAAGTGAATATTGATTATAATCTATAAATATGTTGTATTATGGTTAAGAATTAGTTATTTAGTGTCTTCTTTCCTCTTATTATTTTGATCTTACTTGTTTATGTCATTAATGACTATTAATGAGAAAATATTACTGTGCTTTAGCGTTATAGGAAAAGCAGGCTAACGGCCTAGGTTTTGGCCTGATTGTACTTAAATTAAGTTTAGGTTGTATTTGTTAGCTAGACATTTGGAAATGAACTATCTACATTATGGATGAATAAGTTATCTTTATTTATAGAAAAAGCTATAGTTTTTCCTAGTTGTTATAGGTATTTTTATTTAAAAAATCATAATACTCCCTATGAAAAACACTGTTAAAATTTGAGCATCTAGATGCAGTGGGTTTTAAGCGAGGTTTATTGAACTAAGCATTGTGTAGTTCCTTTATGTATAATATAAAAGAAATCACTTAAGATTAATAATGAAGTTTTTCAAATGCCAAGAGATTAATTATCTATATATACAAAATTAAAACGCATCTGCAAATGCCAATATGACTTTATTATGACACATATTTTATGTTGTATGAATTGTCAGACTTGATGGGTCGTTAATCTGTGCTTTCTGAAAGTAATAGTGAGTAAATTCATACTTATTTGTACGAATATTAACTCAGTATTTTTTATTATTCCATCATGGTCTCATAGAGAATAGCATAAACGGTGTTTTTAACATATTAAGCGTATCCATTTGTATAAATCTGTTATTTTAATAGGTCATCTATGAATATTTATATTTATATTTTGACTGTCAGCCATTCATGGTACTATTATTTATAGTGCCTATAATTTGTATCTAAGATTTAGTACATAGTTAAATTCGACTCATTGAATCAATAACTCTAGCTTATAGAAATATGAAGAACACAGATATACAACAGGTAAAAACGTTTTATAAATAAGATTCTTAATTTAATATATAGTAGTGCTTAAAAAGAAATTACATTACTCTGAATAAAAGATATCTTTCTGATAGAAAGATATCTTTTATTCAGGTAAACATCATTTAAAACTGAATGTTTAGTAGAGTATTTGATTAGCTATTCACGTTATCCCACTTAAATATGGAACTCGGAGAAAGCAACAATATAATTGAGATTTATGTGTTAGATAAAACTTCGTTCCCATTGTTTAATGGAATATTATCAAAATAAAATCACTAAGTGATTTCTACAATCTATAGCACACTCTTTGAGTGATTTTATAGTGAGACTTGTATTAGTCTCAGTATGTATAAGATGATGCGTATAACATAAAATCAAACACAATAAAATAAAAAAAGAAAAGATGCGGTAGAAGTAGTAATAGTATCAACTATATTGATTATAGTGTGAAAATGGTTCATTTATAGCTCAGATATAATATTTTTGATTCGGTGAGAACTTATCCGAGCTATAAGCGGGTAATAACGCTTAAGAAAAAACAAAATTTAAATGTATTACCTTCGCAAACTGTAAGGTATGATATAAATTATTTAATTGTCATGTTGTGTTTTTATTAATTTTTCACCTGTTACTCGGGTGAGTCGCCTGTACTACTAAGTTAGCTTCATAGGCGGAATTGATAAAATCGTTTAACTGAACGCGGTTTTTAAGAGTTAGTTAGGATTAAGAGCAATACAAAAAGTTTGATAAGATATCTTGAATCTTTCACATATTATAACTTTTCCTTTAATCAAGGACATTGTGTTTATGTTGGGTTTTTTCACTGGTTCTCTAAGGGAGTGCGAGAGTGAAATTGTTAACGGTGAGTATATTTATTCCAGTTTATAACGAGTCGCTGCCTTCATTTCGCGTATGAATTTCGTTAGTTTTTTTAGCATTATTGAGGGATGATTGATGTTATTTTCAATAATGTGAATAATAGCTGACCCGGAGATGGCACCAGTTGCGCCAGATTGTAACGCAGCGCGTACATGACTTGGATTAGAAATGCCAAATCCTTGTATCGTCGGTGCAGCATGATATGCTTTTAGCATTTTAATCAAATGCGTAAGTAGTGTTGTATTTTCTGGTTTTGCGCTGCCAGTAACCCCGGCTCGTGAGAGTAGATACGTATATGCTCGACCATGTAACGCAATTTCTCGTAACAAATTATCGTCGATGTTAGGAGGGCAAATAAAAATGGGCGAGATACCATGGCGTGTCGCAGCAATTCGAAATGGTAAGCTCTCTTGAAGAGGTACATCTGCAACTAGCACTGAGTCGACTCCAACTTCGGCACAACGGGCGTAAAAAGCGTCAATACCATGATTATAGACTAGATTGGCGTACATTAGTAACCCAATCGGAATAGCAGGGAATTTTTGGCGAATGGATACTAACATTTTAAAACAGTGCGTCGGCATGACACCAGAGGCAAATGCGCGAAGGGTAGCATTTTGAATAGTAGGCCCGTCCGCCAGCGGGTCGGAGAACGGTATCCCGAGTTCTAAGGCATCGGCACCGGCGTGAATAAGTGTATCAATAATTTTCAGGGAGAGTGATGGATTTGGATCACCAAGCATCACAAATGGTACAAAGGCACCTTCATTCCGGTTCTCCAGCTGATTAAATAGTGTTTGATAACGCGTCATCAAATTTCTCCTCGTGTTGATAGAATATCATGAACGGTAAAAATATCTTTATCGCCCCGGCCAGACAAGTTCACCACCAGGATCTGTTCCTTATACTCCGGCGCTGCTTGAATCATACGAAGAGCGTGAGCTAGCGCGTGAGATGATTCTAATGCCGGGATGATTCCCTCATGGCGAGAGAGCCGCCTAAAGGCGTTTAGTGCTTCTTCATCGGTTGCTGATACGTACTCAGCACGCCCGATGTGTTCGAGATAAGCATGCTGCGGCCCTACCGAGGGAAAATCCAAGCCGGCAGAGATGGAGTAGGACTCTTCAATTTGCCCCTCTTCAGACTGCATTATGGGCGATTTCATACCGAAGTAGATACCTGTGCGACCATGTTTAAGTGATGCACCATGCTGGCCAGTTTTAATACCCAATCCCCCCGGCTCGACGCCTATCAGGCGAACGCTGGGTTCATCAATGAAATCCGCAAAGATACCAATAGCATTAGAACCTCCGCCAACGCAAGCTATCACCGCATCTGGCAGCCGCTGCTCATGCTCATGAATTTGTTCGCGTGTCTCCTGGCCTATTATACGCTGAAATTCGCGTACGATAGTTGGGAATGGATGTGGACCAGCAGCAGTACCGAGCATATAGTGGGCGCGGGAATAAGTGCTAGACCAATCTCGCAAGGCTTCATTGCAGGCGTCTTTCAGCGTAGAAGAACCGCTATGTACTGGAATAACTTCAGCCCCCATTAACCGCATGCGAAAGACGTTTGGAGATTGCCGTTCCATATCTTTAGCACCCATATAAATACGACATTTCAATCCCAGTAGTGCGCAAGACAGGGCTGAAGCAACTCCATGCTGACCCGCGCCGGTTTCTGCGATGATTTCGGTTTTTCCCATACGTTTTGCCAGTATCGCTTGGCCTAATACTTGGTTGGTTTTGTGGGCACCGCCGTGCAGTAAATCTTCACGTTTTAGATATAGTTTTGTTCGAGTACCGATAGTTAAGTTTCGGCACAGCGTCAAGGGCGTTGGACGGCCGGCATAATGGATTAGTAGGTTATGGAATTCAGAATGAAAAGTCGGATCGCCCTGGGCACTGATGAAGGCATCTTCTAACTGAAGCAGTGGAGGCATTAGAATTTCTGGCACGTACATGCCGCCAAATTCCCCAAAATAAGGATCGAGTCGTGTCATGGTTTATTCTCTTACTGACAGTGTCAGACTGAATATTAATAGGCGCGTAGCATTTGAAATGCCTTGGTTAGTTTATGATGGTCTTTAAGACCCGGTGCACTTTCTACGCCAGAGTTAAAATCTAGTCCAGCGCAGCCAAGACGGGCTGCAGCTCTGCAGTTGTCAGGTGAAAGCCCACCTGCTAATATCACGTTATCTAATCTTGTCCCATGTAATAGCGTCCAATCAAAAGTCGTACCGCTTCCTCCGCCGTTATCAAGAACGTACCGCACGACGTGGGCTAAATTACGCAGAGGTAGATTATATCGTACATCTACTGCTTTCCAAATTTGACAATTAGATGGAAGAGCGTGCTGTAGTGCGTTAATATAAGTCTGATCTTCGTGGCCGTGTAGCTGTACCGCTGCCAGTGAAAGCGCTTCGGCTGTCGTGGCTACATGGCTTACTTCCGCATCGAGAAATACGCCAACATAGCGGAGTGAGGCGCCAGTTACCACAATACGGGCAGTTTCTGCATTCACATATCTTGGGGAGCCGGGAATAAAAATAAGCCCGCCATAAATTGCGCCAGCCTCCATAGCGGCATGGGCATCTACAGCTCGGGTTAGCCCGCACACTTTGTTTTCTCCAAGTAGCACCCGTCGTACTGCTATCGTTAAGTCAGGTTCGGCCATTAGTGAACTGCCAATTAAGAACCCAGTAGCATACTGACTCAGTTCACGAATCTGGGAATAATGATGGATTCCAGATTCGCTGATAACTTTAACCCCTTTGGGTAGTCCTAGACCCAAGGTGCGTGTGCGATTCAAGTCAATAGATAGATTGCGCAAATCACGATTGTTAATGCCTACTACCTTCGCCTGTAAGGTAATCGCTCGTTCACGCTCTTCATCGCTAATAACTTCGGTTAACACTCCCATTTTCAGACTCTTCGCTACTGCTGCCAGTTCACAGTAAGTATTGTCATCAAGAATAGATAACATCAGCAGAATAGCATCTGCTTGATATAAACGTGCTAGATAGATTTGCCAGGGATCGATGATAAAATCTTTACATAATATGGGGTGACTCACTGAGTGGCTCACCTGATATAAGAAATTAAAGTTACCCTGGAAGTATTTTTCGTCAGTTAATACCGACATTACATCGGCATATTGTCGGTAAATTCCCGCAATAGCGATAGGGTCAAATTCATTTCGGATTAGACCTTGGGAAGGTGACGCTTTTTTGCATTCTAGAATAAATGCTGTATGAGAACAGGATAGTGCTTCATAAAAACTACGCGTGCTAGGATGAATCTGATGATAAAAACTCTCTAGCGGATATAATTGTTTATGCTCAGCTACCCATTTATATTTGTCTGCGACAATTTGCGCCAGTATCGTTTCCTGCATTGTGTTTATCCTTTTTCTGCTAAAGCTAACATGCCCAAATAAGGAGAGCCGCTATGAATTTCATGTAGTGCCCGATGGGTATTATCACGCAGATTTTCATGCCCGAACAATTTGAGTAGCAAGGCAACGTTAGCAGCGACGACAGCTGCATGCGCGTACTTACCATTACCTTGTAATAAACATTTTAAAATGTCACGATTTTCTTCTGGGGATCCTCCACGGAGAGCGTCTGCTGATTGAGTTAATAGGCCAAAATCCGCTGCGTTCAGGGTGTAACTGTCAATCATCCCTTCTCGCAACTCCGCTACCTGCGTCGGAGCGTGCAGCGCTACCTCATCCATTCCACCGCTGTGTACTACTGCAGCGCGATGATAATCCAGCATCTGTAGGGTTTTTGCAATTGGCAAGACTAGTTGCGGACTATAAACGCCAATTAGAGCTAATGGTGGTCGGGCAGGATTAAGCAAAGGACCAAGTATATTGAAAATAGTACGTGTTTTTAATAGTTTACGTACTGGCATGGTGTAACGCAAACCGGAATTATATTGTGGAGCGAATAAAAAACATATCCCCAGTTCATCCAGTGCCTGACGTGAAATTTCTGCCGGCATATTCGTGCGAATCCCGAAAGCTGTAAGAAGGTCTGCGGAACCTGAACAGCTAGACACACCCCCATTCCCATGCTTAGCTATATGTGCACCGCAGCTGGCACTAACGATGGCGCTAGCAGTGGAGATGTTAATACTATTGCTGCTGTCACCACCTGTTCCGACTATATCTGCAAATAGATAATCAGGACGAGGAAATGAGCTGGCGTGGGCTAGTAGGGCTGATGTGGCGCCGGCGATCTCCTCGGGGTGTTCTCCGCGTACTTTCATACTAATAAGCACAGCTGCTAGTTGTTCGGGGGCTAACTGTCCTTGAATAATGCCTTCGAATAGCTGCTGGCTTGTCTCACGGTTCATACGTCCCCCAACATAAAGATGTTCCAGAATTGTTTGCATAGAGAAGTCCTTGTGGTTATATTTGCGCTGATGCAAATGTTAAATTTAACGAATGTTTTCCAGAATACTTAAAATTCATACAAGGTGGTATTGGAAGCTTCAGATCCACGCTGTGTTATTTTTTAGTTGTTATAACAATGCTGTTGTGGATGTGTATTGACGATGAGAAAAAGCAGAAATTTTGTTATTTGTTAGTACGTGATCATTTTTAGAGGTTCTATTCGTGATAAGTAAGACGGATGCGGATGAAGGGTCACTAGCTATGTAATTAAGTCAGAAATCTTAATATATTGGCAGTTAGTATTCGCTATATCCACAAAGGAAGAAGCAAGATTTATATATTGTATAATAGTAAGGATATGATAAGTTTCTCCGTTAGTGACTTTTGGTAAAGTACTACTGGAAAATTTTATATATTATGGAGTTATCAATTTATAGGTAAGAAAATTCATGTTATCTAGCGATAACATGTTAGATATCAAAATAGATTTTTCTGTACCCTGATGGTGAATAATAAAATTGATAACAATAAGTTCTGTATTTTTCTCTCGTTTCCTAATATGTTAGGGGGCATCCTAATCCTAGCATTAATGTCAGCTTTAAAATTATCAGGCATACCTTTTCTACCCGCACTCGATCTTCATGTTACCTTTTTAGGTTTGTCGTTATCGAGTACACCTGATGAAGTTAAATCGGAATATGGATATTGATTGAGGGTAAGGCATAAATCATCTCAATATCTTGATGTGTATAAATTACCGAAGTAATGGTATCGAGTTTTTAAATAATGAAGCTTTAACGTTATAGAAATTCCTCATGATTAGATGATAGAGTTTATTTACCACTCTGTAGTTTAATCGTAAGGTTTTTCGCTTAGAAATAAGAGGTTTATCTATGTATCATTCATTCAATTGATGCCACCATGCAACGAGGCATGGATAGCGTAAAATAAAGTTATAAATTCCTTGTTATTCACTTTCAATGCGGGATAAATAGTCATTAGAGATATTGGCTACAGATTAAATAGGAAGTATTGTATTCGACCCCTGGTCGTGTAGTCTTTTGAATCGACACGGTAGCAGGCATTAGAGATATAATTTGGGGATATGCCATGTTGGTTTAACTCTTCACGTGAGTAGTAAGCAGCACTTTTATCTAAGCTCAGAGCTGAACTTTAAACTAGTAACGATACCTATATCTAGTTCTAGTATCATGAGAGCGCCATATGATCCAATGATACATAGTAAAAAGGTTATGGTGTGAAAAATCAAATGACAGATATTATTATTGATAGATAAAACCAACATTTTTTCATAACGTTGTTTTGATTTAAAAAAGAAATTTTTCCCTTCTGAATGACTTTCTAGGTATCTGATGTGAATTTTTTCTCTAGAGGTTCCTAACCAGGATGGAATCCTTGTTTTCGTAGGGAGAGTAGCGGTTATTCTTTAAACAAATAAACACAAGTCAGATTGTATCGTAAATTTTTCGAAGATTAAAAATAGTTATTTGAATTAAAATATTCATCATTGTATATATGTATAATGAAATTTATAAATGTTTTTTATATTTCGTGTTTATTAGATAAATTCTTATCCATGTTCTCACACCAAAAGTGTCGTTAATAGACAAGTCTTGTATGCAATTTTTAGCATTTCTATGCTATAAATTTATCTCGGGTACTAAAAAATCATCATAAGATATATATAGACTATCTTTTAGTGTTTAAAAATGTTTCTTTTTTTACTCAATCAATACTTTTCATGATGTTTTTTTCTTGAATCATGGTAACCAAATAAAATTTTATAGAAGTGGATAAAAGACTGATGTATGGTAATAATCTAAACACTGTTATATTATTCAACATAAATAATATCCTATCTGTCATTATTTTAATAATATGATTTTATCAATTAGAATCAAAACATTATAAGTGAAAGTGTGAATATTCCGTTATTTAATTACGGAAAAAAAACACTGATACTGATTCTAATATGTCCAGAACAAAATATCGATCCAATCCAATGAAGATATTTTTAATCTTTATAGCACTTATTTTTAGTTGAGTAACACTAATATTAATTATAGTAATTATTCACATTTTAACAAGTATTATCCAAAGAAATATTTTAAATAAAATAACAGGTTTCGTGTTTTTTATAAATCAATTTATTAACTTATTATTTTTACTTTATACCGACTATATAGCATATAGTGAATTATGATTATAATCATAGTTCTGAAAATACGCATTATTCACTAAATCAAGAGCGTATTTATCAAATAGATTACATATTTATATAATTAATACGAAGTCATTTAGAAATATAATAAGATTTCCTTTTTACTACAATGAGCAATAGGAAAGATCTGGCATGCGAAAGATATTGCTCTGTCTTTAAGAAAGTCGAAGATGATGGTGTGTACTCCTGATTCCAAAAATAATTATAACTTTGGATATTTTAATATTAGGTTCAATCGTATTCATATGTTTTAATATTAAGAGCAAGAGTAGTATTGGCAGCAATGTGGCAATAAGATACAGTCAGTAATAATAAAGTATAGTTGTAAACTAATAATCAAAAACAGTAATATGTTAATTAAGAAGAGTGGTAATGTTAGTCTTAGATATTTATATTAATGTTTTATATAATAAAAATGTGCATGGTTTTATCTGTTTTGTTTTATGATCAAAATCCATCATACATAACACAGCATGCCACTAGTAATGCAATTATCAGTATTGACTGATTGTTATTGTATGATTTAGTTAATATATTCTAAGGTTAATTAGAAAGTTGGTTATGGATTATAAAATCCATACTGTCCAGACAAAACCGTTAATCATTTTATTATATACCAATAAAATTGTACATTAATATGATATAAGCCCTGAATAGATGTAACCTTGTTTTAAGTGAGAAAAAAATATTGCAATACCCCGCACTTCTTAAATTACCATGGTACAGCGGATTAATTTGTTTTCTTAATAGATTTAAATTAGTAATCAGATGATGTTGCGATGGGAATTAATTTTCTTTCATGAGTGAATTCATGATTTTAATCGTACTATTTGGTTTTTAAAACTAAATTATCCGTTATCATAAGACAGGATGGAAATCCAGCATACATGAAGAGAAGATCACCAGTTGATAATATCAATCTTTTTACTCAATTGTCTTTATAGTGAAATGCTTAATGACATATAAGCAGGTATAAATTAACGTTCATAAAGTTATTTATCTAAGCTTTTCTTGAAGTTGTTTTTAGTCATTCAGCTTTAAATAATATAGCAATCTTTTATTTGTTATCATAAATCTACATTTGGTACTATTCTTAATAGTGAAGATTTATCTCTTCATGTTATATCAATTTGAAATTGATATTAGTCTAGAAGTGGTTTTTAGAAGAACTTTCATGCGTCTAGTAGTATTGGCATACTATGCGGTTCGTGTATTGGATATATTGGTCAAGTACCGTATTGTTGTGTATATGAAAATAATATTTTTTGAAGACAAAAGTATATCTACTCTTGGGAAGAGTAATATTAATTTTGGATAAATTGCAATAGTAAATAATTGATTTAGATTAAGTAAAGAACCTTGTGAATGGATGGTAGTTTGTATTATTTAAAAGTAAATGCAAGTATCTTAAATAGTGTATCTGATATTAATGCTAGAATATTGTTTCCTAATATTTTTATAGATATTTAAAAGATATATGCTTCATGGAGTAAAAAATTAACCAGATTCGTAGTTTTTTTATGCTTGATGTTGTCATTTTACTCTCTGTTGATTGAAATTGCATAATTAATGGGATAATTTTAAGTGAGATGTAGTTCAGCCACTGCATATTGATTATATCATTTAGAATACATTTTATTTCTTGAATAGAAAAATCTCTTATTAGCGTTTTTTTTATAGAAAGAAATTTGTTCATGTTCTTTCATTGCTAGGTAATAAGTATCGTTAGATAAAAATTGCATGTTTAGGATGCGACATACTGGTACATACCGACCCCCCCCAGCGTTATAGGTTCGCTGAATTTATCTTTTTAAAATCGTAAAAGATAATACTTTTGAGCAGTATAAGTGGGCATCTCTAGATATTAAAAGCAAGAGGTAAGGAATTGAAATATCGTCTTTTAGGTCTATAAAATGTAAGCTTAAATAGTGATATAACTGTGATCAGTTTTTACTGAATGATATGATTGGTCAGAACCGTCCTTGTATCCATTCGTATCAAAATGGATGAAGTGTTCCTATTTTATATGAAATATATAAAATATACTATATAACAACGAATGGATTTGTAATGAAAGGGTGAGTAGCAAAGTTAAATATTTTTTTACAAAAAAAAGAGAATAAAACTTAGAAGATCCGTATTAAATATTTTTAATTATGTAAAAACATTAAGGTGTCATGAACAATATTCAGCGTCTATTGTAGTAGACGCTTATATATTTTAGATTTCAATACAATCAAAAATCAGAAATATTTAATAACTTTATTTTGACGGAAATCCCTTTTTATTGGTCTACATACTAAACTTAAGATATAGTAAGGTGTCTATTTATTCCTTACATTCCCTTCTATATCGGGAAGGGGTTGTAAGTGTAAACAGGAACAAAACAGATAATCATCTAAATTGGGATGATAGGAAGAATCATAAATCAACATAGATTAAATCTGCTATGTCACTAATGAACCTCGTGAGCTCTGGAGTTAATCAATGCACTACGGTGATGGAATTATGTCGCTGATGATCCATGAGAGAAGCCATCTGCCAAAAACATAGCTTTTATGCCACGTACTGCCTGCCGTATTCGCTCTTGATTTTCAATTAATGCAAAACGTACATGAGTATCGCCATAATCGCCAAACCCGATCCCAGGGGATACACAGACTTTTGCCTCAGCCAGCAACTTTTTGGCGAATTCCAAAGATCCCATTTCGGCATAATGATCAGGAATTTTAGCCCAGACATACATCGATGCTTTAGGGATTCCCACCATCCAGTCTATTGCATGTAATCCCTTTACTAGCATATTTCGTCGTTGGCGATATTGCTCGGCGATACTGTGCACGCATCCTTGGTCTCCCTCCAAGGCAGCGATAGCCGCAACTTGCAGCGGGGTAAAAGTACCGTAATCATGATAGCTTTTTATACGTGCTAGCGCGTTAACTATGACGGAGTTTCCTGCCATACAACCGATACGCCAACCAGCCATGTTATAGCTTTTTGATAAGGTAAAAAATTCTACTGCGATCTTTTTAGCGCCAGAGACTTGCAAAATAGATGGTGCCTTCCAGCCGTCATAAACAATATCGGCGTAGGCTAAATCATGCACTACAATTATATTGTATTGGCTTGCCAGAGCTATGACCCTCTCAAAAAAATCCAGTTCTACGCATTGAGTAGTTGGATTGGATGGAAAACTGAGGATTATCATTTTTGGCGTAGGAACGCTTTCACGAATTGCTCGTTCTAACTCATAGAAAAAATCTACTCCCTCAAGTAGCGGAATAGAACGTACTTGAGCACCGGCAATTACGGCACCATAAATATGAATGGGATAGCTAGGGTTTGGTACTAATACGGTATCCCCATAATCCAGTGTGGCAAGCATTAAATGCGCTAACCCTTCCTTCGAGCCAATAGTGACAATCACCTCGCTTTCCGGATCAATATCAACCATATAGCGATCTGCATACCAGTGTGAAAAAGCACGGCGTAAACTTGGAATACCCCGAGATATAGAGTAACCATGGGTATCTTTTCGCTGAGCTACCGTACATAACTTCTCCACAATATGTGATGGTGTCGGACCATCAGGATTACCCATACTGAAATCGATGATATCCTCTCCACGCCGCCGTGCTGCCATTTTTAATTCTGCGGTAATATTAAAAATATAGAGAGGGAGACGTTCAATGCGCGTAAAGCGATGTAGAGAAGCCAATTTAGTCATAATATCCTCTGATGACGTAGTCTGCCCAGACTATCTGAGCGACGCTCCCCTATATTTGGGGTTACTCTGGAAACGATCTCATTTATTAAAAGTTGTTGGCTAAGATAACTTTTTACGTTTCATACTTCATTTAGTTTAGATAATAAGATTCATTTTTCTTTCCCGTTTTACAAGCGATGATAAAACATCATGTTGATTAGTGTTCATAACTAGGTAAAGTTATCAGGTAAAAGAAGTCTACATCTATTGTTTAAGGTTTATCAATTCCTTTAATTAACTATGTAGAAACATTAAAAACATAAAGATTTTAAGAATTATCGTATTAGTTTCTGAGAAACTTCTAGCGATTGATTTTTAAAAAAAGTTAGTCTCTTCTAAAGAATGCTGCTGTTATTCTGAGTTAATTTCTACACTCTATCACTTCTTGATTAGGAATGAATTACTATTTACGTAGAGACTAAGTGCAAGAATAGTAGAAATGAATAATGGAGCATCACAGTGTCAATTGTGTGTCCAGTACCCTAAATGATCTATAGGAAGATGTTTTTACGCATTCTAAATCATATCCTATACGACGTTTTTTGTAAAAATATAGTAAGTAACTTGATGGTTTCAGTGATCACTACATAACCTACTATTTTCATAGTAGAAATAGTATGCAAGCATAATCCAGAAATATATTATTCTTGAATAATATAATAAGCGTCTATAAAATATACCAAGAGTGACATTTTTAAAAAAACAATAAGATATCTCATGTGGTATCTGATGATACTTTATCTCATCACTGTTTTAAGGGTGTATTTTTTAATAGAAAATATGAGGATGGCTCAGATTTATTAACAATAGTGAGATCTCACATATCATATAATTATATCGCTCGCTAATAGTTATCAGTTTTGACCTCAAGATTGTATTAAGAGATAAATGTGCAATCTGGTGTAAGGATGGGGGGGGTTGACTATGTGCTATTTATAGAAGCTCGTCCATATGCAGATATAAATCTATTTTTATACTGTTGGATACTAGGATTTTGATGTGTTGTACGTGATCCCATATAAATTCTCTACTTCTTTTCTGCTAATACATTGATCTTATATAATTATGAGAAAGATGGGTGGCAGAGATTCAGAATTATGAGGAGTTGCTAAACAATTTCGTTGGAAAAATGATGGAATGGTTTAGAAACATAGGCATGGTAATGATCATGCCAATAGCATGATTGTATTTTGATCAATCACAAACGATAATTGTAATGCCTGTATTTATTATGATCGATACAGAATATCCTCTCTTCTAGAGAATCGCCCTTATTGGAGAGTGATCTTGATCTGGCTGATACAGAGGAGCATTTCCTGAACTTTGATTATAGATCCCGAAGAACTTGCTGATATTAAAGAAAGTTGCGTTATAAGTGTGTATATAGAGCTATGCCCGATATAGCGCAAGATCATGTTTGGTTTCTCCATTACCAGGATATTTGAATATAGTGATTTTTAATAAATTGGAGCTGTATTTTAGCTAGCAGCTAAAATACTAGGGATTATATTTATACTTAGAGCGGTCATTTTCTATATTCACGATAATTGTCTATCTACCGCTGCGTTGAGCGCCTTGATTAAGGAAGGACAGATAAAATATTTTTGATGACTCTTAAGTAATGCTACTAGAGTAGCATCTCTCTCATTACTAAGTAACTATAACATTAAGGGCTATCACTTGTACGAGACAGTTGTTTAGAACCGATAATATTTTGTATACATATATATGTGAATATGTCTATGTAATAAGAAGGATATCCATTTGTGATGTAGAGATTATTTTTTCAGTTGTAATACTCTGGGTGAAATTAATTTACTTAACTACATCGACAGCCCTATTCTCTTTCTTTAGAATATGAAGAAAGTTATTGCTGATAAGGTTTTTTTTATGATTATTAGCTTGATTGCTGCCTTAGCGATAGATCGTGTAATTGGAATGAAAAATGCCATGCCCTGGCATCTTTCTGCTGATCTAACTTGGTTTAAGTATCACACAGTTAAAAAACCGGTCATCATGGGTCGGAGAACATTTGAATCTATCGGACAGCCGTTAGTAGGAAGACGGAATATTGTGTTGAGTAGCTATCCTGTCAATAATAATTGTATTATTTGGTCGGCAACTTTAGCTCACGCGCTCACTGCTGCGGGTGATGTGCCTGAAGTGATGGTAATTGGTGGGGGTAGAGTTTACGAAGATTTTCTCCCAATAGCCACAAGGCTTTACCTAACTCATATAAATACAGAAGTGACTGGTGATGTCTGGTTTCCCGACTATAAGGGAGATGAATGGTATGCTACTTTTAGGGAACGTCATGACTCTAAGGAGAAAAACATTGATGGCTACTGCTTTGAAATCCTAGAACGATATAGATAACAGCATGTATTGTTATCAGCGTTCCTAACGGTGGATTATAACTATAAATTTGAATATTAAGTAACTCAAGGGTTATTAATGCTCATTTTGTTTTGTTGCCAAAGGTTATGATAGAATCAATTTAATATTTATTCTTCTTATGAAGAATCATAACATACATGTTTCGCAATATATATTTTCCCTATCCATATATCTATTTCCTTGATTTTTGGTGAATATATAAAAACCACCATCTAGCACAGAGTTTTTGAAGTGTTAGGAAGCAATAATAATACTTGATGGTAATATCAATAGACCCCGTCTTAATTAAGACTAGCATGAGCTATCCATCTACTAAACAACCATTAATAACTTCAATTTAACCGTCTTAAAATGAATCCATTACTTTTAGTAGTATGTGTGAGAAAGTTGGGATAGAGAAAGACTTATTTCCTAACTGATTCACAGTCTTAGTGAAGAGTTCTGATATTTAAGAACAGCTGAATATTTCACTAGCTATTATAAACCTCATGTATCTGATGAAGTATTGCCATACAGGTTCAACAGGTCTATAGCTAATTAAATTTAATGGAGGGATATGAATAAAAATAAGGAAAATCAAAACAAAGTGTTCTCTGTTATGACAGATATTTGCTTTTTATAATCTATATAATGCAATTTATATTGCGTCATTTATTTATATATTCTAATTCTATAGAATAGCCCTGATAATACTTTTGTATAGGAGTATATATTTTCGATTCAATGGCATTTTATCGATCTATAAAAAAATATAGATAGTTTATCCATATAAGATAATATTGCCTTCATGATTTTAATTGCACACGACTATATAGTCATCTATTGAATCCTGACAGATAATAGAAAAATATTTACATGGGTTTTCTCTTTGACTTGAAATAATACACTGAAAAAGGAAAATATGCATTTTCCTAATTGTATTAAGATCGTGATATAATATGGTTATCGCAAACTTGTTACTGTATCTATACATGAAGGAATATGCGTGCAATGGTATATATCTTTATAAGATGTTCTGAAAATCTATTATCGCTATTTGCATGAAGATGTATATACGCACATTATAGCGATATTTGTAGTCCTACAAATAGGCATTGCCTGCATCAGTTTTTAGGAATAAAGGATTATTGCGGTTTAGCATGAAGTTGGTGCAAATTTTAATGCAAGTTTTTTAAATAATCAATGCAATTACATCATTATTAGCGATGCCTCATTAAAAATCTACGTTATGACTCAATCAGGATATGTTTTATGTCGCAGAATACATTCACGCCGGCTTTTGATTTTATCGCTGCCGGTAAGCAAGTTCTTGCTATTGAGCGGGCGGGTCTAGCACAGCTGGGTCAATACATCAATGACGATTTTCGCTACGCTTGCGAAGCGCTATTTCGCTGTGCTGGTAAAGTAGTTTTAATGGGCATGGGTAAATCTGGCCATATAGGTCGTAAAGTAGCAGCTACCTTCGCCAGTACTGGCACCCCGGCATTTTTTGTGCATCCTGGGGAGGCTAGCCATGGTGATTTGGGGATGGTATCTCCCCAGGATATTGTTATCGCACTTTCTAATTCTGGGGAATCTCACGAGGTATTAACATTGATTCCAGTACTAAAACGTTTGCGCATCCCGCTTATTTGTATGACTGGACAATTAAATAGCACCATGGGTAAAACGGCGGAAATCCATCTTTGTGTAAACGTGCCAGAAGAAGCCTGCCCGTTTGGTTTGGCGCCGACTACTAGCACGACAGCTGCATTGGTGATGGGTGATGCCTTAGCGGTAGCGTTGCTTCGAGCAAGAGGATTTAGCGCTGAAGATTTTGCTTTATCCCATCCCGGAGGTGTATTAGGACGTAAACTACTGCTACGCGTGAGCGATATTATGCATACCGGCCATGATGTCCCCTTAATCGCCCCTACAGCTTCTCTCCGAGAAGCGCTCCTAGAGATCACCCAAAAAAATCTTGGCATGACGGTGATCTGTGATGCAAAAAATATTATTAAGGGGATTTTTACCGATGGTGATTTACGGCGAATTTTTGATATGGGTATCGATCTTAATCGGACGATTATTAGTGATGTTATGACCCCGGGTGGGGTACGGATTTTACCCGATACGTTGGCAGTGGAAGCACTTAATCTCATGCAAGCGTATAATATTACTTCACTGATGGTAGCACAAAGCGACTTCTTAATAGGTGTAATACATATGCATGATATGTTACGTGCTGGCGTTATATAAAAGGAGCATTATTATGCAAGAGAGCTCCATGGTTGATACATGCTATGGACCAGTATCATACCAAGTATTACAAAGTGCTCGCGCTATTCGTCTGTTGATTTTAGATGTAGATGGCGTAATGTCAGACGGTTTAATTTATATGAGCAATACTGGTGAAGAATTTAAAACGTTTCACGTCCGAGATGGTTATGGTATTCGTTGTCTACTAATATCTGGTATTGAAGTGGCTATTATGACGGCACGCTCGTCGGCCAAGCTTTTAGAGGACCGTTGTTCTTCGCTTGGCATTACACATCTTTATCAGGGGCTGTCGGATAAGACTTTAGCGTTTAGAGTGCTCTTGAGTAAACTGACATTCACGGAAAAAGAAGTCGCTTATATAGGCGACGACTTGATTGATGCTAAGGTAATGAATCAGGTCGGTCTAAGTGTGGCTGTGGCGGATTCTCATCCGTTATTGTGGCCCAAGGCTAATTACATTACCCGTCTTACCGGCGGTCGAGGTGCCGTACGGGAAGTCTGTGACCTGCTACTACTCGCACAAGGAAAACTCGATAATGCTACAGGTTAGTCGATATGAGTAGGATGATATATTGGATTACGGCGTTATTAGGATTAGTCGCATTAGTTTTAACTGCTTGGTATGTAACGGACACCGATACAGCGAAAATCTCAAAATCGCCGAATACCAGTGAGCCTACCTATCAGACTGAATATACCACTACGGTAGTGTATAACTCAGAAGGAGGGATTCATTATCAGTTGGTAGCTGCTCATGTAAATTATTTTGCTGAGCCACAGATAACCTGGTTTACTAAACCGTGTGCCACGACTTTTGATGAAAATAAAGTGCCAGCTTGGACGGTGAAGGCGGATAAGGGTAAGCTCATTCAAAACAGACTCCTTTACTTACATGGCCATATTCAAGTAGAGAGCCTGACTGATATCTCTCAGCTTAAACGTATAACAACAAAAAATGCAGTTATTAATTTAATTACGCAAGAGATCTTCTCAGATGATGAGGTGACCTTATCTGGTACTGGTTTTAACTCCACCGGAATGAAGATGCGCTGCAATTTGCGTAACAAAACAGCTGAGTTGATGGAAAGAGTGAAAACTTATTATGCATTTGCTGAATTATAATATCATCTCGAGTCACCTTTTATCGGCTGGTTTTATGATGCTTAGCGCGTCAGCGTTAGCGTTGAGCAGTGATAATCAACAGCCTATTTATATCGATTCTGCAAAGCAGGCAATAGATATGCAGACGAATACTGTTACCCTAACTGGTAATGTTGTGGTTAAACGCGGCTCTATTAATCTTTGTGCCGATCGCGTAGTAATTACTCGTTTCGCTGGTAAAGATGATAAGGAAGTAGCTGAAGGGTACGGGAATCCGGTTACCTTTTCTCAATTGCAGGACGATGGTAAACCGATACACGGTTGTGCACAGAAGGTGCGTTATGAAACCAAAAATAATTTACTGATTTTGACAGGTAATGCGTATCTGGAGCAGTTAAACACCAATGTGAATGCTGATTGCATTATCTATTTCGTCAATAAAAAGCAAATGGAGGCTTTCAGCAACAAAGGTAATCAGGTTACTACTGTACTGTTACCAGCGGAGTTTCCGGATAAAGAAAATAAAAATAAAGATCTCAATAGTTAAGTGAAGCATTTATGGCAACATTAATTACAGAAAATTTAGCTAAAACCTATAAAGGGCGGCGTGTAGTAGAAGACGTTAGCCTACAGGTAAACTCTGGTGAAATTGTAGGATTGCTGGGGCCTAACGGAGCTGGGAAGACAACTACGTTTTATATGGTGGTTGGTATTATTGTTCGTGACGCTGGCCGCATCATGATGGATGATGACGATATTAGCCTTCTACCCCTCCATATCCGAGCACGTCGCGGCATCGGGTATTTACCGCAAGAGGCCTCAATTTTTCGTCGTCTTAGTGTATTCGATAATCTCATGGCAGTATTGCAAATTCGTACGGATCTTACTACTGAACAACGCCATGACCGGGCTAAAGACTTAATGGAGGAATTTCATATCCGCCATCTTCGTAACAATCTTGGCCAGTCTTTATCAGGAGGTGAACGACGGCGAATGGAAATTGCTCGTGCATTGGCTGCGAATCCTAAATTTATATTACTTGATGAACCTTTTGCCGGTGTTGACCCGATTTCAGTGATAGATATCAAGAACATTATTAAACATTTACGCGATAGCGGCCTTGGTGTACTTATTACTGATCACAATGTGCGTGAGACGCTCGAGGTGTGTGAGCGAGTTTATATTGTTAGCCAGGGGAAGCTTATTGCATCTGGTTCACCGGCTGATATTTTGATTAACGAACAGGTCAAACGTGTTTATTTGGGTGAAGAGTTTCGTCTCTAATTCGGTGATATCACTGCCGTAGTGTATAAGAATAGTTAACAAAACATATGCAGTCTATTTATCATTCAAACTAAATGAGCAAGCACTTATGACACCTCTTTTACAAGAGGTAATCCGTCCAGTGCGATTTTCAATGATGAAACTCTACCAGGAAATTTAGATAGCTCTGTAACCTATTCTTTTTCTTAATGAAACTGATCTGGATAACGCGCTGCCGATACAAGATAGGAAATAGCCTGAGTGCTAGATACATCTGTGATAACAGAAGAAGAAATCCGAGGGAATCACTGCAGATTAGGCTTGTGTAGAATAAAACATATTGAAATAGTACAGTATTCACTACTAACTATCAGGATAGATGATTTTTGGTTTATCAGAATAAAACAATCGAAATCCTGCAGGACTATCTTATATGGTAGGAAGAGTTGCTCTTCTTCTGCTACGTCTTGGATCCCACTGTCCTTATTTTGATCGTTGCCGCTTTTTAGCAGCATTGGTTTTTTATGAGTGACGTTAGATGAGAGTGTATAGAATATAGACAGTGAAATTTTAACTTAAGATAACATTAAATTATTGCTAAAAGATATTAAGTACATTTAACTGTATATGTACTGATATAATAATTCTTATTATTTCCCATGCTTGAGGATTTCATCGTCTTTGTTCGATTTTTCTTAATAAATGCGGTAAGACTTCGCGTCAGTCATTATTTTAGTCTTCTGTAGATGCATGATTTTCGTACTCTACTACCTTTAAATAAAGTCAAGAACTATCTTCACGCAAGTGATTGAGCGCTTTCTAACCTCTGCATTTACATTTAAAGCCGTCTATTAATTCTGGTGTATCATAATGTGTGCTTCTCAACTACCAAGTATTCCACTATAAAGCACTCTCTCCGTTCGTTTTATTAAGCATCAGTAGGTAGTGATAAATAGTATTCATAATGCTTTAAATAAAAAGTTCACCTTTTATTCGTTTTTAGAAGATGCCTGAACTGATTAAAAATCCAGAAAATCACTTTTATACCTAAGAAAAATAGAGAATTATCTTTTCCACTGTCAGATATCGATACTCCAATAAAAAAAGAATAGTTTTATCTTTAAGTTAAGACGTTTTCTTTAGTTACATCAAAAGAATAAGGAGAGGAAAATGGTCTTTAACGTCTTTTTATATATCAATTACAAGATCTATTTCTATAAATTATCTAGAAAGACTGTTTAGTGGTAGCTTACTTACCTATTATCTCATCAGGCTAAGATAATGAAAAAATGTTAAAATATCAAACGTCTATATTCATTTCATCTCTGAACTGCCGAAAATATTTTTTAATCTAAACAGGGAAGGAATACACTATGACACTCAAGATGATGGAGGTGATATAAAGATCACAAACACTCTACGAGAATTGATAGAAATAAAAATCACGAAGTGTGATAGTGCTTTAATTATACTTTTAGGTATGTATTGTCTTAAAAACGGGAAAATATAGCAGATTCTTGTAGCGAAGGGATATTGTAAGCGTGTTTAAATAACCTATTTCATAGAAATGAATGATGTGGATGCCGCTATAAATCGATCTATCTATATGATCATGAAACACGCAGAGAAAGAGATGAAAACAGTATTACTTTAACGTAGCCGATAACGCTACCGACACCCCATATTGTCTCGTTATATCTATAATAACTAGCGAGCTAATGAGTCTTAAAGGTTAACCAGCGCCTAAGTGACCTGACATGAGTAACAAGATAACAATGCAAATCGATTCAGTATTAAACATTGAGTGTACCCGTAGCGATATTCACTGCCAAAGCAAAAAGAGAGTGCTGGAAATTATCAGCGAACTAGCGGCAAAGCAACTTAACCTTTCACCACAAGTGGTGTTTGATGCCGTATTAACACGTGAGCGTATGGGTAGTACTGGTATCGGTAATGGTATTGCGATTCCTCATGGTAAGCTGGAAGAAGATACATTGCGTGCAGTAGGGGTATTTATCCGTCTTAAACAGGCTATAGGGTTTGATGCTATCGATAATCAGCCTGTAGATTTGTTATTTGCACTACTGGTCCCAGTGGAACTCTGTAAAGCCCATTTATATACCTTATCACTAGTGGCGCAGCGACTTGCGGATAAAACTATTGGTCGTCGTTTGCGCGCTGCGAAAAGCGATGAGGAGTTATATCAAATCATGATTGAGACGAAAAATGGTAACTGATGTCTCGGTCCCGTTCTGGACGCGGGATGAGGATTGTGGAGGTATTTCTGTATTGCCGTGGAGTCAATCAGTATGGTCGAGTCGGGGAGGGATATATCATGATAATATTTATGATAGTCAGAAGTTGATCCAATTTATTTAAATCTATTGCGCTAGCGCGTACTAAAGAATATGGGTTTTAATTATGTTGATAATCTGTCAGTGCCGTTCCTGCCTCAGATGGTGATAGGTAAGTCACATGTGTACTGCAATGAATATCGATATGCGATATACAGTAGAAGTTTTGAAACATTCCATATCGATAACCTTCCAACAGCTACTATCTCTCCGCTGATTTTTGAGATGCTGAACGTAATTTTTTTAACCGTCGCTGTAATGGTAGCTGTAGGTTGAATTCACTTTCAGTAAGAAATATTTTTTTAGAAATTGCTGTGGATAAAGAGCGATTTCTAGTTGAGCCGCTTCGCTCGGGTGATTATCTGGTGATTTACATCTCTGAGATGTCGGTACATGAGCTTACCGCAATGTTACGAAATCGCCTATTTGGTAACTATAAGTGCATTTGTATTGTGTGGTTGAAAAGATGGCATCCTGATCGATCCTGATTATGTGTTGAATGTGGTGTTTTATCTGATTTCCATTGTAGCATTCTATGTTTGGATTTTAATCTGATTAGATTGCCCTGTGTCAGTATTTCTTCGAGTTATATCGAAATATAGATATTATCTATTAGACCCGTAGTTGCTTATAACTCTGGTTGCCAATGCGGGAAACCAATAATTTTGGTTATCTGATCCTAGCGATACATTGTCCCGGAAGTAAACACTGTTTGGTTTATATTCCCGAGGGATTTACAGGCTATTTTCGTTCCCGTAATAAAACATCTAATCGCGTTATTGCATTTCGGAAAAATAAAACGGATGACGATAAAATAAACGATAGAAGTTAAAATATCTTACGGCGTATACACTCTTCTTTTGTAAAGAAGCTCTGTAAGCTTATACGGTTTTTCGATGCCGACCTCTTCCTCACATAACGATATTGAGGATGAAGCTAATAACGTTAAAATATTGTTGACAATACTAAATTGCTAAGAAATAAATGTTTTATGTCAGCACTACTAGGGTAGTAAAAGAGACGAGTGATCTCGGTATTAATAGTTGTTGTCTAATATCAGATTTGATGATAAGTCATCTTATTCCTTATGCTTCTGTTTTTTGTTGGTACGTATATTCTCTATATTATGCGATTGTTTTAGTGGGATTTGATCGGCCTAGTAATTTATTGATAATAGAATCCATCATAACCCAATATTTTAAAGCGAGTGCTCTCTTTCTTAAAGAGAAGGGTCGTTCTTTTTAAAATCCATCAATTACATTGTTTATTCTATTGTTTATATATTATTGTGGTAGTGTTTTTATTTTTAATCGTCATAGCTATATAGCTAAGTAATTTTATTTTGATTAAACCATATAAACTCAGGATAGAACATTTTTTCTTCTATAAAGAAAACTTCTTTATAAGGAAAAGTTTATGTAAGATACTTTAGCGAGTAGATAATTGGCTTGAAATTGATAATCAATCTGATTGAAAGGATAAGAAAACCATTCTGAATAGAGATAATACTATTATCATTGATAATGATAGAGATAAGGTCTATGTAATTGGTTAGTTAAAATCGCTAAGTGAAAGGAGGAAATTAGTATAATTATCCGTTAATATTAGTGAATCAATGCTTATAGAGTACATGCTTGTATATTTATTGGATATAAATCCGATTGATTTACTAATAGACTATAAATAAAATGAAAAAAAAGAAAGAGCACCTTGCGATTAAAGTGCTCTTTGTGAAATTATTTGATTTTATATCGTGTTGTTTAATATTGAGGAGATTTGAGATAAGTGGGATAGCGTTGCGAGGGGATCATCACGACCTTTATTTTTTTACTTTTGACTTCGACGCCAAAAGGTGCCTTGGGTATTATCTTCTAGCACGATTCCCAATGCATTTAACTTTTCCCGGGCGTAATCTGCTTTTTCCCATTGTTGGGATTGTCGTGCGGAGTTTCGCTGTTGTATTAGAGAAGAAATCTCTTCATGATTATCTAAATCATCTATGTAGCGTTTTTGCAGAAAGGCAATGGAATCTTGATGAAGCAGTCCAAGAATGTTACCAAGATGTCGCAATGTTGCAGCCATGCCCTGTGCTTCCCTCATATCTTTACTTTTCATGCGATTAACCTCATGGGCTAGGCTAAATAGGACCGAATAAGCTTCTGGGGTATTAAAATCGTCATCCATTGCTATAATAAATCGTGATGAAAATTCTTCTCCTCCACTGGGCGCGGCCGTTTTATCCGTATCTCGCAGTGCTATATAAAGCCGCTCAAGTGCTGTTTGCGCTTGTTGAAGATTATCTTCATTGTAAGTTAGTTGGCTTCGATAATGACCACACATCAGAAAATAACGCAGTGTTTCGGCATCATAATTCCTCAAGAGGTCACGTATAGTAAAAAAGTTATCTAATGATTTTGAGATTTTTTCACGATTACACATCACCATTCCGGCATGTATCCAAACATTTACGTAGGGACTGCCATAAGCGCAAGTGGATTGTGCAATCTCATTTTCGTGATGTGGGAAAATCAAGTCTGAGCCTCCACCATGAATATCAAAATGATGCCCAAGTACTCGGTTATTCATAGCCGAACATTCAATATGCCAGCCCGGCCGGCCAACCCCCCATGATGATGGCCAACTTGGTTCGCCGGGTTTAGACATTTTCCACAGTACAAAGTCCATGGAATTTTGTTTGCCATTCTCCCTTGTAACTCGAGTACTTTCCTGAAGTTTTTTGGGGTTTTGGCGGGATAGGCGGCCATAATCGCTAGCGCTTTCTATAGAAAACATCACATCTCCGCTAGAGCTTATATAGGCATGTTTTCTTTTTATGAGCTGGTCAATTAATTTAATAATTTCGTCCATGTAGTGCGTTGCCCGTGGTTCATAATCTGGACGTAGGATATGTAACTGATCAAGATCTCTGTGCATTTCTTTAATCATACGATTACTAAGATACTGAAAACTTTCGTTATTTTCAGATGCACGTTGAATTATTTTATCTTCTATATCAGTAATGTTACGGACATATTTTACTTTAAATCCGCGATAACGAAGATAGCGAGTAATGACGTCAAAAATGATAAAAGTGCGTGCATGGCCAATATGGCACAAATCATACACGCTGATGCCACATACATAGATACTAACGTGACCGGCTTTAATAGGTTTAAATTCTTCTTTTTGGTGCGTGAGTGTATTAAAAATTTTTAGCATTAAAAGTAATTCCATCTATTTATAAAATCGTTTATCTAACACCTCCAATTATAAAGTTTAACAGACTTCACGAGGAAATTACATGTTTGTCATGCAACTTGTTCTAATGCATATGGTTTTATTGTAATTAATGATTGTATATTATCGAGGTATTGTGTACTGGAACATTTCTGCTCTGAAAGGAAGATGGTTTTTCGAGGGAGATGTTTAATATGCGAGGCATAAATTCAAATTGCTTTACTTTATTTTTGAAAACATTTTACTTAAAATAATGTTGTAATATTTATATTATATACTTTTAATGAGGTTTATTTGATTTTATAGATATTTTATGATTGTGATTTGGTTTTTGTAAGCCAACATGGATAAAAAACTGATTGATAAATCATATATACTTTCTTGAATACCACTTAAACTTTATATATCAGTATACACTTATGAATTTTCGAATCTATTGTCTATATAGACAATAGATATTAGTGATATGATTCAAGTAAGTGATACCGTATTTTAAATAAATAGCATGATATTGATATATAATCTTTCGATTTTTATGAAAAAATACACCTTCCATATAAATTAACCTGAAATCGGGTAAGCATCCAATATAGCGATTCTCCATGTATTCCTCATTGTTTATAGATTGTATTGTTATTTATTCTATAATTTATTGCGGGTTCTCTAGTAACCTTGCTTTTCTCTTTTTATAGGTTTTACATGTTCATTCCTGAATTTTCAACCCCACTTGATACCTAACACTGCATTCTATTTAGCCACTATAGGCGTCGATTTAAGTGATGGTGTTGAGATAAAAATCTTTTTCTTTTATTGATCTTATGATTTAATGAGTTTTAATGTATCGGATGTATTGCTAAGAGCGTCATTAGATATAAGGTTCTGATAACATCTTATATGTTATTGTTATTCTTATGAATAAGAGAAATGCTTATTCATATATATAACTTTGATAAAATCCTTAATTTTAAGCGTATCCAACTTAATATTTTCTTTTAAAAATGCAAGAATTCCCAGGAATTAATCTTTTATAGATTAAATGGTATTTTCTACTCAATACTTTTTTTTGGATAACGTCTCTCTTTTAGAGAGAAGTGTATTACTATAATATGATCTTAAGTTATTTTATAGAATAAATAGAGTAGATTAATAGAATATTTTTTTCTTGATCATCAATTTTATCGCTTGATTATAGTTTATCTGTTATTGTGTATTTTAGTCTTAATAACCTAATATTTGGTGTTAGTAGACACATATTTGCGAGTCAGTATCGATATTGCGACGGATTTTCTCATCTCAAAATAGAATTTCTATATTTTTTATAATTACACTATCAATATTTATTAAATAGTTAATTCAGGTGTTTGGTTCAGATCGTATAAGAAGCGTGTTAGATGAATTGTTATCTTGTGTTTTAGAAAGAAATTAAAATCCGTAGTTGTATTGCGAAATTCTTTATGTTCCATTCTTATTATGTGAGTACAGGAAAATTCCCACATTTCTTATCTATATAAGAAAAAATAAATCTAAGCGAGATATGTTAGAGTAAATAAATGTATATAAAATTTTTCATAAAATAACGGAGAGAATAAATGATCTTTTTCAGAAAATTAAGCGTGAATTTTTAATCAAATAATGTCTTTCTGAAGAACATGTAAAAAACATGGTAGTTTTCTACCAAAGAATCCTATTTTAGTTTTTGATAAATCGTTGCTTAATATATTTTATAATCCTATCTAAGGATAGAGAACAGGTTATTAAGCTGTGAAATAAAGTTATTTTCGAACTACAGAGATAAAACTGTATAATGTTTTTGTTTACTGTATTTTTTATTACGATTCTTGTCAGAATAGTAACATTGGCAATAAAACCTATAATTCTTAGCAAGAAAAGAGTGAAGTAATGTGTATCTGAACTTCAAGATTAGATATGGATAAGTCCACTTTCTAAAAGGATTAAGTATTTTATAAGACGTCACATATGAAAAGATTTCACGAAGAGCGATCAAAGTATGTTTTCATCTTGTATTTGTTAAATATAAAAAACGGTATTTATTCTGAAATGGATAGGCTCAGTATAATCTGTATTGATTAAGTAAAATTAGAGTGGTTAGCTATATTTTTTATGAAAATATAAAGATCGTTTTATATGAAAAATGAAATAGACTTATAATTAAATTAGATTAATCTAGTAATTTTTAGATAAATTACAATGCTAGCCCCATGATTGAGGAAGATTAGTGAATAAAAATATTATTTAATTTCTTCATGCATGTGCAATATTTTTTCCATAAGGCGATTATTTTTTAAAATTAAAAACAATGTACAACCTGATCATTCAATGAGACATAACGGGTTATCGAAGCTATCCAAACTGAGCTGAAGAGCTCGTAGGATTGAATATTAAAAGAAAACCACCACCGTACACATCTTACAGGATATACCATTAAAGGTATTTGATTTACTTTTTCATACACGAAGGTAAGCGCGAACGCCGTCTAGGAACATTTGGGTTGAGATCATGACTAATAATAATCCCATTAATCGTTCAAGAGCGCTTACCCCTTTATTGCCTAACAATCGCAAAAAGACGTTTGATAGCATGAGGATGACGACAGAGAGACCCCAGGCGATTAGCAATGCTAGGATCAACTGATTAATTTTTTTAGGATATTGATGAGATAAGAGCATTAATGTGGCTAAAATGGAGGGTCCAGCTACTAGTGGAATGGCTAGTGGTACTAAAAACGGTTCTTCTCCTGCTGGAAGTCCGGAGCTATTTCCCTCTAGCGCAGGAAAAATCATTTTGATAGCGATTAAAAATAAAATAATTCCACCGGAAATTGATACCGTTTCGGTGTGCAGGCTGAGGAATGAGAGAATATGTTCCCCAGAAAACAGAAAAACAAGCATAAGCAGTAGTGCTATTAACATTTCTCGGATGACAATAATTCGTCGCCTTTTTGGTTCAAGATGTTTAAGAACCGACATGAAAATCGGTAAGTTGCCTAAGGGATCCATTATTAAAAATAATAAAACGGTAGCCGATATCATTTCACTCATTATTACCTCGATGTGATTAGCGTTGTTACTCCGGCAAGAGATATAGTATAAACAACACTGTTGAAAAAATTTAAAATTAAACAATTTTAAATCTATTTTTTAAGCACACATTTATAATGTGAACAGAATAATTTGTCACGCAGAACTTTTGATTATGGTGGATGGTCATAGACCCTCGAATAATCTTGTCATATATTGTCTTTGTTTTTAAAAACAAGTGATAGTCTTAAAAATAAGACGTTTAATCTAAAAATGGGAATTTAAGTGATATGCTTCCTTATATGAATCTGTGTGTTAATTATTATATGATAACTGTATTCGATAGTATCTGATAAATACAATATGTTTAGTTAGTAGCTTCTGTATATTAAGTAAAGTTGATGTTATTAAGTATTAATCAAGAGTAAAATAGCCATTTCTTCTCTTCTTTTACAGAAGAGACTAAAGTTTATCTTTATTAGGGCAGCCAATATTCTCTGAGACAGATAACAGTATTAGCATAGCCAGTTACTTGATCATATCTTTTCAATATGGATCAGGAAAGTATTATGCAGGCAATACATTATCCTCCGTATAGTCTCTTGCAATCCAGGCTATGCATATTGATCTCAGTAAGAGTGTAAGATATGCCTATTTAGAATGTCTTGAGAGTAGATGTTCAGCTAAAGAATTTCTAAATATTGCTCATGGATATAATGTGGCAGCGCTTAATGCTAAATGACTATGGTATCTAACCATCTAACCATATGAGTTTTTATTAAAACAAAGACAGATTACATTAATTCTCTTTTGAGATACATTTTAAAAATGTAGAATATACCTAATGAACAAATCTAAGTCACGACTCATTTTTGAAAATTCAGGATACTCAAAAATGGAGTATAGTTGTTTTTTGAAGAGGTTAAGTTTACCGTGTGCTAGCTGGTATAGATTATCTATACTATGTTAACACCTAACATTCTGTGAAGTGACTATTATGATAATAGCAAACATGTTAGGTGAAAGGTAATCTAAAATCACTGCTATAGAATAAAAATAATGAATTTGTAGTTCATGTTTTCCACCCCGATTCAATCAGTTTTGCATTATTCTCATTTTAGGATGAATTCGTAGATCAGCATACAATCATGTACGAGAATATTAATTCTTATCGATTATTTTTATTTATGGATAAGGGGTAATAGGGGAATTGGTTGGGAGTAGAATATTGTAATTACTTCTCTTCATTAGTATAGGTATCAGTACTCTTACGTTTTAAGCGACACTTTAAATAAACAATAAGTCAATATATCGATATTAATTAATCGTTCTGATATCTCTGAAGTAACTCTTTATTAATTACAAAAATATAATGATTATAAAGAACATTTCTATATTCTTATTTTTTAAAGATTTTTTAAAATGTTAGGCTCATTAAGAATATTTTTCTTACGCAACTCTTATCGCGATCACCGTAAGATTATTGCTTATTCTGGTAAAAATTTTAGTGTTATTCTGAAACAGTAGAAATTATGGTCATCCGAGTTCATACAATAAGTTACCTTTGTGTGAATATTGAGTATAGTTAAGAGATGTGATATTGAATATACTTATTATATTAAAAACTGATATTCTGTATTAAGGTAGAAGATCTATTAAATTTTTTATTTATGTCTATCTTAGATATTAACGTTGGGTTAGGTTGTTATTTTATGAAAATATGGATCAATGTTTATTATAAACCTAGGGTTTATGATATCAAAAAAATATTTTTATAAAAAGGGAATCCTTTATCATCTGGATACACGCTTAATAAGCTTGAGGTCATAATGTATCAGACTTCATGTTCTGAGAAGCGTAAGAGAAGACTATAGGATTATTGGAACATAATCAATTTGGGATTAATAATGATCCAGCCTATTCGTAATAAATTCTCTTGTGGTAAGAAAAATTGATTAATTGTTTACGTATAGTAAAGTTATAATTAAATGAGTACCTTATCGCATATTTTTATATGTTAATAAAATAATATTCTGCACTAGTCCCATGATTCCCTTCTTATTATCACACGATTGATGAAGATATTTAAATAGAAATAAACGATTTTTTGTTTTAACTACATTATCTATACATATGTAAGTAATGTGGATTACATAGGGTTTCTATAGATAGAAATGGGAAATATATGACATATTAGTAAAGTGGTCTTTCTATTTTAAAGAAGAGTCGCTCCATTCTGTTCTTGAAAAATCTGGATTCATACCAGTGCCTCATAAATATAATTAGATATTTGTGCTAGATCTTGTTTAAGATGGTTACGTTTTATCCTCTTCTTATATTAAGAAGAGTTACCATATTACAATATTTGATAAAAAAGTCACTTTTATGACATTTCTATAGCGTGCTGACCCCCGTTTTTATAGATAGTGGACTCTAAGTACTATCCTCCATATTAACTTCTATAGATACGTGGGGAACTCTCCTTCCATTACTGATCAGTATCTAATAAAATACATGTTCAAGATGTGTGGTGAGGAATGTTTAAGAAATATCATATATTAGATATGATATTATCTTTTGATAATAGATAAAAATATCAAGTAGTGAAAGTTATATCTATAAAATAACTATTTCTATTTTATTTTTTTATGGAAAACATTCGAAAGTCATGGTGTGCTGAACTTTCAGGTTTGATGCTTAGATTATGGTAATTAATGTTTTATTTTTTCATTCCCCACATTCTATTTATACGAAAATATTTTAAACTACCGCGCAAAGCGGTAAAAAATAGATATTTATCCGCACATTTTTAGCCAGTCTTTTAAAAGACAACGTGTTTGTTTTAGAGGGAGCTATCTCTTTTTTTTAAACGGTATAAGAATCGTCTAGACTCGATATAAAACATGTTTATAATCGTCAACACTATTATATTATCATTGTTTGTAAAATAATAATTTTAGCGAGTTAAGAATATTCAATACGCGGAGTGTGCAATATGATTTATGTCTTGAAGTGTAGAGGTGTTTTTCCTAGCATATAAATAAAGACGATACAAGACTTTATCTTAAATAATCATTTAATACAATAAAATATCATAGACAAGAATTAATATAATAATTGGAGATGGGAGGGATCAATCCAATAAAGTAAAAAATATTTATTATTAATTATTGAATAGATTAATGGATCTGATGGATTTGAACATGTTGAATAATATGTCAATTTTTATAAAAATTTTTAGGTTTGTTTAGTGTTTTGACAATAGGGATGTTGCTCTCTCTTTGTGAGAGACAAGTACACTATTAAAAACTCGCAATTTAATATCATTCGTAATGAGATGCTCGCTATTTATATTCTGTATTTTTCATGTTTAGGATATGTAACATAGTATCAACGTATGGATTTATTTGAACTTAGAAATTGACAAATACTCTTATTTATCTTCTGTATTTTGTGTAGCTTGGTTTGTTTATAAAGTGTTCTTGTACTGAACCCGGCCTCCAGTTATCAATAATATCTATTGGATAAAGAAAACAAGGTGAGCATGCAGTAGAAAATATTTTCCCCAACTTATCGATTCATCAAGACGATAAAAATTCATAATAGGATAATTGAATAATATATAAGAATTTATTATTTGCAATGAGTCTAATATACGAGTAAAATCCTAAATTTTAAAAAACGCTCAATAGTAGTAGGATAAAGAATAAAAAAATCTATTTTATCTAAAAACATTGGTTAAGTTTCAGCTCTCATTACTACGATGCAACCATTATTCGGTAAGTACTAAGTGAATAAATGATTGTATTTTGTTTGATAAAAGATGACAATAGAACATTGTGTGTTTAAGCGATTCACTTTTCGTGTAGATATCACTACATATCAAATATCAGTATTATAGTTTATATAAACTATGTGATTAAAGTTAAGTTGTGTGTCGATATTGACGCTCTCTCACTAGAGAATCTACTATTATGATTAGTGCTGATATCACTTATATATTCCTATCTTCAAAGCCATCTTAACCAATCAATGAAAAGCTGTTTTAGCTAAAAAGTACTAGTATTGACATTTAATTGGATATGAATAATTGCGATACTGATTAAGGCGTTAGTGGTATGAAGCAGAAAGAGCATCACTGGAATGGTAAGTTTGCTGATGGCCTAAGCATTACGTCAATTGTATGATTCATTCCCTTCTTACAGCGTACTGGTATATGCCAGCAGTAAAAATAACCATACGAAATAAATAAAATGTAAATTTTATATTCTACCACTAAGGTAATTTATTACCTAATTTTATATTCTGCTTGAGGATGACTGCAGTACTATCCTTCCCCTAAGGGAAGGATGAATTTTTACTCCTAGCGTACAATGCGAAGATGTAGAATAAAACGCCTTGCTGGTTTTCTTAAGATATAGTAGATATGTCTTATCAAGACTGTACTATTATATTTACATCATGTTTAATTCCCTATATAAGACTGTTCAATGAGTTGATAATATGGATCCGGAGTAAGAAACTTTCTTGGAAACAAATGTATATTTATTGCGCTATCGTATTGCCGATTAGTAAGATACTCTACTAAGTATCGAGACTTATCGGTATGTTATTTCATTCTTGCGCATGAAGTTCATCAAGGAGTGCGTAAAAGCACTCATCGGCAAATCCTACCCAGTTCGTACCCTCAAAGAATGAACGGTTGACAGCGCGTGTTGGATACGGTACCAATGACTTCATTAATTAAATATGATACTGGAACTCAAAGAGTTTATATTCGTGTCTGTTCAACTACTAAGCCTGCCACACGCGAACTTTGTCCGCAGCGGGCTGGTGCAGGGTATTCAAAACTAAATTTAGGGCATTCTAGATTAAAACCCGCGCAGTGCGCGGTTTTTTTATGCCTGCCGTATGCGTAAACCTACAGAATAAGGATCGACCATGAGCCAACAAGTCATTATTTTCGATACGACGCTGCGTGATGGCGAACAGGCGCTGCAGGCGAGTCTTAGCGTGAAAGAAAAACTTCAGATTGCGCTAGCGCTTGAAAGAATGGGCGTTGACGTTATGGAAGTAGGGTTTCCGGTATCCTCTCCCGGTGATTTTAAATCGGTTCAAACGATTGCACGTCAGATTAAAAATAGCCGAGTATGCGGTCTTGCTCGTTGTGTAGATCGCGATATTGATGTCGCCGCTGAAGCGCTGCGAGTAGCGGAAGATTTTCGTATCCATGTATTTCTAGCTACATCAACCTTGCATGTGGAATCTAAACTGAAAAAAAGCTTTCATCAAGTCGTGGAAATGGCAGTGCACTCAGTGAAGCGTGCCCGCGAGTATACTAATGACGTGGAATTTTCCTGCGAAGATGCCGGCCGTACTCCGATTGATAATCTATGCCGTATCGTTGAAGCCACTATTAACGCCGGCGCCCGCACCATTAATATTCCTGATACGGTAGGATACACAACCCCGTATCAGTTCGGTGGTATTATTACTTCTTTATATCAACGGGTCCCTAATATAGACCAGGCTATTATTTCGGTACATTGTCATGATGACCTAGGTATGGCGGTTGGTAATGCTATTGCCGCGATCCAGGCTGGTGCTCGTCAAGTGGAAGGTACTCTTAATGGTATCGGCGAACGTGCTGGGAATACTGCATTGGAAGAGGTGATTATGGCTATTAAAGTGCGTCATGACTTACTAAACGTATATGCTAATATTCACCATCACGAAATCTACCGCACTAGCCAGGTAGTCAGTCAATTGTGCAATATGCCAATTCCCGCCAATAAAGCAGTGGTAGGTGCCAATGCTTTCGCCCATTCTTCCGGGATCCATCAAGACGGAGTGCTGAAAAATCGTCAGAATTATGAAATTATGACACCGGAAACTATTGGTTTAAAAGAAGTACAGTTAAATCTAACTTCCCGTTCAGGCCGTTCAGCCGTGAAACACCGCATGAAGGAAATGGGCTATCAGGAAACGGACTATGATCTGGGAGCACTGTATGACGCTTTCCTAAGACTTGCCGATAAAAAAGGACAGGTTTTCGACTACGATCTAGAAGCGATGGCATTTATCAATAATCAGCAGGAACAATCAGAGCATTTTCGTCTAGAATATTTTAGCGTTCAATCTAGCTCCGCCGATATTTCTACTGCATCGGTAAAACTGGCCTGTGTTGATACAATTCATGTTGAAGCAGCTACTGGTAATGGTCCAGTAGATGCCATCTATGAAGCGCTGAATCGCATTACACATTTCTCCATTCAGTTGGAAAAGTATCAGCTAACTGCTAAAGGTCATGGTCGGGATGCGCTGGGAAAAGTTGATATCGTTGTGGAGTATCAGGGACGCCGTTTCCACGGTGTGGGTCTAGCTACGGATATTATAGAGTCCTCTGCTCAGGCCATGGTGAATGCTATGAATAATATCTGGCGTGCAAAACAGGTTGGCATCGCACTGCAGCGCCTTCACGACCATAATAATACTAATCAAGATATTCAGGAAAGGGTGCGATAATGAGTAAAACCTACCATATTGCAATTTTACCTGGAGATGGTATTGGTCCGGAAGTTATGGAGCAGGCCTATAAAATCCTCAATGCAGTTTGCCAACGGTTCAGCCTGCATATTTCTACTAGTGAACATGATGTAGGGGGTGTCGCTATAGACCGTCACGGGAGCCCATTGCCTGCTTGCACTATCTCCGGCTGTGAGAGGGCAGATGCGATTTTATTTGGATCGGTAGGTGGTCGAAAATGGGAACATTTGTCTGCGGAAGCACAACCGGAACGTGGAGCATTATTACCCTTGCGTAAACATTTTAATTTATTTTCTAATTTGCGACCTTCACGCTTGTATCGAGGGTTAGAAATGTTCTGTCCTCTTAGAGATGATATCGCTAAGCGCGGGTTTGATATCCTATGTGTTCGCGAACTGACCGGTGGTATTTACTTCGGTCATCCGAAAGGTCGCGTAGGTATCGGGTTACATGAGCATGCTTTTGATACTGAAGTATATTATCGCTTTGAGATTGAACGCATTGCCCAGATTGCCTTTCAATCTGCTTGTAAACGACGCAATAAAGTAACTTCTGTTGATAAAGCAAATGTGTTAGAAAGCTCTATGCTGTGGCGTGAAGTGGTGAATCAGGTCGCGAAGAACTATCCAGAGGTGGAGTTATCACATTTATATATAGATAATGCGAGTATGCAGCTGATTAAAGATCCTGCCCAGTTTGATGTGATACTTTGCTCTAATCTATTCGGTGATATTCTTTCTGATGAGTGCGCAATGCTTACCGGCTCGATGGGTATGTTACCCTCCGCGAGTTTAAATGAAAAGGGTTTTGGGATGTATGAACCAGCGGGTGGCTCTGCACCGGATATTGCTGGGAAAGATGTTGCTAACCCTGTGGCACAGATCTTGTCCGTAGCCTTATTATTGCGTTATAGCCTACGGTTGGACATCGTTGCAGAAGCGATTGAGCGTGCAGTAAATCAGGCGCTAGAAGCCGGCAACCGAACTGCGGATTTATCCCGTTTCGCCGCAATCGGCACTCGAGAAATGGGCGATGTGATCGCAGCGTTAATCAGGGGGGGGGTATAATTATTATGGGCAAATCGTTATACCAAAAACTATACGATGCGCACGTTATCCATGAGGCAAAAAATGAGATGCCCTTGCTGTATATTGACCGGCATTTAGTGCATGAAGTCACCTCGCCGCAGGCGTTTGATGGTTTACGCACGAAAAAACGTACTGTTCGACAGCCGGGTAAAACCTTTGCCACCATGGATCACAATGTTTCCACACAAAGTAAAAATATTTATGCTTCTGGAGAGAAGGCTCGTATTCAAATGCAGGAACTGATAAAAAACTGTGCAGAATTTGGCGTCCAGCTGTATGATCTCAATCACCCTTTCCAAGGAATTGTACACGTAATCGGCCCTGAACAAGGTATGACTCTGCCAGGTATGACTATCGTTTGTGGAGATTCCCATACTTCCACTCATGGAGCTTTTGGTGCCCTAGCGTTTGGTATTGGAACCTCGGAAGTAGAGCATGTTCTTGCGACACAGACGCTAAAACAAGGCCGGGCTAAAACTATGAAAATAGATGTTACAGGCCAAATTGGGCGAGATATCAGTGCAAAAGACATAATCTTGGCGATTATTAGGAAAGTTGGCTCGGCTGGCGGTACTGGCTACGTAGTGGAATTTAGCGGTGATACTGTCCGTATGCTCAGTATGGAAGGACGGATGACTCTATGTAATATGGCTATCGAAATGGGGGCAAAAGCGGGGATTATAGCGCCAGATAATACCACTTATACCTATTTGCGAAATAGGCAATTTACTCCTAAGGGTATTCACTGGGATCAAGCTGTTATGTATTGGGATACTCTAAAATCGGATGATGATGCTAGTTTCGATAAGGTGGTTACGATAAATGGGCAGGATATCGCACCACAGGTGACGTGGGGAACAAACCCTAGTCAGGTCATTGCAGTGAATCAGTTTATCCCCTCACCGGAGTCATTCAACGATCCAATAGAGCAGAATTCTGCTGCCAACGCGCTAGCATACATGGATTTGCAGCCTGGTATGTGTCTGACGGACGTAGTGATTGATAAGGTTTTTATCGGTTCCTGTACTAACTCACGTATTGAAGATTTGCGAGCTGCAGCAAAAGCTGCTAGTGGTCGCTTTGTTGCTTCTGGTGTTCAGGCAATCGTTGTGCCAGGTTCTGGTCCTGTGAAAGCCCAGGCGGAAACAGAAGGACTAGATGAAATCTTCCTCACCGCTGGTTTTGAGTGGCGGCTCCCTGGATGTTCTATGTGCTTGGCGATGAATCATGACCGTCTGAATCCAGGTGAGCGCTGTGCTTCTACTAGCAATCGGAATTTTGAGGGTCGTCAGGGTCGCGGAGGACGTACACATTTGCTTAGTCCTGCGATGGCTGCGGGTGCAGCGGTGGCAGGACGTTTTATTGATATCCGAGAATTGCATAAAGGAAAGACAGATGGCTAAATTTACGCAGCATACCGGTATCGTAGTTCCCCTTGACGCCGCTAATGTAGATACTGATGCGATTATCCCCAAGCAGTTTCTACAAAAGGTAACACGTACTGGTTTTGGGCAGCATTTATTTAATGACTGGCGATTTTTAGATGAGGCTGGCCAAGAGCCTAATCCAAATTTTGTGCTGAATCAGCCACGTTACCAGGGCGCCAGTATTCTGCTGGCTCGTGAAAATTTTGGGTGCGGCTCTTCGCGTGAGCATGCGCTTTGGGCCTTAACGGATTACGGTTTTCATGCGGTGATAGCACCAAGTTTTGCTGATATTTTTTATAGTAACAGCTTCAATAATCAACTGATTCCAGTTCGTCTTACAGAAGAACAGGTAAACGCACTGTTTTCTATAATAATGACGCAGGAAGGAATGACTTTAAGCGTTAATTTGGAACGGCAGGAGGTGGTGGTTAAGGATAAGATTTATCCTTTTTCGATAGACCGATTCCGCCGACATTGCTTGATTAACGGTATTGACAGTATCGGTCTAACGCTAATGCAGCATGCAGCTATCAGTCAATATGAAAGGCGTCAACCGATATTTATGCATTAAGATTTTCTCTAATATTACGTCAATATCTTATTGGTTTTCTCTAGCGTTAACTGTATTTTTATAGTGTAGTTATAAGTTGTCATCTATACAGGCTACATGTGTCAATAAGACATAATGTGACTAAAAGCTTAGTTTTATCTGAGCTCTTATCGAGATGGGTCTTATTTTTTATTTTCACAAACCAAAATCACTTCCCTAGAAGTGATGTCTGATATGACCCTTCTAGGAAAGCGCGTGAGACCAGAATGAAATCGGATAAAATAGCGTAATAGTCATTTAATATTAACAGGTTATCACTAGTTTATATATGATAATTTCGTTAGCAGCGATTAGCGCGCTTACGTTCATTTTGAGTCAGGTAACGTTTACGAAGACGAATCGATTTTGGCGTGACCTCAACTAATTCATCATCATCAATAAATGCTATTGCTCGCTCCAGTGACATCTTGATCACTGGTACGAGAGTAGTAGCTTCATCTGTACCGGATGCGCGCATATTAGTCAGCTTCTTACCGGTTAAACAATTTACTGTTAGATCGTTAGAGCGCGTGTGAATACCGATAATCTGACCTTCGTATACCGCAGAACCATGTCCGAGGAATAGACGGCCGCGATCTTGAAGACTATATAGGGCGTAGGCTACAGCTTTACCTTGACCGTTGGAAATAAGTACGCCGTTTTGTCGCTGAGCGATGTCTCCAGGACAGAGGTTATCATAGTGGCTGAAGCTAGAATAGAAAAAACCAGTACCCGAGGTCATAGTGAGGAAAGTACTCCGAAAACCAATTAGTCCCCGGCTTGGCACCATGTAATCTAGACGGATCCGATCTTTTCCTTCTAGTAGCATATTTTTCATCTCACCTTTACGAATACCCATTGCTTCCATGATTACCCCTTGATGCTGCGCTTCAATATTAAGCGTTACTGACTCAAAAGGTTCCTGTTTAATACTATTGACATTGCGAAAAATTACTTTCGGTCGGGAAACGCCAAGCTCGAATCCTTCTCGCCGCATATTTTCAATAAGCACGGAGAGATGCAGCTCGCCCCGCCCAGAAACACGAAAGGTATCAGGATCTTCAGTTTCTTCTACCCTTAGAGCGACGTTGTGTACCAGTTCTTTCTGCAAACGTTCCAAAATTTGACGGGAGGTAACGTATTTTCCTTCTTTTCCACAGAACGGAGACGTGTTTACACCGAAGGACATGGATACAGTAGGTTCGTCAACTGTTAATACGGGTAGTGCTTCTATTTTTCCTGGATCGCAAATAGTATCGGAAATATTTAATTCGCCTAACCCGATAATCGCAATAATGTCACCTGCTTCGGCTAGTGGGGATTCGATACGTTGGAGGCCCATATGACTTAAGACCTGCCCTACTTGAGCGTTACGGCGTTTCCCTTTGTTGTCTACTACGGTTACATTTTGCTTGGGCTTGACTGAGCCTCGTTTGATACGCCCAATGCCAATAATGCCAAGATAACTGTTGTAGTCAAGCTGAGACAGTTGCATTTGGAATGGTCCGTCGACGTCGACATTTGGGGCATCGACATGCTTTACGATGGACTCAAACAACGGAGTCATATCATCTGCCATATCGTCATATTCTAGACCGGCGATCCCGTGGATCGCTGATGTGTAAACAATTGGAAAATCAAGCTGATTATCGGTTGCCCCTAAGTTAACAAACAAATCAAACACTTGATCTACTACCCAGTTTGGACGAGCGCCTGGACGGTCAACTTTATTGACAATGACAATGGGTTTTAAATTGTAGCCAAACGCTTTTTGCGTTACGAAACGGGTCTGTGGCATCGGACCATCCATTGCGTCAACCAATAGTAATACCGAGTCTACCATTGACATAACACGCTCAACTTCCCCTCCAAAATCAGCGTGGCCCGGTGTATCGACAATATTAATGCGGTAATCTTTCCAGTTAATAGCAGTATTTTTAGCTAGGATGGTGATCCCGCGTTCTTTTTCTAAATCGTTAGAGTCCATTATGCGTTCAGTGGCATTGTTACGCTCATCAAGTGTGCCGGACTGTCGCAACAATTTATCAACCAAGGTGGTTTTACCATGGTCTACATGCGCGATGATGGCGATGTTACGCAAGTTTTCAATCACGACGTTGCCTTCGATGTCAGGGGTAACACAATATTATACACGTATTAGACAAGGGACTAAACAATATCTGTCGTTATTGTGGATGGTATTATTTTATAGGTTATCGGGCTCTCCGATTACTAAATTTGGTTTTGGACTCTATTTATTAGTTGTTTTATTTAGATTCCCATAAAGTGTTTTTAGAAAAAATATTTGCATCTTCTTGATTTTTGTGTGCGTGTAATGCAATAAATCATTTGATTTAGATTGGCATAGGAGAGCATGAAAAAGCGTATATCAAACGATCTTGATATACGGGTAGTGATGCGCAACATGTAATGAATGTAATCATGACTACTGCTCGAATTTGTTAAAAGCGATATTGAGCAGATTCATAACAGGATTAATAAAAGAATTATGTTCTGAAACAGATCAGGTACACGATAGTTTTATGCACATTAGAAAGATAACGCTTGTTTGGCTGATATTGACGTATGCCATCTGTTTAATCTTGATAATTTATTTCAACATAAGGCGAAATATTTAACCACTTATTATACATAATTAGCATTAGTTTCTATATCTAATAATTACAATAATTACAAATTTAGTGAAGAATAAAATAAAAAATAAGAGTGATATGCGTTATTACACAGGCTCTCCATCCTGCGTTGATATTGTCTAATTATAATAAAGTTATTGAATAATGGTTGCATAAAGTAGTTTTCTCTTTCTAGGAACTGTATTACTTCGTTGTGGAGATGCATTATCATAAAGTTTTATTTTTAAGCATCTTCTCTGAAGAACAATTCTATTATTTCACCATGTTTATGAACTAGGGTTTGGATAAGTGTTTAAGACAAAGAATCTTTTTTATTTTTAAAGTTTATTTATATGGACTGCTTGATTTTAAAATCAGGAAAATCATTTAAGAAGTGCAGGTTTATTTAAAAAAACAGTACAAAATCGCAACTGCAGAAGATGCTTAGATCAAATGAGACACTACAATAAATAAAAAATCAGATATGGCTTTATTTAAAGCAAGAGATCCTTTATTAATATGAGTAAATATTGGCCAGAATTATTACTTGGGTACAGGTTTGCCTGTGACCAAATCATCATAATATTAGATGACTATCTTAAGGCTGATAGTAGAAAATGCCCAGAAGATTAAGTGGATGCTGGTTTATATTGAGTCAGAGTTATTAAAGATACCGCGGAGGAAAAATAATGTTGGAAAATTGTAGTATTTCCATCTAGCCAGATGAAAACTAATTAGTTTGGTTATTTTAGCTAGTCAAGAGAAACTATTGACGACCAGAATTTCTCTTCCTCAATTCCATATCTGCTTATTTATCAGGTATCTATACCTCTGCTTCAGGAAAAGAATGAATTTATAATAGGGGAGTGTTTTCTTTGTTAATGGAAAAATATTTAGATTGTATTTTAATATTTTTATCTAAAAAATACAAAAACATAGTTTTTAGGTAATCAGATAAAAAGATATTTTTATAATTTCTTTTTTCCTTTTTCTTTTTCTTTTGTTCTCGATTTTATTACCCACAATGCTTATTGTGTATAATATTTCTTATACAAGACACAACCAGCCGGTAAAACTTAATGCGTTTTTAGTTTGAAGTAGGATTTAAATGTTAAACTTACTGACTGTGCTATGTGTTACTGGATATATTATCTGGCGTTTTATCTATATCTGATTCTAGCTTTTCAAGTTTTATATCATGGATGTGTGCTGTACTTAAGGTAAAATGCCTGGAACAGCAGTGTGCGCCAATAGAAACGATTTTCGCTGTCGCTACTAAGTCTCTTGCCTTTTCGCCCAAGGAATAACGCATTATGTTAGAACTGCTGTTTCTACTGCTTCCTTTAGCTGCTGCTTATGGTTGGTATATGGGGTGTAGGAGTGTGGAGCAGGATAAACATAAGGCCACCAATCGTCTTTCTAAAGATTGTGTAGCTAGAATGGATTTTTTACTTGATAATCCGCAGGATAAATCCATAGATTTTTTTCTTGAGATGTTGAAAGAGGAAACTAACGCTCTTGAGGTGTATTTGATGTTAGGGAATCTATTCCGTTCCCGTGGCGAAGTTGATCGAGCTATTCGAATTCACCAGGCGATGATAGAAAGTACTGCCTTAACCTTGAATCAACGTCTTTTGGCGATACAGCAGCTTGGTTGTGACTATATGGCAGCCGGGTTTTATGACCGCGCGGAAAACATGTTTAGTCAGTTGCTTAATGAAGATGATTTCCGTTTTAGTACGTTGAATCTTTTATTAAAAATCCATCAGTCAACTAGTGAATGGTTGAAAGCTATCGACGTCGCTAACAAGTTGGTCAAGCTTGGCAAAGCGCAGTGCTTAGCAGAGATTGCCCATTTTTATTGTGAGTTAGCGCTTCAAGCACTTGGCCGTGATGATATGAACCGTGCTGTCCTTTTTTTAAAAAAAGGAGGCGATGTGGATAAAAATAGTCCACGGGTGTCTATTATACGTGCCAGAATTTACATGATGCAGCAAGATTACGCTGCCGCCGTTTATGAATTGACGCGGGTGCTAGATCAAGACCGAGAAATGGTGAGCGAAACGTTGCCAATGCTACAGACCTGTTATCAAATTTTAGATGAACCGAGCGCTTGGGCAGCATTTCTTAGGCGGTGTGTAGAAAAGAATGGTAGCGCGTTAGCTGAATTGTTGCTAACAGATGTTGTTGAACGTGAAGAGGGAGCTAAAGTTGCGCGGACGTATCTTAATCAGCAATTGCGGCAGAATCCAACGATGCGTATGTTTTACCGATTGATAAATTTTTATCTTATAGAGGCAGAAGGGGGCCTTATTAAGGAAAGTTTACAGATGTTATATAATATAATTGGCCAACAGATTTATACTAAACCTCGTTATCACTGTCAGAAATGTGGTTTTACCTCTCAGAGGATTTATTGGAATTGTCCTTCATGTAAATCCTGGTCATCCATAAAGCCTATACGTGGTCTGGATGGACAGTAACTCAGATTCTTATCTGAGAATCATTTATCTCTTAGCAGAGAGAAATCGGTAATGGCGTTATTATTGCTAAATGAGTACAGTCGTTTTCTGACTAATTTGGTGGAGATAGCAAAACATTTTCAGCGTAATAGAGTATTATTTTTTTATTTAGTCACCATTAGGGAGATAATGACTAAATATAGAGCACGGTATCTCTCTACGCTATAATTTAAAAACCCTCCCGTTGAATGAAAGTGCTGTCATTACATTATATCTTCTCAACACTTCTTTTGTCGCTTGAAGGTGCATTTATTTGCAAAAGACCTCATTGCATCAGAAAGTTATTGTCTATTGAGATAGACAGACCATACTAGGAATGTTTCTTGATTTAAATTTATTTTATTAATGTCAAATATGGTTTGTAAGTTTCTTTGATTATCTGTCTGATCTAATGGATTAGCAGTAAAGATATCCGGTAAAGATTCTAAAATAAAAGTGGTTTATTAACTAGGAATTTGCTTTTTTTTCAAGGAGGAGAGGGGTACAAACTTATTGATATTAACGAACGTGCCCTATTATAAGATTTAGTTTAGTATTTGAAAAGATACAGTGTATTTTCATACACAGAAAATGGGTGTTCGTATCTAACTGCCGTCTTTAGTTTGTCTGGTAAATTTGATATACATGCTGCCATGTTATCTGTACTGAAAGATAGAATCGCTAGTATGTTAACAACAGAGAAAAATTTCTTCATAGATGATTATCGGAGTTTTTCCTAAACGTGTAATAGCATCATTTATAAAAATAGATAGATATTAACGTGATTATGCATGACATTATATGCCAGTGTTAATTAATAAGCGCTGGAATAATATATTCCACTTATTGGTAGAGATAAGTCTAGTGATAGAAAAAATAGTTAATTAACATTACATCATATATATGATAAACGGAGTCTCTATTTTTGACTGGATGTTTTGCGTCTTATTTTTTAACAATTCCTTTAAGATTCCAAGAGTACATAGAGAAATACTATGGTATACACCATATTTGACAATATACTCTATGAGTCGTCTTTGTTTTGTTTGATCAACCTCCGCCCTTAAGGAGGGTAGGGTATAAAGAAGTATGCTGAATTATATGTATAGATGTCTACTTTTGTATTAGTAAGCCGCCTTCTCCCTTTTATAAGGGGGTTTGTAGATTTATGGAATTTTATTGTTAATATTAATTAGATTTTATTCTAATAACCATATTGGCTTCATCTTTTTCTTCTGATAAGAAGCAGATTATATAGATCATTATCTAATCTTTTAAACTTAATTAATGCTGGAGATTTTCTAGACTGTTAGATTTCTATATGGGCCAGTTTATCAAACTAATTACAAAACTCACATAAGAGAAGTTCGATACAGGGTATATCTATCTCCAGAATAATTGATCTTGTACTTGATTGATATAATGCAAGAAAATTAAAGATGTTTAACAGTGAAGCAGTGTATTAACAAACACCTATATTCATTTATAACGGGCATTTTTATTCGATCAAGTAATTATGTGAATTGTGTTTTAAAACCATTATTTCTGTTTTTATGTTATTCTCTTTATCCTAGAGAATTAATATTTTTATCTCTTGAATTTATAATTTTTTAATTTTATGTTTTTCAGTAAAACGCCATCTATAATTTATGGAAAAATTATAGCAAAGTGAAACTTTGACTATGTAAAAAGAAAGAACACTCTCCGTATAAGAGATTATATACAACACGTTCCGTCATGGTGGAGAATTTAGAAAAAATAGAACACAGAGAATTCCGATTGGCGCGTGTCCTGTTTCAGATGCTGGTCAAATGTACGGTAGGTAGTAGGATGCGCGCTATTAATTTGGTTTTGGAGAGCAATATGCAGCTTAAACGTGTGGCAGACGCCAAACTACCGACCCCCTGGGGGGATTTCCTGATGGTGGGATTTGAGGAAATTGCTACTGGACATGAGCATCTAGCGCTGGTGTATGGTGATGTTACTACTGGTGTGGTGCCGATACCGGCGCGCGTCCATTCTGAATGCCTTACTGGTGATGCTCTTTTCAGTCTTCGGTGTGATTGCGGCTTTCAATTGGAAGCTGCGTTAAGTTATATCGCTGAAGAGAAGTGCGGTATTTTGCTTTACCACCGCCAGGAAGGTCGTAATATAGGTCTTTTGAATAAGATTCTTGCCTACGCCCTACAAGATTTAGGCGCTGATACGGTTGAGGCTAATCATCAGCTTGGTTTTGCAGCCGACGAACGAGATTTCACTCTGTGCGCTGACATGTTTAAACTACTGGGTGTGGAAAAAGTACGTCTTTTGACTAACAATCCCCAAAAGGTTGAGAGTCTAATCGAAGCAGGCATTAATATTAGCGAACGGATACCTCTGATTGTTGGTCGTAATCCGCAGAATACTCGCTATCTGGATACCAAGGCGGCTAAAATGGGGCATTTGTTTAATAGGATGCTAATAAGAGATAAATAGCTAATTAAATTGATTTTAAATGCGTAACTTGTATCGAGCATAGAACTAATTCATAACAGACAATGATATTGCTGTGATAAATATTTTTTTAAACAACAATTTCTCAGAAATTATCATGATTACTAAATGTTTAGCATAGTATTCATGCACGTTTTGTTTAAATTATCTTTTATGGTATAATGCTTATTATAAGAAGCATTATGTAGTTGTGAATATTTCATACCGCAACATTAGAGTATGTGTTGGAATACTAGTCTATCGATGCAGTTCGTTGTAACCTTAATTCTGTTTGATACCTTTACAGTAAAGGTTGTTTATTGAAATAATGGGTTATATTATATTTGATACCTCTAGTAAAAAGTTCTTAAAAAACTTAAAAAGGTTTTATAATATATATTATATATGTTCATAACATTGTTTTAATAATAAATTTATTAGCATGTTTTGATATGCGTTTGGATATTTTTATACTTTTACTAGCGCGTTTTAATAAAGACAAGCAGACACTGAGATAAACGAAGAGGTAATATATAACTTTTTTACTGATTTTCATATATAATCCATTGACTTTTATTCTGTTTATATTAACAGTTTCATAAAATCAACAGCATTAATAATATCATAGATATTAATTTACTGTGTAGTACTTTGGTATGTCAGTATAAAACACTTACTTATTTAAGCGATGATGATCAAGCTTAACCAGACAGTAAAGTATAGCCCCGAGTCTTGTACTTGAAATGAAAAAAAATGACTTTATGGTACATCCATACCACGCCAGTAATTTTACTGGTTTATGCTGTGTGTTTATAAATATAGTAGGAATATAAAAGGATAATTTAATATTCAACGCTTCATATAAGCGATGAAAACTCAGTATGCTTATAGGCTTATATAACACCCATCGAATTCCGTGATTCCTATCTAAGATAGATAGAATTATCTAGGTTTAAAGAAGAGTCGATATTAAAACATGGAATGATTTAAAGGTTAGCAGCTTCTTTATTAGAAGCTGGATGAAATAATTAAACGAACTCTAGAAAAATTAAATAAATCTATTGGTGTAGGTTTTTTTTTGATGACATGGGTTTTTATCCTAAGTTATAAAAGCAGATCATACTTAATATTAAACCTCTTCAATATGATTTAACTTACTGCTTTTCGATGGCTATCGATTGTGGATTTAGGGGGCATAGGACAAGTTTCAAAGCATTTTTAAACCTTCTATAATCGTTATTATAAAGACATTAAGACACGGAACGTCCACTATATAATAGTGTCTGAACTCACAGAAATGCTATATATGTACCTATATTTTATAAATTGAGTGGAATTATAAAGGATATTGAATAAGGCTATGTTGTATCTTGAGCACTGTATCAAAACACAAGGTTTATCAACATTCTCTCTCCTAAAAAGAAGAAATTTTCAGAATCAGTGTTGATTAGTAGAATTCCATCATAGTCTATAAAAAATCATTAATAAAAGATTAATGTTTTAAAACATTAATCTTTTAAGTATGACTAAGAGAAAAAAGCATTGTGATCTTTCTTCTCCATTGTGGATATTAATTGAAACTTAATCGTTTTACTGTACTTTTTCTAGTTGGTGAGATTTCTAATGAGTCTTGCTATGTGCATAGCAACCTCCCTACAGACTGCTACCCGCATCCTTCTAGTTAGAAGTGGAGCTTTTATTTTAGAGATCTTTAAATAATAATTGCTATTGTTTATGTTTTACTAATATATGAATTAATACAATAATACGTTTAGAAAACATGTTCGCTACCTAACGGGTCCATTTTTAATAACGAAGTTAGCCGGTGTATAATTAATACACAGCAGTACCTCGTGCACCTGAATGTATTTTTATTTCATCTAGAATTACCATATTAATAGTATATAGCATGTATACAGTTTCGGCCATAGGTATGATGGATAATGGTTATGTTAGTTTGTATTCTGATAACAGTGAGCATAGCCGCCGATCATGTAAGTATTGTAAATCATTTTCTCACTAACTTTTGTTAAACCCCCAAACGTTAATATTCTGTTTATGCTTCGAAAAGTGTGCATACATCTCTAATAGAATGTCCGTTAATACATGTATCAGTCTGTAAAACATAGTACTATCTTGATGGATTCAGGCTAATTATGGTCAGTGTTTCTCAGTATAACCTATCGTAGATGATAGAGAGTGCTAATCTTCATTGGTAGATTCCCACTAAAATTAGACTGAGCAGTTAAGAGTCATGGTAGGGCGCTAGTAGATGCTCATTCTCCATGTTCAGTACTTTTTAGTTGTAAAACCTTTCCATATTTTTCAGTATTTTTTCGGCTATTAGGCTATCTCGTATTGTAGCAATAATGCATATGTAGTTATTTTATTTATCATTACATCAGAATATGATATCTAGATTCATGTTAATGTGTAGTATCTTTTATACAACTCTAACTGTAGACTATTTACCATTATATCTTTAGTGCAGTATAGGAAGATTTATCTGCGAGGTAGAAGAGAGTATAGATGAGAGAAAATCCGGATAATTTATCAGGATAATCAAATTGATAATAACAGAAAGAAGGAATTTTACGAAGATAAGAGTAATAAAGATATTGACACTGAATTTAAGTAGGGCATAAATGAAAGGGATGCCGCTAAATCGGCATCCCCTCGTTCATTGATTAACGCAATAATATAAAAATGTTTGAATTGCCTCGCACAATGTTTAGTGCTATTATCACTGGTTTTTTCTCCAGTATTTTTCGGAACTGGCTGATGCTCTGTATCCGTTCACGATTAATCCCGATGATGACATCATCTTGTTGGAGACCAATTTCAGCCGCTGGTGAGTTTTTGAGAACCTCCTCTACTCGTATTCCCTGTCTGCCGTCTGTTAGGTAAGTGTTACGGAGGGAGGCTCCTTGTAATGCGGGGGTAATCATTCCATTACTACTCACAGTAGATGTACTGTCATCCAGTATTACAGGTATTATTTGGCTCTTGCCGTTACGCAGTAAACCAAGTTTCATCGTTTGACCGGGTGTACTCGTGGCGAGCTTAACCCGTAGTTCAGCGAAGCTCTGGATGGGTTTATTTTCTACTGAGATAATAACATCTCCAGACTTAATACAAGCTTTTTCAGCAGCGGAATGCGGTAGAACTTCACTAATAAAGGCGCCTTGGTCAGTTTCAATATTAAAAACTTTAGCAATGTCCGCGGTTAATTCAGCGCCCTTAATGCCAAGCTGCCCCCGTTTTACTTCACCATATTTAATAATCTGCTGACTTAGGTTTTTGACAATATTACTGGGAATAGCAAAACCGATACCTATATTTCCCCCTCCGGGTGCCAAAATAGCAGTATTGATTCCAATGAGTTCTCCGTTGAGATTAACCAGCGCCCCTCCAGAATTACCGCGGTTCATGGAAGCGTCAGTCTGAATAAAATTCTCTAATGACTCTAAATGGAGACCTCTTCGACCTAGGGCGGATATAATACCAGACGTTACCGTTTGGCCAAGACCAAATGGATTGCCGACTGCGATCACGAAATCTCCGACTTTTAAGGCATCAGAGTCTGCTATCTTGATTTCCTTAAGATTTTTCAAGGAAGGTAACTGAAGCAGTGCCAGATCGGTCGGCTCATCTCTGCCTATAAGTTTAGCCTTGAATATCCGACCATCATTGAGCTGTATTGTTATCTTGTCTGCATGATTTACAACATGATTGTTAGTGATTACATACCCATCCTCGGCATTGATAATCACTCCCGAACCTAATCCTAGTTCTTCAAATTGATGTATTTCACTATTATTTCTTGGGATATCGCCGAAGAAATATCTAAACTCTTTAGGTAATATAGGGCGAAGGATTGATTGGGAGCCTTTAACATGAATGCTCACTACTGCCGGCAGCACTGTCGTAAGGATTGGGGCTAAGCTGGGTATAGATTGTCCTTCAATTTTGATTGGCAGGGCTGCCTTCACTCCTAAAAAAAGGAGTAAATTTAGTCCAATACTGAGGGCTAATACTCTAAATAGAGGTGTTGTTTTCATTATGTGTTAACTCGCTTATTTTCATCTCTGATTTCATGATGTATAAACCCGATAAGGGCATTATAATTGTTATTCCAACTTGATTGGAGAAGAAAAAGTTCACTCAAGAGCCTTATTGATATCAGTGACGATTTGTACGCAGCAAACCGCTGGTAATTTCCGGATAATCTCGTGGCTGCCTTTCTGCTGAAATTTTATCATTACCTTCGCGTGTGTTGACATCTGTGTTTATGTTTTCCTCCTCGTGTGCTACTGTTTCTGTTTCAAGTAAAGCATAGTGGAACGGATTGTCTTCTCTGCTTTGATTTGGCAGAAGACTATTAGAGCTTTTAGCCATATGTTGATAAAGTTGACGGTAACTGTCGGCTATATTATTTAGTAATTCTGCACTTCGAGCGAAGTGACTGGTAAGTTCTTTACGATACTCATCTAATTCAGCTTGGCTTTTTTCTAATTCGTATCGAAGCGTCTGATGTTGACGTATCTGATGAGTACCAAATCGCATAGCGAGAACACCAATAATGATACCAATCATCAATCCAGTTAGTGCATATTCCCAGGTCATAAGACCTCCTATTTTAACTTTGTTATCCCGTAGAGCGTTATATACAGTTAGCTGCACTATAACTGTTAATGTAGTATGAGTGGAACCGGAGAGTATGATGATATATTAGCGATCGTTGGAATTGGGTTATTGTATTCGATCGCACTGCTATTTAAGATGTTCTTTTTATTGCCGTTTAGGAAACATCCGTCATATGCAAACTACTTCTCCGTTGTCTGTTTATCAGAAGTTCCTGGAGCACTCAGAACATCAGCCTGATAGCACTCAAGCTGCTGTTATTGAACGATTAGATTGGATTCACCAGCAGTTATTAAATACGGCACCAACCGCTGCAGTAAGCGGTAAATCTAGTTTGTTTAAACGTCTATTCAAGGTTAAGCGTACAATAGATACATCTGTGAAGGGATTATATATATGGGGGGGGGTGGGCAGAGGGAAAACCTGGCTCATGGATTTGTTTTATTATAACTTACCCGGTAATCGTAAGTTACGGTTACATTTTCATCGTTTTATGTTACGCCTCCATGAGGAAATGACTCGCCTACAGGGTAACCTGGACCCGCTAGAGATAATTGCTAACAGATTTAAAGCCGAAATTGACGTACTTTGTTTTGATGAATTTTTTGTTACCGATATTACTGATGCCATGTTGCTTAGCAGGTTAATGCAAGCGCTATTCGATCGTGGCATAACTCTTGTTACCACTTCTAATACCCCACCCGATAATCTTTACTGGAACGGTTTACAGCGTCCTCTTTTTATGCCAACCATTGCATTAATTAAACGTCATTGCCATGTAATGAATGTAGATGCCGGTATAGATTACCGATTACAATCTTTAACTCAGGCCAATTTTTGGCTAACGCCTCTTGGAGAGAAGACAGACCGGGAAATGATGAAGATATTCCACGATTTGGGAGGGAAGAGACTGTCAATAGAGCGCGACGTGTTCGTATTTAAAATCAACCAGCGGCCGATGTCAATCCTTGGTTTAAATAACGGTGTGATTGCAATAGATTTTAAAGAGTTATGTGTTGCTGCACGTAGTCAAAATGACTATATTGTTCTCTCTAAAAACTTTCATAGCGTATTAATATATAATGTACAACCAATGGACAGCGAGCAAGAAAATACCGCTCGCCGTTTTTTGGCACTTGTAGATGAGTTTTATGAGCGCCGTGTAAAACTCGTGGTTGGGTCCAGTGTATCGATGAGGATGTTGTACCAAGGACAACTGCTGCGTTTTGAGTATCAGCGGTGTTTATCGCGCTTGCAGGAAATGCAGAGTGATAAATATCTTAAGTGCACGCATCAGCCCTGATTTTGTAAAAAAGGTCGATTTTTTTAGATGACTTCTTTATAATAGCTCTATCCAAATACACTATTTATTGAAGCGTTTTTATTTGTTAACGCGTAACCTACATTGAGTAAGATTTTAATGAAAACTTTTACAGCAAAACCAGAAACAGTCAAACGTAACTGGTATGTTATCGACGCTGAGGGGAAGATTCTTGGTCGTTTTGCTGCTAAACTAGCTCATCATCTTCGTGGTAAGCATAAACCGGAATATACACCGCATGTTGATACTGGTGATTATTTGATTGTTTTAAATGCTAAAAAAATAGCCGTCACTGGTAAAAAGCGTAATGAGAAAATTTACTATCATTATACTGGTTATGTTGGTGGAATTAAACAAGCGACTTTTGAAGAGATGGTGACCCGTCGTCCTGAGCGCGTGATTAAAATGGCAGTGAAAGGCATGCTGCCAAAAGGACCGCTAGGTCGGGCTATGTTACGTAAACTAAAGATTTACGCTGGGGCTGAGCATAACCATCCAGCACAGCAACCAGAAGTTCTAGAGATTTAATTCATCGGGATTATAGGAAATGGCTGACAATCAATACTACGGCACTGGTCGCCGCAAAAGTTCTTCCGCTCGCGTCTTTGCTAAGCTAGGAACTGGGAACATCATGATTAACCAGCGCAGTCTAGAACAGTATTTTGGTCGTGAAACTTCTCGGATGGTAGTGCGGCAGCCATTAGAGTTAGTCGGCATGGTTAGTAAATTAGATCTGTATATCACAGTTAAAGGTGGGGGTATATCCGGACAGGCAGGCGCCATTCGTCACGGCATTACTCGTGCTCTACTAGCATACGACGAAACATTGCGTTCTAACTTGCGAAAAGCTGGTTTTGTTACTCGTGACGCCCGTCAAGTTGAACGTAAGAAAGTTGGATTACGTAAAGCACGTTGTCGTCCTCAGTTCTCTAAACGTTAATTTTTCACGTTCATAGGAGTGAGAAGTATCAGTTTTAATCCTAAAGTAGAGATATTGATAATAATGAGTAGTGATACTACTAATCCCATTAGGGATTAGTGTGTATAAGATGTGAAATATAAATTTTACTTATTTCGTTTTATCTTCTAGTTGAATATGCTGTGCTAGCATCGGCGATTTTCATGAACTACAGAGAGATTTTCAAAGTATATGTTTGTATATAGGGGATGATCTTGTTGTGTATAGTATATAATACTAGTCAGTATTAATAATAACTTTTTATACTTATCTGTATATTACAAAAACATCCCGCGTCGAGTTATTAGTGTAGTCATATCTTTAATATATAAAATATTATTTGATATCTCCAAACTCAAATCAAAATATAAAGCCATTTATTTGCATCATACAAAGCAATAAAATAGGAATTATCTCTTTTCAAAAAACTCATATTTTAAAGGTATTAAAACATGATGAAAGTCTATAAAAAATATATATGTTTAAGTTTAAATTGCTTTGGAAATCATAAATCATAAAACTTGAAGGTTGATTTGAAAATCCATAGGAGATGGACCCGGAAGAGGATACAATATATCTTTCTTCAAAGACTTATTTAGGTTGAATTTCTTGTTATGCTAGAAAAAAAGCCATCTAATAAAGCAAATTTTTCTTATGACCGTCAGGTAGAAGAGCTGAAAATTCCCCCTTATTCACTCGAAGCAGAGCAATCAGTATTGGGGGGATTAATGTTAGATAACGAACGGTGGGATAATGTAGCCGAGCGAGTAACAGGTAAAGATTTTTTTAACCGTCCGCACCGTCTTATCTTTACTGAGATGCAGCGGTTACTAGAACTCGGTAAACCTATTGATCTAATTACGCTATCGGAATCTTTAGAACAAAAAGCAGCTTTAGAACCCGTTGGCGGGTTTGCTTATCTGGCAGAGCTTTCAAAAAATACCCCCAGTGCTGCAAATATTTCAGCTTATGCCGATATTGTACGTGAACGCGCCATTGTTCGGGAAATGATCGCTGTAGCTAATGAAATCGCTGATTCTGGTTATGATCCCCAGGGACGGAGCAGCGAGGATCTTCTAGATTTAGCCGAATCTCGGGTCTTCCAAATAGCAGAAAACCGTGCTAATCAAGAAGATGCTCCGAAAAGTATCGAACGTCTTCTTGAAGATACAGTAACACGTATAGAACAATTGTACCAAAAACCACATGATGGAGTTACCGGTGTATCTAGCGGTTATCTAGATCTAGATAAAAAGACAGCTGGATTACAAAAATCAGATTTAATTATTATCGCCGCTCGTCCATCTATGGGAAAAACTACCTTTGCTATGAATCTCTGCGAAAACGCTGCCATGACCGAAGATAAACCAGTATTGATTTTTAGTTTAGAGATGGCTGGGGAACAGATCATGATGCGTATGCTAGCGTCTCTATCTCGCGTGGATCACAGCCGGATTCGCACCGGTCATCTAGATGATGAGGATTGGGCACGCATATCAAGTAGCATGGGAATTCTGCTAGAAAAGCGCAATATATATATTGATGACTCTTCAGGATTAACTCCGACAGAAGTGCGTTCTCGAGCGAGGCGCGTATTTCGAGAAAATGAAGGGCTAAGTTTAATTATGATTGATTATCTCCAACTAATGCGCGTACCATCTCTCTCCGACAACAGAACCCTAGAAATTGCTGAAATTTCGCGATCATTAAAGGCGTTAGCTAAAGAATTACAGGTGCCTGTAGTAGCGTTATCACAGCTGAACCGCGGCTTAGAACAACGAGCAAATAGGCGCCCTGTTAACTCCGATTTGCGTGAATCCGGATCTATCGAGCAAGATGCTGATCTTATTATATTTATCTATCGTGATGAAGTTTATCACGAAAATAGCGATATGAAGGGGATCGCTGAAATTATTCTTGGGAAGCAACGTAATGGTCCTATTGGTACATTTCGGTTGGTTTTTAACGGACAATGGTCACGATTTGATAATTATGCTGGCCCGAAATATCATGACGAGTGATATTATGCGATATATCTTTCTTAGAAGTGACGTTCTCGTAGACGGTTGATCACTCGACTTAAATTTAATCCTTGATCCTGTAATAGAACGAGGAGATGATAAACTAGATCTGCGGTTTCATTGGTGAGTTCTTCCCTGTTATGAACAGTGGCAGCTAGGGCGGTTTCTATTCCCTCTTCGCCCACTTTTTGAGCGATGCGCTTTGTTCCACTAGCGTAGAGGCTGGCGGTGTAAGAACTCTGAGGATCAGAACTTTTACGTTCTTTAATGAGGGTTTCTAGTGTATAAAGAAAAGCCCAATCACTCGCAGCTGGATGGAAACAACTGCTAGTACCATTATGACAAGTTGGTCCTTGGGGAGTCGCTAAGATCAGTAAAGTATCGTTATCACAATCTGGATGGATCTGAACTACCCTCAAAATATGGCCGGAGTGTTCACCTTTAGTCCAGAGGCGATTTTTACTACGTGAGTAAAAAGTCACTTGACCAGATTTTTGGGTTGCCTGTAGCGAATCAGCATTCATATATCCTAACATCAAAACTTCACCAGAGACGGAATGTTGGATGATGGTGGGTAAGATGCCGTTATTTTTTTGCCAATCTATCTGTTGATTCTGTTGCGTAGTTAACATGATCTAATTTTTATTCCTTTTGCTAGCAAAAATTGCTTCAACTCATTAATATTAATAATCCGGTTATGAAATACTGATGCAGCTAGTGTTCCATCTACTTGTGCCTCATGAAATGCTGCTAGAAAATGTTCCATGGTGCCGGCACCACCGGAAGCAATCAGTGGTACGTGACAGCGTTCACGTACCTGCCGAAGTTGCAGAAGATCATAACCATTACACACGCCATCCTGATTCATCATGTTCAGAACGATTTCTCCCGCGCCACGCCGCTGTACTTCTTCTACCCAATCCAGTGTTTGCCATGACGTGATTTTGGTGCGGGTTTCATTGCCAGTATACTGTTTTACCTGATAACACTGGAGGGTGGTGTTAAACCAGGTATCAATACTAAGAACAATACACTGAACGCCGAAGTGATCTGCTAAGCGACTGATAAGTGAAGGATCTTCCAATGCCGGTGAATTAATAGAAATTTTATCTGCGCCATAAGAGAGGATTTCATTTGCCTGCTTTACGTTCTGAATACCGCCTGCTACGCAAAACGGAATATCAATAACTTCGGCAACTTTAGCGATCCAGCGTTTATCCACGACTCGATTGTCGGAGGAGGCCGTGATATCATAAAAAACAAGTTCGTCGGCTCCTTCTTCGGCATAGCGGCGGGCTAGTGATACTATATCGCCAACGATTTTTTGATGACGAAATTGGGTCCCCTTGACTACCCGACCTTGATATACATCCAAACAGGGGATTATGCGTTTTGCCAGCATATGATCGCCTCTGCCATGGTGAATTTATTTTCCAACAGTGCACGACCTACGATAATGTTTTCTACGCCGCTGTGACGTAGCCGTGCGATATGTTCCAAACTTCCGATTCCTCCAGAGGCTTGAAAAGCGATATTAGGCCAGGTATCGCAAAGAGAGTGATAGAGCGATACGTTGCTCCCTGTTAGCGTGCCGTCCCGGGAGATGTCAGTACAGAGTACGTGTTTTAATCCTAATGGATAATATTGCGCTATCACCTGCTCTAGGCTCAATCCAGAATCTTCTTGCCAGCCACTTATTGCCACTCTTCGGTTTCCGTTATCATCGATTCGTATATCCAGCGCTAGAACTAGTAAATCAGGGCCGAAGTGTTCAAACCAACGCGTTACTTCCTGAGGTTGCTGCACCGCAATTGAGCCGATTACTACTCGAGTTGCACCTGCTTCTAGGAGTATTTTGACATCCACTTCACTGCGGATACCACCACCAACCTGCACTATCGCAGGTGATATACTGGTCAGTAGACGCGTGACGAGAGACTGCTGACGCGCCTGTGGATCTCTGGCTCCAGTTAAATCCACGAGGTGAATTACCTCTGCGCCTTCTCGTAGGTACTCCTGTAGACATAGTAGCGGATCAAGGTTGTAATTTCGTCGTGTCTGATAATCTCCCTGATGTAGACGTACCACGGCACCGTCAATAAAATCCAAAGCGGGTATAATCACTGATTACATCTCCAAGAAATTTTTTAGCAGCTGTTGCCCGGCGGCACCGGAGCGCTCCGGATGAAATTGCACGCCGAAGAAATTGTTGTGTTCTATAGCGGCGCTAAAAGGTGCGCCATAACTGGCGTGAGCAATAGTGGCAGTACATATTGGCATGGCGTAACTATGAACAAAATAAAAAAATGCTTTCTCATTAATATCGCGAAAGAGAGGATGACCGGTCTGCTGTTTTACTTGATTCCAGCCTATATGGGGAAGCGGAAGACCGATATCTATTATGTGTGTTACGGGTACGTCAATAATTCCGAGAGTGCTAATTCCATTATTTTCGTCACTGGTTTGAGCGAGTAGCTGCATGCCAAGACAAATACCCAACACTGGTTTTGTACAAGCTTTGATTAGCGAGATAAGCCCCCGCTTATTCAGTTGATTCATTGCTGCCTGGGCAGTACCGACACCGGGAAGAAATAGTTTATCTGCTTGCAAGATTATTTTAGCATCGTGACTGATGATCGGTTGATAGCCTAGGCGAGAGATAGCGGCACTAACTGAGAACAAATTGCCGCAGCCGGTATCCAATATTACCAAGTTCATATTAGAGAACCCCTTTTGAACTAGGTAGGGTGTTGCTTTCTACGCGTATAGCCTGGCGCAGCGTTCGGGCAAAGACCTTAAATAGACTTTCCACTCGATGATGGTCATTTTTACCCTCCGTGTATAAATGGAGGCTGCAGGACATAGCATTAGAAAAGGAACGGAAAAAATGTTCGACCATCTCGATACTGAGTTCTCCGACGCGCTGGAAGCTGTATTCCACTTTGTATTCCAGATGTGGTCGCCCGGAGATATCCATAGCACAGCGTGCCAAGCATTCATCCATTGGCAGCATAAATCCGAAACGACTGATGCCATGTTTATTTCCTAAAGCCTTATTGATCGCTTCCCCTAGTGCTAGAGCCGTATCTTCTACCGTATGATGATCGTCAATATGTAGATCTCCCTGTACACTAATATTTACTCGAATCCCGCCATGTGTGGCTATTTGATGAAGCATATGGTCAAAAAAACCGATACCAGTGTTGATATGGCTTTCACCTTCCCGATCCAGCCAAATTTCAATTTCAATAGAAGTTTCTTGAGTTACTCGCTTAACGTGTGCATGACGATCACGATGGGTTAGTAGTTTACTGATTGCGCGCCAATTGAGGGATTCACGCTGATACCGTAGTCCAGTAATCTCCATATTAGCTGCAAGAGCCATATCGGTTTCTCTATCCCCAATGACATAGCTATGAGTCTTATCTAGTACACCCTGCTTCTGCCATGCCTTGAGTAGTGCGGTTTGTGGTTTGCGGCACTTGCACCCATCGGTCAATAGATGTGGACAAATTAGCACCTCATCAAAAAAAATGCTTTGGGAGGTGAAAATACTCATTAAGAGATTATGGGGTCCATCAAAATCTTGTTGAGGGAAACGAGTGGTACCTAGACCATCCTGGTTACTAATCATAACCAGTCTGAAATTGGTTTGTTGCAGTGCCAGGAGCGCGGGGATAACGTCAGGTTCTAGCGCTAGCTTATCTAGATGGTCCACTTGAAGGTTCTCTATGGGTTCTCGGATAAGCGTACCATCACGATCGATAAAGAGGACTTTCTGATTCACAGAGACTCCTTTTTGGAAGAGGAGATAGGGGTGAGCGCATTGAATGCTTCTACCAGGCTTTGGCATTCTGTCTGGGTGCCAATCGTAATGCGAAGACAATCAAGCAATCCGGGTTGTTTGCTTTGATCCCGTAAAATCGTACCCTGATTCCATAAAGTCTCAAACACCCGATAAGCTGGATTACAATGAACTAATAAATAATTACTAACGCTTGGGTATACTGTGCGTACACTTAAGCACTGCCTCAAGTTGTATGCCAGACTATCTCGAAGAGCATTGATCTCTGCTACTCGAGCTTTTGTTTTTTCTAACCCTTCGGTCGAAAGTGCCTGTTCAGCGATATCTGAAACTGGTAGCGCTAGAGGATAAGGGGTAATGACTTTTAATAATAACTGAATTATCTCTACATTAGCTAAAACAAAACCGCAGCGAAGGCCAGCGAGAGCAAAAGCTTTAGAGAGTGTACGTAAAATAACCAAGTGCGGATAGATAGTGAGCCATTTCACGACGCTTGCCTGGGGACAGAAGTCGATATAGGCTTCGTCCACTACCAGTAGAGATCCACCCTTTTTATAGGTAATCTCTAGTAGTTCTCTCAGGATGTCAGGGTAAATAAGGTTTCCTGTAGGATTGTTTGGATTGCAAATATAAATCAGCTTTACACCATTAAGTTGTGCGCGAATAGCTGAAAGGTTAAGTTGCCAGTCTTGTCGGGTTAAAACGGTACGCCGTTCAATACCAAAGGTTTCGGCGCTAACGCTATACATGCCATATGTGGGCGGACAAAATAGAATAGCATCGGTTCCTGGTTCACAAAAAGTACGAATTAATAGTTCAATACCTTCATCGGCTCCACGACAAACTATAACTTGTTCCGCTTTGACACCAGAATAAACCGCATAGGAGTTGACAACAGCTGTCGGCTGACAGGAAGGGTAACGATTCAGATCACCGTCTCGAAGAGCATAGTACGGTGACCGAGGGAACTCATTAGCGTTTAACCAAATCTTTCCTTGACCGCCTAGTCGGCGTGCTGACTCATAGGGTTCTAGCGCTAGCACATTACTACGAGCTAAGTGAGTAATACTCATAGTATCTCCTTAAGTAAGGAAGTGCGTAGTGTGATGGCATTTTTATGAGCAGTCATCCGTTCAGCTTTCGCTAAAGTTTCGATGGTAGGGGCTAGCGCCAATAAACCGGCAGGCGTTATTTCTTGTACTGTCATCCGTTTTTGAAAATCCGCTACTCCAAGGCTAGAACAGCTGCTTGTATAACCGTAGGTTGGGAGGACATGGTTGGTCCCAGAGGCGTAATCCCCCGCGGATTCTGGCGACCAGTCGCCTAGAAAGACGGAACCAGCATTGGTAATATGTTCTACCCAGCGTTGAGCATCTCTGGTTTGGATAATTAGATGTTCCGGTCCGTAACAGTTACTGATACGCATAGACTCAGTCAGATCGGCTGTAATGATGAGGCGGCTACTCGCTAACGCTTGACACGCAATGGCGGCTCTAGGTAACAGGTGTACCTGGTATTCAGTTTCCTGGGCTACCCGATTCGCTAACAAAGAGTCTGGAGTAAGCAATATCACCTGAGAGTCGGGACCGTGTTCCGCCTGTGATAACAGATCGGCGGCAATAAAAACTGGATTTGCTTGTGAGTCAGCGATGACCATGACTTCGGAGGGTCCGGCAGGCATATCAATAGCAGCACCGTCTAGGTTCTGACTAACCTGACGCTTTGCTTCGGTAACCCAAGCATTACCTGGGCCAAAAATCTTATCGACTCTTTCGATGGATTCAGTGCCGAATGCCATTGCGGCAATAGCCTGTGCGCCGCCGACCTGGTAGATATTTTGGACCCCGCATAGCGCAGCCGCATATAGAATTTCATCGGCGATTGGCGGCGGTGAGCAGAGAACTACTCGCCGGCAGCCGGCGAGTCGCGCGGGTATTGCTAGCATCAGTACTGTTGAAAGCAGGGGCGCGGAGCCACCTGGAATATAAAGTCCTACCGAAGCTATTGCCCGAGTTAATTGGCGGCAGTGTACGCCGGGCTGCGTTTCCACATTTACCTCTGGCAATTTCTGGGCACTGTGAAAACAATCGATATTAGTCATTGCTATCGATATCGCCTGTTTAATTTCCGAGGGTACTCGATACCCGGCTTGGTCTATAGCCGCTGCAGTAACACGTAAATGAGGTGTGTCAGTGCGGTCAAAACGGATATTCAACGCGTGTAGCGCCCTATCGCCTTCGTGGCGGACCTGATGCAAAATCGCACTAACTGTGATGCTGACATCCACCTGGACATTGTTTACTGGACGGGTTAATAACTGTGCCTGGCCTGCTGCATCGAAATCACTCCAGCATACCGGTTGGGAAAAACCAGTAGTAGCCATAACTTTTATTCCATCATCTTTTCAATGGGGAGCACTAGTATTGAGCTGGCACCGAGGGCTTTCAGATTTTCCATGGTTTCCCAAAACAAGGTTTCACTACTGACCATATGCATTGCTACACGGTGTTGATCGCCAGCTAATGGTAGGACGGTTGGGCGCTCTGCACCAGGCAGTAAGTTGATAATTTGATCTAGCTTCTCAGTGGGTGCATGTAACATGATATATTTCGATTCCCGGGTTTGAATTACTCCTTGGATTCGAATGAGCAATTTGTTGACCAGTAATTGCTTGGCTGCTGACAGTTCTCCATCACGCTGGATAAGGCTAGCTTTAGAACGATAAATAACCTCCACTTCTCGTAAACCGTTAGCCTCAAGGGTCGCCCCTGTAGACACCAGATCACAAATAGCATCAGCAAGACCTGCGCGTGGCGCAACCTCTACGGATCCATTGAGTAAACAGGATTTAAAGGTGATATCGAGTTTATCAAAGTATTGCTTGAGTAAGTGTGGGTAGGAGGTAGCAATACGTTTCCCTCGGAGGCATTCGGGACTGCTCCAATGGACGTCTAAAGGCAGGGCTATTGATAGTCTGCAGCTACCGAAATCCATTCGGCGGAGAGTAGAATAACGGGGATTGTCTCCTTGGGCACGACGGGCCAGCACTTCTTCTTCTAACACATTTTCGCCAATGATCCCGAGATCTACCACACCGTCCATTACCAGCCCAGGAATGTCATCGTCGCGTACTCGCATGATATCAAGAGGCATGTTTTCAGCAAAGACTAGAAGGCGTTGCTGCTGCAGATTAATTTTTATTCCGCACTGCTCTAGCAGCTGTTGCGATTCTTTGCTTAATCGCCCCGATTTCTGCATTGCTATCCGTAACCGTGATTTATCCAAGATGATTTCCTCTAGGGTAATTAAATGATTTACCCAAGCCAAAAAAAAACCTCGGAAGAAAGCTGCCGAGTATGCTCTCTGATATCCAGAGTTGCTGGAAGATTAAAACGTCTTGTAACACTTATTGTCCAAAAGACTATTTAGAATGAATGATTATTCAGAAGGTTTTGCATTATCTATTTTACATGTAGTCTTATTGCGCTATCTTGTGAAGAAATAATTACAATAACCTAGCTATGTTTGATGTATAGTGCAACACTTTTTTATCTTAAAGGCCATTACTCACATGATTAAAATTCTTAAAACTTATCGGTAGTGGACATTAATGGGTTTGCGTATAATGAAAAAATGGAAATGATTAGAATAAACTAAGGTGAGCAATATCATTGCTGCTGTTTATTAATGGACTGACCTATTTGTAAGTAGTAATTATTTTAAGTAGAGCTGGTGACGTTAATAAGGATAGAATATTATCAGATAACCCTAATGGTTCTTCTGTAAATCAATCAAAATGATTTAACCATGGTTTTTATTGAATCCTCAATGTTGATCAAAATTATTCTTGATTATATGGCGAATGTTATGATAAGATTTTAATCTTGCGTCCTTAATCAAGATGTGAATGATACCTTTTTCACCAGATGATTTATATTCTCATGAAATCAAGCGTTCATGTTATATGTTTTTGAATGCATGAATTGGAGTAGAAGAGTGTTCTTTATCGAAAGTCTGCGTATCAGTAATTGTATTGCATGTACATTCTACAATGTCTTTTAGTAGGTTAAGCATCGATTTATAGCTTTCCAGCTAGGAAAGTGTGACTGCGCGGATAGCCACATTTTTGTTCGAATTGTGTGGGGTAAATTTATTCTTGATTCTTAGTAATGCTCTATTAAGAGATTTATTTAAAAAATATGTTAATAACAGCTTATTATTTTTACTATGGAAAAGGTATCAATGACTTATTAATGTATTTTTTGTAAAAAAATCATCTATTAGATGTTATCACTCCTTACTGGGGTGTGATATGTCTAAACTTTTCTTGATAAGACATGATGAACTTATTAATACCATAATATCAATTATGTTTATATGTTTTTATTCAAGATATTAATCGTAAGAAAATACGTTCATATAAAAAATTATAGAAAATAAATGATTCAATGGTTTTATTACAAAATTTTAAGAATATGACTTCTGACGTTCATTTTCTATGCAAGCACTCCTTAGCAATTATATATATTGTGATATAACCTTAAAAGGCAAATAAAAACTTGCCATTATGCTCGACTTTTTTAAAAAGTCTTAAAAAACCACTCCCGAAAGAGTGATTTTTTCACTAGTAAGTAATGAGGTTGAGCATTATTTATTATTTCTTCCTAGTCCTGCATTTAGGAGTTCCGATAAGTTAGCTGAAGCTTCATCGGCGGTAATCGGTGGTGAGGCTGCGATTACCCCGGGATTCCGTTGACGATAACGCGCAAGTTCTTGATGATGCGCATAACCAGTACCCGCTGGGATTAAACGTCCAACAATAACATTTTCCTTCAAACCACGTAGCTCATCTCGTTTTCCGGCAACGGCGGCTTCGGTTAGCACGCGCGTAGTTTCCTGGAATGATGCTGCAGAGATAAAGGATTCCGTAGCCAGCGAGGCTTTTGTAATACCTAAAAGATCACGTATATAGCTCATTTGCATCTTCCCGTTATTTAATGATTGACGGTTGGCCGTCTTGATACGTGAGTATTCTGCCTGTTCGCCTTCTAGGAAATCCAAGCGACTGCTGCTAGTAATTGTTGCTTTACGTAACATTTGACGAATAATAACTTCGATATGTTTATCGTTAATTTTAACGCCTTGGAGGCGGTAAACCTCCTGGACTTCGTTGACAATATATCGAGTTACAGCATGTACGCCACGTAAACGCAAAATGTCGTGTGGTGATTCTGGACCATCTGAAATCACATCACCTCGTTCTACTCGCTCACCTTCAAATACGTTAAGCTGACGCCATTTCGGGATCATCTCTTCATAGGTGTCTTTGCCGTCTACCGGAGAGATAACTAGGCGACGCTTCCCTTTAGTGTCTTTACCAAAAGAAATGATACCACTAATCTCAGCTAGAATCGCCGGTTCTTTTGGACGGCGTGCTTCAAAAAGATCAGCAACACGTGGTAGACCCCCGGTAATATCTTTCGTGCCACTGGTCTCTTGTGGTAGGCGAGCTAGCGTGTCACCACCGGTAATTTTTGCACCGTCTTCTAGTTGTACGATCGTTTTCCCTGGTAAAAAATATTGTGCTGGTATATCAGTACCCGGCAGTAGAACATCGTTAATATTAGCATCTACAATTCGTAGTGCTGGCCGAAGATCTTTACCCACGCCAGTACGTTCAGCGGTATCTAGTACCACGATAGAAGATAAACCGGTTAATTCATCAGTCTGTCTAGTAATACTCTGTCCCTCGATCATATCAGTGAGACGTACAAAACCGTCGACTTCGGTGATAACTGGCATGGTATGTGGATCCCAATTGGCAACGATTTCCCCGCTTATGATTTGCTCACCGTTCCCTTTAGCCATGACAGCACCATAAGGTACTTTATAACTTTCTTTTGTACGGCCAAATTCATCAATGACCTTAAGTTCAGTATTGCGTGAAGTAATTACCAGTTTACTACTGCTATTAATGACAAATTTGGCGCTACTGAGACGAATAGTCCCTTTGTTTTTGACTTGGATGCTTGATTCCGCAGCAGCACGAGATGCAGCGCCACCGATATGGAAAGTGCGCATGGTCAGCTGGGTACCAGGTTCGCCGATGGATTGTGCTGCGATTACCCCGATAGCTTCGCCTTTATTTACTAAATGCCCCCGTGCCAGATCTCGACCGTAGCAGTTAGCACACACACCAAAATCAGTCTCACAGGTAACGACAGAACGCACCTTAACGCTATCTATAGAATTTTCTTCTAGAATATCACACCACTGTTCATTTAATAGAGTATTACGGAAGACCAAAACATCTTTGATACCAGGTTTTAGGACGTCTTCCGCTGTGACGCGGCCCAGAACGCGTTCGCGCAACGGTTCTTTAACATCGCCACCTTCGATAACCGGCGTCATTACGATACCCGAAAAGGTACCACAGTCATCCTCGGTTACAACCAGATCTTGCGCCACGTCGACTAAACGACGTGTCAGGTAACCTGAGTTTGCCGTTTTTAGTGCGGTATCGGCTAAACCTTTACGTGCGCCATGGGTAGAGATAAAGTACTGGAGTACATTCAAACCTTCACGAAAGTTTGCTGTAATTGGTGTTTCGATGATGGATCCATCAGGCTTTGCCATCAGGCCACGCATACCGGCCAGTTGGCGAATTTGTGCTGCTGAACCACGGGCACCCGAATCTGCCATCATAAAAATGCTATTAAATGATACTTGCCGTTCTTCTATTCCATTTCGGTTAATCACCGTTTCAGTAGATAGATTATTCATCATGGCTTTGGCGACTCGTTCGTTAGCCGCAGCCCAGATATCTATTACTTTATTATAACGTTCGCCGGCTGTGACTAGACCAGACTGGAATTGCTCTTGAATTTCAGCTACTTCAGATTCAGCTTCATCGATTATTTCGGCTTTTTTTATCGGGATCACCATATCATCGATGCCCACTGATGAGCCAGAACGGGCAGCGTAAGTGAATCCAGTGTACATTATCTGATCGGCGAAAATGACGGTGGGCTTCAAACCTAGTACTCGATAGCAGGTATTAAGCATCTTGGAGATGGCTTTTTTACCGAGTGCTTGATTTACTAATGAAAACGGTAGTCCTGTTGGAACAATCATCCATAGGATAGCCCGGCCGATAGTAGTATCTACTATATGAGTCCTCTTCACTAATTCGCCGTTATCGCATTTTTCATATTCTGTAATGCGTACTTTAACGCGTGCATGCAGCTCTGCTATCTCGGCGCGGTAGATGCGTTCAGCTTCTTTTGGCCCGGTTAGAATCATCCCCTCACCTTTACCATTAACGCGATCTCGGGTCATGTAATATAAACCGAGTACTACATCCTGAGAAGGTACGATGATGGGTTCGCCATTAGCGGGAGATAAAATGTTGTTAGTAGACATCATTAGCGCACGCGCTTCTAATTGAGCTTCTAGAGTCAGCGGGACATGTACTGCCATTTGATCACCATCGAAGTCAGCGTTATATGCCGCACACACAAGAGGGTGAAGTTGAATGGCTTTTCCTTCAATCAGTACTGGTTCAAATGCTTGAATACCTAGACGATGCAGTGTTGGTGCACGGTTTAGCATAACTGGGTGTTCACGGATAACCTCGTCCAGTATATCCCAGACTACTGCTTCTTCTCGTTCTACCATTTTTTTTGCAGCTTTAATCGTAGTGGCAAGGCCACGTAATTCGAGTTTTCCATAAATGAAAGGTTTAAATAACTCTAGCGCCATTTTCTTGGGCAAACCGCATTGATGTAAGCGGAGATATGGTCCGACGGTAATTACCGACCGGCCGGAGTAGTCAACACGCTTACCTAGCAAATTCTGACGGAATCGACCTTGTTTACCTTTAATCATATCAGCCAATGATTTTAGCGGACGTTTATTAGAACCGGTAATGGCGCGGCCCCGTCGGCCGTTATCCAAGAGAGCGTAGACTGATTCTTGTAACATGCGTTTTTCATTGCGTACAATAATATCCGGTGCGGCTAGATCTAGCAGTCGTTTCAAGCGATTATTACGGTTAATGACCCGGCGATACAGATCGTTTAGATCTGAGGTTGCAAAACGCCCCCCATCCAGCGGTACAAGCGGACGCAGATCTGGTGGTAGCACTGGTAGCACAGTCAGAATCATCCACTCAGGTTTGTTACCGGACTGAATGAAAGCTTCTAACAATTTAATGCGTTTAGTCAGTTTTTTTCGCTTGGTTTCGGAGTTGGTTGCTTCTAGTTCTTCGCGTAGCTGTTTACATTCCTGATCTAAGTCCATATTTTTCAATAGATTTTGTATGGCTTCAGCGCCCATCTTGGCGTCGAATTCGTCACCAAACTCTTCTACTGCGTCTAAATACTGCTCTTCTGTTAAAATTTGACGGCAGTGAAGTGTGGTCATGCCACTTTCCACTACGACATAGGATTCAAAATACAAAACTCGTTCGATGTCGCGAAGTGGCATATCTAATAACACACCAATACGGGATGGAAGAGATTTTAAAAACCAAATATGTGCGGTGGGTGAGGCTAGCTCGATATGACCCATGCGTTCACGACGCACTTTAGTCTGGGTTACTTCAACACCACATTTTTCACAGATTACGCCGCGATGTTTTAAACGTTTATATTTACCGCAGAGGCATTCATAGTCTTTTACTGGTCCAAAAATACGGGCGCAGAATAGACCGTCACGCTCTGGTTTAAATGTACGATAGTTAATAGTTTCCGGTTTTCTCACTTCACCGAAAGACCAGGAACGGATCATATCTGGTGAGGCTAGCGCAATCTTAATTGCATCAAATTCTTCAGTCTTAGTTTGTGATTTCAGAAATTTAAGTAAATCTTTCACAGATTGGCTCCTGTCGGAGTTGGAGCTGTTAGGCGCCTGAAACGCTCAAGCGTCCTTATGATCAGTGCAAATTGCACCCGTGCGAACATTAATCGTTTTCCAGCTCGATATTAATACCTAGAGAGCGGATTTCTTTCAACAAGACGTTAAAGGATTCTGGCATGCCGGGTTCCATCATATGATTGCCATCCACGATATTTTTATACATTTTAGTGCGACCATTAACATCATCTGATTTGACGGTAAGCATTTCCTGCAGTGTATAGGCTGCCCCGTAGGCTTCTAGTGCCCATACTTCCATTTCCCCAAAACGTTGGCCACCGAATTGCGCTTTCCCCCCTAGTGGTTGCTGAGTTACTAAACTGTATGAGCCGGTGGACCGTGCATGCATCTTATCATCAACAAGGTGGTTGAGTTTGAGCATGTACATGTAACCTACGGTGACATCACGCTCGAATTTTTCCCCAGTTCGCCCATCAAACAAAGGGATCTGACCGTAGATTGGAAGGTCAGCAAGCTTTAGCATCTCTTTAATTTCTTTCTCTTTAGCGCCATCAAATACTGGTGTGGCGATAGGCATTCCTTCTCGCAAGTTCTCTGCTAGACGGAGAACTTCTTCGTCGGAGAAAGTGCTGAGATCCACTTTTTGGCGTACATCATCACCCAGATTATAGGCTTTCTGGAGAAAATCACGTAGTTTATCCATCGTCTCATGTTGTTTCAACATGACGTTAATTTTATCACCGATGCCTTTTGCTGCCATACCTAGATGTGTTTCTAGAATTTGACCAATATTCATTCGTGATGGTACACCCAGTGGGTTCAGAACGATATCTACAGGTACGCCATTTTCGTCATAAGGCATATCTTCAATTGGATTAATCTTTGAGATAACGCCCTTATTGCCATGACGGCCTGCCATTTTGTCGCCCGGCTGAATCTGACGTTTCACCGCCAGGTATACTTTTACAATTTTTAGCACACCTGGAGCTAGGTCATCGCCTTGGGTGATTTTTCGCCGTTTAGCTTCTAGTTTTTTCTCAAACTCGTTTTTAAGCTCGTCATGTTGCTCAGCTAGTTTTTCGAGTTGGTTTTGTTTTTCTTCGTTAGCTAATCCTAATTCTAGCCATCGCTCACGGGTCAGTGTGTCTAGCATATGCGATGCAATACCGTTGGCGATTAATACTTCACGGATACGGATGAATAGCCCAGCTTCAAATATTTTTAGTTCTTCAGTCAGGTCTTTTTTGATCTGATTCAGTTGCATTTCCTCGATTTCCAGGGCGCGCTTATCTTTTTCGACGCCATCACGTGTAAACACCTGGACATCAATCACAGTACCGGAAACGCCATTTGGCACACGTAGCGATGAGTCTTTCACGTCAGAGGCTTTTTCACCGAAAATGGCCCTTAACAGTTTTTCTTCCGGCGTTAATTGCGTTTCTCCTTTCGGAGTCACTTTACCCACTAGAATATCTCCGCCAGTCACTTCTGCACCAATATACACGATGCCAGACTCGTCTAGCTTGGAGAGCGCTGCTTCTCCCACGTTTGGGATATCAGCAGTAATCTCTTCAGGTCCAAGCTTAGTGTCGCGAGACACACACGCTAGTTCCTGGATATGGATAGTGGTAAAACGATCTTCCTGTACTACGCGTTCGGAAACGAGCATCGAGTCTTCAAAGTTGTAACCGTTCCACGGCATGAAGGCGATACGCATATTCTGACCTAGCGCTAGCTCACCCAGATCTGTAGAGGGACCGTCCGCCAAAACATCGCCACGTTCAATCGGTTCATCCAGCGAAACACAAGGCGTCTGACTAATACAGGTATTTTGGTTAGAACGGATATATTTTGTTAAATTATAAATATCGATCCCCGCTTCCCCCGGACACATTTCATCCTCATTGACGTTAATCACAATACGTGAAGCGTCTACATATTGCACAATTCCACCGCGTTTTGCTACAGCAGTAACGCCCGAATCCACTGCAACCGCACGCTCCATGCCGGTGCCAACTAGAGGTTTGTCAGTACGTAGGGTAGGTACTGCTTGGCGCTGCATATTTGCACCCATCAAAGCGCGATTGGCGTCGTCGTGCTCTAGAAATGGAATCAGTGAAGCGCCAACTGATACTACCTGTTGTGTGGAGACGTCCATGTAGTTAACCTGGTCTCTGCTGAACAAGCTGGCTTCCCCTTTACTCCGGCATGTTACTAATTCATTAATAAATCTGCCGTCTTCACTGAGGTTGGTGTTAGCTTGTGCGATAACGAAATTACCTTCCTCAATTGCCGATAAATAATGGATTTCGTCGGTAACTGTACCCTCTTGCACACGTCGATACGGTGTTTCCAGGAAACCGTATTCGTTGGTTTGTGCGTAAACAGAGAGAGAGTTAATAAGTCCAATGTTTGGTCCTTCGGGAGTTTCAATGGGACATACGCGTCCATAATGGGTTGGATGAACATCTCGTACTTCAAAACCCGCTCGCTCGCGGGTTAGACCACCTGGACCTAATGCAGAGATGCGTCGTTTGTGAGTAATTTCGGATAATGGGTTATTCTGATCCATAAATTGTGATAGTTGACTGGATCCGAAAAATTCTTTTACTGCTGCTGAAATGGGTTTAGCGTTGATCATGTCTTGTGGCATGAGGGTGTCTAGATCACCTAAAGATAGACGTTCTTTCACAGCTCGTTCCACACGAACTAACCCAACACGGAACTGGTTTTCTGCCATTTCACCCACCGAACGGATTCGGCGGTTTCCTAAATGATCGATATCGTCAACTTCGCCTTTACCGTTACGAATATCAATAAGCTTCTTTAATACATCAAGGATATCGTTCTTGCTAAGAATACCGGAGCCTTGAATTTCTTCACGCATAAGAGAACGGTTAAACTTCATCCGCCCGACTGCTGAAAGATCGTAACGATCTTCTGAGAAGAAGAGATTTTCAAACAAATTCTCAGCCGCTTCGCGGGTTGGTGGCTCGCCAGGACGCATCATGCGGTAGATTTCTACTAATGCGCTGAGTCGGTCACTGCTTGGATCTACACGTAATGTCTCGGAAATATAGGCGCCATGATCTAAGTCGTTGGTAAAAAGTGTCTCAAGACTTGTAATTCCCGCTTGGTTTAGCTTGGTTAGCAGGTCTAGTGTCAGTTCGATATTAGCGGGAACGATGATCTCACCAACATTTTTATCAATATGATCTTTTCCTGCCACCTTGCCTATAATGTATTCGGCAGGAACTTCAATCTGCGTTATGTTGTCTTTTTCCAGCTGGCGAATGTGACGCGCCGTAATACGGCGGCCTTGTTCAACATAAACGATTCCATTGACCTTGATATCAAATGAAGCAGTTTCACCACGTAACCGCTCAGGTAGAAGTTCCATTTGTAACTTGTTATCGTGAATTTTATAAATTACTTTATCAAAGAATATATCTAGGATCTGGCTGGTGTTATAATTAAGCGCGCGTAGAATAATTGTAGCTGGTAATTTACGACGGCGATCGATACGGACAAATAAATTATCTTTCGGATCGAATTCAAAATCTAACCAAGAACCGCGGTAAGGAATAATGCGTGCGTTGTAAAGCACTTTCCCAGAGGAGTGGGTTTTACCCTTATCGCTATCAAAAAATACGCCGGGACTACGGTGTAGCTGGGAGACAATAACACGTTCAGTGCCGTTAATTACAAACGTGCCATTGTCAGTCATGAGCGGAATTTCACCCATATAGACTTCCTGTTCTTTGATATCTTTTACTGTACTTTCAGTGGCTTCTCGCTCATAAATAACAAGGTGTAACTTTACGCGCAACGGTGCGGAAAAGGTTATCCCGCGGATCTGGCACTCTTTAACATCAAAGACGGGTTCGCCCAGACGGTAACCGACATATTTTAGTTCGGAGTTACCGCTATAGCTTTGTATGGGAAATACAGAACGGAAAGCGGCTTCCAGTCCGTACTGACCTTCTGGATCTTGCTCGATAAATTTTTGAAATGAATCAAGCTGAACCGAAAGAAGATAGGGAACGTCCAAAACTTGTGGGCGTTTTCCGAAATCTTTTCGAATGCGTTTTTTTTCGGTATAGGAGTAAACCATAGGGTTCCTCAGCTAGGTGACAAGTCGACCTATTCTGTCCGTTGTGTTAGGACAGCAATATGCAACGTGATTGATCGTGATCGGAGAATAAATATTCTCTCCGTCATACCTATTTCTGCCACTCTTAAATCATTTCGCTGAACTTTGCTAAACCAGGGAGAGGGTTTGGCAGACGATGCAGTATATTAAGTCGTCGATAGAAAAATATTAATTTTATTAGTACGTTAATAGAATAAAATCCCATTGATTTTTTTTACACATCGAAAAAAGGCCGCGATGGACAGAAGACTATCAGCTCCGTTTAGACTATAACCTATAAGGTAAGCTTATTTAATCTCAACAGACGCGCCCGCTTCTTCTAAGACTTTCTTCAGTGCTTCAGCGTCATCTTTGCTTATGCTTTCTTTTAGAGTGGCGGGGGCGGATTCTACTAGATCCTTAGCTTCTTTTAACCCTAGACCAGTAGCGCTTCTTGCGGCTTTGATGACTGCAACTTTGTTTGTTCCTATTGCGTTTAGGACAACGTCAAACTCAGTTTTTTCTTCTACGGTTTGAATCGGGTCACCACTAGCTACATTTACAGTAGCCATGGCGGAAACGCCAAATTTTTCTTCCATGATAGAGATAAGTTCTACCACATCCATAATGGACATTTCAGCAACTGCGTCTAGAATTTGTTCTTTAGTGATAGACATAACCAGTGTTCCTAGAATTCAGAAAGGTATTGATGTGTTTGCAATTTGTTTAGAATTAAGCATGCAATTCTGTTTCTTCTTTTTGATTGCGAAGTGCGACTAACATGCGAATTAGTTTGCCTGAAGAGGCTTCTTTCATGGTAAACATTAATTGGGCAATAGCTTCTTTATAAGTGGGGAGAGTTGCTAGGCGGTCGATCTGCGATCCTGGGATAATTTCGCCCTGAAAAGCGGCGGCTTTAACTTTAAAGTTAGTATTTTCTTTAGCAAAATCTCTAAACAAACGAGCGGCTGTACCTGGGTGTTGATGAGAAAATGCAATTAGAGTTGGACCGATAAACATATCGTTTAGACACTGGAAAGGACCATCTTTAACGATCTGGCGCATGAGAGTGTTACGAACAACGCGCATGTAGACACCGGTTTCACGACCTGCCTTACGTAATTCAGTCATTTTATCTACTGTTATGCCGCGAGAATTTGCGACAACAGCAGAAATCGCGTTTTTAGCTATTTCGCTGATTTCTTCAATAATAGCTTGTTTTTCTTGAAGATTTAATGCCATTACGTCGTGCTCCTGGATTTATCCGGGAAATCGCTCCCGGAACTTATTTCATATACCGTTATAGTGACAGTAGGCGTGAACATACTATTGAGCATGATCTAGCAAACAAATATGATATGTAGGCTCTGTCACCATCGAGGTGGAAAAAACAAATGCCATTACAGACACTGGGGGTGTCTTGATGGCGGCTTAGATGGGCTAAGTTGCCACCAAAATAATCTTGGTGTGTTGCGGCCAGGATAAAAAACAAAGTGCTCTGGCGAAGCTTGGGATGATAAATTCTAGACAAATCTAACGTCCGCGTACAGTAATAATTAAGTGGTGACCATAGATAGACTGTTTGGATCAATGGTAACACTTGGTCCCATAGTGCTAGAGAGGATGACTTGCTTGATATAAATACCTTTAGTCTGGGTTGGTTTGGCTTTTTTTAATGCTAGAAGCAAAGCTTCTAGATTTTCTTTTAATTTATCGGATTCAAAATTTATTTGACCGATAGTAGTATGAATGATGCCATGTTTATCATTTCGGTAGCGGATCTGACCTGCTTTTGCGTTATTAACCGCTTCAGCAATGTTCGGGGTGATGGTGCCGACTTTAGGGTTTGGCATCAGCCCGCGTGGTCCGAGGATATGGCCTAGTTGCCCGACGACACGCATTGCATCCGGAGAGGCGATTACTACATCAAAGTTGCATATGCCTTTTTGGATCTGATCTGCAAGCTCATCCATACCAACCAAGTCTGCATGAGCGGATTTAGCCGCTTCAGCGTTAGCGCCCTGAGTGAATACGGCCACTCTTACATGACGACCAGTACCGTGTGGAAGCACAGTAGCACCGCGAACATTTTGATCGGACTTGCGTGCATCTATTCCTAGATTAATTGCAACGTCAACACTTTCAATAAACTTGACGGCAGGTAGTTCTTTTAGTAGTGCTAGGGCTTCGCTGATATCGTACTTCTTAGTAGAGCTGATTTTATCTCGAATAATGCGCATGCGTCTGCTGAGTTTAGCCATTTTTAATCCTCGACAACTAAGCCCATAGAGTGCGCGGTGCCTAGAATGGAGCGGGAGATTGCTTCCAGGTTGGAACCAGTCATATCAGTCGCTTTGATTTCTGCGATTTCAAGTATCTGAGCACTGCTAACGGTGCCTATTTTATCTATATTTGGTTTTCCGGAAGCGACTTTGATGCCTGCGGCTTGCTTTAGCAGTGCCGCTGCTGGCGGGGTCTTGGTTATGAAAGTAAAAGAACGATCGGAATACACCGTGATAACTACTGGAATTGGTAGCCCTTTTTCAAGGTTTTCTGTTTTAATATTGAAGGCCTTGCAGAATTCCATGATATTAACGCCTTTCTGACCTAGAGCCGGACCTACTGGAGGGCTGGGGTTGGCCATGCCTGCGGCAACTTGAAGTTTAATATAGGCTTGTATTTTTTTAGCCATTTTGATTTCCTTGTCATGGGTAATAACGCCAGTTATGGCTCCCCATATATTATAGATAACTGTGTTTTAAAAAATAAAGCATATAAAAGTAAAATGCTATTTTTAATTAATTTAACACCTTGAGCAAGGGAAAGTGACTTAGCCTTTTTCAACCTGACCGAAATCGAGTTCTACTGGAGTGGCTCGTCCAAAGATTGAAACCGATACCTTCAGACGACTTTTTTCGTAGTCAACTACTTCTACTACACCGTTGAAATCAGCAAATGGACCATGGTTAAGTCGAACTAACTCACCCGGTTCAAAAAGGGTTTTTGGTCTTGGCTTGTCCCCAATTTGTTGTAAGCGATTCATAATGGCATCGACTTCTTTCTCACCGATGGGCGCAGGACGATCTGAGGTGCCTCCGATGAAGCCCATGACACGTGGTACACTGCGCACCAAATGCCAGCTAGCATCTTGCATTACCATCTGTACTAAAACATAGCCCGGAAAGAATTTCCGTTCGCTTTTTCGCCGCTGACCAGCGCGAATTTCAACCACTTCTTCTGTTGGCACCATTACTTCGCCAAACAATTCCGTCATGTCATGTAGCTTAATATGCTCACGGAGAGACTGCGCTACTCGCCCCTCAAAGCCAGAAAACGCCTGCACAACGTACCAGCGTTTTTTGTGGAATTTGCACATCTTAGAACCTCAGGCTAGTAATGAATGATATTACATAGACCAGAATTCCATCTAGCCCCCACAGGATCAGTGCCATTACGGCGGTCACTGTTGCAACGATTAGCGTAGTATGTAACGTTTCTTGGTGGGTTGGCCAAATTACTTTACGTACTTCGATGCGTGCTTCACGTGCAAACCCAATTAGAGACTTCCCCTTGGAGGTCATCATAGCCACACCACCCGCAATAGCTAAAATCAAGACTTCGGTAAAAGTGCGTAGAGGTAGGCTAAAGTCGCGATAAAAATAGTTCCCAACGATAGAGATAACCAACAGCATAAAAACAATTAACCACTTAACCATTTCGATGCTGCGTTTACTGCTTTGAGTTATGATATTGATACTCATAGAAAACCTGTCACAATAAAGTTTATTAACTGTAAGCACACGTTAGATGATCAAGAAAAACGTTTGAAGGCTTATACCGCAATATGAAATCGTATTTTACTCATGACAAAAATTTAAATATCAGGAAACTAATAGTATTATTTGTCACGGTTAAAAAAGGATGTGACATGATGCGCTTGCATTGTATCTTGCGTCAAATATTTATTCGATAAATGCTAGGATTTCTTGAATAATAGATGACTTTAGCAACCATACTGCGTTAACAATATTGGCACTTTTGTTTATGGAGAATTGGCGAGCATATTTTATATAATAGCGAAGGTTTATCAGATTAACCTTAATTTGATTTTTTTTCACTAATTTATCGACGGTAGTCTTTAAAGAAGAGGGTGGGGTAGCTCTTGGTTTTATTTTCACGCAGAAATGGCATTTAATTTTTCCTGTGTATGGCTTGGCTGCATTTCGTAAAACTTGATAATACGCAGTAAGTGTTTTCCGTTGTTTTCTCCGGTATATCCTTATTTTTAGCGACACTGGGAATATGCAGCGTTGATGAAGATGATGATGGATATTTTTAAGCAGTACAAATTTAGTGCGTCACCAATTTTCGATGGTGGTCTTTGTGTTGGAGTAGAGCTTCTGAAGGTTTGTGTAAGGTGGGTGCTTTTTTCTTCAGAAAAGCAATGTTTGCAATTTTGAAATAAGTTGTCTCGAGTGAAACAAAGATGTGTAACCTGGAATATCACTATCGTACTAATAATCATTGCATTTTATTTTACGAATTTCATTGATTTTTCATCATAAATCATATCATGTTTTTGTTTGTTATCATCATGTATATTTGCCTAACGATTTAGTAGGTTAGGTGCTGGCTGGTTTTCGTTATGAAGTAGTTGCTAATGGTAAGTGTCAAAATTATACTATCTATTTTAAAATGCAGGTTTATACATGGTTTTTTACATAGTCGATTATGTTCGTAAGAAGCCTATGTATGAATAGTACATAGTCAGGGCATCGTATTAATAACGTGTGTTGTTCCGTGCATTGTTAATAGTAACATCAGGCGTTTTTAATACACTGATGATTCAATTAAATATAGGTATGATGTCGACATGGACCGTGCATAGAGGATTGGTGCTGATGGTATGGATCAAGATCCTTGACATGGAGCAATGTGGTTGATAATAGTGCCGCGCATGTATTGTTTGATATGTAAAGGTTTTTAGAGATTTATTCTGTTTTTGAAGATATAAGTATATCGGTACTTTGACTATATTAATTAAACAATATATCCAAAGATATTTGGTCTTTAAAAATCCGCTTAGAAAGCGCCTAATAGTGGTGCTGATAAGCAGATTTGAACTGCTGACCTCACCCTTACCAAGGGTGTGCTCTACCAACTGAGCTATATCAGCAAAATTGGAGCGGGTAGTGGGAATCGAACCCACATCATCAGCTTGGAAGGCTGATGTAATAACCATTATACGATACCCGCCTCTTGCAATGCACTTATTTAATATTTTTATGGATTAGGACCTGACTCATAGGCTCTGGTTTAATATTATATTAGGGTGCGTTAGTTACTTCAACCAAAAGATTACTGAAAGGTTTCGCTTTCGAGTCCTCTACTCGCTAAATCATAAAATTTAGCATCCTACTGGATAGGAATTTGGTGGTGGGGGAAGGATTCGAACCTTCGAAGTCTATGACGGCAGATTTACAGTCTGCTCCCTTTAACCACTCGGGAACCCCACCGGATTTTGGGGTGCCGGCAGAAGGATTCGAACCTTCGACCTACTAATTACAAGTCAGTTGCTCTACCAGCTGAGCTATACCGGCACTAAGTGCTGCGCATTTTAGGTGAGAGCGGACGATTGATGCAACAAAAAAATTATAAAAATTTCATTTTTTTTAGAAATGACCTGATATTAAAAATACACGTTATTATTTTATTTAAAGCAGTAGCATATTCCATTAAAAGCTATATATTATCATATTGGACGTAATTAGGTAAACTCCTGGTTTAGACTGTATTGAGGTCTTCCTGATTAGATACTATCGGATTATAGATGTCCCTGTAGGTAAGGGACCATGATAGCGAACGAATTATTCTATAAAATAGCAGAAAAATACTCTTCGATATATACGAAGCTGTTGATACCATGCAGTTTCTTGCCTTTTCGGGTTGCTTTACTATGTCTTGATATAGATTATGTGACAGGTTACCTCATGTTATGATAAAAGCTATGCAGCCTCCGAGTACGCCATATCTGCAATTTAATCGAAAACAGTGGGCTGCGTTACGTAATTCCGTGTCGCTGACCCTTACTGAGAGCGAAATCATTAAGTTAAAGGGAATGAATGAAGAGCTGTCTCTTGCGGAAGTAGCAGAAATCTATTTACCCCTATCGCGTTTGCTTAACTTATATATTAGCTCCGATTATCGTCGCCAGACGGTGTTGGAGCATTTTTTAGGCACTGACGATCAGCGAATTCCTTATATCATAGGTATTGCGGGTAGCGTTGCCGTTGGAAAGAGTACAACAGCTCGTGTCCTACAGTCGTTACTTAGTCGCTGGCCCGAACATCGTAAAGTGGGACTGGTAACGACCGATGGTTTTTTGTATCCGAATCGGGTGCTGAAGCAGCGGAATCTCATGAAGAACAAAGGCTTTCCTGAGTCTTATGATATTCGAAGCCTAATTAATTTTCTTTCGCAAGTGAAATCGGGAACACCGCGTGTAACCGTTCCAGTTTATTCCCATTTGATTTATGACGTTGTACCTAACGCAGAAACAGTAATTTCCCAGCCAGATATTGTGATTCTGGAGGGGTTAAATGTATTGCAAAGTAGCAGCGATTATAATTATGATCCTGATCATATGTTTGTTTCCGACTTTATTGACTTTTCTATTTATGTTGATGCGCCTGAAATACTTTTGCGGAGCTGGTATATAAATCGTTTTCTGAAATTCTGTCAGGGAGCATTTTCCGATCCTGACTCTTATTTTCATGATTATTCTGCACTTTCCGAACAAGAAGCAGTGGTGCTTGCTAGCAAACTATGGACTGAAATTAATGGGAGAAACTTGCGGAAAAATATCCTTCCCACCCGGGAGCGCGCTAGTTTGATTCTCGGCAAAAGCGTGAATCATCAGGTGGAAAGCGTTTATTTACGCAAGTAGTCTTCACTATATAGAAGTGTGTTTATTGAGATGTTTTTTATGTATAGTCAGTAGTTCGAAGTCTTTTAAAGTGATTTTTAAAGGTTGAAATGATGCATGAAATTTATTTATTCGAAGATAACGTTTTATTAATAACTGGTATTCATATAGAGACTCTTTAGTCTACATAAAAGCAGCACTATTAATCTAATTAATTAAAAAATCTTTAAATATTTACACAATAGGCATAGAGCACTGTTTTAATAAGAAATGTTATGTGGCGCTCTTTTAAGACAATAGAAACGATTAAAAATAATTCCTCGAAATCATGTGTTTTTTGAATAATAGATATCTTGTAATATACAATATATTATTGATTTCAATCAAATTAACAAACTATATTTTTTTGACAAATATAGTGGTAATTTAAAAAAATCTTGATATTACATACTATATATAAGTGGTGTAATTTAATCGTCTCTCTAAATAGAGAGAATGGTCGCGGACTAAAAAACCGAAAACTTAATATTATTTATCAACAAAATAGATATAGAAGAAACTTGGTTAGGATTTTCAATCAGAATTCGCTATTCATTAAAGTTCTCATATTGTCAAAAGTATTATATATTATACACTTACGATATGTTGTCTGTTTAAGGTAATATGTAATGTTTTTTTGGGGAAAGCAAGTGTATGCATAAATATAATTGATTTTTTACGATTTTTAAATATTTTTTATTGCAGTTTTATATTGTATTTAAATTTCGTATTTCTTTCCTACTGGAAATGCGATTTTTAGTTAATGAATATGTCCTGAGAACAAATAGTTTTCTTAAAATTATTTAGGCCGCCTGAAGAGGCGATATACACTTGTTGAAAAACAATTAGGGGTCTAATCATTAACCTTTAAGTATTAGGAGGTATAGTTCTTACAGTTAAAGCACGACGTATACCCGATACTATCTTTTCAAAAGATTTTGTATAGCATAAAAAATACTTTTTATGAAAAAATGACGTGATAGCAGAAGCTCAAGAGCATAGTGAACCCTGCATCTAACTATTGTAACGATAGTGTGGTAAAAGGATGTCACATGGACGCTTGATTTGAGGTTTCGATGCCAGTTTGATTTATGTAAAATGACGAAAAATATAAAATCAATGGTAAAGATAACGGTGAAGTCATCATCTTCTATAAAAAGAAAAGTACTGCCCATATGAGCCGTGTTATATATTTAACGTTATGCATAAACAATATTTATTATCTGTTAATTCTCTTGATATTCGCACCCATACGCCGCAGTTTTTCTTCGATGCAATCATAACCGCGATCGATATGATAAATGCGATCCACGCTAGTTACACCTTCAGCGATACAGCCAGCTAAAACTAAGCTAGCTGAAGCGCGTAAATCGGTGGCCATTACCTGTGCACCGAAGAGCGTCTCGATACCATGGCAGATCACTGTATTATTTGTCACTTCTGCTTGCGCCCCCATCCGCATCAACTCGGGGATATGCATGAAGCGATTTTCAAAAATAGTTTCAGTGATTATACCTGTCCCGTTGGCTACGAGATTTAATAAACTGAATTGTGCCTGCATATCTGTAGGAAATCCAGGATGGGCAGCAGTGCGTACCCGAACCGCTTTTGGTTGATGCCCGTGCATATCTAGACTAATCCAGTCAGTGCCGACCGTAATATCCGCCCCTGCTTCCCGTAGCTTAATAAGTACGCTATTCAGCATGTCAGGACGGGTAGAGTGACAGATGACACGTTCTCTGGATATGGCGGCTGCCACCAAGAAAGTCCCGGTTTCAATACGATCTGGAAGTATCCGATAAACACCGCCTCCAAGTCGTTTAACCCCTTCGATGGTGATTTTATAAGTGCTAGCGCCGGCACCGCTAATCTTCGCGCCAAGGCTTATAAGAAAATTAGCGGTATCAACAATTTCCGGTTCCCTGGCGGCATTTTCGATAATAGTGGTGCCCATCGCTAATGTTGCAGCGCTCATAATTGTTACCGTCGCGCCAACGCTGATCTGATCCATAACAATATGAGCACCGCGCAAACGTCCAACTACAGATGCTTTAACGTAACCGTCTTCTAACTCGATAGTTGCCCCAAGTTTCTCCAAGCCACTGATATGGAGATCTATGGGTCTCGCCCCGATGGCGCAGCCACCCGGTAATGATACTTTCCCCTGGCCAAAACGCGCGACTAGCGGTCCTAGTGCCCAAATCGATGCGCGCATCGTTTTTACTAGCTCATATGGTGCGAAATACACGTTGACATCGCGGGCGTCTATATATACTGAGTCATTCCGTTCAACTTTAGCACCAAGTTGGCGCAGTAGTGTCATTGTGGTGTCAATGTCTTTTAATTTAGGGACATTTTGTATTTCCACTGGTTCCTCTGCCAGTAACGTAGAAAATAAAATCGGTAGGGCGGCATTTTTGGCACCTGAGATTGTAACTTCGCCGCTTAATCGGGTAGGACCCTGGATATGAAATTTATCCATTATAACTGCTCTTTTATTTAATGCACAAAATGATTACCCCTAAGGGTAATATTTACAAACTATTACAGCGTGCGATGGCTATCCCACTCTTCCTGGGTATAGGTTTGAATCGATAAAGCATGAATGCGATTATCTGATATGTATTCCATCAGTGGTGCATAAATCATCTGCTGTTTTTTTACTCGGCTCATGCCGGTGAAGTGATTGCTGACTGCAATCACCTGAAAATGAGTACCATTGCCGCTTACATGGACTGCGTCTAATTCTAGGGTATTCATTAGTAGGGCTTTAATTTCAACGTGTTCCATACATAGTCTTTCATTTTCTAATCGGGAATTGTAGCTCTATCTTAGAGCAATTCATGAAGATCGGGAACTAGGAATTAGATTAACTATAATTTTATATTGTTATGCTTTGGACTATATTGCCGATTATCTATGAGGGGTGCAAGATTTTTATCTGTAATAAAAGGAGTGCTATAATCACGGATTATATTTTAGAAAGTGGGATGCTTTTATTTTGGATTGCTTAGATTCAGTTGTGTGTCTATTGACATAGACTGTACAAACGTTTTACGACTAAACAATTTGCTTTTTATCCTTGTATAGAGTGATAACAGAGGTAATCTATTGCGATAAACATATTTTGTATTTTTATTGGGATTTATTTAGTTTTTAATGATGATAAGAGTTAAAAAAATACAGATGTATGCTATATTCAATATAACTAAATCTAGGATTTATACTGGTTTATTTTTATGAATGTAAAATAAGAAAAAGATAAAAATGAAATTAGGTTTTTAGTAAAAATAGGATTTTTAAATTTATACAATCCAGTTAAAATTTAATTATTTATCTATGATATTTCTTTTTATTGATGCATGACTTTTCGTCATGGAAATTTCCTAACGTGATTCTCATTGAGAAATGCAAATTGATTATATATGCTCTCAAAAACAAACTGATCCAGGTGATTTATGTTTAACTGATTGTATTTATTTAAATTTCTTTATTTTAATTTGATAGGTTTTCGGGGAAAATAAATTCTTAATTAACTATTATCATTTTTTAAATGTAATAATATTATTTTTTATCACTATTCTAGTGCCGTGACTTTTATTGGTATTGAGAATTGGAATATTTTCTGTTAAATTAAATTTACGTGACATTGTCGATTTTTCTTTGGGGTTGGATATTGTTATGATTATATTATATTTCATAAGTATAACGCAACATTAATTCGAAGATACTCTATAGTAGATTATCTATTTTGTAGATGTCAACTCTGGGTTTTTATAAAAAACAGGTTTTTAAAAAACCTACATAGGATATCATTTAAAGTCAATCAATTCGTAATTGATTTAATAAATACTGAAAACCAAAGACCATATTTTCTTGAAAATATTGGGGAGTTACAATTAATATATTTCCAGGGGACTATATAGGATCACTAGATGTCATCTTCAATTATTTTTCCTTCTCGTTTCCCATTGCCTTCAATCTATTTGCCGTTAACACTTATTTCTCAGGAGGATTGGGGATTAGTCCGGCTTAACGGTGCGGAAAGTATGAAATATTTACAGGGCCAGTTAACTTGCGATGTCGCTTCATTAGATCCTGAGCACTTTAGCTTTGGTGCTCATTGCGATGCTAAAGGGAAGATGTTAAGTTACTTGTGCGTCTTTTACCACGGAGATGGGGTGGCTTTTATTGAACGGCGTAGTGTACGCAATAGTCAGATCGCTGAATTAAAAAAGTACGCTGTCTTTTCCAGAACCAATATTATTGCCGATGATGAAACGGTGATGTTGGGTGTTGCTGGTTTTCAGGCGCGGCGAGTACTTGCCCGGTTCTTTAGTAGAGTGCCAGATGAAATCCATCCCGTTTCGCATAATCAGGAAACCACTCTGCTTTATTTTAATCTTCCTAGGCCTCGGTTTTTGTTAATAACAACTCGATCGGTATGTATTTCCTTGCAAGACCAGCTAATCGGTCAGGCGCAGTTTAACGATAGTCGGCAATGGCTAGCACTGGATATAGAGGCAGGCTATCCAGTAATTGATAGTGTTAATGCAGCGCAGTTTATCCCACAGGCGGCTAATCTACAGATGTTGAATGCTATTAGCTTTAATAAGGGGTGTTACGCCGGCCAAGAAATGGTAGCACGTGCTAAATATCATGGAGTGAATACACGAGGTTTGTACTGGCTAGCTGGGAAAGCCAGCTATCTTCCCACTGTCGGTGACAAGTTGGAGCTGAAGATTGGTGATCATTGGCGCCAAACTGGTACAGTGCTCGCAGCTTGTAACTTGGAGGATGCCACTGTCTGGATACAGGCAGTGCTGAAGAAAAATTTAAAACCTAACAGTCTTCTGCGTGTTAAGGAAGATCAAAGTAGCGTTTTGTCTCTACGACCGTTACAGTATGTGATTGATTAAATGTTTGATAAAATTAATCCGTATGATATCACGGATGAAGTTGTTTTACATTATAGCATATAAATCAGCGGGCGTATATTGCTGAGAATACATTTTTACTATTTTTTTATCTGTATTAGCGACTCGCTTGGAAAGAGAGCTGTTTCATCATTCATTTATAAATATATAAAAAATCTATAGCTAGAGTTTAATATGCTGTATTCCGTAAAGGGATGCAATGATTGTTAGTATTTATTTCAGCCACCGTTATATTCACAAGTGTATTTACGGTTCTTGTATTAATAACGTTAAGACTTCTTGTTATACACATAGTGAAGTAATTATCTGGATGTAAAATGTTATCCGGTGCGGATAATTCCAGTAAAAGTAAAGAATACAAAAAGATAAGTTAGCACTTTATACATCCTCCATAAGGTGAGGGGTAGCGCATGCTTTGTAAGCACTGCACAATATATATCCTAGCGACATGCAGCACTCTGGGATAAGATAGAGTGCTTAAAGCTAACTAATTGTATTCCAAGTATCACGTTTAGAATTAAATTGATCGATTTAATAGAAAAACTATTTTTAGTTAGAGTATATTAGTTATAGTGAATCACAGATATCGTCTCTTTAAGAAAGACGTGATTTGAGTATGGAATTATAAAGACAATTAATTTTAGTGCATTAAAAAGTGATATTATAAATGTTAACTGAATTACTTTTGAGTGACCTGCCATGTAGTATTAATGTAGAAAGCACACCATCCAGTAGCCTTGCCGTCTTTTTTAGAGGCAGCGTATTGTTGCTTTGTTTTACGGCTGAAGCGTACAAAAGTCGCGTTACCCTTGTCATCTTGTAGAGGTGCATCGGCTAAATATCGTAGTTTTTCTGGCAAGCGATCGCGAAAACGGGCTAGTTCTGAAATTAGAGGGGCTCGGGTTTCTCTAGATTTCGGAAATGTGTTAGCGGCCAAAAATATCCCTGCTTCTCCCTCACGTAGTACAAAGTACGCATCTGATTTCTCGCACGGCAACTCAGGTAGCAATACTGGATCTGCCTGTGGTCTTGCGACTTCGCCGGTGCGCAGAATTTTACGAGTGTTTTTACACGCATCGTTTGTACAGCCCATATATTTCCCAAAAGGTCCTACTTTCATCTGCATGTCAGCGCTACATTTCTCACATTGGATGACGGGACTATTTTGACCTTTGATACGGAAATCACCTTGTTCTATATCGTATGTATCACATTGCGGATTATTTCCGCAAACGTGAAGTTGATGATGGCTGTTAATGATATAATTATCCATAGCGGTGCCGCATTTTCTACAGCGGCGGCGTAAGCGCAATGCATTTGTTTCTGCATCCTCACCTTCCAAAACGTTTAGAGCTTCAGATGCTGGAATGAGATTAATAGTGCTTTTGCATCGCTCCTTTAAGGGTAGGCCGTAGCCCGAACAACTTAGGAAGACGCCGGTACTAGCAGTACGGATTCCCATGTTTCGGCCGCAGACTGGACAATCAATGACGGTCATCACGATTGGATTTGGGCGCATGCCTCCGTCTTTCGGATCTTTCGTGGCGTTTTCTAGCTGCTGGGTGAATTTTTCAAAGAATATATTTAAGAGACTCTTCCATTCCTGCTGATTTGCTGCTACCTGATCGAGGGTATCTTCCATTTTAGCAGTAAAATCATAATTCATTAGTTCATGAAAGTTTTCTGTTAGACGATCGGTAACGATTTCTCCCATCTTCTCAGCGTAAAAACGTCGGTTTTCTATATGGACATAGCCGCGATCTTGAATTGTAGAGATAATCGATACATAAGTCGAGGGTCGGCCAATGCCTCGTTTCTCTAACTCTTTGACTAGTGAAGCTTCGCTATATCGCGGGAGTGGTTTGGTATAATGCCGACGTGGCAGCAATTTAGTTAATTGAAGTCTTTGGCCAACTTCTACCGTCGGTAAAGTCTTATCTTCTTCGATCGTACGTATTGCCGGCATTAGTTTTATCCACCCATCAAAACATAGTGTTCTGGCTCGAGCACGTAATTGAAACTCACCGGCGGTTACGGTGAGTGTGGTGCAATTATATTGCGCTGGAGTCATTTGGCAGGTAATGAATTGACACCATATGAGTTGATATAGTTTTTGTGCAGAAGATTCCATGTCTTTTAGTTTTTCTGACAGAGTATATACCTCGGAGGGGCGAATCGCTTCATGTGCCTCCTGGACATTATTTTTAGTGGCATATTTATTAGATCGCTTCGGTAGATAATGGTGTCCGAAAGAAGTACGGATATAATTTCGAGCCATGGTTAGCGCATCCTGACTCAAATTAGTAGAATCGGTACGTATATAGGTAATATACCCGGCTTCATACAGTTGTTGTGCTAACCTCATGGTTTTTTTTACTCCATAGCCCAGGTGGGAACTTGCTGCCTGTTGCAGTGTGGAGGTGGTGAATGGCGCTCCTGGTTTGCTCATGCTCACTTTATCGTCACGATTTCTAACTACATACTCTGAATTTTCCAGAAGATTTATTGCTGATAACATTTCCTGATGATTAATTGGTTTGAAGAGTTTTTTTCCTTGATGTGTTACCTGCATCGTTAGTGCGGTTTGTAGATGAGCGTATAATTCCCAATACTCTTGCGGTACAAATGTTTTAATTTCCCGTTCGCGCTCTACTATGAGCCTAACTGCTACTGACTGGACTCGACCACCTGAAAGGCCGCGAGCAATTTTCTGCCATAATAACGGTGAGATCATATAACCGACGACGCGGTCCATAAATCGCCTTGCTTGCTGAGCATATACTCGGTTCATGTTTAGTGCACATGGATTTTTAAAGGCTTGAGTGATCGCGTTGTGAGTGATCTCATTAAATACGACGCGGCTAAAACGTTTCTCATCACCGCCGATCACTTCACGTAAATGCCAGGCAATAGCTTCTCCTTCTCGGTCAAGGTCTGTTGCTAGATAGATATGATCGGCTTTTTCTGCAAGAGTTTTTAGCTCGGTTACCACTTTCTCTTTGCCGGGTAAAATTTCATATTGCGCTATCCAGTCATGGTAAGGATCAATTCCCATTCTGTTGACTAATGGATGCTGCAGATCGTGTTTGTTTTTTTTCTTGTTACTAGAGTGATTGTGTTTTTGATAGACGGAACCGTTAATCGGCAAATCGCGAATATGACCAACGCTTGATTTCACAACGTAGTCTTGACCTAAATATTTATTAATCGTTTTTGCTTTGGCTGGCGACTCAACGATAACGAGAGCTTTACCCATATTTACCTCTACCGGAGTGATGTTTACTGCAATCAAGAGATGTGGGCGTACTTTTATATTGCTTCAGCACCATCAAAAATCAATTTGTTTTTATCAGTGTCATTTGATAGTAGAGTAACATCTCAAGTTATTATGAATTCGATTATTGATCTAAGAAGCATAAGAAATCGCTGTCTATTTCTTTAGTAATCAGTAAAACAATAACTGTCAGATGTATGAAAGGTATCACTGTACATGATAAAAAAACTGGTGCAACTAATCAGAAGAAAAAAACGGTTTTACCTACTGATTTATTAGAAGAATCATAAAACAAATAAATAAATCATGGTCTGTTTTTAACAGATGCAACTGGGTATGAAATAAGAAATGAGTGAAAATAGAATTGAGGAAAACGCATTTTTAAATATTTCCATTGAAGAAAAAAAATACTAATCACCAGTGATCTAAATATTATATAAACTATAAAGTTTATAGTTAGACATGCTGAACATCAAGAAAGTAAAAAACGGAAGCATTATGGTTTCTTGGTGGTGTTTTTTTTTCTAAGGAAAGCTGAGATAAAAATAACACTCAGATTGTTTAATACGGCGAGATAGCTATATATTGTTCAATAATATTTTATCTATAATATTGAATCATGATCACAGATTTTTTATACGTCAGGTAGTCCTATATAGACTTGTTATGTATATATATTCTATATATCAAAAATATTTTTGATATAGTCACGATTCTTCAAAGTAAAATCGATTTCGTTTAATATCAAGGATCATTTTACATTACATGATACCGTTTGTTTCTATTAGAAATGTTTTTTCTAAAATAGAATATATTCTAAAATTTTAGAAGAGATGGCAGGGATAAAGGCTATACGCCATGATATAAAAAGGCGCCAAAAGGCGCTTTTTACCCCAGGATGAAAGAAAGTTATTGCTTTTTCTTGGCTTTTCTATTAGGTATGTCAGTAATAGCGCCTGTGTAAACTTCTGCCGCCAGGCCAACTGATTCATACAGGGTCGGGTGTGCATGGATACTCAGTGCGATATCTTCCGCATCACAGCCCATTTCAATCGCTAAGCCGATTTCACCTAAAAGCTCGCCGCCATTTGCGCCAATTATTGCACCGCCAATCACTCGATGGTTTTCTTTATCGAAAATGAGTTTTGTCATTCCATCTGGATAGTCGGATGCAATTGCACGACCGGATGCTCTCCATGGAAACGTAGAAACTTCATAGCTAATGCCTTTTGCTATTGCTTCTTTTTCTGTTACACCGATCCATGCTACTTCTGGATTGGTGTAGGCGATAGACGGAATCACTTTTGGATCAAAATAGTGTTTCTTACCAGCAATAACTTCAGCAGCTACATGTCCTTCGTGGATGCCTTTATGTGCTACCATTGGTTGACCGATGATATCACCAATAGCATAGATGTGCGGTACATTAGTGCGCATTTGTTTATCGACGTGTATAAAGCCACGATCATTCACTGTGACTCCAGCCTGGCTAGCATTTAGTAACTTGCCGTTTGGCATACGACCAATCGCCACTAGTACGGCGTCATAATATTGCGTCTCTACTGGTGCGTTTTTTCCATTCATGGTGACATGAATGCCGTTTTGTTGTGGTTCTATTGAGATAACTTTCGTTTCTAGCATCAGATTAAAATGGCAACTAATATGTTTGGTAAAGATTTTTATTACGTCCTTATCTGCTGATGGAATGACCTGATCAAACATTTCTACCACATCGATTACTGATCCCAAAGCATGATAAATAGTAGCCATTTCCAACCCGATAATACCCCCGCCTATGATTAGCAGTCGCTTTGGTATTGAGCTCAGGGCAAGAGCATCACTTGAGTTCCATAAGCGAGGATCGTCCTGAGGAATAAACGGTGGTAAAATTGAGTGTGAACCTGCTGCGATGATAGCATTTTGGAAGGTGATGTTGGTAATACCATTGCTTCCTTCCACTTGGAGGGTGTTGCTACCAGTAAATTTACCAGAACCATGTAGCACCTGGACTTGCCGTGCTGTAGCCATATCTACTAGACCGTTCGTCAGTTGTTTGACTACTTTTTCTTTCCAGGTTCGGATTTTATCAATATTAATTGTTGGGTCGTTGAAGACGACCCCATTTTTACTCATTGCCTTAGTTTCTTCAATCACTTTGGCAAGGTGTAATAAAGCTTTCGAAGGGATACACCCTACATTTAGACAGACCCCTCCTAGAGTGGGGTAGCGTTCTACTATAACGGTCTCTAAACCCAAATCTGCGCAGCGGAATGCTGCGGAATAACCACTCGGCCCTCCCCCCAGCAGCAGAACCTGGGTCTTTATTTCAGTGCTCATCATGACCTCTTAGTTATTTATCCGGCGGGTCAGACGTCTATTTTATTACGTATATTCAGTATAATATACACTCTCCACCCTCCACCGGGGATGTTTAAACCCCGAACATTATACATGAATGTTAATGGACTGTAAAGTATGATATGATGTCGTATATGTATTACGACCACTGAGTGGAAATACTGCAGTCCGATAATATGTTGTAAAAAAGCAGAAAAGATTTGGGCATTATATTAGCAATCGGCGGATGTCTGATATCATGCTATTGATACAGTTAATAAAGCGTGCACCGTCAGCGCCATCGATAACTCGGTGGTTATAGGATAGCGAGAGGGGTAGCATTAGTCGTGGTGTGAATTCTTTACCATCCCACACCGGTTTCATCGATGATTTAGATACTCCAAGTATCGCTACTTCTGGGGCCTTGACGATAGGCGTGAATGCCGCTCCTCCAATTCCCCCTAGGCTAGAAATAGTAAAGCAGCCACCTTGCATATCTAAGGTGGTGAGCTTGCCTTCACGGGCTTTTTTTGAGGTCTCCGCTAGTTCGCGAGAGAGTTCCATGATACCTTTCTTATTTATATGGCGAAAGACCGGTACTACTAAACCATGAGAAGTGTCTACAGCTATCCCGATATTAATATATTTTTTTAACGTTACTTTAAGAGTATCTGGAGATAGTGAGCTGTTAAAGAGTGGCCACTCTTCCAGTGCTTTGGCGACCGCCTTCATAATAAATACTAGCGGGGTTATTTTTACCCCTAGCTTTTTTTTCTCCGATACAGTGTTTTGCTGTATACGGAATCTTTCCATGTCAGTGATATCTACTTCATCGAATTGAGTTACATGAGGAATCATGATCCAATTTCGGTGAAGATTGGCGCCGGAAATCTTTTGAATTCGCTTCAGCTCCACTACTTCAGTGTCGCCAAATATGCTGAAATCCACTGTCGGAGATGTTGGAAATTCCAGATTCATACTACCACCTCCAGCTGATGTGTTTTCGGCATACTGGATTATTTCTTGAATATAATCCTGGATATCTTTTTGGAGAATACGGCCTTTACGTCCAGTTCCTTTTACCTTTGTTAGGTTGATTCCAAATTCTCTTGCTAGCCGTCGGATAATGGGACTAGCATGTACATAGGCATCATTTTCGGCAAATTCATATTTAGTTTCAGGTGGCGAGACGCTGGTATCAGAGATAATCTTAATTTTTTTGAGGGTACCTATTAACGTCGATGGCACTGCTATCGCACCTGTCTCACTTTCTAGGTTCACTAGGGAGTGTGCGGTACAAATTTTATCGCCTACCTTAATCATAATCTTAGTAACTTCTATTTCGGTGTCAGAAGCATCCAGTATGTTCATCGCTTTATTACTAATTCTGGAATTTAGCGAGGTTGTGTCGTTAGAGGTAACCTCCACTACCATGATCAGTGAGTCTTCACTTGTTTTTTCGCTAGTACTAAGCATCGTTGGGGAACGGGAGGGGATCATATCTTCCTCGATAGTAAGAAAGGACTGATCGGTTTTAATTTCATCATCTACCTTTACTAAAACCTCAGCGAGGTTCATTGATTCCTCTTTTATATTAGAGAGTTGATTTTTTATCTCTGGTTCTTTACTAGCAGTATTTTCAGCAATACTTTCTAATTCATCAAAGGTCATAATCAGTTTACCGGTGGTAACTTGATCACCTACCATCACTTTGATCTCTTTTACCTTTCCTTCCTGTGGTGAGGGAATTTCCATAGATGCTTTGTCCCCTTCCACGGTAATCAGTGATTGCTCTGTTTTCACCAGATCACCTACTTTAACCAAGATTTCCGTGACTTCTAGGGCATCTAGACCGATATCTGGTATATTGATGTTAATAGCCATGATTTACTCTACCTTTATGCTAACCGGGGGTTAACTTTATCGGAATGAATACCGAATTTACGGATGGCCTCAGTCACCAGATCGGTACTGATATCACCACGTTTAGCTAATATACCCAGCGCTGCAAGCACTACATAACTAGCATCCACTTCAAAGTGATAACGCAGGTTTTCACGACTATCGGAACGCCCGAAACCGTCAGTACCTAAAACCTGGTATTCATTAGCCGGAATGAAGTTGCGGATTTGCTCAGCAAATAGCTTCATATAATCCGTTGATGCTACTGTTGGTGCATCGTTAAGAATACTGGTTATATAAGGCACGTGCGGCTTTTGAGTTGGATGTAGCATATTCCAGCGTTCACAATCTTGACCATTTCGCGCAAGTTCGGTAAACGAGGTGACACTATAGACATCCGAACTTACCTTATATTCTGTTGATAAAATTTGCGCTGCATCACGGACATGACGCAGAATTGCGCCAGAACCCATAAGTTGTACTTTGCCTTTATTGCCTTTTAGTGTTTCTAACTTGTAAATTCCTCTTCGAATACCTGCTTCAGCCCCATTTGGGATAGCTGGCATAGCATAGTTCTCGTTTAGTGTTGTCAGATAGTAGTAAATATTTTCTGGTTTATCACCGTACATCCGAATCAGCCCATCGTGCATGATGATGGCGACCTCATAAGCATAAGCAGGATCGTAGGAAATGCAGTTCGGGATAGTCAGTGATTGGAGATGGCTATGACCGTCTGCATGCTGCAAGCCTTCGCCGTTTAAGGTAGTACGACCCGAGGTACCTCCAATTAAAAAACCTCGCGCCTGCTGGTCACCTGCTGCCCAGCATAGATCACCGATACGTTGGAAACCAAATATTGAGTAATAGATGTAGAATGGAATCATCGGAAAATCATTAGTACTATAAGAGGTGGCTGCTGCCAACCAAGAAGATGCTGCTCCAAGCTCATTAATCCCTTCTTGTAAGATCTGCCCTTTCTCGTCTTCGCGATAGTAAGCTATTTGCTCCTGATCTTGAGGTGTGTACTGTTGACCGTTTGAGCTATAGATACCTATCTGACGAAATAAGCCTTCCATGCCAAAGGTACGAGCTTCATCGGCGATAATTGGGACTAGTCGATCTTTGATCGACTTATTTTTTAGCATAACGCTTAGTACACGTACAAAGGCGATAGTAGTCGAGATCTCTTTCTTTTGCTCTTCTAGAAGTGAGGCGAAGTCATTAAGGGTGGGTAACTCCAGCGCCTTACTGAAGTCTTTCAGTCGGCTTGGCAGATAACCATATAGAGCTTTTCGCCGCTGATGAAGATAGGCATACTCTTCAGAGTCTTCATTAAAGGTGATATAAGGCAGTGACGCGATCTTTTCATCGCTAATCATGTTTAAATTAAAACGATCCCGAAAGTAACGTATTCCTTCGGTATTCATTTTTTTTACTTGATGTGCGATATTCATGCCTTCTGCGGTTATACCCATCCCGTAGCCTTTAATCGTGTGAGCAAGGATTACCACGGGTTTCCCGGTGGTGATCTTTGCTTTATGTAGGGCAGCGTAGATTTTCTTGGGGTCATGGCCACCACGATTTAGGGCCCAAATATCTTCATCGCTCATCTCTTTTACCAGTGCCGCGGTTTCTGGATATTTCCCAAAGAAATGTTTGCGAACATAGGCCCCATTCTTCGATTTAAAAGTTTGGTAGTCGCCATCAAGAGTTTCATTCATCAGTTGTACCAGTTTTCCGGAGGTGTCTTTACGAAGCTGATCATCCCATTGGCTACCCCAGATTACTTTAATCACTTCCCAGCCCGCACCTTCAAAGACCCCCTCCAATTCATGGATAATTTTTCCATTACCTGTTACGGGACCATCAAGACGCTGGAGATTGCAATTAATGATGAAGACTAGATTGTCTAGTTTTTCGCGCGTTGCAATAGTGATTGCACCCTTAGATTCTGGTTCGTCCATTTCACCGTCACCTAGGAAGGCATAAACAGTTTGATGAGTTGTATCTTTCAACGCTCGGTGGTGTAGATATTTGAGGAATTTAGCTTGATAAATAGCGCTAATTGGGCCGAGGCCCATGGATACTGTTGGGAATTGCCAGAAGTCAGGCATTAGCTTCGGATGTGGATAAGACGAAAGGCCTTTACCATGAACTTCCTGACGGAAGTTGTTCATCTGTTCTTCAGTTAGACGGCCTTCAAGAAAGGCACGAGCATAGACACCAGGAGCAATGTGACCTTGGAAATAAACCAGATCGCCGCCGTCTTTATCGTTTCGTGCGCGAAAAAAATGGTTAAAGCAAACCTCATAAATGGTGGCGGAAGATTGGAATGAGGCTATGTGGCCGCCCAGTTCTAAATTTTTCTTTGACGCATGCAGTACGATCATCATGGCATTCCAGCGAATAGCTGAACGGATACGGCGTTCTAGTTCTAAGTCGCCAGGATATTTAGGTTCCTCCTCAATTGGAATGGTATTGATATAATTATCTAGAGGGCCAGCATGCGCGATGCTTACTCCACCTTTTTTCGCTTGTTTTAGTACCTGTTGAATTAGAAATTTCGCGCGTTCAATACCTTCTTCACGGATAACCGATTCGATCGCCTGAAGCCAGTCTCGTGTTTCGATCGGATCCACGTCATTGTATAAACATTTTGACATGTTGCTATTCCTTATCTACCTTAATATTTGTTTAGTTCCAGTCTATTTTCTTTTGCTTTGGCTCTAAAAGTATATAAATAACAGGTTAATGCCTGTTTAGTCACCAACGCCATCATTTCTCAGCGATTAATTCTGATGTGTCTGGAGACGTCGGAGTGATCGTACATACCGGGTGTATGTTCGGTTTAGAACTAGTAAAACTTCCTCAATGAATGCTAGATAGCGCTATAATGTTTCATTAGCTTTTCCGGTTTGCATTCGACTATAGCTGCGAAGATTTTGGCGCAGTGTGTACTTACTTGCGTTAGCATTTCTCGGCGCGAGTCAAACGATTTAAAATTTTAACGTATATATTTTCCAGCATTGAAGCCATATAGTGTAGTAGATACAATAAAATAGCATTGTGTGTAGTGTCTGTGATGGCGATTTGATCATGCATGAAGGCGCTGGTCTCCGCGTCTAGATTGCTGCTGTCCTGCGCCGCTTGCGTTTCCTGATGGAATTGATGAATTTTCGCAAAATCCTTTTCAGTATCGCATAGTACTGTATAATAGGCAGAAATACCTTCGAGGGTGTGCTGCATTTGTATAAATTATACTTGAGATTCAAGATGTTCCGATAGAAATTCAGTTAAAAGTTTCGCTGAAACCCTACCATGTTTTTTTTGCACACATATCCAATAACCCTGTTGAGTAATAAGGGGGGAAATATTAACCTAGTTTAAGAGAGCACACTTGGGAGGCATTTTTTTACCAGAACGTAGCGTATCTTCTCGCATTAAATATTTTCACTGTTTTTATTATATTCTATTCGAAAATCTTGGTTTCTGAATCTTAGTATAGAACAGATCTAATCTAATTCGTGGATTTCGAAGCAGTCAATTAGTAATATCAATTATATTGAGTCGAAATTAAAAATAACAAGGTATTTATCTTCTATCTATCATAACTTTGAGGCCAATGATTAAAATAGGTGCATTTTTATGAAAATCATATATATTTTACATTATGTTCATTGAACATAATGTCATGTTTTCGGGGTAAAACTGTCATTTTTCTGCCGTTTCGCTAGAATGGTATCATCCGAGTTCAGCTATTTTCATAGAAAGATGCTTAATTATAAATATAATCAAGAGTAAAAAAATCCTTTAGAAGATTGACTATTGAAGTTCAGGTAAATGACAAGTTTCTCTTTGTTTTGTCTATGTATGTTGGCATAGGTTGAGAACCTGATTGTAATTTTAACCTTAGGTTAAAAGACACCGGCGTTGTATTGTGAAATTACTCTCCTTTTTTAGTTTTTTTAGAGTGTAATGAACGGCGGCTTTGCCGACAGTCATATAAATCAGTATTACTATTGAAGTACTAGATTAAAACTATTCGTAGATCGTTGCATTAATTGATGGTTTTAACAGTGCCACTGTAACCCACTAAGATAGAATGGTATTCCTCAGGAATAAGGAATATGCAGTTCTTACTATATATGTCAAACATGTTAATTTTTTATTCGGAAGACCATTTTCAATCCTAACAAGACTATTGTTTAGCAACAGGTATTAGCTTTGAATATCCATTCACTCCTCACTTGGGTAAGATTGGTTGCAGAAATAGTATTATTATACTCCCGATAGAAAAAACCCATCATTGATTTTGATCTTTATAAGAATCATAGTGTATCGAAAACGGGGCTAGAAATATTTTTCTATCCTTCATCCTTTTATTCTTCTATCCCGCATCCTCCTATCGTTAGGGGGATGCGGGTTTTTTTATGGAATCACTATAAGTCTTACGGATATATTGTAAAAACATTCTAAATCTGTAATGTTAGAATATTTTCTATTTTTTATAATCTGAATTAGATTTGTATGTTTTCTATCTAATTTAAAAGGTTTTTTATAAATGTTCTCTTCTTCAAAAAAGAATAAAATTATTTCTTGAAAAATCGAAAAGAATTCGCTCTGTTCTTCGTAGAACAGATCTAGATATTATCCTAGGTGTTACCCATTCGACAGAATGGGGTTTTCGGAGTGGGTAGTGGATGATTGTGGCGCTATTGAATTCACTTAAAGCCATATAGATAACAAGTGAATACGGAGTGGTTTTTCGGTTTCTTAGATTCTCGGTCTTTTTTTGTTTTGATATATATTATATCCAAGATAGATTTAATTGATTGCATAAATCATGTAAAATACATGGGGTTGATTATCTATATCCATGCGTTAATTATTTGTAAATGACTATGTGTAAGGATGTTGAAGAGAAAAAGTATATTCTTTATTTTTTCTGTAAGAGAAACCATCACTTGTTTGATAAGCTAGATATTACTGGAGACGTCTATACGGAATAGATGAGTTTATCTGAAACAGAGCAGACGGCACCAAAGTTGCCGCATGAAATATTTAACAGACAAGAGCTCAATTATCTGTATATAGATCTAAAGTGTAGCTACTTGATGTGCGATTAATCACAGCTTCTAAACTAAGAAGGGGGGCGTATATTAAGATAAATATCTTTTTGATTTTTTCTTGTTTTTAATTGGCTTTAAATCTGTCGAATATATTAGAAATATACTTTATCTGATAATTATCATTATCAGTAGATTTTTGAATATTTTGTCTTTTTGTAGGAGATAAAATGTTTTGTCACTAATAATATTTCTATATTAGAAGTGCTAAATAAGAATTGATATAACATGTCTCTTATGAGAAGAGAAGACCAAAGATTCTTGCATTACTGTAAAGATAATGAGTTTTGGGTGATAAAACTATTTCAAATGGGTAAGAGAGTTATTTTAGAGAAAGACAGTCCTAATCGTATTGCTCACGCAATACGCGAGGTTTATAAAAAGAGGTTTTTTATTATCTATTGATGCTGGTAAGCATCTATGGAATTTAGCAATACGATTCTTTGTCAAAAGTGGTGGGATGGGTATTAACTAAACTAGTTTCTAGATATTTTCTGGATCTGGAATTAACTAAGAAGAAAAAACAGATCTTTTTTTATGTTCTAAGAACTCTGTTCTAGTCTAGATATTTTAATGAGCATTACATATTTTAGCTATAGAGTTTCTAAACATGTTAGAGGAAAACTTGTTCAGGTAATCTTTCTCAATTTAGGGTAAATGGTATGATGAGTATGAATCTGTTTGTATCATTTTAAAATCGTAACAGTTGAACCTTCTCGTACGATCTTAACCAAGTACTCCTTATGACTATATATCGAGTAGTAATCGACAATTAGGATAAGGAATCAAGCGGTTTTTAACCGGTAAAAAGATAATTTTATAAGGAGGCGTGATTTTAACTATTTCACTATATAATAAAATTTTTGAGTGATTGAAGGGCTGTCAGGAGGAGATCTTGAAAATCTACATTTCTATTTTAATGAATTAGTTAAAGTTATACGATGTAAACATATGTCATTCGACAATCTGGAATTGTCGCGATCAGTTTTACATACTAAAACACCGTTGTGATCCAGGGAAAATAAATAAAGAGTTAAATCTGAATCTTTAAAAAAAATCGTATCGAATAAGTAATTCGATAGCAACCATATGTTTTTATATAATCCTCTATTTATATAGGAAGTTTTGTAAATAGGATTACAGTTAAGGCAAGACTGTAAAATCTAGCCAAGCTACTCTATAATTTTGGATATTTACATTGAGGTAAGGGGAAGATTTTTAGGGTGAGACAGTTAACGTGACGTATAAGATAGTTGCCCTGACTGGCGGTATTGGCAGTGGCAAAAGTACGGTAGCCAACGCCTTTAGTATTCTTGGCGTACCCTTGGTAGACTCTGATATGATTGCGCGTCAGTTGCTCCAGATAGATAAAGCAGCCTTACGGGCTATCACTCAATATTTTGGATCTGCTGTGTTAAATCCGGATGGATCGCTATATCGTGCTGCTCTGAGAGAGCGAATTTTTAGAAATAAGGAAGAGAAAATCTGGCTTAATAATTTTCTGCATCCTCTTATTCAAGAGCAAACGAAACAACAATTTAATATTATTCAGGCGCCGTATATCCTTTGGGTGGTTCCACTTCTTTTTGAAAATAACTTACAGAAGTATGCTAATCGAGTGTTAGTAGTGGATGTTGATCGTGAGATCCAAATTACACGTACGCTACGCCGGGATAGCGTTAGCCGTGAGCAATTGGAAAGCATTATTCAGACGCAGGTATCGCGTCAGATACGTCTGGCCTACGCAGACGACATTATTGATAATAGCGGGCGTCCTGAGGAGATAATGGAACGTGTTGCTAGGTTGCATCGATGCTATCTTGCGCGTGCTGCGTTAGTAACTCCACAGGATAAATCACCATGAGTGATGTTTACGCGACAACTGTGTTGTTTGAATACCCCTTAAATGAAAAGATACGTATCTGGTTGCGCTTAGAGTTTCTTTTACAGCAGCTCTATCGACACCAAATATTAAGCAAGATTACGAATGCTTTAATGTTTTTTCGTACATTATCAGATCTTCGAGATATCCTAGAACGCGGCGATATCCGCAGTGAAATGCTCAAAGAGCTGGATCGTCAGCAACAAAAATTATTGTTATGGGAAGGCGTTCCAGGTGTGGATGGCGAACGTATTAGCACCTTGTGTTGCGAATTTAAACGCTGTGCTACAACGTTGATGGCCGCCCCTCGCTTAGGGCAAGTTTTACGTGAGGATCGCTTAATCGGTGCCGTCCGACAGCGCCTATCCATACCCGGTAGTGGCTGTAGTTTCGATCTTCCAGCGCTGCATAGTTGGCTCCATTTGCCATCGCAACAGCGGGATGCACAGGTAGAAACCTGGTTACAAACGCTAGATCCTCTGAATTCAGCGTTAAACCGAATTCTTGATATTATGCGTCATTCCGAACCGTTTAGGAATAAAATGAGTTTAAATGGCTTTTATCAGGATAATGCTGAGGATGGTGATTTACTGCGACTTCGGATCCCGGTTGAGCCTCAACTGTATCCGCAGGTTTCTGGTCATAAAACTCGTTATGCTATCCGTTTTTTATCTTTAGATAGCGAAAACGGTGTGGTGCCTAACCGCTTGGCGTTTGAATTGGCCTGTTGTTAGGAGAACGGGAGGATGAAAAAATATTGAGACTGTCCTCTGTCCTATCTGAGGAAAAAGAGTTGCATGGATTGGGAAAAGCTTCTTTCGACCTTTTGTAGTAAATAGTACTAATTAATTGATTTTATAGAGTAGACTTTAGAAGAAAAGCGTATCTTAATTGATGTGGATAGTGCGAATAGTAATAAGTGGAACCATGAAATTTCAAAGTACAGAGAGTGCCTGAAGAGGATAGGTAGATCACCAATCAACTGGTTATGAATTCAGGGTCTTCTCTATCAAATCATGAAGCACATGGTAGCGGTTTTTATCTGCCATCATTGATATATCAAAAATCAAACGGGTGAGATCAATACGATACTCCCTCTATTTTTATACAGGTCGTAAATAATTCTGCTATTAATTGGAGGGAACTTTTCAGCGAACAACGCGTGCTCTGGTGTCCAGAGCACGCGTTGTTCCTCATTAGCGCAGGGCGTGCCGGACCACTGCTCTACAATAAAGAAATACAATACCATTTTTTGTGCATCAAAGTGCTGCTGGGTAATTGAAAATAGCTTAGAATGTTTAACGTTAATGCTTGTCTCTTCATGCAATTCGCGGTAAAGAGCCTGTACTGGGTGGGGTCTCCCGGGGTTTTATCTTGCCACTTGGAAACTCCCAACCCCCCCCTCCCATGGGGATCTTATCCGGATGACGTGCGATAAATATTTTCTGTTTTAGATTACGGATAATGCCTATCGCGATGATCTGTGTTGACATAGTTGTCAATGCTTCTTAAGGTATCACGCAAGCGTAATCCGAGATTATTAGATAATAAGTAAACTATTTTTAATAAATAGTCTGATTAAAAGTCGACTAGTACTGACCTAAGATAATGAAGTGACTTAATTTTGATGACAGTATCTAGATTGTGTACAGTCTCTATATCGTAACGATATATTCACCATTTGACTTTTAGTTGATGTTAAATTTATTTTAGGTTTTCTGAGTTTATCTATCGGATAAAAATGATATGCACCTTAGAAATATCCTACTAGTTCAGCCTAATAATAGGTATATTGAACTCCCTAACTTTCATCGGCGCTCAATCCGAATTCATAGATAAACCGCTTTCTTTTTCAGCGTGATTTATAACATCTTTATTATCATGTCAATCAGGTTGTCGTCAATATTAAGGGACTAATATTTTTTGTGAGTACATTGATTTCAGGTACTACTTATTAAATATCAGGGGTGTGGTAATTTTAATCTCAGTATTCGTTTCAAACGGCACGATTATAATGAAAATTCTATTTTTATAGCAGGAATAGTATTCACTAGACTATCGTCTCAACTAGGTACTCAGTAAAGTATTTATTGAAACATCAACTATTAAGTAAATTACTTCACCACAAATAGATTTGATAAAAATCATAAAAAGATATACTGATATCTGACACAAAGACAGTATCTTCAAGGTATATCGAGTAATTAAAGCAAGTCATGTTTCACAGTAGCTTACTGTAGTTTTCCGTGGCAGTGTTTAACTTTTTTTCCCGAACCGCAGGGACAGTAATCATGACGTCTTACTGAATGCTTTGCCTGCCTCGAGCCAGTGATCCCCCCTTGGAGGTACTCCTCTCTTGGGAGGATTATGGGTTCTAACTGATATTGTCTGGGTATGCATTGTACTTCCTTGCTTTCCTGAGGTTTTAGCATTACGACTCCTTCTTGCATACAAACCTGTGCTTTGCTAAGAGTGCTTAGCACTTCATATTTTAAAGATTCTAGCATGGCGCTGAACATTAAGAATGCTTCACGCTTGTATTCTTGTTTCGGGTCTTTTTGTGCATATCCACGTAGATGGATACCCTGACGCAGATAGTCCATTGCTGCTAAATGCTCTTTCCATAGAGAATCGAGTGTTTTTAGCATAATGTTTTTTTCGAAGTTGTGCATCAGCTCTCTAGTAACTTTCTCCTCCTTCTTCTGGTACTGAAGGATTGCCTGCTCTAGTACGCGTTGGCGTAGGGTTGTTTCCTTAAGGTTTGGTTCATGCGCTAGCCATTGACTAATAGGAACATCCAGTTCAAAGTCTTCCTTAAGACGTAGCTCTAACTCCGGGACTTCCCATATTTCTTCTAGCGAATCTGGTGGAATATGCTGATCAAGGAGTTTTTTTAACACATTTCTTCTTATATTTTCAATGGTATCGCTAATGTTCTCCACGTCAAGTAGTTCGTTGCGTTGAGTATAGATCGCGCGTCGCTGATCGTTAGCAACATCGTCATATTCTAGTAATTGCTTACGAATATCAAAGTTGCGGTTTTCGACTTTACGCTGGGCATTGGCAATGGCCTTAGTAACCCATGGGTGCTCGATGGATTCACCTGGCTGCATGCCTAGTTTCCGCATCATGCCAGAAACGCGATCTGAGGCGAAAATACGCATCAAGGCATCTTCCATTGACAGATAAAAACGGGATGAACCTGCATCGCCCTGCCTACCGGCACGTCCGCGTAGTTGATTATCAATGCGGCGTGCTTCATGACGTTCGGTACCAATAATATGCATCCCGCCAGCGGCGAGAACAGCTTCATGACGCACTTTCCAGGCATTCTTGATAGCGATAATCTTCTGTGCATCTGGTGATTTGAGAGCCTCGATTTCTGTTTTCCAACTTCCGCCCAAAATGATATCAGTGCCGCGTCCAGCCATGTTGGTCGCGATGGTCACTGCCCCAGCCTTCCCCGCCTGTGCAACGATCTCTGCCTCCATCGCATGGAATTTAGCGTTTAATACTTTATGTGGAATACATGCTTTCTTTAGCTCGGCAGAAATCAGTTCTGATTTTTCAATAGAAATAGTCCCCACCAACACTGGTTGATTGCGTTTTGTGCATGTTTTTATATCGTTGATGATCGCCTCGATTTTTTCTTTTTCCGTCATATAGATTAAATCGGGTAAATCTTTACGGATCATTGGACGATTTGTCGGGATTACGATTGTATCGAGTTTATAAATTGTCTTGAATTCAAACGCTTCAGTATCAGCGGTCCCAGTCATTCCGGCGAGTTTCTCATAGAGTCGAAAATAATTTTGAAAGGTAATGGATGCTAACGTCTGATTTTCGTTCTGAATTTCTACATTTTCTTTGGCTTCTATTGCTTGATGTAGGCCCTCGGACCAGCGGCGCCCTAGCATAGTGCGGCCAGTATGTTCATCAACAATGATTATCTCACTATCTTTAACAATATAGTCTACATCACGGGCAAAAAGTGTATGGGCACGCAGGGCGGCGGTTACATGATGCATCAGAATAATGTTTCCCGGTGAGTAGAGTGATTCCCCTTCTATTATAATGCCGCTCTTCATAAGAAGTTTTTCAATCAGAATCAGCCCTCGTTCGGTTAAGTGTACTTGGCGAGATTTTTCATCTACCGAAAAGTGCCCGTTCCCTTGGAAACCTTCCGAGTCTTCTTTATCCTGACGGATTAAGTGAGGGATTAATGTATCAATATGGCGATACATATCCGAGCTGTCTTCTGCTGGGCCAGAGATAATGAGCGGGGTTCTGGCTTCATCGATTAAAATAGAATCTACTTCATCTACTAATGCATAATATAATTGACGTTGCACGCGTTCTTCCGGACTGAACGCAATATTGTCACGAAGATAATCAAAACCGTACTCGTTATTAGTGCCGTAGGTGATATCAGCAGCATAGGCGGCACGTTTAGCGGGCGCTGTTAGTCCAGGCAGGTTGATCCCAACATTCAGTCCGAGGAACTCGAATAGAGGGCGATTATTCTCTGCATCACGTTGCGCAAGATAGTCATTGACTGTTACGACATGCACGCCCTTGCCAGCGAGGGCGTTTAGGTACGCCGGCAGAGTAGCGGTTAGGGTTTTACCTTCACCAGTAGGCATTTCAGCAATCCGACGATCGTTAAGTACTATGCCACCTATCAATTGCACATCAAAATGACGCATCCCAAAGACGCGTTTACTAGCTTCACGTACTACTGCAAAGGCTTCTGATAGAAGGCTATCGGCGCTTGTCCCTTGGGAAATTCGGTCGCGGAATTCAAGAGTTTTAGCCGCCAGTTCTTTGTCGCTTAGCGATTCTATTATGGGTTCGATCTGGTTGATAGCATCTACCGTCTTGCCTATGCAGCGTAGGATACGATCGTTACGACTGCCAAAAATTTTAGTAAGTAATTTTGCTAGCATAGTTAGTCACATCTCATCATGATCCCATCAATCGGCGGTCAAAAAAGGTCTTTTGGAAGCTTTACAGTTTTAGAGAGGCCGACACCACTCTATAGGCGATCCGGCACGTGTTTCCTAAAGCTGTGTTAGACTAATACTGATTCAATAGTTCATAAAGATGAACTGGCTCCTTTGAGGCGCCTAGCATGCCAGGCGCCGTACTGTGTTATAATGTAATCAGTCTAATCATGTAATCCGTTTGTTAATAATAATCCTAGACCACCTGCGAAGAAATTTTGGAGTTCAGGCCATAGAGAAATGATCGATAATTGTACTTATGGCACGCTGATACCCGTAATCGATAGAGTGGAGTAGATAATGTGGTATTCAATTGAGTCCCCCTCTGGTTAAAGGTAGCCTAAAAGTTACTCTCCCGACCAAGTGAGAGATACTGGTTCTCAAATTGATGGAGGATATCCTCTCATCCTGGCAATAATAACGACAGATTAAAACTAGGTGGTGTGCTCCTAACAGGAGATGCGCCTAGAAATTACAGTTGCTAAGCTATCGCCAAGGATTTAGAATTTTCATGATCTAAGAATGCATCATGCTGGAGTGTTAGTATGCGCGATAGTTTTCCTCATTTAATCGATAGTTTTCTCGACGATGCCGGTAGAGCAGGTCAAGTTGCTCTATCGCGGATTCAGCGACGTGCTCTCATGCTGATAAATCTTAATCGTGCAGTGAACTCGCAGCTTTCAGTATTGCTTCGTCCTTGGTGTCGTGTTGCCAACGTCCGTCAGGGTGTAATTGTAATGGAAACTGCGAATGCTAGCTGGAAGATGCGGTTATGCTATGAACAACCCCAATTATTATCCGCATTAAGAGTAAAGATTCTACCATCATTGTTATCTATCGACATCAGGATTAACCCAGGGTTGGCGAGAAAACAGGAATTAAACGTTCCACATAATGTTAGAGACCTCTACTGTTATCAGGATTTTAAAAAAAATCGGTGTTTAAGCTTAGAAAGTGCTGCGTACATTCGTGATGTAGCAGGGCGTTCTGAAGGGAAATTAAAAAAAATCCTGGAAAGACTAGCAAAACTGGCAGGAGAGAGTGGCCCCTCTGTCTGTTAAAGAACATAAATATCTAATGAATATTCAATCAGTCAAAAAACAAAAAATAGCGGCGTCGTGAAGCGTGATGTCATCACGCGCCGTTTACGCTCATGCTGTAACGCATGAAGGCGCCTGAAAAGCTAGTGGGAGTTCCGCTTCATTCTTAAAGGTTAGAAGTTCCCAGGCTTCTTGACGACTTAGCAAAGCTTGCAATAGTTGATTATTCATGGCATGACCAGACTTAAAGGCGCTAAAAGCGCCAATAATATTATAGCCGCACATAAATAAATCTCCGATAGCATCGAGCATTTTATGGCGGACACATTCATCTTTAAACCGAAGACCATCTTCATTCAGTACTCGATAGTCATCGAGTACGATAGCACAATCGAAGCTCCCGCCAAGAGCTAGGCCGTGGGATTGCAAATGCTCAATATCTCGCATAAAGCAAAAAGTGCGCGCACGGCTGATGTGTCTTATGAATGACTCAGACGAGAAATTCAGGAAATAATGTTGGGTACTTGCACTAACTACAGAACGTTTGAAATCAATGGTAAAATCAAGACTGAAACCATTATACGGTGCAAGCTCGGCCCATTTATCTCCATCTTCAACGCGGACTGTCTGTTTAAGGCGTAAAAATTTTTTAGCGCTATTAAGCTCTACAACGCCAGCATCTAGCAGCAGATAAACAAATGGGCTGGCGCTGCCATCCATGATTGGGATTTCAGGCGCATCTACTGTGATAATGATATTATCAATTCCTAAACCTGCTAGAGCTGCATTTAGGTGCTCAACAGTAGAAATCCGTACCCCATTCTTGTTTATTAAACAGGTGCAAAGTATGGTATCACGCACTAACCGAGCGGCGGCAAGAAAATCAACTGGTGGGTTCAAGTCAGTTCGGCGATAGATGATACCGGTATTTGCCGTTGCAGGGCATAGTGTTAGTGTGACCTTTCTCCCAGTATGTAATCCCACACCGGTAGCCTGAACAATACGCTTTAGTGTCCGCTGTTTGATCATCTGTTTTCTCGCAATATTCAACGGTACCGCTTATTTTTTCTTTATGAAAACGGACTGATGAGTGTAGCATAAAGAGGGATATTTCCCAAAATTCAGGGTTTAATCTGCCTGTTTACGCAGGAAAGCTGGAATGTCTAGATAGTCTGGTTCTTTACCCCTCTGATTATTTGCCTCATTGACTGCCTTTACCGCCGTTTTTGGGTCCGGATTGAGTGAAGAGATACCTGCAGGATGATCGCGGTAGCGGTTATCCATAATTGGTTGATTGTTCGGGTTATTGGTTACAAGGGTGATTTCTTGGCGTTTATCCATCCCAATACCGGTGGCTACAACAGTAACGCGCAGTTCATCGTTCATTTCGGGATCTAGGGAAGTACCAATTACCACTGTAGCATTATCAGAAGCGAATGCACGAATAGTATTGCCCACAGTTTCGAATTCATCTAAACGCAGATCGAAGCCGGCCGTGATATTGACTAGAACCCCGCGGGCACCGGAAAGATCGATATCTTCCAGTAACGGGCTAGAAATAGCCATTTCAGCGGCTTCTTCCGCGCGATCTTCTCCAGAAGAGGCACCAGAGCCCATCATGGCATAGCCCATTTCTGACATCACAGTACGTACGTCGGCGAAGTCGACATTCATTAGACCGGGACGGGTAATGAGTTCCGCGATACCCTGTACAGCACCTTTTAGCACATTGTTAGCGGCACCGAACGCGTCTAATAATGAAATGCCGCGACCGAGGACTTTTAGTAGTTTATCGTTTGGAATAGTGATCAACGAGTCGACATGTTTGGAGAGTTCCGAGATGCCCTGCTCAGCAAACGCCATTCGTTTTTTACCTTCGAAGTTAAAGGGTTTTGTAACTACAGCCACAGTTAGAATACCTAAATCTTTGGCGACTTCCGCAACAACTGGTGCAGCACCCGTTCCGGTCCCCCCCCCCATGCCGGCGGCAATAAATACCATGTCGGCACCTTCAAGTGCTACTCGCAGGGCTTCACGATCTTCTTCGGCGGAGTTTCGACCAACTTCGGGATTGGCGCCGGCTCCTAGTCCTTTAGTAATACCACTCCCGATCTGAATAGTTTGACCAACTGCTGTCTTACGTAATGCCTGCGCATCCGTATTGACTGCAAAGAAGTCCACTCCTTCAATTCGTTCACGTACCATATATTCGACAGCGTTACCACCACCGCCTCCAATACCAATAACTTTAATCACTGCATCATTGGTTAATTCCATAGGTTCAAACATAATTTTTCTCCGTTTTGTACCTGTCTCTTCGGAATCGTCTGGCGTTAGGGCCAGATGTAATCTTTAAAAACGCTAAAATTTTTTCCGTAACAATCTGCTACACTGCTTAAACCATGTGGTGATTGATGTTCGTTTTGCTATATTTACATCATTACTTAAATGTGACTCTTTACCGTAATGCAGCAATCCGACGGCGGTAGAACAATAAGGTTCTTCTGCATAATTTATTAGGCCGCTGATATTCAACGGCTGTCCGATGCGCACCTGAGTATGGAAGACCTGCTGCGCACATGCGACTAAACCGTCGATTTTTGTAGCGCCACCCGTTAATACAATGCCTGCAGCTAGATAGTGCTCTAGTCCCTGTGTTTGCAGTTGTTCCTGTAGGCGTAAAATTTCATCATTTACCAGATTGAACAGCTCGGTGTAACGCGGTTCGATTACCTCGGCAAGGGTCTGGCGCTGCAGACTGCGTGGCGGTCTTCCGCCCACACTCGGGACTTCTAGGCTTTCATTCCTACTCACTACTGATCCAAGTGCGCAGCCATGGCGGACTTTTATGACTTCAGCATCAGTTGGTGGTGTACTAAAGGCATAAGCAATGTCGCTAGTGACAACATTGCCGGCATAAGGAATCACCTTAGTGTGTCGAAGAGCCCCCGCAGTATACACCACGATATCCATCGTGCCGCCGCCAATATCTACGACACAGACACCGAGCTCGCGTTCATCTTCGGTCAACACTGCATAACTGGATGCCAAACCGGAAAAAATCAATTGGTTGACTTTCAGTCCGCACCGTTCAACTGCTTTTATAGTATTGTTTGCCATATCATTATGGCAGGTAATAAGGTGAACATTGGCCTGCATGCGCACTCCAGATAGACCAATGGGATTTTTAATTCCTTCTTGATAGTCAATTGAATAATCCTGCGGAATAACATGTAGAATTCGGTGTTCATCGCGTACGCGTACGGATTTCGCAGTATGTACTACAGATTCCAAGTCTGTTTGGGTGACTTCTTCGTTAGAAATTGGCACTATACCAATTTCATTCTGGCAGCTGATATGTTTTCCGGATAGAGCAAGATACACTGACGAGATATGACAGTTCGCCATTAGTTTTGCCTGATCGATGGTGTGCTGTGCACATTTTACCACTGATTCCAAATCATTGACGCCACCTTTGTCCATACCTCGCGACGGACAACTGCCAATGCCGATGATGTTTACTATGCCATCGGGTAGAATGTCTCCTACCAGGGCAACCACCTTGGCCGTGCCGATCTCCAGCCCCACTATTAATTTTCTTTCCGTCGCTTTAACCATTGTGCCTGTACCTGTGCCTATTACTGTTTTCAGGTTCGAGATTAGCTGTAACCTAATTGATTATTATGGCTGAGTGGTGTATCAAGTTCACTTAGTTTATACGTTTTTTAGCGTTATGCGTTGGTTAAACAAGAAGCGGATCAAGCTTAATAAAGCGCTGCTTTTAGTTAGTCGCTCTGTCTTTTCAGTTTAGGTAAAGCCGTATATTTTCCCATATTCTCAACTGCCACGATAAGTATTATCGGTGCGCTATATTATTTTGACACCTTGAAAGGAAACTTAGCGCTCTTTACTGCTTCATTCTATGATTTGAGGGATCCGCTAACATGTTTTATTTGGTATATTCTTGGTTATACAGTGTTGAATTAAGTTAGTTTTCTATCTGTTGACGCCATATTATAAATATGTTTATACTACTATTCCGTACATGTTTTTACTATTCTAGTAAAATCTAGGTATAGATTAAACGCGTTAAATTTAAATTCTTTCAACGACTGTAATACACATTACCTCACTTTATTAAGAAAGATACGCACAATTTTGATTCAAGAATATTGCGATCTTTCGTCGTATTATGTTTGTCGCTTGTCGCATTTTACTCATATGGTTATAATTCCTGTAATAATGTTATTTGATTAGTATCAGACTCAGCAATAATAAAGGATAAATGTTTTTATCTAATTTACATAGCACCTATGTTCAGTAGAAAAATTAGTTCTGCGAGGGTGGTGTTATTGGCATATCCAGCAGAAGACCTGTCTAGCTCTCTTAGAGCTTTGTAGTTTAATTTCTATCTGAGATATTCCAATCCGCTGCAGTTGCAGTAATTGTTCAAGGAAGTCAGTAAAGAGTAAATTATTTCACTAAAATTTTGGGTTAGGTTAAAGCTTAAGATTGCTATCGGCTAATTTTCGCGCAATTTTTCCCACTGTGCCGGCGCCTTGCATTAGCACTAAATCGTTATGCTCCAGTGTTAGCCCTAGCGTTACCGATAGCGCATCTATGTCTAGAACTAAAATGGGATCTATTTTACCTCGTTTTCGGATTGTTCGGCACAGGGAACGGCTATCGGCGCCAGGAATTGGTGCTTCTCCGGCCGGATATACATCTAGCATAAGCAAGACATCCACGCTCGAGAGTACGTTGGCAAAGTCGTCGTATAAATCCCTCGTCCTAGTATAGCGGTGTGGCTGAAATACCATCACCAGTCGTTTGTCAGGCCAGCCGGTACGTGCTGCGTTAATGGTAGCATTAACTTCAGTAGGATGGTGGCCGTAATCATCCACTAGCATAATCTCACCTTTTTTTCCATTGATATTGCGTAAGTCATAATGTCCTAAATCGTCAAATCGACGGCCGGTACCCTGAAATTTCAGCATCGCCTGTAAAATATTTTCGTCATTGATCCCTTCGTCACTTGCTACCGCAATTGCTGCTACCGCATTTAAAGTGTTGTGCATACCTGGTGCATTAAGCTTGACTTGTAAGTCAGGTTTGTCTTCTCTTATAAGAGAGAATCTGGAACGTGCACCGTTCTGTCGGTAATCACGAATGCGTAATTCAGCATCGTTGCTAAAACCGTAGGTGGTAATTTGCCGCCTAATGCGTGGCAGTATTTCACGAATCACTGAATCGTCAATACACATCACAGCGCGGCCATAGAAAGGCAGATTATGTAGAAAATTAATAAATGTCTGTTTTAAATTTTCAAAGTCGCCTTGATAAGTATCCATGTGGTCTTTTTCGATATTGGTAATAATTGCCACCATTGGCTGCAGATGCAGAAAGGAAGCATCACTTTCATCCGCCTCGGCAATTAAGTAACGACTACATCCTAGACGAGCATGTACACCAGCAGCTTTCACCAATCCGCCGTTGATAAAGGTTGGATCGAGACCAGCTTCAGCATAAATACTGGCCACCATGGCGGTCGTGGTTGTTTTTCCGTGAGTACCAGCAATAGCAATACCGTGACGAAAACGCATTAACTCTGATAGCATCTCAGCGCGTTGGATTACCGGAATGTGTGCTTCTTTAGCTGCTATAATTTCTGGATTATCAGAGGTGATCGCACTTGACACCACGACAACGCTAGCGTTACAGATATTCTGAGAGCGATGGTTGAAATAAATCTGTGCGCCTAATTTTGTGAGCTGTTGCGTGACTGCATTCGGTGATAGATCAGACCCACTTATTTGATAACCTTCATTAGCGAGAACTTCTGCGATACCCCCCATCCCAGCGCCACCAATACCGATGAAATGAATTCGTTTAACTCGGTGCATCTCGGGGATAAAAGTTCGCAGTCTAGCCAGTTGTTGTGGATTCACTATATTATTTCTTTATTTAAAAATATTGAGGACGGCATATGGGACCCCTCTGGTTTTGTCGATATGTGGTTTTCAGGATTACACCGCAGCCGCTACTTCCCGCGCAACCCGTATTGTTGCGTCGGGAATAGCCGTTTCCCTTGCACGCTGCGCCATAGTTAGTAGTGTAGAACGATCCCAATTCGCAAGTACTGCGCTCACCCGTTCGACTGTGAATTCTGTCTGCTCGATGATTTTCGCTGCGCAGACTTTCACCAGGGGGGTTGCATTCCAATATTGCTGACGATCTTGATGTGGAAATGGCACAAATAAAGCTGCTAGACCGGCAGCTGCAATTTCACTCACCGTCAGTGCACCGGCACGACATACCATCACGTCAGCCCAGGCGTAAGCAGCCGCGATATCATCGATAAACTTTACTGTTTTATATTGTGTCTCCCTGATGAGAGCATAGCCTTGACTGGCTTCTGCCAGCTCGTCTTTACCCACTTGATGCCATAGAGTCAATTGATTCGGTAAACGAGCAGCGACTACCGGCATGACTTGATTCAACACGTGTGCACCTTGACTACCGCCTAATACTAGTACTCGAAGTGGTCCAGTCCGATATTGAAAACGTATTTCTGGTGGCGGCAGTGATGATATTGCATCACGTACCGGATTGCCTACTACTGCCGCATTAGGGAATGCCCCGGGGAATGCTTGGAGCACTTTTTGAGCAATCTTTGCTAGGAGACGATTAGTCAGCCCAGCAATACCGTTTTGTTCGTGCAGTACTAATGGAATTCCGCAGGACCAGGCAGCCAAGCCACCTGGTCCGGAAACATAGCCACCCATACCGAGTACTACATCCGGTTGCCAGGAGCACATTATTTTCCGTGCTTGGTATATAGCGGGTAAAATGCGTAATGACGCTTTCAGTTGAGATTTGAGTCCTTTACCGCGTAGGCTACCAATTCGGATATAGTCTATATCTATGCCATGCTGCGGGACTAAATCAGCTTCTATGCGATCAATAGTACCTAGCCAGCGAACCTGCCACCCCTGTGTGATTAGGTACTCAGCCACAGACAGTCCTGGAAAGACATGTCCGCCTGTACCTCCAGCCATCACAATGAGTCGTCTTGTTTTTTGTACCATCGTCCTTTTCCTTACCGAACTCTGTATTTTGTCAGGCGCGTATCAAAATTCTTGTTGAAGAGTAGAATTCTTGTTAATATAATAAACATCAAGATCTATTTGTCCCTGATTAGGAAGGATGTCTAGCCTTGGATAGACAGGATGCTAGCGCTTGAAAGCTAAACTAGACACTGATATTATAGGGCAAAATCGGAAAACATTAGTTAATTTTTAGTGTACCATTACCGAATGGTTAGGTTTTCTTAAGTAAGAAAAAATTTTTCAAAAGTTCCAGCATTACACCCTAGTGCCTACCCTTGTATCTAACACAAGGAAAATAAAGTAAGCAGTGTGCTGCCAGACGCGATTAATGATTAACTAAGTTAGTAGTGATTCCTGAATGATGATGCTTTAAAATTCAGAATAAACGGAATTGCTAGATACGATCTAGGTCGGCAATAGTAAGTAAGACTACCTATAAAGTTCATAGACTAATAATCGATCAAGTGACTCTGTCAGCTTACTAATAATCAAAAAAAAGACAGCTAGAATGGGTATACAACAGATCCATAACGCTTCTAAGGTGAAGCGGAGAGAGTAGCACGAGTGTTATCTAAATTGTTAGATACTTATGCGTTTATGAAATTTTAAGTAGTTACTGCATGGTTTAATAACTAACAGTACGTCTCATATATAACTAGATAGTATAACAATGTCTTTTTGGATAATTCGGTTAACGAATTATGCAGTGGGTGGACACAATCTACCCACCCGTACTTTACTTTTTAAGTAAAAGATTACGTTTAAAATTATTAGTCAAGATGCTACTGCGAATCGCAGTAGCATCGAATATCTCGCGCTATCGGATTATTAGGGCGATAGCTAAGAATAGATAAAGATAGCATAAACATGCTAGAAAATATTGCACGTAATAAAATAATACGCATTATTTGAGAGGTATCTCCTGATCGTACTTGAGCGCTCTCATAATCATGAGAAAGCCAATACTAATTAATTTGACAGTTTTTATTAACGTGATGTGTTACTAACATCAGTATACGTTACTATACGGTATGGTGTGATCTAGATCTCTACAACCTTAAGCCACTATGTGGTTTTTAAGTTAAGAAAGCGCATTATCCCAGCTCACGAGCTAGCCTAGTAAACATTTCACCGCGCATTTCAAAATTAGCAAATTGATCTAAGCTAGCGCAACCTGGCGATAATAGCACTAGATCTCCTCTCTTTACCCGAGAGGCGATAATTTGCATTGCGTGCTCCAGTTTTTCTGTACATGTCGTATTATTGGAACAAAGGGATGAAAGTTTTTTTCTATCCTGACCGAAACAATAAAGCTGTACTTTTTCGCTCTGTAGCCAGGACTTTAACGGTGTGAAATCAGCGGATTTACCATCCCCGCCCATCAGAAGATGTAGCGTGCCTACTACTTTTGTCGCATTTATAGCTGCTGCTGTACTGCTCACATTGGTTGCTTTAGAGTCGTTGATCCAGCGTACGCCGTAGCGTTCATGGATTAACTCAAAGCGGTGTGTCAAACCGCGAAATTGGCGCAGTCCTGCCAGACTAGCCGTGCGATCAATCCCAATAGCGTCTGTCAGCGCTAGGGCTGCTAGAGCATTAACGTAGTTGTGGCGACCTACGACGCCCATTTCAGCACAGTTGAGGAGCACTTTTTCCTGTGCCATTAGCCAGGTTTGTTCCTCTCGCTGACTCAGGGAATAGTCACTTCCCTCGGAGCAACTAAAACCGATACAACGCATGTCATATCCACCGGTTGGTAGAGTGAGCGCATCGTCCGTATTGACAACACAAATTTCAGCATTGTCGTAAATACCTAGTTTAGCTTCTCGGTATTGCTGTAGACCGAACGGATAGCGATTCATATGATCTTCGCTGATATTGAGAATGGTAGCTGCCGCAGCTTTTAGACTATGGGTTGTTTCTAACTGAAAACTTGATAACTCTAGGACATATAGTTCTCGAGGCGGATGCAGCAGCATAAGTGCCGGTAAGCCTATATTACCGCCGACACCAACCTGTCGGTTGGTTCGGGCGATCATTTCTTGTACCATACGGGTTACGGTACTTTTGCCGTTTGATCCGGTTATCGCTACTATCGGTGCTTTTGCTTCACGTATAAACAGCTCAATATCGCCGATGATGGCGATACCGGCCGCTGCTGCCGCCGTCAGGTCTGGATGCGATAGGGGTATACCAGGACTGGTGATAATAAGTGTAGCGTCGAATAACCATTGTTTATTTAGTTCTCCCAGATATCGCGGTATCTCAGCGGGTAATTTTTCCAGGCCCGGCGGTGTAAAACGAGTATCCATCACCCGAGGTGTTACGCCGCGGCGCCGAAAAAAATCAATGCACGAAAGGCCGGTAAGCCCTAGTCCGATAATTAGAACCTGTTCGCCCCGATAGTCCGTCATAGTTAACGCACCTTCAATGTTGCTAATCCGATCAAAACTAGTATTAGCGAAATAATCCAAAAACGGACGATGACGCGTGGCTCAGGGCAACCTTTTAATTCATAATGGTGATGAATGGGTGCCATACGGAAAATACGCTGACCCCGTAATCTGAACGAACCTACCTGTAAAATGACTGAGAGTGTTTCCACGACGAATACACCGCCCATTATAAGCAATAAAAATTCTTGGCGTACCAGGACGGCGATAGTCCCGATCGCCCCTCCAAGCGCTAATGATCCGACATCACCCATAAACACCTGCGCCGGATAAGTGTTGAACCATAAAAATCCCATGCCGGCGCCGACGCATGCTGTACATACCACCACCAGCTCTCCAGCAAAGCGTACATATGGAATATGTAAATAACCTGAAAAATTCACATTACCAGTAGCCCACGCTACCAGTGCGAGGCCCCCCGCGACAAACACAGTTTGCATAATCGCCAGACCGTCTAAACCATCGGTTAGATTAACGGCGTTACTAGTCCCCACAATAACAAAGTAAGCCAAAACTACGTACCATATTCCAAGCTGTGGTACAATATCTTTAAAGAAAGGTATGACCAATTGGGTTGCTGGCGTATCTTTTCCTACCTCAAACATAGTAAACGCCACCGGCAGTGCTATCACGGACTGCCAAAAATACTTCCAGTAGGCAATAAGGCCTTTGGCATTTTTACATACTACCTTGCGATAATCATCAATAAAACCTATGGTACCATACCCCAGAAGAACAAATAGTACACACCAAATATAAGGGTTAGACGGATAAGCCCATATAAGCACTGAAATCGTAATTGAGGCAAGGATCATCAATCCACCCATAGTAGGCGTACCATCTTTGCTGAAATGTGATTCAGGTCCATCATGGCGCACTATTTGCTGGACTTGTAATCTTTTCAGCCAGGTGATTAGATGCGGTCCCATCCATAGGGATAGAAATAAGGCGGTCAAGAGGCTTAGAATGGCACGAAAGGTTAAGTAAGAAAAGATATTAAACCCTGAATAAAACTTAACAAGATGTTCAGCGAGCCAAACTAACATACTGCTTTCTCCTGTAAAGTGTGTACAATTTGTTCCATTTTTGCACAACGTGAACCCTTAACTAATATAGTTATTACTGCTTGCTGGGAAAGCAGTAGCGCTAGGTAAGCGGTAAGCGCCGCTTTATCTTGAAAATGTTTATTTCGGCCACTGGCCTCACCAATAAGGTAACTTCGGTTGCCAATGCTTAATACTTCATCAATAGTAGTCAAGGTAATGGCTGTGCCGACCTGTCGATGAGAGGCATCCGATTGTTCTCCTAATTCCGTCATATCACCTACCACCATTACGCGATACCCCGGCATATCTGCAAGAACTTGTACGCCAGCAGTCATGGACCCAACGTTGGCGTTATAGGTGTCGTCAAGTAACAGTTGACCAGGGCCAAGTTGTATGGGGAATAGTCGTCCCGAGATGGATTTCACTTTTGCCAATCCGCTAGACACTGCCTTTAACCCGGCCCCAACCGACATCGCCAATGCAGCGGCAGCCAAGGCATTAGCGGCATTATGCTTGCCTAGTAAAGGCAGTGATATTGGGCATGTTCCTTTCGGACTATGCAGAATAAAATGTATCCCTTTCTGATCACTTATAATATCACTAGCAAAAAAATTGGTATTCTTCTGGGTATTAATACTGAAACTCCAGACTTTTTTATGGATTAGAATCTTCTTCCAGCGTGCCCAAGCATGGCTATCAGCATTAAAGATGCCTCGTCCGTTTATCTGAAGACCAGTAAAGATCTCACCTTTGGCCTTTGCGATATTCGACAGTGAACCGAATCCGGCTATATGTGCCTCAGAAAGATTGTTTACCAGGGCAGTTTCTGGATGTACCAGATCAGTAGCTCGAGCGATCTCACCAAGATTATTGGCGCCTAGCTCAATAACTGCAAAATCATGTTCCTGCGTTAAACGCAGCAGTGTCTGGGATACACCGATATAGTTGTTATCATTCTGCTCTGTTGCAAGGACGCAACCGCATTCTTTCAGGATTGTGGCGGTCATTTCCTTCACTGAGGTTTTTCCAGAAGAACCTGTCAAGGCGATAATTCTTGCCGGTACTTGCTGGCGTATCCATGCACCAATTTTTCCTAGGGCTTGGTAAGTATCAGAGACAATCAACTGAGGTACATCTAGAGATAATCGACGATTAACTAGGAGCGCTGTAGCAGTATTTTCGATGGCTTCTTTAGCAAAATCATGAGCGTCGAATCGCTTCCCTTGCAGCGCAATAAATAAACATCTTTCTCTTTGGTCGATGCTTCGGGAGTCGGTGATTACATTTAAGATAATGTGATTTTCGCCTACCAATTCGGCGTTAAGAATGTGTGCCATGGTATTAAGATTAAATGGAATCATGCCAACACCCTAATATTTTTGCAACCGTGGTACGGTCTGAATAGACCAACCGCTTCTGATGAATGATTTGATAATCTTCATGGCCTTTCCCGGCTACTAGGACTATATCTGTCGGCGAAGCTTCCATTATAGCGCTGGTTACCGCCTCTACACGGCTTGCAATTACCTGGGTACGGTTCACATCTAGTAACCCACTTTTAATATTGTTAATAATATCCTGTTCAGCCTCCCCCCGCGGATTGTCATTGGTAATGATTACCCGATCGGCATATTGCTCGGCTACAGCTCCCATTAGCGGCCGCTTACCTTTATCGCGATCGCCACCGCAACCAAAAACGCACCAGAGTTTACCGTAGCAATGAAGCCTAGCTGCTATCAATGCTTTTTCTAGTGCATCAGGGGTGTGAGCATAATCAACTAATGTTTGAGGATAGCCAGGGGCGTAAAACATTTCCATACGTCCAAACACTGATTGTAGATGGTCAGCCGTGTCAAGAAGTTGTCGTAGTGAGTAGCCGAGTCCGAGTAGCGTTGTTAGCGCTAGTAGCAGATTGCTAACGTTGAATTCTCCAAGCAATGGACTCTGGATGGTTCCGTCTCCCCAGCTAGAGCGAAAGGAAATATCCGTTCCGCGCGAATGATACTCTATTTTAGACGCGCATAACCATCCCCCCTTCCATTGAGTGGGCAAATTGCTGTGGATTGATACGGCAATTGCCTCTGGTAGCTTATATAGCCATCGCCGGCCGATAGTATCATCAATGTTGATGATTCGCAGACCAACGTCTAGTTCATTTAATAGTCGCCATTTTGCCGCTTCATACTGCTTCATATCACCATGATAATCTAGGTGGTCACGACTTAGATTAGTGAAAATTGCGGCAGAAAAGTGCAACGCGTTGACTCGGTGCTGTACTAGGCCGTGAGAGGAGACTTCCATAGCTGTAAAGCTCGCGCCTTTCTGATGCAGCTGTGATAGTGTTTTTTGCACTTCATTGGCTAAGGCAGTAGTATGTGCGGCAGGTCGCATATGTCCAATCATGCCGTTGCCTATAGTCCCCATGACGGAGCTTACCTCTCCTAGTAATTTTGCCCACTGTGCTAAAAGATGAGCGGTAGTGGTTTTACCATTGGTACCGGTAACGCCAACCAGGCGAAGTGCCCAAGAGGGCTGATCATAAAAACGTCCAGCCAGCGCGGATAACCGTTCATGCAGACGATGTAAAAAAATGAGAGGGATGCCATTTAGCTCATAGATTTTACCTTCTTCGGCCTCAGAGTTCGTTTGTGCAATAACTGCGGAGACACCTTGCGCGATGGCTTGGAGAATATAGCGCCGTCCATCTGTCTGATATCCAGAAATAGCTAAAAATAGATCGCCTGTGGCTGCATGACGGCTGTCCAGTGTCATTTCCTTCAGCATGCGATTCGGAGCATTAGGCACCCAAGGCGCGAGTAGATTGCTCAAATTACGATTTTCCACTAATGCCTCTTTCGATTATTAACGAGCGTGTAGGATCGTTTTCCGAATTGCGCTAGTACATCTGGATCTATGTTTATATTGCGCAATTTTCCATTACATGATGGCAATGAATATTGATGTAATGGTACTCTACTGTAGAATGTGCTGGCTTGTAGGGCAGTTGTCACCATGATCAGCGGTAAATATTAGATTACTGATAGAACTGCCCCCCAAGGTGATCTAGGTGGTTATATTGATTGATATAATTGTCATTTGATATGTTCTTTTGGGTAGTGTGGCTATTGATAGCAATATGATGGCCTTGATGCTAGATGTTCAGGGCACTACTACTAGTAGTTTTAAGATTGCTGTTATGTCTAATATATCGTGTCTTATCGATATAAGAAAGATGTGTTCTTTGGGTCAGAAGAGAACAAGATAGGTGATATAGAGTTCTCTCAGCATACCTATATCGCCGATTCTAGCGTTAACGCACTCATTGTAAGAAAGTCACTATAAGTATGTCGTGGAAAGAGAAAGTATTTTTTCATGCACATTGAAACAACGTGATTGATAGGACAATAAGTGATGATAAGTTTTTTTTGGACTAGCTCTCTGTATTTCTTCCTAGTTGACGCTCAGGCGTGCGTTAATTCCGGATACGTTGATAGTAGCAGAGTTGCACCCCAGATTGGTGTTTTTTTTAACATTCCAGTTATAGTTTATTTAGAGTAACCTAATGTATCTTAAATTTAATAGCTATTAATTATATACCATCAAATGGTAAATTAATTATGAGCATTATAAATTGACTGTAAGTCTGATATGAAAATATTATGTAATAATTATATTAGACAGCATATCTATGCTGATGTTGGTTAAGGCTTATTCCCTATGATCATTTAGGTCTATCAAATCAATTTGATTGTTGTAACCGATCGTTAGCAGAGAATCGGTGGGATCTCCTATTATTTTGGGCGGGAGAAGAAGCCGGTGGTATTCGTGATACATATTATCTTTTAGTGGCGCATTCCCTCTGTATAAGTGATGCGATAAAGATATAACAGCCGAAGTGTTACTTATAGTGAGATGATAAGGATCATGATGATATGGTAATCAGAAATACTAGAGGTAGAGTTTGTTTTTTTCTATTGATACTTACATTAAATCAATATATCGAGCATTTATCGATATATTGATTTATCTAGATTACTGCGAAAAAAAATATTTTTGTGATGGGTTTATGGGCTATATATAAAGATATTCTATGATAAGAATAGTCTTATGGTTTTAATTATCAAACATATTCATTCGTGACATGATGAGTTTGATCAGTGATTTTCAAAAACAATTGAGTAAAACAGTGGTGAAAGCAGTTACCACTTTCCTTGTTTTGGCATAGTATTAAAAATAATCTCACTTAGGCTTTACCATGTGTTATTGGTAATTGTGGCAGTTTCTCAGCGAACCGAAGCAGCGCACTTCTCGCCCGAGGATTATTATTTACCTCTTGTAATGAAGGCGTTATTCTCCCGATTGCTTTCAATTGACGATGATCAGTGTACTGTCTTGAAATTTGCATTTCTGTAAGTGGGAGTCCTGCCAGGATTTGTGGTCTTTGACTGTATTGACGAATAAAATGCTTCACTAGACGATCTTCTAGTGAATGAAAGCTAATGATTGACAGTCTGCCGCCGGGGGCCAGAACTTTTAGAGTGCCCTTTAGTACTCGTTCGATTTCTTCAAGCTCACGGTTAATATATATGCGGATAGCTTGGAAGCTTCGTCTTGCTGGATGCTTATGTTTATCGGGAAATGGGATGGTATCGACAATTAACGATGCAAGTTCAAAAGTACGTGTTATGAGTTTCTGGCGATTTCGTAGAACAATAGCCTGAGAAATACGCTTTGCAAAGCGTTCTTCACCGAAGGTCTTTAAGACCCAGGCGATCTCCTTCTCCGATGCTTTTGCTAGCCATTCGGAGGCAGATTGAGTGCGTGTAGTATCCATACGCATATCTAGCGGCCCGTCATGCATAAATGAAAAACCACGGTCCGGATCATCGATCTGCGTCGATGAGACGCCAAAATCTAATAATATTCCGTCAACTCGGCCTAGCAAGTTCCATGTTGTCATGTAATCTACTATGCCAGAAAAAGATCCATGGATAATAGTAAAACGCGCATCATTAATGGTTTGTGCTGCTTGAACTGCCAGGGGATCGCAATCGATCGCGAACAATTTTCCTTTCGGTGCCAGTCTTGATAAAATAAGACGTGAGTGCCCACCACGACCAAAAGTTCCATCTAAATAAATGCCATCGGAACGGAGATTCAGGCTGTTTACTGCCTCATTGAGTAATACGGTGGTATGTAAATGATATTTTGACATAGTTATTCTTGATATGATTAGTAATCAACCAGTAAGCAGTAATACCCTGCTTAACCCTTAAGGTTGATGGCATCTTTAGATGTATGACGTATGTAGCTAGTGGTATTTGGTACTCCCGTTTATCAGTGGTGAAAGTTGAATATGTCACTCAACAGCATATATACTCGACAATTTTAACAGTTTGACTTTAATGTTTTTAGGGTGGCATGGGGGAATGAAATGTTGTTAAGTAAGAGTCATGCTAAAATCGACATAACTTTCCGATGCTTCATTCTTAAAGTTAATCAAAAATAAATTATGAGAGATATCTCCATGAATTCTTTGGAAATTTGACTTACTACTGTATGATATATGCCTGCTTTTAAAGCAGTGTGTGGAAGTATATAAATAATTACAAGGTATTGTCAAAGGATTAAATTCTTTGAAAAAAACTATTGAAGTTCCTAATTACCATGTTAAACCGGTGTAGATAAGACATCGCGAAAGAAAAGTTAAAAACAATATTTCTCTCATTCATCATGTATGAAAAATTAAGATTTCCTAAAAGTAAAGGAGATCATGTACTGTTTGAAACAGTATAATGAGATGGTTTTAGGAGGAAGATATTGATCATGAATATATAAATTTAAATTATAGTACTTTTCTAATGAGCAATGCCTTTGCTTCATATGTGATCTGATAAATTATAGGTGTCTTTTTTGCATACAAATATATTAGTTATACTAATATAGTGGATATATCTATTTATAGATCGCATGGATACTTTTATCCAAAGCACATATTATGAGTGTATTATATACAATACAGTCTAAAAATAATTAGGCAGGATTGCCTTTTTCTTCAGATCAGTAGTATCGTCGCTGTCATACGTCTCAGCGATTATGATGTTGTGTATAAAAGTTAAAATATAGTATTCAAGCGCATTATCGGGATACTTGTGGTATTTCTTCACTCTGGAGTTTTTATTGTTTTTGCCCATGATAGGCGAACTTTGCGACAGAAGATCTAGAGTTAAAATATTTTTACTATAACGAAAGTGGTGAAGTGTATTGTTCTGGGAACATAGCTGATAGAAGATTTGATGTAGAGAAAATATTATGATAGCATATCTCCGTATTTAGAACGGAGGAGTATATTTTCGGTTGAAGTTGTACTTCAGAAAAATAATAAGCGTGCGTCATCTCTAGTTTAGCCTTATTAAGGCTTTGAAGTTACAAAGTATTTTATAAAAAGATATAATATTCCACGCTAGTATTACTGCTTAAGCACTGAAGCAGTGCTTAGTGAAATATAATTTCATTTACCATCCAATAAAGTTTAAGTAGCCATATAAAAATATTATCTATGTCTGCAACACAGATAATTATCTTCTTAGTCTCGAAATTTTAAATTAATCTGTTGCTTAAGTTACTCTCCAGTCGATAGGTTGCTGGTTGTGCTGTTTAAGCAGAGTGTTAGTTCGGGAGAAATGATGACAGTTAAAAAATCCGCGATGGGCGGATAAGGGGGAGGGATGTGCTGTTTTGAGAATATGGTGACGTCTTAAGTCAATAAGACCGGCTTTTTTTTGAGCCTCGGCACCCCATAACAAAAAAATGATTCCTTCACGGTGTATGTTGAGTATTTCAATTACTTTATCAGTAAATATTTTCCAACCCAGGTTACCGTGAGAATGGGCTTTCCCCGCTTCCACCGTCAGCACCGTATTGAGTAAGAAGACTCCCTGTTGTGTCCATTGCTGTAAACAACCGTGTTTTGGTATAAGAAATCCAGAAATATCCCGAGCTAATTCTCTATAAATATTAAGTAACGAAGGTGGGATAGGCACGCTTAGGTTGACAGAAAAAGCAAGTCCATGCGCTTGACTAGGACCGTGATAAGGATCCTGTCCTAAGATGACCACTTTTACCGCATTTAATTCTGTAAAACGAAAGGCATTGAAGACATCCTTATCTGGCGGATAGATGGTAATTCCTGCTGTCCGTTCTTTAGCGATAAAATCTAGAGTGTTTTGGAAATAGGGTAGTGTTTTTTCCTGTGAAAGAGTATCTTGCCAAGTGAGCTTGTGTGTCATGATAGACTCCATGATGAGCCTTTGCTAAATGTTGTGATTTGCATTAATAATAATTTTAGGATACCATTTTTTTCGAGTTATATTGTAGAATGAAATACATCTCCCTGTTCTCACAGGGGTGGGGGCAGTGGCGAACCTATTCACTAGAATACAGTGACTGATTCTTTAGTTTCTCGTTGAGAAACCTTTCGAAGCGAACTCGCCTATATTATTAATCTTCAGATATCGCGTTGAGTCTAGAGTGGATTCTATGTCAAGCTTCGTACACATAGGGTTCTATTTATATTGCTTGCATATTTTGTATTTTTTCATATTAATAAGACACTTTATAATTCTTTTTAAATGTTATTTGTTACTAACAAATTGATGTGACTGAACATGGTGCGTAATTTTAGTTTTAAAGGTATATAAAAATTCATATTCTCGTATGCTTTATCTTTATGTATAAGTAAATCCGTAAGATTTTGTATCTCATGTAAAAAAATATTTTCCACACAAAATAATTTATTATGTTTATCATCTATACAAGATGAATGCGAATGGAAGTGATTTAAATATTTAGTTATGATAAATGAAAGCTTGTTATCAACCTAAATCTTATGTTCGACTTAAGCTCGAAGCCAAGATTCTTATCTTGGCGTGAAGATACAGCATTATTATTTTTATCTGTTTATCACATCCATCAAGGTATATGACAGCATGGTTATACTGAAAATCCAGTAATGAAAACGGTAATTTTTAGTATATAAAATTGATACACTATAAGTCATAACATCTAATATTGGTGGTTTAGCAATAACCGTAATTCATTAGGCGGTGATAACGGCGATTCAGTAATTCTTCTATACTTAGACCGTCAAGATCGGCGAGATCCGCTAATAGCTGTTTTTTTAGAGAAGCAGCAATCGTTGATACATCACGATGGGCACCACCTAGCGGCTCTGGTATGATGGTATCGATAAGTTCTAATTCTTTTAGGCGCGATGCGATGATTCCCATCGCCTCTGCTGCGTTCGGTGCTTTATCCGCACTTTTCCAGAGAATGGAAGCGCACCCTTCAGGAGAGATTACCGAGTAAATACTATATTGCAGCATATTGATTTTATCACCGACACCAATCGCTAGCGCGCCACCAGAACCGCCTTCACCTATGACAGTGCAAATTATCGGAATCCGTAGGCATGACATTTCTCGAAGATTTTTGGCAATAGCTTCAGATTGCCCTCGCTCTTCTGCACCCACTCCTGGATAGGCACCTGGGGTGTCAATGAAGGTAAGGAGTGGGAGATTGAATCGATCTGCCATCTGCATTAGTCGGAGAGCCTTTCGGTAACCTTCAGGAGCTGGCATTCCAAAGTTGCGTCGAATTTTTTCTTTGGTTTCCCGTCCTTTTTGGTGGCCGATGATCATAATTGGTCTTGAGTTTAGACGCGCAATGCCGCCGACAATAGCTTTATCATCGGCATAGGAGCGGTCACCGGCTAGTTCGTCAAAATCAGTAAAAATATGGCGAAAATAATCTAGTGTATAAGGACGCATTGGATGTCGTGCTAGCTTGGCAATTTGCCAGGCACCCAGATCAGAAAAAATTTTTCGCGTTAGCTCTACGCTTTGTTCACGTAGACGATGAATTTCTTCATCTAAATTAATGTCTAATTTTTCGTCTTGACGGCTAACTGCTGTCAGAGAATCAATTTTTGCTTCCAGCTCTGCAATTGGCTGTTCAAAATCAAGAAAATTCAGACTCATAGTATTCCTTACTAATCAAATTCTAATTTCACCTGTTCATTTCCTACAAGTGTTCGCAAATCATTCAGTAAACTGTCACTGGGCTTCACTCTCCATGTTTCTCCAAACCGAAGCCGTGCATGCATATTTTTTCGTTGATAATAAAGATGTACTGGAATCGTCCCAAATCTATGCAATTCTAACGACAAACGGAGACGTTTTAGAAACTGCTCATCAATTTGTTTATCGGTTAGCAATATACCAAGTCCATGTGCATATTTTTCACGTGCTTCATTAATGTCCATGATTTCATGCGCGATCATCTTTAAACCGCCGTTAAAATTATCAATGTTCACTTCTCCCTGAGCGATAAGAATACGGTCTTTTTTTAGTAAATGCTGGTATTTTTCTAGTGTTTTTCTAAACAGAAGTACATCTAGTCTGGCAGAATGATCGTCCAAGGTACAAATGCCGATTCGGTTGCCACGCTTAGTGAGTATGACTCGAGTAGTGAGTACTATGCCTACTGCGATAACTATTGTTCCGCGTGAGGTGGGGTGTAGATCCTTGAGACGAATCCCACCCGTATATTGTTTAATTTCGTAAAGATATTGAGTAATTGGGTGGCCCGTCAAGTAGAAACCAAGCGTGTCACGTTCTCGATCTAAAAGTACCTGCTCAGGCCAAGGTAGCACGCTATTATACACACTCTCTACTGTTTCCATTGGTTGAGTAATTATGCCGAACATGTCACCTTGACCAATGGCCTCAGTTTTAGCGTGTTGATTAGCAGTCTTGAGAGCACTGCTGAGAGAATGAATCAGCGCTGCGCGATGCGGACCTAGGCGGTCAAAGGCACCAGCCATAATTAGCTTTTCAAGAACTCGGCGGTTGATTTTTTTTATATCAGCATAGGCACATAGATCAAATAATTTACGAAATGGACCGTACTGGTTTCGTGCCTTAATAATGATTTTAACAGGTTTTTCTCCGACACCTTTAATTGCTCCGATTCCGTAAACTATTTCACCGTTTTGATTAACGTAAAAATGGTATTGACCGGTGTTAATATCTGGTGGTAATACCTTAAGACCCATGCGTAAACATTCGTCAATCAAGCCTACTATTTTTTCAGTATTGTCCATATCTGCAGACATCACTGCCGCCATAAATTCGGCGGGATAATGTGTTTTTAGCCATAACGTTTGATACGAGATTAGCGCATAGGCAGCAGAATGGGATTTATTGAAGCCGTAGCCGGCGAATTTCTCGAGAAGATCGAAGATCTTCATTGATAGTTTTCCGTTAACACCAATACTTTCTGCTCCGGATTTAAATACCGAGCGTTCTTTAGCCATTTCTTCGGTTTTCTTTTTCCCCATCGCACGTCGTAGCATATCTGCACCGCCTAGGGTATAACCTGCAAGAACCTGGGCTATCTTCATAACTTGTTCTTGATAAAGAATGATACCATAGGTTGGTTCGAGAATGGGTTGAAGCGATGGGTGTTGCCATTCAATATCGGGATAAGAGATGGCTTCACGTCCATGTTTGCGATCGATAAAGTTATCTACCATGCCTGATTGTAACGGTCCGGGGCGGAATAATGCTACTAATGCGATAATATCTTCAAAACAATCAGGTTGTAGACGCTTAATTAGATCTTTCATACCGCGCGATTCTAACTGAAATATTGCAGTGGTTTCGGAGCGCTGCAGCATATCAAAACTTTTTGCATCCTGTTGTGGAATAGTAGTGATATTGATGGGTTCTAGACCTTGTCGTATACGTTGTGAATTAATCATATCTAGTGCCCAGTTTATGATCGTGAGAGTACGCAAGCCGAGAAAGTCAAATTTTACTAGGCCAGTGCATTCCACATCGTTCTTGTCGAACTGGGTAACTGGATAGTTGCCTTCAGAATCACAGTAAAGTGGTGTAAAATCAGTAATTTTAGTGGGTGCAATTACCACGCCTCCAGCATGTTTGCCTGCATTTCGTATCACCCCTTCAAGCTTTTTAGCCATGTCAATCAATGTCTTGACTTCTTCATCGCCATTATAGATTGTTTGCAATTGCGGTACGGTAACCAAAGCTTTTTCTAGGGTCATTCCAGGATCGAGTGGTATCAGTTTCGCAATGCGATCGACGAAACCGTAAGGATGTTCCAATACTCGCCCGACGTCACGAATGACCGCTTTTGCTGCCATCGTACCGAATGTAATGATTTGGGAAACCGCGTTGCGGCCGTATGTTTCGGCTACGTGATCAATTACTAGATCGCGTTTTTCCATGCAGAAATCAATATCAAAATCCGGCATCGATACGCGTTCTGGATTTAAAAAACGTTCGAATAGTAGATCAAACTCTAATGGATCAATGTCGGTAATTTTTAATGAATAGGCCACTAAAGAGCCTGCACCAGATCCTCGACCAGGTCCTACAGGTATCCCATTATCCTTAGACCATTGGATAAACTCCATCACGATTAAAAAATAACCTGGAAACCCCATCTGGTTTATGACCTTGAGTTCAGTATCTAAACGTTCGTCATAGGAAAAGCGTTTTTCTTCTCGTGTATTGCCGTGAGGAAAGAGGAGGGTTAATCGGTCTTCCAGACCTGCGTGTGCACATTTGATGAGGTAATCCTCAGTAGACATTTCACCGGTCGGAAATTGGGGTAGGAAATATTCATCGAGACGGATGATCACATTACAGCGTCTAGCAATTTCTACGCTGTTCGCTAAAGCTTCCGGAAGATCAGCGAAGAGTATACACATTTCTTCTTCGGTGCGCATATACTGCTGTGGACTATAAGTGCGTGGTCGTTTACCATCACTAAGAGTGAATCCATCATGAATCGCTACCCGGATCTCATGGGCATCGAAGTCGCTTACATTGTTAAATCTTACGTCATTAGTTGCTACTATCGGTAGGTTTCGATTAGCTGCTAATTTCACTGCAGCGTGTAGATAACGCTCTTCTTCTTCTCGACCAGTGCGGATAAGTTCTAAATAATAGCGGTCGGGGAAATAGAGTTCGTAGAAGGCTAAACACTGTTCTACTTGAGACATCTTGCCACGTATTAAGTACTTGCCAACATCCCCTTTTCGTGCGCCCGAAAGTAAAATTAATCCTTCGTTATGCTTCATTAACCAATTTCGGTCGATGACTGGTCCAGCAGCGCTATATCCGCGTTTGTAGGCGTTTGAAATTAGCAGAATTAGATGCTGGTAACCCACATTATTGGCTGCCAAAATACTCAAATCCGCTAGTTCATTGCCCAACATGTCACTATGCATGAAACAATCAACGCCTATAATTGGTTTAATACCCGCCTTATGTGCGGTGTTATAAAATTTAATCAGCCCGCATAAATTGCTAAAATCGGTAATAGCTAGCGCTGGCATATGCAGAGATGCCGCTTTTTTTACCAATGCGTCAACTTTGGTCAGCCCGTCGATCATAGAATAGTCGCTATGTATATGCAGATGAATAAAACGTGGTGCGGCCATGTTTTTTACCTGATTTTAGATGGTGACGCTACGATGCATGACTCACTTATGCCAGTGGTTCTAGTACGTGTTTAGTACTGAAGCAAAGCTTCATTGATAATGCATGGTTGCGCTATATAAGGCTAGTTTTTCTAAATGAATCTAGGTCAGAAACCTTTATTATGGGGGAATCCATATCCTGATAACTAAACTACAGTACTTTAATGTTCCAGACGTGTATTATTTTAGCAATAAAATGGGAGGTGCGGATTGATTCAAGTAGACTATCGATTTTAAAAGCAGGAGTATCGGCGCAGAAAAATTACTATCCAGTAAAACATAATGATAGATTAATATCGGCCTCGTAATAGTGAGCTGTATTACTAGCATTGCAGCTTAAAATAAATTCATTATTTTAATATTAAGCCATTGATATATCGCTAATATATTAGGTTAGTGTACATTAGTAATGTTTCTGTGTAGTGTATTACAACGCGTTCAATAAGTTTTTAAGTCTTCCAAACTTGAGAACAGATAAGTGGGATTTAGGCTTACAACTGGGGTCCTCTACTTTGCCTATTAAAGACCCCCTCGCTTTGTTAACGCCCAAGATACGTATTCTTTCTAGATGAATATAAGATTAAGTTATAGGTAGCATCAGTAATGAAAAAGCATTAACGATTAATTAACGCTAATACAGCGCTTGCTGCTTGTTCATCGGCATTACAGCGAATCTCTTGATGTAATTGGCGAAATGTGGTTACTAGCGCGTGGCGCTGATGATTGTCATCAAGCAGCATTACTAGAGCTTCTGCTAGTGCAGTTGGCTCGCAGGCTTTTTGTAATAATTCCTTAACGAGCTCACGGCCAGCCAGCAAATTAGGTAATGATACCCAAGGGGTTTTCACGAGCCATCGTGCTAACGTAAAAGTTGGTGATTTCATTCGGTAGGCTACTACCATAGGGCACTTTGCTAACATACACTCTAAAGCGGCGGTACCCGAAGCCAGCAGCGCTACATCTCCGGCAATCATTGCCTGATGGGATTGATTATCATTTAAAAGTCTTACCGGGAGGGGTAGTGCTACCTCTGCTTGGATGCGTTCAAATTGTGCTCGCCGGGCTGAATTTACGAGTGGCACGATAATTTCAAGCCCTGGGAAATGTTGTCTCACCCGGTCAGCAGCACGCAGAAAATCTGCGCTTAGCATCGCTATTTCACTTTGGCGGCTTCCTGGTAGCAAGGCTAAGCAGCGCACGTGGGGGGGAATACCTAGTGCTTTACGTGCGGCCGCTTTGTCCGGATCAAGTGGTATCATGTCAGCTAGTGTATGCCCGATAAACTGACATGGAATGTTATAGCGATCGTATAATGCTTTCTCAAATGGCAAGAAGGCTAATATGTTGTCTGTAGCTCGGCCGATTTTAAACACTCGTTTTTTCCGCCAAGCCCACACAGATGGACTGACATAATGAATAGTACGAATTCCAAGTCGTTTAAGACGACTTTCTAGAGCAAGTGTAAACTCTGGAGCGTCAATACCAACAAAGACGTCAGGTAGTAAAGCGGCAAAGCGGCGTGTCAGGTCGCGGCGGATACGTAAGAGCCGAGGTAGTCGTTCAATTATTTCCATAATACCCATTACTGCTAGTTCTTCCATATCATACCAGGCTTCCATCCCTTCAGCCTGCATTCGCGGACCAGCAACGCCGACAAAGCGGATCTCTGATAAATGTCCGCGTAGCGCACGTATTAACCCAGCGCCAAGAATATCACCAGAGGTTTCTCCAGCCACTAAACCGATAGTAATTGGACGTGCTAACATGATCAGCGAATGATCCCGCGCCGTGAGCGGGATAAAAACTTAAGGAAAGTATTGACTACTTGATGTTCCTCTGCGAGTTCGGCTAAAGCCGACTTAGCTTCATCCAGGGTTTTACCGCTGCGATAAATAATCTTATAAGCAGCGCGTATCGCGCTGAGTTCGACTCGATCGAAACCACGACGTTTCAGGCCTTCGATATTCAAGCCGAAGGGTGTAGCATGATTACCTTGAGCAATAACGAAAGGTGGCACGTCTTGGGTGACACCGGAACAACCGCCGACCATAACGTGTGCACCGATAATACAAAACTGATGCACTGCAGTCATACCGCCAATAATAGCGTAGTCGTCCACTACCACATGGCCAGCTAGGGTTGCATTATTGGCCATAATACAGCGATTACCGACATTGCAATCGTGAGCAACATGGGTGTTTACCATGAGTAAATTATCACTGCCGATCCGAGTAACTTCTCCTCCTTGTATCGTGCCACGATGAATAGTTACACTCTCTCTAATTTGATTACGGTGCCCGATTTCCACCCGTGTTGCTTCCCCAGCATATTTTAAATCTTGATTGACATCGCCTAGAGAGGAAAAGGGATAAATCTGATTGTCTTCACCTATATAGGTAATACCGTTCACGACTACGTGGGATTGTAGCACCGTGCGTGCGCCGATTTCAACCTGAGGTCCGATAACACAAAATAGACCTATATGTACGTTAGCGTGGATAATGGCCCCATCTTCTACGATGGCGCTGGGATGTATAAAGGCAGATGGATCAATCACGTATTCAGGCCACCTGGCGACGGGCGCACATCATCGACGCTTCGCAAGCCAGTTCGCCATCAACTTTAGCAATACCCGTAAAGCGTGCGACGCCTCGACGCTCTTTAATAAATGCCACTTCAAGAATCATTTGATCACCTGGTTGAACGGGGCGCTTAAAACGAGCTTCATCAATAGCGGCAAAATAATACAGTTCTCCTGGTGCTAGTTTGCCCTTGCTCTTAAATGCCAGAATGCCGGTCGCCTGCGCCATAGCCTCCAGAATGAGCACGCCAGGAAAAATTGGTTTTCCGGGAAAATGCCCTTGAAAAAAAGGTTCATTAAAGGAAACATTCTTTACTGCTCGCAGGAATTTCCCTTGCTCAAAATCCAGGACGCGGTCTACCAGCAGAAACGGGAATCGGTGAGGCAATAGCTCTAATATCTCTTGAGTATGCAGAGTATGAGTTTCAGTAGTCAAAATACTCTTCCTGTCTATAAAACGTGACATTAAGAACACGGCTTGCTTTAATCTGATTAGGAGATAACAAGCAGGTTACGAATATAATAATGGCGTCCTGATTAGCATGCCTTTGATTCGTATCATCTCATAGAGGGGGGTAGAACCAATTAGTTTTTTTCTAATTTTCGCTCAATAGCTTTTATACGCTTGCTTATATCGCCAATATTCATGACTAAGGCGGCGGTTTGACGCCATTTTTTATTTGGTTGCAGGGGAATTCCGGACGAATATACGCCTGGTTCGGTTATTGAACGCATAACCATGCCCATACCGCCTACTGTGACTTTGTCACAGATTGTTATATGACCGTTAATAACGCTCGCACCGCCAATCATGCAAGATCGTCCAATAGTGAGACTACCTGCCATGACAACTCCGCCGGCAATTGCCGTGTTGTCACCAATAACTACGTTATGTGCAATTTGGCACTGATTATCAATAATCACACCATGACCAATGCAAGTGTCTTCTAATGCACCGCGATCAATAGTGGTGCAAGCGCCGATTTCCACCCGATCTCCGATAATGACACGGCCTAGTTGGGGTATTTTAATCCAGGCACCGCAATCGTTGGCATACCCGAATCCATCAGAACCTATTATGGTGCCAGATTGGATAAGACACCGTTCACCAATAGAAATATCGTGATAGATTGTGACGTTGGCCCACAAACGCGTACCAGCACCAATACAGGTATTCTTACCGATAAAACAGCCGGGGCCGATTATCACGTTATCTCCCAGAATAACGCCAGATTCGATAACAGCATTAGCGCCTATCGAGACCTGTTGTCCCTGTTTAGCATCAGGCGAAATTACTGCTCTTTCACCGATGTTTGCAGTAGGTTTGGGTGTAGTATCCATTAATTGAGCCATACGAGCATAAGTTAAATAAGCATTAGTAACAACCAGGGCTGAGCTAATGCACAATGGAAGATTGTCCTCAGTGAGGATAACCGCTGATGCTTGACAGGAAGAGAGTTTGCTACGAAAGCGGTTATCTGAAAGAAATGTAATTTGACCTGATTTCGCGTTGCCTATGGAGGCAATACCAGTGATCATGATCTCACCATCACCATGCAATTGTGCATCCAACTGCTGTGCTAAATCAGCCAGTCGAATTGAAGGCATGATTTATTTTACCTCTTTCAAAACATCAGCGGTGATGTCTTTTGTGTTGCTGGCATAAGCTACGACGTTAATATCTATCACTAGATCAAACCCTTCTTTACTGGCAACCGTTTTCACCACGCCTTGGATGTAGTGAAGAATTTTATTTCGTTCCTCAGTTTGCCGACGACGATTGTCCTGCTCAAATGCTTCTGCTTTGTGAGCAAATATTTCTCGCTGAGCTATAACGGATTTTTCTAGTGTATTGCGTTCGCTAACTTTCATGACAGCGGAATCTTGCTGAAGATGGCGTATTTTAGTTTGTAAATTGTGTTCCATAGACTGAAGTTCAGTAGCGCGGCCTTTAAATTCATTTTGCAGCTGTTTAGAAACTACAGCACGCTGTGGAGATTGCTGGAAAATTCTGGAGACGTTAACCACAGCGATTTTATCGCTAGCCTGCGAGGTAGCAGAGATGGTGAGTGATAAACCCAGGCCAGCGGCATACAACCAGTTGTTCACTATAAACTCCTTAACCACTATTAATATTTTATTAGAAAGAAAAACAACAGTAAAACGTTTTTAACGTATCTATCTCCCTGCTCCTTTCTTTGCACATCATCCCGTGTGATACTACCATGTTTTACCGATATTAAACTGGAACTGCTCAGACTTATCTCGTTTGTATTTCTTGAAGGGGTGTGCATAGGAAAATACCAAAGGCCCCATTGGCGACATCCATTGCAAAGCGATTCCACTGGAAACACGAAAATGTGCTAGATCATTATAGTTTGAGATATTTTTTGGGATGTTCATGCTGGGATACGGTCGGTTATGGTCCCATACGGTACCGGCATCTATAAAAAAGGAAGTACGCACTGAGTTTACATACTGCTCGTTCAGAAATGGCATTGGTATAATAAGCTCTGCGCTCGCAGTGGCCATCATATTTCCTCCAACAGCATCGCTGGATTGTTCCACTAAACAATCACTATAGCTAGTATTACTGTTATTACATTTATAATACGCAGCTTTTGGACCAATTGTATTAGCACGGAAACCACGCACGGTGTTAACTCCGCCGGCATAGAAGTTATCATAGAACGGGACCTCTTTACCTCCTAAACCAACGCCGTATCCAGTGCGCGTATGTGTCATAAGGACCCATTGTCCGGTCTTGCTGAGCGGAATGTAGTGAATAGCATCGAAGGTGATTTTATAATATTCGTTATCGGAACCAAGCATCGTTATCTTACCGGTTAAACCGACTCGTGAACCAGCAGTAGGAAAGTAACCGCGATCTAGGTTATTATAGCTCCATCCCATTGAGAAGAAGCAGTCATCGGCGCTAAAATCAGCATCGACATTTGCTTTGGTAGTGGTGACAACCTTGGGATTAATACCAATGCTCTTCAAATAGCGCCACATCGCCACCTGTGGTTCCATATTACTAAGATCGCCATGGACATAGTCCAGGCTAAAATTTAGTGAATGGTTTTCAGCAATCGGGAATCCTAGCGTGGTGCCCATACCATAGCTTCGCAGATTAAAATCTGAAAGGTCTGCATTATCGGCGTTAAAATCGTTATAGAAGATCTTGCCGCCTAAACTCACTCCATCTATCCCAAAGTATGGATCGGTTATCGATAGTTCGGTGTAGTTTTGGTAGTGGTTCTTAGTGCCGACTAAGTTGACAGAATTACCGGTTCCTAGCCAGTTATCCTGCTGGATACGAAATTGAAAGTTAATACCGCTCTCCGTTCCGAGGCCAACGCCGAGATTAATACTACCAGTATTTCGCTCTTTTACATTGTATACTACATCAACTTCATCTGATGAGTCGGGTACTGTCTGTATTTTAGTATCTACAGTTTCAAAGTATCCGAGACGGTTAAGGTGCTCTTTACCTTGTTCAACAAGATCACTACTAAGCGAGGTACCTTCTATTTGTCGCATTTCACGTCGTAGGACGGAATCCTTAGTGATATTATTTCCATCAAAGCGCAGGTGGCGAACATAGAATCGATTTCCTGCGTCTACGTTTATGTGAAGCGTGATCGTTTTATTTGTATCATTAATTTCTGCTTGAGTTTCGATACGTCGATAGGGATAACCATAACGATCTAACAATTTCTTAATATCATTTTCTATCTTGGTGATTTGAGCACCATTGTAAAGTTCTCCTAATCGCAGCTTGGACAGCTGCTCTATTTCGTTGGAGTGGCCTGCCATATTCCCGTTAATGACTATGTTGGATAGTGTATATTGATCACCTTCAGTGATGTTGAGGGTGATATAGATGTTGTTTTTATCAGGGGTCAGGTTAATTTGTGTAGAATTAATATGGAAACAGGCATATCCGTGATTAAGGTAAAAATTACGTAGGGTTTCTAGATCTTGAATAAGCTTTGTTTTTTGATACATGCGATTGGTGATCCGGTTCCACCACGACATCGAATCACGTAGCTGAAAGTGTGAAATCAGTTCATCGGTAGTAAAGAAATTGTTTCCGATAATATTGATTTTTTGAATCTTAGCGGAGATACCTTCGGTAAAGATTAACTTTAAAGAAACGCGGTGACCTGGGAGAGGTGTAATTACGCTTTTAACTATAGCACCGTATTTACCTATATTATAGTAGAAGTTCTGCAGTTCCTGTACGAGATTAGAAATTATCGCACGGTCGAGTGCCTCTCCGATCTGGATACCTTGACTCTCTAAGTTTTTCTTGAGTAGCTCCGTTTTTATTGATTTATTGCCGAAGAAGGTGATACTAGCAATAGTCGGGCGTTCTTTAACTTGGATGAGAAGTGAATCTCCGTCACGAAGTATTCGGACATTTTCAAAGTTATGGGTGGCAAAGAGTTTTCGGATAGTATTGCTAATGTCTTTATCAGTTGCTATGTTGCCGATATGGATAGGGACGCTGAGTAGCGCTGTATTGACAGCGATCCGTTGTAGTCCTTTAAAATGAATATCCTTCACTAGGAACCCGTTTGCACCGTATACGGTGGCGCTACTAAGCAGTAGCGACGATATAAGTAATGTTTTTATCGCCATCGTTGTGATTCGTTCTTCCTAACATAATAAAAGGCCTTTATAGCCTACAGAAATCGTTGAAAAGAGCCATACCCATTAGTAATACCAGTAAAATCGAGCCGATACGGTAACTAAAATCTTCTACTCGTTGGGATACCGGAGTTCCTTTAAGCTTTTCTATGGATAGAAAGAGTAAATGGCCACCATCTAGTACGGGTAGGGGAAACAGATTTATAATCCCTAAATTGATGCTGATAAGCGCTAAAAACATCAGATAATAAATCAGACCGTATTCTGCTGATAGTCCTGCACCTTGGGCAATTGAAAGCGGCCCACTTAAATTATTTAGTTTCACCTCTCCGGTCAGTAATTTCCCTAACATCCTGACTGTTAGGTGCATTATCTGCCAGGTTTTTTCGCTAGCCTGGATTGGAAGCAGACCGTATCGCCGCATAATTTTATACTTTTCGGGTAGCGGGATGATTTTCGGCATAACTCCAGCGAATCCTTCTCTTTCTCCGTTTCCCAATACTTTGCTATCAGGCTGTAGAGTAATATCTATCGCGATACCTCTTCGTTCAATATTGACACAGATTGCCTGCCCGGGATTGTCGCGTATCTGGGTAACAAATAACCGCCATTCGGTGACTGGCTGGCCATTAACTGTAAGGATTTTATCACCGGCTTGTAAACCGGCTCTCATTGCAGCAGAACCCAGTTGCACTTTGCTAAGTACCGGCTCGATACGTGGACCGAGGGGAATTATACCTAGTGAGATGATAGCATCGTCCTTATTTGGCTCGAACTTCCAATGACGCAAATCAAGAGTTTTTTTTGTACTCTTGACGGTGCCGAAGGGTGTCAAAGTTACTGTTGTATGACCATGTCCAATCTTATCGAGGAGCTGCAAGCGCACTGAATCCCAATCAGGTGTGTCAATGCCATCCACTAACTTCACTTCCATTCCGGGAGAAATTTCAGCCTTTGCGGCAATGGAATTAGGGGCTACTTCGCCGATAATTGGTCGATAGCTTGGCACGCCAATTAGAAATACTAACCAGTAGGCAAAAATAGCGAATAGGAAGTTAAATATTGGCCCAGCAACAATAATTACCGTACGTATCCAGATACTCTTACGATTAAAAGCTTCATTTCGACGATGGGGTTCGACAGTATCTACTCGATCATCCAGCATTTTGACATAGCCGCCTAGGGGAATGGTAGCGATAATATATTCAGTACCTCGCTTATCACATCGTCGCCACAATGTTCGACCGAAACCGATTGAAAAACGTTCTACTCTTACACCACAGCATCGCGCGATCCAAAAATGACCAAATTCGTGCACTGTGATTAAAATTCCCAGCGCAACAATAAACGCAGTAAGATTCCATAAAAAGTGTAGCATAAGTTCTTCCAGTTACGACTCAGATGGCATGAAAGGTTAAAAACATTAGACAGATGAACACCGGCACTGCCGCGGTTAGACTATCGATACGATCTAAGATGCCGCCATGGCCAGGGATGACATACCCGCTATCTTTAATACCTGCCTCCCGTTTAAACATACTTTCAGTTAAATCACCCAGCATTCCTGCTATTATTGAGATAATAGAGGAAAGAAATAATGCATGTAGTTCGGCATGAATAGGAGAATATTTTTTGAAAAAACAAGTGATTACAACAGAAGTAATCAATCCACCTATCACGCCTTCCCAGGTTTTTCTGGGGGAGATTGTTTGTGCTAACTTGTGACGGCCAAACATGCGTCCAAATATATAGGCGCCGGAATCAGCACTCCATACTAGTACCATGACATACAATACCCACCAGGCACCACTGAAATGGTTAATGTCATAATGATATTGGCGTAGTGCCAGCATGCCCCAGAAAAAAGGCAGAATAGTTAAGAGACCAAATATTAGGCGCAGTAGGCGCGATTTTCTCCAGAATCTAGCAGAGCAGGGATAGCATAATAGCAGTATTAGTGCCGATATCCACCAGCCAAGTGCTGTCCATAGGGTGTATTTAGCCTGCCAGAGACTCAAGAATGGCCGGGATGGCGATATCCTGAGGCTTATAAAAGCAAGAAAAAAACCGAAAATAATGGCAAGCCATATGCGCTGACTTAGAGAGGTGAGTCCCGCTAACCGACCCCATTCCCAGGCGCTTAACATACATACCAAGAGGATGAGACAGACAAATCCCATGAGTGGTAATAAAAACAGTGCGGCGGTCACTATGGGTATAAGGATAACGGCAGTAATCAGGCGATACTTTAGTAACCTGTGTTTAAGATGTATTCGCATCATGAGGTGTAATTCTACCAAATCGCCGCTCACGTTGAGCAAAAGCATTTAGCGCAGTTTCAAAAACAGCGTCATTAAAATCTGGCCATAACACGTCAGTAAAAAATAACTCGGCATAGGCAATCTGCCACAGCAAAAAGTTACTGATGCGATATTCCCCTCCCGTGCGGATGACCAAATCTACAGGGGCCAGTTCACTCATACAAACTACCTGGCATAAATCGTCTTCATTTATTTCTTCGGGATGTAGTCTCCCCTCTTTTACTCGGGTAGCAAGTTTCCTGACTCCCTGAATTATATCCCAACGTCCACTATAATTTGCAGCAATATTTAGAGTTAATCCTTTATTCTTAGAGGTTAGGGACTCGGAGCGACGAATAAGTTCTTGCAGACGTATCCCGAATCGAGAAGTATCACCGATAATCCGTAGTCGAATCTTATGGTGGTGCAAGCTTTTAATTTCGTTGTCTAGAGATCGCACAAACAGCTCCATCAGTGCAGATACTTCCTGGTTGGAACGGTTCCAGTTTTCGCTGCTGAAAGCGTACAGTGTTAGTGCCTTAAAACGATGGATAACAGCAAAACTTACAGCGCTTCGGACTGCTTTAACGCCGGCTTGGTGACCGAAAATACGTAACTTTTGTTGGTTTTTTGCCCATCGACCGTTTCCGTCCATAATAATAGCTACATGGTGTGGTTGTGACGTTTGTTGACTTTTAGATGATATCACGCTTAGGTATTACCTCACTAAGAATACCGTCGTATGACGGGAATGGCGTGAAGCGAACTTGTAAGAAACTGTTTTTGTACCACACTTATGACTAATTTTATCCGAAAAGCTAATTATTACTGGGATAAGTAGCGCTGACTATATCATTTTTCTGGTCGTTAAACAAATTACCTGTTAAGGAATTGTATACGACGGGTTACCATCTATAATAATTGATGTTATGGTGAGCAATTTTTCTCGCTTGGCTATCGATATACAATACTTCTTCTACGCTATCTGGTTCGGGCAAGTCACCGTGATCTAGCACTCGTCGGTTAATAGAAGCAATATCAGTGAAACGGATATCCCCGCGCAAAAATGCTGTCACTGCAATTTCATTGGCGGCATTAAGTGTAATAGTTGCCGATTGCCCCCGTTGACTGGCATCGATAGCTAGCTGGAGACAGGGATAACGATTTATATCCGGTTGCTCGAAGCTTAACGCGCTAAGACTTAAGAAATCTAGAGGCGGTACACCTGATGGGATCCGTTCAGGATAGGATAGGGCATGAGCGATCGATGTGCGCATATCTGGTGAGCCTAATTGTGCTAGGATACTACCGTCAGTATAGCGTACCATTGAGTGGATGATGGATTGAGGATGCAGCAGTACTTCTATTTGCTCAGCGGCAGCATTAAACAACCAGCGTGCCTCGATATATTCCAGTCCTTTATTCATCATGGTGGCGGAATCTACTGAGACTTTAGGCCCCATTGACCAATTTGGATGCGCACAAGCTTGTTTAGGAGTCATCATAGCTAGGTCAGTTAGCGATGTTTGGCGGAATGGGCCGCCTGAACCGGTTAAAATGAGGCGCCACACGCCATATTCAGATAAAGAAGCGTAACCTAATCTTTTCTGTAGTGGTTCTGGTAAACTCTGAAAAATTGCGTTGTGTTCACTGTCTACTGGCAGTAATATGGCCTGATGACGATGTGCTTCTTTCATAAGAAGTTGCCCGCAGATAACGAGGGATTCTTTATTAGCTAGTAATACTCGTTTACCACTACGTAATGCCGCTAGTGTTGTTTCTAATCCGGCTGCTCCGGCAATACCAGCCATTACAGTATCTACCTCATCTAGCGCCGCTAGCTCGCATGCAGCCTGAGATCCGGACAATACTGTAGTCGCGGATCTGGCCGCGGTCAAGTTGTTCTTCAGTGTTTGCGCTGAAGCCGCGTCCGTCATACAGGCGTAGCTGGGTCGGAAAGCTAAGCATTGTTCAGTCATGAGGGTGTCGCTATTTCTGGCCACAAGGGCGCATACTCTGAATTTTTCTGGATTGCACTTAACCACCGATAATGTATTAATCCCAATAGAACCAGTACTTCCGAGAATTGTCAAATTTTTCATGAATTTACTTTGCATCTTGTGCTAGGATATAAAAAGGAGGTTTAATCTGAGTCGTTGTTGCCATTTTGTTTATGTTGGCTCAGATTTTTACTCAAATTTATGGATTGGATATATTGTACATTTTTAAAAACACACTGATAGATAATATTAATGTTATCTGTCAGTGTTTTGGCGATACAGATAGGATAAATATGATAAGTATATAATCTCAAAAAGTTAGTGGTTTTATATAAAACAAATAGAAAAGTAATCTTATTTCTTCTACATACTTAACGTGGTTCACTATATATCAAACCATTATTCACATGATAATAAGTAATTTAAAGTACAAAAAAGAATGCTCTGTCAGCCTTAAAATTAGGTGTGATGTTGTTCTCTCCTTGAGAAAGATTATAGTAAAGTATATGGTTCACTCCTTGAACCCCCTTCTATCTTCTGAAGATAGAAGAAAAATAGCCTTGATTATGCCGTTCGCATTGTGTTCCATTCGACATGGAATCATAGTTCATCGCACAGACTTATTTAAAATAAAGTATATTACGTGCTAGGTTTAATGCGATCTCATTAAACCCCCCTATTCTTTTTGATATGAAAGAGATATCAGCGGCGCACATGAGATTGTAGCGGGTGTCGGAAGATGTGCGCCTCAATCTTATTTAGATTGCATCCTAATTATAAAATTCCTGTAGTTTTGATTACTTTAAGCTACAGTAGTAAAACTAAAATACTATGGTTTTATCTTGATGCTTCTTTAAAAGAAGCATTTTACGCACAGAAAAAATCGGGCGATATTTTTTGTCTAAGTGTTCAGGGGATCAATCAGTATTATTTATATCCTAAATTTTTCCAATTAGGTATTGACCATGCCCTAGCGTTTCCAGGTATATTTATTCCTGCCATTCTGTATGAAAAACTCCTTCTTTATCAATGCGTTTATAAGTATGAGCGCCAAAATAGTCACGTTGGGCCTGAATTAAGTTGGCTGGTAAAACAGCAGATCGATAGCTGTCGTAGTAAGCTATAGCCGCGGAAAAGGTTGGTGTTGGGATACCGTTTTTTACTGCATATATCACTATATCTCGCAGGGCGTTCTGATAGAGAAAGCTGATCTCTTTAAAATACGGTGCAAGCAATAGGTTGGTGAGTTCTGGTTCCTGAGTATAGGCATCGGTGATTTTTTGAAGAAACTGGGCTCGGATAATGCAGCCTGCACGAAAGATTTTCGCAATTTCGCTGTAATTTAGATCCCAATGGTTTTCTTCTGAGGCGGCTCTTAGCTGCGAGAACCCTTGCGTATAGGAAATAATTTTACCTAAATAAAGTGCGCGTCGTACTTTTTCGATAAAACTCTTCTTATCGCCGTTGAAGACTTTCGGCTTGGGGCCGGTGAGCACTTTTGATGCCGCTATTCGCTGTTGTTTCAGGGACGACAGGTAACGGGAAAACACTGCTTCAGTGATAAGACTCAGTGGTTCACCTAAGTCTAAAGCGCTCTGGCTAGTCCATTTACCAGTTCCCTTATTAACCGCTTCATCGAGGATGAGATCCACTAGAAAATGGCCTTTCTCATCTTGCTTGGTGAGTATAAATTTAGTAATGTCAATTAAGTAACTATTTAGTTCACCTTGATTCCATATGCGAAAAATGCTAGCTAGTTGCTCATTATTTAAGTTTAATGTGTTTTTTAGTAACGCATAAGCTTCAGCAATGAGCTGCATATCGCCATATTCAATACCGTTATGAACCATCTTAACGTAATGTCCCGCGCCATTGGGCCCGATATATGTCACACAGGCTTCGCCATTGGCACGTGCGGCAATTTTTTCTAGAATCGGAGCGGCAAGCTCGTAAGCTCTTTTCTGTCCACCAGGCATAATCGATGGTCCTTTCAGTGCCCCCTCTTCCCCACCGGATATACCGGTACCTATAAAGTTGATCCCTGTTTTTGACAATTCATGGTTACGGCGAATGGTGTCTTTATAATAAGTATTACCGCCGTCAATGAGGATGTCGTCTTTCTCTAAAAAAGGTTTCATTGATTCAATGATATGATCAGTGGCTTTTCCGGCCTTAACCATTAACAGAATTTGACGAGGTTTCTTGAGTGAATTGACAAATTCCTGCATGGTATAATGGGGTGTTAAATTTTTTTCTGGATTTTCAGCGATTACTAAATCTGTTTTTTCACGGGACCGGTTAAAAATAGATACGCTATAACCGTGGCTTTCAATGTTAAGTGCCAGGTTTCGTCCCATTACCGCCATACCGACAACGCCTATCTCTTGTTTTGACATAAAGTTACTCCGAATTGTAAAAACAGTTTCCCTCCACTACCGTGAGGTGCGTGGATTGAGATATAGATTATATCTCAACCTATACCGGTGTCTATGTGGTAGTGATGGGTGCGATAGAAATGTTAAGTTTTCTTCTTAACTCTATTTTCACTGAAAAAAAGAAACCCTTTTAAGAGGCTGGACTGTATCAAGCGACTTTAACAACATCGAATTCATATCTCTTACTAGACCTCTTGTTGGGGGAAGGGAAAGAGGCTATATAAATGTCTTGTATGAGTAATGGTCTATTAATTTTTTAGAGTTCATCTATTAATGTTTTAAAATATACATTTATAAAACTATTAGACAATGAAACTTTATTCAAGCTTTTTCCCTATAAAATAAATAGCAATTCTTTTCTCGAGATAAGAAGTTTTGACTTGTTTTATTTAAGATAAGAAGAATTAAAAAATTTTTAAAAAAGTTGTGTACAGTGTAAAAATTTTCTGACGTGATCAATAGAAAATTACTTTATGATATTTTGCTGTATTCGATTAATCATGTGGTAAATAAGAAAGAGAGCCGGTAAATAAAACCATTTGATTTCAATCCATTACATGTTGTTTTTACCACAGACTTTTTAAAAGAATAAAAAAATGCCCGATGAGATAATCGATACTATATAGATATCTGTAATTTTATGCAATCTAACATTATTTAATGTTACCCCCCGTAAGTAAAACGTTAAAATACTGGGGGCACTAGATCTATCGGTTTCGCATTCTCGATCGGGTAACAACCTAATACTTTTAGAGAACTTGTAATTGCCTGTAGTTCAAGAAGCGCTTTTTGCATTTTTACACTACGTAAATTAGCTTGTACATCGATATAAAACATTTCTTCATGCGTATTACCATGTATCGGTCTAGATTCGAGTCGTATCATCACAATACCATGAGTCCGCAGTATTAAAAGTGTTTCGAGCAGGATGCCAGACTGTTGACTGGTTATCATAAGCAGTGTGGTTTTTGCTGGAATTTGCTCAAGTACATTAATGGCTTTACGTGCTAGCACGATAAAACGTGTTTGATTATGCTGTTGATTAGCTAGATTATTTTCGAGCACTAATAGATTATATAAGGTTGCACCTTGACTACTACCTAATGCGGCGACGTTAGGGCGATTTAATTGTGCTACTTTTTCCATGGCGTCTGCAGTGCTTTCGCAGTATTCAAATTTCCAATGTTGAAAACGATCTAGAAACTGGCTACATTGCTGAAAAGGTTGTTGATGACTGTAGATGATTTCGATATGATCGAGGGTTGTATTGCCGCTGACGAGTATGCAGTGATCAATGGGGATTGTGATTTCGCCAACTAAAGATAACTGGGTATACTGCAGCAGATCATGCACTTCATTAATCGAGCCCGAACTGCTATTTGTAATGGGGAGAATACCATATTCTGCTTTACCAGTTTCTACTGATTTTATGATATCGGAGAAGTTTCGACAATCATATTCTACCACCTGTTTAAAATGGCGCGCACTATATTGTAGTGTCGCCAGGTGAGAATAAGAATATTTCGGTCCAAGAAAAGCGATTTTTACTGAACGCGGTTGCTGATTGAGAGTGGACTGCAGCAAAGCCTGCTGTATTAATACCGAATCTTCAATAATAATTTGAAAGAGTTGGGTAATGTAGAATCTGTCTAGATCAAGTTTGTCACCTTCTATGAATAAGCGTTTTAGCAATTCGCGTTCTCGCTCTATATCGCGGATAGGCTGCTGAGTGGTTATTTTGCTGCGTGCGATGTCTAGTGTTAGACCACGTCTTTCCTTTAGTAATAATAGTAATTGAAGATCTAGTGCGTTAATCTGATCGCGCAACGTGAATAACGTATTATTATACATAATGTAAGTTACCTCTTATTCGATATAATCGCTTTTTATTTTAGTAGGTTACTCTGTTTTTCTGTGACCGTCTCTTATCGAGAAACGCCAACCCTCAACTAAAAGAAGCGAGTAATGAAGCCTCATCATTTGCAGCCGATTAAATTGGATTCACTGCAATAATTTTTGTAACTTTATCTTTTTGAATATTAAGCTGCAATTCCTGGTAGGCATGTTCCATGTAAGGTAGTGCTAGGCGTGTTTCCTGTGTATCAGGAAAATCACGTAGCATTTCCTCAACGCGCTTATTGACTGCGAAATAGGCGCCACGTTTGAAGTAGTACTCTACTATAGCCAGTTTATGTCTGGCTAGCCGGTGTTTGAGATAAACCAGACGTTTAATGGCATCGGGGGCATACTGGCTCTTTGGATACCCACGAATTAACTGGATAAAATCACGAAATGCAAGGCGGGCATACTCCGGGTTGCGATCGGCACGGTTTACACCAAAGAATTCTTGCAATGGGTTTTCATCTAGTGCCATATGAGTTAAGCCTTGCATGTAGAGTACATAGTCAATATTGGGGTGGATAGGATTCAGCCGAAGAAAACGATCGATAGACGATTGCATGAGTAGTAGATTACTGGATTTATAGCTGGCATAAATCAAGTCAAGTTGAACCTGTTGTGTGTAGGGACCGAACGGATAGCAATTATTCAGCACCTCAAGCTCCTTGATGGCGGCATTATAATTACCGTCATGTAGTTTTTGCTGAGCAGATGCATACATCTGGAATGCTGAAAGATCAGGAACAGTATTTTTTTTATTAGAGCAACCCGCCAATAGTAGGCTGAGTGTGATGGCTGACAAAAGATATTTCATCTGCAACATGACGTTGTGATTATCCTTAAAGTATCTCTCCTAGAGATTATTTATTTGATTCCCGGATGGGACGGCTATGGTAAAATACTATTTTAAACGGAATTGTCGTGAAAACCTAATATTACCGAACATATATTATATGGAAAAGTATCAACATTTCACCGGAACGGTGAATACACTACGAGTTAGACAACGATTAGATCAAGTGTTAGTGCAATTATTGCATGATTGTTCACGAACGCAGATTAAAGCCTGGATACTTGACGGTTTAGTAAAGGTGAATGGACGGATTATAACATTACCAAAAGAAAAAATATTTGGTGGTGAAACCGTTGAGGTATGTGTAATTGTCAAAAAAGTACTACGGTGGGAACCACAAGCCATCCGATTAAATATTATTTATGAAGACGATCATATTCTTGTGATCAATAAAGCAAGTGATTTTGTAGTACATCCCGGTGCAGGTCACGAGAATGGTACTGTATTAAACGCTTTGCTGGATTATTTCCCTCCCATTGCGGAGGTTCCTCGGGTAGGGATCGTGCATCGTCTAGATAAAGACACAACAGGTTTAATGGTAGTAGCCAAAACAGTGCTAGCTCAAAATCGCCTCAGTAGATCACTACAAGCGCGGGAAATTACCCGAGAATATGAAGCGGTTGCTATTGGCCACATGATTTCTGGGGGCACTGTGGATAAGCCGATCGCTCGTCACCCCATTCAGCGAACTCACATGATGATACATCCGACAGGTAAGCCGTCAGTAACGCATTATCGCGTTATGGAGCACTTTCGCGCTCATACTCGCCTACGCCTTCGACTTCAAAGTGGCCGAACCCATCAGATTCGCGTGCATATGGCGCATATTAATCACCCACTAGTGGGTGATCCAATTTATAAAAAGCGTCCAAGACTGATTAAGGGGGCTTCTGCATCTTTTAACGAAGCGCTGTATCATTTCAATCGTCAGGCATTACATGCCACTCTCTTAAAACTTTGCCATCCTATTACGACAATTAATATGGAATGGCGTGTCCCTCTTCCACAAGATATGGTGGCACTAATCGCTGCATTGAAAGCGGATACAGAAATGTTGAAAATTCACATGAATTGCCTATGAGTCGGCTTATTCAGCCCAATTGGCATGCGCCAGCCCTGGTTCGTGCTTGTTGCAGTACGAGTTGTATGGGTGGTATAAGCAAGCAGGCAGCGCCTGGGGCTTCACGTAATCTGAGCAACCATGTTAAAGACGCTCCTTGTACCGATTAAGAAAATTGTTTATAATTAAAGGTAAAAGTGAATTTCCCTATGTATCCTGACTCGATAAGTCAGGTGCATCGTACTGATGTGGTGGTGTTAAATAGCGCATCTCTTCCCTCACCTCTCGGAGGTGCGCTCCATACCCCAACATGCAGTCAGATCTACGCTGTCCTGACTACAGATGGTTACCGGTGCTGTTTTATAAGCATAGAAGGCGAGAAGTTGCGGCAGCGCATGCTGGATAATGAGCGTTATGCGCTGGCGTATTATATCTACATTCAATACCTTTCAGGCATTGAATGTAGATATTGTATTCTGACTAGAATTTGGTATTGGATAAAAGGTATTTGAAGTGGACCGTAAAGTGAAAGACGTGTGTACTCGCCATGATGTTAAATCCATAAGTACATTTTTCTCCAGGATGGGGAAAATCTAGCGAATCTTTATCCACGGTATATTTTCGGCTAAGACTAGCTAGAATCCGCAGTATATATAATGGGAAATATTGTACTATACAGGAAAGTAACTCTTGTTGCTCCTCTAGTTGAGAGGGCATTACCGAACGTATGGTGATTTTAGTCTGGCTAGCAGCATGGGTCTTTGTAAGATTCATTAAAATAAATAGGAATGTTTTTCTAGTTTATTGAAGATAATATCTTTACAGTATCAAAATACGATCTTGTTTGCTCATCCAGAGTGATAATTTCCATTAAGAATTGGAAGAATGATGTGTTTAGACCGTCTTATCAACACATTCCAGGTTGCTCTCGCTGATGTTTAGTCCATGGCTCTTCGATTCAATCATCAATTTGTTGAACCAGTACATGTGATGAGAGCCCTACTTAACCAAGCGAGTGGGACTGTGCGTCCGCTACTGCAATCCGGCAAAGTTAATATAACGCTGATTACCCAGGCAGTTCAGGAAACCTGCAAGCAGATGACGAAAGTAGAAGATAGCAAAAAAAATATGTATAGCGTTCTCAAGATTTTCTGTGTGTTTTAAATTTATGTGACAAATTACCACAAAAAAGTGCTACGACAGCGACGATTAAGTAGGTCATTAAGAAAATGCGCGCGAATGAAAAATTTAAGCATGTTGGAGAAGACAATCAACGCCAAGTCCTGAAAAAGTTCACTATTGATCTAACTACCCTCGTTAAACAGGGTACACTCAGTCTTGTTATTGGTCGCGATAAAGAGATTCGCCGTACTATTCAAATTCTTTAGCGCTGCACTAAAAATAATCCAGTCCTCGTTCGTGAACCCGGGGACTGGGGGGGGAACGTTTTTTAAGGGGTTAGCGTACGTATTGTTCCCAGAAAAGTTCCCAAAAGCTTAAAAATAAGCGGGTATTATCGCTAGATATGGGATTAATGGTAGCGGGTGCGACATATCGTGGTGAATTCGAAGAGAGACTGAAAAGTGTATTAACTGATATTTTGCAGCAGCATAGGAATGCGATTTTATTTATCGATGAATTGCATACCAGTATAGGCTCTGAAAAGGCCAATGGTAATATACTTTAACCTGCTTTTTCGCATGGTTAACTAGACTGTGTAGGCGCACACTTAATAAGTATCGTGGATTTATTGAGCAAGATTGGGTATTGGAACGGCGTTGTTACAAGGTCTTGGTCGCCGAACCAAATGTAGAGGATATAATTACTATTCTGGACGGATTAAAAGAACGTTATGAGTTGCATTACTATGTACGGATTTTAAATTTAGCCATCGTTATATTCCTGGTCGGCAATTGCTAGACTAGGCGATCGATCTTATCGATAAAGTTGCGTCTAGTATTCGTATGGAAACAATTCCAAGCCAGAAGAGGTCAATCGGTTAGAACGCCGAATAATGCAGTTGAAGCTGGAAGAATGGGCGATAAAGAAAGAAACGGATGATGCGAGTATTACAAGATTCATTACATTTCATGAGGAAGTCAGACAAAAAGGGTGTGATTGTGCGAAACTTGAAAAGGAATATAAATCAGAGAAATCCGCGTTATTAAGAAACCGGAATTGGGAAAACGGCGTGCGGCAACTCAATCTGAAGGAACAATCCTACGTCTACTGTGTAATCGCGTAACTGATATTAAGATTGAGGAAGTGCTAGCTCATTGGACTGGGATCCCTATTGCGCGGTGTTTGAAAACGAGCAAGTAAAATTAATGCGTATAGAGCCAGATTTACATAAGCAAGTGATGGGGGAGAACGAGGCGTTAGAAGTGGTTTCTAATGCTATGCGAAGTAGTCGTGCCGGTGTCTTTCAGATCTTAATTGCCTAATCGGTTTCTTTATCTTTCTGAAGCCGACTGGGGTAGGGAAAACAGAGTAATGCAAAGCGCTAGGCACGTTCTTGTTTGATAGGCGATAATGCTATGATCGTATCGATATATTAGAATTTATGGAAACATATTCGATATCACAGTTGATAGGTGCTCCTTCTTGGTATGTTGGTTATGAAGAAGAGGGTATTTAACAGAGGCGATACGCCGTCGTCCTTATTCTGTATGTATTTAATCTTTTATAATAAATATTAGATGACGGTTGTCTCGCAGACGGTCAGGGACATACGGTGAATTTTCGTCATACCGTAATAATAATCATCATAACCTAAAATTCTGCCTCAGACCTTATCCAGCAGCGCTTTGATCCAATAAACGAAGAAATAAAGGATATAGTGCTGGATGTGGTAAGATATCATCTTCAATTAGAGTTGATTAATCGTGTAGATGAAGTTATAGATTTTTTATTTGCTGAACTATAAACATCTCGTTGAGATTATGCAGATTCAGTTAAAGAGTCTATACCGCGTTTTTCCGATCAAGGTGATAGTATCACGCTCAGTAACTCAGTGCTACTTGGGCTAAGTAAAGTTAGCTTTGATGCTGACTATGGCGCTCGTCCATTGAAACGTTCAATTCAGCAAAAGATCACAAATCCGTTATCGCAGTAGATCTTATCCGAAGAGTGATTACCAGATAGGTCTATCAGACTGGATGTACGAGACGATCATATTGTGTGGTTGGTCAGTAAATTTTCTACGCCTGAATCGAGAAGGGGTAATATGGTTGCGCGCTCTGAGCGAGATAGGTTTGACTTCGTATCAAGTCTTCATAGGCTAAAATAGCGATTTAGTGTATAGTATTCGCCATTGGACTACTTAATCTTCATTAGGGAAGATGGTATGTTTTCATCACCTCGTGATCTCTATCAGTTGATGGAAGCACGGATTTTTAGAAGAGATAGAAAATTTAATAAGGCATCATGAATCCTGGATATCTTTAATAAGATATTATTAAGATCAGTTTTACACTACATGAGAGATGTATGACCACATGAGTACCTTATTAGAAGGTTACTGGTAAGCTATAAGAAAGTAATTATCTGTATATCAGTCTTGTTAAAATATCTGAGATTGTTTTCCTTGTTTTTAATAACTCAACGAAAAGGTTAAGATATTAAGTAAATATAATTTGCTACTATTATGGATATGATGACAGACGGGAAAAGGCGAATAGAGTCATGAGTCTTCCTCCTGCAGTAAAAGGTTTGTAAGAACTGGAATTCCAATTCAATCATTAAGATGCACTGCGCTACATTTTTAGGATATGTATAGAAACCACATACAGTCGTTTTTTCTCGCATGTATTTCTGAAAAACGAAGGTAAATCACAATCAAATAAGCAAAGAGCGCGATCAACATAAAATGTTGTTGCGTAATGTAAATCAAGTGCTCCTCCATGCTGATCCCAAAAAATACTGCTCTAGTCTAAGGAATTACAATATCTAAAAAACGGGATGCGTAGTTTTAAGAGTTAATGATTTTGTAAAATTCATCTGGTAAAACTATTCTTTTATATGTTGATGAAACGTTGGAGGTTAAACCACTGTAAGGATGCCTTTAATCAAGATTAACTACTATACTACTAGTAGTTGACTACTAGTAGTATAGTAATTGACTCTTTTTTAGAGTCATTAGGATTTATACAAGAATCACGGGGGAGGAAAGTTGCTGCAAAAATCAATATGTGATTATCCATTAGTATTTTTTAGGATTGCCATTGTGTGTTTTATTGCGGTTGCTTTATATTTAGATGGTTAGAATTTTTATATGTAGGTCTCTTGCTACCTGAAGAAAAAATCCATATACTATGAAACCAGTACTTTTTGTACTGATTCACTCGATTAAATCAGTTAAGTAATGAAATGAGAGTTGATGTGATTAAATAAAAGCTTGACTTGTATACCAGGAAGATTTAAACTTATATAAAGTTTGGGAGTGTGAAAGACAACATTTTCAATCTTGCTCTTTAAAAATTTATCAGACAATCTGTGTGGGCACTCACGAAATAGTATCAATAAGTAACACTTAAAGTCTTGAAGAATACTAAATCGGTATATGTACACATACCGATTTTATCTCTTTGAGCATCAAGCTTTCAATTGAAGAGTTTGATCATGGCTCAGATTGAACGCTGGCGGCAGGCCTAACACATGCAAGTCGGGCGGCATCGGAAAGGAGTTTACTTCTTTGCCGGCGAGCGGCGAACGGGTGAGTAATATCTGGGGATCTACCCAATGGAGGGGGATAACTACTGGAAACGGTAGCTAATACCACATAATATCGAAAGATCAAAGTGGGGGACTTTCGGGCCTCATGCCATCGGATGAACCCAGATGGGATTAGCTTGTAGGTGAGGTAATTGCTCACCTAGGCGACGATCCCTAGCTGGTCTGAGAGGATGGCCAGCCACACTGGAACTGAGACACGGTCCAGACTCCTACGGGAGGCAGCAGTGGGGAATATTGCACAATGGGGGAAACCCTGATGCAGCCATGCCGCGTGTGTGAAGAAGGCCTTCGGGTTGTAAAGCACTTTCAGTGGGGAAGAAGGCGATAGTCTTAATAAGACTGTCGATTGACGTTACCCGCAAAAGAAGCACCGGCTAACTCCGTGCCAGCAGCCGCGGTAATACGGAGGGTGCTAGCGTTAATCGGAATTACTGGGCGTAAAGCGTACGCAGGTGGTTTGTTAAGTCAGATGTGAAATCCCCGGGCTTAACCTGGGAACTGCATTTGAAACTGGCAGGCTAGAGTCTCGTAGAGGGGAGTAGAATTCCAGGTGTAGCGGTGAAATGCGTAGAGATCTGGAGGAATACCAGTGGCGAAGGCGGCTCCCTGGACGAAGACTGACACTCAGGTACGAAAGCATGGGGAGCAAACAGGATTAGATACCCTGGTAGTCCATGCTGTAAACGATGTCGATTTAAAGGTTGTGGCCTTGAGCCATGGCTTTTGAAGCTAACGCGTTAAATCGACCGCCTGGGGAGTACGACCGCAAGGTTAAAACTCAAATGAATTGACGGGGGTCCGCACAAGCGGTGGAGCATGTGGTTTAATTCGATGCAACGCGAAGAACCTTACCTACTCTTGACATCCAGAGAACTTAGCAGAAATGCTTTGGTACCTTAGGGGACTCTGTGACAGGTGCTGCATGGCTGTCGTCAGCTCGTGTTGTGAAATGTTGGGTTAAGTCCCGCAACGAGCGCAACCCTTATCCTTTGTTGCCAGCGATAAAGTCGGGAACTCAAAGGAGACTGCCGGTGATAAACCGGAGGAAGGTGGGGATGACGTCAAGTCATCATGGCCCTTACGAGTAGGGCTACACACGTGCTACAATGGTGCATACAAAGAGAAGCGATCTCGTGAGAGTCAGCGGACCTCATAAAGTGCATCGTAGTTCGGATTGGAGTCTGCAACTCGACTCCATGAAGTCGGAATCGCTAGTAATCGTGGATCAGAATGCCACGGTGAATACGTTCCCGGGCCTTGTACACACCGCCCGTCACACCATGGGAGTGGGTTGCAAAAGAAGTACGTAGCTTAACCTTCGGGAGGGCGCTTACCACTTTGTGGTTCATAACTGGGGTGAAGTCGTAACAAGGTAACCGTAGGGGAACCTGCGGTTGGATCACCTCCTTAACCTAAGTGATACGTTAAGTGATGTGTCCACACAAATTGTCTGATGCCTTTAGTGTCCCCTTCGTCTAGTGGTCTAGGACACTGCCCTTTCACGGCAGTAACAGGGGTTCGAACCCCCTAGGGGACACCATATCTATCCAGTCAAGTTTCAATACAAATTAAAATCCTAAGCCATGATAATAACTTCAACGCCATCTCAATCGCTTCTTATGAAGAGCTTGAGATGGCGTTGTCATATAGTTAAAAAATGAAGATTTGATACATATCTAATAGATGTTGTATTTGAGGTATGTGGAAAATAGCGCAGCAGAATTTCATTCTGTAATGGATATGCTTATTAAGCAGAAAATAAATATTAAGAGGTGATAATGGAAATCACTCGTGTTGAAAAAGATTCAATGGGGATAATTAGTGTCTCAGAAGATCATCTTTGGGGTGCCCAAACACAGCGCTCTCTCAAGCATTTTCGGATTTCCAGCGAAAAGATGCCTCCTGAATTTATTAGGGCCCTGGCACAAATTAAGCGTGTCGCAGCAGCAGTTAATCAGGATCTGGGTCTGCTTGACGCTAGGTATGCTCAAGCTATTATCTGTGCTGCGGATGAAGTTCTCAGTGGTAAATATCAGAGTGAATTTCCATTGTCTATTTGGCAGACCGGATCAGGCACTCAAACAAATATGAACATGAACGAAGTGTTAGCCAACCGCGCCAACGCGCTGTTAGGTGGGAATGGGCGCTTGGTACATCCTAATGATGATGTAAATAAAAGCCAAAGTTCTAACGATGTTTTTCCAACGGCTATGCATATTGCTTCAGTTATTGCTTTGCAGGAACATTTGCTACCAAATATAGCACTATTAAAGAATACCTTAACCATTAAAGCTAAAGACTTTTGTGATATCATAAAAATTGGTCGAACCCATCTTCAGGATGCTACGCCTCTAACACTGGGTCAGGAAATATCGGGTTGGGTGGCAATGCTTGAACACAGCGAGTGCCATATTAAGCAAACTATTCCGCATTTGTGCGAGTTAGCTCTGGGTGGCACTGCGGTAGGAACTGGTCTTAATACTCATCCAGAGTATGCGGTTCGCGTAGCAAACGCATTAGCAGAACTAATTGGACAGCCATTTATCAGCGCGCCAAACAAATTTGAATCTCTAGCGACCTGCGATGCCTTGGTGTACGGGCATGGAACATTGAAAGGACTAGCAGCATCGATGATGAAAATAGCCAACGATATTCGTTGGCTTGCTTCCGGGCCACGTTGTGGTATAGGTGAGATAAGGATTCCAGAAAACGAACCAGGTAGTTCTATCATGCCAGGTAAAGTGAATCCGACCCAGTGTGAAGCGATAACGATGCTCTGTTGTCAGGTTATGGGTAATGATACGGCGGTGAATATCGGGGGGGCGTCCGGTAATTTTCAGTTAAATGTTTACCGCCCCATGATCATCTATAATTTTTTACAATCAGTACGCCTCTTAGCAGATGGTATCAATAGTTTTAATCATTACTGCGCGATAGGGATTGAACCAAATCGTGACCGTATAGATTATTTACTGCATGAATCACTTATGCTAGTAACGGCGTTAAATGCTAAGATTGGTTATGATAAAGCCGCTGAAATTGCAAAAAAATCTCATAAAGAGGGGCTGACATTAAAGGTAGCAGCTCTACAGTTAGGTTATGTAACAGAAGAAGAGTTTAATGAATGGGTCAGGCCAGAAGAGATGCTGGGAAGCATGAAAAGGTAATCTCTTCCAAGGTTAGCTTTCAGAAAAATATTTTGATGAATATCATATATCGTGATAATTCTCACAAGCTTGTAGGGTATTGTGAAGCAGCATGGCTACCGTCATCGGACCTACACCGCCGGGTACTGGAGTGATATAAGCAGCGCGATCGGAGGCACTTTCATAGTCTATGTCACCGACAACTTTACCGTTTTTTAGACGATTGATGCCTATATCAATAACCACTGCGCCGGGTTTAATCCATTCTCCAGGAATAAATCCCGCTTTACCTACCGCTACTGCGAGTAGATCGGCATTTTCGATATGGCGCCGCAAGTCTCGGGTAAAACGGTGGGTAATAGTTACAGTACAGCCTGCCAACAATAGTTCAAGACTCATGGGACGACCAACGATATTAGAGGCACCAACTACAACAGCGTTTAAACCGATTATATCGATTCGATAATATTCGAGCAGCGTTAGGATACCCCGTGGGGTGCAGGGACGAAGAAGCGGTGCACGCTGACACAGTCGACCGACATTATAAGGATGAAAACCATCGACATCTTTATCCGGTACAATACGCTCCAGTATGCTAAGATTATCAATTCCTGCTGGTAAGGGAAGTTGCACTAAAATACCATCTATGCGATGGTCGGCGTTTAAACGGTCAATGAGCGCCAGTAATTCCGTTTGCGTAACCATACTGGAAAGATCATAGGAAAGCGAGAAGAAAGAGAGCTCCGAACAGGCTTTTCGCTTGCTGGAAACATAAATTTTTGAGGCGGGATCGCTTCCGACAAGCACTACTGCTAATCCCGGTGCGCGCTTACCTAATTTTAAACGTTCTTGAATGCGCTTGGCTATTTCATTGTTAATCTGTTGAGCAATGGTTTTACCATCAATTATTTTTGCTACCATCTGAATTGAAAATCCGTCAATGTAATTTAAATTTTATTAAGCTGAGGGCGATATTTTGGCAGAAGAATACCTGGCTGTCAGGTATAGAATGCATTCTAATACTGCACTAAATATCCATGAAAAGAAAAGTTATTGACTGAATCGTTTGCCTCCGTATAATCCACACTTCATTAACGAACGTAAATGAAAATGTTATTGCGTCCTTAGCTCAGTTGGATAGAGCAACGGCCTTCTAAGCCGTAGGTTACTGGTTCGAGTCCAGTAGGACGCACCATTACACTTCATGCATTGATCCATAAGATCCGATACTAATTTTATGTTATCAGTTAAGTTAAAATGTCATCTTGTTTAATAATTTTTAAAGAAAATTTGAATGACACTATCTTTTCGTTTCTTTCGATAGACTGAAATTTTTTATATTTCCCTAAAAATAACCTTGTATTGCATTTGTAAACTTGCTTGTCTGCTCTGTACCGATTGTTTTTATGCTTATCTATTAAGCATGAAAGAATAATAAGAAATTTGTAGTTTATCTTCGATCTGAAAAAGTGTTCCATGTAAGAAGATTGTAACATAAATCACTATCTAATTTTAGCTCATGTCATCTAGCGAAAGACTAAAGCTTAGAATAAACACATTCCTAAAATAGTCCATTGCTGGGGTACGTCGTTCTTTTAAGGTCTGTTTAAGACGTGATATCGCCGGGGTGAATTCAGTATTACCGGCGGAAATCTCTTCCAGACACTTCAGGTATGCACATAAGGCGTCAGCCTGCTTAATGATAGATTTTTCTTCCGGTAGATAATATCGATCATCGATAAGAAAGCGGAAATCTTCTCGTAGAACTTCAGGCATCATATCGATTAGTTTTTGTTGCGCGATTTTCTCAATATTTTTATATACATGAGTAATTTGGGTATTATAATATTTAATAGGTGTCGGCATATCCCCAGTGAACACTTCACTAGCGTCATGATACATCCCTAGTATCGCGATGCGCTCAGCATTCAGGTTCCCACCGAACAAACGATTGTTAATCAGCGCTAAAACATGTGCTACAAATGCTACCTGAAGACTATGCTCCGAGACATTTTCGATATGTATATTACGCATTAGCGGCCAGCGGTTAATAAGTTTTAATCGTGACAGATGGGCAAAAAAATGGCTTTGGGTCATAAGCGTTTCCAGAAAGACACAAAAATGAAAATACCATTTTGCGTACCCAGCGATGGTTATGCAAATTTCCTTTAGTCCTAAGAGATTAAAGTCGGAGTATAGGAGTGTGTTGCAATAAACGTTAAGTGATGTTGATTTAGTATCGCATCATATGCGAAGTATATTCTATAGGTTCAGTACAGAATCTTATGATTACAACAGATATCTTTTTTTTATTTTCGACTTATGTCTATTACTGCGTAAGTTTAATCCATGAGTCATAGGCGACTTTGCTAGGTACTTAGAATCAATGTTATGAGATTTTTTATCATGTTTCTGTCGTTGTTAGGGAGATAGTCCAGAATCGTTTATCTTCTATAAATTGTAGTTATAAAAAATCAATATGCTATACAGTTAACCATCATTTTATCCATCTTCATTGTTCAGCCTGATGTATGACTTATAGTGATAAAGGAAAATCCCTGAGAATGAACTATGATTATGAGCTATCTATAGAGAGAAGCACAGTTCTCTGCTGTAATTCATATAAAAGTAATGTGTTATTTATAAAAATTAATAAGTTTGATTTATTTGCATGGATACAATCAAATAATGTGATATTAAAGATGATATCCATAGTATATTTTATTTATAGACACTATTCTTACCGATTCGACATAATCGTGATTATTGCCTGGCATACAATACTTTTCACTCTCTAAATGATTTTCTAGAAGTTATATACGGTTTTCATATTCTTTAAATATAAAAGCACTATATATTGCTTTTGTGTTGTCGTGAAACAAGCGTTTAAAACATTAAATATAACCTTACAATGTTGCCTTTTCATCCACATGAATCACGTAACCTGATGATTTTTTTGTTTCTTTCTGTAAAATCCACCTTTAGCCAAATTCACTATATTTCTTTTGCGATCTAAATTAAGTATTTCTCATCACTATCTATTTTTTATCGAGAAGTGACTGAATAGGGGAAATTATTATTCATAATTCATTTTGGAGTTTATGAAAACTTTATGAAAAAAGAAAGCATAAATTCGATCTCTTGTATTCGGAGTTCAGTATGTCATTAATAAATATTAATGCGAATATAATTGTATGAAAATTGTTAGATGTAGTGATTTGATCAGTGTATCAAGATGCTTTATAAGATGACTACTTATTGATGAATAGTATGCGAAGATTAAATATTACTAATATTTTAAAATATACAATCAAGCATGGTCTCGATCAAGATTTATTAGTAATGGGATTACTTATCCTATAATATATTTATACACCATTATTCTTTATTGAATCTAAAGAAGTATTTTTTGATAAAATTGGTTGAAATTTATAATTTCATGGAGAGAGGTAACTCTGTTGAGAGAATAACGAACCGTCAAGTAATGTGAGGGGGGGGTCCATTTTCTGGATCTCTTACTGCCTTGGAAAGGTTAAATTCTATGGCATGGATACTGAAAAATGAGTGCGTTTTTTAAGCAAATTTATCGCTATACGCGACCGCGTACCTATCGGCATAATGAGAATCTTTGGCCATTTTGCCAAATTACTCGTGCTTCAAAAGGTGAGATTATTCAACTATGCTATAAGGGGAAGTTGGTTCCATTACTTAATTGGAATAATCATTTTAGTGGCGATGTACTTGTTACCGCAACTGGTCCCTCAATTAAGTCCATGGATTTTACTGCTATGCCTGCGATGACTGTGTTGGGAGTTAATGGGGCCTATACGCTGAAAGAGCGCCTAAATTTTCAACTATATATTATCGTAGATATGAGTTTTATGGATAAACGTGCTGATATTTTAAAAGAAATTATCGCTGATTCAGAATTGATTTTATTTACGACTTTGCATGGTATTGTTCGGATTATCGACCGTTTTACACTGGAAGCAGTACGCTGTCAGTTAGCGTTAATTGAAGACGCCTGTTATCGCATTTATCAACCTAGAGTATCTCTGAATGATATTAGATATCTCTTTTCCAAAGAGCCACACATCTACTTAAGTTCAGAAAACCCCAATATTGCTTTCACCACTGATATACGTAGTGGTGTATTTGATGCAGGCACGGTGGTGTTCTGGGCATTACAGATTTTACTGTTTTTAGGATTCACACGTTTTTATCTTGCTGGCCTGGATATGACAAATTTTCATCAGCCACGTTTTTATGAAAGCGATTCCAATAAGATGCCGTCATCTCTGGAAAAAAAATTTAAATCACTCATCGTTCCCGCTTTTACGCTGGCTGGAGAAGTATTAAAAGAGAAAGGGATAAGGGTAAAAAACCTTTCATTATATAGTGCATTAAGTAATGATATTTTTGAAAAGGTGAGTATTCGTGATGCTTTTCAGGATTAGCTACTATGCTACTAAAGGATTCCAGGTTTCCTTTCTTTTTTTTATTTTTTTCAACGCTATTTTTTGTGGTTTTACACGTGTTAATAATCTATTTCATTTTTCTTCTCTGTGCTTGCTAATCATGCTAGTGGCAAATCCAGTCCTGCGAAGTCGACTTTTTGAGGACTGGCGGTTTAATAGAGGGCTATCAATAATTGCTTTGATGTTAGGCTACTTTTCCCTTACTACGCTATATCCCTTCAATTTTCAGTTATTCCTTTCTGAAATCATTCATGCTCTCTATTTACTATTGTTTATACTTATGTTTCGGATAATGACCCTTTATGGCCGTCGATTGAGTGTACTATGGGCCATGGCTTCAGGGATGCTGACGTTAGTGGGATTAACTTTTTTTTCAATCAATTTAAATACAATACTAAGTAATCGTATGCAGGATGGTTTCTTCGGCGCTCCATCTAATGTTATTGATTTGGCAGGTTATTTCTCTTTAGGTATTTTTGTTTTTTTGATAATTATACGTGAGACTGGCATCAGATGGCTCTATTTTCCTATCTCTCTGCTATTGTTAGCACTCCTTCTGACGCAAAGTCGGGGTCCCTTACTCGCTTTTGTCGCTTCTATGGTTGTTCTGGTGTTCTTACAATTAATAAAGCGAGAGTTTCATCTCTTAAAATTTACTTTACTGGGAGGTGGGGTGGTGATGTTGTTCTATATAACCCGTTGGGGTGATATAGTTTTTCAACGTATTGCAAACAGCTATCAGCAAAGTTTTATTCGTTTTGGAATCTGGCGCTATACGCTAGAGATGACGTCGCAAAAACCTTTTTTTGGTTGGGGTCTAGAGAAACAGCTTTCGTTTACCAATCTAATTGGCGATAAGATCACTACTACTCATAGTCTATATTTTTCAGCCTTGTTAAAAGGTGGTTTATTCGGTCTGCTTCTGCTTATGCTAGTAATGATATATGGATTTTTTATGGTTAGAAAGCACATTTCTTTTAACCAGGAGCTAGAAGGAGCGATATTTCTTTTTACGACAGGTTTTTACATTACCCAGGGCATGTTTATTATCAGCAATCCCGGTGTTTCCTGGAATATATTTTGGTTTCCGGTATCAGTATTACTAACGTTGCCGTCGATTACATCAACTGATGTAATCGCTGCTGATAATATTGCGCTAGAGTGATACCAATTGCCCGTTGTTGAACCCAATCGAATAGGTGTTCTAGATCACGATACAATTTTTCAATGTCGGCAGTATTTTTTGCAACCGGACTGCCGCCTGGCATCAATTCAAATGAATGTAACATAAATTCAATATAATCACTCCCAGAGGCTAGGCTTTTTTCTGCAATTTGGCACATTTTTATAGCATTATCACCAGTAGGCCTGAGCCATTGAACCGAGGGGCCTCGTTTTTTTCCACGTAGGCGATCGTAACTTTGACTGATTGCATTCATCCATGGGGAATGTTTGTCACGGGTAGTCATCGGAACTTCTAGAAGTTTTGAATTTCCTGGACGTACAATATTGTTAAGATCGATAAAATAGGCATGATCTGGGAAATGACGATAATTACTTCCACCTGACCCTGTAGGTGAGCCGGGAGAGTGACGCCAATCTACTCGAGGGGTAACGGAACAATCTACTTGATAGCCTAACGCAAGTAGCATATGAGCATAGCATTCGTTAAATGCCCATCGGCCAGCGCGATGACTCAGCATTTTTTTCTGAAAAGTGTCTTCTAGATGTTTCGTCATAAATAAAATTTTTTCTTGCATAATGGCTTGAGGATATTCAATTAGGTACGGTTTATATCGTCCATCGTTTCCAGTAAGATCATAACTTGGAGGGCTATTCCAAGCATGAAGATGCATTCCGATTTCTGCGCTATCGCGCGCTATAAGATCTCGAGCAAAATCGATAAATGCATCATCTATTGTCATTTCGTAATTAGTGAGATAAACCGGCTTGAAGCAATACTTTTCACATAAACGCTGGAAGCGTGGAAGAAAACGAGCATTCTTAGTGGTGATATGATGGTTTTGAAAGAGGGTATCTCCTTCTGTATCTATAGTAATAATAAAAGCAGGAGTGGTCATATCGAAGTTAGTTTCAAGAGAGAATAATCTCTATGTTACTCACTCACTATTAACCGCACAAACTGAATTTTTCGCGATCAGTCACTTATTCCGTACTTTTTATAAAATAGTGGTAATGAGGGAGATACTGGATGATAAAAAATCATGAGGTTCTATCTCAATACTTTAATTGAGAATAATACCCAAGATCAAGATATCTTGGTGTTTAAACATAGATATCCTTCTTGTTTTTATGAGCGCTACTATGTCTGTTCAAAAAGAGATTAAGGCATCTTTATGAGTTATATTATGCATCTTATTAGATAATCGGGCGTATTAATAAGCGTATTTTTATATGTTATAGTATCTCAGTTAGATTTGGATTTTTTACGTATGCATGAAGTGAAGATAGCAAAAAGGTTTTATATTAGATGTAGATCTGCAGTCTCGTGCAGAAATTCTAACGAAGACTTTACAAGTTTATTTTTATTGATATGTAACCTGTGACCATATTAATTTTGATGTACTCTTGAAATTAAGTGTGTTATCGATACCGTGCTGTTTTCTAATCTGAGATGATATTTTCTGTGACTTGATTATGTATCAAGGACTGATGTCAAATGATAAGGTAATTGGTAGAGCGTTTTTAACATTTTAAACGTATTTATATAAAGATACATGAATTCAACTCCCTCTTTATAGAGGGTAAACTCATGTTATTATCGATTTATTTATATCAATAATAAGGAAATATTTTCATCTATGGAAAGAGTTTAGAAAACTGTCATAGAGATATGAGGTAGGGGAAACGAAAGAATAAACAATACCCTATATTAATATATAGTGAAAAATTTTATGCGTATATTAATGATTATTGATGGTTTGCCCGGTGGTGGAGCAGAAAAAGTATTGCTAACCCTTGCGCAGGGATTAGCACAGCAAGGGCATCAGGTATCAATATTTTCACTGAGAGCTGTGTGTGATTATGTATTACCAGCAGGTATTGAATATCAAATTATTCCTCATGATCCTCATAGCACCTGGAAAAAATTGAGGGAGCTCTCGTATCGAGCGCGGGCGTTAGATATGGCAATACTGACCGCGCAACAGAGTAACGGTGTGTTTGACGTGGTTTTTTCTCATCTGCATAAAACTGATCGTATTGTATTGCGAAGTCGTGTTATTTCACCAGAGCGTATCTGGGTGTGTCTGCATACAATATTTTCCTCAGGTTATTTAAGCCATCGAAAGGGTTTTTTTCATTGGCTGAAGCGAAAGAAAATTCATGCGCTCTATCAAAACCGAAATATCATTGCTGTTTCGCATGGGGTTTTAGATGATATGCTCCATACTTTTAAAGTAAAACCGCGTCATGCCGAGGTAATTTATAATCCCTTTGATTTTTCTGCTATCCGCCGGTTATCTGAAGCTCCCTGTGAATTAGATGGTCAAGATTATTTGATTCATGTTGGTCGTCTGCATAAAAATAAGCGCCAGGATCGACTATTGCGAGCTTACGCTGATAGCGACATTCAGGCACCGTTAGTGATTCTTGGAAAAGGTAGCGATATTATAAGGGGGTGTCTGCAATCTTTAGCGAAGGCTCTGAAAATTTCAGAGCGGGTGATATTTAAAGGATTTGATCCTAATCCATATCCTTATATTCGTCATGCCCGTATGTTGATTTTAAGCTCCGATAGTGAGGGATTCGGTAATGTTCTGGTAGAATCTCTGATTTGTCATACGCCGGTAGTCAGTACTCGCTGTCTCGGTGGTCCTGTGGAAATTTTGCATGGTGATTTGTCTGCTGGGCTAGCAAATTTAACTAGTGATTCTCTTGCGAAAACCATGCGGATAATATATAACAATCCACCGTTAATTGTATCTTCCCATCTCCAACTCTATGAAATCGAAACGATTTGTCAACAATATATCGCTCTAGCGAAAATCAGCACCTGATGTAACTTTGTATTAGAGACTTTTATTAAATCATAAACTTATATGGTTATATTATAATGTAAAACGCAACCTGATGTAATTATGGATTCTTTAAAGTTTGCTATATGATAGATTTGTATATTTTGTATATGGTGACAAACGCCGCTTTTATCTATTTTTTCTCCTTTTAGGAGAAGGATGGTGTATGTAGATATGTAGATTTAAAAGATATCACCCTATTTATTAACTGTATCGAAGATACTAAATTCTAATCAAATGGTTAACCACATCTCACTAATTCTTTTCTAGATACTTGATATATCTCTCGATTTAAAAACATTAATCGTAATTAATTGGATATCAGAGTATATATTAAGAATATACTTTTAAGTGTTGAGCGTTAGATTTTTAAGTAATGTTGAAAGCATTCTATCGAATTTTCTTCGGCATTATACGCCTCTACCTATAAATAAACAAAATATATATTCAAAAGAATTTTTTCTGTCTATTTTGCATTTATGCTTATTGCATAAGAAGCAGAGCTTGGTTTATATGTTTTGATAAAAACTTACAATTATATCAGTAATTCTAAATCATGTTAAATATTGAAAGTAACTTTGCACGTGGATGATGAACAGATTCTTATCGCTAAAGCGATAAGGGAAGAGAATTATTCTCTTAGTTTTTCTTTATCCCGCACCGCGCCTTTATCCGCGCTAGTGGCTAAACTGGCATACGCCTTCAGGGCGAAGGATACCTGACGTTTGCGTGAGATTGGTGTCCAAGCCGCATTACCACGCGCTAATTCACTCTCCTGTCTCGCCGCTAGTTCTTTATCAGTAATCGCGAGCCTGATACTGCGCTCGACAATATTGATATGGATAATATCCCCATTTTGCACTAGCCCAATTAAGCCGCCGCTAGCAGCTTCTGGTGATACGTGCCCGATGGATAATCCCGACGTTCCACCGGAAAAGCGGCCGTCGGTAATAAGAGCGCAGCTTTTACCTAATCCCATAGATTTAAGGTAGGTAGTAGGATATAGCATTTCCTGCATGCCTGGCCCGCCTTTCGGACCTTCATATCGGATAACTACGATATCACCGGCAACTACTTGCCCTCCCAGTATCCCTTGAGAAGCGGCCTCCTGACTTTCATATACTTTAGCGCATCCACAAAAAACTAGGCTGCCTTTATCGACACCGGCAGTTTTCACGATACACCCATCTTTTGCAATGTTACCATATAACACAGCCAGCCCTCCATCCTGGCTATAGGCGAATTTATGAGCGCGGATACATCCGTTCTGACGGTCCTTATCAAGTGATGGCCAGCGAGAGTTTTGGGAAAACGCTTGAGTGGTGCGAAGACCCGCCGCTCCTGCGCTATACATGTTTTTTACTGCTTCATCTGCGGTGACCATAATATCGTAGCGCGTTAATGTTTCTGGTAGAGACAGTCCAAGCACATTATGTACATTTTGATGCAATAGATGGCTGCGATCTAGTTCGCCTAAAATACCCATTACACCGCCAGCGCGGTGAACGTCTTCCATATGATATTTTTGAGTGCTAGGGGCGACTTTACATAAATGGGGAACTTGACGTGATAGACGATCGATATCGGCCATCGTAAAGTCTACTTCGCCTTCCTGTGCTGCAGCTAAAAGATGGAGTACAGTGTTAGTAGAACCACCCATAGCAATATCTAGGGTCATAGCGTTTTCAAAAGCCGCTTTATTAGCAATGCTGCGAGGAAGAGTGTCAGGATTATCCTGATGATAATAGCCTTGAGCTAATTCTACAATACGTGAACCTGCATTTAAAAACAGTTGCTTACGATCAGCATGTGTTGCAAGTAGTGAACCGTTTCCTGGTTGAGAAAGACCTAGCGCCTCAGTTAAACAGTTCATCGAGTTGGCAGTAAACATTCCAGAGCACGATCCACAGGTTGGACAGGCAGAGCGTTCTGTCTGATTACTCTCTTGATCGGAAACGTAAGGATTAGCACCCTGAATGATAGCATCTATTAAATCCAGCTTGATAATATCCGTTGATAGCTGACTTTTACCCGCTTCCATCGGACCACCGGAGATAAAAATAACCGGTATGTTTAGGCGCATTGCTGCCATTAGCATCCCGGGTGTGATTTTATCGCAGTTAGAAATACATACCATGGCATCGGCGCAGTGGGCATTAATCATGTATTCGACTGAATCAGCAATAAGATCACGTGATGGCAATGAGTACAACATGCCGCCGTGTCCCATTGCAATTCCATCATCTACTGCGATAGTATTAAACTCTTTACCTACTCCCCCGGAAGCTTCGATTTGTTTAGCAACCAATTTTCCTAGATTTCGAAGATGCACGTGCCCCGGTACAAATTGCGTGAAGGAATTGACGACGGCGATAATTGGTTTAGTGAAATCATCATCATTCATTCCAGTAGCGCGCCACAGAGCTCGAGCGCCAGCCATGTTACGGCCTTGTGTGGTGGTGGCAGAACGGTACTTTGGCATGTTTATCACTCCAGTGATTCAGATAACCAGGGCAGTCACGAAGCCCTGAAAAAGTTTTTATAACTGCATGACCGAATCTAGCCAGCCCCATTGATCTTTAGTGTTTCCGGTAAAGAGCCCAAAGAATGCCTGCTGTAGCTGTTTAGTGATTGGCCCGCATTTTCCAATACCAATCTTAATGCCGTCAACACTACGCACTGGAGTTATCTCGGCGGCGGTACCGGACATAAAGATCTCGTCAGCTAGGTAGAGGGATTCTCGGGATAAAATTTGTTCTCGGACTTTTAGTCCAGCTGCGATGGCTAATTTGATAATAGCGTCTCGTGTAATACCCGGTAGCGCGGAAGAAGTGAATGGGGGCGTGAGCAAAATGCCATCTTTTACCTCAAAGAGGTTCTCTCCCGCCCCTTCGGAAACATAACCATGTACATCGAGCGCAATCCCTTCCTGATAACCATGGCGCCGGGCTTCACTACCCACTAGCATAGAGGAGAGGTAATTTCCACCAGCTTTAGCTGCGGTGGGAATAGTATTGGCCGCAGCGCGATTCCATGAAGAGACCATTGTATCGATCCCGTGTTCTAAGGCTGCTTCGCCTAGATAAGCCCCCCAAGGAAATGCAGCAATCATCACATCAGTGCTATAGTTTGTCGGTGGATTGACACCCATCCCAACATCTCCAATAAATACCAGAGGCCGGATATAGGCACTAACTAGTTTGTTTTTAAGTATTACCTCATGAGTAGCAAGCATTAACTCATCGACTGTTTGCTTAATTGGCATGCGATAGATTTTAGCCGAATTATGTAGTCGCTCCATGTGTTCACGATGACGAAATACTACTGGGCCTTTAATCGAATCGTAGCAACGTATACCTTCAAAGACTGATGATCCGTAATGGAGCGCATGCGACATTACATGGACTTTGGCTTCTTCCCACGGAACCATTTCACCGTTAAACCAAATAAAATCAGCTTTTTTCATCGTCATTTCGTCTTTCCTTACTCGGTTTTAGGCACGTATTCTTTGTAATGTTCATTGCTGGATCTCGACATAGGAAATATCTATGAGCTTGCTTAATTGTGCAGACAGTAAGTTTACTGAGCGCTTGCTGGAAACGGTTAAATGAATATGTATATTTTCATTATTTTGACACTGTGTCATGTTTAATGCATAGAGCTCAAAACCGCGGTGGCGGACAACCCGTAAAATACGTTCAATGACTTCCGGGCGAAAGCGTGCTTGAATGGAAAGGGAATGTTGCATTATGATGATTTCTCCAGCATGGTTTCATTACCGGCACCGGGTGGTACTAGCGGCCAGACATTATCTAGCGCATCAATAGAGACATGTAGCAGGAATGGTCCTGGTTGGGTAAATAGGGTTTTAAGCGCCTGTGCAATTTGCGCTTTCCGGGTAATATGTAGACCAGGAATATCAAAGGCACTAGCCAGTATGATGAAATCAGGGTTATCAGTTAAGGTGGTTTCGCTATAACGTCTATCAAAAAATAGTTGTTGCCATTGACGGACCATACCTAGGCGTTGATTGTCTAGTAGAACGATTTTAAGTGGTAACTGTTTTCGTTTAATCGTGGTTAGTTCCTGCACATTCATCATGAAGGAACCATCACCGGAAATGCAGATGATCGTATCTTCTGGCCGGGCAATTTGTGCGCCGATTGCGGCAGGAATACCAAACCCCATTGTTCCTAGTCCGCTAGAAGTAATGAAGTTCTCCGGTCTACTAAAGCGCATATGCTGAGCTGTCCACATTTGATGTTGCCCTACATCAGTGGTCACAACAGCATTATCAGGCGCACAATCGCTGATTGCGCGCAGTAACGCCGGAGCATAAATGTCTTCACTCGGATAATCATAGCGATAGCAATACTGTGCCTTCATCGCCTGGGTTTCAAGACGCCAGCTGTCGATCGATAACGGTTGCATTAGAGCTGGTAACAGAGTATTCAGATTTCCCAGTAGTTTGATATCCGCATGACGCAGTTTGCTTAATTCTGCAGGATCAATATCTAGATGGAGAACTTTTGCATGGGGGGCGAAAGTTTTCAGGTGGCCGGTCACACGATCATCGAAACGTGCACCGATTGCAATCAATAAATCACAGGCCTGTACTGCTAGATTGGCAGCTTGATTACCGTGCATGCCTAGCATCCCTAAATAGCACGTATCGTCGAGGTTTGGCGCGCCAAGGCCTTTCAGCGTTACTACGCTAGGGATGCCGGTTTTACTTATCAACTCCCGCAATGCTGGTACCGCACCAGCCATACCAACACCTCCGCCGATATACAGAATTGGGCGGCGTGCTTGGTGTATGCTCTGACGAGCGCCTTCCAGATCACCCTGTATACTGCTCTCTTTTTCATGAAAACTTGCAACATGCGGCGATAGATTACTACCAGTTAGTTGAATATCTTTAGGAATATCAATAAGAACTGGACCTGGACGTCCATTAGTGGCGATATTAAAGGCATCGCTAATAATATTTGGCAATGAGTCTAAAGACTCGACAAGAAAACTGTGTTTAGTACAGGCCAGTGAGAGCCCTAGAACATCTATTTCTTGAAAGGCATCGGTGCCAATAAACGCTAATCCAACCTGTCCGGTGATTGCCACGATCGGCACTGAATCTAACAAAGCATCTGCTAAGCCAGTGATAAGATTTGTGGCGCCAGGACCAGAGGTGGCAATGCATACTCCCACTTTACCGGTAGCCCGTGCGTAGCCGATGGCTGCGATGGCTGCGCCTTGTTCATGACGGCATAGTAGGTGTTTAACTCCGCCATCGAAGAGCGCATCGTATACTGGCATGATGGCACCGCCAGGATAGCCGAAAACCATCCCAACACCCTGTGCCCGCAGCGCCTGCACTAGCCATTGAGCTCCGTTCATGATTAGTGCCCCGCCTTCATGCCGCAAGGACAGAACAATATGTTAATCTTCATTTTATGTTCTCCTGTCGCATTGATTCATGCCCAAAAAAAAACCCCGACCAGTTGGTGTGGGGGTTTTCTCTTGAGATTCCAACTTGTTTAGCAAGCTTTTCTTTGTCCAAGTGCAGCCCCGCATAGTGAGATAATCATCACCAATACGCTAATCAGGACTAAGTTAATCACTTGAATGAGGATTTTCATACATAAGTTTTATTATGTTTGATATTGAATGAATAGCTATGAACCTATCACAGTGAGTGTAATCTTGACAACTTTTTTCGTCATATCTGATATTATCCTCCTGAATCATTTTCTTTTTATCCACGAATCGATATTGGGTTATATGTAACAAAATATTTATATTGATAAATAATGATGTTATGATTTTAGTGGTTTGGTGATGAGGTACCAGTAATCCTACTGATAATAAATGTCTTATGAAGCTGTGTGATCATAATCAAACTATCCAGACTAAGAACAGAGCATGTTTATCATTGTAATGATGGTCTATTTTTTGATATCATATAAATTTATAGTTACATAAACCAGGATCAAGAAAAGATTGAGATACATTGCGCATAAGAGTGTTCTTGATCAATTGGAAAAGGTAATAAAAAACGTTTTTAACGTGTGGAACAATGGTATTCAAGTTAAATAACTTGCCTATAATGAGGCAAGTGTTTAAGTCATTATCTGAATACGCATGAAATATTCTCTCATGCGCGGAAAAATAACTTAAATTCGCTAAATTTCTCTTAGAACAATATCAGGAAAAAAGCTCTTTGGGTGTCATGTTAAATCGAAAATTAATAGGTACTGTATTCAGTATTAGCAACATAAACCAAAATTCAAGATGGATGTCTGTAAGATAGATATTGAAATACTGAGATTTCGGTTTCCCGTTGAGAAAATCATTTTTGAACCCGCCCCATTGATCTCTATCAATGTAAATATTACATACTGACTATCGGTTTGCCAAAACCATGGACTTTTAAAAGATTGGAGAATTGCGAATAAGATTATAAGACTAGATACAACTAGTCATTTTTATTGAAAAATCCTACTTATCATATCACTTAGTGCTTAAAGGTATCCTTTTAATACTATTTTTCTATAAAAAGACTACCCGATAAAGATCGATCTGATTAAAACTAAATAACTAGATGTTACGCAACGATATTTCTCCGCCAAAATAGGTATAGCGTTTTCCGTCTTGCTCTAATAATAAGGCGCCTTGAGCGTTAATGCCACGTGCAATTCCGCTGATGCTTTTATTACCAATAAATAATCTCACCGGTCGATTTAGAAAATTATCTAAATGATACCATCGAGCGATAAAAGGTAGGAACCCCTCATGCTCAAATTGGTCTAGTGCCTGCCGTAATGCATCAATTAATTTGGCAGCTAATACATTGCGATCAATATCGATCCCCGATTCTTGTAGATTAATCCAGTTTTGGTTGATTATCCCTGCTGCAGATTCGTGCATAGCTAAGTTAATACCGGCGCCAATCACAACATGGGCAACATCGTCAGGCTTAGCGGAAATTTCCACTAGGATTCCGGTCAGTTTACGATCGTTTAGATAGAGATCGTTAGGCCATTTTACTTTTACCTCTTCAGCACCGAGACGGTGTAGCACTTCTGCCATTACAATACAAACCATCAAACTAAGGCCATCGACTGCCGATAAGCCTTGATTAAGACGCCAATAAAGCGATAAACAAAGATTATTACCAAACGGAGCTATCCACTGTCGACCACGTCGACCGCGCCCCTGCATCTGATATTCTGCAACACAGGCGTCGCCTGACTGGATAGTGCCGATACGCTCAATTAGATACTGATTAGTTGAGTCAATAAGTGGTAGGACTGTTAGTCGACCAGTGGGTAATCGTGTGTGGATTATAGTTTCATCTAATAGCTGAAGTGGTGCCTTTAGATGATAGCCTTTACCAGGTATCGAAAAGACATCTACACCCCAATTGCGAATGGTTTTTATGTGGTTACTGATAGATGAACACTTTATGCCCAAGGTATCGCTAAATTGTTTAGTTAAATGGTACTTACCATCAACCAGTAAATTTATTAGTTTAAGTGGAATGTTTATATCTTTCATATCATCGCTCTTATCCCATCTACTTCACCATTAGCACCGATGATGCGGACTTCAGGCTCTAGCCAGACAGAAAAACGTTCTGCAACCCGGTGATGGATATGGCGCGCTAGCGCAATGATATCTTCTCCAGTAGCGTTATTTGCATTTACTAAAACCAGCGCTTGTTTATGATGTACTATCGCACCTCCCTGCCGATAGCCTTTTAATCCGCAGGTATCGATAAGACAACCTGCTGCAAGTTTGACCCCGCCTCCTAGCTGAGGATAATGAGGTATGTCAGGATAGCGATTCAGCAGCGGTTTGGCTGTTGACTCATGGATAATTGGATTTTTAAAGAAACTACCGGCATTGCCATGCAGTGCTAGATCAGGCAACGTAGTACGACGCATCTTACAAACTGCATGATAAATTTGCCACGGAGTTACCTTGCATGCATTAAGACTACGTAAATCGCCATAGTTTAATACGGGCTTCCAGGCTTTAGGGAGCCTTAGACCCACTGCAACAATAACGTGACCTTCGCGAAGATCATGTTTGAAAATACTGTCGCGATAACCGAATTGACATTCAACTGAGCTTAACCATCGTCTCTCACCTGTTGCTAACTGTAGAACTTCTACATATTCGCAGAATTTTTGTAGATCGACACCATATGCACCAATATTTTGAATCGGTGCGGATCCAACAGAGCCGGGAATTAAAGCTAGATTTTCTAGACCTGGCATACGTTTTTCAAGACACATATGAACTAAATGATGCCATTCTTCTCCGGCACCAACGTGAAGGTGCCAGGCGTCATTATTTTCTTTAACTATTATTCCTGTAATTCGATTTAGCAGGATGTTGCCGGTATAGTTTTCTAAAAACAGCACATTACTACCGCCACCCAGTACCAGCAGTGGTTCTATATTTTCTACAGCCTGCTGCGCAAACATTAACAAATCGGTAACTGTATGCGCGGCGATAACACGCCGTGCATGTACGTCAACGCCAAAGCTGTTTAAGGATTTAAGTGGTGCACTACTATTATTTGGCATAATTATTTAACCGCTCCTGCTTCTGTTAAGCAGGAAGATTTTTATTGGAATGTTCTAGATGTAAGAGTGTACGAGTCTTCTATAGGTTGTAATAAGCATGTTATGCCGCAATACTTATTGACTTAATACCCAACTATACAGGTCAATATGTTATCACAGTACGATTTTTTACCACTCTTATCAGCATGGTAATAAGAGCTTTTTAGTATATTGTTATTCAATTTCTCGATTCTACCATTTTTTATAAGAGTGACGGTGGTTTAGAACGGATATTCTATATCCTCTCTTTCTACAAAAGCAGTTATATCTATTTTCTTCGATTATGGTGGTTTGTCTGTGAGGTTGAAGACGGCTTATAAATTCTTGCCTGTTTTTCATTACTACCTAATATACAATGCAGTGAGGTATTTAATTAACATCATGCAAGAAGCTTCGTGCGTTTCCTGTAGTTTTATACAAAAGAACTTTGTTCTAATTCTACTTTATTTCAATGTATAAGATCTCATAAAAATTAAGTGATGTCGCTATTTTTCTGTAAAGAAGCGTAAGATAGAAACTGTGTAACTTGTCAGGTAGAGGGGATTGCTTATGAGCCAGCATTACAATGATGAATTATGGATGCATCATGCGCTCATGTTGGCGGGGCGTGCTGAGGCTCAGGGTGAAGTCCCGGTTGGTGCAGTATTGGTTTTGAACAATGATATAATTGGGGAAGGATGGAACTCTGTCATCAGCCATCATGATCCTACAGCTCATGCTGAAATCATGGCGCTACGCCGTGGGGGGGCGCTAATAGGTAATTATCGATTACTGAATGCAGTGATGTACGTCACGCTGGAGCCATGTTTGATGTGTTGGGGCGCGATGGTTCATGCTCGGATTGTTCATCTTGTGTTCGCCGCTAGAGAAAAAAAAACTGGTGATACAAGATCGCTGTTTGATGTTTTTAGTCATCTGGATATGAATCATCGGATTATGATCACTGGTGGGGTGCTGGCCCAGGTATGCTCAGATCAGTTGAGGGATTTCTTTCGTCGGCGTCGGGATCAGAAAAGGCAGATCGCTTGATTCCGAAGATACGCTTGCTGAATATACCCTTGTTATACAGAGTAGCATCCGCAGTGGACGTTCTTAAATACTATCATATTTCTTTTGTTTCTTATACGTGTCGAGAAACACAATGTGTTTACCAAGCTATATTCGGTAGTTTCTTTTAACTGAACTGAAGTGATAAATGGATGCCTATTAATATTAATTAGATGCTTAAATGACGTATTTGTTTAATTTTCAAAATTGCCTGATTATCACATGATATACCATGTGATTGTTTTTAACAATGCCAGATTGTTTAACAAGTTATCATTGGATTTCGATCTCTAAAACATCCTTAATTTAGATAAGCGTCATATTTAAATCTGAAAGGAAGCAAGTGAACTAAAGCAAGAAGAGATTGGATAATCTTTCCGGTGGGGGAGAAAAATGATTGACATGACTAAATTAACAACAGGAATTATTACCCGGATGAGTAAAGAGAGGAAATGATTAGTCTAAAACTTACTGTAAGTCTCATTCTGGCTATGAGCGCAGTACTTTACAGAGATAGTATATGTACTCTTACTATGTTATCTGGATGTATGGGGTCATTACCTTTCCGAGAAGTATCATCCTCATTTCAGGTAAGAAGCCTGTCTTCCGAAATCTTTTTTGATTCATGTAATTACAGAAGTTACATTATGCTTTTCCTCCTCAGGTTACAAAATATTATGATGTTAATGGGTTCGGAGTGTGGCTGAGTACGACAGCCAGGAGGGCTTGGCGTGCATAAATTCCGTTACCGGCCTGCTGGAAATAATATGCATACGGAGTATGATCTACCTCTATAGTGATTTCATCTACCCGTGGTAGAGGATGAAGCACTTTTAGATTGGCTCGAGCTTGCTGTAAATCACTCACATGTAGCACGAATTTTGCCTTCATATTAGCGTACTCCGATGGATCTAGACGCTCTTTTTGCACTCGAGTTATATAGAGAATATCAAGTTCAGAGATCACTTCTTCAATATTAGTATGGATACTATAGGTGATCGCTTTTTCTTCTAGCATATGTAGAATATGAGATGGCATTGTTAGCACTTGCGGTGCAATGAAATAAAAACGATTACCGTTAAATTTTGCTAGTGCTTGGGTTAGTGAATGCACTGTCCGGCCATATTTTAAATCACCTACCATAGCGATGCTGAGATGATTCAAGCGACCTTGAGTTTCCTGAATAGTAAACAAATCCAAGAGGGTTTGGGTAGGATGCTGATTGGCGCCATCGCCCGCATTAAGAATTGGAACCCGTACGGAAAATTCAGTGGCAAGCCGAGCCGCACCTTCCTGGGGATGACGGATAACAATAGCGTCAACATACGTACTAATCACTGAGATGGTGTCAGCCAGTGACTCACCTTTTTTTCCTAACGATGTATTATTTGCCTCGGAAAAACCAACAACTGAAGCACCTAGACGGTGCATTGCAGTTTCAAACGATAATCGTGTCCGGGTCGACGCTTCAAAAAAACAGCTGGCGATCACCTTGTGTTGTAGTAATGTCGGCTGCGGTAATGTCTTAAGCGATGCTGCAGTAATCAATACCATTTCTAGCTCCTCTCGGTTAAGGTCATTAATAGAAATGATATGCCTTTGATACAAGGGATTCACCATCTTTGTTTTCTCCTTATGTTGCCGATGGTGCCAATAGGTGATGTAAGATATGCTAATTGCTTTTCCGAATTCCCCTTATCACAGCGAAATGATAACAGAATATTATGAAAATAACTGAGGTATTTGACTGTCAGAGTAAAACAAATGCTAACTAAAGAGTTAGCGAACGTACTGATTTTTTTCATGGCCTTGTCTCGAAAAAAAAATCACTATTTAACAGTGTTGATTTTTAATATAAATTCACATAAATTCCGGTATAAGCAAGGTAAATTTTATTAGGGAGGTGAAAATTACTAAAAGATTTTTTTATTACTTAGATTGCTTGATTAGATAGATGGATTATTATATATAATAATCTGTAATTCTAGAGATTAATTGTTTGTTTAGATGCTGTCTTAGACAGCAATATAGTTCATATTGAAACATTTGCATCTAATGGCATGCTTTTTTATGAGAGACAATAATTTTGTATTACTTGAATATTGATTTAGGGAATATTAAAACTCTATTTTAGAGTTAAGTATACGCATATAGTGCGATGTTATCTTATTTACTAAAGTGTAATTGGTAGCTTTTAAATTCATAGAGAACACTAGGTATTGCTTAAATTTAGTTACAATTTAACATTATCTCCTTTATTCAATGTTGTACATTAGTACTCTGATTTATTTTATTCTCTAGACGGTGCATTGCCAAGTCTATAAAACGGTTTGTAAATCGCTTGAAATCATCTATCGGTATCCGCGATAGATGAGTTATAAGATAGCCTATAAAAAATGCGTTCCAAGCATTGTGTGTTGTGTTTGATTTTAGTGCTGTACAAGTACAGACAAACATATTATTGATTTTTTTATCGCGATGTTTAAGAGACTTAACTCTTAATCAAGTCGGAGATCGAATGATAGAGCGTAAAGCATATTTTCAACAATCCATATTGTATTGTTGAAAATATTATATATATTCTGTTAATAAATATATCTGAGGGTTGTAGAATACAGTTTTATTCTATCAAGAATAATTTAAATTATTTAAATATTTTAAAGAATTCTTAAAGCGAAATTTCTATTTTGTTTCGTGGGGGCTGCATATACCAAAGTGATAGGGAAGCCCTATAACGGCTAGGGTTTCAATCCTGAAAATGGGTGGTGACGGGGATACAATCATTGATTAAGCAGGCCATGACAAGGTGTTAAGAGACGCGATGCTTGCCTGACCCCCTCCTGCTAGGGAGGGGGATGTGGTATTAATTTTTAGAATAGTGCCTCGTGAAGAGTTCGAACGACTTGCTCAGCGTCAGCACCTGGCACTAGAAGACAGAGATTATGACTACTGGCCCCATAGCAGATAAGTCGGATATTAAAAGCATCTAAAACGCTGAAGACTTCTTTTCCTACCCCGCAAGCCTGTGACAATTTATTACCAATTAATGCAACTAACGCTAGATTTTTTTCTACCTCTACGCGGCATAAAGCGGAGAGTTCCGCTAGCAATTCTGTTGTTAATAGAGTGGCACCGGTAGTCGTAGAACCGGTGGTATCCATCGTAAGTGCCACACTCACTTCAGAGGTAGTTATGAGATCTACTGAAATCGCGTGTCGTGCCAGAATATTAAAGACCTCTGCTAGAAAACCCCGGGCATGCAGCATATTGAGACTATGTAGTATTAATAGCGTCTGCCGTCGGCGCAAGGCTAGGGCTCTAAATAGTGGAGGATTTTCGGTGTGGTTATAAACGAGAGTATTACCGGCCTCAGGATCTTTGCTTGAACCCACGAATACTAGAATTCCGCTGCGTACCGCCGGTAGTAATGTTGCTGGATGCAGAATTTTAGCTCCAAATGTAGCCATTTCAGCTGCTTCTTCAAAGCTGATTTCGTCGATCCGCTTAGCCTGTGGCACGACGCGCGGATCAGTGGTATAAATACCCGGTACGTCAGTCCAAATATCAATGCGTCCTGCCTCTAACGCTTCTCCTAGTAACGCTGCAGTATAGTCGCTGCCACCACGACCGAGGGTAGTAGTGCGCCCCGCAGCCTCGCTGCCGATAAAACCTTGAGTAATGATGAGTTCTTTTTTTAGACGAGGTAGCAGCAGGGTGCATGCTTGCGTTTTAAGTATTTGGCTATCCGGTTCAGCGCGTCCGAATTGATCATTAGTTCGCATAACTTTACGTACGTCAAACCATGTGGCCTCTACACCGCGCTGATGTAGAACTTCCACAAAAAGAAGAGTTGACATTAATTCGCCGTGGCTGACTAATTCATCGGTCAATGCAAGGGACCTTGCGAGACCCGCAGCTTCAGCAAGCATGCCGATATTATCAATCATCCGTTCAATCTCTTCGTGAATCGATACCTGTTCTGGCAGACAATTAATAATGCCATATTGAATGCGTCGAATTTCCTCTAGATAGTAAGCACGACGCTCTGATTCTTGACCTTCTGAGAGCGCGACTAACACATTCGTGACGCCAGCTGAGGCAGAAAGCACTACTAGACGTACCGTAGGATTGGCTAAGATAATATCTGCACTGCGGGTCATTGCATCGAAATCAGCTACACTGGTGCCGCCGAATTTAGCCACCCGCAGCAGGGGAGTGGCGGAGTTGTTTGACATGCCTAAAAATGCCTCGTGTCAGATGTCATGGTTGATGACATCAATGATAACAGACCAGGCACGAGTCAAGCGCGGGAAACAGGGAGCAGGCGTAGAAGTTGTCTACGGTACACCCAAGAAGCGCTTTACCGTGCCGAATCGCCTGGTGGCGAACAATTCTGGTGACGACACAGGGGGATTTTAGCCCCTTTTTAATCGATAGCGGGATAGCCCGTATATCGGCTATCGTCTCGACATCGTCCCCCTGAAGTATAATCACGGGAATATACAGAATAACAGTTCATTTTACACTTTGCCTGAGCGACGCGCCTCTTCTGGTGAAGGCATTATATGCGTCAATAGGCCATTAGAAATAACGGGTAATAACGGTGATGTCAATGTGATAGTTGATGATTGTATCATCGCTGATCTGATTTTTAATATCCGGTAATTTGAAGAAAGAAAGTTAGGGAGAGTGAGTTTGCTAGTATAGCAGTACATTACTTCCAGGGCTGATATCGCTTTTACATAAAGCGGATTCATTCTTGAAACTTAAGCGCTGATAAGCGATATAATTTTAAAATATAAGATGATTCATTATCCAAACAGGAGTTTCATTATGAAAAACATTAATCCAACCCACACTTTGGCCTGGAAGGTGTTGCAACAACATTTCGATGTAATGAAAGATGTGAAGATCAGTGATTTATTTAGGCAAGATTCAGAACGATTTTTATCTTTTTCAGCAACCTTTCATGATTATATGCTGGTGGACTACTCCAAAAATCGCATTACTGCTGAGACCATGATGCGATTATTGGCGCTGGCGAAGGAGTGTGGCCTGAAGGATGCTATTGCTAGCATGTTTCAGGGTGAGAAAATCAATTTCACGGAGGATCGAGCAGTACTACATATCGCATTGCGGAATCGTAGCAATACCCCAATCAATGTAGATGGTAAAAATGTAATGTTAGATGTTAATACAGTATTGGGGAAAATGAAAATATTTTGCAAGCGTGTAATTAATGGTGAATGGAAAGGTTATACAGGCCGTACTATCACTGATATTGTTAATATAGGTATCGGTGGTTCAGATCTTGGCCCCTATATGGTTACTGAGGCACTGCGTCCTTATAAAAACCACCTTAACGTGCATTACGTATCTAATATCGATGGGACACATCTTGCTGAAACGATAAAAGACCTGGATCCAGCGACTACATTGTTTTTAGTGGCATCTAAAACTTTTACTACTCAGGAAACTATGACTAACGCACAGAGTGCACGGGATTGGTTTTTAAAAAGTGCCTTCGATAAGAAACGTATCGCTTGTCATTTTATTGCATTATCTAGTAATGCAAAAGCAGTAACAGAATTTGGAATTGATACTCAAAATATGTTTGAGGTCTGGGACTGGGTAGGCGGTCGTTACTCCCTCTGGTCTGCTATTGGTTTATCAATTGCACTTTCGCTTGGATTTGAGAATTTTGAAAAACTACTTAGCGGTGCACACACTATGGATCAGCATTTTTCCTCCACACCTTTAGATAAGAATTTACCGGTGCTTTTGGCACTCATTAGTATTTGGTATAATAATTTTTTCAATATGGAAACAGAAGCAATTTTGCCTTATGATCAATATATGCATCGTTTAGCAGCTTATTTCCAGCAAGGCAATATGGAATCAAATGGAAAATGTGTCGATCGTAAAGGATATGTTGTTAATTATCAAACCGGACCTATTATCTGGGGTGAGCCGGGCACTAATGGACAGCATGCGTTTTATCAACTTATACATCAGGGTACTAAAATTGTGCCCTGTGACTTTATCGCTGCTGCAATTAGCCATAATCCTCTTGCTGATCACCAGGACAAGCTGTTGTCTAATTTTTTTGCGCAGACCGAAGCCTTGGCTTTTGGTAAATCACGTGCAGTCGTGGAGAAGGAATGCAGCGCTGTTGGTAAACTAACTGAAGAGGTTCAGGCTATCTTGCCCTTTAAAGTTTTTGAAGGCAATCGTCCTAGTAATTCTATTTTGCTACGTGAAATGACTCCCCATAGCCTCGGGGCACTAATTGCCCTATATGAGCATAAAATTTTTACTCAGGGAGTGATATTTAATATATATAGCTTTGATCAGTGGGGTGTGGAGTTAGGTAAGCAGCTTGCTAATCGTATTTTGTCGGAATTAGTAAGTCATGAGCTCATTGATACTCATGACAGTTCCACGAATGCTTTAATTAATCGTTATAAATCTTGGCGTTACTAATATATGATTTTATAATCAAGGTGCTTTTTTATCTGCTAGACTTTTATAGTGAAACTCATAAAAAATTACAAGATAGTGTTCACATCTATTTTAAATTATTTTAGATTATGAATTATATATCTTAATTTTACACTTTTGACAAAATGGTTGGTATATTTTTTGAGAGATATATTTTATCGGGTAATGATTTTTTATAGTCTGCGCTGGTGTATTAATGCTCAATACCAAAGTGAGCATTTTCTGATTATAAAGAAAGGCATATTAATAACGTGGTAGTGAATATTCTTCATCGGCATGAAAATATTGTTTTTAAATATATTTAATCTTTGTCTACAAAAGTAGACGTGAATACTATAAATAATGCACGAATAGAATGAGTGACTAATATGGACAGGCAATATCTAACTTCAGAGTAAAAGTACTTGAAGACATCTTTTGCCATTGCAGTGATATTAAAAGACTCGATTTCTCTATTAAAAGATGTATAAGGTATGGATTGGAGTGTTAGGCATATTAAGACAGATATAAAATCGTACCATGAGCATATTTCTTCTAAAATATGGTTTTAAAACTTTCGACATCATCGTTGAACACATAAGAAAATAAAGTTAAGTAATTTGATGTGACGTGATTTTAATGACACAAAGAATATTAGCGATATATTTTTTTGTAATTTTATTTGGTATAGATTTGCATTATTTCCTTTGAAATCGATTAAATCGAGTGAAAAAATCATGGTATGCTAATAGAAAAGATCGATTAATATAAGTTATCAAAAGATATTTAAGGATCCCTAAGACTCTGTAGAAAAATAAACCCGAGTGATACTCCGTCTTGGTCTAATACCATTGAGTATTAGACCAATAGATATGGATGACAACGTTGTCTCTTCTTAGGTAATGTACAATTGCATCTCTGCATTATCTGGAACCCATATAATTATAATAGAAAATCTCTTCTATAAAAGACAAAGTGTTTTAGAGAGGGAAGGGTATTAATTAGCTTGGCATAGTGAGTGATGCCAGAAAGAGAAAAAAGCAAAAAAATGTTTATGTATACGGACACTTTAGTGTTTATTTATTTAAATGTCGATGTGATCCTGATCTAGTTACTGTTTAGGAGAAGTATTTCTATATGTCTTACAGACTAGTAGCATCTTATTTAGGGAAAATCTCATGGTTTCTTAAAAAAAAGATATGACTATACATTGTCATCAGATTTCTTTTATTTGAGCTAGCACTTTAATTTCAGGAGCGTATATTTTTTGATTGTAAGGAAATCACCTTTATCCTTTCAATAGGTATCTGTATAAAAAAATACAGTTCAAGAATCGAGGATTGATGTTTTAATCTAATAAAAAATAGTTTTCCAAATTGGAAAAAGTAGTTTTTTGTGAAAATATTAGGATATGAGATCTTGGTTTAAATTTTATGGGATTTATTTAAAAGATATACGTAATTAGTCGTACGATAGTATGGTTATTACCTACTACTCCTAGGGTAGTAGATGGATAGCTATATTATACTGATAAAAAGAAATATTTGTTACCTATTTGATATTTATTTATATAATATTTTTTTAAAATGTAGAGTCGCCATTAAAACGTAAAATTCTATTGTGTTAATCTGTCATAGTACAAAATATAATTTGTATACAATCCTTTTAGAGAGTTGGGTAGTAAGTAAAATATATTGAGTCCATGAGGTTTTATAGCTTAGATTAATACACTGTTGTCAAGCCTCTTGTTCCTGATGCTATCAAAATTTTAAAATACAGAAAATTTTGAAAAATAAGATTATTAGAGAGTATCTCATCATCTTTTTTAAAAATAAAAAAGATGTAGACGAGAACAGTAAAAAAAATACAGATTTGATTTTAGCCTCCGACAATTTGTTTCTATATTGGAAAGATATATTGAAGTGTTTGTGTTTCATAAGTAATATACTTGATACTGTCGAATTTTTTTTACTCCGTTGCAATACAATATGTTCTGATAAATTATCGGATCTCTTTTAGTCCTCACTGAATGTAGAAACTCTTTATTATCTAAAGAGATAGTGTAGACTATAGTTAAAAGGTTTTGAATCTGGAAGCTATGATTCGTGACTTTCCTGTTAAATTTCTATTCTGAGTAAATAAAGGTTAGGAACGTAGTGCGTGTTGATATCCATAATTCTATATTCATGGGATTCTTTAATCAGCTATAATACCTACGGTATACTATATAATATAGGTGGCGTTGAGGTTAATGTGGAATTGTTGATGGTCTTAGAATGGTTGTTTTTTATACAACTCAACTGGAAAAGATTAGGTGATTGGGTTGATATATCAGGTCTTGCGAGCTAGAAGATTACTAGACTTGAGGTGGCTTCCTCCCCTCAGGGGGTAGGCTCTTAAATAAAGCTTATAGCTTCTTCCACTTCTTTTACCTCCTTCCTACTGCGTATTATGCAATAGGCAGCTAGTAATAATTTTCTTCTATTAATGTCGCATACTGGTTTCAAAACTATTAAATATTTTATTATGATTAGTTTTATCGGTGTTTTTTACCATACTTATAAATCCTAATCGAGATATGAAATGTTGTTTAATGTTTTTTAATAAAAGAATAATAAAAGCCGTGTTTAAAAGCCTTCTTTATCAAGAGATAGCAGTAGCATTTCTGTTTTAAAGAGGGATTACAATGTAAGGTTTGGATCTAGAATTATCTATATGGAAGAGATCAGTGATTTCATTATTTAGGAATCGTTAGGTTAGCATGTTGCATGTATAGAACGACTCTGTCGATTGCATAATATCAGTATCCCATTCTTTCTCAATGTAGAAGGTGATGTCCAGTATGTAAATCGGTTTTCAAACCGATGAGTAATAAGACTAAAATGCAATATTATAGAATAACCAGTGACGTGGATCAGAGGCATCATAACTGTAATTTTATTCATGTAGTGTCATCACACAATTACAAAAGCCGATGTGGTTTTTAAAGATTGGCTAGATAAAGATGATAATAAAAGAATGGTGAGGTATATCTGCAGTTTGGAATTAGCGTGGTTTTTCCGGGAACTAAACATCCTTATGAAATTGACAAAAAAAATTATCACCCCAACTGGAAAAATAGAGGCTAAAAGGTGATATTCGGTGAGATTTTACCCCTCTATCTGATCATGAATGTCATGCTTAGCTTTAGTCTCGATGAGTTGATTTCTGAAACGCGGTTAACTTTACCTCTGCGGGTGGGCCGAAATTTGTTGTTCTGGATACCGAACAATCATGTGCATCGTATGATTGGTGAGCGTTTTCGCCTGGCATTTCAAGAAGTAGGACCACTATGGATTAAGTTTGGTCAAATGCTTTCAACTCGCCCCGATATTTGCTCCACGGCCATTGCGGCTCAGTTGGCACTGCTTCAAGATAAAGTAACGCCCTTTGATGGAGCTTGCGTTCACTCATATATTTAACGGTCGATGGGGAAACCGATTGAAATTTGGTTTGATGATTTTCAGTAGAAACCGCTGGCTTCTACTTCTATTGCCCAGATGTATAGTGCTTAGCTAAAAATGGCAAAGAGGTAGTAATTAAAGTAATTCGACCGGATATTTTTCTGATGATTCAAGCCGATATGCGGTTGATATGTCGACGCGTTAGTTGGATTCCGCATTTACTATTGGATGGGTGACGTTTTCAGCCAGTAGAAGTAGGCATGGAGAACAAAAAAACCGCTCGATAAGCTCAATCTCTCGGTTAATCAGCCAATTCCATTCAGCTTCGGCGAAATTTTGACGGTACTTTATTGTTGTATATTACTGAAATTTATCCGGATTATTGCAGTAAAACAATGATGCGCATGGAGCGTGTCTATGGTGTATCGCTTAACGATATAATCTTGCTTGAGAAGTAGGGTACGAATATAAAGCTACTAGCGGAGCGAGGGGTGCAGGTTTTTTTAGTTAAGTTTTTCGTGATGGTTTTTTCCATAGAGATATGCATCCTGGTAATGTTTTTGTTAGTTTTAAATATCCTGAAAATCCCTATTGTATTACTATAGACTGTAGGATTGTTGGATCGCTAAAGAAAGAAGATAAGCGCTATCTAGCCGAAAATTTTATCGCCTTTTTAATGGGGATTATCGAAGTGTAGCATAGCTCCATGTTGACTCTGTCTGAGTACCGATAGATACTAATATTGAAGATTTTGAGTTTGATATCCGTACCGTTTGTGAGACTATGTTTACAAGACCTTTAACCGAGATTTCATTTGGTTACATATTGCTAAACTCATTTAATACTGCTCGTCAATTTAATATGAAAGTACAGCCGCAGCTTGTTTTATTACAGAAAACACTATTTATATGTTAAGGGTGTAGGAAAGGAGATTTATCCCCCGGTTGATTTATGGAAAACAGTGAAGCCATTTTTAGAAGATTGCATCAAAGAAAACAGGTAGGTTGTGTGGCAATACTACGCGCACTGAAGGAAATGGCGCCCTTATTGGACAGCAAAATTACCTGCCCTCATCTACGGTGGGCTTGAACCGCATCCTACATTGCAAAAAAGTATCGAGCGTTTATCGATGGAAATTCGAATCCATCACATCCGATACAGGTAATCTTATATTCTATTTGGTATAGGTTCTATATTATGGCTAAGTGGAATATTTTAAATGATGTACGGAGTTATGGAAAGGTTCTGGCTTTTCTGGATTATGGTGGCTGCTATCCTCAGTTGGATTATTGCTTGGAGACGCACCAGACTCCTGTCGGTTCAACCTGAATCTGGATTATACCTTTTGATACAATTGATAAGGTTTTATTAAGTGTTTATAAAACTAAATAAGAATTCAGTTTCTTAATATTAGTAAAGAAAACTTCTTTTTTTTAGTATTAAGTATATTAATACTTTGCATATTGACGTTCTATGCGGGAATAGACACTCTGTTGTTTCAGCAATCATCTATGCGCTGACTATAGATGATTAACCATCTCTCTCCTCTAGGGATATAATAACATATTATTTTATATGAATGTTTTCGTGTCCGTGGTTGTTTTCGTTCTTTTAGTGGTGTCTCTATAATACAGTCTTTGTTAATTCCTATCTACTTAATATCCAATAGATAATTATGGGGGATATTTCAAAGGTAGAACAACACTTTTATGTATTGCCTTTTATTTTGGTTAAACCAAGATAGATATATGCTGTATAGCAAGGTGCTGTATAAGGTTTTCCTGTGTACTTCTTTAGGATACTGCATATCCGGTTGAATATAACCCAGGCATGTTAATTTTGAATTTTTGATGTTATGTTTTAATGATTTTAGCGATTGTTTTATTAAGTTTCTATAGATTTCATATTGAGTATTCTTTTTTTAAAAATGATTCGATTTTAATCGAGACGTATATGAAACATAGAGTATGAGCACAATACTAATGTATGATCGTGTTGTTTTGTTATTGATATGAGTATTTAGGTTATGAGAACCGCGCATGCTTAGCTGAATTGTATAGAAGTTCACTTTTACTTAAATTAAGAATCCTATTCTTGGAAATGGTGATTGTTAATAAAATGAATTTTATATAGCTAAAATGAACCGAGAGTATGGAAGAATATTGTCTTCTGTTTTTTGTAAAACCTGATGGTGCAGAATTTTAAAATTTCATTAGTAGTCGTTAGATATTCTAACCATGAAGAATTAAGTGGTTTAGATACCCGAATACTTTACGTATTCTAAATATAATGCTGAGATGCGTTTAATGAAATAAAAACCTATTCCTGCATAACATGCATTATTAATAATGCAATGTGTATTAAATTTGTTCCCCTAATAATGAATTCGTATCCTCAGATATAGAGTTTATACAGTGCAATAAATCTTTTAGATAAAACTACTTCATTTAAACTTGTTCACCTATCTTCAAACAGTATTATATTTTATTTTTGGGGAAAGTATAAACATTATACTACTATAAATGTGCTTTGTGTTATCTAACAAACACGTATTAAAAATATATTTTTAAAAGTGTGGTGAAGATTTCTTTTCAGTGAGCCGAGAAGCTAAGGGAAGGTCAATACTGACAGAGATACTGATTTAAATATGAATAATTTTTAATTAATATATATAGTGATTCATATTTCCACGAAAATATGATAGAGAAGCTGACCCAAACATTCTCTAAAATCATTTTACGCTGCAGACTGCATGTCATTTTCTAAATGACACAGTGTGCAAAAAAAACTTATATCGGATATATCTAAAATAGATGTCGATAAGTAGTGTCTACTATCTATTTAATTACTTGAGTTTGATTAAATAGCAATAGGATATGTATACACGTAATAAAAGGTCTCTTGATATGATCCATATTGAGAAATTGTATTTATAGACTATAGGTCTGAATGAAAATGAAATCGATAAAAAATAAAAAAACAAAAAATAAAAGACAAACAAAATCAAAAAAAAATCATACAGTGTGTACTGAACGAACGGGCAGTAATTTATACCCTATAAAGATATTTTTCTCATCTGACACAGTAAAATAAAACATAAAATATAAATCATAAAACATAAGGCATACGTCTAAAAGATCGAGTGTGCTGTACCTTAATTAGAATAATGTAAGTGATAAAGCGCTAAAAGAATTTGATTTGGGATATAGTTATCGTTGTATTAAGTCGATTATAGAACTGATATCGATCGCGATGAAGAGAATGAAATTGATACAAAGGCAAGAATTTTTTCTGAAGTATTAACAGCAATCTTGCTGGTTATGTTCCCGATTATCCCCTATTTAACATGGAGAGAATACGGATAATACAAGACTCAAATAAATTGGAATTGTTTTTATGAGAATTAACTGTTGTTAAGCTTTCTGCAAAAATAGGAAAGAAATATTTTTCATCCAAAAACATCGGTATCTGAATGAGAATCTTCCTAATACCACTTAAGTATTGAAATCTTTCAAAAGATACAGATTTTCTGAATGATATTTGTGGAAATTAATACGGTTAGTTGTAATGAGATAAGAAACTTTATATATTAGATTGTCAGAGTATAGTAGAGACTTAAAGTTTTTCAGATTTCACCTAGCATTATTCACGCCAAAAAGTAGGCGTGAATAGCACCAATAAAGTAAATACTTCCAAACGTCCGCAGAGCATAGTTAGGATAAGAATCCATTTTGCTACTGCATTCATGGAGGCAAAGTTATCAGCTACCACACCCAAACCGGGTCCAAGGTTATTCAGCGTTGCTACCACCGCTGAAAATGCAGAATATTCATCAATACCAGTGGCTATAACCGCTAGAATACTGACAATAAACACAAGCGCATACGCAGAGAAAAAACCCCATACCGCCTCTAGAATCCGATCAGGCAGTGCTCGATTACCTAACTTAATAGTGTAAACCGCGTTGGGGTGAACTAAGCGTTTTAGTTCTCGTGAACCCTGTAAGTAAAGCAATAGAATGCGAATTACCTTTAATCCGCCGCCAGTAGAACCGGCGCAACCACCGATAAATGCTGAGCAGAGGAGTAATATTGGTAAACATAATGGCCAATTAGCAATACTATCGGTGCTAAATCCAGCGGTAGTCGCCATAGATACCACTTGAAAAAACGCCTGATTTAGAGTAGTCAGGCTAGTAGCGTATACATTATGCCACCAGAGAATTAAAATGCAAAAAACAACCAGTGTTAACTGTATGGAAATAAACATAAAAAATTCAGGATCTCGCCTATAGACGCTGAGATTATAGTTACTAAGAGCAGAAAAATGGAGACCATAGTTACAACCAGATATTAGTAAAAATATAGCAATAATTGTATTAATGAGTGGGCTATGGTAGTATTTAATACTGGCGTCGTGGGTGGAAAAACCACCGATAGCAATCGTAGAAAAGCTATGACTGATTGCATCGAATACTGACATACCCGCAGCCCAAAGCGCGATCGCACAGGTAACCGTTAAGGCTACATAGATTAACCATAAAGTCTTGGCGGTATCGGCGATGCGAGGACGCATTTTATTGTCTTTTAGTGGACCAGGTATTTCTGCTCGGTACAATTGCATCCCGCCAACGCCTAGAATCGGTAGGATAGCTACAGCTAAAACAATGATGCCCATACCACCAAACCACTGCAACATTTGTCGATAAAATAAAATAGCGTGAGGTAAGGCATCCAGCCCGATTAACGCAGTAGCACCGGTAGTCGTCAGGCCTGAAAACGATTCAAAAAATGCATCAGTAATCGATAGACTAGGACATTCGACAAATAAAAATGGTAAAGCACCAACGCTTCCTAAAACGGTCCAAAATAGCACTACAATGAGAAATCCCTCACGAGATTTTAACTCATTTTTTTGTCGACGATTGGGTAACCACAGGAAGAGTCCAATTGTTTGTGCACAAAAAAATGTTTGTGTAAAAGCACGGCCCGCTCCATCTCTATAGAGTAAGGCTACGAGACCAGGAATAATCATTGTTATAGAAAACAAGATAACGAGGAGACCCACTATGCGAGTTATGGTGCGAAAATGCATGTCTGCGCTATCCTTAACAATGATACTAATTTAGGCGGAAGAAATGATTTTCAAACAGGCAGTAAGTATCATGCAGCAAGATTGAAAGCGCCTCATACATCAGACAGTAGTATTGTTTCTTTTTAAATAATTTAGACTTTAACTGTGCATGAATCCTCTCTTTATTGCAATAAAGTTTTATCACTTCATGCGCTGTTTATAAAACCTTGGATAGTAAATTTTAATATTTCAATATGGTTTTCTTTAAGGCTTTTATAAAACAATGATGACTATTTCGTAGAAACGCTTCACACACCAATTCAATTGATTGAACATATCATTTCTTGCCATATATAGTGTGGAAAAATTTCTTTTTCCTATCGATTAAACAGTATCAAAGACTGCTTACTTTAACTCCTGGGATTTTTACGAGCGCTGTTTTGACAGTGCCTAAAAGGCAGTCTACGAATTCTTTGTGATTATTACTTAAGATTGGATCGATACATATACAATAGTTAGTTAAGATAGTATAAGAGTTTTTATATGCTGGCGTATTTTAGCTTTTCTAAAGTTAGAAAAGCCTGTTGAATCACGTACGCTACATGTATAAAAAGCGTATTGTATAAATGGGTAAGTGTTTATTTAATTCATGAATCTACATACAGATTTTGAATTCATATAGAACGATGTTTTTTTGATTCTCAAGATGCTTTAGTTTTTATTTTTTCTATCTAGATATGGCGGGGAATCTCTAAAAGATGATTATATGTTTCATATTTGTCTTTGAATTGGTTCGAAGTATATTTTAATAAATTGAAAAAATCGCCATTTTGCAAAAAAATGAGCATAAGAAAACCGTCTGTCAAGGATCGGTGTCGAGTTTAGTAATGTTATATATTGTTGCTACAACTAGAGCTAGTTTTCTATTGATTTACGTGTAATAGCTTAGATCACAAACCATACCGCTGTAATATCTCAACTTCGAGAAGCGAGAACTCATATTCACTTCCTTATTAGCTAAGGATATGAACACAGCTCAGGGGGGGAAGGTCTACATCATAAATAGTATGGATATAAGATCATAGTTATGCTTTTCAAAGCATTAATGCACTAGTCTGTCAAGACCAGACCTCTTATGTATCCTGGTCACGCGCATTGCTATATATCTCTGATATTATCAAATGCTCCCAAGATGATTTATGAAGATTTCATCTTCAGGTATTGTTTTGAAATAACGGTATGTGATAGCAGCATAATGCACCGCTAAAAACAGCATCTAGCTGGCCGAGGATATTAGTCCCCCAATGAGACAAAAAAAATCATTGGTTTTCATATAACTAGAACGGGTTAATTAAATGTGAAAGCGTCACCAAAAATACGTTCAACCACAGCTTGGCGTTCAGTACAGAAACGTTCACGAGCTATGTGTGCTATGTCAAATCGACCAGCGATATAGATATCGTAAGGTTTTAAAGAGGTATAGTCATGCATCATTGCTTTTAGGAGTGTTCCAGAACGTCCTTTCCAGTGTGCATCCGGCTGTTCGACTACCCCCACTACTGACAATTGTCGGTGCTTCAGCATAAGCAGTTGTAATTCAACTAAATCATAAAGATGTTCCCGTTTTCTCCCCCCCCAATATATAGCCACTTTTCGCTCAGGTTGGCGCGTCAGTACCGTCAATAAAATTGAGCGAGCGTAAGAAAAACCGGTACCGCTAGCCATTAATACAATGGCCCGGTTGCTGTCGTCACGCAACCACGCTTCACCTTGAGGGATTTCGACCGTAATCAATTGTTTCTTTAGAATCGGCTGCATAATATCCATCGCTTTTAAATTGAATTTAGATGCTTGGATATGCAGTTCGATAAACCTAGTTTCCATGGGTGTCGACGCCAGAGAAAAAGGTCGTTTATCGAATTTATCTATAATTATCATAAGATACTGACCAGCCCGAAAATGGAAATCGGATTCCGGTATTAGTCGTACACGGTAAACAGTATCAGTTATGGCATCCACAGAAGAGATTTTACAGGTCAGTGTTGTCATGCAATCCCTCTAGTTAGACTATTCAGCGATGCGATAAAACTAAATGATAAATAATCATGTATGACTATTTTAGAATAACTAGTTCTTCTAAATAGTGTGAATGTATCTGGATACGATCTAATGGTTTTCAATAGAAAAACTTCATTATTTTATAGGAGAATAGTTCCTGGCTATCTTGTTGATCATATCTCTGCCCGTTTTCGATTCTAGCCCAGAAATCAGCAAGGTGAAATGCAGATAATTTATAGATGTATATTTTATTAAAATCATATTGCTAGCATGATTTTATGAGAGTTATTACAGACAATGTCACATCTATGCAATCATTTTAAGGAATATCTGTCTAGCGACAGATAAAATCATTTCGTGATATTCGGGAACTGTTAATTAATAGGGAAAAGAATGTTTCATGACGTAATGCCGTAATCATCGCTAGTTTATTGGGAAGATATCCTGTATACATAAAGTCATATTCCGGTTCTCTTTGTTAGGTAATGTAAAGAATCAGTCAAAGAAAATAAAATCACTTACAAGTTAAGTGATTTTATTTTCTTTGACACATTAAGTTAGCTTTGTGCATGTCATATCTTGACATCTTTAAAATTGAATGGCTAGGTTAATAATATGAAATTTTCATCTTCATCCTTGACATTAAGTAAAAGGATGTATATGATTCAGTGGTTGAGTTTGATGACAACATGATTTGAAGGTTTTGAGTGTCTCTGGCTATACAAGCCAAAGACAAAAAACACATATGTAAATTTATTTCTCAGCATGATTCTGCGTTCTCTCATGCTGAGAAAAATTGCTCTTTAAAAATCTGGAACAAGCTGAAAATTTAAAATGCATGGTTGGAGTAGAACACAACATGCAGTTTTTCATAAACAAAACAAGCAAACCTGAAAATCTGGAGTTAATCTGAATTAAAAATAAACAGCTCAGGGTTGTGAGGTTAAGTGACTAAGCGTACACGGTGGATGCCTAGGCAGTCAGAGGCGATGAAGGACGTGCTAATCTGCGAAAAGCGCCGATCAGCTGATATGAGGCGTTATTAGTCGGCGATATCCGAATGGGGAAACCCGGTGTAAATTTTACATCATCATTAGGTGAATCCATAGTCTAATGAAGCAAACCAGGGGAATTGAAACATCTCAGTACCCTGAGGAAAAGAAATCAACCGAGATTCCCTTAGTAGCGGCGAGCGAACGGGGAACAGCCCAGAGCCATCATCATCTTTCATATCAGGAGAACGGTCTGGAAAGTCCGGCAATAAAGAGTGATAGCCTCGTATCTGAAGGTGTGTTAGTTGTGAGCTCGATGAGTAGGACGGGACACGTGATATCCTGTCTGAATATAGGGGGACCATCCTCTAAGGCTAAATACTCCTGACTGACCGATAGTGAACTAGTACCGTGAGGGAAAGGTGAAAAGAACCCCGGCAAGGGGAGTGAAATAGAACCTGAAACCGTGTACGTACAAGCAGTAGAAGCATTCTTCAGGATGTGACTGCGTACCTTTTGTATAATGGGTCAGCGACTTATATTCTGTAGCAAGGTTAACTGTATAAGGGAGCCGTAGGGAAACCGAGTCTTAACTGGGCGATGAGTTGCAGGATATAGACCCGAAACCCGGTGATCTAGCCATGAGCAGGCTGAAGGTTGGGTAACACTAACTGAAGGGCCGAACCGACTAATGTTGAAAAATTAGCGGATGACTTGTGGCTGGGGGTGAAAGGCCAATCAAACCGGGAGATAGCTGGTTCTCCCCGAAAGCTATTTAGGTAGCGCCTTATGAATTCATCTGCGGGGGTAGAGCACTGTTTCGGCTAGGGGTCCATCCAGGATTACCAACCCGATGCAAACTACGAATACCGTAGAATGTTATCATGGGAGACACACGGCGGGTGCTAACGTCCGTCGTGAAGAGGGAAACAACCCAGACCGCCAGCTAAGGTCCCAAAGTCATGGTTAAGTGGGAAACGATGTGGGAAGGCATAGACAGCCAGGATGTTGGCTTAGAAGCAGCCATCATTTAAAGAAAGCGTAATAGCTCACTGGTCAAGTCGGCCTGCGCGGAAGATGTAACGGGGCTAAATCATGCACCGAAGCTGCGGCAGCAGCATGAGAGTGTTGCTGGGTAGGGGAGCGTTCTGTAAGCCTGTGAAGGTGCACTGTAAGGTGTGCTGGAGGTATCAGAAGTGCGAATGCTGACATAAGTAACGATAAAGCGGGTGAAAAACCCGCTCGCCGGAAGACCAAGGTTTCCTGTTCAACGTTAATCGGAGCAGGGTGAGTCGACCTCTAAGGTGAGGCCGAAAGGCGTAGTCGATGAGAAACAGGTTAATATTCCTGTACTGAGTGTGACTGCGAAGGGGGGACGGAGAAAGCTAGGTTCGCCGGGTGACGGTTATCCCGGTTTAAGCGTGAAGGTGAAGGAAGTAGGTAAATCCGCTTCTTTTAAACACTGAGGCGTGATAAGAAGCCATTTAGATGGTGAAGGAATTGATGCTACGCTTCCAGGAAAAGCCTCTAAGCTCCAGGTCACATTTAATCGTACCCCAAACCGACACAGGTGGTCAGGTAGAGAATACCAAGGCGCTTGAGAGAACTCGGGTGAAGGAACTAGGCAAAATAGTGCCGTAACTTCGGGAGAAGGCACGCTGGCATGTAGGTGAAAAGCCTTGCGCTTCGAGCTGAAGCCAGTCGCAGATACCAGCTGGCTGCAACTGTTTATTAAAAACACAGCACTGTGCAAACACGAAAGTGGACGTATACGGTGTGACGCCTGCCCGGTGCCGGAAGGTTAATTGATGGGGTTATCTTTAGGGAGAAGCTCTTGATCGAAGCCCCGGTAAACGGCGGCCGTAACTATAACGGTCCTAAGGTAGCGAAATTCCTTGTCGGGTAAGTTCCGACCTGCACGAATGGCGTAATGATGGCCAGGCTGTCTCCACCCGAGACTCAGTGAAATTGAATTCGCCGTGAAGATGCGGTGTACCCGCGGCAAGACGGAAAGACCCCGTGAACCTTTACTATAGCTTGACACTGAACACGGAGTATTAATGTGTAGGATAGGTGGGAGGCTATGAAATCTAGGCGCTAGTTTAGATAGAGCCAACCTTGAAATACCACCCTTTAATATTTAATGTTCTAACTTAGCCCCTTAATCAGGGGTAAGAACAGTGTCTGGTAGGTAGTTTGACTGGGGCGGTCTCCTCCTAAAATGTACCGGAGGAGCACTAAGGTCAGCTAATCACGGTCGGACATCGTGAAGTTAGTGCAAAGGCATAAGCTGGCTTAACTGCGAGAATGACAGTTCGAGCAGATACGAAAGTAGGTCTTAGTGATCCGGTGGTTCTGAATGGAAGGGCCATCGCTCAACGAATAAAAGGTACTCCGGGGATAACAGGCTAATACCGCCCAAGAGTTCATATCGACGGCGGTGTTTGGCACCTCGATGTCGGCTCATCACATCCTGGGGCTGAAGTGGGTCCCAAGGGTATGGCTGTTCGCCATTTAAAGTGGTACGCGAGCTGGGTTTAGAACGTCGTGAGACAGTTCGGTCCCTATCTGCCGTGGGCGCTGGAAGATTGAGAGGGGCTGCTCCTAGTACGAGAGGACCGGAGTGGACGTACCACTGGTGTTCAGGTTGTCATGCCAATGGCATTGCCTGGTAGCTACGTACGGAAAAGATAACCGCTGAAAGCATCTAAGCGGGAAACTTGCCTCAAGATGAGTCTTCCCTGAAGCTTTAAGCTTCCTAAAGGGACGTTAAAGACGATGACGTTGATAGGTCGGATGTGTAATCGCCGTGAGGCGTTGAGCTAACCAATACTAATTGACCCGTGAGACTTAACCTCACAACACCTAAGCTGTTTGAGAGTGAAAAATTTTTTTAGCAGCCATGTTCCAGATAATTTAAATATAATACAAGGAGTGTGGTATAAGAATTTACCTGGCGGTATAAGCGCAGTGGTCCCACCTGACCCCATGCCGAACTCAGCAGTGAAACGCTGTGGCGCCGATGGTAGTGTGGGGTTTCCCCATGCGAGAGTAGGAAACTGCCAGGTATCCCATAGGTCGAAAGGGCTTGATCCCGAGCGATAGATAGTAAAAAATATGCCCGCCCTATTTTATAGGGCGGGGCTTTATGAATAAGATTGGTATCTTCAAATGGATATTATCCAGCCATCTGTTTTTCGCGAATTTCCGCTAGGGTTTTGCAGTCAATGCATAAATCGGCAGTTGGACGTGCTTCCAATCGGCGAATACCAATTTCTACTCCACAGGATTTGCAAAATCCAAAGTCAGTTTCTTCTACTTTCTTCAGAGTTTTTTCAATTTTTTTAATTAGTTTGCGTTCTCGATCACGGTTTCGTAGCTCAAGACTAAATTCTTCTTCTTGCGCAGCACGATCTACCGGATCAGGGAAGTTAGCAGCTTCATCCTGCATATGAGAAACGGTACGCTCCACTTCATCTCTAAGTTGATTTCGCCATGCCTCAAGAATGCGCTTAAAATGTAGAAGTTGAGCTGCATTCATGTATTCCTCACTAGGATTTTTCTGATATGGCTCCACCCCAGCTATGGCGAGAATACTCAAGGAGGATGTTTTACGCGTTTGCTTTTCTTGCATGTTCTTTCTCCTTTTTAAACACATTTTCGATCTCTAATCTAAGGAAAAGTAGGCTGCTATAAATAACAGATGATGTTAAGATTAGCAATTATTCATATGTCTACTTAATAAAATAGTCAGGTAATATGGGTCGAAATCGATAATCATTTTCATAAAAATAAGTAACTTTATATTTTTAAAATTAATGTTATAATGCAATTATTATTGTTATATTTAAGTTTGTTAACAGCAATAAATGCTGAGAAAGCATCAAAGGATCTTTTCGTTAATATCAACATTAAAGTATACAGCTAAAAATAATATATTCTCATTATCACTCCATGATTAGAGAAGGGTTTACTAAAATATTTGAGTGGTGATTAAGATAAATTTGTAGACTTTTTCAACTGCGAACAACGTTATGACAGATTTTAATGACCTGTTTGTAATTAGTTGAAATTTTTGTGTTAAGAAAAAATAACCATCTGTAAATATAATATCTCGATATAAAATTATACTTGATATTTTTTAATCTCAAGAAGAATATATCAGAATTGCATGAAATTGGGTAAAGAAATACATATTATGTAAGATGAATATAACATCACTAATAGGTCACGACTTCGTTATTACTGAGTATTTTTCTTTCATCTTTTGAAAAAAGATGAAAATTGCGAGGATCATCAGATAGTAAAATAGTGGAAATTTAAGGAAGGAAAGCGTCGATATTGAATTATATAATCTAACCATCTTTAGAGATAAAGGGTGGTAGGGAGGGGATCTAAGATATACTATATTAATTAATATAAATATTTTTTTTATAAAACGGTAGATTATACAACACTGACATTAACTGTTAGTGGGTTTTTCTAGCCATCTTGAATTTTTAATTCAACATTCTGAACTTCAGTCAGAGTATGAAGTCTGCTGTTTTGAATATAAGAGAAATGAAATCAGAGCTTTTTTGATTTAATTGAATCACTTCACGTGACTTTTTTCCATCCTTTATCTTTCTTTTGAAGTATTTTGATCTCAAGGTTTAGAGATCTTTATAGAGATAAGAGCTCTAAGAGTAGTTGATACTGCTTAAAGAAATTAGATAACGCTTATAGCGTAACTTAAATAGAAAGCTATTTCTATTGTTCTCATATATCTCTTATATAAGGAAAATACCAAGCTATCATTTCTGTATTTATAAAATACAGAAGATATTTGTTATGTATTCCGTAATAACATGTTTTAATTATAGAAAATATCTACTTAAAGATATAAGTGATAGAAAAATTTTGGATAAAATATCCCCTAAGAGTTAAGCTAAACTTAATGTAACGTAAGAAAGCATATTGATTTTATAGGCGATGTCTTTTTTATTAGTGATTTACTAATCTTTTGAATTTTCCTTAGTCGTACTATACCTTCATGAGCTTTGGATTGTTTTTAGGTAATCCCGAAAAAAAGAATGTATATATAATTTAAAATATGCCTAAAAGATTTTAGTATAAAATATTTAACATCTATATGTTCGCTTATCTAAATATCGGTATATGTTCTCGTTCTGAACTTAAATAAAGCTTAAATATTATTTGGTTCAGTACCGTAAAAACAATGCATAATATTTCGTAGTGAATTTTAACTGAGATTGGGTTTAGCATATATGAGATGTATTCAGGGATAATCTCAACAGACCAGGGGAAGAAAATATGATTTTAGTTTATTAAAGACTAGCATTTAGTTAAATCTAACTTATTCAAAAAAACCATACTATGGTTTAGTAATTCTTACTTAATTATCATGATATTTAGTCTGTGGGTATTGTACTCAGTAGCCATATAGACAGTACTGAAGGAGGGTGTGCAATTAATATAGGTCGCGATAGTGATATAGAAAAATACTTTCTTATCGGCAAGTTCATGTAACTTTGTTTTTTAGCCTGGATGATAAAATTCATCTTTACTCGCAATAGGTTGATCCTAAGACAATTTTAAAAAATTGTATCTCTGGTATAACTGATGTATTTATCTGATTGATTTTAGTATCTCTGTTCGATCATGGTGAATGTAGCGTAATGTTTGGTAGTATTTAAAGACTAGATAGCTAAGCGAAGATAAAGTCACGATTACCTATCTGATAAGCGTAGGTTGGTGAGTGTAAGAGATTTAGAGCAGTTTACGCCTGATGAGAATTTTTTACTGAAATTCTGGAGTTTCTAAACTTACCAAAGAAATCTCACTCTTATTTATTGAGCGTTTATTAGGGTGTGGGCGTTAAATTGAGCAGCGTTCGATTTTTTTATCAAGAGGTCATGAATGATTAAAGATATGCAAGTTTTAACCTATGTCCCCCAGGGCAGTCTGGAAGCATATATCAGGGCAGCTAATACTTATCTAATGCTAACAGCAGAGGAAGAGCAAGCACTGGCGAAAAAGCTGCATTACCATGGTGATTTAGAGGCTGCCAAACAACTTATTGTGTCTCATTTAAGATTTGTTGTGCATATTGCACGTAATTATTCGGGATATGGTTTACCTCAAGCTGACTTGATCCAAGAAGGAAACATCGGACTTATGAAAGCCGTGCGCCGTTTTAATCCAGAAGTGGGGGTACGGTTGGTATCCTTTGCTGTGCACTGGATTAAAGCGGAAATACATGAATACGTGTTGCGTAACTGGCGTATTGTAAAAGTAGCAACCACAAAAGCACAGCGTAAGTTATTCTTTAATCTACGGAAAACAAAGCGGCGCCTAGGGTGGTTTAATCAGGAAGAAGTAGAAATGGTAGCAAAAGAGCTTGGTGTGACTAGCAAAGATGTCCGTGAAATGGAATCGCGAATGGCTGCACAGGATATGACGTTCGATCCCATCCCTGAAGATGAAAATAGTGATGGGTGTTCAATGATGCCCATGTTTTATCTGCAAGATAAAACATCCGATTTTGCTGATGGCATTGAGGAAGATAATTGGGACGGGCACGCTGCCGATAAACTAAGTGGAGCCTTAGAAGGCCTCGATAATCGTAGCCAAGAAATTATTCGTGCCAGATGGCTAGATGATGGAAATAAAAGTACCCTGCAAGAATTAGCTTGTCGATACGGAGTTTCTGCAGAGCGGGTACGCCAGCTTGAAAAGAATGCTATGAGGAGAATGCGTATAGCGATTGAGGCCTGATGATACCTAAGCCGCACTTATTATAGATATCTATCACGACGATCTATCATGGATTTAGAATCGGTTGTGATATTGCTAATATTCTATGAGAAAAATGGTATGATCGTAATCATTAAATGACATCTTTTTTCCGATAACGCGATATTTATAAATATCCGCTATCAAAAATATATACTAGTAGCCAATTGCTATACTACGAGTAGTAGCTGTCGTCCTCATTAACTATACTATTTAGCATTTGTCGTGAGGATTGATTTAAATAAAAGCATACGTCCTGTGACCATAATTTAATATGGGCTTTATCTTGATTCAAGTTTTACTTGAGTTGATGTTTGAACCTCGTAGGAAATCCTTGATTAGAGCTTGTTCAGTGTTTTTTTAGAACCTGTATATCTAGACTAGATAAAATCTTCTTTACTTCAGGTGGATTTGAGTGTTTTAAATTTGTTAACTACTCAATCATTACTTGCATGGATTTCTGAAAGGCCTGACCAACCTTTATATCTTATATCAGAATAAATTTATCTATATTATATTTGAACTCATATGAGGATCGACAGGATTCCTTATCCTAAAAAATTAATACTAATTCAGCTCAATACTTGATTGTAGAAATAAGTCTGTTATGGTCGTGTAGTGTTATATATACCAACATAATAAAAAGTATATCTTTTTTTATTTGCGGACACTATCAATCCGTGAAGACACTTCCTGTATCAGATCTCTAGAGGGAACACTTAAATTATTGTGATGCTAGAATGGAGGTGTATTTAACGCTATTTTATATAGTGTTTTGTTTTTTTTCATATTATAAAAACCAGCCATTTTTATGGAAAGTATACCTTATCTATATATAGAGATGTAATGAAAGAATTTTTACTTTAATTACACTATATAGAATAAGAAAAGAAAACTTCTTTTATAAGGAATAGTTCCTTTTTTATTGCTGTCACCTATATGTACTAAGTGAGACTTGAATTTGAGTTACATATAAATCAGTGTTTTCTAGGGTATTTATTATAGACATTAGCTTGTAGTGAATAGTAAGTTATTTTCTGATGATGTAAATCCTTACTATTTTTATAATACGTCGATTTATACAATATAATTAAGAGTTAAAATCGTTATAATCTACCTTTAGTAGATTAAAGTATTACCTTTCATAAAATTACAGTTGCACTGAAAACAGGTACTCGAGCCTACGTTCACCTTTTGGTGATATGAACTATCACTTATAAGTATATTTTTAGTAGTTTACTAGTATATTGTTATGACAGCCCATTACATGTAGATGATGTATGCTTGTATATATCCTAGCTAGAACTTGATAGCGGTATATTTGATCGGTATACGCCAGATGCCAAGATGTATTGTATACGATTTTGGAATAAAACATTATATATTGATGATATAAGAATAGATAATTGTCGGGTATGAGGAGTTTTAGGCGTGTGTAAAAGGTGAGGAGAGAATATACATTTTAATTATTAATATGTAGTGCTAGATATAGCGTAGCGGTCTTAACAGAAAATATAATATAGTATCTCCAAGTAATACCATGATTATATAGTGTAAAAGAGGTTCTAGAATCATATTCGAATTTTTCTATGAAGTTTTAGATTACACAGCATTGATAGGTTCAATTCTATAAGTATATAATGTTTCATTATATTAAAGTAGTAAAAAAGCTCAGTTAATACAATGACTTCAAATGATAGAAATTAAATGATATAAGAAATCTCTCTTTCCTTTATCAAGGAGAAAATATGATTTTTATTAAAATCCAGTGTGTCTTTGTATAAAGGAACCTTTCGCTCTTGTTAAGGAAAATATTTATAATATTCAATTTTCTTGGTCGCCATCAACGGTGTACTGAAACAAAGATATCGCTAATGATCTGCATGCTTAAACTGAGTTTAAGTAGTAGTAATAAGCTATCAGCAACGCTGATTTACCTCTTCTATCTGTCCCGTTATTGCTTAAATATTTTTTTTACATCTCATTCTATTTTTAACCTAGCTTTATATAAAGACGCCAATACTGTGTTGATATAAAAACTCATGAACTGGGTCATGAGTTTTTATATCTAGAACATTAGATAAACCTTAATCACTCAGTGAGTGAGACAACGAATTTTCTGATTAGGTATGAAGTTAAGAGTGAAAGAGAATGATGAATGCTATTCTTGAATTGGCAATCATCACTATTAAAATTAGAGCAGAATTTTAGAAAAGTCATGTATTTGTCCATAACTCAATTGAGAGGTTATGAGGTTACAATAAACTCTTTTAAATGGTAAAATGTAATTACATTAAGAATTAGAGACCTGTATTTCGTTTTTTTTGAGAGATAATACTGCCTATTTGCATAGGCAGGTATAGTGATGAGTGAAATGTTATTTAAGTATGTTAAATCGAGAAAATAGTTTTTATAGGATAACGAGGATATTTTGATTTTTATGTGTATCCATGTGTTTTTTATTAGGTGGGGCCTGAGCTAATATATAAAACATCATCTCTACTAGATATATGGAGCCAATACTGGCATATTGCATATAAGATTATTATAGAAGAATCTTCTTCTCAAGAAGTTTTATATTTTTTTGGGTAAGTGTTGGTATGGTCTGGATTTTACAAAAAATAAAATGTTTCGCTGAGCTTTTGGATAAAAATAGTTTGTTTTTATGTTGATAAAAATTTGATTTGTTTATCAAGACATCCATATTTAATTATTATAAAAATGAATTTAACAAAAACAAGGGTTTATTGGTTTTCTGATTTATCTATCAGATAATATACTTTAATTCATCCTCGTTAATTATGAGGATAGATATGAAAAAGAAAAGTAAAAAATAGACATGCTGTACGATGCAGGCACTCTATTCTGAGTGGATATGTTGTAATTAAAAGGCATTTAGTGACTGCTCTCTAACAGAAAAAAGTAAAGTGCCTATCAAAAATATAAACTACTTCTATACAGAAGTAGTTCTACATCGCTTATAGATCTGTAATCTAGAGAGGGTTTTTCTATAAAATCAAAATTCAGGTTATAACCAGGCGTTTTTATTGTGATTTTTACTGAGCATCTTGCATACTTAATCTTGAGGTACTTGCTTTTAAGGTAATTAATTAACAAACTATCTTTAAAATTCAATAGGTTTAAGATCTGCTAAAATTTTAGCTGATTTAAATAGTAAGAATTTATTAAAGTTAAAAAATATACTCGGTCAACTCCAACATCTTTAAAAAAACACTATCTTTTAGTGTGAGTAGAGATAGATATAAGTGATGTTATTTATATCGTAACTCTACCCCAAAGTAGCAATATTCAGCATAGGTATAATTACGTGATATAGGAGATAATGGTGAATGATTACTTAGGCTGATTTTTTTCCTCGTTCGCGAAATTTTTCATAGGAATGACTTTATATCATCTGATCTATCAAAAATTCAGTCTTTTCGATTGATGTTGAATGAATAAGGTAGGAAGAAAATACTTGCTTGTATGAGGAGGTGTTTTCATTATGTAGGAGCTTTAGTAAGCTAAATATAAGAGGTTGTACCATGGCTATCATTAAGATGAATGAGGTAGATCTAGCCGGTAAACGTGTTTTAATTCGTTCTGATTTTAACGTGCCAGTTAAAGATGGGAAAGTAACTTCCGATGCGCGTATTCTCGCCTCCCTACCTACAATAGAAAATGCATTGAAAGAAGGAGCTCGAGTTATGGTAACTTCTCATCTTGGTCGTCCTATTGAAGGAAAATATAATATTGAGTTTTCTTTACAGCCAGTTGTATGTTACCTCAAAGATAAACTAGGTTTTTCGGTTCGTCTAGTAAAAAATTATCTAGATGGAGTGGATCTCGTCGAGGGTGAAGTCGTCGTACTCGAAAATGTGCGTTTTAACAAGGGTGAAAAGAAAAATGATAAAGTCTTAGCCAAGAAATATGCTGCGCTGTGTGATGTGTTTGTTATGGATGCTTTCGGCACTGCTCATCGTGCCCAGGCATCGACCCACGGTGTTAGTGAATTCGCTTCCATTGCCTGTGCTGGCCCTCTACTAACTTATGAGCTGGAAGCCTTATCTAAGGCGCTGGATAATCCGGCGAGACCAATGGTAGCTATGGTTGGCGGTTCAAAAGTTTCCACTAAACTAAGCATATTAGATGCGTTATCTAAAATTGCAGATCAGATTATTATTGGTGGTGGTATTGCTAATACCTTTCTTGCAGCACAGGGTTATAATGTCGGTAAATCGCTCTATGAGCCTTGTCTAATACCGGAAGCTAAATTTTTATTAGAAAGTAGACGTATTCCCATACCAACTGATGTCCGTGTTGCAACTGAATTTTCTGAAACTGCGACTGCGACTCTAAAATCTATTAGCGATGTTCAGGATAATGAACAAATCTTAGATTTAGGCGATGAATCTGTTGCTAAGTGGGCAAAGATTTTAAAAAATGCAAAAACAATTTTATGGAATGGGCCAGTTGGCGTATTTGAATTTATCAATTTTCGTAAAGGTACAGAGATCCTGGCCCACGCTATTGCGGATAGCGAGGCATTTTCTATTGCTGGTGGTGGTGATACCCTGGCAGTCATCGAGCTCTTTAGTATTGCCGATAAGATTACCTATATTTCTACTGGTGGTGGTGCTTTTCTTGAATTTTTTGAAGGTAAATTACTTCCTGCAGTGGTTGTTCTTGAAGAACGTGGCAGACCTTAAGTTTTAAGAGGATCGATTATTATCTTTTCCCGGTTCGTATAAAGGTTCAGATTTTAGTGATAAATCACCTTCTACTTTATTATTTTATAAATACAGGATAAATTTATATGTCTAAAATTTTAGGTTGTATTAAACCAGGGGTCATTACTGGTGATGATGTGCAAAAAGTATTTGCTGTCGCAAAAGAAAATAACTTTGCTCTACCCGCCGTTAATTGTATAGGTACCGATTCTATTAATGCTGCGTTAGAAGCAGCGGCTAAAATGCGTGCGCCAATTATCGTGCAATTCTCAATTGGTGGTGCTACCTTTATTGCAGGAAAAGGGATAAAAATAGAAGATCAGACGGCTGCAGCAGTTCAGGGTGCAATTTCTGGCGCAATGCATGTTCATCATATGGCAAAATATTACAATATCCCTGTTATCCTACATACCGATCATTGCGTTAAAGAATGTTTGCTGTGGCTAGATGGGTTACTCGAGGCTAATGAGAAGCATTATAGAGCTACCGCTAAGCCGCTGTTTTCATCTCATATGATTGATCTTTCTGAAGAAGCGTTAGAAGAAAATATCAAAATTAGTGCAAAATATCTGGCACGTATGGCGAAGCTAGATATTACGTTAGAAATTGAGCTGGGTTGCACTGGCGGCGAAGAAGATGGCGTGGACAAGAGTTATCTACATAATTCTGCTCTCTATACCCAGCCGGAAGATATCGCATATGCTTATGAAAAATTACGGGCTATTAGCCCGCGCTTTACTATTGCAGCCGCTTTTGGTAATGTTCATGGCGTTTATAAGCCGGGCAGTGTCAAATTGACACCAAAGATTCTTGATAACTCACAAAAATATATTTCAAAAAAATTCAATCTTCCAGATAAATTCTTAAATCTTGTATTTCATGGTGGTTCAGGGTCGACTTCAGAACAAATTCAAGAAGCCATCAGTTACGGAGTGGTTAAAATGAATCTCGATACTGATATTCAGTGGGCAACCTGGGAAGGTATCCTAAAGTATTATCATCAGAATGAATGTTATCTAAAGTCTCAACTAGCTAATCCGGAAGGCGAAGATAAACCTAATAAAAAGTTCTATGATCCCCGTGTTTGGATCCGTGCCGGTCAAATATCTATGATAACGCGCCTAGAACTGGCTTTTAAAGAACTTAATGCTGTTGATATACTATAATGATTTACTGATACTTAATTGTTGTATCCGTAGTAAGTTAAGTTTAACAATCAATCAATTTTGTAGACTGATATGATATTTGAGTATCTCCATACTCATAGAGACCGTGTTTAACCATAGTGAAAAAACATCGCAATACTCTCTGTTTAAATTCTTTATATTAGTAAAAGTTCTGGAATATTTTTTTAGTAAAAACACGGTTAAAATCTTGAAACAGGCATTGTATTAACCGGTGTTGTAATATTAACGAATCAAACCTTTTATCGAGTCAGTATATTTTATACTGATGTATAAGCAATTTATCGAGATGTTATTTACTACTATTTATAATAATGCTTAGTTTTAGATGCAAGGATATTACTGAGTGTTAGGTATAAAATGAAGTGACTATTATTTTAATGAATTTAAGAAAATAGCAGATTACCGAGCAAGGCTATCACTACATTTTTTATCTAATATATCCAGATAAATATTTTTAATTTCGTAGGAACAAGTAATTCTCATAGATATATAAATATATGATTTTATAGATAAAACTTTGATTTCTTATATCAAGAAACATTAAGTGAATTTACGCTGGTTTTTACATAATACATGCATTTTTCTGATATTAAAGACATCAGCCCCCTATACTATTTATATTAAAAACATATAAATTATCAAAAATAACAGCCTAATATGACATCATCTTTTATAGTTCACGAAGATAATCGAGCTATTGTGAACTAAATATAAAAATATTATCAATATATCTCGCCTGCTGAGATATTTGCACAGAAAAAAAATTATTTTTTATTATTAAGCAGGTTGAAACGTTTATTAAAACGATCAACACGACCGCCAGTATCAACTACACGTTGTTTACCAGTGTAGAATGGATGGCAAGCGCTGCAAACATCTAGATTTAGGTCATGACCTAGGGTAGAGTTAGTCTTGATAATATTACCGCAAGAACAGGTGGCACTAATTTCTGTGTATTTTGGGTGAATATTTTTTTTCATCGGAACCTCTTTGATAAGACCACGTCACAATCTAGTCCATCGGTAGCTAGCTAGATACTACGCGAATAAAGTTAATAGATTTATATATTGGATAATACTAAAGTTGACGGATGATACAGAATTCACCCTATTTTTACAAATAGAAAGAAGTGAAGACAGGGTAAATTACCAATGCTTTTGTAACATTTAGGATACATGGATGCCTGTTGTAAGCATTGTCTTACCAGTGCCACTACTAAGGACATTTGATTACCTGTTGCCAGATAATGCTGCTCCGGCGATTGGAGGTCGGGTACGGGTTCCTTTTAATCACCGTGAAGCTATCGGTATTGTTACGGCTATCTCTACACATAGTAAACTTGATTTAGATAAGTTAAAATTTATTATTGAAGTAATCGATAGTCGATCGTTATTTCCGCATAGTCTTTGGCGACTTCTTAATTGGGCTATTGATTATTATCATTACCCCGCTGGTAAGGTGTTGTTCCATGCTTTGCCAATCCGGCTCCGTCAAGGAAAACCTGCAGAAACGACGCCGATATGGCAGTGGTTCGCTACTGAACAAGGACGCCGTGCTCTACCTGATACCCTTAAAAGAGCTCCAAAACAGAACGCTGCACTGGCAGTACTACTGAAGAAGAAGTCGATTTATACTCATCAGATGGGAAGGTTTAATCTAAGTAGTTCGACACTGCAGGCGCTACGTGCTAAAGGATTATGCGATCTGCGACTCCAGTGTGTGGATACGCATGACTGGCGGTCTGTATTCAGCGTTAATCGTCAATGCTTAATGCTAAATAGAGAACAAGCTACTGCCGTTGCTGCTATTTGCAGCGATGGTAATCGGTTCCTCACTTGGTTATTGATTAGTCTATCCGGATCGGGTAAGACTGAAGTGTATCTAAGCGTTTTAGAAAAGGTCCTGTCTAAAGGACAGCAGGCGCTCGTCTTAGTACCGGAAATTAGTTTAATATTACAAAATATTACTCGCTTTCGCGAATACTTTAATACCCCGATAGAGATCTTGCACTCGAGACTAAAGGAAAGCGAACAGTTGGCTGTCTGGCTGAAAGCGGGTCGAGGCGATTGCGCTATTGTCATTGGCACTCGTTCAGCGCTATTTACCCCGTTTGCTAAACTGGGGATGATCATCCTCGATGAGGAGCACGATATTTCGTATAAGCAGGACGAAGGATGGCGCTATAACGCTCGCGATCTAGCAGTGTTTCGTGCACAAGAAGAAAATGTACCAATAGTGCTCGGTACTGCCACCCCGTGTCTTGAAAGTCTTTATAATGTTAAGAAAAAAAAATATCATCAGCTTACGCTGGGTGTTCACACTTGTAGCACCTATACCACCCGGCAGCAAGTATTAGATATGAAAAGGTTGCCGCTGAGAAATGGTTTGTCAATACCGCTATTAGATAAAATGAAGGAACATTTATTGGCTGGCAATCAAGTCATGTTATTTCTCAATCGTCGCGGTTTTGCTCCGGTTTTTTTGTGTCATGCATGTGGCTGGATTGCTACATGCAAACGCTGCGATCGCTATTATACACTACATCTGGATCTGCATTTGCATCTTGATCTGCATCAGTGTCATTTACGTTGCCATCATTGTGCGAAGGAGTCTCCAATGCCGTATCAATGTTTAGACTGCGGATCTATCCGGCTAATGAGTATTGGGCTTGGCACTGAACAGGTGGAGTCGATACTACCCTCTTTTTTTCCGGAAATTCCAGTAATACGTATTGATCAAGATAGCACGGTTCGAAAAGGTGCTTATGAGAATGGTCTATCCCAAGTGCATATTATTGGCGGTGCGCGTATTTTTATCGGCACTCAGATGCTCACTAAGGGTCGAGATTTTCCGCATGTTACATTGATCTCGCTGTTGGATGTAGATGGTGCACTGTTCTCCGGAGATTTTCGCGCTACTGAACGTTTTGCCCAGTTTTACATCCAGATTATTAACTGTACTAGTAAAGAAGGGGAAGTTTTACTACAAACTCATTATCCTGAGCATGTTTTATTGAACACATTACTAAATCAAGGTTATATGGCCTTTGCTCATCAAACGTTAGAGGAACGTCAACAGGTAGGGCTCCCTCCTTTTAGTGGTCAAATTCTTTTTCGTGCGGACGATGATGATAATCATCAGGCCGTGTTATTTCTTGATCAATTGCGCCAATTGCTATACAGTAGCCCGTACTGTGATAGTAGCCTTTGGCTCATGGGACCAAACCCATCATCTCCCACTAAGCGTAAAGGGCGTTTTCGTTGGCAGTTGCTATTATCCCATCCTTCCCGTATATACTTGCAGCACATGGTTAATGCCAGTTTACCACAGTTAACCACTCTTCCTCAGGCGCGTAAGGTAACATGGTCTTTAGATGTGGATCCGCTTGAGAACCGATAATAACCTCTTAAGAATTTAGCGCCGAAAATAGTATTAATATATATAATGTTGATACATTAACTTCTTATCGGTATTACCAGATTATACGGAAAGATAATTTAGAACAAAATGAAGCGAAGATACTTCTTTGTCTAATTAAATGATTTATGTGTAAGTTTTTCTCAATTATTTCAGTGAAAATTTGTTAAAATAGTTTATTTTTCTATACTGAAATAAATTTTATTATGCACTATCTGCTCACTTTTTTCAGTGAATAGTTCTAGTAAAGAATTACATTCCATATAAACAAGTAATATTAAAGGATTAGTAGTTATTTTTTGGTTCTCTTAGTTGTGTATCTGAAGATCATGATAAAGTTTCTAAGAAAATCCATATTGAATGTCATAAGAAATAGATCAGATTAAGTGAGTGACTAGATACTGACAAATGATAAGCTAGTATTTACGGGTTCTCTTTGTGTTAGAAATAACATGTCTATATAAATCCATCAAAATTTAATGTTATACCTAAAAATGCATGCTATATAAAAGGTATAGATGAATTTAAAATAAGGTGTATTTGTAATACAATCGGAGGTGGTCATATAGTAGAATATCTACTATTCCGTGTTGGATGAAATCAACTAATAAATATAATACTTAATGGAATTAAGTATTAAGTAGAAAATTTCTGCCTATGTGACTAATATTGATTCTTTATGATGAAAACTAACATCTTTAACTTTTTAAGTATCATATTGAGTTAGATATTAAAATCTAAAAAAAATTGCTTCTATTCAGTACATCAGTTAATCCTTACATTTTATATATGAAATATAAGTATTATAAAATACTATGTTGTCAAGAGACTGATTAGTTAATAAGAATTTTTAAAGAAGACACAACACCACTATCTATTGTGTTATCTCTTTTGAAATTAATTGTATTATGATCAAATCATGATTTGATAAGACGGAGTGCATATTTTTTAGGCATAGTTTTTTGCTTGACCATATATGAGTAGAGTAACTAGCGTTAAGCCAAATTAAGTGCTTGGAACTGCAGTTTAGGCTAGATGGTGTGTGCCATCCTGCATATGAATAATAGTCTGGATTCTATCCAGGATTGGATTTAGTACAAAACACTATTGTTTTTTAGTAGGTTTTGCATATTGGAGCAAAATCCTGTCTTTAAGATCAGGCATCTATTGTTAATAAAAAATCGTGGTACTTCGGTGGTTTTATCAATGTTCATATCAAATTCATCGGAATTATCATTATTTGTAGTACAGTTGCAATGACATAACTGCCGACTAAGCTTCTAGCTATACTAACTTATAGGTGACTCTGTCATGTTCTGTCAGACTCGATGATATTAACGAAATCTGGCGCTTTTTCCTCTTAATGGCATGAGTATCGCTACCTAGAAAACAGAATATATTAGGAGTTTAGGATTTAATAGAAAAAGAATCTATTTTATCATGGATCACAATACCGCTATAGTGATAACGATCATACTGTGAATGTAGTAGGCATTCAGCGTATATGTCACTGCTGCCACTGCGTGGCTTTTTGATTAATTAAGAGAATATTAGGTTATTTGATTGTTCTCATATGGTAAGCATCCCTTCCTTGTCGAATAGTAGAGCATGGTTTCATGTGATTTAAGTCGATCTATTTTGATAATGTTAGTGTATAACTTGCTAGTTACATCCTAAAAAAATTAGCCATCAGAATTACCTAGCTATTTAGAACGACCGGTGTAAGTATACTTCATTGTTTTCGATATCACTTATAGCAAATTAAGGCTACTGATTCCCAGTTAAGTTCAATAGAAATTTTTAGGGTCTTCAGGATCTGGTAACCGTGATAACGGCTATCCACCATCGATCGATGCTCTATCGATTTTTAATTAAAGAGATTTTTACCATTGTTCTGTCTATCTCACCGTTGAATCTCTGTGACAATCTGAATTGAAGATAAAACCTTTTTTCCTAACAGGAATCGCTGGTCTGATTACTCAATGCGCGATTTATTGATCAGTAACGTTTAAAGGTTATGGTTATGTCTGCTATGGAGTTTGGTGTTCTTGAGGAAAGAGGACTGCAGTTATATGGCATTGTCATCTGTTTTGATAAAGAATATATATGTCACGATCTTTAAGGTTATGTGATAAACACTAATTGCTGTGGTATATCTGGTCGGAATAGGTAAAAGAATACAGCCATCGCGTCTTAAATTACTGAACTAAAGATGATTAACCCCCGCTGGGGAAAACCCTAATGGTTCTTTCGGCGTCGTCTAATACATTTTATGTATACTAGCAACTATGCTATTGGGTTAAATTGATAGAATAAAAAATAGGATTGTAAATGCTATAAGCGAAAATGACTATGATCAGTTTTGAGAGACTGAAGAAAATCTTTAGTCCCGTAATCTAGAGGTTATCATATAGCAAGTAAGGTAAGAGAATGATAATTCTTCTTATCGATAGATATCTTTAAAAAAACGTTTGTTTTTTCAAGGGACTTACTTAAGTAAGTCCCTTTTATATATAACTATGCCATTTTTCTACTCGATATTAATCGAAGCAATTTTAAGTACATCAATAAATGATATGCTCAAAATTATATGATTTATATACGTTGTATAATTAATGCGATATATAAATATATATCCTGTTCTGAAAGGAAAAAATATTTCTTTTCTACCATATAGATTTCTATATCTATCTAATAATTTTTAATTATTTAAAATTAAACCAATTGTTTTAGTGTGGGTTAGGTGTAATATGTTTATTGTAACATCAATATTAATAATAGGATCTTTCTATTTTTATATAGATCTCTTATTTTTGCGTTTATCTTTTCCCTCATTTCTTTTAAAGTTTACGAATGTACAAGTAAGTATTTTATCTGATACTTATCGTGTATGGCAAGATATATGAAATATCATGTCTTCGAAGAAGTATATGCTTTTTTGCTTCAGGATTTGATTATTTTGTATATCTATTTTGTTTTAGTGCTAAGATGGGTTTATTTCATAAAATAAGAATCACGATTATAGATATATGATATCTCTAGATAAAAAATATCAGTTAGTGAGAAAAATAAATTTTTTGTATGGTTAGAAAAAGAAAAGGTCGATACTTTTGTTTCTTGTCAAATATTTTTTTTGATAGTTCTTTGAAAAGAAAAACTATTTAGCTTTAAAATTCAAAGGTTTTCAGTAACCATTTCATAGAAATGGTTACTGAAACAAATAAAACTGTTTTAAAGAAAGTAGGTGTCTATATAACATCCCATATATATTTCAAATATTTTTAGTAGATGAATATATTATGGTTAAAAATATTGTGCAAGAGAAATGTACATCGTATTGGTTTGTGACTGGGTATGATTTAATATCATGTCGAGTTATGTACTATTCATAATGGTTCTATGAGTATGTCGCTATAATTTTATCTCATTGCTTCCTTAATATAGCTTTATTGTCATGGATAATTTTAGTTGGAAAAAGTATTAGCAATCAAGATTATTGAGCACTGTAATCCCATTGCTTCAAAGCATAAAGAGACATTGGTTTTGATATAAAAACCGTATCTTCTCTTAAATTAAAATAATGACTTTGTAATGATTTGGAGAAATTAACACCATTAATCATATTGTCCATAATAGAGTAAATAATAATTTATTAATATTTGATGACATTGGCTGCACAATCTCCTATTGTGCAGCAACAAAACATACTTGGTAGATATAGATATAGAAATATAACTTTAATTTAAGTATTAATATTTTTAATATTCCATAGAGTGATGATATTTTAGCAATGTTAAATATAATATATTATGGGGGGTATAAGGATTTAACTTTTTAAAATCCGTCTCATCTAATACCTATAAATATCCTATGAGCGCCGCATCTATCCACAATGACAGTTGTCTTTAATAAATAATATGCTATGCAATTTTATTGCTTCAGAATAGATATTCTAGAATATGTTTGTTCATATTATTTATGATTAAAACTGTTGTTTTAACGGACATCTTTACTAAAAGATTGATGTTTTTTTGTGTTCTTGGATAGGGGCATCACTATTTTATCATCACTAAAAATCACTTGATTTACTATCAGAATATGATAATGTGTAATTTATTAAGAATAGTCTAGATAACCAGAAAATTTCTGTAACCCTAGCTAAAATGTTTCGGTTAAATTATTTCATATTATCGTTAGTGGTTAACGATCCTTCTTAAGTTGATCTAATGTCGTTTTTAAAAATCATGCATCTTCTAGTATCTTATATAAAATAAGATATATGCGATAGCAGTACTACCTGCTTGATAAAAAACTATTTAAATGTGATCATGTTTCATTTAAAAAAACTTTTTTAGCGATATTGTCGCTATTGATAATCTGTTTTCCTCATTTCTTCTTAATAATTAGGAGGTGATATCGTCAGATTAGGTTGAAATATTCCCCCTATATTGTGCCCAATATTCCCCTTATTTTAACTGGATTTGTTTTTTAGGAAGGGAAAATAGGCAACTTATCCTGGTACTAAAATTGGAACTTTTGCTAAGTTTTTATATTGGAAAGTTTCAAGAAATATTAGGAATGTTATTCCTTTTAAATCGCTTGGTTTTCATCATGAATGCATAAATGATTAGCGATGGGGCATAGGTTCTGAAGAATTGTGTTAATACCTCTGGCCTATATCAGCAAGATGCTGTGAAGTGGGTCAGGAGGATAGAAAATTCACAGACGATATTTAAATTAAATTATAGGCACATCGTGCTACGAGAAAATGAAATTTTTACACTTGGAAATACGCATGATATTTTTCGATTAACATTTTTATTAACTCGTTAACTGTGAGAAAGTAATAATTAAACAGTTCAAGATTATTATATAACTTGGTTATACTAGTGCTATTCACCTAGTAGGTGATATGTGTCTGGTTCTATTAAGAGACCCAGGTAAGTGATCCCTGTTATAAAGATTATGTATCTATCGGGATACCAGTGATTTTATTAATGGAAGGACAACTGTACCTCAAGTTGGCTATAATTCGTTTTCAATCTCGTCTAAGGTATTAGAGATGCTCTATTGGTTTGATGTTTTTGGTACAGGGGTATTCGCTCTTTCTGGTGTACTGTTAGCGGAGAAATTGCGGATGGATCTATTTGGTATACTAGTTCTTGCTGTAGTAACTGCAGTAGGTGGAGGAACGATTCGCGATATTATTTTAGGTAATAGTCCAGTTTTTTGGATAAGAGATCCTACTAATTTAGTAGTGGCGATTCTTACTTGTTTTTTCACTCTTTTAATTATGAGATATAACTGCCAGTTACCCCAATGGATTTTACCTGTACTGGATGCAATTGGATTAGCAGTCTTTGTCAGTATTGGAGTGAATAAAGCATTTTCTAGCGGCTCTGGTCTCCTTATCGCAGTATGCATGGGGGTGATTACCAGTGTTGGTGGTGGGATGTTGAGGGATATACTTGTCAGAGAAATACCATTGGTTTTTCATTCTGAGATTTACGCTACAGCTAGTATCGCCGGTGGTATTGTCCATGCGGTGGCATTTAGTGTATCGCATTTTAGCCTTTCAGTTGCTGCCATAATGGGCATGGTGACTACCTTACTTATCCGATTAGCAAGTATCCGATGGCACCTGAAACTACCGATATTTGAATTTACTTCTCACAACTAGAGAGCGTCTAATTACTAGAATTACTTGATTTTTTTATAGTAATTCTAGCTAAGATAATCACCCCAATAGGGGCTGATGCGCTCTTCTCATCATGCCATCTACATTGCGCATGGTATCTCCATGTCAAAATAAATATCTCTTGTCTTATAGTTTTACACTGTCACTTGTACAATCAGAATTGTATCTGTTTAAAATGCTGATGAGTCGGAAGTAAAATTATTGATGAGAGCAAGAAAAGCTTCTCTTCTACAATATAGGGAGAGAATAAACTATATCAATATAACAATTAATACGCATGATCATATTAAAAGCATGCAGAACATCTGCTAACACATTAATGAAATCTTAATACTGTTAAGTAAAGTTATAAGATATCGAGATATACCTTACAAAAAAATCAAATACATCTTCTTTCTTTTAAGTCATCTTATCGTCCGGCAGATTAGATGCTAAACGACGATCCACATCCACAGGTGGTCTTGGCATTAGGATTGACAACAATAAATCGTGACCCTTCCAATTCTTCGCTGTAATCCACTACCCCACCTATAAGGTATTGTAGACTCATAGGATCAACCACCAATCCTACACCTTGCTTTTCAAGAGTAAAATCGTCTTCGTTTACTGTATCGTCAAAGGTAAAACAATACTGAAATCCACTACATCCGCCACCAGTGATGTAAACACGTAATTTTAGATTCGGATTGTCTTCATGTGCGATAAGGTATTTTACCTGACGTATCGCTAAATCAGTTAGCTGTAATGGTAATGTAGAGATATCAGCAGTCATAATTGCATTCCTTGGTTATAGTTGAAGGAAAGAGATAATACTCTAATCGTTAAGATTATTATCCGGTATAGATTCTTTAGGTTTTAGTATAGTAAAATAACTTAATTTTAATTCAGTGATATGAATTCAAGTAGAATGTTATCATAACGGTTACCTTTTTATTTTTCATTAATTATTATTTTTACATATAAACATTCAGACCTATAAAATACATAAGAAAATATTCATAAGATAAGCAGCGATCATAATAGCTTATGCAATGTTATATTTTCATTGAGATTGATACTTTTACTATGGAACTTTTAAAGTATTTTAATACATTGTATGTATCATGTAATTAAAGTGACATCACTGAGCTAAAGTATTTTCTTTTCTTATTAATTCTCTAGTTCTAAAAAATAATATATAAAAATCTTTTATCAACGCCTTTAATTTTCAGATATTTTTTATTTTATCTGCATGTGATTATTTTTATAAAAGATTTTCTTTGTTTTGGGGGAAGTCTATAGTTTTTGTATTTTTTTATTAATCATTTTGATTCCCATGTTAAGATAAGAAATCTTAATCCAGATTAAGACTCAGCTTTATTGATAGTAAAAGTATATAAAGAATATTCTCGAATAATATTTATTATAATGATGTATGTCTAGAAAACCATAGACTCAATCATCAGTCTATATTAAAGTCGTCTAAAGGTTATAGAACAATCAGTTTTAAAATATAATATTTGTAAGTGTGAATGTGATGTTTCTGATAGTATACAGAGGATCTCCTTCTATTTGAAGAATGCAATAGTACTTTCCCAGTGTAAAGTATATTTTATTTTTTAAGGATGTTATAACGATCTTATATAGATTTCTATACTTTACTTTATCATTATTTAAATGAGGCGTAGTTCGGTTTTTATGTTGGTGTAGAGTATAAAATTTTAGTCAAATGCAACAGATAGTACGAAAGCTACATATAACGAATTAAAAAGATATGAATTTCGGTGATTTATACATGGAATTAAGTGTATTCTACGTGTCTGACCTAAAAGAAAATGCACTTTTCTTTTTATTTATACGAATCGTAAAAACCGATGAGTTTTATTAATCATGACAACTAGAGTATATTAGAGAAGATGTAAAGTATTTCATGAGAACTTTACTAAGTATCTTCCTGGATATTGATGAGATAAGGACAGACATATATTATATCCTTAAAAATATTCTTATATTATGAAATTATTGCGGTTATTTGTTTGGATACATTGATCTTGTTGAAGATGTTAGATAACGTTTATCAATCACTAGTGCAGTTAATCCTAGCAGTGTTCCAAAAATCCAGAGTGGCCAGTATCCAGCACGGGTATAAGGGGTGATGCCCTTCGTGGGGCTGACACGGGCGATAAGGACGTCGCGAGTAAATTGTGGTAATTGTGCTTGCGGGATTCCATTGGCGTTAATCACTGCGGTGATGCCATTGTTCGTGCTGCGAAGCAGTGGTCGACCTAGCTCTAGGGCGCGCATACGTGCCATTTGGAAATGTTGCCAGGGACCGATAGAATCCCCAAACCAAGCATCATTAGATAGGGTAAGGAGGAAGTCTGTATTAGGATGAAAATTATCCCTTACCTGCATACCGAGGATAATTTCATAACAAACAGCAGCGGTGAGCTTCATTCCGGCTACCTGAAGCTGCGGCTGTAAATACTCTCCATGACTAAGAGAAGACATTGGAAGATTAAATAATGATGATAGTGGTCGTAATAAGTTCTCCAAGGGTATGGTTTCACCAAAAGGTACTAGGTGATATTTTTGGTAGCGATTCTTGGAGGGATAAAAATAAGGAGTCTCTTCACCTAATACCAGGATGCTATTGTAAGCATCATAGTGATGAGAGGTAGGTCGTATGTCTATGATGCCACTTATTAACCGAGTATGCTGGGCTCGTAGTTGTTTATCAAACTGAGTCAGGAAAACGTTCTGGGAAATTTCATCGTCGGGGATGGCTGTTTCCGGCCAGATTACTATCTGCGCTTTACCAAAAGTCGGTAAGGTGCGCTGTAGATAAATATTCAGTATCAGCTCAAGCTGACGGGGTTGCCATTTTATTAGTTGAGGAATGTTTCCTTGGACTAACGCCACATTCAAAGCTCGCTCCGGTTGAAGTTGGTACCAATGTAGAAAGCTCAGTGGCCAGGGGAACAGGAGTAAAGCTAACGCACTGAGTGCCAAGTACCACTTCTGCTCTATCATTGCAGTAGCAGTTAATCCGCTCACTATAACAAGAACAAAAGTGATAGCCTGTACACCGAAGATAGGAGCGATACCTTTTAATGGTCCGTCTATTTGACTGTAACCAAATTCTAGCCAAGGAAACCCCGTAAACACCCATCCACGTAAAAAATCAGTTATTAACCAAACCGTTGGCGCACCGAGCACTAGTCGACATAAATTGCTATGAGGCCATAACTTGACCAATATAGTAGAAAACAACATAGGATAAAGCGCTAGATAGGTAACCAGTAGTGCTATAAGTCCAATGTTTACCAGGTGTGGAAGATCACTAAATTTTACAATGCTGACGTAGATCCAGTTAATGCCAGTGCCGAACAGGCTAAATCCCCAAAGAAATCCAAGCCATGCAGCCTCTCGGCTACTGCAGTGAAAGGTTATTACCATTAGCAAGCCGACAAGTGAGATAATGGCTGCTGGCCAAAAATCATAAGGAGAAAATGCTAAGGTACCGCATGTTCCAGTAAGAAGTGCAAGTAATGTACGGAGCCACTGCTGTGAAAACACTGAGGGTATAACCATTGAAAATTTAACCTTCCATATTTTGTTTTGGTGACTGTTCGGGAATCTTGACATTTACCTGAATAATTCGCTGACTATCCGCTATCGTTATTTTAAAGTAATATCCAGGCTATGTTAATAGCTTCACCATTCGACAGTAAATGATTAAAGTCGTGCATTGCTAGCCCTGATAGTAGTCACTTCCGAGTGACTGAAGTGTGTATGGAAGCCCTCATGGAAAAATTTAATCGGTGTTAAAGCACGAATTTTAAAAATACGTCGGTTTAATTGAGAGATATCCAGTTCTTCATTATGAAATTCATTCTCAATTTTCCCAATACTCAGTGGGAGAACATCCTCGATGGTCACTAGACCAGATCACTTCTGAATTCGTCTATAACGATAGCCATATGATATGGCTGAGAGTAAAATTTTTAAAGCATAGGGTCCACTAGCTTGCTTTTTGCGATTAGGATCGCGATCCTAAGGATTCTATTGATCTTAAATAGTGTTGGTGACTGAATATGAATGATAGCTAATCTTTATCTAGTAAGATCCCATCCAGATGATCTTTATTATTGCTGATAACCGGGAAGCAGGAATGAGTGGATAAGACGGTAAGATCAAGACATTCCTTCAGGGACTGGTTTTTCTTTAATATAGCAATAATCTGCGAACGGGAAATCATAATATCCCTCACTCGTTATTCGGCGGTGTCCATAGCATCTACTAGCCTATCTCGAGTATCGGGGTCAATTAGCTCATGCCGTTCAGAACTTTTAATGATTTCCAAAAGATTATGACGGTTTTTAGGTTCACCGTAAAATAGCTGATTGAGTCTGAGGGTAAAGAAATTTTTCTTATGACTAAGACTATTATTCCTCGGATCATGCTTGTCGCTCATAGAGCTTACTAAGCTTCACTCTTTATAGATTAAAGGGAAAGGGATGTTTCGCATATATTAGTAATGTATGGATTTGGATAACCGAGTTTTTTCATGAGCTTGATTTCTAATAATTCCATTTCCAAAGCATCTGCATCTCGGATGTGATTATACCCTACCAGATGCAGTGAACCGTGAACAACCATATGTGCCCAATGTGCTTCTAATGCTTTCTTCTGCTGCTTTGCCTCCTGTTCTACCACTTGTCGACAGATAACTAGGTCTCCCAGAAGCGGTATTGTTATTTGTGGGGGGGTTTCAAATGGAAAAGCGAGTACGTTAGTGGGTCTGTTTGTTTTTCGGTAGGTCATGTTAAGCTTATGGCTTTCCGTTGTATTTACTAATCGCACTGTCACTTCTGAGTGGTAGAAAAATAACGGTAGTACGGCCTGTAACCATCGAAGAAAGTTTTTGGCTGCTGGTAGACCTTGAGTTGTATCACAAGCCAGTTGCAGATCAAGTATGACTTTTCTCATATCTTTGTTTCCTTGAAAGAGGATTGTTAGGTTGCTCATGGTTTTGGCTTATGGTTCGTATTTTTCTTTCCTTTGACGGTTAACTTTGATTTGTATCTTAAATGAGCAAGTTTTAAAATGCATGGAGATTAAGAATACATATTAAATGACGTACGCTGGCATATTTTCTTTTAAAGGAGTTAAGTATGACATTGCATGAATCTGTTATGAGTTACCATAAGGTTTTAATAGCTAATATATATTGAGGTTGTTCCTATTTTAGAGCATAAGATATTAGTAAAATATGTGCTCAAACTTTTCAACAGAATGAGTGCAACACATCGCTTATCAAGCGTATGAAACTATTTGACCATGCTAATTTAAAGGTGTGGTATTCTTCACTCAGATTCTTGTATACAAAGATGGTTTCTGTCTGATAATGCGTTTCAATAGTAAAAGTGTAAGCACTTAAAATATCCGTGCTGTAGTTGAGAAAAAAATAGGAACCCTCGAGTTAAGTATTGTCAGCTTCTTATTTATCATGTACAGGCAATGTTGCTACCTGAACGCAGGGAGAGTGTATAAAGCTTTTTATCAATAGTTTTTTGCTTATTTTAGACGATTTTTTAATGAAAATATGTTAATGTATACGCAACATATACCATATTAATTAAAGCTTGATCGTTGTCTCTTTAGACAGAGAGTAAGATGCATTTTATATAATGCACTATAACGTACTAATATCGTGGGATAAAGTGTTTTACAATCACCATTTCTCTTCTCTAGATCTATAGCTAAAGGATAGTTAATCACACTATTATTTCGGTAAATATTATTTTGTAGAATGAGATTCTCTGTTAATACTCTGAGAGTATTTTATCAAATACTGTGGTCAGAATTTATATGATATAAGTTTTTTTTCTAAAGTAATTGGAAAAGTTAAGATGCGCGTTAGCGCGTGATTTAACTGAAGATCAATAACAATCGAACTAAATAGCACAGAAATCTGTTTTATATCAAACAAAAATAAGTGATACATCATAATATAGAAATGAGTACCTATGTGGGTACTCATTTCTACAATCTGGTTTAAAGGTTTTACATTAGCAGAGGGAGAGCATCAATAGTGTAGAGACTGTAAGTTTATTAAGATCAGGATGTTAATATAGGTAAGAGCCTAAAAATTTAATCTAGATTTCTAGGAAGGTGTGACAATCCACTATTGTGAAAAGAATTTATATGGCTAAATCTAGCATAGAGATTTATGACCGTATGAGTTAAATAAAAGCGACAATTAACATCTGTTTGCTCTAGCTAAGGGGTAGATCATACTTGACTTAGTGATATCAGATTCTATATGGAAATCTCCGCGAGAAGGATAGTAATATCATACTTTAATTTCGATTACGGTGCACTTTTATGACATCTGGTATAATACGGATTTTTCGCATAATTTTTGCCAGGTGATTACGATCATCTGTCGTTAAGCGAATACATGCAGTATATACTCGGCCGTTTTTTTCCTCGGTGTTAAGGCTTTGGATATTAGAATTAGCTGCATTGATCGATGCGGTTAAATGGGCTAGTGCTCCTTGATAGTTGAACATGGCAACCTTAATTTCTGCGGTAAAGTCTTGTTTGTTTACTATTTCCCATTCCACTGGCATAAATCTCCCCGGCTCTTTCTGGTGGCTGCGAATATTACGGCAGCATTCATGATGAATAACCAACCCTTTTCCGGGACTAATATGGGCGATAATGAGATCGCCTGGAATAGGTCGACAGCATTTAGCAAAGGTAATTAGCATACCATCAGCGCCTTTTATTGGTAACTTATTCGGGCTGCTAGAGCGAGAGAGATTCGATCGCTTCCCCTGAAGATTCTTAGCAATCACTAGGCTCATCGCATTTCCGAGTCCGATTTCGGCCAGTAAATCTTCTAGCGTCGCTAGTTTCATTCTATCTAGTTCGCATTGAATATTATTCAATGGCATGGCAACTAGTTTTTGACTACCGCCTAGCGCATGGTTGAGCAGACGACGCCCGAAGGTGATAGAGTCTTCGCGTTTAAGATTTTTTAGCATTTGGCGAATTTTAGCTCGAGCTTTAGAGCTAACGATAAAATTTAGCCAGGCAGCGTTAGGTCGAGCGCCAGGAGCAGTGATGATTTCTACAGTTTGACCGCTGTGAAGTGATTGAGAGAGTGGATAAGGTTGTCTATCCACGCGCGAACCTACACATGTGTGGCCAATATTGGTATGTACAGCATAAGCGAAATCTACAGGACTAGCGCCTGCAGGTAATTCAATGATACGGCCTTCCGGGGTAAAGACATAGATTTCATCAGGAAAAAGATCGGATTTAACGTTTTCAATAAATTCAAAGGAGCTACCAGCGCTTTGTTGTAGTTCAAGAAGACTTTGCATCCATCGTTGCGCGCGGATTTGCGCTGTTGTACGAGTCTCGCCCTGCTCTTTATATGTCCAGTGTGCCGCTACTCCCATCTCTGCCATTTGTTCCATATCTTCAGTGCGGATCTGTACTTCAACTGGTACACCATGAGGACCTATCATAGATGTATGTAAGGATTGATAGCCGTTCGCTTTGGGAATTGCAATATAATCCTTTACTCGACCAGCTCTGGGTTTATACAGGCTATGCATTTGACCCAATACCATGTAACAGGTGTCTAGTTGACTAACGATCACGCGAAAAGCGTAAATATCCATAATAGAATGAAATCTTTTTTCTTTCCGGTACATCTTGCAATAAATTGAGTAAAGATGTTTTTCCCGTCCACTGACACGACAGGAAATACTCGCTTCACTTAACCGACCTTTTATCTCAGAAAGGATTTTTTGGATCATTTCCTTTCTATTGCCACGTGCTGATTTGACTACTTCTTTAAGAACGTGATAACGGGTAGGATACAATGCTTCAAATCCTAGTTCTTCTAATTCTGTTTTGAGGTGATGAATACCTAGTCGGTGAGCAAGTGGGCTATAGATTTCTAATGTTTCACGCGCGATGCGTCGACGTTTTTCTGCTCGCAACGCGCCTAGGGTACGCATATTATGAGTTCGATCGGCAAGTTTTATAAGAATTACACGGATATCTTGCACCATTGCCATAATCATTTTACGAAAGTTTTCTGCTTGGGCTTCTTTTTTATTGCAGAATTTTAGTTTATCTAGTTTATCTAGCTTAGATACGCCTTCAACCAGTTCAGCAACACTTTTACCAAATAGCTGTTCTATATCTTGGTAGGTAGCTGGAGTATCCTCGATAACATCATGAAGAAGTGCGGCCATTAATGTCTCATGATCGAGACGCATCTCAGCTAAAATGTAAGCGACCGCAAGTGGATGGGTGATATAAAGCTCTCCACTGGAGCGAGTCTGCCCATCATGTGCATCTCGAGCAACAGAATAAGCTCGCTGGAGAAGTGTGATCTGATTTACAGGCAGATAGTGTTGAATCAAAAGATTCAGATTATTAAATAAATACACAGTAGGGAAGATAAAGATATTTATTTCTTTTTAAAAGCGTCTTTCAGCGATTGAGGTAACCGCTTGAATTTCAGCAGCGTCTTGTTCTTGTTGTTCTTGACAATCACGAAAATCTAGAATTGGAGTGGTGATTAGGCCTTTCTCGATTTCACGCAAGGCGATAACGGTATATTTATCGTTTTCCTCTATAACCAATGGATCTTGACCGCCAACTTGCATCTGACGAGCGCGTCGTGCGGCCACCAGTACTAGATCAAAACGATTACCAATTTTTTCGACGGCGTCTTGTACAGTTACGCGTGCCATATGTAATCTACTCCACAGATAAAGCAATGTGAGTTAATATTACTAAAAATACGTCATTCTGCCAACAATTTGCTAATCAATACATCATGGCGTAATTTTTGACGCTTAAGACGAAGTTGCTCAACCCAGACAATAGTTTTCAGATCATATAATGCAGTATTAAAGTCTTCGTTAATGATAAGGTAATCATACTCTGTAAAATGGAGCATTTCAGCAATTGCATGTGCCATGCGTTGTTTAATGATAGCTTTGCTATCCTGCCCGCGTTTGCGTAGTCTGCGATTTAACTCCATCCTAGATGGAGGAAAAATAAAGATGCTACGAACATTAGGAATTTTATGGCGGATTTGCTGTGCCCCCTGCCAATCAATATCGAGAAACACATTAATACCGATAGCCAGTTTTTTCTCGATGGTGTCACGAGACGTGCCATAATAATGACCGAATACTCGAGCGTATTCTAGAAAAGCACCTTCTTCAATCATATGCTCAAATTCTTCCTCTGATATAAAAAAATAATCCTGGCCGTTTTTTTCTCCTGGACGGATAGTACGACTGGTGTGGGAAATTGACACTTGGGTATCATGAGACAGACGAATATTCATCAATGCCTTGATTAAACTGGATTTTCCAGCTCCGCTCGGAGCGGAAACAATATATAGATTACCCGGAATTATCATGAAAATAAATTGGCTGAGGTTGAACACTATAGGGTATTTTATATATTATACACAGCATTAAGAATCGATATACTATTCAATGTAGCGATAGTTCCAGGAGAATAAAAACAGGAGAAAGAAGCCACAAGATTAGTGTTTAGTTTTAGATTATTCGATGGATTTTTATAACTTGATTTGGATCTTCTTAAGAAGATCCCCATAAAGTATAATGATATCTAATTTCTTTAGATAGGAAACAAGTCTACTTAAAATTGAATTTGATTGCAGATAACTAAGATTTCCTGATTCAACTTGGATAGGAGTTATGGAATTTCTGAATTAACTTTTATCAACGATATTAATACGAAAAAATTGATTTTTTATCAGGTTTTCTGTATAAAAATTAGCCTTAGAAGGCGTTTTTCATAAGCATTTACTAAAGAACTTTCGTAATAGAAAAAATACGAAATCTAGAGTTTTTATTGTTAAAAAGTCATCATGTGATTTATTGCACAGGTATATGGGTATATGTGGAATATCTTTATCATGTCATTAAAGCCTCACATAGTTATCTATCGAGTACCACAAGATAATTAGCAGGTATTTAAATAATATCTTTTATATTAGCAAGGCTCCTTGATAGAAAAATATGCATTTGTTTATTGATGTGGAAAGGTTTACATAAACTATTTTAGTATATTGGTCTAGCTGAACATAAATGGTCAGAAAAATCCTTTGTTCAGGATATGGAAGATATTTCTAAAATCTACTATGTCGATCTTAATCAATGGAGTGATGTGAGTACTAAGTAGTGAAGAGTTCAGAGCATTAGCATATAGTGAAATCAGAATGATTTAATAAAATATGTTTTTTGTCGATATAAAAGATGAGGAAGCACGGGTACTGCTGAAAATCTTCCATGCTTTCCCTTTTTAAGTATGTTACAGATGTTTCTGCAAAGATAAACGAGTAAACAATGTTTTTAGTCTTAAAATAGAATAATATTGATGTTCTGGTAGCCCGAACAGTTATATACCGGTTCGGTTACGAAAAATGAATACGAGTATCTGACTTTTTACTGAAGATTATCATACTAATATGACGTCATATATTGTTCTATTTTTGCTGGGTTTCCAGTAAATGGCAAATTTCGCTGAACTTCTCTAATTCCATATCAGACAATGGTGAAAACATGCGATCTAGAATAGTTTTATGGGTTTTTTTGGCAATATGTAATTTTTCACGGCCTCTTTCTGTAATATAGACATATTTCACTCGGCGATCGGTAGGGCTTTGCTGCCGTTTTAGCATTTCCTCTTTTTCCAATGAATCAAGTACCGTTACCACGGTACGAGATGAGAATCCCATATAATTCTTGATATCGGTAGCACTAGTTTTTCCAGTAGTGATTAAGTGTAAAATTTTCATTTTTGACATAGAGAGGCCTTCATTCACCAGCTGGCCGTTTATTTCTTTTCTTAGGTTGTGATAAATACGCGACAGGGATTCTACCATTACTGAAATATCGGTTGATTTATTCATATTCTAGTCTCTTAAAATTATTACTTGGCCATTTGGTTATTCTAAAATCACGTTAATTGCCTGTTTCGTATGAATAAAAACTTTAATGGCATTAAGTAAACATGCTGCTTTTTATAAAGTTTGTAACCCTGTTAAATATTTTTAAGCAGTTTCGCTAGGTGATTTCAATAAGAAATACGTGTTTTAAATAAAGATATTAAAGTGTTCTCAACCTCCATACAGTGATAAAAAGTCGAGGCATCCTAGATATAAGAAGAGTATGGAGTCCTGCGCAGTATATCATTAAATGATGAAATAGAGTGCGATTGGTTCCTGACTTAATAACTATTAAAGCAATGTATCGAGATTTTTTAAAATGCAAAATATAACTATAAGAAAAAGATACGTACTATATAAAATATATTTTCTTGTTTTTGATTAAAAAATTACATGTATCGATATCATGCTAATTATATTATCCATTTATATGGATAGAATTTGTTTTGGAAAAGGGTTATCTATGCCTTTTGAGGTGATGCGATTTCTACTATAATTTCAGTAGGTTAAAAGCATCCAGTATATTAAGTATATTTTATTTGTATTGGGACATCTGTTATAACGCGGCATTCTTCTACTTGAAGAATCGCTTATAATAAGTGTAATTATATCATTTAACTGAACTAGTTACAAATTTTAATGATTTATCGATGTGATCATATTTCTCAATCGGTATGAAATGTGTTTGAAATATTGCTAAGAAGTTTTAATTTGGATGTAAAGATAATAGTGAATAGTTGTATATGAGATAATAATCTTTTCGTGTATTCTATCACCTGATAACAAGCTATAGAAAATGTTAAGAAAAGACGTTTGATATGAGTGTGTCAATTTATCTTATATCTCTTTTATCCGTTTAGATTAAAGGACTAAGCGGTGCTATATGTTTATATAAGACGCGTAGTTTTATCTTATTGATTGAACCAGGGTAGATTGAGCAAACGATTTAAAGGTAACATACCATATTAGTTACTCTTCACAGTTACAGCGCCTAGCATTCTCAAGATAAAAATTAATGGTATATAACTAAAAACTATGTAATCCCATCGTAATTCATAATTATCTTATATTGTATTTTAAATCATGTGAGTGGTGTTTTTGACAAATTTAAATGAGGTGCGGTGATGTTTAAATAGGTAATCTTGATCGAGGTATGCTTGATAATAAAGCTTAAGATATAGGCGTGTTATAGTATTAAAGGCCATTATTACAATGGATAAAGCTAGGTTAGCAACATCGATTTTATTAAACACGGATTGAATCATTTAATAATGGCAAGGTTTATATGCAATCTGTAATAACAATCGGTGTCATCTATCGTTTGTAATGTTGAACTTTCTCAGTTTACAAGAGTCTATAAGTTTCTTACTGTTGACTTTAAAGATAATCATACTATGAAGACTTTATTTTTATGTTATAGTTCTTTATTTCTATTTGACTTACTCATATTAAAGCTGTTCTATACACCTCGTTTACTTGATTCAGATAAAATCTATGAGACAATATATGAAAAGTGTTTAGAGATATAGATGCTATTTAAAACAGAAGATAGAGCGTAAGTTTTTATAAAATCAGCAAAGTAATTTTATATCTTTTTATGTTTATATAATTTTATTTTTTAAAAAAGACACAGTATTCACCTCGCATTAATAAAACAATGATACATTTAAGATGGGGAATTTTTTAGGAGTAAAAAAGGACAAGAGAGAATTTTAATTAAAAACAAGTTATGGTAATTAACAAAAGTTAATGTTTCTAGATGTTAGTAATGTTTTCACTCAAGGTTGATTGTCAGTCAAGTAGAGAGAAAACATTCTAAATTCTCTAATAGACAAAATCGGTTTTCTATTATATTGCAATGTAAAATAAAGTGTTTTATATAAATCGTGATTCAAGAATTGTTAGCAAACTAGCACTTATGCTTTATATCAGGTAAAGCGTCTATCTATATTTATTAAAACCAAATTCAATGCCGCTTCGATAAAGAAAAACCTTTTTGAGGATATAGAAAATCTTTGTTCAGTCTACATGAGAGAATGTAGACTGAATTAGTTGTCCAGTATATAATTATCTTTTAAGATCTACTATGAATCATAGTAATTTTCAATATTCGAAGGATTAAAAAATTAATATTAACATTTTTACAATACAGAATACAGATCTTTATTTATATTTTCCGCTTTTATATCTGTATTTTTAATACAGCCTATTTCCTATAAACTATTTAGTCGTCTATCACTAGGTGGTTTCTAGTCTAAAATCCTTGCGCATCGGAAAAGGAAAATATTACCAGCATGGAAAATCACAAGTGGGGTTATAAACTTTGACTGTAATATCTAGGAAATAAGATCGAATCTTGAACAACTTAATTCGAGTTTTCAAGAAAACAAATACTAACAGCAATGAACATTAGAAAACCAGCAAAAATTTGGTTTTGTCGTTTAAGTGCTGTTGGCGATTGAAAATAAGGTCGAAGACGGGCAGCAATAAGAGCGTAAAGTGCCATCATGAGTGTATCGACGATGACCATGGTCAGAGTCATTATAACAATTTGCGGTTTTAAAGGTTGGCTCGGATTAAGAAAAACCGGTAAAGCCGCTACTAGAAAAGCCAATGCTTTTGCATTTGTGATATCGGTCAGAAAACCACAGAAAAAACGTTGCGCAGTACTAGTGAGTACTGCAACTTCATAGGTATCAATAATCACTGGTGCATGCCAGGTCTTGTATGCGGCAAATAGCAGCCAGAGTACGCTAATTGATTTTAGCAATAACCAGGCAGTCGCTGAGGCACGCAATGACTCAGCGCTCAGTGCGACCATGGGGACCATCAAGCATAAAGCGGTTGCTTGACCAGCAATAAGTGGTAATGTTTTTTTCCATCCTCTTTGAAAAGCATGGTTAAGAGTAATGATGGCTCCAGCACCTGGAAGAATGGCACTGAGAAAGACACCACTTAGAAAAACCAACCAAAGATGAAGATTCATTGTTTATTTACCTCGTGAGTTTGATAATGCATCGTGGTTAATCTTGATAGAGAGTCTAGAATGACAGTGTGTAATCGCATACTGTCCCAGTAACGTGCTAAAGCATGATAATTTTGTCGACAATGTCGATATACCATAAGTAGCAGGTTCCGCTTGCATGTCTTATATGTGAATTTTGTGAGAATATTTTCTTGGAACGGATATAAATAATGAGTTACATGATAGGAATTTATGAAGATACTAATCATAATGATGTCTCCTCTGACATGTCTAGTCGTGGGATGATTGGAGCGATATAATTACCTATTTATATTGAAATTGCGTATGTCGGAGACCGTGAAATCCGTGCCTATCGCTCATTACAGGTGTTACCGTAGGCGCGCTATCGGTGAGTGTCAAGTTGGTTCTCGTCTATATTATTTTTTAAAAATTAAGAATTCTTCTTCTAGATTTGGTCATACTGATTTGTTTATTTTAATGGAATTAAGGTATGAACCTTGTTCATGCATGGTTACTAACCTACCTCAGTAGCGTTTGGTTTTTAGGGAATTGTCCCTGAACTAGGATGGCGACTTCGATCTTGATATTGCTAATTCCATCCACGGGTCATTTCTTCTTTGATGCTATATCACACTTTATCTAATGTCGAAAAGGGTTTTGTCAAGTCACCATGTGACATATCTAGTTTCCGGTATAAGTGAGATAACAATCACGAGTCAGATTTGCAAATACGTCATGTTTTATATATTGAAGAATTACGCTGATAGCAAAGTGTTCTGTTATCACGTTACCGTGAACCGGATTGACTTCAATATGATCATCGTTTGGTATTGGGCTCTGAACGGTACGTTTTAAAATTAGCATTTGATAATATGTTAGCGTTATTTCCACTTTTGAAAAAGTCAAAAAAGCGTACACATCCATAACGTTATACATTAAGCGACATTTTGATTTATAATCTTCATATAAATCCTTATTATGTACTTCTATTTATATCACAATAGCTTGTGAAAGATATAACAAATCATAAAATATCATGATGATGTATTGCTATAAAAAGGTAGAGATGACTCCTCAGATCAGTTCGAGGTTTAGGCAATTCATAAGTCTTTATTCATTGATAAGGAATAAAACACTATCGTTACAGTATCAATCGATATAACACTATGGTCCTAGTGGTTTATTTAGAGATATACATGTATTTTTCAATAAATCAATACAGAATTTTATCAAACTTCTTTTGTCGCTCTAGAATATATAACTCGATAAATTTCATTTTTTATAAAGCATAGTTCATAAAATAGTTACGAGGTTGGTTGTGCTATTTTAATTGAGGAACTTTTAATTTTCATCCATTCTCTATATCGAGAGAGAGTGTTAAGTAATTTATAAATTACCTTTATATGTCATAATTTATTTTATTGATCCTGCAATCAATACAGGTAATGTAGTTGTCTTTTTATATATCGATTTTTTGAAAATCATATAGACTTATAAGTAACAAGTTTTCCTCTATCCATCAACCGTGTTTTTACTCATTACTAGTTACTATTTGTGGATTTTATAAGATTTTATGAAGTAAAGTGGTTTATCATTAAGATGATTTGTATTAAACAGTGTATTGATTTTTATAAACTGTGATAATGGTTGACTATCTCATCCTTCTTAAGGGATGCCCGATTCTAGTGTTAGCATATTACTGCTAGGTATGGTGAAGCTTGTGAGCAGGATAATAAGGGTAGCTAGTATAGGAGATCAACTAAGTAATAAGTTACTTAACCATGATTTTTTTTTGAAGGAGTGATAATGTGACTTTAGGGTTATATTTATTTTTTCCATAGCGTTATAATCAACGCTATACAATTAAACAGTCTCTGTAGCGGCATTGTATTGCTAAAATTGCAATCTATTTTAGAAGTATGCATCAATGAGATTGAGAAGATTTTGATATGCGCGAAATCAAAACTAGAATACTTGAGATGACAAGTAAAAGAGATTTGTTTTTTAAGACAAACGATTGTATTTTAAATTTAAATAGATTCATTCATATGGTGAATAATAACTAAAAAGGTACTGTTTTTATCTAGGATGCTTAGAGTAATTGTGATACCCTGATTAAGGTGTGTTCTCTCGCTAACAGCCTAATAGCGCAAAAGTTTCTCTTGTCTGTGACTGTTAGATTAAAATAAATATTTTATATTTAACCACGTAACGACTCTGGAGAAGCCATCTATGATAGAGTGATTAACTCAGTGTTCTAAAAATCATAGAACGTGATTTTTATAGGTATTAACTGCTTTTTCACTAGAGATCACTGCGCTATACGTGCAGTATATTACGATATTAAATTTTCCCCATGACTATATGTATTCAGCAACGTATCGCGCTGTTTAGCATTATTTTTCTGTGGCTTGCTTGTGTTGCTATCCCAGCAGAGACCCCTTTTCGTTGTACACGTTTCAGAATTTTTCTATTATAGTGCATGGTAAGGTTTAGTATTGGCGATAAAAGATGCTAATATGTATCTCTGGTTTGCACCTGCGAGTGTTTTTTTTGAGTTACCCTCTTTGTCTACCGTGAGATAAAGATTTCCTGTTAGTTTTTGGCAGTAGTGGTGATTGTACTATCAGAAAATTATCTATCCTATCATAGATAGGCCGTAATAGATAATAATTATCTTTGTTATCTATGTAGTTATGGCATCAATTACTCCGCTAGCGGAATTCCCCCCTCGGCATCGTAGCGCACTATTAGCGCGCTAATGATACAATCCGGTTTCATTGCATTTGTAGATAGAGCCATTATCTATCAGAGGTGAAATGATGTTATTGATGATTATCCTATAACTAAGATGATGTTCTTTTGTTTCTTATTTTTTTATCTATAGTAGTAGGTCATGCTGTTGTCGCAAGGTCCCACTTAATAGTAGGATGCTTACTTAGGCATTACATTATCCTGGATAAATACAATCATTAGATTTCATATCCCTAATATGTTATAAATTATTTTTTAATAGTTCAGATTCAATCCGGTTTTTAATGTTTTCCAGATTATAATCTTTTTTTACTATCTTAATCCACTATCACTATAAATATTAAAATAGATTAAAAACATTTGATTGAATTATGTTTATATTTTTTAGATGTTGCTTTCTAGCAAGGTCTAGAGATAAGCGGTTAAATTTATGTTGTCTTGTATTAAATCTGGGGGGGTAGGTCAACAGGACGATAGTCTATTAGTTTTTATTATTGTCTATTACTGATAAATAGATAGTGATTAGCGATAATGTTTACTCAAAATCGTGTAAAAGCATCCGTCTTATATGTTACCTTCAGTGATACTGTGTTGTAAGGGCGACATGAATATATTGCAGTCTCAGCACTTGTATTGACCAAAAGATAGTGGCTTGTAGTGTAATTTAGTATCTTCTAAAAAAGATTTTAAAAGCGTTATAGCTCTTAAAAAGAGGATATTAATCTTCCGTAAATCACGAATCTTTAATTCATCAGTTAGAGAGTATTCTTTTATTTTCAGAATTAAAATTCTATAACGATTAAATATAGATTCATGCGTTGCTTGAAGTATAATCGTGATGTATTTGACCATACATCTTCACTAAAATAAGATTGAGTGATAAGAATGGCTGTAGTCATTTAGAAAATAATATTTCGATTAAGAATCGAAGTTAAGAATAAAAGTCGAGTCGTCTTCTTTACTGTCGTATTTACAACAGTAGCGGATGTTGAAAGATGCAAGACTTAAGGTAGAAAGGTGACCATGTATGGCACTAGATATTAATGTATAATCTTTATCAAGATTAACAACAATATTTAATTACAATAGCCTCATCGCTTTTAGTTATAAAGGATTTAAATTCATTTCATCTTTTAAACCCTGCTTCGGTCAGTCCGAGAGCGTTCGTCACTTAGAAAAATATTCAAGTATGTATTGATCCATAAAATTTTAATCAGTTGTTATCTGAGCAGGGAAAACTTTTACGATAGCGAATCTAATACTTAATTTACACCGTCCCGTAATAGTGTTGGTATCTAATAAAACATTGGTAGTGCGGCTATACAGCGATATAAAGACGTATTTTCTGAAAATACGGGTGTGGAGTATTTGTTCTATTATAACTACTTATCAGCCAGTATCTTATATACTAAATGCTTATATCTTTATTGAGAAAAACGCATGAGTTAACGGGAATATCGAGCAGATGTATTTGTCCGTTATTGAAAGCATTACTAAAACGGTGAGATATTATCGAGGTACCCTGGGTTTCTTCTATCTATAGAACTTGGAGATTTTAAAGTTCATTCTCTTAAAATAATATGGTATGGTTATTGCCAGATGTAGTATTCTTCACTGGTGTCTCGGAGATGCAGTATACGCGTATACGCTTAGGGTCTTCAGTAAAAAATCTTCTGTATGCGTGGCGAAAGAATTGATATTCTTCCGTCCGCGTGCGACGAAATGGTATTTCGTATTAATTTATTCGACAATTAAACAGAAAGTCCTATTGTATTTGATTTACTCGATGCTCATTGCTACTAGCACGTCTTGCATTATGCTATTTATCTAAAATAAACTATTTCACTCCGTATGAATATTATTAAAGGGGATATAGGCCCGAAGAATAAAGCTAGCCAAAGAGCGATAAAGACTTCTAGCCAATATTAAGTTTCTAGAAGAATACTCTGATTATTACAGTAGTATATTACTGTTAACCTGGAAATGATGCATGAGTTAAGTAATCGTTCAGGTATCGAGAACTATTCCCTGCTATTTATCAATCGAGCAGTAAGCTAGACAATTCACCGTCGACTGTATGTGATTACCTCCCCGTAGATAGTTTGTTGGTGCTGGATAAATATCATTTCACCATTCCAGAAATTTACGGGGTGTATCATAGCAACCGGACATGTAAAGCGATTCGGGTAGAAAACGGTTTTTTTACTCTAGTACTAGAGAATAGGCTAATTAAGTTAAAATGTTTTGTAGAGCTATCATTACCGACTATTTATATGTTTGCCATGGCGGGTCTTGATGAGATACTTATGTCTGGATAATACAGTTATTGATCAGTTCGTATAGCCGATCAGGTCTTATAAATCTGAAAATAAGGCAAAATCGGTTATTTAACAAGTAGATAATTTTTTTTAGAAATGCGCTTCCTCGTAAAGATTAAAAGGGTGTTTTAGTTAATCTACTAACTAAATAGATGTCGGAGGGTAATTTACCGAAGCATCTTGGATAATATGGTGAATAGGTGCATTAGTCGCACTCGGATATAGAGAATTATAGCGAGGGTGAAGAGATTCTCTGAGATTTACCCTCGCGGCGACTGTTATCTTTTGGTTGGTGTTAACCTGTTGCGCAAAAGGCTGGATGTACCTAAAGCGTTGCTTATAGCTATTTTATACAGTGATAAAATTACACAGTTAACGGTGTTAGCCATTGGGGAGACCGAGTGTCGTCGGAAGAAACAGAATACTTATAATTTAGATATAGGAATCACATACATCGTCTCTGCGATAAATAAAGAAATTCCTGATATTGTGCCACAATATAAATTGTCAAGATATCTCAATTATAAATCATAATGCCATAAAATTAATAGCCAACAAACTATGACGATTTAAATCTGAAGTTACTAAAGATAAAAATTCAAGCAATGTAATTTCATATTCAGTAATATGCGTGAACTTAGAATGTAAATATGCAGGTAGGCTAGATCAGTGATGTCTAGATAACCATCTAAGATGGCTAAAAAAACTAGCATTGCTAATATTGCTCTAGATTTATTAGTTATAAACTGAGTAGTTTTCTATAGAATTAGATTCTTTGAAGTTATACTTCTAGTTTCAGATCATATTTATTGATATTCAGCACTTTTCTTCCAATTAATAAAGATTTATTTTATCAGGTGGTATTCGACTAAGGTCGTTCTGTAGTAAGTATAAAATGAATGATAAGCAATTGTGTATGGTAGCATGTTTCATAAATATTGATTGTTATTAATAACTTCATGGAAGAGCTTACTTTGGAATATTTAATATTAATTAAATCATCCAAATTAAGACACTTAAGGAGATTTAAAGAGATTTATTCACTAGAAAATGAGGTGTTTTTTTTTCGTATTTCTTATATACTCATCTAATGTTTTTCGGAAATCTATGAAGATGCATTTAAATGCATTATTTAAATAATCTTATAAAAATATTTATATTTACCTCTGGTATGAGTCTTTCTAGACTCTAAAACAATCTATTGATTTCTGGGTATTGTATTCTGTATCTGACACAATGAAATAATTTATGTCCACGAGAAAGTAACTTCACGAGATTCCTTGTCGTGTTTATAGAAGAAATTTTATATGGAGATTCTGATGAATTGAGTATTGGTTTTTGACCATTGCATATATCAGATAATCCGTGTAATCGTCTATTACAATTTGGTTTTTTTTATTATTATCGCGAGGAGTATAGTCTCTCTAAGATCAGAGACATTATAATTAGATAAATAAATTTATTTTCTATTTTTAATAGAACATTTAAGGCCAAAAGAATTGTGGAGAATATTAGTATATTATAAAAACTATGACAGTGTCGTTTTTTTTAAAAGACGATGGATCTTTTCCTTTATGTCATCTGTTTTTCCATGGATAAATAACTAGTTACAGCGATGTTATAATATTTATAAAAATTATAGAGAAGCGCAGTATTTACCTGCAGTATAATTTTAAAAGTGGGCGCTAATATTTTTACCATGAGCGTGATAATATCCTGATATTAGATCTAGAGTGATATACTCGAAGTATTTCTTATTAGCTATAAAATGCTAATACATGAGGATGTATATAAAAGTGTTAAGAAAAAAACAATATTCTTTACGATCTTTAATAAGCTTTATCTGGACATTTACCGCTCGGATAGAGGGGTGGCAATAGAAACAAACATTATTACTAATGTACAGTAATTAATCATGATTGTTAACTTAATTTTAATTATCTAGATTTTCAAAGGTGTATAATTTATTATACAATGTATAAATAAATTATTATTACATAAAATGTGATTTTTTGTGAGAATTATAAGAATCCACTATTTATGACTGTTGTTTAATATCTGATGAAGTGCTTCCCGATATGTTTTTTATGATAAAGTAACTTAAGGATAAGCAAAAATATCACCAGAGATGTTTGTTAGGACATAAACGCTCTATTATTGATAAGTCACTTCATATGGGCAGAAGTGAGTTACTGCTCTTTTATAGAGCAACCTTGTATCTACAAACGCATAGTATAAAGCGACTGATTTAGTTGGGGTATCAAGATTTTTTATAAGGGTGCTAGCACTGCTCTGTTTAAAATGGAAGTATAATAATACCTATATTTTCAATGTGATAACTAAGTGGGTCTATCAATATAGACGGATTAAATACTATTGTAATTCATGAAAGATTATGAGATAATCTTATTGGCTTTATTGAACGAGTATAAAGTATTCTGTTGCAGTGGAATAGCGTCCAATTAATCAATCTGAATTACGACGTGAAAATTTTTTCTCATTTAAAAATCGTTTGTGTAATACTTGTGATCCGATATAACACGTAACGTAATTTCAAGGGTATTAATAATGAATCATACCAAACTGGTACTAGCAGCGGGAATTTTAATTCCCACTCTTCTGGCTGGTTGCTCTCGCAACGCTAAAATTGATCAATTATCTTCTGACGTTGAGACACTAAACGCCAAAGCGGATCAGATCAGTAGCGATGTCAACGTGTTGCGCTCAGACATAGAGGGGGCTAAAGACGACTCTGTTCGTGCTAATTCACATTTAGATAACCAAGTTACCCCTTACCGTAAATAAGGGTGCTGATATGTATCAGAAATAGCGCACTTTGTGCGCTATTTCTTTCCTATTTTAAAATAGGTGAGCATTTAGATATAGCTAAGCTATTTGCTTTTGATTATATATTATATATATTATATATTTTATATATTTTATATAGGCTAATGAATTTATATTGTATATAAGGTTTCTGTCTCTATAAGAGACATACATTCGAAATTCATCATGAATTTCTGTTATCTCCTTCTGAGATCGCTCAGATATTCGCTAGATCTGCATCCAATTAACCATGATCGAAAATTAAGAAAAAATATTAATTTTAAAACAAATACTAGTCTATTTTTTGACTAGCTAATCCTATTAGGATGTCTTGTCTTTTTTACAAGTTATATTTACATATCCATCTTCAGCTTACATGAAAAGATTATTATAAAGTATGCAATGATGATTGATTATCATCGTATAAGGGTGGCGATTTAAGATTTTAAAAGATCCTTCGAGTTTAAGCATCATAGAATGATGAATCTTATCAGATAACTATCTGAATCTGTAGTTATGGAAATCTTTTAGCTTTTACTAAAAAGATATAATTTATACTGTTAACCACATAGAGTTATACACGGATAAAAGAGACCATGATACAGGGTAAATTGAAAAAATCGGTGGGTTGGGCGGCACTCCAATATATACAACCCGGAAGTATTGTGGGAGTCGGGACTGGCTCGACCACTTCGTGCTTTATTGAGGCACTGGGATCTATTAGGCAGAAAATTGAAGGTGTAGTTTCCAGTTCAGAGGCTTCATCTGAGAAAGTAAAAAGTCTTGGGATTCCATTATTCGACCTTAATGATATAGGTATAGTGGATGTTTACGTGGATAGTGCTGATGAGATTAACAGGAAAATGCAGATGATTAAAGGCGGGGGTGCTGCCTTGACTCGAGAAAAAATTATCGCGGCTGTAGCGCGCGAGTTCATCTGTATTGCCGATGCTAGTAAGCTGGTAGATATGCTTGGCACGTTTCCTCTTCCGGTTGAAGTAATTCCTATGGCTCGTGCCTGGGTAGCCCGTGAATTGGTGCGTTTGGGGGGGACTCCCGTCTATCGCCAAGGTGTCGTGACCGATAATGGTAATATCATTTTAGATGTGCATAATCTTGCAATCTTAGATGCGGTGTTTCTGGAAGAGAAAATAAATAACATTCCTGGATGTGTTACCGTCGGTTTATTCGCGTGCCGAACCGCTGATATGGCGCTTATTGGCAGCGAGCAAGGCATTAAAATTATGCGGTAAGATTCTATATAAATAGACAAAAGATAAATGTCTTGGATATTTACTCTTAATAATCTTCTAATAAGATAGATAAGTGTCTAATAAGTATACCAAAGTTAGAGCATCAAGGGTGATAAAATCGGTAAACTAACTTTTAGTTACAGATCATGAGTGTACATTAATATTCATTACTACACAAAATCGTCCATGTTTATAGGTGATTTTGTGTGGTGTTTTTTATTTTAAATAAAGAATGATAATTCTTTACGGGAATCTGTGACTGATTGATATAGATAGTAATCTGAGACGACTCAAGATTTTTAGGGATATGGGAATGAATATATGACCAGAAAGAAGCTCATAAAAAAGTAGAGCAAGTCTTTCTTATATAATGCTGGTGATTTATAGGCATCAAAGTGACTCTGATTTTTGGGTTTATGATGCTTGGTGATAAAAAGTAAACTTTTTGACTTTTTTCGAATATATAGCGCGCAAGCTATCTTGTAATAACTACCTTAAATAAGGTCCCTCCTGTAAGGAGGTCATACCGCTTAAACAAAATTCAGTTACAATTGAGAAATACCATTATGATCGATAACATATTAAAAAATCTTACCTGTGATTTTTAAAAAGTAACAAGCCCCCAAAGAAACTATTAGGGAATTTGCTATGTAAAAAATTCTCTATCGGAGATGGAGAATTTTTCTTATAAATTCATTTTTAAAAAAAAACTAAAACGAGATATGATTAGATCATCATAGAGTTACTACTACATTAGTATCATGGTAACTCAATCACGGTTATCAGTCGAAAAAAATATTTTTTTTTGATCTGACTTGTAATTACCTAAACTTTCATAAATAATGAAACAAGATTTATTAGAACAATCCTCCAATGGAGGCTCTGTTAGGCTCTTACAGCACTATCTTGTAAACTTGGTCAGGTCCGGAAGGAAGCAGCCATAGCAAGGGATGTGTGTGTAGGGATAGCGCTGGCACAGCCTCCACCTATTATATTTTACTCGATATTCATTTTATGCTAAGACGTGGTATTCTCGTTGATTTTCAGCATCGTCGCTAGAAATAAATCAAGAGGAGAGTATCCGGACTCAGTAAACACTGCTTATTTCGCAATAAAACCTTTTATTGTTTACTTATGTTGAATCAGATTCAGATCTGATTAACATAAGAGGGTCAGTCTACTCAATACTCAGTATTAATGATGGTTGATTGTATATTATTGAAGCATTGAAAAAAAAGAATTTTTTATCGGTGTTATACGTTTTTTTAAAAATGTATATCTTTATATAAATCAAAAAACACTGTTAAATAAAATTGAGACGTGAATAATTTTTTTATTATACTGTTTTAGAATCTGGTTAATACGACATATATTAATGTACTCAATATACATATATTCTAACGGTAATTAACCTGTTACAGGTTGGTTATCTTGCTGCATACTACTTACTACAAGTAACGCAACTCCAACGTAAGGTAAAAATAAAGAAAAGAATTATTCCTTGCACGCATTCCGTCTTATAATACTGTACTACTAAAGGTAGTAGTGAAGCTATCTTGACGTGCAAATCTTATAATGCAACTTCAATCTTTTCTACGAATTTTTCAATAGAAACCATATTCTATGCAGAAGCATATATTATTTATCCTAAATGATATAGTATAGCGTGTAGAATAGGGGACCTCGTTATCTGTGAATAACGAGAAGTATATCTGTGTGTACTATTGGTCGTTTACTTGTTTAAATTTGGCTTTGATTTTAATGATGAGTATCTATCTCATGGAGCTAAAGTCATCATGATAGTTGTATTAACTCTGATGATATTTTTTGAGTTATTTCTCAATGAAGAAGAGAGTGGAATAATATTCTAAATTGTAAGCATTTTTAGTAAAAAATGCTTAAATAAAGTTTTACCTGTAGAAAAATGGTATGGTGAGTAATAAAAAATCGGAGGGATGAAAATATCTCTCTCTATACAGTCTTTCGGAGACCATGAACCTCTGCGCATGACTACCATGATATGGTTTAGAACATCTGCTTCCGCGGATATTCTTTTTTGGCGGATGGTATACTGAGGTATACGTTTATATTTCTACTCCTATTCTTCGCTCTGTGCTGCTGTATACCGAATGACTTCCTCAATAGATCTTAGTAAGATATCTGCTGAGTTACTGGGCAGTCGTACGTCTACAGGTAAATACCACCAATTAGTAAGAGCAAAAGGGCGGCATTTAACTGCGTCTTTTTCTGTCATTAATAAGTGTTCATCTGAATTGACTAGTGTGCGGAGCATCTCCTGTCGGTAGGTCTTGTGATCACTGAATATCACTTCTCGCAATGGTGATGCTCCAGCTCTTCGTATCGTGGAAAAAAATCGCATTGGATGAGCAATGCCAGCCATTGCCACTACTGGAGTTAGACTAGTTATATCGCGTCGTTCGCCGCTCAGTAAATTTACTACCTCGCCGGCGTCAAGTGACATCTGTACCTCACCAGAACGGGCGTTTCCGCCGTTAATAATGATGGCTTGCACTTTATGTAGGCGGTTGGCCCGTTCTCGCATAGGGCCGGCGGGTAACCACCAACCGTTACCGAATCGACTCTCACCGTCGATGACAACCCACTCTATATCTCGTCCTAGCGCATAATGTTGCAAACCGTCATCGCTTACTACCACGTCTAGAGGCTGTGCTCGCAGTAGCGCCTCTACCGCCTCGGGGCGTCGTGGTGACACTGCCACTGGCGCACCGGTACGCTGCCAGATTAGGAGTGGTTCATCGCCGCACTGCTGGCTGGTTGTTGTAGCGTTTAGTATTAAGGGATAGTGTTCTGCACGTTCGCCATAGCCTCGTGAAACCACTCCGACTCGCCACCCGCGTTTCTGAAGTTGCGTTACTAACCATATCACCACTGGTGTTTTACCGTTACCCCCGCTGGTTAGATTACCTATCACTACAATAGGTAATGGAAAGCAAAAAACTTTTCGCCAGCCATGACGGTAGCTATATCGGATCAACCCTGTAATTAAACCATATAGCCAAGAAAGGGGTAGTAATAGTAAATAGATCGCTGAGGCTCCAGACCAGATTCGAGTAATCATTGACCAAACTGTAATCTATGGAGCTGGGCATAACCTCCTTGGCGAGATAGTAGTTCTTCATGATTGCCGCGCTCAACGATTCTCCCCTCTTCCACTACCAGAATTTCATCAGCTTTTTCAACGGTAGACAGGCGATGCGCAATCACTAGGGAGGTGCGATTTTTCTGAAGAGTATCCAGAGCTTTTTGAATTTCTCGTTCGGACTCACTATCAAGTGAAGAGGTAGCTTCATCGAGGATCAAGATCGGACAATCACGTAATAAAGCGCGTGCAATTGCAATGCGTTGACGTTGACCTCCGGAGAGCGAGATGCCATTTTCACCTATTACCGTATCTAATCCATTTTCCATTTTCTTAATAAAATCAATTGCATGAGCCATTCTTGCTGCATTTTCAACCTGCTCTCTTGAGTAGGTTGTCTTACAGGCGTAAGCGATGTTATTAGCGATAGTATCGTTAAATAAATGCACGTTTTGGGAAACTAATGCCATCTGATTACGCAGTGAAGTGAGCTTATAGGCGCGCAAATCAGTACCATCTAGCAAGATTTTTCCTTGTTGGATATCATAAAAACGTGTGAATAGGTTGGCTATAGTTGATTTACCAGAACCGGAACGTCCGACTAAGGCCATCGTATGACCTGCAGGAATAGTCAAGTTAATGTTATATAGAGAAGGTGTCTGTTTTCCTGGATAGGCGAAAGTAACGTTCTGGAAAATAATTTCACCTTTGACGCGCTCAACGTTTAGTGTACCTTCATCCTTTTCAGTTTCCATATCAAGAATAGCAAATAGAGGTTGGCAGGCACCCATCCCCCGTTGAAACTGCGCATTAACGTTGGTGAGAGATTTGAGTGGTCGCATTAGAGCAATCATTGATGAAAATACGACAGTAATGCTACCTGCACTTAAAGTTTCCATTACGGAAGGGAAACTAGCAGCATATAAAACAAAAGCCAGTGCAAGGGACGCGATAAACTGAATTATCGGATCTGAGAGAGAAGAGGTGGCTACCATTTTCATGCTCTGTTGGCGCATGTGGTTGCTAACGTTGTTAAAACGTTCGTTTTCTACTGTTTGACCACCAAAAATTAGCACTTCTTTATGCCCTTTTAACATTTGCTCAGCGCTAGTGGTAACTTGCCCCATGGTGTTTTGCATTCTTTGACTAATTTGGCGAAATCGTTTCGATACTACCCGAATAACACAGGAGACGAGGGGCGCAATGACTACTAAAATCAGCGATAGCTGCCAGCTGTAATAAAACATCATCGCAAAAAGAGCAACAATCGAGGCTCCTTCACGTATTACAGTAATTAATGCGCCGGATGATGAAGAAGCCACCTGTTCGGAATCATGGGTAATGCGTGAAAGCAGAGTGCCAATAGACTGCTGATCGAAAAAAGATACTGACATGTCCATCATGTGATTAAATAGTCGGCATCGCATGTTCATGACTACTTTGCCAGACACCCAGGATACGCAATAGCTGGAAAAAAAACTGCTGATACCGCGAAGAACCATTAGACCGATAACTATAAGAGGCATCCAGACCAGAATGTTGCTGTTAGTTTTTCCAAACCCTTCATCTAGCAATGGTTTAAGTAGCGATAGCATAAAGGTATCGCTAGCGGCATTGAGAATCAGGGCAATCACCGCGAAGATCAGACCTATTTTGAAAGGTGAAATCATTGGCCAGAGGCGCTGGAAGGTCCCCCAAGTGGAAAGATCTTTATCGTTTTGCATTCATTCACCGTTGCCGAGATTAAATAACTGTTTATTCTACTTGTTTGTGAAGTGACGCCAAACTACCACATGTGTCATGAATAAAAAATTTGACCCCGGTTGGTTGGTGCTTCAAGCGCTCGTTGATAAAACTTTCTTCTCCCTGCTACCCATAACATTATCAGAGTATCATGATTCCGTTTTATTTTCATGGAAAGCTGATAGAGCAGTACCCCTCGACCGTATGGGGTGTCGAGGCTACAGTTAGCCTTTTTATCCCCGTGATTTGTAGAGGATGTTTCTGAAGGATATTCTATTGTAGTGATACTATATTTTTATCTGCCTTATTTTATCGCGTAAGACCGGTTGATTAAAGTAAAACTTCAGAGTAGATGTTATTAATGTTTTAATCCGAACGCCTGTAGAACTTGAAAGTGGCTGTAGTAATGAACTAGAGAAACCCGTGCGGTTTTTTCAATAGTTTTAAATAGTTTTATTTTAAATTTTTTTGTTGGGTTTTCATGAATATATGAAATCTTAGTCCCTAAGATTGATTAAATAAATATTTCTTTTTCAATAGCATCTAGCACTATAATGTGATCTTTAGCGCTTTACCAGAAGCGAATACGTGATTTACAGGGACAGCTTCTTTAGTTTATTCAGCTACTCATGTTTTAGATGTAATCTGCCGGGTTATTTTATGTAAATTTTATACATGAGTATAACTAAGTTATATTTTTGGAATCAGTGAATTTTATAACTTAGAGTGAGGGTGCTGTTTTTTGGTATTGTTAGTTGTTATTTAGATGTATATATGAGGAATAGTAATTTGGTACTGCATGATATAGCGTTGATTAGGCTTAACTGAATTTTTAAATAGATAGATCAGAAAACATATTGGCGAAGAGAAAAAATCATGATGGTTGTTCTTCATGACTAGTAGTGATTATTCTCGAGATTAGAACTTCATTTGAGGAAACTGCCACGTTAATATGCATACACTTTATATAAATATTATTGGCAAGCACCCTGCGATTATTCCTTACAAGTACAATATATAATGTTGTTAAGTATTATGGATAAATTTCCTATTTTTCTACAGACGATCCCATTATGTTTTTAGAAAACCTTATATGGGTCCTTTGCGAGAAAATTTTTCTACCGATTGAGAATCTTTTAGCGATCACGATGGTTTTCTGTATTGTACGGTATCTTAGTGAGCTTGATTACTGTTAGTAAGATATAACGCGGAGTGCAGTATATTCATAAAGTGAAGGAGATAGAAAAATCTCAATTTGTTAAAATATATCAGCCAAATGTTTACATATAAACATATAGTATCTTGATGAATTCGAAATGAAATATTGTCATGCTATCTTTTTTTTGGGAGGGAATAGTGTGATTTAATGTATTGTTATCCCTTTCAATGAAGGTAAAGATACTCGTCGATATTACAATACTTCATCGTAATTTTAAGCCAGCGCATCTCCGATTGGGAGACTCTTTGGTACTAATGAATAAATAAAAAGGAACATAAAAGATTGTTTTGTTAGTAAGCCTCCTCTCAGCACAAGGAAAGGAGAGTTTTGGCGTTTTTGTAAGAAAACTCTTTTTGTTCTAGTTTAGTGGTTGAGAACATCTTACATCGATACTAATAAAAACAAGCACCGCCTTAAGCAGTATTAGATAGTAACCCCGATATTATATTTTAAAAAACATGAAGATCACCGTTAAAAGTGAATGTTTTAAAAAATACACTACTGGTGATGGCCTGATTACTAGATATTCTGTGCCGCCTTATTTTCAGATGAGGTTGATGGATACTTTTTATATCCTAAGTCTCCTCACAGAGAGCGGGGATAAATACGAGATAGGTAATCAGAAAAATGAAAAACACATTGCGTTATATAATAGTGAGGTTGATAATTCTGGGACTCTATGGATGCGGCCTAAAAGGCCCTATTGATTTTCCTGTGATAGAAAAAACGGATAAACGTGAACAACAGCGTCATCTAACAAGCACGCCGTTCTTAATTGACTCTCTAATACAGCGAGTCTTACCTAGCAGTAACATTAGAAGAGATTCTATTGTTGGGATTGAATAACCGCAATTGTAATACAGATCCCTATCTATCTAGTAGGTGCGTTATCGGCTACTCAAGGGAGTGAAACATGAAATTCTCTAAAATGCACGGTCTTGGTAATGATTTTATGGTCGTGGATGCCGTTACGCAAAATGTCTTTTTTTCGTCTGAAATAATTCGCCGTCTATCAGACCGTCATTACGGCGTGGGATTTGATCAATTGTTGCTAGTAGAACCGCCCTATGATCCGGAATTGGATTTTCATTATCGGATTTTTAATTCTGATGGCAGCGAGGTTGCGCAATGTGGTAATGGGGCTCGCTGTTTTGCCCGTTTTGTACAGATGAAAAATCTAATTAATAAACGTGATATCTACGTTAGTACCCAGGCAGGACGTATGGTATTAACCATTACCGAAGACGATATGGTCCGTGTGAATATGGGCGAGCCGAATTTTGATCCGAAGAACATTCCATTTCTTGCACCCAGAATTGAGAAAAGCTATATGATAAATACGGGAGAACAGACCGTTTTATGTGGCGTAGTGTCTATGGGAAACCCACACTGTGTGATTGGTGCGGATAGCGCTCCGGTTGAGAAACTTGGTCCGGTATTAGCGCATCATGAGCGTTTTCCTGAACGGGCTAATATCGGTTTCATGCAAGTGTTAAACCGCGGTCATATTACTCTTCGCGTCTATGAACGGGGTGCCGGTGAAACAAAGGCCTGTGGTAGCGGTGCTTGTGCTGCAGTCGCAGTAGGGATCTCACAGGGGAAGCTAGCGGAGCAGGTTCGGGTTGATCTTCCTGGTGGTCGACTAGCTGTCAGTTGGCGCGGACCTGGTCATCCGCTGTATATGAGCGGACCAGCTACTCATATCTATGATGGAGTGATTCATCTATGATATAAGGAGTGGAGATTGAGTAAAGATTGAAATGAATTCTGTCATCTTTGCTGCTTTACTCGGATTGTTTTATGTATATTATAAAGCAGATCATAATCTTATGTCCAATTCATTGTTTTTATGCTTACTTCAAGGAGTAGAGCATTGCTACTACGTTTTAATGTAATAGATAGATAATAAATATGAATGAATAATGTTATTTTGCTCCTATGTAGAGAAGTCTCTTCTCCATAATAACGAATTAAAGCACGTTACAGAAATCTTATTGGCTTGCGCATTAGGAGTGACATATAATTCAGAAGGTTACATACACCGTTTCAAATTAAGTGTTATAATTAAGGCTATCATTATTTTATCCACTAGGTGAATAATACTCGAATTGTATGGGTAAGTCGGAGAGCTTCCTGACTATCTTTATTTCTCTCAGATCACACTTATTATAGCCTACCAAGATGTGTCATTTTTATAAATAGTCCTTTCAAGATCACTACACTATTATTATGGTAATTAATCACGCCATTATCCCCAGCTATACAGTAATACTATGGTGCTCCGGAAGATATGAAAAATCCATGATCAATATAATCTGATCACGGGGATCTTGATACGAGGAGGATGGGGGGTGATGGAAGTGTAGCAACTGGAGTGGAGTCACATTCCATTGTTGGTTTAGAGGAGGCGAAAATTGCTAAAAGTTGAGGTAATAGCCCAGTGTTCATAGTATTTTTTCCCCTTTTACGGTTTGTGACTACCGAAGATATAAAATGTTAATATAGTGGATAATCAAAATCTGTTTATGGAGTTTGACTATCCACTATCGAAGTGTTAGTGTATAAGTAGAGAGAAAATTTAAACTTTTCCATTAAAATCAAGCGATAGCTATCGATGTGATACACCATATGTATAACATCTATCACTCAGTGATAGATGTTGGTTAGGCTTGACTATAACAGGAGCACCGAGCCCCTACTACTTCATCTGGTGTAGTATGTATATGATGCCAGAGAATTTAGGCCTCAACAAGAAAAAATCTGATGTATTTTTATCGTCCTCTTCGCCAGATTCGCGCATTCACTTTCGACCTTGATGATACCCTTTATGATAATCGACCGGTCATTACTCGTACCGAGTACGAGTCTCTGCAGTTTTTAAAGCGATATCATCCTGCACTACGAAATTTAGAACAGGAAGACTACAAGCGTTTTCGATATGAGCTAAGACAGCGCGAGCCGGAGATTTGTCACGATGTAGGAAAATGGCGCCGGTGTTCGATGGAGCTGGCGATGTGTAATGCTGGGCTGAGTCAGAAAGAGGCGCGCATCGGTGCAAATGTTGCTATGGAGGTAGTTCTGTGCTGGCGAAGTCAGATTGACGTACCAGCAGAAACCCACTATACGTTATCAGCACTCAGTGCGCGCTGGCCGCTGGTAGCGATTAGTAATGGTAATGCTTCTCTTTCAGCCTGTGGATTAGCTGGTTATTTCCGTTATATTTTATATGCTGGTCAGGCTGGTCGCGCTAAACCTTACCCAGACATGTTCTATACGGCATCAGAACTTCTAAATGTACCCCTACAAAGCATTTTACATGTAGGTGATAATTTAGAGACGGATATCATCGGAGCTATCTGTTGTAGTATGCAAGCCTGCTGGATTAACGATCGAGGTGCTAATATCGCACTAGTCGCAAATACACGTCTGTTACCGCATTTGGAAATTTCGCGATTAGCATCCCTGATGGATTTCTTATAACAAAGATTAACTGTAATAGATAAATTATCTGGCTTCAGCGATCATTATGAGAACAATATCTGTGGCTGTATTAAAAAAATACTGGTAATTTAAATTAGTGTGTGAGGCATCTTATCCTAGATAAGCGCTAAATGATTTTAGCGCTTATCTTTCTTTCGTGAGTTAGTAGTTACTGATAGAGATATTTATCTATGTAATCCGCCTTAAAATTTAGGTGTAGAGTAAAACCTACATCTATTATAAGTTAGCGGTATAGCATTTTAATAGTGATGATTTTAAATAGAAAAAAATAATGAGATTCATTACTACTATGTTCCCTAATTTTATAAATTAAGCTATCGCTTTACAGAAAGCCATAATGGTTTCTGTAAAATGTTTTGCTTACTCTTAAAGTGTAGGAGATAAGTATCAATTTTATTCTAAAACCGCGCTGCTCTTAATCAGACTTAGATTTTCATTCACTTCGATATACGGTAGGTAATTAAAATAAAACTAAGCAGATAGTAAAAAATTGAGAGGATAGAGTATGAAAGTATGATATAATTAATGTATGAATATATTATATCGTTTAAAAATTTAAAACGAAATGAAATAATTTTTATTAGCATGAATTATGCCATTCTCAATTTTAATACAAATTAAAATGTATCGCCTACGCGTGTATATGTAATCAAGTTTTATCCATATGATATTCGATAATATCTCTAGTGCGCAGAACTGTATAGCGCAGTATTTTAGCTCTATTACAACATCTGTCAAACTTCTAGAGAAATAATAGAGTTGAAGATTACAATGAGAGCTTAAAATCTATTGCAGTTTATGAAACATTTTTCGCTTTTTTCAAACAACTAGACTGCTGTCCAAGACATAATAGAGAATTAGTATAATTAACTACATACTTACATGGAATTGACAAATCCGAGTCAGTAAAGAATATAAAGATAATATTCTGCGTGATTGAATCTTGGGTACAGCTTTAAAGGCAAAAATGCAGCTTTTATATCAAAAGAAAAGCTTTTTGCTTTCTATAATGCCTACATATGCATAACGTAACTTTGGAATGGGTGAATATTCAGACAACGAGTTTTAGAAACATATCATATTAATTATGGGGTTTCGAATATCACGTTACTTGCGTTAACCGAGAAATCGATCACATAGCTAGCGTTTATAAACTCACTGAAAGACGGTTACGCGGGCATCAACAGCGGTGCTAAGTGGGAAAGGCAGATTGTTTCATAAAAAATGGTTCTCTTTTAATATAAAATGCATATGACTATGAGTTTACCACTATAGACCACGCTGGGGAAAATGGCCAGTATTAAGAAGCTGAGGTAGTAAAATAAACTTAGGATAGTATATAAAAGTTCTTCTTTTGATATAGAGACGTTGTTGTTAATTTAAATAGCGTCAGTAACAGCATTCTAGCTTAGTTAGCTCTCAAGCTATAAAAAAAATAAAAGAAAATTAGTCGAATATTAAATATATCAACACTCTCTTTCCAGAGTTTAATTGATCGTTTTTTCGATTGTATATGCCATTCCTTATCATTTTAAATGTTAAAGGCTTATCTATGGATGCTTCTGATTTACTTAACAGATTGAATGACAAGCAACAAGCAGCTGTGGCAGCGCCGTGTGGTAAGTTACTAGTATTAGCCGGTGCTGGTAGTGGTAAAACTCGAGTTCTGGTACATCGTATTGCCTGGCTTTTATCAGTTGAAAACCACTCTCCTGATTCGGTGCTGGCCGTGACGTTTACTAATAAAGCATCAGCGGAAATACGAAAGCGTATTCAACAGCTTATAGGGTCTAAGCAGAGCGGAATATGGATTGGTACTTTTCATGGACTCGCGTATCGCTTGTTACGCGCCCACTATCAGGATGTCAACTTGCCGCCGGATTTCTTAATTATTGACAATGAGGATCAGTTGCGTTTGTTAAAACGACTTATACGCGCGATGAATTTAGATGACAAACAGTGGTCATCGCGCCAGGCGATGTGGTATATCGGTAGTAAAAAAGATAAGGGGTTACGCCCTCAGGGATTAACAGGTTCCAGTAATTTGCTCGATTCTACCTGGCAACGTATCTATCAAACCTATCAAGAAGCGTGTGATCGAGCTGGATTGGTAGATTTTTCTGAATTGCTGCTACGGGGTTATGAGTTATTACTAAAAAATAAGTCATATGTTTTATGCCATTATCGCGCACGTTTCACTAATATCCTGGTGGATGAATTCCAGGATACTAACCAAATTCAGTATGCCTGGCTCCGTCTTTTAGCTAGTAATAATAGTAATATGATGATCATCGGCGACGATGATCAGTCGATTTACGGCTGGCGTGGGGCACGGGTAGAAAATATTCAACGATTCTTAGAAGATTTTCCTAAAGCACAGACTATACGTCTAGAGCAAAATTACCGTTCTACTAGTAATATTCTCCAAGCGGCCAATACCCTTATTGCTAACAACGGATTCCGGCTAGGTAAAAAATTATGGACAAAAGATGCAGAAGGTGACCCAATTACCTTGTACTGTGCTTGTAACGAATTAGATGAGGCTCGTTTTGTGATTCATCAGATTAAGATGAATCAACAGAAAGGCGGAGCGCTTAAAGACTGCGCTATCCTATATCGGAGTAATGCTCAGTCGCGTATTTTTGAAGAGATATTAGTGCAGATAGGTCTACCTTATCGTATTTATGGCGGTACACACTTTTTTGAATCCCAGGAAATCAAGGATGTAATTGCCTATTTGCGTCTTATTGCTAACCGTAATGATGATACAGCATATGAACGGGTCGTAAATATGCCACCTCGCGGACTTGGTAATCGTACTCTTGACGTAGTACGGAACACTGCCCGTAATCGAAAGTTAACGCTGTGGCAATCCAGTTGGGCGTTACTTTCAGAGAATCTGTTATCTGGTCGCGCTGCCTCTGCTTTGCAGCAATTTTTAGAATTGCTTAATAAAATGGAGAAAGAAACGGCAGCTTTATCATTAGGTATGCAAACTGATCAAGTGATCAAGAACTCTGGTCTTTGGAATATGTACAGGCGGGAAAGAAGTGAAAAAAGTCAGGTTCGTATTGAAAATCTTGAAGAGTTAGTCACTGCTAGCTGCCAGTTCCATTATATCAATGCAGATCGGAAGCAGTTACCACTGCACGCTTTTCTCTCTCACATTTCCTTGGAGGCCAAGGAAGACCCACTTGATACCTATCAAGATGCTGTGCAATTAATGACATTGCATGCTGCCAAAGGGCTTGAGTTTAAACATGTTTTTATTGTCGGTATGGAAGAAGGAATATTTCCCAGTCATATGTCATTAAATGAACGATCTCGATTAGAAGAGGAGCGTCGTCTTGCATATGTTGGCCTTACACGCGCGATGAAAAAACTAACTATCACTTATGCGGAGACTCGCCGAGTATACGGGAAAGAAGTATGCCATCAGGCATCGCGTTTTATCGCCGAACTTCCGTTATCATGTATAGAAGAAGTACATATGCGCGCTAATGTGAGTTATCCAAGCACTTATTATCCGATGGGGATTTTTCTCAAGGAGAACGATAGTGAGTGCCCCCTTACTGAGAAAAGTACATCACCTAACATTTTAGGTGAATACAGTGGTTAAGATGGAAAGTAGTAGCAATATACCCGCTGATAGATTTTGTTAAAAAAGTGAGGTATTAATGTCTATTTGAAGTATCTTTAATACTTCCGTATGTCGTATATTTAACTTGAAAATAGTCAAACGTTTTTTCATATATTGACAGTCTTTTTCTTATCAGCGTCACATGCGCGCACTACTCGTAGTAGTGGGTCTCTTGGAGACCCTTAGTATATGTTAGCTTAATAACTAATTTATCAGATGCAACTAATAAAGCTACCTCCGTGGTTGTCAGCGACCTACAGTTAGCGGCGCGCAGAGTCTGATCTTGAACGATCTGAAACTTAACGGTGATTATTGCTCACCCCGTCTTTCTACGATCTAGTGCGTTTCCCATTTAGTTACCGTAAAGGAAACGAGGGTTTATGCTTAAGGCATTTCAACTAGAAAACCATCAGTTATCGCGTCTTGACATCGATGAGCTGGGAACTTTACCTGAAGCAGTATGGGTGGATTTAATTGATCCTGCTGATGATGAACGTGAGCGGGTGCATCACGAGCTAGGGCAGAGCTTGGCGACACGTCTTGAGTTGGAGGATATTGAGGCATCGGCCCGATTTTTTGAAGATGAGGATGGGCTCCATATACATTCCTTCTTTTTTTACGCTGATGCGGAAGACCATGTTGGTAATGCTACCGTAGCATTTACCATCCGTGATGGTCGACTTTATACCTTGCGTGAGCGAGAACTACCAGCATTTCGCCTGTACCGAATGCGTACTCGAAGTCAGACGCTCATTGATGCTAATGCTTATGAATTGCTGCTGGATTTATTCGAGACAAAAATCGAGCAGTTAGCAGATGCTATTGAGAATATCTATAGTGATCTGGAGGCGTTAAGTTTGGTTATTATGGAGGGGCACCAAGGCGATGAGTATGACAATGCCCTTTCTACGCTTGCTGCGCTGGAGGATGTAGGCTGGAAGGTAAGGCTGTGTCTGATGGATAGCCAGCGAGCCTTGAATTTTCTTGTGCGAAAAGCTCGCCTTCCGGCAGGACAGCTAGAGCAGGCAAGAGAGATTCTACGTGATATCGAATCGCTACTCCCCCATAATGAATCTCTATTTCAGAAAGTAAACTTCCTGATGCAGGCGGCAATGGGATTTATTAATATTGAACAGAATCGTATTATCAAGATCTTCTCAGTGGTGTCTGTGGTTTTTTTGCCACCAACACTGGTGGCATCAAGTTACGGCATGAACTTCGAGTTCATGCCGGAGCTTAAATGGCCTTTTGGGTATCCCAGTGCGATCATATTAATGATCTTAGCTGGGCTAGCGCCGTATTTGTATTTTAAACGAAAAAATTGGCTATAGGTTTCCAAGTCGGAGATGTTTATTGCTGGATAATTTACGTGACTCTGGTGTTAAGGTTAAGTGTGTGTAATTTTTCTTACAAAAACACGATCGTGAAAAATTGATATCGCCTTTTTTTATTTTAGAGAAGCGAGAGACGAAGATATAAGAATTATTACTATCAGAACTTATAGGCACCTCTAGTTAGCGGTGTCTATTCCATCAAATATTTTGGTAATCCATCGTATTGGATTTGCAAAACAAAGATGATTTTTCGTGTCAGATAGGTATATAAATTTCAGTAAGCTCTATCGATTGCCTATAAATACTTATCCAGATGTAATAAGTGTGTATTTTAAATATAAAAATAGACTTAGACTTGTGTGTTTATGCTATTTTCTTCTTTAAAAAAAATTACCACTTCATTTATAGTGTTGCTATCCAGAAATCTGCCAGGATCACATTGTAGACTAATACAAAGCCACATTTCCATGCGTCTAGAGCTAAAGTTATTAATGATCATTTGTATATAATCTTTCAATCGTTGTGATTGGAGAGTAGAAATAAGGTTAGGATCTTTTAAAAAAAGTTTGTAGAGCTGGAATTAAGTGAGTGAAGAGCAGATATCTCTGCTCCTGAACAGCATTGTTTTTACTATTGGGGAGAGTAGAGATTCTTGCATCGTTGCGTTTTAGCTACTTAATATTGATGATACTACTGTAAGCTTAGAAGAAGGTGTCTATTTATAACGGATAGCTATTTTATGATTCCTATCATTTCAATTGCATCATGCTTAATTTAGTTTATGGTAAAAAGAAACATTGAGATGCATGATCTAAATATACCTAAAATAAGAATATGTTTGTCTTAATTTTCCTTTTCTTTACAAGGAAAATTCTATCATCTGTATACACTCTTATTAAGGTTCTGAGATGAATATTAATCGGTAAAACCCTGGGTTACCTAAGGAGTGACTGAAGTATCTAAAAGTATTTTATTAACAGTAACGGTATGATGATTAATGTAGACGATTTTTGATACGGTGCTGCAAGTATGTAGACGTCTTTTACTATAACTAATAGATTTTAAAAACTTTTTAAAAATAAGAATCAATATTCCTAGCTATCCACCAGGAAGAATGTGATTGCTAATAATAGCAGAGGGGTTTAGTAGATAAATCGTAGTTATCTTTTTTCAGTGTGTTTTAAACAGGTTATAATTGCGATAGAGGAAATTTTCCTCTGAAAATTTTGTTTTTAACAAACTATTATTAATATAAAGTATTTGTTAATCATGAGATATACTGTTCAGTATTAGACCTGAAGGTCACTAAAAATAGTTATATCTCTTAATTAGAGGCGTTCTTCTATGTTTAGTATATAAGATATCGCGCTAATTAAACGAATTGGCGATATGATTTAACATGTCTTTTTGAATTAGTTTTATCATACTGTATATGTATATGTATATGTATATGTATATAGTTAATAATGTTGCTTTAATAGATGTTATTATGACTACTGAGTAAAGCATGGATTTCTTATATTAAAGAATCTAAATTTGATTGTGTGTGAAGTATATCTAAACTGGAATGGGTGTTGTTTTTTACGTTTAAGTATGTGAATGTTGATATCGAAGCTAAAAATATTAGTGTTGTTTTTCACATTCTTTAATGCATGCTGAAATGGATGTACCCGGTATTTTTTATACGTCAATTACATTTATCCACTATACTCGTTGTTCACAGATTATGTCGTGAAAAGAGAATGCTTCTACATTAAGTTTTAGGTAAAGATTGTTAAATTTATATAGGTCTATAATATTGTATTTTCCTAGGTTAACAATCCGACTTGAAAATAAGTAACCGGTTATATCATTCTAATCTTTTTGCTGTAAATCAGAAGAAATGGGTAAAGCGATGTAGATAAGTAATGCTAGATGAAATATATCATCTGAATTATACGCAATACATATTGCAGTATATTACTGTCTTCCGCGTTTACACATAGTTTCCGTCTAATCGAGCAGAAAAGATAACGGAAAACTTCCTGACCACGAATAATCGATATTATACGAAGAGGGGGTCAAGCATACTCTGGTATTAAAGTATATATTATATCATTTCTAGACTAGTAATGGCTATTAAGCCACTGCCTTATATCCGTCAGGATTAATCCTTCTCTTTCACGTTTTTAATATATTAAGCTGTAATACTGGTATTAGCATACATAGTCGATACGTACTATCTATTGCTGGGCAGGATGGCTGTAAGCTATACAAAAAGATATAATTACTCTTTACTCTTCTTACCCGCATCGTGACAGTTAACTCATACTTCACTTGGCTTATGCCAGTAAAAATCAGGCCTATAGCTTGTGGCATAATGATCTGGGGACATCAGAGTGCACATATTATTGATTAAACATAGTAAAATAATTCAAGAGAAAATTCTTATAGACCAGGTAGTTCAGCTGGTGAGCTCTGGGAACAGAGCGTGATGAGGGATACATTTCTTAGTATGAGATGCTAGGCTAATTTTCTAGGTCCCTTCAGTTTATTTACCCAATTTTTACTAGAATAGGATAAATGGATGGCGAGGATATATTATTAAGATAAGAGAAATATCTATATCTTTGTATACTAGGGAAGAGTAGTGAATAGGATTCAGAAGAACTTTCGTCAAGTATAAATTAAAACCTCTATTGCTCTTAGCCGTGCCATGTGTCTGGGATACTGCTGTAGTATAGACGATTTTAGCGTGTGTCTTCATTACGACGTAGGGTTATCGTGGTATGTGCGTCTATAGCACGTTGAGATGGAATTTTATTCCAATAGTTTCCTGGATCATAAGTGATGGTAATTCTTATAGTCCAAGATACTCTAGTCTTAAATGGAGCTGGTGCAGGATGGTGGCCACTAATATTAGCGAACGCAATCCCTAAAATCGAGTTTTACGAGTTGGGTAAGCCAATGTTCCTATGTAGATCGTAAAATTTTAGATTTGAAAGATTTCTTTCTCGCCGAATAGTGCCGATGTCCATCACCTCCCTCTCGCTCCTGAGCAGTAGAGATCTAAGGTGGGGTAATGGTTCTGGCGAAGAGGGGTGCTATGCCTGAGAGAGAACTTAAAGGGAGGTGCTCTAGATTGGTGGAGAAATTACTGTAATTTTTTGGATTGAATAAAGGGGAATATTGGCATGATACTCTTAAATTCCTATGTTAAGTGAATTTAAAAAATAATTCCACCCAAATTATTTTCTGGAACTTTATTGAGAATGATATTATGTTGGAGTCTAGAGATGCTATTTATACCGTGATATGCGGAGGGTTTTGTTGAAATTTATTGAGTACTTAACTGCGTGGAAAAGTAACAGGGGATTTTTCTAAGTTGTGATTTTAAAGGATTGACTTACATAGTAATTACTAATTGCATCTTTTCTATTGGTTTGAATACGTGCATAATAAAAATTATGATTTTTAATCAATTTAGATAGCTAAGAGGGGTAGGAAGAGGACAGGAGGAAAAAACAGATTAAAGACATAACAAGAGTATCTGTTACTATATAAATAGTTTTTTTTGATTTTTAAAATCTGAGTGGTTATATTAACTCTCCTTGCTTAGGTTGATTCATGGTAAAAAATTAATGCGAACGATATGTCTTAAAGACATTAACGTCATGCAAGAGGCGTGTTGTAGCCAGGTAACGATACATTCTAAAATCAATCATTTTAGGTAAGGAATAATCTTAGATTTACTTTAGGTAAATGTTGCTAGATTTAGAATGAATCATGGATTTTATAGGAGTATTTAACTCCAAGTGATTGTACAGTATTTAAAATTACTTTGCTAATCCATCTGCTAGTAATTTTTTCTAAAAAAGTGACAGTGAACAATCTTTATCTAGATAAAGATTGTTCACTGTTATATTGAGTTTTTTATTTTCCTTTAAAAATCAATTGTAGTGAATATATTAGAGTTTTTTGTTTAAGCTCAGGCAGCAACTTCCTATTTATATTTGTTAAAACTACAAAAGATCATGATAAGAAATAGATAAAATTTTTTAGGATGTCTACCCGTAATTCATCAACCGAAATATAAATTCGATTATCATTATTTCAACCTATGACCTATCTGAAAGGCAGGTGGTGATCAGGTATTACATTTGTTTATTAAAACATCTGAAAGAGCCAGATGGATTTTAGTAAAACATTGAGATTCTACTAATCTACTCTATAATTAACAGCGTCTTTAACCAGTATGCCTTCATAAAATATCATGGTACGCCGTGAAGGATTTATGGATATTTTGAATCTACATGCTTAATAATGAATTATGTTTTCGCATAAAAAGTAACAGGAAATTCGGCATGTTTGATATTCTTACCGCTGCAGATCAAACCTTAGATGTAAGTGGATTGCGCTGTCCGGATACTATCGTGAGGATACGTCAAGCTGTACGAAAGATGGTGGATGGCCAGACATTACTGATCATCACCGATGATCCGGCAACCACTCGTGATATTCCGGCTTTTTGCAGGTTCATGGAACATACTCTACTACTACAGATTACAGCCCACCCACCTTATCGCTATTTATTACGAAAAGGAGTAACGACGATGTCTTGACGTCTTTACTCCCTTCGCAATAGGGGATTACAGATAGAGCGAGCGCACTATAAGAAAATGTCCGGCGAAGTAGCACGCGGCAGTTATCCCCCGGGCAGCATTAAATGGATAGCGATAATGGTTAATCAACCATACCCCCGCGGCTGTTCCCAGCAACATGGTACCCAGAAGCAGTGAGATACTGTAGTCATCACCGAGGCGGATATATTCTTCGCCTGCGACCCATATCATCAACAGTGTAATACCAATATAGGTGACAATAGGCCAGCGTGATTTCTGAAGTCGAGGCCAAAGCATCATACTTATGGCGATGCCGACGATAAGAAGCGCGAGCGGAAGTGGCCAGTACGCTGATAGCGTAATATGCTTAGCAAAAGCAATGGTATACAGAAGATGAGAGAAAAAAAACGCGCTTATAGCGTGCAGTGTTCGTTTACTGGACACCATCAAAATCGTGTTTCCAATGAGTGTGGAAAGTAAGCCGAGGATAATCAGATACCCACTTGCAGTGAGGTTCGGTGCTTCCCAGGCTAGAGTTGGTAGCAATAGCAAAGTTATGGGTTGAAATAGCCATTTCTGCCAGACCGGCCCCCGGTAAGAAGCGTCCACATATAGCCATCCCGAGAAAACTACTGCCATAAAAGACCAAAGCATTGGCGTTCCTTTTAGTGCGTGGTGAATTGGTTGTGGCATTTTACTCCGTATGTTCGATGGTCTCTGGCACATGGAGAAATATTTTTTACTTTGGCGTGTTTACATGTCAAAGTGCTGTACTTAGCATGTTTCTAAGTATCATAATGCTATTATTAGTACCGCTTTTCTCTAGAGAATTTAAATCTATACAGGATAAAATATATAGTGAATCATGGACTGATTAGCAATATTTTTATGATAACAAGCTAATTTTATTTTTTCTGCTGCGTAATTGATTGCAGCCTTCACCTTAATAATATTCTTGCATACATGCCCAATGTTGTAAGCAAGTTATATAGTAGTATACTAATATCTTGGTTTGTTGGCCAATTGAGAGGTAGGCCTGATTGCTTCTTGCTAACTAAAAATGGATTCATTATAAGCTCAGCGGGGTTATGTTATCGACGCCGAGTTAGCTGTATTGCTGCTATTGTATTAACAATTTTTCTTGTTGATGGTCGTGACTTTCCTCTTGAAATCTTTAATTTCCTCTGCTACAAGAACGGGATATTTAATCTTCTGTAACAGCTCAGAATGCAAATGCAGTGCATGTAATAAGTAAATACAGAGATTTTTTGTTGAGGTAAAACATGATATTTAATTGACTTATTATTTTAAAATTTAATCCGCTTTAATGGAAGCGAGCTCTTATCGCATTCATTCTTTTTATAAATCATGGCAAGGATATACTGTTTTTGAAGGATTCTAGTATGTATAGACTATCACATTAAAGTGTATCCCACGTGAATAATTTTATGTACTAGCAGTACAGTGAAAAATAAACCTTAAATTATTTCTTTAAAAGCAGCTATGAAAGATAAAAATCGTTAAAACACACATGTAATCATAATTATGTTTTAAAAATCAATGATTGTGATTAAATATCGTCATTTCAAGATAACCAATCTCATTCTTTCTAAATTTTATAGCAATTATCAATTGTATGCTAAGATAGCATTATATTTCAGGTAGAATGATTTCAAAAGATTCATATTACGACTCCATAACTGTTATTAATTTATATTGTTTCTTTTCACTTAATCAGCTTAAAATTCAATAAAGATGTCAGTAAATAGTCTACTGGATATCAAACTAATCAATGTTGTTGATATTATTAATACATGGAGTTTAACTAGGACTGACAGGAGCATATTGCTCCGTTTCTCTATTAAAGAAGTAAGTGTGTTTTTTCCATTTTATTATCAAAAACAGATTATTTACAAAATGATGAAGAGTCATTTTTACGATATTCATTACATTTAACATACTATCATAGTACACAATATCTCCGGAGTGCTACTTTTTTAGATATGTAGTATATCTGAACTTAATAAAATATAAGAAAAAAAGATATAACTCTAGGAGTTAGGTACTCTATTCTCCGTCTCTATAAACAATAAAAATCAAATCATTTAACTATATTTTTCCTGTTCAACTATGGCAGTAAGTTTAAAAGAGTGTTTTATGTTACGCTTTCATACAAGCACTTCAACTCATATTTTCCTGTGCCAGGGTATTTTTAGGCTGTGTAAAACTTTCCATAAATTTGTTCTGATTATCTATATGCTACTATAGATATAGTAGAGGAACATATAGTAAAGATTATGTAAGAAAAATCATGTAGTTACTTTTATATCCATTTGTTTAAAGATAGATATATTACGATCGCGTTATATAAGTTACATCGATGATAAAGGTAGACGTATGAGATTTTATTGAGAACCTTCAAATAAGAGTGCACATCGAAAGCTGTATGAGAAGATGCATTGAGGGTGAAAGATTCATGCTGAGGTTGAAGTATTTAGTGCGGTATAATATAAATATTTTTATTCTATATCGGTATATGCAGAAATGTAATCTAAATAGAAATATAATAGCAGATGGATACATAGGTATTTTCTCTAGAACATTACCTAGGGGGGAGAAAAGCGCTTATGTAAAGAAGATGTCGTAGAGGAATGATTAACATTCTTAATGTTATCATATATTTTATATTAATGTATCCTGAAGTAACATACTTCAGGATACTTATGTAAGTAGGTAGGGGGGGTGTCAATTTTTTTTGAGGTGTGAGTATAATCTTGCAAGTTGTTCTAGTCTTTTTATTTAGACTAATCAGAATCACTGTATATGCCATGAATGAGACTGACGAAGGAGCATGTATATAAGAATTTGGATTTGAAAAGTGCTCTTGCTAATCTTCTAAGTGATTATTTCGTGGGATAAGTGGTTGGTAAAGCTCAGAGATTGTTTAGGGTGCATTACCCCGCTACCCAAGCGGTATAGAAAATCCTTTTTGATTTTGTGTCGTTTATGCTTAGTATTCATAGATAGTTAATGCTTGCGATGTCCGCCGTGTCTGCTGTAATATACCCAAAATCCATGCTTGAACATTCTTTTCAGCCTAGCTACGCTAGTAGCTGGAGTGTATCTTTTACTCATGTATAAGTCACAGTATGAACTATAATGGAATAAATGATAAGCTAATACCAACGAAATAGTTTATCGGTTTATATAATGGTGCAGTCAAGTTAAACAATAAAAATTCTCAGATTATCAACATTACTGGATACGCTAAATTAATTATTAGCAGCATATGACTTTTCGCTTATGCGGTGACGCATATAAAGTCTGTAGACTACTTGCCCGGCAATCTTTTCTCGATATAACTTCCAATAGATAGGAACATCGGGGGCGGGAAATGTTATTTCAGTTTCAATATAAATCCAGGCATGGTCCTTCAGACGCCGGTAGTGCTCTAGCGCTTCTATTGTATTAGCTACCATAGCCTGATAGAAGGGAGGATCGATAAAGACGATATCGAATGTGTCGCCTGGCTTTGCAAGCCAGGCCAGACTATCAGTGGTTATTATCTCAACCTGCTGAGCCTCTAATATTACTATATTTCGAAGAAGTAGATCGCTAATTGTCCTATTTTTTTCTAGTAGCGTTACACTGGCAGCACCGCGCGAACGTGCCTCCAGACCCAAAGCCCCGCTGCCAGCAAAGCAATCTAGGCAGAACGCATCTTTAATAACTGGTGCTAACCAGTTAAATAGTGTTTCACGTACGTGCTCCATGGTCGGTCGAAGACCGGGACTATTAAGCACTGATAGTTTACGACTGCGCCAGTGCCCTCCAATGATACGGATTTGACTAAGCAAAAGTGTAGGCTTAATATTTACCATAAATCGCTTGTTGACAGTTATCGTGGATTAGGAGAAAAATGCAATCAATCTCCAAGAAAGCAAATTTTCTAAAAATAGGAATCGAGGGGGATTGTAAGCTTCATTTCATCTTTCTTTAAGATCAAATTTTCTTAAATTACATGTTATTCTCTAGGGAGAATGATAGATTATTAGAGTCTAGCGTAGATGAACGTATGAAGTAAAATCTATTTTTTAAAAAAAAATATGGTAGTGATCCATGATATTTTGTCTTGTTTTAATGAAAGTAATACAGTTATATGTAAAGTGAATTAATATTGTATTCTTCACGTTATATTTATAAATAATTTTCAATATATTGTAGCTATATTTCTCTTGTGGATAAGTGCAGCCTAGGATATATCAGAGTATAATATATATGAATAAAACCGATTTTAGTGTGAGGTATTATCCTAAATGATATTCTAATTCATAAAATGTGTCCAAATAGTGTCGTGATACTATAAAACCTAATATAATGAAGTGTAACTTTCTATTAAAAACAGATGAGTAGATTATAAACTGTAATAAATAATTCTTATTGGCTATTTTATCCGCATTGGTGCTATACTTATAAAAAGTATTTGGCTTTTGTTTTTAGACCGATATAATCGTAGTTGCCATAGTAATTATTAACGTTTCCAAATTAATCAAGATGGTTTTATACAGCGTAGATATATTTATTTTGTAATTATCATCTTAACTTGAGTAAGATTATTCGGTAAGTAATAACGGTTCCTAACCGATAGGCCGCCCTAATAAAAATTAGGTGTTCACATCAAGTATCTGGTACATAAAATCATCTATGTAAAAAACATATCAGAAGATAATTCTATTATCTTACCATTTTCTATCATGATAGCTCTAAATCTAAATCTAAATCTAAATTTAAATCTAAATCTAAGTTTAAGTAAACTCTAATTTTTATCCATTGTCTGTTTTGAATGAGGATTGTAATAACAAATGGAAAAAGGGAAAAAAACTGCTTTATTTTCATGGCTAGGTTTAAATCGTCATAGCAATATAACGGATAGCAAACTAGAAACTCAACAAGAGACTGATGTCTTTGATAAGGCAGTTACCCTTACTAGCATGCAAGACACATTAGTAGATGTCTCAAGATCGTCGTTGCCACATGCAGAAGAGGAACTTCCTTTTTCTGTTATTCCACCATCTCTACCGTGTACAGCTGTAACTGAATCTAGCTTGCAGAACTACACCACCACGTGCTGCGAATCAGAAATAGTTACTCGTACCGAACCGGTACTAAAGAAGAAGACTAATACTGTCGGTTCGACCACGCTCATGAAAGAAGAGCCGAGTTATAGTTCCCGAATAGATGTTTTCCATAAAAAAACCTCTATTGACGATAAGAGTCTCTCTACCCGTTTCTCCAGCGCTACTGCGAGGTTGAGTGCGCCTCTTACAAATGAGACGCCTTCGAAAAATTTTCAGTCTGTTTCTGAAGAGCGAAAGATGGTGTCGGCCTTCAGCTCAAATGAAGGTATTGTTCCCCGCCTAACGGCAGGGGGGGTGAGGTTCTTTAGCCGATTAAAAAACAGTCTTGCAAAGACCCGAAATAATTTGGGATTTGGGTTCATTCAATTATTTCGTGGAAAGAGCATTGATAATGCTCTATTCGAGGCATTAGAAGAGAAACTGCTGATCGCCGATGTAGGAGTCGAAACTACTCGTAAAATCATTAACAACTTAATCGATCATGTTAATCGCCGATCTCTAAAAGATACTAAGGCGCTATATAGTCAATTACGAGAGGAGATGGGAGATATCCTCGCTAAAGTTGAGGAGCCATTAAAGGTGGGGGGTAAAACTCCATTTATTATTTTAATGATTGGCGTTAACGGTGTGGGGAAAACCACTACCATCAGTAAATTGGCACATCAGTATCAGATTGAAGGTAAAAAGGTTATGTTGGCAGCAGGGGATACTTTTCGTGCGGCGGCGAGAGAACAGCTTCAGGTCTGGGGTGATCGCAACTGTATCCCGGTAATAGGGCAACACACCGGCGCTGATTCCGCGTCGGTTATCTTTGACGCTATCCAATCGGCTAAAGCGCGTGCCATGGATGTGCTGATAGTGGATACCGCAGGTCGTTTTCAGAATAAATTACCCCTGATGAATGAGCTGAAAAAAATCGTTCGGGTGATAAAAAAGCTTGATCCTGAAGCCCCGCATGAGGTTATGTTAATCCTTGATGCCAATACCGGTCAGCATGCTATAAGTCAAGTTAATTTATTCAATGATGCGGTGAAACTAACTGGTATAGCGCTTAGTAAGCTAGACGGCACCGCTAAAGGTGGTGTCATTTTCGCTGTGGCTGACCGTTTTGGTATCCCGATTCGCTATATTGGTATCGGGGAACGAATTGAGGATTTGCGATCCTTTAAAGCTGACGATTTTATAGAGGCGCTTTTTGTCCATGAGGATTACAAGGGATAATTAGTTTTTAAATAAAAACTTAATATTTTATTTTAACTAAAAAAGATTTAATGGGTAACAGAATATCCTATTTTCTAGAGGTATTCTCTTAAATCGAGTATAACGAATCTGTGGAAAGAACTTTAAAGAAACTTATATATGGCGGATTTATCGAGAAGGAATCATATTCCCGTTAAATTATTAGTTTCATATTAAAATAACTTGCAGTTATATTCTTATGTTTTATAGGCTAATGTGGAATTTCACCCCCCTACATTTTTATGTAATACATGATGATACATCTGAATATTGATTCTTAATAGCAAGCGATTTATTAGAAATATCAATATGGTTTTTTAAAACACGTTATATACGATTATAAATCGATTTGACTATACCTTTCCTTTCTCTTTTGGATAGGACAAAAACTTCCCATACCCCCTCTTAAGGTAACCCGATGAAGACATGTCTTTCTGACTTATAGAAGTGCATTATGGGTTCACAAGAAAAACTATTAATTTTTTAGTATTGAGTCTCAGGATTGAATATTATGAAAGATGCACTAGAGGCTATCGCGATAAGGGATAGCTACATATTGCACGTGTAAAAGATAGTTGGTAAGCTTTGTTTAAGTTGTATCTGAAATACTAGATATGTAGAGAGCATGATCTGGTATAAATTTTGCACTCTAGGTTTATGTGAAATGCGCTTTAAGCTTGTTTAAGGCGCGGTTTAGGAATATACATAAGACTACCGGAAAATAGTTTGGGGAGAAGAAACATCTTATTCAGGTAAATTATCATAGATAATCTACTTATTTATACACAATCAAAAAAATGACCTTTAGGATCAAAAAAATAGAATGTCTATTCTATTTAACCACGATGAGCGCTGAAAACTCATAATGATAACTGAAACTAGACTGAGATTCATTAATTACTAAAAGTGAAGCTTGGTGGTGTATATTTATCGTTACCGAACAATATCAGTAGATTATCATAATACTTTACTCTGCACTATATGCCTTACTTCCCTTCCTCCCCACAAATAACTAAGTGACTAAAACTTATATAATAATCAGGCATGGAAAATATAAGGAAGCGTTAATCGATTTTAAACGGTCTTAATATCACCAAGAGTACAGTGAATGTAAGATAGTTACTGACTGATCTTAATCAATTTTTCCTGTGAAAATCTATTGCATAGTTATATATAATAATTAGGAATTAACACAGCTGTTTTATTATGAAATAGCTGATGCAGGGAAATCTATATCCATTGATTCGTGTGTCGTGCATAATATAACGCACTGTTTCAACTCGTTTATTTAAATAAGAAATAAATATTTTATTAAGTGATTCATTAGGTATATATGAACTCTACTATGTATTCACTATATTAATTTTATCAATCATATTAGAATATGACTGCATTAATGTGTTTTAATTTTATGATTAAATCATCATTTTGATTAGAGTTCAAAAATCAAACTAATGTTATTACAAGTTAAAATATTTACTTAAGTAAATTAAATTTTTCATGATGTGTCCTAGAAATTAGCATCGATAGTTACGAATCAATATTTGTAAGGATACAGTAAGTACTACTTGATATAAGGATCGAAAGAGTTTTAGTTATTGTCATGCGAATATTTTCTGTTTTTAATCTTACGGATAGACATCATGTTGTATTGTCTGGAAATCTAATAAAACAGCGCGATTTAAGATAGAAAATTATTTAGAAGTCAGGTGTTTTGCTTTCTACCGCTAAGTTTAAGAAAGTGTTTTTAGTGCGTGTGGTACAGGAATAAAACAAAAAGTTGCTGTTACCATATTTATGGTACTAAAACCTAACAAGTAGTCCATTTCTTTTAATTCTTTCCTCGTAGAGGGAAATCTAAAAAACGAATGGTTAAATAGGAGCGAGATGAATTGTTCGTTGAAAAAATTCACTTGATCCCTGGTTTTCCCTTCCTAATTCGTACAATACTGTAAACTTATTTTTAAAGTAATCACGTGTTTGAATTAATAGCGGATTAGCAATGGTTTTTTGTTGATTGATTACCTGAATGATTGTAGGGTGAATCTTGTCTATAACCTATTCGAATCAAAGACTAAGAAAATGTTATAACGTTAGCAGTACACTAGTAAATAGAGCAAAGCTGCTTGAGGCTAGATGTGCTCTCGGTAGCGTGTAATACGATGGTTGACAGCGTTGTCTAGTCTCTGACCTACCTTTATTGGTAGTGATACAGGTATCGATAGTATTTATGCGGAATTCTGGATTGATACCCGCGACATGGTTGGCGATCACCGAATTTTTAATTTTCCCATGCAGTCTCGAAAATCGAGACTCTATCAAGTATTATTGGCGATGCATGTCAGATAGAGATGTAACGCTGATACCAATTCTAGTTGATGCTTCTATCTCCCAGGATCCTACCCCGTCCATGCCGATTATGCATACTGGAGAAACTGCGAGAACTGATAGAGTATCCCCGTTTGTATAGTCTGGCCGAAACACCCCTGAAGTGCTGTAGCAGCCATACCTGCGATAATGGATCTTACATTTACGTATGAATTTATACATATAGTGTAGTGTCATTTTATATTGAAAAAACGCGAGACGGTACTACTTGATGGAGAGATGTAATACTGTGCTAGAATTATTCTCTAAACTTAAAATTTTTAATTTTTCCATGGGTGTGTAATTAATGTTCATATGACTGCCTATTATTAATATCCGGTATCTAGTTAAGTAACTTTTTACAGATTCTCTAGATCTGAATTTAAGTCAGTATGAGTAAACGGTTACAATCTCCCCTATAATGTTAATACAAGATAATGGGATTAGCAGATATTAATTAAAATATATCATTTGATTTATGATAAATAATATCAACGTATTTTTTTACAATCGTGGCTTCCTTTGAAAAAGGAAATGGTGATTTTTATTTGTACCCATAGATACCAAGAGAGCGTGACTCTTTTATAATGGAGAAAAATATGAGTGATTTAGCTGATTGGCAACCAAGTGCGCCTATTTCTGTTTTGCTAAAGCGTGCTAAAATTGTGCATCATATCCGACAATTTTTTATCGATCGCGGATTACTTGAAGTAGAAACACCCACCCTAGGTCAAACAACAGTAACGGATGTTCATCTTTTTCCTTTTCAGACAGGTTTTATTAAACCGGGAGAAAGGAGTGCAACACCACTATATTTAATGACCAGCCCCGAATACCATATGAAACGGCTATTGGCAGCTGGTAGTGGTCCTATATTTCAGCTTTGCCACAGTTTTCGCAATGGAGAAATTGGTCGTTACCATAATCCAGAATTCACTATGCTTGAGTGGTATCGTCCACATTATGATATGTATCGCTTGATGAATGAGGTTGAGGATTTATTACTCCCAGTGCTAAATTGCGATAGTGTAGAAACACTTTCTTACAAGCAGGCTTTTACACATTATCTTAGGATAGACCCTTTATCGTCAGATAAGAGTGAGTTGTATGATGCAGTAATTAAATGGAATCTGACTGAAGCAGCATCGATAGACGACGATCGAGATACCCTCCTGCAATTATTATTCTCTATGGTGGTTGAGCCAAATATCGGGTGGAATAAGTTGGTTTTTATATATCATTTTCCTGCTTCTCAGGCTGCGCTAGCCGCAATCAGCACTGAGGATCATAGAGTTGCAGATAGATTTGAAGTGTATTTTAAAGGTATTGAACTGGCGAATGGTTTCCGTGAGCTAACTGATGCAGGTGAGCAACGAGCGCGATTTCAAAAGGATAATATCAAGCGAGCGGCGATGAATTTGAAACAGCAGTCTATAGATGAGAATTTACTGTCGGCTCTCTTACAAGGAATCCCGGAATGTTCTGGCGTGGCGTTAGGGGTAGATCGGCTAGTAATGCTAGCTCTAAAAGCAGATCGATTGAGTGAAGTAATGTCTTTTCCTATGGAGCGTGCCTAACTGTTAGTTATTATATAATAATCCCTTAGATTTTTTTGACATTGCCGCTGTGTTATCTGTCTTATTTTAGTAAGGCAATACTGATTTCAGTATCTAACAATGATTTGTCGTCCGAAATAGCATATTACTACTGAATCCTGATAAAACTTATACTCTAAGCATAATATGAAAAATATTGCTGAAATATGATATTAAGTATTTTTCAAGTTTTTCGACTATGCTACGGCTTTATATTTTCTCTCTATTAGACAAATATAACTAAGTTAAAAATATGGTCCTTAAATTTTTTGTTTTTATTTATATCAATGGCGATCAATGTTAGAAATCTTTATGTCTTAAAAGATACTGTTTTAAATTTCATTTAGAATTTGTAGAAAACAGTTTATATTCATCTCTAGAATACCAGGATTATCAGTTTTTAATTTGTAATATTTCCTTGTTTTAATTTTCTTCTGTGTTGAAAAATCTATTTTCATATTGTATATTTTTACGAAATATTTATCAAAACATTATCACGTGGTAGATACATGAAGAGAGAGGATGTTCAATGCAATATCCTCTATTGGAGTAATTTTATATAGTTTTTATTTATCGTATCTTAGGTAGATACAAGTGATTAGAAAATAGTAAAAAAGGAAAAAGAATAGAGATTTTTACAATAGAGTTGCTAGAGAAATATTGTCTATAAATCCTTAAAAAGGATATAAAATATACCGAGTGTCGTAAGAATATTTAAAATATCAAAAAAAGGAGAGAATACATTCTCTCCAGAGAAAAAGCGCCGCGGTGTCTATAAACCATCTAAAATGGTCAAGAACGTTTTAATAAATTCAGAGAGTCAATGAATTTTAGCTCAAGTGATAAAAAACTAGTGATTTATTTATACTGTATAATTCAAATCTTTGGAGTGGTATTTTCTGGATTTCTTAAAAGAAATTATTATGCAATTCTTTCTCTCACTAATAATCTTGCTAACTTAAGATTAATCTATGATGCCATAATCATCATGGCATCAATATATAAAGATGAGTGTATATCACAGTTTAACATAATAAGAATATTCTCAAGTTTGAATACGGCTGAGCCACTTTTAATGAAAAATTCCCTCTGCTTATTTATTAAATCGTTACCAATAAAGCCATAAATTTTTAGACTATCTTTTGATTTCAGAAAAAACATCTCACTAGATTCGATTTTCCTCCTCCCTAACTTTACATGTATAAAAATATGTAATCGAGGTATTTCTCATATTATCATAATTAATGTATTTTGTATTCTACAATGAGTCTCAATATGAATTGATGTGTATATACTGCTATATTTTATATAAATTATTTACTTAGTAAACTCTGACAAATTTTTTAAAAATATACTTTAGTATATGTTCGGTGCTCCGACCGGAGAACTGGATCCACTATTTGTAGTGATGGGTATATATTCTCAACGTGGCATAGCGGTTTTTGGTATTAGGGATGTAGCCTCGCCCGCACCTCTTGAGCGATCTTTGTGGGTAGAAAGTGTTCGACATCTCCGCCGTGGAGTGCAATCTCTTTTACGAGTGTAGAGGAAATATAAGAAACGCTCTTAGCAGGCATCATAAATATAGTTTCTAATTCCGGCATTAGATGTCGATTTATTTGCGCGAGCTGTGTTTCATACTCGATATCCATCATCGTTCGCATACCTCGGATTATGATATTTCCCCGTTGCTTACGAACAAAATTAGTCATGAGATCGCTAAAACCTATAACTGTGATATTAGGCAAGGAAGCGGTAGCTTGGTTTGCTAGAGCTACTCTTTCATCTAAATTAAAAAGCAAGCATTTACTAGGGCTTTCAGCAATCGCTAGTACTACTCGATCAAATATTTTCGCGGCTCGGCTTAATAAATCCAGATGACCATTGGTCAATGGGTCAAAGGTGCCGGGATAAATGGCTTTCTTAGTCATGAGTTTTTTCTTTTATGGTGTTATTTAATGCCCAGAGTATGGCATACTTATTAAAAGTATATTGCGCATTTATCATCGCGAGCAACCAGCCTTGCTTACCGTCTAAAAAACCAGCGCGTAAGATCCAGGTTTTTAGAAAAGCGCTGTAAGTATGGCTGATAATATTTAATAGGCAACACTTATGCTGTTGATGATAGTGTTCTCGTCCCCACGCTTCAGCATACTGTAGTTGTTTCCGTTGAAAAGTTACTAAATCACGACATGCTAAATGCTGTAAATTTCCCGAGAGGGCAACGACATTAGCACTCCCTCTCTCGAGAGATTCGTGAACGGGTAGTGTGTTGTAGATAAATCGCTCTCGCGCATACAGCCGTATTACCCAATCCGGATACCAGCCGCTGTGGCGTAGAAAGCGATCTAGAAATAGATTTTTCCGTGAACAACTATAGACAACTTCTGGGTTCGGTTGTTGTAGAATTTTTTGGATTTCTTGGCGTAACAACGGAGTAACGCGCTCATCGGCGTCAAGCATCAGGATATAATCGCCCCTGGCATACCCTTGAGCCCGTTGCCGTTGAATACCGAAACCTGGCCATTCTGTGGATTGAAATACAAGTCCGCCTTCTCGTGCGGCAATATCGCGTGTTGCATCGTTGCTACCGGCATCCAGGACTATTATTTCATCAGCCCATCTGACTGATGCAAGACAATCTGATAAAACCTCAGCTTCATTACGAGTAATAATCACCACTGACAAACGTTGTCTTTCCGACATTTACTAACTCCATTAGGGTAGATAAGGCTCGAGTAAATGCAGTAGATGTTGTAGCGCTCCTTGGTTTTGTTGAAGAACTTCAACGGCATGACGACCGTAATAAAGGCGATAATCTTCATCTTTTAGTAGAGTAGAGGCTGCATTTACTAGAGATGGTACGTCGGTTACGGTAATTAACCCACCAGCTTTCCACAGTTTGCTACATATATCTTGAAAATTCAAAGTATGTGGTCCCATCAGGACTGGAATCGCGTGTGCTGCTGCTTCGAGAGGGTTATGGCCGCCGCATGCGACTAAACTACCACCAACAAATGCTAGATCAGCAATACCGTATAGCATCATGAGTTCACCCATTGTGTCACCAACCACCACCTGCGTGTTTTTGGATGGAATTGCTCCGCTACTCCGCATAATGTAATTAAATCCTGCCTTCATCGTCATTTCCCGTGCTGCTAGGAAACGCTCTGGATGGCGAGGTACCAGGATCAGGAGTAAATCGGGAATATTCGCAAGAAGTTTACGATGTGCTTGTAATAAAAGTATCTCTTCTCCTTCATGAGTACTACTGGCGATCCATACTGAGCGGCAAGGTGCCCATTGACGTCGCAGGGTAAGCGCCTTTTCCGCTATTTCTGGAGTAACGGAAATGTCGAATTTTAGACTGCCGGTAACTACTAACTGATTCTTCTTTAGTCCGAGTGCAAGAAATCTAGCACCGTCTTCTTCGTTTTGTGCAGCTATGAGTGTGATACGACGCATGATATCGGCAACAAAACTGCTAAATATTTTATAGCCGGCAGCAGAGCGAGCCGAGAGGCGAGCATTAGCGATAATCAACGGTATACCTCGGCGATGTAAGCTTTTAATCAGGTCCGGCCACAACTCAGTTTCCATAATTATAACTAGTTTCGGATTAACGCGATCGAGAAAACGGCTGGTTGCCCCCGGCAAATCATAGGGTAAGTAGACATGATGTACATCATTGCCGAATATAGACTGTACCCGTTCAGAACCCGTTGGCGTCATCGTGGTGACCGTGATCGGAATCAGTGGATAGCGCTGACGAAGGGTGCGCACTAGTGGTATGGCTGCCAGTGTTTCACCAACTGAAACAGAATGCAGCATGATGCCACCAGGTTTTACTTTCCCCCGGCAAAATCCGTAACGTTCAGCCCATCGATGTCGGTAAGCAGGAGATTTTCTGCTGCGCCATAATAACTGTATCCATATTATTGGCTGAATTAGGTATATAATAATATTATAAATCATGATAGGTAGGTGTTATAAAACAGAGCAATTCATATCATAAGTGAGTTTTTAACTGGATAATGTAAACATCATACAATCGAAAACATGCTAGCAGATAAGTCATGATCTCTCATTATCAGGGAGGTGTTTATCTGATTAGTAATAAAATTTGATATCATTATATCAATGATTATCACTTTCTTATAAGTAGATGATTAGAAAGATATAGTTAATATAAATACATTATAATTATTAGTTCAGACTACTTCTGTTTAAACGATTAGATCTGTATTTTGGATAGGTATACCGAAGCAATTTATTTTTGATCATAGTATGTAGACAGTGATCCATTCTTTGTATTAAAAAAATATCTTTTAAATTGTTTGATTATCTCTATTTATACTGAATTTAGTTATCTATCAGCATAGTTCGATCTAGATGAATATTTTCGAAGAGATTCAAATCGAACATGCTAGAGAAGCATTGGGCTAATTTATCTTTTTTGACATCTTGTAAGGTGTCATGGTCTGGTAAGTAATTCATATTTCACTACGTGAAGAAATTTTATAAATCTCAATTGTCTTGCTTGTCTGATACTAATGCAGGTATTTTTTAATTGTGAAGTTATAAATATAGGATGCGATGTGTATCTTACGTTTTTTAGAAGAATAGAAAAAGATAAATTGTAGAGTATCTCATGAAATATAATCATGTTATGAGCTTGCTTATTTATGAAGATAAATGTAGAGGTACATTAAGAAAATACCTGGTGTTTTCTTAAAAAACAGTCGTGTTTATGTTTCTTTTTTTTCTGGATTTTTATAATATAACTATGGTTTATTAGAATAAAATAGAAAGATATAATAGATATACGTCTGTATTTTCATATGAAGCATTATAGCTTGACTATAAGCATGATACCTTGAATTTTTTATTTTAATGAGATATTTAATGTAAGTGATGAAATTGATTTTAGAGGTGACGCAATATCCACATAGAAGATATCGAAGAAGTACTGGATTTTACTGAATTGACATCAAGTAGTTTTATAAAACATGGTTAAAATTATTACTGAGTACTATAAAACAAGTCAATTCAAAATTTAAAATGTGCAACAATATGAATATTTTACTCATTATAATAAATAAGTTTTTTAATGGTATTTTTTCATAAAAATATAAGACTTCACACATCCTCATATTATACAAAAGATAAGGGAAAGGTATTGATGGTTTTGCAATAGACCACAGGACCAAAATAAAGAACATTATTATTTTTTCTAAAATTATTTTAGAAAAAATATCTTATAAGTTCGTGATTTTTTAGCCTAAAAACTCGAAAGATCAGAGGTGGAGAGAATGTTATCAATATTTGAATCAGTTGGATATTATCTGTTTAGTAAAGCATTTTATAGTGATGAAAACATTTTGTTTTATAGAATTCATAAAATCTGTTTTTCTATAATTGATATTAGGTATTCGCTTAAATATCTTATATGATTTATATTAAAAATCAATTATATAGTAGTGATGTATGGGTATGCTATATATATTTTAGTTGGTGTTGTATTCAGCATTTATTGCTACTTATCGTAAGTTTCGGTTTTCAGAAGATCCTCTATCCCCTCTTTTAGCGTAACTATTTTAAGATTTTAAAGTAGGCCGATTTTGGATTTTAACGAGGTCATTACCATCTCCGGTTTCTCGAGATATGTGGCCAATCCACGTGCACGTAAATGGCAGGCTGAGCATTGTCCGCATCCGTCACCTTTAATTCCGTTATAGCAGGTCAGAGTATCCTGACGCACTCGATTAAACTGATGATAATAATCCGCGAGCGCCCAGATTTCCGCTTTATCTAACCACATCAATGGTGTAGTGAATTGTAGTTCACGTGCCATACCTAGATTGACTGCGGTGTTTAGGGCTTTTATAAAGTCATTACGACAATCTGGATAACCGGAAAAATCTGTTTCACAAACGCCAGTAATAATGGTTTTTGCCTGGACTTGATAGGCATAAATAGCGGCTAGCGTTAAAAACAGGATATTCCGACCGGGTACAAAGGTGCTGGAAAGACTCTCAGAGAGAGGCTGGTAATCAGGAATTGGAATATCGTCGTGCGTAAGACTGCTGACTGCCAGCGTATTGAGTAGAGACACGTCAATTACCTTAATTTCGTAGGCGCCTAATTGGACTGAGAGATCTTTGGCGATACTAATTTCTGCTCGATGACGCTGACCGTAGTCAAAGATAATGCAATAAACCTTATTATACTGACTTAGTGCTTGGATTAGGCAGGTTGTTGAATCTTGTCCCCCACTCAATACAACTATCGCTCGTTTCATCTATTCAGTTCGCCATGCATAGAAAAAAGGTATAAAACACTATCACCTTCAAGGTGAATAATAATGTATTGGAGTGATTTTTATGCTAATTATCTTAGATAAATAATCTGTCATGTATTTTAGTAATCATGATTCTATCCAACATAGACACAATAATTCTTTAAATCATTGGAATTAAAGTATATGTCTGTTTTTTATAGACTGATATGGGATTTTACTCCCTACAATTTGAAGTGATTGAGAGTATGACAATGTTGGATTTGCTATATATAATAACCAAATCACTTCATCATGCTCTTTGTACATAGATAATCAGCAGATTACCTGCATGTTTTATATGAAGCTAGTCACTTTATCGGGTACATTCATGTTTTTTCTTATGGTAATGTTTTTTAGAAATCCAATCTATAGGCTATACATTCCTTAGTAGTGTAGTTCACTGTTAACATCCGATTAATTTATATGGAAAATACTTGCTTAAGAGTGAAAGAAGAAATTTTCGGTATTTACTATACTCTTAGTACCATCAGCATGGTAAACATGATTACTATATTATTTTTATCGTTTTTGCAAGTTAATACTTAGATGATTACTTAGAGAGATTGTCTAGGCTAAAAACGTGATAGCATTGAGGTCAGTTGTATATTGTCATGATTTTCAGAGGAGCAGTTCGCAACTGCAATAAACGATTGTCTTTCTTTTAAAGAAAGACAGTTCCTTCATTTTTAAAAACTACTAATCATCGTAGATGAATTTGTGTAATATAAAAAGATTGGTTAATCTTGAAAGATTTTTTTACATATATAAAGAATTGAGGATATTCTTGAAAGAAAAATAGAAAGCACTATGGTCTTACCATCCAGTGTTTAAAATTGATGAATTAGGTTATCCGCGTTTATATTTCAAGTATCTTTTAAAGATAGCACACATAATTACATGGCGTCCCCTGTTTATATCGTGTGATTATTTCTATTATATGGGTTTTTATTGGTCTTGATAACACCAAGATGGTTAGTCAATATTTCATGCTGTTTGTGCGTTCCAGATTACATTTCTTCCATCACTATATTTGTTGAGTATTGGTAAATAACGGTTTTATAGCGCACTATATCCGAAAAACATGGATTACTGATAATGTACTGAGATCAGATAGAAGATATGTTAAAAAATCGGCATTTCATCTTACGATAAAGATGATTGAGATCACACCATACCGATATATTGACCTCTATAATAAGAAATTATCTCAATTAGTAGTTAAGCATAAAACGTCTCTAACGGTTAGAAATAGCCGTATTTAATAAACGTTAAATATTTTAAAAGAAGCTACATCCCCTTCCGGGATGTAATGAAACTATAGCTACGTACATAATCTTCATAGTTTCCGATGAAATCGATCACCTGGTTCGGAAGTATTTCTATAATCCGGGTTGCTAATGAAGTAACGAATGTGCGATCATGAGAGATAAATAATAGTGTTCCTTGATAAAGCTCAAGGGCGGTATTGAGCGCTTCGATAGATTCCATATCAAGATGATTAGTCGGCTCATCCATCAGGAGAATATTGGGCTTTTTCAGCATTAATTTTCCACATAGTAGTCGGGCTTTTTCTCCACCGGAGAGTACGTCGACTAGCTTTTTCATATCATCCTGGCTAAATAAAAGACGTCCTAGGAGATTACGTACCGCCTGTTCATCATGGCTCGCTTTCTTCCACTGGTTCATCCAGTGGAATACGGAGATATTCTCGATGAATTCGCGACTGCGATCCTGGGGATAGTAGCCGATATCAGCGTTTTCAGACCATTTAAGCTCACCTGTTTTCGCTGACAACTCGCCTATAAATGTTTTTAGTAACGCGGTTTTACCAATACCGTTAGCGCCGATAATTGCAACCTTCTCACCTACTTCCACTATCATATTCAAGTCACGAAACAGCGTTCCTGGTATTTCAAAGCCTTGAGTTAATTGCTTAACTTCTAATGCATTGCGAAATAGTTTTCTATCCTGTTCAAAACGAATAAACGGATTTTTTCGATTGGATAACTTGATTTCATCAAGCTTGATCTTTTCGATTTGTCGAGAGCGGGATGTTGCCTGACGAGATTTAGAAGCATTAGCGCTAAAACGATTAACGAATAATTGTAACTCAGTAATTTGCGTTTTTTTCTTGACGTTATTGGCTATCAATCGTTCACGTACTTGAGCTGACGCTGTCATATACTCGTCATAGTTCCCCGGATAGATATGCAAGTCGCCATAATCTAGGTCCGCTATATGGGTACAGATCATATTTAAAAAATGTCGGTCATGGGAGATAATGATCATGGTGCTGTTGCGTTCTTTCAGCACCTGTTCTAACCAGTGTATGGTATTTATATCTAGGTTGTTAGTTGGTTCGTCAAGCAATAGAATGTCTGGATTACCGAAGAGCACTTGTGCGAGAAGCACACGTAGTTTCCAGCCAGGTGGGATCTTACTCATAGGGCCTTTATGTTGTTCTAGTAGAATACCGACGCCAAGTAGAAGCTCACCTGCGCGCGCTTCCGCGCTATACCCATCCATATCACCGTATAGAACTTCTAAATTTGCTGCGCGATACCCTTGTGCTTCGTTTATCTTAGGTAAAGCGTAAATTCTGTCACGTTCTTGTTTTACCGCCCATAGCTCTGTGTGCCCCATCATCACGGTATCAAGCACGCTATTTTTTTCAAAGGCAAATTGATCCTGGCATAATTTGCCAAGACGATCAGTAGGATCTCTATTAATATTACCAGCGGTTGGTGCTAGATCGCCGCCTAGAATTTTCATCAAAGTAGATTTTCCGCACCCATTAGCGCCGATGAGCCCATAGCGGTTTCCTCTACCAAACTTAACTGAAAGATTCTCAAATAGGGACTTGTTTCCAAATTGCATGGTGATGTTATGACTTATTAGCAAAGGAGAGACTCTTTAATTAAATATAATTTTCCATATATTATGTCATAAAGCGAAGTGAGATAATACCTAGTCCAATGACTATAAATGAGATACTTTCCTTCCGAAAAGAAAGTTCTTTTAAATGATTTAGAATAGCCTATGTGCTAATCTTGAATAATCGGAAATGCTATTGTATTTACCAATCTTCATTGAAGAGCTGTTTAAGCGTAGAAGTGTAACTTTTGAATACTCTATTAGTTTTTCTCTTTATTAGCATGGAAATGGTGATTTTTAGCATATTTTATTCATGTGTTTAATTGTGTAAAGATAGATTTCGTTTTCAGATAACGTAGTAAATCAAGTTTTTATTCTATACTTACTCTTATAAGTATTAGGGTCAGTTTCTGTTGCCTCGTAGAGGTATTCTTGTAACTTGCTAAATACCAATGTATACATTCCCTACTGTTATTGATCTGCATTTAATAGATGGTTATAGAAAACCCGCAGTATAAAACATGAAGAAAGAATTATCTATTAGAAGTGGTTTAGGTTGTGGAGGTGTATAAAAATCATCTAGATCATTGATCTATTTTAAGAATAAACAATAGAGTGAGATAGTATTTTTCATGTTGATTATAGATATCTCACCATTTCTCTATTTGAAATCTTTTTCTTGCTGATATGTTTCATATGGGTTTCATACTTTACTTCCTCAATCATCCAGTGATGTCGGTTGTATTTAAATGCGGGGGGGTTAGGAGGTTGCGTAGGACTACGAAAAAATCTTACATAGAGATAAAACGTTTTTCACAGAACTATTAGCACGATTTTAGTATAGAGACGACAGCGTTATCTTAGTAGTATCAAGAAACATATTGTGATTTTAAATAGATATTATTATATATTTACTATGAATCCTCTTTCAGAGGAGCGGGTGGATTACGTTTAGGAACAGGTATCTAGCTTTCTTATTTACCTTAAATATCATTCCTAATCTTGGAAATCATTGTTACTGAAGTAACAGGGGTAATGTAATTAAAACTATATCGTTTAGATGTGCTGATGATAACGATACTGATTTAAACATGTCTAATATTGACAGTGGTTTTTGTGGTGGCGTTACAGTATATATTATAAAATATACGATATTCAATATGCCATATTCGACCGTGGGGTGTTTTACTTAGTAAAAAGAAAACAGGTATCTAAAATAGACATTTTATTTTTAGTCAAGAGAGTCTATAAAAATGAAATTATTGCATTTTATCTAAACAAGGAAATGTTAATTCAACTGAAAAATCGTAGGTTATAATGCATTATTTCTTTATTAAAATAATAGGAATAATTCTCTGCGTACTTAAACTCAACATCATTGCACGCTGGATATTGATAAAGTTTTGTTTATGACTTATAGAGTAGCGATAACATCTCAGATGTTTTAGATAACGCTATCCAAGCCACCAACTGTTTGATTTAGATGAAGCAGTGCATCGATAGAAAGAAATATAGCCTAGAATGCAACAAAAAATAGTCTTAAAATGGTATTTTACATGAGATGATGTTAGAGTAGTTATCTTTCGATTAAAAACAGAAATTTCTAGAGAAATAGGTATCTTTTTTTGAGCCTCCCTGTAGTCATTCAAGTTCTTGGATAGATCAGATAAGAAATAAAAACAGAACGAAATCCGCATTGCTAAATTCAAAATCACACTCTTTAACTTTATAAGTTAACAGAGGTAACCACCATATTAACATTTATCGATTATCGGATAAAAATCTACCGAAATTCATTTTATATTCTGATTAAAAATTTAAAATTATCCTCTTCATATATCTATAATAAAAATCCGATTTAATTGATATTAAACGGTAAATCGATAGTCTGTCGTGTGCGGAAGATTGTTGTTTAATTAGACCAGATGTTCAGACTATCGGCAGGCTGATACAATACTCTGTGATCTAAACTATCAGTATTGAAATTCTAATAGATATCGAAGTTAATAAATATCGTAGCTATGAATAAACAGTATTCTAAAGATTGTGTGATAGAAAGTATTGGGTCTGATAATATTGCTTTGTTCTATATGACGCTCCACATTAGACCGTTTTTAATAAAAAGACAAATGGTTTAGTTTAGTTGATTAATTAGTTAATTCGATATGTTATGACTAAATTTTTATTCTTCTAGATTTTTTTGTAATAGACTGTTACTTAATATTAAATTTATGCAACGCTAACTCACTTTACAGATATGTAGACTCCCTTAATATTCAGACAAAGAGTATTTTTTTCATGCTGATCGAGACATAAAGTCAAGACTCACGTACTAAATTAACCCTGGATGAAATAGATATCTAAATTTCATGTGTGTCTAATTTTTTTAAGGATTAGGAATAGGTTGAGGTAACAAGTTTCTATAAATACCTATGCTAGTATGTGCTCATGGATCGAACTGTATTTTCAAAACGCGGAAAATTGAGCCAATTTGAACTAGGTACTAGGAAATCATGATCATATCTTACATAATGTCTCATGAATCCCCGTTTTTTTATTTAGGATGAAAGAAAATTATATTACAAGTTTATCTTATTTGTCATGTAGAAAAATGAATGGAATGCGTTACGCCGTATTCAAGGGAAATCTTATAGTGAATTAGCCCCTAAAGGTAAACGTCAAGCAGAACAGGTCGCTAAATGCGTTCTATTATTAGGCATTAGTAATATTATTAGCAGTGAACTAGGCTGGACACGTCGTACCGAAGAGATGTTTTCCGATATATTAAAGTATCCCATTATGGTAGATATTAGGATGAAATAGCGTTAAATATGGGTATATTAGAAACCCGTGATATCCATACCGTAACAAACGAAGCACAGCATCAACGTCAGAAATGGATTCACGGTACTGAAGGTAGTTTCACCGCTGGGTGGTTAGTCGATGACAGAAATGGCGTTGCGTATGTGTGCTGCCCGACAGGCACGCTTAAGGTTGCCTGTCGGAAGTAAGCCGATTTTAGTGATTCATGGTATCCCGTTAAGCTATGTAATTAGTATGGTTTTAAGGCTGTTTTTTGTTTATGCCGGGGATCGGCTATGGTTAGGTAACTGTTCTCTCTCCCGTATAGATTATCAACAAAGTCCGCGGCTAGCGTCAGGTCGGGTAGTGGAAACTACCGGTGATATCGCTCATCTGAACATACCCAATCGGGATGAATACTACGTTAGTAGTGTACCTAAATCAAATTCCCGTTCAGGACTTTGTGGCTACACAGTCACTTATTTTTTTGTTGGATAAGAATCCTTGTTTGATGTTGTATCCCTTAAGGTGGATAGGGGTGTTAGCGGAAAAGCGATATTCTGCTATAAACGATACGATACAGTCTTTCACCCTGTAATGATAGCTATAATAAACAAAAGTAATGTTGGGAAAAAGTCATTATTTTTCTATGAGTCTTTTATACCAACTTCTTTTTTTATTGTTATTATCTCGATAAGCTATCTATTAACAATAGCCAGGATTTTTTTCATAACATAATGATAAATAATCATTTGTATCTCAAAATTATCAGTACATATGGTTGATAACCTGAATGTGCGTTTCTATTATATAGAATATAAAGATGCGATCCTTAACTCTGAAGCTTTAAATGCCTACATTGCATCATTGTTACAACTAACGTGTATATCTGAAGTTGCCTAAAAAATTATCGTTCTTTTCCGGTAATCAAAGAGATAATTCCTCACAAATGTTTACTAATACCTGTAGCAGAATAATCGTACCATTGTAACTCACTGATTTCATTGTTATTATGGTGTGTAGACTGGAAAAAAAAATTCTTCTTTCATGCAAGAATTTTTTTGTTTTTCGTTTCCATCAGTTGGATTGAGATTCGAAGATACCTAGATCTTCAGTCCTGAATCTTCATATAAGATCTTTTTTAGTTTTATGCATAATAACGCACTTTGTAATGCATATAGTTTTAAGAGAAAGTTTAAACCCCTTCTTTTCGTGGGTTTATAACTAGAATTCTAAAGATTAAGAATGTGTTTTAGAATAGTGATAAATATATATACATTTTATTACGGCGTTATAAAAAATTGAACAAACTTTTTATGAATCGTATAAAATAATGAGGTCAAGGATTACAAGAATTTTCTTCTTTCTTGTATAAAGAAGGATATTCTCCTGTTTATGACGCTTTGTTAACTTTCTTCGAAAATATTTTCTCTTTTTTGAGAAGAAATGAGAAGTTATATGTAATTTTTTTGAATCCTATACTATTTTAATCAGGTATAGTATGGGGTCTGTGCTAGACCAGACTTTAATCTTAAAATGCTATTTTAAAAGTAAAGTAGCATTGTGAATGTACATCTGGATATAACGTCTCTTTTCCATAAACATCGCATGAAACCCCCACATTGTCATTTTTTACTAGTATTAATCGAGCAATACAATAGTTTTTTCGTATGCATTGCCCCCATATGTAACCTAGTGATTATCCCCAATACTTCTTGAATGTTTCTCATGGGTATTTGGGATAGCTATCTATCAAGTATTGGTTGGCAATAGTTAGCCAAAGATTTGCAGATTGTCTTTAATTGACGAAACCAGAGTTGATATAAAAATGAATTACATCTCTGACTGGAAGATGTTAATATAAATTAACGTATTTGTTTTATGATAAATAGAGTGTATATATTGGATTATATTTACTAATAAATTCGTTCTGCTTGCAAAGCAACATCCGCACGAGAAGAGCAAGTGCTTGAGTATTTATGGTGAAATATTGTGGTCTTATTTTAACTGTAAGTCAATATTGATTTATACAAAAGCAATGAAATACATCATTAGATAATACTATTGCTTTAATAGTAATAAATCCAAATATACATCAGATATTAAAAAATATGAAGATATGGTCATAGAAACAGAATAAAAATTAGCAAAGTGCATTTCTTTTCAAGAAAATCCTTTTTATATAAAGCATATGGACTTATATATTATCGATAAACGGTGAATCTTATTCAACTATTAAAATAATGAGTAAAGTAAAAAAATATTTTTTGGTAATTTACTAAGTCTCATGTTTGTTTTTTAAAAAACGTTTATAACGCTATAATAGCGTGGGGAAATATGATTTACTAATTAGTATACCGTTTAAACAGTGATCGTAAATATTGGGTATCTGGTTAAGCACTTGTTTATTTTTTCTATAACCACAATCAATATAATATAAGTTAAAATAAGAAAAAAGATCCTAGAATCCCGTACGATATTTTCTGTTTATTTCAAACGGAGCTTATTGTTTATGCTGAATAATGTAATTTTTTATAAAAAGTCTTTTTTTGATAGTTTTGAGTGATCAATCTTAGATTTCCGAAATCCGCTTCCTCTCGTGCAGGTTTATATTAATGTTTACCTAGGTATAGAATGAATGGGCAAACTAAGCGATTTGGTATTCTTTCATATCAGGATAACTTACTGAAGTCATCAAGGGTGACGCAATAGACTTATAAATCTTATCATTGATATTTACATCATTTTTAGAAAAAAATATTAGATATTAGCGAGATTAACAATCAGCTCTGCGTATGTTTTTAAACTTTCATCGATTAATTAATAGAGCACTTGCTTACTAACCATAAGTGTATTATACACACTCCTTTATAAGAAAAGGATGCAGACGTTCTAAGTTATAAATCTGTTCTTAGCGGGTGCATGTTCCTATAAAAGCTCTATCATACCAAAATATATATTTGCTATTATAGAAACGTGTTAGGGTGATATTTGTTGATAACATCAATTATTATTTATTTTTAAGTATGAATGTGCGAAGTAAATTCCCTTACATAGGGAACAAGCTGCTGGAAACAGGCCCCCTTTATGGTTTTAAGGGGGGAATCATGTTTGTTTCAATGTCTTCTGGAGTATCGTTAAAAGTGTGTGATTTTGTGCTTTTGTTAGAGCGCGTCCTTTTGAGTTGATAAATTGTAATGTACTATGTGAGCCTAGATCACCAACTTGCAGTGTATACTCACCGTTTCGCAAAGATGGATCATTGATGCCTAAATTTTTCCAGGTGCTATGATCTGGAGCTTTATAGGTGAGTGAGAGTACACCAAGAAGCCGGCTACTAGTTCTTATTTTCATACCAATACATGTTAATGACATTGGGAGATGGTTCCATATAGTGTTATAAGGTATACTCGCAACTAAAATTGGGAATCCGTTTTCATCGGTTCGGCTATTAAGGTGTAGGTCTCTTATTCCTTCCTGAGTAATGCGTTGGTCTTTATTGTGATCAAATGACGGTAATCCGTTCTCAATGCTATTAAGCATTTCGATGGTGTAGTGTTGTATTAACGCGGGGTTAGTTACAGGGTAATCATGTTCTTGTAACTCAAGGCACTTGATCTGCAAGGAGATTTGATGGCCATGAGTAGAGAGATTTATCTGATAACGGCCACTATACTGTTTATCTTTATCATCATCGTTTGTCCAAAAAATCCAATTAGTACTCAATTTTTTCTGAGTATCCTGACATGATGCGATTGGAAAGTTTTTGTGTTTTAAAGCCATCACTATCTGTGACCATAGAGCAGCATGACGTTTAGTGTTGTTCTCGAGCTGGAGAATGGCTCTGTTGGAACTATATTGAGCTTGAGAGCCTTCTAGCAGCGCTAGTGGCTGCTGAGGAGGGCGAATATCTAATTTTTTACCTATTTCACCGGTATCGGGACTGGGGGGAATTGCATAATCACCATTTTGTAGAGGGAGAAGAATATCTATAGGACTGATTAGCGCATGGAGCGCAGGTGATTTTAGATAGTCTTCATTTCCGTTTAGTTCACGTTTATGGTGTGGATTGCTGCTACAAGCTGGAAGCAGTATGGTAAGTGAGATACCCAGTATTTTCATTAACATTGACTTTTTTATTGCATAAGTCATGAAATTTTCCTAAAAGTTAGAGTAAACCGGCATCTATTAACGCCTGCTTCACTACGCAAATACCCGTCTCTGTCAGGGGCATCATCGGGAGTCTTAGGGTATCTGTTTTTATTAATTCTAATACTTTACACGCCCATTTAACCGGTATGGGGCTGGGTTCGAAGAATAGTGTCTTATGTAGTGGCATTAGGCGCTGATTTAGACGCCGCGCATCAGTATAATTACCTTCGGCTGCCAGTGCACAAAGGTGCGCCATTTCCTTTGCGGCAATGTTTGCTGTTACGGAAATTACTCCTTGACCACCAAGTTGCATAAAATCTAAGGCACTAGCATCGTCTCCACTTAGGAGTAGGAAATCAGTATTGAGTAAATCTTGAATCTGACTAACACGGCTTAAGTTTCCGGTTGCTTCCTTAAGACCAATAATATTGTTGATTTCCGCTAGCCGAGCGACAGTCGGTGGCAACATATCGCAACCAGTACGTGTTGGTACATTGTACAAGATCTGCGGTAAATTACTGCTTTCAGCGATAGCTTTAAAGTGCTGATATAAGCCTTCTTGGCTGGGCCGGTTATAGTATGGCGTAACGCTGAGGCACCCAACTACGCCGCTGTCGTTAAAGCGTCGGGTCAGAGATACAGCTTCGGCGGTAGAGTTTGCACCAGTGCCCGCGATGACAGGAACGCGTCCATCGCTCAGCTCCAGGGTCCACATTACCATATCACCATGCTCTTCATGGGTCAGGGTAGATGTTTCTCCGGTCGTTCCCACAGACACAATCGCTTTGGTGCCGCTGGCGACATGATAATCGATTAATTTTCTCAGACTGACCCGGTCGATGGCACCCTTTTCGTCCATCGGAGTAACTAGTGCAACTATGCTTCCTGTAAACATTGACCATTCCTCCAAAAACAGGTTATTCATGGTACTTTTGGCACCTATCTAAAAGCAAGTAAACATCGACTCGCCCAGCCTTTGTAACGTTTTTTTTAGGACGCTCGATTTAGTCCTAGATCAAGATCTATATCAGGGTCATTTACCATCTTCTAAGAAGCATGCTAAATAATCTACTTTAGAGAACATCCTCATGATGTATTTCTATCGCGAAGTAACGAATAGCGCCAAAAATCAGAGCTGAATTTAAGGTAAGCTTAAAGTCTATTATCCACTTTAACTAAGCGAGATAGCAGTTTAAAACTGATCGTTTATGAAAAGTAATAATGTGATGGTGTTGAGAAGGATGACTGCATTTCTGATTCTTTAGAGATGACACTGTTTTCTGTATGCAAGGCATAATGGTTTTCCTACGTTATCAACCATGGATTATTGGGTTTGTATGAATTTTAAAAAACTTTTGACCCGTATTTTGAATGTGATTTGCTCGATATTTTACAAGATACGGAGTGAGAGCATTATTTGAAATCATAAAGTCAAATACATTGAAGATACAGCATCACGCTTCCAAAAGCGCTAACCATAATCATCTAAATATCAATATGAACATAATTTGAAAATATTAACCAAAAATTTACATCGTTATCTTTTTATTGCGAATAATGCGATTTATCATTTTTAATAACGTGTGATCAAAGTTTTAAACTGCAAATTGCGTCTAACGATAGATGGTGCATATACAATTTTACATAACTAATCTCAATTAGTTACTCTTGTAGTATCAGGCAATAACAGAGTACGAGAAGGTATCTATACAATGCTTTTCAGACCCGGAACAATCTATCGCCATAAAGTGATAACAATTTGATTGTTTATTGCTGAATACAGATTACTGCATTATGCTATTTTCGCGTTTGTATAAAAAGAAGCACAATTGAGTAATGGAATAAGTTACGTAACAATGGATTTGAAAACCATGTTTTCTACTCTAGAAAAAAGGTTGAGAATACGCTGAATTGGTATATTTAGAAAAAAGTATAGAGCTTGTTTTGAATGATACCAAGCGACTAAATTGCAGTAAGCTTATCTAGACTGAGAACAGCGCATCCAGAGCGTAATAGATATTTTCCTTGCTTGTTTGTTATGCTAAATTGGCTTCGGAAATAGAAAAAATATAGAGATATAGCTAACAGGTCTGTGCTATCTATCTATGATAGAAAAAAATACGTCTTTTTTCATCAACACTATAGTCTATCAAGACTAGAACATGTCATCTCAAAGAGCAAGTGAATTTACTATATAAACACAATAATTAAAATTAAGTGGATGTGATATCTTTATAAAGAAATCGCATTTCCATTCTTTAGGTAGCCTTTGATTCGTCATTAAGAAATAACCGCTCGAATAGCCACGTTAAAGAATGTTCTGGGTTTATTTCTATCATAAAGTGCCTTTACTAGAAAGATATTGATCTTCATTAAGATTCATATATACTTAAATAGTATTAGAACATACTGTTCTACATGGTTTTTTTTGTAAAAGGCGTATAGTAAGGAAATGATTGAAGATGGAGCATACATTGTATTAAGGGCATACACCTGGTAGGTGTATTTTTATTATTAGATTAGTTGCTGAATTTAAACATCTCCTACAGAGAATATTGGATTTCATAGCTGGAAAAATATTTCTGAATACATTTAAATAGCATGATTAACTATTGTAGTGTCTGTGCATATATGAGCTACCGCTCTTTTTATATGTGTACTTATAAAGGTTGGTCATACAGCGAGCTAAGATTGCCTTTATCTTTTATCAAAGATTATTTTTTGGCCGGTGCTATTATAGCTGGCAACTTATAAGCGTTACCCATTTCCATGGGTAAGCTGCTGTAGTTTAACTTTTTGAATAAATTACTACAATATTTAAAGCAGTATCTAAAATGTATGCCCCATCACTTCATTTTGGGTCATTTATTACCAGATTAACGATAATTAAAGATGTTACAGACGTAGCTCTTAAAGAAAGAATTTATATTCTGACTAACAGGAGTTAATTTTAATCAAGATATATAGGCTGTCTAGGGAGGCTATGTATGGTAAAGAATGCGTTTACTTTTGCTAAACTTTTTTAAGTTTAGATCCGCAAGATATATAGCTTGTTATTTTCCAGATGACTAATCACGATAATGAATTTTTCCCCCTTACTTGTAGAAAGTGGGAAGGGAGCTAAGCTAGGATCCCATCCTTTTGACATAGGGTGTTACACCCACGAAATCTAAAAACGATGCTAAAGCTATCAAGATAGCTGGTTTGACGTCAATAATAAATTTGTTAGGCAGAGTCTCAAGTTTATCTGTGATTTAAAAGTTATATATTAGTAGATTTTACTAATGGAATTAATGCGTTATATAGCAGAGTGAAATATTCGGATAAATGACAGAGTATATGTTTTCTAGACATAAAACATAATTGATCGCGAGACAAAGCAAAAAGATATCGAACTCAGCACGAAATATGTTCATATTAGATATATACTAAATTAATATTCAGTTCTTATACTCGTGAAATTTTTCAGGCACTATTTGGCGGTATTATACCTCTAATATAACCATGATTGTTAGATTAGGTAAAATATACCGAGAAATTCTGGTGAAAAAAACCAGGCTCAATTACAGCTAGATACTTATATTATAAAAGAACAATCACATTATATTTTTCTAGAGATATGCTTATCACCAACAAATGAGGACGGTCCTAGTCAGTTAGGCGGCAAAACAAAATCTATGAAAGATCTATTTCCCTATCAAATTATGCCGATATGGAACAGCAGAGATCTACGGCAACGCTGTAATCTCAGATATAAAACAGAACAAGATACGTGGATAAAGTTCACTATTTTTCGTGGGGCCTTAACCTGCGTTTTTGTAACGGAATCTGGTGATTTCACCAAAACCTTTATCTCCAAGGTTCACAGTAAAGCAGATTTTATTGAGCCTCATCAATACTATCGGATACTATCCTTCTCTGAAGATGTGCAGTTTCAATTAAGTTTATACAGTTCTGCTGAACATTATTTCTATAAAAAATATCAGTTAATCACAACGCATTCCGATGTCGTTGATGCTGTCCGAGTTGTCGCACCTGGCCAAGCACTAGATTTGGGTTGCGGATTAGGGCGTAATGCACTTTATCTGGCTTTAAAGGGTTTTAATGTAACTGCATGGGATAAAAACCAAGCGAGCATAGAATGGTTACAGACTGTAATACGCAGAGAGGCGCTGTCTTTGGTAGTGAGCGCTGACGTGCGGGATTTAAACAGCGTAATTATTGAGGGTATCTACGATTTTATTCTTTCTACCGTGGTATGGATGTTTTTAAACCCGGCTCGTATCCCGTTATTGATTACTAATATTAAGGCATGTACCGCAGTTGGTGGATATAATCTTATCGTTACGGCGATGGATAGTGATGATTATCCTTGTGTTCTGCCTTTTCCGTTCAGGTTTCAAGCCGGTGAGCTTAAGGATTATTATCAAGACTGGAAAATTATGAAATATAATGAGGATGTGGGGCAATTACATAAAACAAAAGTTAACGGTGAACGGATAAATCTACGATTCGCAACGTTATTGGCCTGCAAAACAATACAGTAGATAGTAATTAATATATTATATCATGATCTGTTCATGCATATATAAAATTTTGAAGAGAAATAGTTAGATAAGATAGAGGTTATTGACAACGGTTTGAGTGTAAATGATCGAATTTTATTCACCAGTGATAATAGAAATCTGCTTGAATTCGATGAAATCGAATATACAAAAAATATATACATCTATGATGTAAAAATATATAAAGACTGTCCTTTATCATATTGACAATTTTCCACTATATCTATGGATTTCTCAATTCACTAATATAAGTAAAATACTTATTTTCTGATATAATGTTGTGTATAAAATAGTGAATTAAAATCATTTTGTATTGTATCTGAATACATTATGCATTTTTTATATAGAATGATACAAGATTTCAGTGCAGAGAGTGACTCTTACTAAGAGGTTGTCATATAATATTTGAAATGAATTTAAGCAGTCTGCGAGTTAATATTTACTATCTGTGTCGTCTTTTGATCCTCGGAATCATTCGAATTTCGATTAATTAGTTTATGGCTTTTTAAGCAAAATACTCAACAATTCAAGTGTTCATGATCTAATTTTGTCATGGTAACTAAATGAAGTGAAACATATTCTAGAATCCGATTCTAGTTACATCGGTGCACTATTGCTTAACATATAGTGATCGATTTCAGATATCTGAAATCCCTCTTGTTTAATTATTTTCTAGTGTGAACTCAGTCGGACGGAAGGAAAAGTTATAAAAAGAAACGTGCGATACGATACCGATGCTCGCTGCTTACTTGATAACCTGTGATTTACATCAAAGCGGTGAGCTAGAATTTAAATGAATATGGGTATCTTTAATGGCATGCTTGTAAAATTCTCTATTGTTAAAGATAAATATGATGTGCGATAAAATCGCGACACTATATACAACAATAGACAATCATAAGCAATTTTCATTAATCACAAAATATATCATTATCATTAATAATATATAGCAACATACTAATATGTTCTTTTACAAAGAGAGAAGATGTCGTTGACAAAATCTTATAATTATCACATAACTCATTTTATGAAAAGCGCGGCGACAATTCAAGATTTATCAGTGGATAACGGGATTGAAATTGCCTTCGTAGGACGTTCTAATTCCGGAAAATCTAGTGCGATTAACATCCTGACAAATCAGAAAAACTTAGCAAGGACTAGTAAAATTCCGGGACGCACGCAGCTTATTAATCTATTCGAGGTAGAACAAGGTATTCGTCTGGTAGATCTACCTGGTTATGGATATGCGGCAGTACCGGAAAACGTAAAACGTAATTGGCAGCAAGCTATAAGCGAATATCTACAAAAGCGAGATAGTCTAAAGGGACTAGTGATATTCATGGATATCCGTCACCCAATGAAAGAACTTGATCGGAAAATAGTTGCCTGGGCTGCAAACGTGAATATCCCGATTCTAGTTTTACTTACAAAGGCTGATAAATTATCTCCTGAAAAATGTAAAGCACAGTTAAAGCTGGTACGTAAAGTAGTATTAGAGTTTATAGGAGACGTTCAGATTGCAACGTTTTCAGCCGTAAAAAAACAGGGAGTAGATACATTGTGGCAGAAACTTGATGTCTGGTTTGGTAATAATCCCTATTAGGATCTCCATATGAGATCCTATAAGCTGCATAAATTACCGGGATGCAATATCCCCAGTGTTGTTATAGATAGATCTGTGGTATGGCATTATAGTGCTGAATCGTTTGTTCTGACGATTAGTGTTGGAATGGTGTCTGTGCTGGTTATGAGAGTATCTAATTAAAAATATTTCTATGTTATAGAGTGAAACGAGTGAGTTCTCAAGAAATGCTATATAGCGTTTGATTGAATTAGTCACATACGTCAAATAATGTTTTTATCTACGCAGATATAGATTCCAGTCTGCTAATAGCAGTAAATCCGTTTTATATCAACCTTGCATCTCAAATGCGTTAAACTGCTACATTCATTTCAAATAATGATATAAATACTTATCAGCTAGTCTTTTTTATGTATACAGTTATTGGGTAATATACTTAAGGGTAAAAATCATGATAATGCGCCTTGATGGTTAAGTAATCACTTTTTCTAAAATAGGGCGAAACTTCAGGAAAGTTAGAAGACTTGTGTATACTTTATAAGTACGATTAAAGATATAAGCTGACCGCTTATTGATAATGAAACAGCAGAGTATCTTCTATATCGATTGATTTTATATTAGTGGATGCTTTCTTATGAAAGAAAACGATTTTATTACATGAGATAGATGGTAAGACCATGTTATTAAGGGCATACTAAAAACTAGAAATTCAATTATCTCCATCCGGTAGATACAAGTGTTTTCAAAAATGTTTAATGACATCTCATTTAGCCATCATATTGTATCTATAAATTTTTCAACTTTGCATTCTTGACCAGCCCACTTGCCTTATCTCTTCATCGGGGTACTCAGGTACTAACGGAGAATAACAAGGAATCGATAAAGTATTTTGTTAATCTGAGTAATGATTTTGCTATAAAGAAATATAAATTTGGTCGCTGATATTCAGAGATTAAACAAGAACACTTCATTCGTCTAATGACTCTATTTTTAAAAGCATGGCATCATCCAGAAATGTAATGAGTACGTGGAAGATGTTTTATAAAGCGACTTCTCAATTCATATAAAAGAGGTATGAATCGCATTAAACGAATTTTGCGCACTGGAATTTAGGAATCACCTTAATTAACATCATAAAGAAATATATCACTATGTTTTGTAAAAACATCAATATATAGTATTATAAAAAATCACTTCAGAAGAAGCTATACTATTTTGGAGACGCAATATCGTTTATATACCGTCATATGATTTTCCGACGCGCCTTCCATGCAGGTCGTGGGTTTAAATCCGAATACTTAAAACGTAGGTATTGATACAAATCGATATTTAAAAAGTCAATATTTTATAACACTTCAACTTAATACACCGAAGCTGTGTCAGGTTATGGAAATATATTTTAATATAGTGGTCGATTTACGTTGATTAGGAGGGAAAGATCGTTTATATGGGCGTTAGAGTGAAACAAAAAGAACGGACCCGGCGTTCGCTTATTGCGCAGGATGTAGTCAGTTAAGCGCAGAACGCAGCCTCACCAGTTTGAGCTTACGCTAAGTTTCGCGAGAAGTCGGTATTGCACCCACCTCGTTTTATCGCCATTTACGAGATGTAAATTAGTTAGGTCTCACTATGGTAGATGAAAGCGGTCTCATGTTGCATTAGTTAATGTGTCAACCATATCAGTGGATCGGTAATGGTGGGAATGTGATTTGCACCTCAATGGTGACATTTATGGAATTTCTTGATAACAACCCCAATGCTGTTCGTTTCTTTCTTCATAAATGCTCCGGCACCTCTCGCGCCTTTCAAGCAGTAGTAGTGCGCGAAATTCAGAAATTTATTATGGAGCCTCCCGATTATTTAGAAATTTTAAACTATATGCCTCGTAGCTTCATCGAAGTGTAGGAAGAAGCTATGCTGATCATTGTTTTTAATACCGATCCAGGGGTTTTTGAGATTGCTGTGGAACAGCGCCGCTACATTAGAAGAGCATTAGTACTGCCAGCTACGTATGATTTTTAAGGGGTTTTTCATGGTTATCGTCGCGAATAAGAGAAAAATAACGACCTTGATTTATAATAATAGTTATTACTATAGTTCATCGACTTGATCTTGATTATACTATTTAAAATAAAAATAAACTTCTTTCCTTGAAAGAAACATCTTTTGTATTTTTTATGCTGTTTCAATGAATTTTGTTTAGGTATAGCGACTTTATAGGATAGATTAGGATTCTACTTGATTCATCTTTCACAAGAAAAACCTAAGTGTTAAATTTGGTATATTGTAAAGCTTGATATTAAATTGTTATTTAAAATTGATTAATGATAATTGATAGTCTCATACTATATAAGTATCATGGAATATAGATATTCCATCTATTAAAAATAGATGATTTAATATGCAAGACTTGCAATATCAATATCTAACTGTAAGTTCTTTCTCCCTATCCGTTTCTTATTAGAAATAATAGGGTATGCATAACGAAATAATTTGAGGTATATGTTTTTTAGTATCAATAAATTATTGATCATAATCAAGGAAGTGTTAAATGGTATTCAAGATTTGAGAGTGATATGAAATTCCCTCAGTATTAACGTACAATTCGGATCACTAATCCACTGATGATTATCAGGGTAATAAAACATTTTAATGGTGTAATATATAGAATTCCGACTCTGATATCTCTCAGGTTAGATTTTGAGAAAATCTTAAACATGCGCGTTACCTACATAAAATCTATAGAAAACATTTCACCGTGAGTTTTGAATGTTTATTGAGATGTATTTTCATAGAATCCGAGCTGTTTTACAGCTTGTGACTGTCTCTCGTAGTTGGTAAGGTGAATGAATTGTATTTATTCCTAATATTCAGGATGATTCTTTAGTTATGTTGAAAAGATTTCGCGGTATGTTTTCCAATGATTTGTCTATTGACCTGGGTACCGCTAATACCCTGATTTATGTAAAAGGACAGGGTATTGTTTTAAATGAGCCTTCTGTCGTTGCAATTCGTCAGGATTGCGGGGGCTCTCAAAAAAGTGTTGCGGCTGTTGGTCATGAAGCAAAACAAATGTTGGGGCGTACACCAGGTAATATTTCGGCCATTCGTCCCATGAAGGATGGGGTTATCGCCGATTTTTTTATTACCGAGAAAATGCTGCAGCACTTCATTAAGCAGGTTCACAGTAATGGATTTATGCGACCCAGTCCGCGTGTACTGGTGTGTGTACCGGTAGGAGCGACTCAGGTTGAGCGACGTGCGATTCGTGAGTCTGCACAAGGAGCAGGGGCCCGTGAAGTATTTTTAATTGAAGAACCGATGGCCGCGGCGATCGGTGCCGGCCTTCCTATCTCTGAGGCCACCGGTTCAATGGTTGTAGACATCGGTGGTGGTACCACTGAGGTGGCGGTGATTTCTCTTAATGGCGTGGTGTATTCTTCTTCTGTACGAATTGGGGGTGATCGTTTTGATGAAGCCATTATTAACTATGTACGCAGAAATTACGGATCCCTAATTGGCGAGGCTACAGCGGAGCGGATTAAACATAATATTGGTTCTGCTTATCCAGATGATGAGGTTCGTCAGATGGAAGTTTGCGGTCGTAATCTGGCTGAAGGTGTACCACGCAGTTTTACCCTTAACTCAAACGAGAGTTTAGAAGCGTTGCAAGAACCGTTAACTGGTATTGTTAGCTCGGTGATGGTGGCGCTAGAACAATGCCCCCCAGAGCTGGCTTCTGATATCTCTGAGCGTGGTATGGTTCTCACTGGCGGCGGTGCGCTCTTGCGTAATCTTGATCAGTTACTAATAGAACAAACTGGTATTCCCGTAGTGGCTGCGGAAGATCCGTTGACCTGTGTCGCACGCGGTGGCGGTAAGGCACTGGAAATGATCGATATACACGGCGGAGATTTGTTTAGCGAAGAATAAATCTTCTCGTAAAAGGGAGGAGGGCATTAGTCCGGGGTAATGCTTGAATGATCCATGTTGGATGATACCCTCTTTTATTAGGGGAAATAAATAGCTTATGAGGATTCAGTTTGGTAGAGGTTCTGCTCTGCAATTACGACTTCTTCTAGCGGTCATTGTGGCTATTGCCGCTATCATTGGTGATAGCAAATTGGGGATATTTCTGAAGATCCGCACCGATCTTAATATGGTTGTTAGTCCTTTTTATTTTCTAGCCCATGCTCCAAGCCAGATACTAGATAACATATCGCGGATACTCGCGAGTCATACTGAGCTTATGTTGGAAAATCGGCTTCTGCGAAAGAGTTTGTTGTTAAAGAACAGCGAGCAGTTACTGTTAGGAGAGTACAAGCAAGAAAATAATTTACTACGAAAACTGTTAGGGGCACCATTACGCCAAGATGAAGAAAAAATATTTACCCAGGTCATCGCTATTAGTACCGATCCTTATCGAGAACAAGTGCTAATCGATAAAGGGTTGGATAATGGTGTGTATATCGGGCAACCTGTTATTAGTGATACAGGCGTTGTGGGTCAGGTTATAGGTACCAGCAAACTTAACAGCCAGGTACTGCTGATATGCGATGCTGCTCACGCATTACCGATACAGGTACTACGTAATAACATTCGCGTAATCGTTTCTGGTAATGGTTGCATCAACGATTTACAGTTAGAGCATGTGCCAAGTAATACCGATATTCGCATTGGGGATGTGTTGGTGACGTCTGGCTTGGGTGGGCGCTTTCCGGAAGGCTATCCGGTAGCAGTCGTGTCTTCGATAAAAATTGATACCCATCGGGCCTATAGCGTTATTCAGGCACATCCCGCAGCATACCTACAACGATTACACTATCTGCTATTACTCCGGGTACCCAATCGAGGAAGGAAAATTCCACTCTCATTCGAAGAGGTCCGTAAGGTAGCTGATGAGCGATTAATAAAGATGATACTACCGTTACCTCAAGATATGCCTCAGCCGGTGATTCTTGATGTACCTCCAGCTTGCGGATTCAAATGCAGTCTAGCGGCTAGGGGGTATAATATTCAGGATACACCAGCAGCTTCGGATCAAGAAATAGGAAATGCGCGTATTCAGCGATGGTTATTATCATATGGAGTTGCAGGGGAGTGAGGATGAGCGGGTATCAGCGCCATGTTAGTTGGGTGATTTGTCTTTCATTTCTTATTGCAATTGTCTTGCAAATCATGCCATGCCCGCGTCAGTTTGACCCTTTTCGACCATCTTGGATTAACCTTATGCTGATTTACTGGGTAATGGCGTTGCCGCACCGGGTTAATATTGGTACTGGATTTTCCCTCGGATTAATTATGGATCTGATACTTGGCTCCACCCTTGGTGTACATGCGCTCTCGTTCAGTATTCTCGTCTATCTGGTGGTGTTTAAATTTCCATTTTTGCGTAATAAGGTTCTTTGGCAACAATCCCTAATTGTAATGCTGCTGTCATTAACTACCCAGATTATCATATTTTGGACAGAGTTTTTAGTTATTGATATTACATTCCGCCCGGAAATATTCTTTAGTAGCGTGATGGATAGCATATTATGGCCTTGGTTATCCCTACTAATGCAAAAAATATATCGTCAATTTTCCGTACAGTAAAAACCGAATACAATTATGATAATATGATGTATAAATACTAGTTATTTATTTGACCTCAGTATGTTAATTACATTAGGATTTTTAACTACAGTTAAGCTGAATTTCGAATTTTGATGCTATAGCATAAATGCAGCGGTTCTTTCTAAAGAAAATATATCTTTTAGTATATTAATTAAACTATAAAGATATTTTAAGGATAATTTTTGATTTTAAAGAAAGATATCACTGTAATTTCATATAAAACTTTACATTTGCATGGCAAGACTTATGTTTCATTATGAGTCCTTCTTTTTTCTATTTTAGAAAGCGAATATTTTATCCTATATCAAATTCTATAGATAACGGTTAGATTGATATCTTCTGATATCAAAGGGAGATATGGCTGTGTGAGATTTTATATGGTATTTTGTAAGATATTTTCGCTTCTTTTTTGGGAATACTTTATCTTTTTATCTTCATGATTCATGAAGAACTCCAGTCAGATCCTTGCTCCTTTTTAACATCACGAGAGATGCATGTCTGAATCGAGATGCGGTAGTGTTGGTGGGGGTATATATAAGTAATAGATGATATAAATCTTATCCTCAATATTAGGTTTCTTGTATCAGTGCTGTTATCAGGGTAATAGAAATTCATTAGTGTGCTGTTGTTATTAATACGCTCGCAGTGAGAATTAGTGTATCAAAAGATTAAGAAAGGAAGAGGATATAATCGTATACACTCAACATTCCATCAATCAATCTGAATTTTGTACTCAATATAGGAAAAATATTATACAAATAGGTGAATAGATACGATTGTATGAAGTGGTTTTATTTATCTAAGCATCTTACTTAGAGTTGCTATGAGGAACTGAAAAAGTGAAAGACGTATACGACTGTAAGTCGCTACTGTGAGTAACGCTTTAATTTTCGCTAATATCGCTAAATAATAGATAACACCGCTAGGTGTAATAATCTTCTTCCTTAGCACCAGCTCAGAATGAGATCACCTAAAAATCACCGTTGTACATACATTGTTAGTCAATGGTATCAGGAATACTATGTTTGATGATGATAACGCTTCGTTGATTTCTCTGCTTTGTCCATTCCTAAATTAGGCCGCCAGGATTTAAGGAATCTTAGGCTGTGAGTGTTAATTCACAGTTTATGATACCAACTAGTTATGAGTTCAAGTGGGATGCACAGTTTTAGATAACTAGGCTATTTCTCTCTCTACATGTTCTGAAAAATAAGCTTTTCTGTTTGAATATTTTCATATATGTAGTAATTCTACTTGTATAGCTTGATGTGTCTTATCGCCTATTTAACTTCTAAGGATTATGGAATCCTATTTTTATAGAACCAAAAGATAAACACCTTCATGATAATTTTTAAAAAATATCAATAAATTATTGTACTTCATTGCTTGCATTGAGTGCACGTATAATCAAACGCAAGATCATCTTAGAGGATAAGAGGGGTCTTGCGACAAAACATTGCTTATATTGAAATTATAACCATCTCTGGTTAAGTAGAAGTGATGCAGATGTTGAGTAAGCTTCGATATGTATTTTATACTTCTCAGTATATAAGAATTGACGTTGATAATAATAGGTAACGTTCTTAGCAGAACGTTTCGAGGATTGTTTTAGAAATAGCTTTGGAATTTTCTTAATAGAATTTCCCCCTGTTTTCTAAAAGAACGATATTTTCTAGCTTTCGGAGGACTCTGTGAGCTAAAGATTTATATCCTCTACCAATCATTAAGATTTTAGTCATATTGTGCGCTTAAATCGGTATTGAGAATAACTGTGATGTTTTAGTATTGTGCGGGTTATCCTGCAGTACCCCCATCAAGTTTCTCCTAATTTATTACGGAAAATGAATCAGATGTGACATTTATGATTATCTGTATGAGGTTTTAAGTTACTCAATCGGATTATTTACTATCATCAAGATGCAACATCCATCGCTCACTCAGGCTATTGATATACCTCATGTGTACGAAAAACAAAAAGACATACCGGTTACTAAGTTAGTAATACACGATTGATTTTTTTATCATACGACCAATACCTAAACCGTTGCGTTGCTCTGTCAGAATGAGTATTAGCCACTTAAATAAGTGGCTAATATATCCATATTCTTTTCGACAGGTTTTTAACCTGAGAGGAATCTCGGGATCTCGAATCAGCTTGCAAATAACTCCCTTGTTTACTATCATTTCGCATGTAGGGATCTGGAATTTATTTGAAATAGTATTTTTATACTAGGTAATAGAAATGACGATCTGTTTCCTTTAAAGAAAACCAACAGATTTTAGTATATATCCCTTCAAATGTGTTGTTTAAGAAAAGCGAAATAGAGCCGATAAATTTTCTGTGATGATGACTTTTTGAGCATGTCTTAAAAATGTATCAGTATTATCTGATTATTTAGATTTTTTTCGTCTGTGCGGAAAGACTGAAGAGTGCATACCTGACGTTATAGCCGCAGAAAATTCTTTCATTACCCGACGATAAACGTCTCGTTTAAAAGAAACGACCTGACGTACCGGATACCAGAAGCTAACCCAGCACCACATATCAAATTCAGGGATTTCTCCCTGGCGCATATTGATAGCTCCATCTGAAGATATAAGTCGTAGAAGAAACCATTTTTGTTTCTGACCAATACATATTGGTTTTCTATCCCAGCGCACTAATCGCTTGGGAAGTTTATAACGTAACCAGTAATGCGTTGCAGCGAGGATATCTACATCTTTTCGGCTTACGCCGATCTCTTCAAATAACTCACGGTACATTGCCTGCTCAGCGGTCTCGCCAGCATTGATACCCCCTTGAGGGAATTGCCAGGAACGCTGACCATAGCGCTTAGCCCATAGCACTTGCCCGTTGAGATTGCAAATGACAATACCAACATTCGATCGGTAGCCATTATTATCGATCACTGGACTACCTCGATTACAGAAGATGCAAGATCTTCTAATTATTTCATACTCGTTCTGTACGGTAAAGTCTATGTTTAGAAGCTTGCTCATTTTCTTCTAGAGCAATTTACAAAAAGTCCTGTATTGAAATTATTTCTGTTTAAAATAAAGGCTCATAGCCCTGAGAATTTAATAAACAAGATAATCCTATATGCCGAATATTTATCATTTTAACTGATTGATATAGTGGTGAAGATTTTGATTGTAATTAAATGAGTTGCTTAGAGCACCTAATAACATATTTTTACTGTATGTTTTTCTGATTTTTAAATAGATTATTACATTTGATATAGTAGAGTAAATTTGCTTAATGCTATTATCTATAATAGATCTACGGGTGTGAGTGCTAGATGATTTAATATGCTTTATTAATTTCTATTAATAACTAAGACAAAATGTATCTTGTAGGTTGTTTTGAATTTGTTGCATAGTGTTAAGAATTGTTTTGTATATGTGTATATGTCTTGCTTAAAACAAATAAGACTAGTCTCCTATGCTTCTATAATAATCATTAAGCATAAGTGTTAAAAGATAAGGATAGGATCCTGTTACCTAAGATAGGATTATGTTGACTTTAGTGTGATTTAATATGGATGGATTCAGCACTATCTACTAAACTAGTAGATAGTGAGTAAGCAATCATATTTCTGCTAAATAAGTTTACTATTTGATAAAAATATCAATATTCATTAGAATTTTTGAATCAAGAGCTAATTTTTGCTATATTTAAGGCATAAATATATGCCTTGATTATTCGATTAATTTTTATCTATCAATCTTCTTTATAAAAGAATGCCTATTAAAAATCTAGTTAAGTAAGATACTATCATGCTTTGTCGATACAAGCATGAAGTGATGACGCCCAATATCAAGGTTGCACGTCAGATCAGTTATAATCTTTTATTTGCTTTTGCTCAGGGCGATAGGAGTGATCAATGAATGTTTTGTGAATGGTAACAACATGATCAATTTTAGAGAGTGGGTGTTTTTAGGATACAATCCTATGCTATCTTTTAGATGTAAGCGTTAGGGACGAATACTGATATCTGTCAGTAATCTTTTGATAATTAAGTAGTAGTTTAATCTAAATGGGGATGCTTTTTTATATGAGAATTCAGATGAAAGTGCTGATTACTGAATCAGAGAGTGAGAATTTTTTGTGAAATACATGAGAAAATATTATGTCTACAGTATAAAATATATAATAGCATAATCAAGCATTGCTTAATGAAAAATGTGTACGCGTAGATTATATAATATAATCACTGTTAATCCCTGGTGATAAAGTGAAGAGGATGAATAATTCATAATGAGTTTTTACATGTGTTTATAACTATACGTTAAGTGCTAATAAACAATAATCAAAAAACAATTATAGACTTTTGCTTTTTCCAAGCAAGCGCATTTTTATGGAGAAAGGAAATATGCACTTTCCTTAGTTAATGTCTACATTTTGTAGCAAGCAATGTATTAGTTCATTGTAATATCCCAAAAGGAAAAATATAATCTAGCAATGTATATAGGTATATAAAAGATGTGTTAACTGAAGTATTATTCAGTACTTAAGATGATACTGTGAGAAAATCTTTCTCTTTGCGATTAAGCAAAGATTTGATTATTATCAGATCGTAATAACTTTATTAAAGTCAATAGAAGCCTAAAAATTTTAACATAAATGACTTGAAAATAAATACGATTATCTTTAGGGATATGCTTGGGGGTGACAATAAGTTTCGTAGCGGCCATGCTCTTATCCCTATTAATTAGTGTAGAATTGGTGTAGAAAATATTTTCTGTTTTTCTCTTATTAAGATGTATAGCTAAGTATCATACTCTTATTACATCTCAAAAATATGTAAAGTTAGCTGTGATGATGAGGGAACAATATTTCGAAATCTTTACATAGAAAACTTAATAATCAGTGCGTTATGTGTTTATTTAGAGGAGAATAGATCTGCGTTATAATAAAATGGTACGTAGCATCATGCTAGTATTATTCTGCTTGGGGTTTTTGCTAGGTGCTAAGCATGAACGATCGATAGAGTTAGCGCCGTTTTCAACTAATAAGTCTCAGGAACTTGATGTTCGTGGTGTCTGGTTAACTACTCTTTATGGGCTTGATTGGCCTTCAATCTCTAGTCTTGATGCAAAAAATGATGTTTTGCGGATTCGATTGCAGAAAAAAGAGTTGGTAGCTAAGTTGGATAATCTAGTAAGATTAGGGATTAATACAGTTTTTTTTCAGGTCAAACCCGATGGTAATGTTCTGTATCACTCTGCGATTTTACCCTGGTCTGAGGTTCTAACAGGAATAGCAGGTCAGGACCCGGGCTATGATCCTTTAGAATTTATTCTTGAAGAAGCGCATAAAAGAGGTCTAAAAATACATGCGTGGCTCAATCCATATCGAGTTACTCTAAATACGCACTTAAAAACCTCTTTAAGACTCCATGTAATGCTTGGTGTATCACCCGCGAGCGTTTTCTCATTGCATCCTGACTGGATCCGGATAGCTCGTAGCCATTACGTTCTGGATCCGGGACTGCCAGATGTTCGAAATTGGATTACAAACATAGTTAGGGAACTAATCAATAATTATCAAGTTGATGGGATTCAGTTTGATGATTATTTTTATGATGAAAGTAAAAACTCTCAGTTGGATGATGATGCTACATATCATCAATATGGACAAGGTTTTACTGAAAAAGCTGATTGGCGCCGCAGCAATACATTGTGCATGGTGCAGCAGGTATATCACGTAATAAAATCCCTTAACGCGAATATTAAGTTTGGTATTAGCCCTAACGGGATATGGCGTAACATAGCAGATGATCCACGGGGTTCAGCTACTGAAGGGGGGGGGGCTGCATACGATACCGCTTATGCAGATATTAGGCAGTGGGTAAAAAATGGACTTATAGACTATGTTGCCCCGCAGTTGTATTGGCCTGTAAAGCACAAGAAAGTCAGATATGATGTGTTAGCAAAATGGTGGTCTGAGGTTGTGCGCGATACCGATACTCAGCTTTATATTGGTATTGCGCTATATAAAATAGGAAACCCTACAAAATCTGAACCGGATTGGGGGTTAGAAAATGGAGTGTTAGAGTTAAGGAGAGAATTAGATTTTAACGATAAGTTACCAGAGATAAGCGGAACCATTCTATTTAGGGAAGCTTATCTCACCCAGCCACAGACTGCCACTGCGGTAGACTATTTAAAATACCGTTGGAATCCTTAAATTGAGATAACTAAAACAGATATTGGTCGTTAGGTTATCAAAGTACCATATAAGCTCAAGATAATATTAAAGCAACTTACATGCAAGTATGCATGTGTAACCATTTATTTTTATAAATAGTAAAGGTATTATATACCTTAAACAATAATCTAAGTAATAAGATAAAAGCTATTATATTTAACAATCGAGTATCGATGTTTAAGAACTTTTCTAGATTACTAGCCTATATATACCCAAGCTTAGTTTATATTAGAATGCATGGATAGAAGAAAAATATGAAATATGAGAAATATCGTGCGATATAGAATCTCTTTTCGGAGTTTAGATGCTCTCCTTAAGTTTAAGTTATAAGCGAGATGATCTATTCGCCCGATAATATCATAATATTACTTCAGTAAATAGGGTACTCTTGATGCTTATTTGATCTTATTTAAAAAGCAAGATGAGTATCTTTTCCTTATATTTTTACTGATTGGTATACAGATGCTATAGGAGTAATTAACAAGATGGTTCTCGTAGAGAACATTCCTATATGAGGAATGTATAACCTATTGAGAGTGGTTAAATTAAACTGATTTATTACATAATAGTCAACAAGCGTTTCCACTTCAAAATCAATATCATTTGTATTTACATACTTAGCTTGGCTATTTAAATAATAAAACTATTTTCTTCAAAATCACACACCACACGGGCAGGATCATTATATACTGTAAAATATATATAGTTGTTATTAACAACTATATATTTCCGCGTTTATTTATCATAAAAGATAGGAAGATCAAAACGATAAGTGCGATGTGTCCTACCATTCTTTGCTGGAATTTACTCGGCCTAGTCGAAAAAAAACAAGATGTTGTTTTTCTGTTTCATATGCATCTCTAATTAGTATTAAATACAAAACAGTTTTTCAAAGATTGCAGCATGTTATATGAATGATGTTTTAATGTCGCTAGGTTGACTATAATGCTGCTAATACGACACTTATTTTAGATAAAGTGTAAAGTTAGCTGTTTTGATCTTGCGATGAGTTTTTTTTCTTACCGCTGACGGACACGCAGTTGTGTAAGCTAGAAGCGATTAGGTCAACACTATTAAAATTTATGTTTATGTCATGAACTTTAATAGTGCCGTTGTTTTGACTAAGTAGCTTGACTAGGGGTTTTAGCATTGTGTTCTTGTTGTAGTTGTGTGTTTTTAGTAAAAACTATTTATAGCATGAGTTTTTTTAGTACAAGCTGCTGAGCAGATCTATTCATTCAATACATGGCTCGTGCATAATAAGCATGCTATAAACGGTATAGACATTTTTACGCTAAGGTGTTGTCCTGATGATCATACCGGCTTGATTGATGTTGAGACAATACTGTCTATTTAAGGATGATGGGGGGAGGATATTGTGTTTATCTGAATAACCTTAGCGAAGAGAATTTAAGAACAGATAGAGTTGATGCTGGCGTAGGGTTGAGAACTAGTAAAAGATGTTATGCTATATTCTTTGCCTAAACGGCTAACACCTAATAAAATTTTTAGAAAAAAGGTTACCCATACTATATATTCTTTAATGATAAATGAAATAATCGTGGAAACGATTAAGCGACAGGTTTAAAGTGAAGAATTATTTCTTTCATATTTATCTTTACCGCTTTTTCTAGTTAAGGGCTATTAGCCTAGAAGAAAAAACGGCAAGGATCAGGATGAGTATGTAATACTGGTTTTATCCAGAACTAGTATGGACTATCGTACAAAAAAAGAAAATCATAGTTGAAGTGAAAAAGATAAAGCCCATCGTGATTTTATCTGGTTTAGTGAACTATTCACTTTATAAGTGAGATTTATCGTTGCTCATTTCGACTAATGGATACAAAAAATCCCACTTTTTTTTAAAATTGGAGCTGTTGAAATGAACTAAAAGTAAAAAATATCATTTTTCTTCTATACAAGCACTCGTTGATTTACATATATTGTCTGGGTTAAAGAATCTAGTTAATTTGGCAGCGATTTAAAAGAGTTTTTAGGTTAGATCGAGATGGCAGAAATTACTGCATAGCGTTGATTTTTGCAGTGAGATTTGATTTATAGCGCGCTGCTTTATTTTTGTGAATTAACCCGTTACTGGCTTGACGGTCCACAATTGGTTGCATGACAAAGAAGGCATTCTGCGCTGCTTCTTTATTACCGGTAGCAATAGCAGTATGAACCTTTTTGACAAAGGTTCGCATCATAGAGCGCCGACTTGTATTATGTTGACGACGCTTTTCAGACTGTAGAGCACGTTTTTTAGCAGATCTGATATTAGCCAAGGTTTCACTCCTAAAATTTAATATTTAATAATTTAAAGGTTAAGGAAAGGGCTTGTTTATTCTTGTCAAGAAATTTTTTAAAAAATGACACTCAAACATCTATTGTCTATTAGCAATAGAATTCTGAGTATAATAGCAGTATTTTTTAGCAGAAAAAAGTAATAAAGTAGTTTTTAGCCAGAAAAAATAGCAAAGACATTATTATAGACATTATGATAATAGAGTTATTAAACTAAATGTTCTATTTTGAACTTTTCTTATCAAGATGTAAAACGATTAAATTTGAATCATGTTTTTTATGTAAGTGATTTATTTTACTGTAGATCTAAATGATGGTATTACGAATAAAGGATACAACGACTAAGATACAGTTAAGTTAATTGATATAAATTTAAAATATATCTCTTATTAGAGCAACTATATAAAGGTAAAATTATCAGCTACAGGCTAGAAAAAGATTTGGAACAAGATCTAAAAGCTTACTTCATTATAAAAATAGGCACAGTGTTTTAAGGGGATGATTGCATTTCTATTCCATAGAAAACAAGCATATTTTAACCTAGAGAAGGAGAGTTGGATAATAAGTAAGAATGATTTTGATATTTTCTGTTTTTACAAAGTCTTGATTCAGTACTACTAAAAATTTTTACTCTTGATAGAGTAAGCTACTTTATTAAAAGCAGATGCAATTTTTATTGATTAATACTAAATATCTTCGATTGTATTTCTCTGTATATTCTTTATATACAAAATTATATGAGGTATCGAGTAGGATACTGGAAAATCGAAAAAATAGTTATCTGTTACGTAAAGGATATTCTATTTTAAGTCTTTAGGCTATAATAAACTCTTACTAGAGTAGGGATTAAACTTTATTCATGACCTGAAGAATATAAAAGATGTGTATATAGTAAAGCATTCTTGATTTAGATTGATTAACAATAGTATGTGATAGTGTACAAATTATTTAGCTAGATAAATATTGTATTCTACATAACACTTTTACCAAGTATCATTAAGATAAGTATCTTTAATTACATAATCATAAAATTCAAATAAGAAGCGAGAGATATCTTTTTCAGCACGAAATCCATTTTTTATTTTATTCTTCGGTAGAATATATTTTGTTATGAGTATTTTGTTTTAATAAAATTAAAGGGATGCTTACGCCACTTTAGAAGTTTTATATAGTGTTTCTATACTTTAAACAACGGATGTTGTATTGATCATTATCAAATTGATACTCATTTAAGCGTCTCGATAATAAAAATAATCTAAATATTTTTAAGATATATACTGTATATCTGAAGTTAAATGATATATCAATATTTGATTAAATGGATTTTAATAGTTAATGGTTAATAGTTAATAGTTAATAGTTAATAGTTAATAGTTAATAGTTAATAGTTAATAGTTAGTAGTGAATAGCATTATTATTTGGTAAAAGATTATGCTTTTACCTTTTTCCTCACTAGGGTAAAGATACAAAGCAAGTAGAGAATTGTTACATCGTATCTTAGATACTCTCTTTTTATCTTTCTATATGGATATCAAAATACACCTAAAATTAATCAGATTTCTTCGATAGAAAATCTGATTTAAATAACCATATTACATATGGGATGTCTAGAGACTGATTACCCATCCTAATTATGTAATAACATTTTGGATGATAGTCTGGGTGATATATCACAAGGTTATATTAGCGATTATTTTTGAACAGGGTATACTAGTGCTCTCTAGTAGTCTTAAGACTACTAGAGAGATATATTTACTTTAGGTGGGTAGAAATCTGGTAGAAGCAAAAAATAACACTATGAATTTATTAAAAGTGCTGACGGCAGTCAGCACTATGACTTTTTTTTCTCGTATATTAGGGTTTATCCGTGATACTATCATGGCAAGAGCATTTGGGGCTGGTATGGCAAGTGATGCTTTTTTTATAGCCTTTAAAATCCCAAATTTGCTGCGACGCATTTTTGCCGAGGGTGCTTTTTCACAAGCGTTTGTGCCGATTTTATCGGAATACAAGAGCTGTAGAGAAGATGAAGAAACGCGCAGGTTTCTCGCTGGTATCGCTGGGTTACTAACATTGGTGCTAGCGTTAATCACTATGGCTGGTATGTTGGCGGCACCTTGGATTATAATGATCACCGCGCCTGGATTTACGGATACGCCATCGCAATTCGCTTTAACGACAGAACTTTTACGTATTACGTTTCCCTATATCCTTTTGATTTCGCTCACCTCGTTAGCAGGTGCAGTCCTGAATACCTGGAACTGTTTTTCAGTACCAGCCTTTGCACCAACGTTGCTTAACATCAGCATGATTGGTTTCACTCTACTTGGTGCCCCCTTATTTCATCCGCCGGTTATAACACTCGCCTGGGCAGTAGTGGCAGGCGGTTTCATGCAGCTCGTTTATCAATTACCACATTTAAAGAAAATCGGCATGCTCGTTCTGCCAAGAATACAGCTAAAGAATGTGGGTATTTGGCGAGTATTGCAACAGATGGGACCGGCACTTCTAGGTGTATCTGTTAGTCAGATTTCTTTAGTAATCAATACTATTTTCGCTTCTTTTTTAGTATCCGGTTCAGTGTCTTGGATGTATTATGCTGACCGTTTGATAGAATTGCCTTCTGGGGTTTTCGGAGTGGCATTGGGAACCATTTTGCTGCCTTCGCTATCCCGTAGTTTTAACCGCGGTAATCATGATGAGTACTCCCGTTTATTGGATTGGGGGCTGCGATTATGCTTTATGTTAGCCTTGCCCAGTATGGCAGCGCTTATTATTTTAGCACACCCCTTAACTGTAGCATTGTTTCAGCACGGGAAGTTTTCCTCGTTTGATGCTTTGATGACGCAGAAAGCAGTCATGACCTATTCAGTTGGCCTGGTTGGTTTAATCTTGGTAAAAGTATTAGCGCCTGGATTCTACTCGCGTCAGGACATTAAAACGCCAGTACGTGCCGCGATAATTACCTTGTGTATGACACAAGTCATGAATCTACTTTTTATTGGTCCACTACAACATGCTGGTTTGTCGCTCTCTATTGGCCTAGCTGCTTGCCTTAATGCTAGTTTGTTATATTGGCAACTTCGACGGAAAAAACTGTTTTATCCGCAACCAGGTTGGTTTGGTTTTTTTTGTCGACTCTTTCTAGCAGTTATGATTATGGCGGGAGTATTGATTGGATTACTCAGAGTGATGCCAGAATGGGCGCAGGATAGTATGCTCGTATATTTACTCGCCGTAGTAGTGATAGGGATGGTTGTCTATTTAACCATGCTATGGCTTTTAGGATTGCGTCCGGATCACTTCCGGTGCTTAGTACAGTCAAACTAAAAGTATTAAGTATTTTTCACTAATACTGTTTCAACCTTTATCGTGTAACAATAATTAAATCTATATTTAATGATGGCGCTAAACATATTACTATAATGTAATTACAAGCTATTATCCCATTCCTCTAAAATGAGCTCAATGATAGATCTTAAGACTATTTATATAAATTTTTACTATAAATTGGTGAATGAATATTCCTCTGTGGGGAGGAGGTATTAAAAGCCAATAAAAGAGTCTTTCCATTCCTTTGGATGCTCTATTACTGGTTAATGAAAATTGTAGGCTATACTTCATTAAGAAAGATAGCCATGTGAAGATTTACGTGGCATTAGTGTAAAATACTATATATTTATGTATTTTTAATAGGGTGCAAGCAATAGGAAAAAACTGTGATTTTGAATGTAATTATATCGTAATTATTTATTAGCCATTACTTCATTTATCTACTTATACGTAGCTCTAATAAGTTTAGGCTCCTAACTTATCTACAGTCCACTCTGATTTTAAGAGTGAGTGTTATCTCATTATAGAACGCGATATATAATGATTAAGAAGGAATCCTTCTATATATTAAATATGAGTTAGAGATTACTCAAAACTGTTAGATATCTTTATTGTGTTTCCTAGTTATAAAGGAAGAGAGGATGGGGTTTGCTTTATCATTTCTTTACATAAAGAGGGTTTTTCGGCATTATCTTTAACGTTCCCGTTTGACACGGTGATATTCAAACTTAGAGGATGCGATGGTTAAAGAAGATAATATTGAAATGCAAGGCACCGTACTAGACACGCTACCTAATACCATGTTTCGCGTGGAATTAGAAAACGGACATGCAATAACTGCACATATCTCTGGTAAAATGCGGAAGAACTATATCCGGATCCTGACAGGCGATAAGGTCACTGTTGAGCTAACTCCTTATGATCTAAGCAAAGGTCGTATTGTTTTTCGCAGTCGATAAGATTGTCGAAGTATTTTATTTCGGCTGGTTCCTGCGATAATTATCGTCGGTATAATATAAAATTATTTACTTTATACTGGGATCTTGCCGATTTTTTTATTTTTCACAATATCTAAAGAGAAGTCATGACTCTATCATCCGGTACTTGAACTTTTTCTTATCGCATGCTTAAAGATTACTCGCCTCTTGATTTCAATGTCAGGCCTGGAAAATTCGCATCCTCGTTATTTCAGCCATAAATCTGTTAGCACTTATATTTTATTTTGTTTTTCCTTGATTTATTTCGGTTGGCTTTTACTAATCTTGGATCTGTTTTGATTATCGATTTTCACTATATGAAAGTAATCCTATACGTGCCTTCGCATCTTTGGACAGGAACGAATATTGATAGATCATCTAAAATTAAACGGATAGATGGTTCTCTATATTTGGAATTATTAAAGAGAGGGATAAGCTGGAACAGCATACGCTGGAGTCTTTCGATAAAACAATAGAATCACTTTGATTTTGAGTATAGTACCTGTACTGCAACTCAAAAAATCACCTTGGTTAGATTTTTTTGGATTTTCTTAGATTCTGCATATTTCATTTTTTTCTAGTACCGGTTCATTAGCTAGTTGATGGACTCAGTATTCACTGTTAATGAAGGTTATCACTAAAGTTTTAATGTGGTTTTCTAGCGGGGGGGGTGTTGTTTTTTCTTGTGTTTGAAATCTGGTATTGGAATCTACTTTTTATAGATTTTGTGGAAAACAGAATTAACTGTGTCTAACAGAGAATATTATGGTTGATATAAAAAAACTTGCTTAGTATATCGTATCCCAAAAAGTTGATATTTTAATATTGCTGTTAGATCTCTTTCTCGTTATCCGGACGATTGGATATGGAAGATTTCAAGCTGTTGCATAATTACCTAAGACTAAAGTTTATCTATTTGGTGTAATCAACATTTCTGATTTTTAAGAAAAATATACTCGATAAACGGTGTGGGTTTTGAGTACTCATGAGCGTTTAACTCCAGAAAAAGAAATTTTTTTAGGGTTACACATGTATCACGACGCTCATGTGCTTTACTAAAAAAACATAGTTGAAATAAGTTTCAATTTTAGATAAGAAGGATTTCTTCTCTCAATAAATTGATTACTGTTTTAGGTGTTGCTAGGAAATAAAACGATGGGATATTGTAGACGTTTTGGCTGTTTTTCTTTAGAGTAGGCCATTTCTACATTTGATTTTATAAGAAAAGAACGAAAGAGTATGTTGATAACAAACGCTATGGAGATGCAGTTGTCTTTAATAAATATTGCTTTGTATATCGGCAAGAATTTCATTGTGGATGGCATCTGTTCTTGAGTGAGATAGCATATATCCAGTCTATCATTTGCTTTTTTGTGATCTTGTGTGAACAGTAAATTACTGGTATTTTTTTAAAAGTGTTTTTCCTTTATCCTCCAATGAGGAATAATAAGAACCGATTAAAGATCAAGACTTTTTCCGGAGTTACTAGAAACTGTTTAAGGAAGAATCGGTGAAAATATTGATGAATTTAAGATTCCATAACGTTATTGGGTATCTCTTGAGATATGGAGTCGTATGACCATCATCCCAAAATATAAAGTATATCACGATCTTAGTAAGGAGTTTTTTTAATATTGATGATTTTTATCAGGTAAAATACTCATTAGCGAATGATGTGGATATATAGAAACAAAGGAAAGTCAATTGGTTAAAGTATCTGATAGGTTTTAGTGGTATCCTTTCAGATAAAGGCAGAGATGATATTCTTTTTCATTATTTAACGATTAAGCCAGACGGTATCTTGGATAACAAGATAAAGAAATCCGCGTTTAATTTAACATTAAACGGATTCGAAGACGTACCATAAAACCTGATTCAGCTTCTTTCTATTAAAGAGAAGACCATAATTACAACTTGAGCGTTATCTATTTAACAACATGAATTTTAATAAGATAGGTTTAAGTGCATAATTTGTTTTTATGGATTGAAACATAGCTGATGTCTCCTCTATGAGTTAGAGAGCGAAAAATACAATTTTGTATATTACCAGAATAAAAAGAATATCTGTATTATATACTATTCTTATCCTATTGCAATTAATTGACTAAAGTTTTTTTGCTGTTAGCAGCAGCAATACTATTTTATCTTAAAAATTTTCAGAGTGTTAGTAAAATGTATATCCTTTCCTAGTCGATTGTTTTTAGAGTTTAATAAAATGCTCTAGCAGTTCTTTTCTATCACTTTGTTCGTATTGCGAACAATCGCAAGGGGAAAACTCAGTAAAGATAGTCCGAACGGTATTGTTTTTTAATTATTTTTTAATTTTGTATTCATGTAACAGATACAATCTACCACGATTTTGCGCTATATCTACAAAAAGAGTATTGTGATATTTTTAACATATGTGAATATGTCGGATATTTGAATAGAAACAATTAAAATCATTAATACTAAATATTTTTAATAATATTTATGCTTATCTGTGGTTCTTCTTACAAAGAAGATAAGAAGATTTACTGTATTAATGGTATGTAACGAGTTCGAAGTCTTAAGTATACTTATCAGTGCTAGTAAATTATTATTTTAGAGAGACTTTAACGATGTTATCTATAAAGATGTGAGGTTAATTTTTTCGAATCTAGATGTAGGCTGGTTACTTACCGGAAGTAAAACGAGGATTTTACAGGTGGGATACCTCAGGAATAAATCTTCATTACAGAATTGATGTAATTCACTTGATTCATGTAAAATACGAACTAATATATAACCCAAGTTTTTTGATGGTTTAATCTATTCAATAGACTCACATTATTGTTAGTGATTTAGTGTGGGAAGTATATCAATCTTGATCAGATTTGTCTAAGCTTTCGGATAAACAAAAGGCAAGAAATATTCTATGAAGTCGTAAAATAAGTCGCTGATTTTTTGACTAACTGAAAATTCTGAACGATGCTGATGATATTTTTTTGTCAAGTATTTTGATTGCGCCAAAAATAATAATAAAGCTTTATACCATTCTTCCAGGATAATTAGTTTGTTATAAACACCTATCTACCAGGCGAGAAATATGATTCTAAAAAGGTTTGATGGATATAGTTATCTGTTTCGCCTAATTATAATTGATACATAATGACATCATTAAATGATATTTGGTTCTTCACGTGTAATTATTTTATCTAAGTTAAGAGCGTGAAAGTTTTTGTAGACGATAAAGGATACATATTTTATATGAATAATGCTTAATGGATATTTTCTACATGACGAGTTGCTTCTTATGAATGAGAGACCGCAATGAAATTTTTAGTTACTGGCGCAGCTGGGTTTATCGGCTACCATGTTAGCAGGCGTTTGCTTGCGGATGGTCATCAAGTGATGGGTATTGATAACTTAAGCGATTATTATGATGTATCGTTGAAGAAAGACCGTCTGAAGGGTCTTCTGGACTATGAGACTTTCTCCTTTCACAAGCTTGATTTGGCAGATCATCAAGGTATTTCTAGCTTTTTTTCTGGGGAAGAAGTGGAGCGAGTCATTCATCTTGGGGCACAGGTTGGTGTACGTCACTCGCTAAAAAATCCGCTTACTTACGCTGAAGCAAATTTAATTGGTTATCTTAATGTTCTTGAGGGATGCAGGAAGAATCAGGTAGCGCATCTATTGTATGCCTCATCTAGTTCGGTCTACGGTCTTCATCGTAACTTACCTTTTTCTACGGATGACACGGCCAATCATCCGGTGTCTCTATATGCTGCTACTAAAAAAGCTAATGAGCTGATGGCGCATACCTATTCACATCTATATCGGTTGCCAACAACTGGACTACGATTTTTTAGTGTTTACGGCCCCTGGGGACGCCCAGACATGGCGTTATTTAAATTCACCCGGGCGATACTGAATGGTGAGCAGATTGATATCTACAATAGTGGTGAAATGCTGCGTGATTTTACATTCATTGATGATGTTGTTGAAACGATTATTGGTCTCCAAGATATTATTCCATCTTCAGATGCTGGGTGGACTGTAGAAACCGGGTCGCTTGGAGCAAGTTCAGCACCTTATCGCATCTATAATATTGGCAATAGTCAGCCAGTAAAACTAATGGATTATATTGGAGCTTTAGAAGACGCACTGGATATCAAGGCAGAGCAAAATTTTTTGCCGATGGATCCTAGTGATATGTTGGAAACTAGTGCAGATATGCAAGCTGTATATCGCGTGATTGGTTATAAACCAAAGACATCGATAAAAGAAGGGATAAAATGTTTTGTAGAGTGGTATCGCAAGCATTATCAGTGTTAAAAAGATTGAGTCGTAACTCTAGATTTTTTCATATAGTGCAATAGCGCTGCTATATCTTTTTATAGTAATGAATTAAAGTCAGATTATAGAGCTCAGTATGTCTGTCAGTTTAATAACAATTTAATTGTCTAGTGCTATAGATAGATGAAAAATACTTAAAACATCTTTTTTAAGAAAAATGAACAATCCATGTAAATCTTAACTAAGTATTTTAATTTTTAAAATTACTTGCTCATAAATAACGTTGAATTAATATTAGTGAATATGCACCCAATGGTTTATATTTATAAAAATTATATTTTCTATTTAGAAATCTATTCTATTTTTCTATAAAGAAAAAGATTTGACTCCATTACGGGTATTTTTGAATAAATAATATTTATATATCCTCCTGATGATACACGAGGAGGTGGATTGAAAGTTGTTGACTTAGAGATGAAAAATAATTTGTATAGAAAATAAAGTAGAAATCATTAAATTAAGGAACAAAATACTTAACAGAAGAATATTTCTGTTATTTAAACATAGACAAAACATTTTTCACTAATGTTAAAATATAACTTGATGATATGACTTTATTGAATTATATATCAATATATTCAATACCTCTATAATCCTCACGAACACATTCAGGCCATGTTAAATTCATCCCGCTTCTTTGATGACCTTTACTAGGGATTCCCAATAAATATTGAGAAAATGTTGACAGTATAACAGTGAGGTTTAGGGATATATTAATTAGGTCGATTCTGGATAGAACTCAATACTCTTGGTATTGAGAAATATGTATAATAAAACTCTTTTTCATAAAGAGTTTGAGATTATATATTATAGATGTATTTGGTTCTGCAATCGGTATTGAATACTGCGATTGATTAACAGTTTATAAGATATCACTAAAGTGATTTTTTATAAAAACCATAATCAGGATGTATGTACAATATGGTGGTGGCTATTTTGTAGCTAGATAAAAAACCACCCGGGTTTAAAAATTTTATGCGTTGATTTTTGCATTCTCTTCTTTATTTTCAAAAACAGCTGAGTTCATCACTATATTAAATAGTGGCAGTTTAATGAAAATTATTTAAATCTCTTTAAGAAGAAAAAATCCGTTTTTTAATGAAAACCTCATGTTATGTTAAGCACTGTATTGTATAAATCATAGGAAACAAGAAAAATCTATTATTCCATAAATATTTCTTTCTTAGAAATAGCCAATGAAATCTTAAAAGATTCCTGTATCCAACTTTTGAGAACTCTTATCATTTTCTTTTGTTCGCGAATGTTTTTATCAGAACTATGTTTTTATAAATAAACATAAGGGACCATGATTGATACAGGAATTAGAAATAGAGTAAATGGATTTCAGTATATAATTGTTTTATTTAATCGTTTTATTAAAAAATAAAAGAGATTATGTGAGTATTTCTTTTCTTCCATAAAGACATATTTTGTCTAATTTAGATAGTAACAAGAACAAATCAAGTCGGAATTAGGAACGCTGTCAGATAAAATTAAAGCAGCATGTTACATATTTGATTCATATGTTTTTATTAGCATATCTTAATCGTAAGAAAAAACACACAAGTAATGGCAGTTGACATTATTATTCATGTTAAATATTTCCTCTTAAAACCTTCTTTATATAGAAGAGTAGTCTTTTATAAAGAGCCATTGCAGACTAAAAAATAGTACATGTTTTAATATCAATTTTTTTAAAAAAAATAATATACTCTTATAGAGTTCATATCAAAAACTTTATGAGTTCAAAACTTAATGGAAGAAAAGCGAGAGAAAAGAAAAGTAAAGAGAAGATGTATCGATATTAGTAGAAAAACTCTGTGTATAATTCGTTGGTGTGATTAAAATCAAATCACTTATCTATTAGGAGCATCCAATGGCAGGAAACAGTATTGGGCAATTGTTCCGAGTCACCACCTTTGGTGAATCCCACGGTCCAGCGTTAGGAGGCGTAGTTGACGGCATGCCGCCAGGGATGTTTCTTTGCGAGAAGGATCTACAGCACGATCTAGATCGTCGTCGGCCTGGCAGGTCTCGTTATACCACGCAACGAAGCGAACCAGATTGCGTAAAGATCCTCTCTGGGGTATTCGAGGGGGTAACTACCGGCACTAGTATTGGACTGATGATCGAGAATACTGATCAGCGATCGCAGGATTATAGTGCGATTAAGGATCTCTATCGTCCCGGTCACGCTGATTATAGTTATGAAAAGAAGTACGGAAGGCGTGATTATCGCGGCGGCGGGCGTTCATCGGCGCGTGAGACAGCAATACGCGTAGCTGCGGGTGCTATTGCTAAGAAATATTTATCCCAGCAATGTGGTGTACAGATACGGGGTTTTTTAGCGAAGATGGGTCATATCCGATGCGAACTTAAGGATTGGACGCAGGTAGAAAAGAATGCATTTTTCTGTCCTGATGTTGATTGTCTAAAAGACCTAGATTTTCTAATGCGTACGCTTAAAAAAGCGGGAGATTCTATTGGCGCTCAGGTAACAGTAGTAGTAGAAAATCTACCTGCTGGTTTAGGTGAACCAGTTTTTGATCGTCTCGATGCCGATCTGGCACATGCACTCATGAGTATTAATGCAGTGAAAGGGGTGGAGATAGGGGATGGGTTTTCGGTAATCAGTAAGCGAGGCAGCGAAAACCGCGATGAGATAACGCCTACAGGCTTTAAAAGTAATCACGCTGGTGGAATCCTTGGTGGTATCAGCAGCGGGCAGTCAGTTCTGGTTCATATAGCCCTAAAGCCTACATCTAGTATCATGGTGCCAGGTCAGACAGTTAACCGCCGTGGCGAAGCAGTAGAAATCATCACTCGTGGTCGACACGATCCTTGTGTCGGGATTCGGGCGGTGCCTATCGCCGAGGCTATGATGGCAATTGTACTAATGGATCACTTTTTACGCCAGCGTGCCCAATGTATAGAGGTTACAGCACCGGCATAACTATGCTACACATCAGGCCTTTTAGTTGTTTAAATATTTAAGATGTTTTAGTAAAACAGATTATCCTGATCATAGGGTAATCCATACCAACGGTAGTTGGTATGGATACGCCATCAGTAGCGCTTGTCTGTAATCGCAGGAGATCTAGATCTCCTAGATAGTGCGGATCAATTACTCGATTTACTGTGGCTACTTAATTGACTATTACGTATTAAGAATGTTCTCAATATCCAAAAAGATCATGTCGTTTTTTTAAGTTGTATAACTTCGATTAAACAGCTGTTTATAGGTACGGAAATAAAATGTTGTCGTTATGATTTACATATCTTTGTAAGAATAGATTGTTATGTTTTGTCAAACAACATTTGTATTTATTTTAAACAGTTCATTCGCATAAGGATCTTTAATACAATTATTTTATCTCGATTTACATCCGTCTTTATTATTTAATACTATATGTGGATAATATACTATCTATATTATTTTTGTTTTCAAAAATATTGAATTTATTCTCGATGCAGTCAGTATGTTAAAAAATCCGCGAAGATTGTTTCTTTACGTATAGACCATCAATCTTCTTACTTTACAGTATATCATAAATTTTAAAAAAGAGTTATCAGCAGATGATTTTGATATATCATTAAATGAATATAGTATTTCAGTGGAATATTCAATATTCATGCAATATCAAATAATTTATAAATATTCATTGCTAAATCAGGCGATGATATAAATCACGCCTGATTTCGCTTCTCAATAGCAAAAACTTCAATCTCCGTAATTATTTCTTAGGGATGTAGCGATGTAAGGCTGCTAGCATATCACCACGATATCTAATCGCATCAATTTCAACATCACCAAATTAGCTTCGATTAATCTTTACCAGAAGAAAAATATCGTATGGTTTCATCAGAAAGTCTATTATTGGTTTAATCAGCTATGATTTTATTCTGGTTTCAGGTAGAGAAAATATATCTAAATATTATTTTATTTTGATCTAAGATAAATGAGACTAGTAAAATTTTAAAAAATATATCTATCTGTGATATAGATTTTTTTTGAATTTTGATTCCGTAATCAAAACCAAGTTAACCATTTATGTAATTATTATTAATTCTAATTCATTAAATTTTGAATTGATTTTAAATTATCTGGTTGGGTAACCTATTTATGGATTTTTTATAGTATTCAGGAAATTATAGAGGAAGAAAAGAATACACAGAGCCGATAGAGGAGATGTGTTAAATCCACTGATTAATATCAACGATATTTTATACTAAAGTTATTTAGTTTCAAAATGAGTAACCATCAGAGAAAAATCATTCGGTGATATATAATCATACTACTAGTATCCATAAATTTAAGTTAGCACTTACTGGTGAATGATGTATTTCCGGGAGTGCAGCATGATACATTCTGTTATTATCCGGGTGTTTGGTATTATGCGTAAAGCATTTTTATTGTTATCTAGTTATTTCTAACCCGTATGAAAGGTAAAAGACTCATGGGTAAACAGCTATTTACATCTGAATCTGTTTCAGAAGGACATCCTGATAAAATCGCAGACCAGATTTCAGACGCTTTGTTAGATGCGATTTTAGCGCAGGATTCAAAAGCTCGAGTTGCTTGTGAAACTTATGTTAAAACCGGCATGGTTTTAGTCGGTGGTGAGATTACCACAAGCGCTTGGGTAGATATTGAAGAATTGACAAGAAGCACTATTCGAGAGATTGGTTATATTCATTCAGATATGGGATTTGACGCTAATTCGTGCGCCGTACTTAGTGCCATTGGGAAACAATCTCCAGACATCAATCAGGGAGTCAATCGCACGGATCCCTTGGATCAAGGTGCGGGCGACCAAGGGTTAATATTTGGTTATGCTACCAATGAAACTGATGTCCTTATGCCAGCGCCAATTATTTATGCACACCGGTTAATGGTACGTCAATCAGAAGTCCGTAAAAACAAGATATTACCTTGGCTTCGTCCAGATGCTAAAAGTCAGGTGACTTTTATTTACGACAGTGGAAAAGTGGTTGGTATCGATGCTGTTGTGCTATCGACGCAACATGCAGAAGACATCACTTTACCGAAATTAAAGAAAGCGGTGTTAGAAGAAATTATTAAACCAGTTTTACCTGCAGAATGGCTATCGTCTCAAACGAAGTATTTTATTAACCCAGCAGGCCGTTTTGTTGTTGGTGGTCCGATGGGCGATTGTGGTCTCACCGGTCGTAAAGTTATTGTTGATACCTACGGTGGTATGGCTCACCATGGTGGTGGTGCGTTTTCTGGTAAAGATCCCTCTAAAGTTGATCGTTCCGGGGCTTATGCTGCACGCTATGTAGCGAAAAATATCGTCGCTGCCCGTTTAGCTGAACGTTGTGAGATTCAAATATCCTACGCTATCGGTGTAGCGGAGCCTACCTCTATTACCATTGAAACCTTTGGTACTGAAAAAATGCCTATAGAAAATCTGATCGCGTTAGTACGCGAAGTCTTCGACTTACGTCCTTATGGTCTCATTACTATGCTGGATTTATTAAAACCCATCTATTTAAAAACCGCTGCCTACGGGCATTTTGGACGCGAACATTTTCCATGGGAAAAGATTGATAAAGCTGAGGGATTGCGTGCTGCCGCCGGTTTAAAAGAGTTAGTTGTATAACGCCCCGGATTTACAACTGCAACGTTAAAATGTTACTTGCGACGATCTCTGCTTTTTCTTTTCGGATGAGATATAATTCACAATTATGCGGCTCGCTTCTTTTTCTGGTCTGACACTCCCTTTTATAACCACTTGCACCACTATTTTATTTCCGATTATATCGTTGATATAGATAAGTGTGAATATCATATAAATAATATATTGAGAATATCACTTTAATGTTCCACATGTAATGTAAATAGCCAGAAATAGTATTTTACTGATTATTTCATCTGATGTCGTTATGGAATTCTTCGGCGCTTGGTTTTTTTTACAGTAGCAGCTAAGCAGGAATATAGTCGAGGACTATTAACGAAGAGGCAGCATTATTACAGGCCGCTAAAGCGCGGTTGGTTTCAGTAGTATTTTTTTTGCTTGGTTATAGAAATACCACATCATAGGATGATGCTCTAGATTATATTCTTTTGTGCTGTATTAGTATTAACTAGACCAGGCACCGACGGTTGACTATATAATCCGGAATGTAATTCCCATGCTCCAAGTTTGGAATCTAATCTAGACTTTTAATGAGATTTATTAAGTTGGTATCTTGTAACTCATGAAACGCATCGATAAGGTCGATCGGCTTTTATCTTTACAAAACCCAGGATAAAAGGGTTTTTTAAAACCATTCTTCGATCTTGGTTGGTTAACGTTATTATTTAAATTGATGTTTGTTACCTTTGCAATGCGTTGTAGGAAAGTAAATGATTGAGCTTAATATTCGCCTTGTGAGCGTTTCCTATTATAAAATAAATAATGATGATACTGTGAAATAGTAATATACCCTTAGTTAATTATCGCATACAAATGATTCAATAAGAAAAAGATTTTTGTATGACACAGGACACCTGGTTTATATAGCTTTAAGAGCTTAGTTAGTTATGTGACGTCAAGAATAGATGGGCGATCAGTGAATGATATCAATTAAATTCAGCGATGCGTATCAAAACTGCTTACTTTGAAAAGCAAGCAGTTTTTTTTAAAAAAATCAGATGTATGACTGACTGTTGTTATTTATTGATTTTCACTACACGCTGATACCTAAATATATCTGTAGCTAATTTATTTTTTTTGTCAACATGAGAGGAGAAAATGTTTAAGATTGCTGCAAGATGTAGCGTTGAACTTATAAAGTTCATAGATATTAAACATAAATCAATTGTTTGCGATACAAATTCACCGAAAGATATTCATCTTTACCATAAGTGAATTTAAAAATATTAAATATACTTAATCAAGAAAGCTGAGGCACAAGCTATTGTTTCGACTAGTAAGAAACTTTGTTTCTATGAAGGATTTCTTTAATCATCAAGCATAAAGTTTTAATATTTAAAGACTTTTTTTGATATATCAAAAAATCAGCATGGTATAAATCAAATGCCCCTATTCAAACACATGACAAGACCGCCTTAATTAATGTTTTTAGGTTTGCTGATAAATTTAGATCCAGAGGTTTTAAGGAGGTAGGGCTGATGCAAGTAGAGAATGCGGTTAAGATATGTTCCCCTGAGGAAAATATATGGCATGGCTTGACACTAACAGAGTCTGCCGCTCGGCAGATTCTTCGCCTGGTAAAAAGTGATCCCAATATGCTGGGGTTGCGACTTAGCGTAAAACCATCCGGTTGTGCAGGGTTTTGCTATATAATTGAAAAGGTTATCCAAGTTGAGTTAAGCGAGCGAGTTTATGGGCATGGTAACGCTAGAATTTATATACCGCTCAAAGCGATGCCTTTCATTGATGGTACAGAAGTAGACTATGTACAGGAAGGCCTTAATCAGATGTTCAAATTCAACAATCCTCAAGCTCAGCACGCCTGCGGGTGCGGTGAAAGTTTTAGCCTTTGAGCAATGAAACATGATGATATTAAGTAATACTGATACGCCTAAATCGATGGATCTCAGTCAACCCTGGATAAAAAATGAAGCATTATAAAGAGGGGTTTGTTACCCAACTAGTAACCGAAGAACTGGCATATGGCATTAATGAAGATGTGGTGCGCGCTATTTCAGAAAAACGCGATGAACCAGATTGGATGTTGGAGTTTCGTTTAAATGCCTATCGAGCATGGTTAGACATGGACGAACCCCACTGGCTGAAAGCCCATTATCATCCAATCGAGTATAACAACTACAGTTACTATTCTGCTCCATCTTGCCCTGTTTGCGATGACAGCCATAAGTCGTTGATCAATGCTAAACAAGAGTCCAAGATTCAAGGAGGGAGAAATTATTTGACTGATGAAGTGGAAGAGGCGTTTAACTTACTTGGAATACCAGTACACGAAGGTAGTAATGTTGCGGTGGATGCAATTTTTGATTCGGTATCTGTTTCAACAACTTATCGCGATAAACTTTCAGAACAGGGTATAATTTTCTGTTCTTTTATTGAAGCTATTCATAAATACCCAACATTGGTGCGCCAATATTTAGGTAAAGTAGTCCCCGAAAACGACAATTTCTTCGCTGCCCTTAATGCGGCCGTTGCCTCTGATGGGACTTTTATTTATATTCCTAAGAATATCCATTGCCCGATGGAGTTATCGACCTATTTTCGAATCAACGCTGCTAAAACTGGTCAGTTTGAACGCACTATGCTTATCGCGGATGTAGGAAGCGATGTTAGCTATATCGAGGGCTGCTCAGCACCGATACGTGATAGCTATCAGCTACATGCAGCTGTGGTAGAAGTTATTGTGCTGAAAGATGCTAAAGTAAAGTATTCAACGGTACAAAATTGGTTTCCAGGCAGTGACTCAAAAGGAGGGATTCTGAATTTTGTTACCAAGCGCGCTCTATGCGCGGGAGAGAATGCTAAAATGTCCTGGACTCAATCTGAAATTGGCTCAGCTATTACCTGGAAGTATCCCAGTGTGATTTTACGCGGTGATAATTCCGTAGGGGAATTTTTTTCGGTCGCAATGACTAATGGGCAACAGCAGGCTGATACCGGCACTAAGATGATCCATATTGGTAAAAATACCCACTCGACTATTATTTCGAAGGGAATTTCAGCTGGCCAGAGCGATAATACTTATCGTGGGTTGGTAAAAATTATGGCGAGCGCTACTAATGCGCGAAACTTCACTCAATGCGATTCGATGCTGATCGGCAGTGAATGCGGCGCACACACGTTCCCTTATGTGGAAGTGCGGAATAACACAGCACAGCTAGAGCATGAAGCCACTACCTCGCGTATCGGTGACGATCAGTTATTTTATTGTCGTCAGCGTGGCATAAGTAAAGATGATGCAATTTCAATGATCGTCAACGGTTTCTGTAAAGACGTGTTCTCTAAACTACCGTTGGAGTTTGCTGTAGAAGCACAAAAGTTGCTGTCGATCAGCCTTGAAAACTCCGTAGGTTAAGGTAGGCGCATAGGATTCGTTTCCCAAGTAGTCCGATAGGCCAGGTAAAGGAAAAATGAAAGATGTTATCGATTAAAGATCTAAGCGTTAGCGTAGAAGGTAACGCTATCCTAAAAGGTCTTAGCCTAGAAGTGAATGTTGGTGAAATTCATGCTATTATGGGACCAAATGGTTCCGGAAAAAGCACCCTGTCAGCAACGCTAGCCGGGCGTGAAGATTATCAAATTTCCTCCGGAAATGTTTTGTTTAAGGGCCGAAATTTGCTAGCGATGACACCAGAGGAGCGAGCAGGGGAAGGGGTGTTCATGGCGTTTCAATATCCAGTAGAAATTCCAGGTGTTAGCAATCAGCTGTTTCTGAAAACAGCCTTGAATGCCGTGCGAAGATATCGCGAACAGCCGTCACTTGACCATTTTGATTTCGCTGATTTTATCGAAGCTAAGATTGCATTGCTAAAAATGCCTCCTGACCTATTGACCCGCTCTGTTAACGTGGGTTTTTCTGGTGGTGAGAAAAAACGCAATGACATTTTGCAAATGGCAGTATTGGAGCCGGATTTGTGCATTTTGGATGAAACTGATTCTGGTTTGGATATCGATGCCCTGAAAGTTGTATCCCAGGGAGTAAATAGATTATGCGATGGAAAACGTTCTTTCATTATTGTTACGCACTACCAGCGTATTTTAGATTACATCAAACCTGATTACATTCATGTGTTATATAAAGGTTGCATTGTAAAATCCGGTGATTTTTCTTTAGTGAAACAGCTTGAGGAGCAAGGCTATGGTTGGCTTACCGAACAATAGTAACACCTGTGTATTGACACAGTGGCATCAATTGTTTGCTGATCAGGGAATGGCCCGCTCTGTTGAGGCCTGTGGGCACTGGCAGAATGTTAAGCGCCTTGGGTTACCTACGTGCCAACATGAGCATTGGAAATATACTCCACTTGATAGGTTTCTAGCACACCGTTTTACTCCCGCTACCAATTGTACGCCATCTGTCAGCGATCGAAACTCCTTGAGTTTAACACTGAATGCTTACCGGTTGGTATTGGTCAATGGCTACCTCTCCCCATCCCTTAGCGATAATGATACCGGTCTATGGCAAATCGAAGTTGAGGAAAATGGTGGTAGACGATTGATGCCTCCCCCTATCCAACCGGAGGTATTTTTACATTTAACCGAAAGCTTAAGTCAGGCTCGCTTACGGATTTATTTACAACCGGGAAAGGTAGAACCGCGTCCTTTATATCTCCTGCATATTAGTCAAGGAAGCGAAGATCAAGAAACGCTGAGTACGTTGCATTACCGCCACCATATCAATGTTGGCGCTGGAGCACAGGGTCAGGTTATTGAGCATTTTACTAGCCTGGGTTCCGAAGGGCATTTCAGCGGTTCACGTACCTCAATGGTAATTAATGATAACGCGACGCTAAGCCATATTAAATTAGCCTTTGAAAGTCGTGCTAGTTACCATTTCAGCCATAACGATATCAGGATGAATCGTTGTGCAGTGGTGCGTAGTAGCACTTTTATTATCGGGCCGGGTTTAACAAGACATCAGATAAGCGCACAGCTAAACGGTGAAGAGGCTGATTTAGTCATTAACAGCCTGTTGTTACCGTCGGGGCGAGATATTAGCGATACTAGAACTTATGTTGAGCACAACAAGGGTTCTTGCTTAAGCCGGCAGTTGCATAAAGTAATTGCCCGCGACCGTGGTAGAGGCGTTTTCAATGGTTTGATTAAGGTGGCAAAGCATGCCTCACATACTGATGCGAAGATGAATAATAATAATCTGATTCTCAACCGTCTTGCAGAAGTGGATACTAAACCTCAATTAGAAATTTATTCGGATGATGTAAAATGTAGTCATGGAACTACTGTTGGAATCATCGATAAAGAGCAGGTTTTCTATCTCCGTTCTCGGGGTATTAGTCTTGAAAATGCAAAAAAAATAATTATTTATGCTTTTGCTTCGGAAGTGACTAGAGCAATCGATAACGAATCGGTTAGTGCTGCGATTTTAACATGTATCAGTGATAGTTTAGAAAAGGTGGCGACGTGACCTATCCTATTACACGGATTCGAGCTGATTTTCCTATTCTAGCTCAGAAAGTCAAGAATCAGCGGGGTTTAACCTATCTCGACAGTGCAGCAAGCGCGCAAAAACCCAACACTGTTATTGATTGCGAGAGTGAATATTATCGCCAGGGGTACGCCGCAGTTCATCGTGGTATTTATACATTAAGCCGTGAAGCTACCACTCGCATGGAAGATATACGTAGTCAGGTGGCGTCCTTTATCCATGCAGCTTCAGCGAATGAAATCGTTTTTGTCACAGGTGCTACTGAAGGGATTAATTTAATAGCTAATAGTTGGGGGAGGTATAATCTAAGGCCAGGTGATAATATTCTGATTACCGAGATGGAGCATCATGCCAATATCGTTCCTTGGCAAATGTTGGCAGAAAAGCAAGAATTCTCGTTGCGCTATATTCCTTTGCTACCAGACGGTACGCTCGATATAACCCGATTACCGGAGTTGGTTGATGAGCGAACTCGTCTATTCGCTGTGACTCAGATATCTAATGTACTGGGTACTCTTAATCCGCTAACAAACCTTATTATTCAGATTCGTGCATTAAGTGATGCAGTGGTCTTAATAGATGGTGCTCAAGGTATAGTACATCAGAATGTTGATGTACAGGCGCTAGACTGCGACTTTTATGTGTTTTCGGGGCATAAGCTATATGCCCCCTCAGGTATTGGTATTCTTTATGCTAAACAAGCGTTATTAGAAGCTATGCCTCCGTGGCAAGGTGGTGGTTCCATGATTCAAAGAGTCAGCTTAATAGACGGTACAACCTTCAATGATGTACCGTGGCGTTTTGAAGCGGGTTCTCCTAATTCAGCAGGTGTGATGGCGTTAGGTGCTGCTATTAGCTATATTGAAGAGGTGGGGCTGGAGAGAATTCAGGCCCATGAAAACAACCTGATGAAGTATACGCTTGAAGCGTTCCGGCAGGTGCCTAACTTGACGCTATATGGATCAGAGAATCGTATTGGTATTGTTGCATTTAATTTAGGGAAACATCACGCTTATGATGTTGGGAGTTTTCTAGATCAATATGGCATCGCGATTCGCACCGGTCATCATTGCGCTATGCCGCTCTTAGCTTATTTCCAGGTGGCGAGTATGTGCCGAGCGTCTTTTGCGATGTACACTAATCGGGAGGATATAGATCGGCTGGTGGCTGGTTTAATACGAGTACATCGTTTATTGAGCTGATAGCCTAATAGGGAGAGAGTGATGAAAAATCTGCCTGATCAAGAGAAGTTTCTGCGCAATTTTTCTCGCTGTGCTAATTGGGAAGAAAAGTATTTATACATTATAGAATTGGGTAATTTATTACCTCTGATGACGGAAGATATGCGTACCCCAGTTCATCTTATCGCAGGCTGCCAAAGCCGGGTGTGGATTGTCCTGACCGTAAGTGAAACTGGTTGTGTTCAGTTATATGGAGACAGTGATGCTGGGATTGTTAAAGGTCTGATTGCCATGGTATTTATTCTTTATCAAGGTTTAACACCTGCGGAGATTATTGCCTATGATGTGCAGCCTTTTTTTAGTAAACTAGCGCTTACTGAGCATCTAACTCCTTCCCGAGCTTTGCGATTAGAGGCTATGGTTCGGGATGTTCGGGCGAAAGCAATTATTCAGCAATACAATTAAGCGAATTCATGGTGTAATAGAGTTATCTTTTTTACTCGATTGCCATGAAGTATATATGAAATTATTACTATTAAATACTTATCGTTAACAATTGCAATACATTACATTATCTATCACATTGACTTTGTTTTATCTTGATAATAAATGATTTTATTTACATGAAATATAAATGATATGATTTGAATCAATTGTTTATTTTAATTATTATTTAAATCAATACCGCTAGCTCTAAACAGAAATAGGTATAGGTGAAAAGAATATAAGGCTGGCTCTATAAGGAAGAAATATTTGTTTTTTTAGTGTACAGAGTAAGAAGAATTTATTTCTTAAGCTCAATTATTAAGGGTCAGCGTTATATTTTACTAGAAAATCATGATGGACTTCCCATCTTTTTAAGATGAAACTCTCGTTTTTTAGAAAAACCTTATATTTCTCTTCCAAAATTTTTTTCTCATTCAAATCATATTTTGTTGTAACTTTATGCCATGAATTATGGATTAGATTGTTGCGTATTGTTTTTTTGAGAGGTAGATAGTTTTATGAAAATCTATTCAACCTCGTTATATACGTTTATGTTGTGTTTTTTATCTAGAAGATAACATCTTCTAATTAAATAACGTATCAAGTTAAAAAGATTCTACTAAATAAACCATGTATTAATGGCGTATAAAATATTGACTTCTATAGATCCATAAATATTTTGTGTATTTATATTGAGTGTGTTTAACGTATGGATACGCTTTCCTTTTTTATAAGATTTTTTCTTCTATCACATAGAAGAATAGATACTGATTTCAATGGTGAATTTTACTATCAATTTTGGATAAAAAACAGTTAAATTCTTTAACATGTTTTGCTCTAAATAAATTATTTGACTTACTTAAAACACTCTAAGTTACCAATGTATTTAAAATTCAAGTTCAGGTGAGGTTATAAGGTAATCGACATTAAATTTTAGAATGCCTCTATATCCAAAAACAATAAAAGATATGATATGATAATTGAATGAAAAATTAAATATCTACTGATAAAGTTACTATTCCCCATCTGCTAGATGGGATGGATTATCTATTTTTAATAAACAGTTACAAAACTATCCATGTTGGGTATTGGGTCTGTTTATGTTTGCACCATTCTCTATAGTAAAGAGTTATATTATATTCCCTTGTGATATTTTACATAATTTTAAAACAAGTTAAGCCGACAGACAGGAAACTATCGTTAATATGGGAATGACGAGTTTTGTTTACAGGAAAATGCTACCAATATGCAGAGGAAGAAAAAAACCTTGCTAGAGTTTGTGGCTTTTATACAAGCCTATGGAGGCTGTTTTATTAGATAGAAACGTAATTCACTTTAAAAGGGCAATCGAATAAGCTCCACCTTATATTTCAGCATATAAAATATAAGGTATTTATAAGAATGAACTGATATCACAATGTGCATTTGACACGCTAGAGTATAACTAGAAGTAGGTTGCGCTATTATGGCAACATGAATTCTTATCTATAAGAAAATTGGTTGTAGGACGCTGGATTTGCACTGATGATCTTCGGGGCATAAGCTAAACTAGCTCCCCATCTTCTCAACCCCGCGCCTACAACTTTACAATATACTCCGTATGATTTTGCCGCAAGACTATCGCTTATCAAAGCGCTTGTATTTTTCTAATATTTATTCCGTTTTTACTCATGGTGATATTTTATATAGTTCAGTTTTTTAATGGATAATTAAATTAATGTATAAATGCAGAACGTACTGCATAATTTATGTTCTAGAGCTGATCTCTGTTAGAGTACTATGTTATAAATGATAGAAGAGCGCAATCCACGTAAATATAAGTGAGAACCCAAAAGAAGTATATATGTCTGGCAGAGATCCTTTGTTTTGGCCCATAGAAGGTTTAGCCATAGTACTTCAGTGTTCATCAATATCAACTAAGTAGGGTGGTGTTGCGTATGCTCTTGCTTGATATTGTAAAGTGGTACTGGTAGTACAAATAATATTCGCCGCCTAAGCAAGCAAAAGATTATATACACCGGATGTTGACAAATCCGTTAGATGTGTAGTATAATTCTTTATTATAAGAGTATTGAATATGTCACGGATAGAATCCCAATTATATTAAGGTAAAAGAGAAGACATGCCAGTCATTAAAGTACGTGAAAATGAGCCATTTGACGTAGCTCTGCGTCGGTTTAAGCGTTCCTGCGAAAAAGCCGGCGTTCTTGCTGAAGTTCGTCGTCGGGAGTTCTACGAAAAACCGACAACTGAACGTAAGCGTGCCAAAGCGTCTGCTGTTAAGCGTCATACCAAGAAACTAACTCGCGAAAACGCACGTCGTACTCGTTTATACTGAGCTTATCAAGCTAGCTACCTATCCCGGGACAAGTAATTATATAATAAACTTGCTCGTTGCGTATGAAAGCCGTGCTGTCCGGAAGGATCGCGCGGTATTGTTGTCGTTACAATACGGATCTGACAGGGCTTATGGCTGGACGTATCCCACGTATCTTTATTAATGACTTGTTGTCTCGTACCGATATCGTTGATTTAATTGATTCGAGGATTAAACTGAAGAAGCAGGGGAAGAATTTTCAAGCCTGTTGTTTATTTCATCATGAGAAAAACGCATCATTTACCGTTAACAGTGAGAAACAGTTTTATCATTGTTTCGGCTGCGGCGCTCATGGAAACGCTATTGACTTTTTAATGAAGCATGATCGGCTAGAATTTATTGCCTCCATTGAGGAACTTGCCGCTCAACATGGCTTAGAGGTGCCATATGAAGCAGGTTCTGTTTCAAATCCGCAGGCACGTTTTCAGCGAAAACGCCTGTATCAACTAATGCAGAAACTTAGCGATTTCTACCAGCAGATGCTAAATAAGCACATGGCGAAGGAGGCGTATGAGTATTTGCAACTACGCGGGCTGACTAAAACTGTTATTTCTCATTTTTCTATCGGCTTCGCACCAACGGGTTGGGATAATCTCATGAAACATTTTGGTTGTGTACCTGAGGATCTTGCCGCCCTTAATAACGTAGGTATGGTGATTGTTAACAACAACGGTCGATCCTACGATCGTTTTCGAGAACGCATTATGTTTCCAATTCGCGATAAACGTGCCCGAGTTATCGCCTTTGGTGGGCGGATATTAGGCAATAGGCAACCAAAGTATCTGAACTCACCGGAAACTGAGATTTTCCATAAAGGGCGACAACTTTACGGTCTCTATGAAGCCCAACGGGAAGAAGCGGAATTATCTCGGCTACTTTTAGTTGAGGGATATATGGATGTTGTAACGCTAGCACAATTTGGTGTTAATTATGCAGTTGCTGTGCTAGGTACCTCGACGACTGCCGACCATATTCAGCTACTTTATCGTGCTACAGATCGAGTCATCTGCTGTTATGACGGGGATCGCGCTGGGCGTAGAGCTGCTTGGGGGGCATTGACAACAGCCCTTCCTTACCTAAATGACGGCCGCCAACTACACTTTATGTTTCTACCAGAAGGGGAAGATCCCGATACGCTAGTGCGTAAAATTGGAAAAGAGGCATTTGAACAACGTATTGAGCAGGCGAAGCCACTGTCGATATTTTTATTTGAAACATTGATGCTGCAGGTAGACTTAAGTAGCCCCGATGGTCGCGCTAAGTTAAGTAAGCTCTCTCTTCCGCTAATACGTCAAATACCAGGCGAAACATTGCGGCTCTATTTACGACAGCAGTTAGGTAATAAATTAGGGATTCTTGATGACAGACGGCTAGAAAAATTACTGCAAAATTCAATGCCAAAAATAAATATTTCTCTTCAACCGCGAATAAAACGTACTAGCATGCGTATGCTAATAGCCTTATTGATTCAATGTCCTCGGCTGTCTGATCTAGTGCCAACAATACAGGGACTGGAGCAGGAAACTCAGCCTGGTGTATCATTGTTTATTAAATTAGTTCAGACGTGCCAAGCCCATCCTGGATTAACCACTGGTCAATTACTGGAATGTTATCGAGAGAATAAAGCCTACCGCCAGCTTGAAACCCTGGCAATATGGAACCATATGATCATTGATGAGATGCTCGAGGCGACATTTGTCGATACTCTGGCAAGTTTTTATAGCTCTATACTGGAAGCCCGCCAGGAAGCACTTATCGCCCGCGATCGGACTCAGGGCTTGAAGCCTGAAGAACGTAAAGAACTTTGGTCTCTAAATCAGGCATTAGCAAAAAAAAGCAAATTATGAGTCTTAACTTTATATCTGGCAAGCTAATATTCGGCACAGCCCTGTTGTGGGATACAGTGCAATAAGTCCAGATCTCGTGTTAGTGACCCACTGTCACTAACCAATACCCAATATTATTCTGAAGTGTGGATACCGTCTTATGGAGCAAACCCCGCAGTCACAGCTTAAGCTGCTTGTCACACGTGGTAAGGAGCAAGGCTACTTGACCTTTGCCGAGGTTAATGATCATCTTCCGGAGGATATTGTCGACTCCGATCAAATCGAAGATATCATCCAGATGATAAACGATATGGGCATTCAAGTGATGGAAGAAGCACCCGATGCTGATGATCTGTTGCTAGCTGAAACTACCGCCGACGCCGACGAAGATGCAGCAGAGGCTGCTGCACAGGTTCTGTCTAGTGTAGAGTCTGAAGTGGGACGCACGACGGATCCAGTCCGCATGTACATGCGTGAAATGGGTACTGTAGAGCTTCTGACTCGCGAAGGCGAGATTGAGATCGCCAAACGTATTGAAGATGGTATTAATGAAGTCCAGTGTTCGGTGGCTGAATACCCTGAAGCTATTACATATCTCTTAGAGCAGTATGACCGTGTTGAAGCCGGTGAGGCACGCTTATCCGATCTAATTACTGGGTTTATTGATCCAGATGCGGAAGAAGATTTAGCGCCTACAGCGACTCATATTGGTTCTGAAATCTCCATCGTAGAAATCATCGATGATGACGATGCAGAAGAAACTGATGAGGATAGCAGCGATGCTGATAACAGCATCGATCCGGAGCTAGCGCGTCAGAAGTTTTTTGTACTGCGTGAGCAGTATGAAATTACACGTAATGTTATTAAGAATAACGGACGAAGTCATGCTAAATCGGCCTTAGAGATTCTAAATCTCTCAGATGTATTCAAACAGTTCCGCTTGGTATCAAAACAGTTTGATTATCTTGTTAATAGCATGCGGAGCATGATGGATCGAGTGCGCACCCAAGAGCGTCTTATCATGAAGTTGTGCGTCGATATCAGTAAGATGCCAAAGAAAAATTTTGTTACATTATTCGTTGGTAATGAAACGACTGAAAGCTGGTTTCAAGCCGCTCTAGCGATGAATAAACTCTGGTCAGAAAAACTGCACGAGGTTGACGATGAGGTGTACCGTAGCCTAAAGACATTACGGAAGATTGAAGACGAAACTAGTCTGACTATCGAACAGATGAAAGATATTAACCGTCGCATGTCAATCGGTGAAGCTAAAGCGCGACGTGCAAAGAAAGAAATGGTAGAGGCAAATTTGCGTTTGGTTATTTCCATCGCAAAAAAATATACAAACCGTGGCTTACAATTTCTGGATCTCATTCAAGAGGGAAATATCGGTTTGATGAAGGCGGTAGATAAATTTGAATATCGTCGTGGCTACAAATTTTCCACTTACGCTACCTGGTGGATTCGTCAAGCCATCACCCGTTCTATTGCGGATCAGGCGCGTACTATTCGTATTCCGGTTCATATGATTGAGACGATCAATAAGCTCAATCGTATCTCCCGGCAAATGCTACAAGAAATGGGACGAGAACCAACACCTGAAGAGCTAGCTGAACGCATGCTGATACCAGAAGACAAGATTCGTAAGGTGCTAAAGATTGCTAAAGAACCTATTTCTATGGAAACACCTATTGGTGACGATGAAGATTCACATTTAGGCGATTTTATTGAGGATACCACCCTGGAATTACCGTTAGACTCTGCTACTTCAGAAAGTCTTCGGTCAGCGACTCATGATGTTTTATCCGGCCTGACAGCCCGCGAAGCAAAGGTGCTTCGCATGCGGTTTGGTATCGATATGAATACAGATCATACGCTGGAAGAAGTAGGTAAACAATTTGATGTTACGCGTGAGCGTATTCGTCAGATTGAAGCGAAAGCGTTACGCAAATTGCGTCACCCCAGTAGGTCTGAAGTTCTACGCAGTTTTTTAGATGATTAAGTTTTATTGTCCGTCTACTTTATATCAGTAATTGCAAAAGATTCCGCAGTAAACCGTAAGATTATTGATTCAATACTATGAAATATAAATATACACAGCAGGTGGCGCCTGCTATAGCTTATTAGAATTTATGAGTTTTTTAGAAAATTTAAGTTTGGCTATTTAACCAATTTTTTATAGATTGTAATAACAATGATTATGATCGATCTTAACATATCGGCATGCTGCAAATTTTTATCATTTTATTGAGTAAAGCAGTAACTTTGTAGTATATCTGCATGACTCTATAATGGTTTATTACTAACTAGTATAACGTTTTTAGATCAAAAAATTGTCTATAAATCTCTTATCATTTTTTATGGTGATCTAGTCAATGGCAATAAGAGAGATTTAGTGAAGATACTTCAATAAGTATATTAGCCAAACCCAGCCTCGGCTTGGCCGTAGTGTAAGTATTATAGAGATGGATACAACCTAAGAAGTTTCATTATTGAAACTTATAAAATCAATTTAATCTTGTCCTTGACAAATTTAGTTGTCAGGTGGAACCGAGTAAGTTATAATTTATAAAAAAGTACTATATAGGGGTTAAGAATGAAAATATTATTAAAAGAGTAGCAAAGCACGCTCTTCATCATTTATAATGATTGTTTACTTGTATCAGCCGAAAGTAGTGGCGTATAAATTCGGGCATGGAAAATCGCCGAGAGATTGTTATGACTATTGAACATACCCTGTTTATAATCAAGCCAAACGCCGTAGTTAAAAACATTATCGGTGCTATCATCCAGCGTATTGAAAATAGTGGGATGACTGTCATTGGTGCTAAAATGCTCAAACTAACCCGTAGGCAGGCAGAAGAATTCTACTCCGAACATAAAGATCAACCTTTCTTTGATAATTTAGTAAGGTTTATGATTTCCGGCCCGATCTTGGTACAGGTGTGCGAAGGTAATGATGCTGTACGTCGTAATCGTGAAATCATGGGTGCTACGAACCATGTTAATGCACTAGCCGGTACCTTGCGTGCTGACTATGCAGATAGTCTTACTGAAAATGCAGTGCATGGTTCAGATTCCCCTGCATCAGCCATACGCGAAATCGCTTATTTCTTTTCTGAGAGTGAAATTTTCACCCGTCTGCGCTAACAATTACCAATCATACCTAAATCAGCCTGTGTTACTTTTACGCTATAGCTTATCTTCGATAATAAATCTTGATTTGTACTTGATTTGTCTGCTTCTAATATGTATTTGCGTTATAAGGTATGGTAATCATGCATGAGTTTTCGTCAATGGCAGTGATTTCTCCTCCGCTTGAGTGTACGGTCCAGAAGAAACAAAACCTTCTAGATATGAACCGTCAGAAGCTTCGTGAGTTTTTCTTATCGATGGGAGAAAAACCTTTTCGCGCGGATCAGGTTATGAAATGGATCTATCACTACTGTTGCGATGATTTTGATAAAATGACAAATCTTAACAAAGGGTTACGCGATAGATTAAAAGCACGGGCTGTGATTCTTGCACCAGAAATTTCTGAAGAGCGACGTTCTACCGATGGAACAATTAAATGGGCTATCAAGATCGGCGAACAACAGGTGGAGACGGTCTATATCCCTGAAAGGGGTCGTGCCACACTATGTGTTTCTTCCCAGGTCGGTTGTATGTTGCAGTGTACCTTCTGCGCTACCGCGCAGCAGGGCTTTAACCGAAATTTAAGCGTGTCAGAAATCATAGGCCAAGTTTGGCTCGCAGCTAAGATTATCAGCGTTACGAACGTTACTAGGCGGCGGCCTATTACAAATGTCGTCATGATGGGAATGGGTGAGCCATTGCTCAATCTCACTAATGTGGTACCAGCAATGGAAATTATGCTAGACGATTTTGGGTTTGGGCTATCTAAACGCCGCGTTACACTATCAACATCCGGCGTAGTGCCCGCCTTGGAAAAGCTTGGCGATATGATAGATGTGTCACTGGCGATTTCACTTCATGCGCCGAATGATATGATTCGTAACGAAATTATGCCAATTAATCGCAAGTATAACATCGATGCTTTTTTATCAGCAGTTCGCCGATATTTAGAGAAATCCAACGCTAATCAAGGTCGTGTCACCGTAGAGTACGTCATGCTTAACTATATTAACGATGAGATCGAGCATGCACATCAACTAGCAAGATGCTTAAAAAATACGCCGTGTAAGATTAACCTGATTCCATGGAACCATTTTCCTGGGTCATCTTATGATGCTAGTTCCCATAGCCGCATTGATCGTTTTGTCAAAGTACTTATGGGATATGGATTTACAACTATTGTGCGTAAAACGCGCGGAGACGATATTGATGCTGCCTGTGGTCAGCTAGTAGGGGAGGTAATTGATCGTATTCTAGGAAAACGTGCGAATGTTAAACTTATAAAAGCAGATGCGGTCTGAGACTCAAATTCAGCATTGATCTTATTTAATAGAAGGTTATATAATAATATTCGCAAATCAACATTGTCTACTTAGAACAGTATATTTAGATAACCAACAGAAAAAGACTTTATCGCATTGTTTTTTCCGAGTTTAGTTTAACTTCCAGTGATTCTATTTTACGAAGGGAAATCTAGAGATCAAAAACTGATCTAGCGATTATTCCAGTAGATAAGGGATAAAGACGAATAAACAGTAAGTATAACCTCTCTCGATGTAGAGTTGCTTCCACTTTCTGACTTTAACACTAAGATAATAAAATTACAGTGTATGTTGATGTTGTTTAACAGAACAGATCGTAAATATCAACTAATTTACTGTTCCTGTATACTGGTTACTATACTACAAGGTATGAAACTTGCTTGGCAAGCATGTCATTAATTTTTATTTAAAATTAGATACTGAGAATAAGAAACGTCGGTATGCTTTAGCTAGAGTATAAATGAATGGCATATACCAAAAGGGTTTAAAACGAGTAGATCGTTTTGGATTTTTTAAGCAAGTTGTATGGACTTTTCCTCTGAAAAAGAGGAGCAATAGGATGAGAGACAATCACCCCATCCTGATGACAGGTGTTGTGCTGATTTTTCAAAGGAAATATTATTTTAGGATAAAAATGCTATTAGTCTTTTTTAGGATAGGAGCATATTCGTTATTTAGATAAATACACGACGATATTAGTTGTTATGGTTTAATCTTAGCTATTATATAGCTTTGAACTAAGCATTTTCTCAGATTGTATTTTTACAATAAAGCATGTTATGCGCCTCATACAAGGCATATTATATTCCGTGCCTAGTCATGGATAATAGATATTTGCGGAGGATTTGTTTTGCTTATTTTGGTTGCTAACCCCTAGACCAGATTTCATACACGGTGAGTGTATGCACACAGTAATCTACGAAAAGATATTGATGGTAATGTAGAAATTCTCTGCTTTTTCTTTAGGAAAAAGTTAAAAGCATTCCATCGGTAAGCCATACCAGCATGTTTTACCAGGTATCCCAAAACTTTATGATTATAGATTTGTTTTGCTATGTTTAAACAAACGACTCAACTACTGTCACAGATGATTTCGCATAGATTTTATAAAGTTTTCCACTAGTGCCATAAATATTCTATCTGTTAAACACTGTGTTCTTCTACGAGCAAGTGCTAATGAGTCTGGACGGCGAATTTTTCAACCTTTTAAAATATTAAGTGAGTTAGCGTGGCTATAGTAGAGCAACGCCGTCTAAGGATCTCAATCCTACTTGAGAGTGAATAGGATCTTCCTGGATCTCAATTTTTGCCTTGATTTTTCTGTAGGGCGTATAATACCTCCTATAAAAGACTCGTGCATATTGCTGCAGAAGCAGTAATGGCGATGATGCTTAAGTAAGCTCTGATCAAATCTTGAAAAGATTTGTTGATATAGAGTGTGTTACTTAGAGAAAGTTGAAAGAAATGCGATAGATTGTCAATAGAATTAACCTGGGTAATACTATTAGTAATTATGGACCTAATAAGCCAAAGGCAGTTGCGTAACCACTCTGTCTCTGGACAAAATAACACAAAATTAAACTAGTTAATCGCTTTCCGCGATTTCTGGCCAGAGGAATTCTCGAGGTTAAGGGTAAGAAATCGTTTAGCAGCATCTAGCATGTCGGTATAGTATCCTATATCTCATCGGAAGATGCTGTATGAATGAAAAATCGGTGCCTTTGTTGTCGTGTAGGCTTACTATAACAGCAGATCAAATGAGTAAATGCAGTTTGTAAGGTTGGAGAAAGATTAATGCATAATTTCGCACAGATAACCCGTCGAAAATCAAAACGTATTTATATCGGTAAGGTTCCAGTAGGTGATGGTGCCCCAATCGCAGTGCAGTCAATGACTAATACTTGTACAACAGATGTCGCGGCGACAGTGCAGCAGATTAAGGAGCTGGAGCGTGTGGGTGTTGATATTGTTCGCGTGTCTGTGCCCACGATAGATTCTGCTGAAGCTTTTAAATTTATAAAACAACAAGTTTCGGTTCCACTGGTCGCAGATATTCATTTTGACTATCGCATTGCCCTTAAAGTTGCTGAATATGGTGTTGATTGTCTTCGGATAAATCCCGGTAATATCGGGAATAAAGGGCGTATTCGTTCAGTGGTCGATTGTGCTCGCGATAGAAACATCCCGATTCGTATTGGCATAAATGCTGGATCTCTTGAGCGCGATCTGCAGGAGAAATATGGTGAACCAACACCGGAAGCGCTGCTGGAATCTGCTATGCGTCATGTAGATATCTTGGAAAAGCTCAATTTCGAGGGGTTTAAGGTAAGTGTGAAAGCCTCTGATGTCTTCTTAGCGGTACAATCCTACCGATTGTTAGCGTCGCGAATAGATCAACCCTTACATCTAGGGATTACTGAGGCTGGCGGAGCCCGTAGCGGAGCGGTAAAATCAGCTATCGGAATCGGTTTGTTATTAACCGAGGGTATCGGTGATACACTACGTGTTTCTTTGGCGGCGAATCCGGTAGAGGAAGTAAAGGTTGGTTTCGATATTTTAAAGTCGCTGCATATTCGTGCGCGTGGTATTAATTTCATTGCTTGTCCAACATGTTCGCGTCAGGAGTTTGATGTTATTGGCACCGTCAACTCCCTTGAGAAACGTTTAGAAGATATGCTCACTCCGATGGATGTATCGATTATCGGTTGTGTTGTTAACGGGCCCGGAGAAGCGTTGGTTTCCACATTAGGGGTGACCGGTGCTCATAATAAAAGCGGTTTTTACGAAGACGGTGTTCGCCAACGCACACGTGTTGATAACGCACTAATAATCGATCAATTAGAGAGTCGTATTCGTGCGAAAGCAGCGATGCTAGAAGCCAAGAATCGTATTGCGGTCAATTTAATACAGGTAGAGATTCGACATGGCAAAGAACATCCAGGCGATTCGCGGCATGAACGACTATTTGCCGGAAGAGACAGCATTCTGGCAGTGCGTTGAAGAAACTCTAAAAAATGTGCTAAGCAGCTACGGTTACCGTGAAATCCGATTTCCAATCGTTGAACAGACCTCATTATTTGAGCGGGCTATGGGTGAAGTTACTGATGTAATAGAAAAAGAGATGTATAGATTCGCAGATCGCAATGGTAATAGCATTACTTTGCGGCCAGAAGGTACCGCTGGCTGCGTACGTGCCGGTATTCAACATGGTCTTCTGTATAATCAGGAGCAGAGGTTGTGGTATATAGGGCCTATGTTTCGCTATGAGCGACCGCAGAAAGGTCGCTACCGTCAGTTCCAACAGATGGGTGCTGAGATTTTTGGTCAGAAGGGACCAGACGTCGATGCTGAACTTATTCTTCTCACTGCCCGATGGTGGCGAGTGCTGGGTATTAGCGAATATATGTCGCTTGAACTAAATTCTATCGGTTCACTAGCGGCACGTACTTGCTATCGTAAGGCGCTTGTGGCTTTTCTTATCCGTCACAAAGATCACCTAGATGAAGATTGCCGTCGTCGCATGCATGTTAATCCAATGCGAGTACTAGATACTAAAAATTGTGATGTCCAAGCCTTGCTTAAAGATGCACCAATTCTAATGGATTATCTTGACGATAATGCTCGCACCCACTTTTCTGGTTTGTGTGAACTTTTGGATTTATCTGGTATCTCATATACGGTGAATCCGCATTTGGTGCGAGGCCTAGATTATTATAATCAGACGGTTTTCGAATGGGTAAGCAGCCATTTAGGTTCTCAGTGTACAATTTGTGGCGGCGGCCGCTATGATAGCCTAGTCGAACACCTAGGCGGACAGGCTACCCCAGCTATTGGGTGTGCTATAGGATTTGAGCGGCTAGTCCTTCAGGTCAAGGCGGTTAACCCGGATTTCGCTACTGCGCAACGAGTAGATGCTTATCTAGTAGCGGTAGGGGATCAGAGCGTACAGCGCATGGCGATACGGTTAGCGGAGAAGCTTCGCGATACCTTACCGGCCTTACGGTTGATGACTAATCACGGTGGGGGCAGTTTTAAAAAGCAGTTTAGTCGCGCCGATAAGCAAAGTGCTCGCTTTGCATTGGTGCTCGGAGAAAGAGAAGTGGCGTTACAGCAGATTGTACTCAAGAATTTGGTAACGGGTACACAGGAAACAATACCGCAGAGTCAGATAACTGCACGACTAGCCTCAATTTTGTGTTAAGGAGAGGAACATCGTGGCACTGTATACTATGGGTAATAAACCGCGCGCTGCATCTCGCTATTTCTTCACTGATAAAGCGCAGGCTTTAGCGATAAGCGTTGTGATAGGGATTTTCACTTTAATAGGGTTTTCTTATTGGGATTATAACCACCATAAAGACGGTATTATAGCAGTATCCAGCGTCTGGAAAGTGGTGACTGCTAACCAGAAAGAAAATAATAACATGGGTGCTTTCAGCTCTTTGGAGCTCGCTCGACAACATGTCGAACGTGGCGAGTTTTCGACTGTGGAAATGCATTTAAAGAAAGCGCTTTCTCAAACCCGAGAGTCTAATCTTCAAGCAGTCATTAGACTGCGTTTAGCTCGCGTACAGATGCAACAGAAAAATATAGAGGGTGCACTAAATACGTTGGATGGCGTCAAGGGACAAGGATGGGCGGCTCTAGCAGAGGATATTCGGGGTGATGCTAAGCTGATAAAGGGAGATAATCAGGCCGCACGGCTCGCCTACGAACAAGCACTACAGTCCGCAGCTTTGCAATCACTAGTCCGTATGAAATTGAATAATCTATCCAGCTGAGAGGGACGCTATGCAATTGCGCAATACTATGTTGATAGGATTATTAGCACTTACTGCGCTCAGCGGGTGTGCGTGGTTTAGTGGTAAAGAAGACGTTATAACTATGTCGCCGTTACCAAAAGTAGAGAATCAATTTCAACCAACGATGCTATGGAAGCACTTAGTTAGCAGTGGTGGCTTAAGCCATGTTCATTCAAAACTGTCTCCGGCTAGCCAGGCTAGTCGAGTATTTGTAGCTGATCCCTATGGCATGATTATGGCGTTGGATACGGAGAGTGGTAAAGAAATTTGGTCGAAAAATCTTGCTATTCGTACTAAATTTTTTTCGTATACTCACTCAGCACAGCTCTCCGGGGGGGTAACGGTAGCGGGAAAACGAATTTATATAGGAAGCGAGCTAGCTAAAGTTTATGCGATTGATAGTCAAAACGGCAAGCTCGTTTGGGAAAGGATGGTGGCTGGCGAAGCCCTCTCTATGCCAGTAGTAAGTGATGGTGTTGTATTGGTGCATACCAGCAACGGTATGCTACAGGCACTTAATAAATCTGATGGTGCAGTAAAATGGACCGCTGTTCTCAGTGAACCTGTATTAACACTACGCGGTGAATCCGCTCCGACTACAGCCTTTGGCGCCGCCATTGTAGGCGATGATAATGGTCAGGTTAACGCAGTTATGATTAGTCAAGGGAAGATGATTTGGCAGCAGCGAATTTCGAAGGTGAGTGGTCCCACGGAGATGACCCGAATTCATGATGTGCAAAGTACACCGGTAGTTGTCAACAACGTTGTTTATGCCCAAGCCTATAACGGTAATATAGCAGCTTTAGATCTACAAAGTGGGCGGGTGAAATGGTTGCGGGAAATTGGTTCTTCTAGTAATTTTCTGGTTAACAAGGAGCGTATTTATCTGCTGGATCAGAATGATTGCTTAATGGCGCTAAATACCCAAGACGGTATGACCCTTTGGTCACAGAGTGAACTGAAGTATCGTAATCTAACCTCTCCGGTCTTATATAAAAACTATATCGTTACTGGTGACTCAGAAGGGTATTTGCATTGGATCGATACCAATAACGGTCAGTTTGTAGCGCAACAAAAAGTAGATAGTGCTGGTTTTCTGGTGGCTCCGATTATTGCCGGTGATAAACTTATCGTGCAGGCTAAAAATGGTGAGGTATACGCTATTATTTGTTAAGGGGAAGGGTGATGCTATCACCCGGGATTTTGTGGTTTAACACGCATTCCCCTAGAGTGAATTCTGAATTCATCGGGTGCCGTTTGATCTAATATTATTCGACCTACTAATATATTCCCTATTTTTTATCGGATGAGGTTTTAATAATGATACCTGTCATCGCGCTGGTCGGGCGCCCGAATGTAGGAAAATCCACGCTTTTTAATCAACTGACATGCACTCGTGATGCACTTGTTTCTGATTTTTTTGGGCTAACGCGTGACCGCAAGTATGGTCGTGGTCAATGGAAAAATAATAATTTTATAGTTCTCGATACTAGTGGTATCGATAGCACTGAAGGAGGAGTCGAGACTCGCATGCTCTGGCAATCCTTAAAGGCGATAGAAGAAGCCGATATCGTTTTCTTTATAGTAGATGCTCGCTCTGGATTGATGGCGGCTGATCAAGATATTGCCCAGCATCTGCGAATACGCCAGAAAACGACAGTGGTTATTGCCAATAAAATCGACGGGGTGAATGTTAATAATGTACTGAGTGAATTTTATTCCTTGGGCATGGGAGATGTTTTTCCTATCTCTGCATCCCATGGTCATGCTATTGATTCTCTTCTTGAGAGGTTTCTGCCTTCCCTAATGAGAGAAGATGATCTAGATGCAGGTTCCTCACTCTCTTTAGCAGATAATAAAATCATAATGGGGGTGCAGAAAGATGAAAAAACACTTTTAAACCCCAAATTATTACCAATTAAGCTTGCTATTGTCGGGCGTCCTAACGTTGGAAAATCTACACTCACTAACTATCTTCTCGGTGAAGAACGCGTTCTGGTTTACGATATGCCTGGTACAACCCGTGATAGTATTTATATTCCCATGATGCATGATGAACAGCAGTATATTTTAATCGATACAGCCGGTGTACGAAAAAGTAGTAAAGTAATAAAAAAAGTGGAGGAATTTTCTATTGTTAAAACGCTTCAGGCTATTCAAGATGCTAATGTTGTACTCCTGATCGTAGATGCGCGGGAAGGAATTTCTGATCAAGATTTATCATTGCTGAGTTTTATTATTCATAGTGGGCGTTCGCTAGTGATTGGGGTTAATAAATGGGATAGATTGTCTTGTGACAAGTGTGAAGAAGTGCGAAAATCACTCAAACGTCGTATAGATTTTGTCAATTTTGCCAGAGTGCATTTTATTTCAGCCTTATACGGCGATGGAGTGGGAAAACTGTTTCATTCCGTGAATGAAGCTTACCAGTGTGCTACAAAACGGGTGAGTACAGCGCTGCTAACGCGAATCATGCGGATAGCGATAAATGAACATCAACCGCCGATGCTATGTGGTCGGCGAATAAAACCAAAATATGCTCATGCTGGGGGCTATAATCCGCCTATTGTCGTCATTCATGGCACGCAGGTACAAAGTTTGCCGGATGCCTATAAGCGGTATTTAAAAAATTATTTCTGCAATACATTGAAGATAATAGGTACGCCAATTCGAATTCAGTTTAAGAATGCCTTCAACCCATTTTCTTCCCGGCATAATGTCCTGACACCAACGCAGCTACGTAAACGCAAGCGTTTGATAAGTCATTTTAAAAAAAATAAATCAGCGAGAGGGTAGGGAAAGAGAAAAAAAACAATATAGTTAAGTAAAATCATCTGTGTCTCAAGAAACCTCTGCTTGTTTATACTCATACATCCTTAGCGTTTATATTGACGTTGCTTAGTTTCTTTTCATCACAAAAAACCTTATAACTTCATTAAGACATTTATAATTGGAAGTGAACTTATCGCTTATAGCAAAGCGATTACCTAATAAAATACTTGAGTGATATACATTCGCATCATGATGTGCTAAATACTAGATAATAAGAATCGTGTATCTTACTGGCAATAAATAATGATTATTTAATTAGTGGTAATTGATAGCCGGAAATAGCCTAAAATAATAACCTGTATTGTATAGATCTAGGTATGATTCAAGAATAAATAAATTGCAGAGAAAAGTAAAAAAAACATCATTATGTTAACAATGAGATTCTTTTTACTTGGTAATAATATACTTTAAATTAAGTTAGTTATCCGCTTACGTACTGTTGATTACAGTAAGATACTGAATCCACAATACGATAACTGTACAACAGTTTAATGTTGTATCTCTATAGTAAGATAAGGAGTAAACTCAAGATCAGAGTGTGACTTTTGGTTAATCTAAAACAATCCTCAGATTGATGAATCGTTATAAGAATTCAAAACAATTAGCGTATATATAAATAAAAATATTTGTTTATATTCCTTATCCTTTTAGGATAAGAACATCATCTACCAAGATAATACTTGGTATTAGTGTTTAAAATTTTTTTCTTTTTGATACTTTTCTAGTTGATTTATATCAATCTATGATTGGCGTCGATACGGAGTGAAGATGACAAAAAAGTTTCACTGTTTATCTTGTGATAATAGTGTCATATTCAGTTAAAAGCAAATGAATGAAAATTCTACATACACCTTTAATAGGTGTTGGGATAAATTGTACGAGTTGATATTGTTGTGTTTATTACCATAATATAAGTATGATTGCCATCATAGATATGCAGTTAATTGTTTATATATAGGGTTTGATATACAAAGTTGTTTGATCCCGTAATCGTATCAAAAAGAGAGGATGTGTTAAAACGATTTTCTCAACGTAAGATATTGTATACCCTGAATAAGGGTAGATTATTGATTTATGGAAATCGGAGTATGTGATACAACCTCGACGTTTTCACAATTATTTATTGATTCAATGAGTGTTAAGAACTGCAAGGTTATTTACGAAGTGAAACCTTGATGGTTAAAAACCATGCCTCATGATAAGCATAATTTTATGATTAACTATAAAACAACTAAAATAGGTTTCAATTTTTAGGGAAAATATATATCTATGGAATTTTATGCATAAAGGTTAAATATAAAAACATTAAGTTTTAATAATGCCATGTAATTTTAGTTAAATATTTTAATGATTTTTAGTTGTGAAATAATATAGATGTGTTAATGAGTGATTTTCCTTTTTCTAAGATTTTAAATAGTCCATTTCAAGGACCTTAGTATTTTTTTCTCTTTTTAATAAAGAGACTCTGCTATATGTGAAGAAGTGGGAAATATGAGTGCCGTTCTCGCTTGGAGAAAAAAAGCTTCTGGATCGTGATGAAGAAGATCGTTTCTGTTAGAGATATCCCAACTTGATATTCTTTAAGGTGGTTGCAATAAGCTATGGCGGATCTTTTTCCAAAATACATGAATAGTATCAGGGATACTCAGATGCTGTGTAATTGGTGTACCAGTCTGATGCTGCAAGGCAAAAATTAGGAGTATAATACACAGAAGACGTTGAACGTGATTGCCTTTCTTGGGATGTAAAATAGGTATACAAAATCGCCATCTGCAGGGCCATAGTAGAGGTACTCCAGCTGGAGTTAACATATCTGCTATGATATGACTTAAATAACCAATAATTATACCATGCCATGCATCCAGAGGGATCAGGTTTTTCGAAGAAGGTACTCCTAAGATAAAGAGCGCAATTCCGGTGATGATTGCTAGTAGGCTATGGGTAAATCCTCGGTGGCCGAAGACCCTGGAAATAGGAATAGAAAGCCAAGTTAATCGCTGTCCCAGTATTGACTTAGGGTGGTCTATATCTGGGAGTATGCCAGCAAGTAGTCCTCCAGCAATAATATGCCACCAGTCCCCCTGTGCAAGAGTAGATGTGATCGATGTTTTTTTAGCTAAGATAGTGCTAGCTAAGGCAAAGATAAAATGGCCTTCAGCTGTCATATTGGTATTAGTAAAAGACTTTGTCATACTCCGAGTATAAAGTAAGAGTCTGTTATCGGGAAGAGATAACTTTGTAACTTTTTCTGCCTGAGAGCAGGTGAGTCATGCACCTCTCTACTAACTGACTCACGATAAAAACATAAAAAATTAAATCTCTAAAGAGATGTGGTTTTTGTTTAAACCATGTACCTATTTAACCTTTGATTATTATATTGATTTTTATCAATCACTTTTTATGATAGAAATATGCTTTTTCATGGGTTCTGGTCTCGAATAGGATGTCATACGCGTTTACTTTAATAGCCAAGGAACGAAAATTTTACAAATCAGAATCAACATTCAGACAAGTAATATTTTTATCTATCCTGGCCCAGGCTATAGTATTAATAAGGAGGGGGGTATAAATGGTAAAACTATAACAGTACGGCATATCATAGCGAAGTGTGTTGTTTGAAAATATGATTCAAGACCCCGTCTTGATGACGCACAGGTGAATTGTGCGTATGTTCTTGAGCTTTATCTGTATCTTTTTGATATTGGAATCGTTGTTCGTGGTGTACAAACAGAATAAAGCATGTGTAGCAGATGAAGAAAACATTAAAAATGTTATCAATGTTTAAGGTAATATGAAAGTAAGATCACATCTTCTTTTCCGAAGAAAATTCAATTCCATATTGAATATTAGTTTTACCGCAGATCTTCTGCACTTAATATACAGTATTGGCCGGGCTTAAATCTGTATTTAAAGATGGGATATTAAAAAATATTAATGGATAAATTATGTAGTAAAGTTTACTAGATTTATTTAGCAAAACTTGTGTTTATTTTATAGGTTCGTGAAGTGAAACGCTATTTCAGTTTATGAAATTTTCTCTGTGGTAAAGTCTGCATCAGTAAAAACAAACAGTTCACTCCAACTGGAAGTGAATAATTAATGTGTGTTTCACTTTTTTCACAAACGCATATTTTAATATTGCGATCTGATTTTTTGTCTCGAAATAAACAAGCTATCTTAATACTATATACTAACCAGTAGAGAAGTCTTATATCAGAAAAAGACTTCTGATTTATCTATATTTTTCGCGGATTAATTTAATGATTTTATAAAACCCTACTGAATAATACCATGAAACTGATATGTCGAGATTTTTATAAAATATTAAATAATCTTTATGCCATGATTTAGAATCATGGCATAAAGATTATTGCCTTATTTTAAAGGAGATTGATATTTATTTTTTATAAAAAAATAAAGTACTATATAAAACAATGGTTTTATAAAATTTTATCAACAAAATAGAGTATTGAAATAAAGAAAGAATGTTTTTGACTAGGAGATTTAATGTAAGGATTTTAACGAATCCGAAACATTTTTAAAATGTTAACACGATTGCAACCTAATATTTAGAAATTTAAAGGTTTGGTCTGACATTATTAGACATTTATTAGATATGGTATCTATTTATAATAAATGAATTCTGATAAGCAGAAAACATGTTTATATGTAGATTATAAAAGTCTCTATCTCTTCTTTTTAAGAAATCAATCCATTGTGATGTAGCATACTATTTACAGTGATGCGAAACTAGACGGCATTGAAATCTGCATTCTCTTAGAATAGGTAAATATATATTGCGCAGGATTCCAATCCTATCGAGAATAAGTGAAGAATCAAAAAGAGATATATATTATATGACGCAATTTGTTTTGAGTATGGAAAATAGAATAATAATCAAGTTTATTAAATATGAAATTATCCTTTTCAAAATTATATGTAATATACAAAGAGGTTCTTGATAATGATCTCATCATTAACCATAATTAAGATGGCATCAGTAAAAATTATATTTTTGTATGTAACCTTGTTTTATATGCCATAGTTGGATATGCGAAGGAACTTAAGTGATAATAGAAAATTTTAAGTGTTAATTGAGAGAAGGCACCGAATGTTGGTTTGTTCTGTATGACAACACTGCTAACGCAGCAAAAAAAAATCAACGTTGATAATCTTAGTTATTACCGGTATAATGAGGAATAAAATACTATGAATAAATGGATAACCGGCAATGTTGTACAGCTAAAATACTGGACGGATAGACTTTTTAGTTTGATTGTACATGCACCTATTTCCCCTTTTACCGCTGGACAATTCACTAAACTAGGATTAGACATTGACGGAAAAAAAGTTCAGCGTGCTTATTCCTACGTTAATCCTCCTTGCAACTATAACCTAGAGTTTTATCTTATCAGTGTGCCTAAAGGTACACTTAGCCCCGCGTTACAGGTTCTTCAGCCTGGAAATAGCTTGATGCTAACTAAGGAGTCGGCTGGTTTCTTTGTGCTAAATGAGATTCCACCTTGTGAAAATTTATGGATGCTAGCGACGGGTACTGCTATAGGTCCCTATTTATCCATTCTTGAACAAGGCGAAGGACTTGAACGGTTTAAACAAATTATTTTAGTTCACGCAGTGCGTTTTTCTCAAGATCTCAGTTACCTACCGAAGGTACTGGAACTGAAGCAGCGATATAACAATAAGCTCCGTGTTCAAACAGTAGTCAGCCGAGAGCGGATTCTTGGATCACTCACTGGCCGATTTCCCAAACTCATTGCCGATGGTTCGCTGGAGGAAGCGCTAGATCTGAGATTAAACGCCGAAAATAGCCATGTCATGCTGTGTGGAAATCCGCAGATGGTACGCAATACCCAGAAGTTCTTAATGGAGTCTCGGAGAATGCGAAAACATTTTAAGTATAAGCCAGGTCATATAACTAGTGAGCATTATTGGTAATGTTAATGCTATTCTGTGTTCTTAATCTGAGTTTAATAAAATATTTAAACGATTAGCGCGGTATCTTCTAAGGGGGGATGCTTGCCTATCGATCTAGATAGGCAAGATCAGTATCTGTCTTTAGTTTATTTTTATATCATCACATTCATAAATTAACCTTTTTAACATTAATAGAAGCTTGTAAAGATTTTATTAATAATTATAAACTATATTGTCATTGATTTTTTGATAAAATCCCGAATAATTATTACTGACTTGAAGTAAGTCATCTTTCATTTTTTATGTTTTCTTGTGTGACAAGATTATATAGATATTCATTATATTTTTTCTTTAATACTGATGGGGGAAATATATAATTCTAAAGTCAGAATATTAGTGTGGTAGTAGAATACCACTATTCTCTAGTAAAGAGCTTTTATTTTTAGCATGTTCTCTAAAATCTTGTTTGCAGCGTTCGGTATATCCTATATTTTTGATGAATTTAAAGGTATAAGATTTTTTCTATATCAGGTTTCACAAATAAACAGCGAAATTTATATTTCTGTTGTTTATTTTTAATTTTAAAAAAGATATCGGGTTTATCTGTTTTCTATCAGAGGAGGCCATATCTACTTAAAACTGTGCGAGGTATTTTGCCTTGATTATATTCAAGATTTTTTAAGAGAGATAGATACCTCTTAAGTTTTAATTAGGTCCAGATAACATTTTATAAAATATTATTTAGCATAAATAGGAGTGATGTAACACATATTATGTGGATATGTCCGGGTTATTATCTAAAATTCTTTATGCGGTGTATTTGTTTTTTATCCACTTTATGTTATTTAGCCGTTATATTTTAAAGCTTGATTTAACAACGATTCAGTTGTAATTGATTCTCGATGGGGAATTAATTACATAAAATATTTTTAGAAATTATTTATAGAAAGAATAATGTTTTTTTCTAAAAACACACGGGAGGTTGCTATTATAAATAGAAAATAACTGTGTTTATAAGCGATATTTAATATCGTGATAGTCTTTAAGACTATCACTTTTTCATGTATATTGGTTAATATAAAAGACATGATAACATCACTTAAACTGATGAACTGATCTAGTGACTAGACTAAAGTTAAGCTACTTCTGTAGAAGTTTTTTCTATAACAACCCTTGAGGAAAGAGACTCTACTTAAGGATCGTATCCTAATGCGGGCGGTATAAGTCAGCTATTCAATTAATATTGAATAATGCATTTCTTCTTTGTGATGATTTTTATTATCATATGATACTTAAACTAAGTATTATTATCGGTATTACAATGAAACATTGGTATCTACTGCATGGTAGGAAAATATATTTTTTAATAATGTTCTAATCTATACAAATAAAGGTGGGGAGATTCTGTTTTTTAATACGATTCATTAGTATATTCTTAATATAAGTTAGTAAAAGATATGAGATTCTAAGTTATGTTTGCATAAAGACCATGGTCATCAAATACTGAAAGTAAATAATTTTATAGATTTATGATGATTAGTTTCGTAAGCTTGGAGGATAAATAGGAAAAAAGATTACCAGAATTTTGTTAAGTATGAGATATTTTTATTATACTGAGTCTCGTATTGAAAATGTATAAGCAGTGACGTAATTAGTGTAATTCATACTCATTGTCATATGATGCATTGTATTCAGTAATTCATCATCGTTACTGGGGTTAACTTGAATACAGTTCTTTATTTATTAGAACTGATTCGAATTGAGCATCCCAAAGTGTACATATAAGAGAAAAACACAACGATTTTAATATATGATATAGAGATACTTTTAAAATTTATAGTGAAAGCAAGCTTGATTCGCTGCTAAACGATTCCTGATTGGAATCGTTTAGCAGCGAATCTCCACAACAACTAAGATCAATATCTTAAAGAGTTGCGGTAAATTATACGTTCGAATTATCAGAAATCGACTAGGATTAAGATGGAGATTATGTTTTATGTGATCGCTTATGCGATTATTCAATGTTATATGATGTTGTAAAATGATGAGTATAATCGAACAGAACCTACAATATGTTCTTTACCAAATCCGCTTAGCAGCGCACGATTGCGGTCGTGATCCACAGCAGATTAATTTGGTTGCTGTAAGTAAATCACAAACGATAGAAGCAATTGAATCAGCCATTGCTGCCGGCCAGCGGGCATTTGGGGAGAATTATGTAAAAGAAGGTGTGAAAAAAATAGTGTGGTTTCGTGAACGTCTACAAAGTGTCACTCTTATCTGGCACTTTATTGGTCCACTACAATCTAACAAAAGTGCTTTAGTCGCAGAGCATTTTGATTGGTGTCATACTCTAGATCGCCCAAAAATAGCCAGGAAACTCAACAATCAGCGTCCGGCAGGCCGGTTACCGCTTAACGTACTTATCCAAATCAATATTAGTTGTGAGTTAACTAAAACCGGTATTGCGTTTGACCAGATGTTAACTCTAGCATCGCTAATTTCAAGATGCCCGCGTTTGAAGCTCCGAGGTTTGATGGCTATTCCGGCTTTAGAAGAAGATTTCCAGCGAAAACTAGCGGTCTTCAAGCATATGTTTGAGCTTTACAAGACTTTACAACGTTTTCATTATGGTATTGACACACTTTCACTTGGAATGACGAACTGTATGTTGCCAGCTATCACTGCCGGCAGCACGTTAGTGCGCATTGGTACTGCGATTTTTGGCGGGAGAGTAACTTAAGAGCTCCTTCGTCCATCAATCTCGCTTAATGGGGTTATTGCTACTGTCGGTAGCGTATACTATTTGTTTTTTTGTTTATGGAATCCATGAAATCGCAGGCAAAGGCATTAGACGCTTGATAAAGCGCCTAATGCCTTTGCCTGATGCCGTATAAGAACCCGTGCCGTATATCACATATTCGGCAGAATGTGACAATTCAAAAGTTAAGAGTATGGAAAATATCCTTTATTATCTTTGTCACTGTTGCATTTGTCAATCTGAATAAGGAAACACATCTCTTATGCTGACGTTTTTGGTTAAGACATTAATAGATTTTTCTATTATGATGTTACTATTGCGTATTTGGATGCAGTGGACTCACTGTGATTTTTATAATCCATTTTCGCAATGCATTATTAAAATTACTCAGCCGGTTATTGGGATTTTACGCCAGATAATCCCCTCACGCGGAGCATTGGATACCGCTTCATTGTTATTAGTGTTTATTTTGGCAATGATTAAATTCCCGTTATTGACCGTGCTTGAGATGCGGGTTATATTTATCGATTCTTCTTATTTACTAATTGGCCTGCTAGCCATGATCAAAGCAATTGGTGAACTGATTTTTTGGGTGGTGATTATCCGTTCGTTGCTCAGTTGGGTTAGCCAGGGACATAGTCCAATTGATATGATATTTTATCAATTAAGCGAATCTTTAATGCATCCAATGCGCTGCATCTTTCCCCCCATGGGGGGAATTGACTTTTCAGCGATGATTGTGATTTTAATCCTTTATATTTTAAATTATCTTTCTATGGATTTATTCCCTGAGATTATGTCTCACCTCTGAGCGGTGTGTAGTATGGGGCGATATTTTTCATCGTAAATGCAGATATAGTACTATTTTAGCGAATATTGAACTTAAATTAAATTTATTTGATAATAGCGTAGTGTTATATACTATCAAACAATTTTATGAATTTTGATTCTAAAAATGGTTTTATAATTAAGATTTTTAATCTTAGAGCGTGAAGCAGAGTAATTTCGCTTTTTTATTGGGAATGTATTTTCCTTACAAGATGATGAGTGCAGGACAAATAAAGATTAGATACCAGAAGTTAGCATTAATTATCGAGTGGGGGTTGTTTTCATCTAGATAAGTTTTAGGGTTTAGTAGTCCGATATTTTTTGTTTTTTAGAGCACAACCGTTATTATTCCAATATATTCATTGCTAGTCTTACTGTCAGTAAGACACTTTCATGTAGTTCCTTAAAACATATGAGAACTACATCTGGGGCAAGATCGATCACGTGCGTCTTGACGTATAGTAAACTTTAAAGAAAATATTGCTCTCTTATAGAGAGCAATGGTGTTTTATTACCTGTGTAGTCTCGGATGATTTTGTAAATATTTACCTTTCAGCTTTCTGAAGAGCTAAGTAGATACTAGGATCTAAACTTGGGTAAAATACCCTAACCATGCCTCTTCATCACTCAAGCACTATGATTTTTCAAAAATGAATAATTAAGGGGGATCGGGTTAATATGTACCCCCCCCTATCACGTCGTTAAATCCATCAACACGGGGTCTATGGTAAAGTGTGTCTTTATTGCACCGAATCTCTTAATTGCTTCATGTCTTTAGTTAATTATCGAAGATTAACATACTAGAAAAAATTAATGCAAAATGAAGTGCTTGTTGTTTTATACAATATCATTTATTTAAGATATAACCTCGATCAGTAGCATGTTTTGGTGTGATTTTTTCAAAATATCTCACAATAATCATCAGAGTCATACTTATCGGTAGGATCGAGTTCTTGTACTAGAGCGCTTTATTTCCATGGGATATACCGGCTGGTATAGCGTTTTTATAATATCAATAAAGCTAGAATATTTTCGCATATTGCTTATAGATTTTACGTTAAGCGTCTGATAGCGAATTAGCATGATACTGCACTGAATCGTCTGCACTAAAACAAAAACAGATACTATCAATCTTACCCATCTTACATTTATCAAACATATGGGGTCAAGATATCTAAATAACGATCAGTTATTACAGGCAAAATAAGAGTGATAATCACTAAATATTTGATGCGGGAGACATTTAAAAGCCAATTCGCTATTCTGTTTATTCTGCTTTTGATTTTTTTCTGTCTAAAGTTAGTGCGGATTTTAGGGGCGGTGGTGGAAGGTAATGTTCCAATAAACTTGGTTCTATCTTTGCTCTGCTTAGGTATGCCCGAAATGATTCAATTAATTCTCCCTTTAAGTCTCTTTCTGGGATTATTAATGACTTTAAGTCGTATGTACGCTGAAAGCGAAATTACGGTTATGTACGCCTGTGGGTTAGGAAAAAGTATTGTAATTCGCGCTGCACTATTGCTTGGTCTTATTACTGTGGTATTCGCAGCAGTAAATCTCATATGGATTTCCCCTTGGTCATCGCGCCATCAGGATATGGTGATGTCAGAAGTCAAGGTCAATCCAAGTATGGCGGTGCTGATCGAGGGTCAGTTTAAATCAGCAGAAAATGGAAATTTAGTCTTATTCGTCGGTAATGTGAAAAATAAAAATCTTACACATATATTCCTAGCACAGATTAAGCCCAAGGGTGCACTCAACCCCTTCGTGGTGATAGCAGATCACGGGTATATAACTCAGCGGAAGGATGGTTCGCAACTAGTCATACTAGATAAAGGTACCCGGTATGAGTGGGCCTCGTTGCTGCATGACTTCCGCATTACTAATTTTACTAAATATCAGGCGGTTATAGGACATCGGCCGGTTGTACTAGACAAGAACGATGCTGAGCAAATGACATTTTATCAGCTTTTGTGGTCACAGGAACCTGCAGTATGTGCCGAATTGCACTGGCGGCTCACGCTAGTGGGATCTGTGCTAATTATGGCAATAATGGTGGTACCTTTATCTGTGGTTAATCCGAGGCAAGGTCGTATATTAAGTATGCTCCCCGCGATGTTGTTGTATCTGATTTTTTTTCTATTGCAAACTTGCTTGCGTTCTAATGGCGCTAAAGGAAAGCTCAACCCAATGCTCTGGATGTGGATAACTAATATTCTCTACCTAACGTTAGCATTAATACTGAATTTATGGGATACCGTACCGGTTAGAAGAGTTCGTGATCGGTTAAATATTCGAGGAGCTGCCTAATGTTTTCTGTATTAGATCGCTATATCGGTAAAACTATTTTTAGTTTTATTATGATGACTTTATTTATGCTAGTTTCGCTAGCGGGAATCATTAAGTTTATTGAGCAACTACGTAAAGTGGGGCAGGGAGGGTATTCAGCGATTGGTGCTGGTTTGTTTACTTTGCTGAGCATCCCTAAAGATATCGAAATTTTTTTTCCGATGGCAACACTGCTTGGAGCACTTCTCGGTCTTGGTTCGCTTGCGACTCATAGCGAACTGGTTGTGATGCAGGCATCGGGTTTTAGTCGTTTTCAGGTGGCTGGTTCCGTGATTAAAACTGCTATTCCGCTAGTCATCTGGACTATGGCCATTGCTGAATGGGTAGCGCCTGCTGGAGAGAAAATAGCCTATAAATATCGCACGCAAGCGATTTACGGGGGCGCTGTTCTTTCGACTCAAAATGGTGTGTGGGCCAAAGACGGTAATGATTTTGTGTTTATTGAACGGGTAGTGGGCAGTAATAAATTAGCTGGAATTAATATTTACCATTTTGATCAGACAGAACAGCCACGGCTACAGTTATTGCGTTATGCCACTACTGCAACCTTTAGTAACGGGAGTTGGAAATTCCAAAAAGTCGATGAATCGGATTTTACTAATAGTAAACAGGTTATCCATCAACAAACGCTCAATAGAGATTGGAAAACCAACCTAACGCCTGATAAGCTAGGGGTAATTGCACTGGAGCCCAATTCCTTATCCATTTCAGGGTTGTACAACTACATTCACTATCTTAAACAGTGTGGGCAGGAATCTAACCGTTATCAGCTAAACATGTGGAACAAGATTTTTTCGCCTTTCTCGGTGGCGGTGATGATGCTCATGGCATTATCCTTTATTTTTGGACCACTTCGTAACGTCCCTATGGGAGTACGGGTTATCACAGGGATAAGCTGGGGTTTTTTATTTTACCTATTAGATCAAATCTTCGGGCCATTGAGTCTAGTTTACAATATGCCGCCCGCATTTGCAGCATTATTACCAAGTATGGTATTTTTTATGATTAGTATCATTATGTTATTAAGACGCTAATCATTAGATGTAATAATTGATCTTCTTACTTGTTATTATAAATAATATTTTCAGTTCGAGATTAACAGTTTCTGATCGTTCTTAATCTTTGGGCTATCATTTAATGATCTGAACATATCTGGTTTCACTTTTTAAAAGTTGATATTTAATAAAAATATTTAGCGCTCTGATAATATCAGAATTGTGCTTAATGTTATCCGTAGATAAATATATGTATCAGAGATATATATAAAACAGTATATCATAACGATTCGTTTATATCAGTCGGTAAAGCACCCTTTTAATACATAAAAGAATATTTTATAAGTATAACGTGCCTTATTCAGGTTTTTATGTGTATATGGAAAATATGAGTCTATTGATGATCACAACTATTTTGTCATTGATACAGGGTAATAAAAGAAGAGATTAGGTTGATATGAAGAAATGATTATACCCCTCCCTAAAAACAAAGTTAGGAGTTAAGTAATCTTCGTTTAGAAGTGAAGTAAATTTCAGGAGAAAATTTTTTGAAGAGATGGGATAGATGAACTAAATCGATTTTTAAATGGCAGGTATAATAGGGAAAGTTTTTTAAATTTTTAACTGAGGATGAATATAATCCACGTATATTTTCTACAGAAAATAGAGAAAGAATCTTTTTTAATCTAAGAAATGGCTCTACTACAGGGGGGATGAAGTCAATAAGTGTCTGCTTAATCTTGGATCTTGCAATTTGTTTTACTTGGTCCTCCTGATTTTAAAAATGAATGGTATAGTTCTTCTGAAGAAAGTACTGTAGGTCAGAATTTTGTTTTTTAAGTGTTCTTTTCATCATATAAAGTTCATATTTTAGACGCTAGAATCAGGTATAGTAAAGAGTGGTATTGGTTAATAAAATGTTTTATTACCAATAAAAGATTGGTTGTATTTTTATGTGTAATCTGGGTTCTTCAGAAAGAATTTTATTTTTTTTTCTAAATATTAGGGTAGATATGTTTTATCTAATTTATATTTAATTTAGTAAAATACAACGGTAAAAAATATTTGTTATAAGAGACACACTCTATTTCAGAGTAGATGTTGGAATTAACATTCATTCGTTTAGCTGAAGAAAAACTAGAGTGTGGTTTTAGTAGAAAACCCAATTACGGAAGACTATAATCAAGTTTTTTAAACGAGAATATACTGAAAAAAACCGTTTTAACACTGTCTGTACGCTGTGTATAAAAATAAAAGTTCTTATTTAGTCAATTATAAAAAAAAAATTTAAGTAATATGTTTTATATTTAATAAAAAAATATCTTTGATTTTCAATCAATTACAGTAAAGAAAAAAAACAGAAACCCAGTGTATAATGGGAAGGGAAGAAGGAAGCCTGTGGATAACTCTGTTTAAAAGATTAAAAAGAATATACGTAATCTGATTCGCTAACTTTATGCACATATAAATAACTTTCAAGATACATTTCTTAGTTTCGGATAAAGTAGACTTTGTAATTACCCCCTGCACATACGTGTTCCGATAGTTTTTATTAATGAAGGTTAGACGTACTACGAGAGTGTGTAGATTAATAAGATTTCTATCGCTTACTGAGGTGGTTCTAATTATCACTCTATAATGGACTGATTAAGTAAATAATTTATTCTAGATTCCATGTCTCAAGTATTGACAAATGGAGAAAACATCATTATATAACTGCATTAATCGATACAGGTTTCTGTATATAACGCATCTTATATATTTTAAAAATATCATTTAAGATGATAAAAATAACTACTAAATCACAATAGTAAGCAATGAACAGGTGCTCTTTGACCATGTATAAGCAGTTGCTGCTAGTACATAAATGTGTATGAATATTTATATATATAAATTGACAGGAGCACTATCTTAGCTTGACAGATTCTGAAGCTATCAACAGAATTTTTTAATGCATCTATACTAGATGTATTCAAAAACACATTACAGCTATGCTGGCGGACAGGTATGAATTAAAATTTATTAATGTTCTTACTTCCACGATCAAAGGTTACCTTAATTAGTCCTAAAATTAATATTTCTTTATATTGTATAGAATATATATAGATGATGTTATCTAAATTTCTAAGGAACAAATTATAATCTCTTATAAAATTTTGAGGCATGGCACTTAGCCTTGATAATTGTTTGTTTAATGCGATTTTTCATAAAAAGCAAGTATTTATCAGATATAAGTCTTTTGTTTCAAAAGATTTAAAGCTGTTAGGTAATCCGGAAGATGATTGATCTTGCATTAGCAATAATACTGTAGACTTATTTGTGATAAATGATCAAATAGTTTTTTCTGTATTTAGTAGTTTAAAATAAGTCAAGTAAGGTAGCTATGATCGCTAGTATTCATTAACTAACTTAGTCGAAAGTATCTTGTCAGAAAAACATATATAAAATATTAACCTCGAAGAATTATAGTATTATTTCGCATTCTCAATTATATCCTAGTCTCTTCTTAATAATATTGAATATATTATACCTGATTGTCTATTCATGATCTGAATAAGAGATAATCGCGGCCGAGGTATTTTAAAATATATTTTAATGAAACTCGGCGTTCTGAAAACTAGAGTGTCTACATTCAGTTTGAATTATGAAAAATCATGCGTTCCTCCACATGTATATTAATGCCTAGAAAGGAAAAATCAGTTACACTAGGCAATGTTTTCATTATTGTAAAGCTTAAGGAAATAATATGAACTTAAATCAGTTGCCCGCAGGGAAAGAACTACCGGAAGATATTTATGTGATGATTGAAATTTCAGCTAATGCCGATCCTATTAAATACGAAGTTGATAAAAGAAGCGGCACCTTGTTCGTAGATCGTATCATGCCTACAGCGATGTTTTATCCTTGTAATTATGGGTATATTAACCAGACCCTTGCCTTGGATGGCGATCCTGTAGACGTGCTGGTGCCTACGCTATACCCATTACAACCGGGTTGCGTGGTACGCTGCCGTCCAGTAGGTATCTTAAAAATGACTGATGAATCCGGTGAAGATGCAAAGCTAATCGCAGTACCGCATACGAAGCTTTCAAAAGAATATAATCATATTAAAAATGTGCATGATCTACCATCGTTGCTACTGAAAAAAATCGCCCACTTCTTCGAGCATTATAAAGATCTAGAAGCAGAAAAATGGGTTAAGATCGATGGTTGGGATAACTCTGAAGCGGCTAAATCTGAAATTATCACATCTTATGAGCGTGCTAAAAAAAGTGAGAACAAAAAATCCGCTGGCTGAGCGGTGTTGTTATTCTTTTAACAGCATTAGAAAAATCATTAAAGATTAATATAACCAAGCGATTGAATTTTGTTTAGATCAATTTAGATTTAAAATAGGATTTTATATTGAAATATCTATCTTTTTTCTTTTCGAGTTTGCCTTTTTATCTGTCGGCAAGGTTTAAATTTAGCGAAAATTTATAGCATTTTCTTGCTGGAAAGCTCATGTATTTAACAAATATCACTTTAACGATATAGAAATCTTCTATAGATAGATATGGTGTGTATTTCTTATTAAGAATTCACCGTAATGTCTTAAATTGAAGAATGGAAATCATTTTTACATGGTATCACTAGAGGTATATGAAATGGAACTCGACATTTTTTAAACGTATTGAGATTATGATAGCTGAATATGCATGCTATATTGAGTTATTTATATAACTTAAATCTACGTTTTATAAAATAGATAAAAATTCATTGATGCTTCTGTTTTCTTTTTAAGAAAAAACCCCATATGAAGTTAAGAATTTGATTCTTATAGCAAAGATTTTATAAAAATACTATTGATTATTAGGCGTGTATGTTCCAGCATCAAGTGCTGAAAATTTAGTTCTATCTAGTTTATTTTATAAGATGGCTTGTTTTATATTTATATTAAAAATGCGATTCTTATAAGAGATCTTGGGATATAGAGAATTACATGCTAGCTAGAAAGTTATTAAGAAATGTGTTGGGTAGTAAAAAGCCACTCATGTTTTTTAGGACAGAGCAGTAAAAGTCACAAACTTGACTGATATCAGATACACGATACCTCCCTCCCGAATGTACTAGTTTTAATGTATGTAGAAATCTACATACATCACTCTAGTTTATTGTAGAAACAATTTGTTACCCGACTGTGGTTATTCCTGGTATTCCCATTTCTTTCTCGATGAGGAGAATTAAAATGTGAATTACCTTGATATGTATTTCCTGAATGCGGTCAGGATAACCACAATGGGGAACATGGATAGCCACGTCTGCGCTTTTAAGTATCCCACCTCCAGTATTTCCGGTAAGGACAACCACCCACATCTCTTTAGCGCGTGCGGTGTTAATAGCGCGGATAATATTTTCTGAAGTGCCGGAGGTGGATATAGCAAGTAGAACATCCCCTTTATGGGCTATGGCTTCTATATAGCGCGAGAATACTTGCTCGTACCCAAAATCATTGCTCACGCAGGATAAATGAGAGGGGTCAGAAATGGCGATTGCAGGATAGCCCGGACGATTCTCACGATAGCGGCCGGTTAATTCTTCGGCAAAATGCATTGCGTCGCAATGTGAACCGCCGTTACCGCAGGAGAGTACTTTTCCTCCAGATTTAAATGTATTAGCAATGCGTTTAGCTGCATCTCCGATCGCCTGAATATGGCGATCATCGCTAAGGATGTTTTGCAGTATTCGTAGAGCCTCATGAAATTCATTACGAATCAAGTTGTTATAAATTATATGACTCCTGTCATTAACATTGATAAATAGATGTGATTTCAAATTATGATTTAAATTTGAAGATGCAGCCTGAATTTTGTAAAAAACTAATATTTTTGTTAAATAATTCCTTGTTGAATATAAATTTATATTTTATAAAGCATAGTGGAATTATGTTTCCTGATGCATATTAAAATAATATATGAAGACAGAGTTAAAAATATCAGCGTCATGTAATTTCTCTTTTAGCAAAAGAGACATTCTGGTTTTTAGAATTTTCTTATAACAAGGTTACTCAACCATATCCTGAGCATCTGATATCTAGCGGTAGGTAAAAGCGTACTTTATAATAAACTCAATACACAAATAGTGAGCTCTATATTACACTTGATCAGTGTGTGGTTACAATTCTGAAAGAATTATCTTTTTATTCCTTTCCGAGAGCTATCAGTATTTTATGGATTTTGGTCAAATATCCTTGATTTATATTGAGACTCCATTTCGTGTATTATCGAGGCTCTAAGTTTTATATAAATGTGTAGAAATTTATTAAGTTGATTCCTTTATCCTGATGTAACAAATACTTTATTGAATTTCATTTTTTATTTATAAAAAAGACTGCATATCTATATCTAGATAATTGGATATATTCTGTCGAATACTCTTTTCTTGAAATTTTATGCCTAATGTTTTTTTTGACTATTATCTGGTGTTTTCTATTTGATTTTGCCTATCTTTTTTCCCTGAGAGTGTGGTAGGTTAAAACAATGATTAGAAATTGAAGAAATAAATACTGTACGCCGAAAATGGAAAAAGAATTCACTCAGAATAGACAACATACTGAAGTAAAAATATAATTTTGTTTTCTTACCCCAGAATTAAGCTAAAGGATGACACGTTGAGGTGAAATTTTACGCAGTCGTGAAATGGCTATCTGTGTTTGAGTGATGGCATACTCTATTTCTTCATGGGAGCTAAAGCGACCTAAAGAAAAACGGATAGAGCTGTATGCTAGTTCATCAGCAACCCCCATGACGCGTAAGACGTAAGATGGTTCAACATTAGCTGAGGTGCAGGCAGATCCTGTTGAGACCGCCAAATTTTTAAGCTCCGTAATAAGCAATGCCCCGTTAATATCATGAAAGCTAACATTAAGCAGTGTTGCTACGCTTTGCTGTATGTCTCCATTGAGAGATACCCCGTCGATCTGTTGCAATCCATGCCATAATTGATCTCGTAGTTTCCGTAAACGTGGAATTTCATATTCCAATTCTTGCTGCGCAAGAAAATAGGCTTGACCCATCCCAACAATTTGATGTACCGGAAGCGTTCCAGCGCGCATTCCGCGTTCATGATTACCGCCGTGGATTTGGGGATTAATCCACACCCGTGGATTATGACGAATAAACAAAGCTCCAATACCCTTCGGCCCGTACAGTTTATGTCCACTAAAAGACATTAGATCCACTGATAACGCTGGTAGATATATCGGTAATTTTCCAATACTTTGGCTGGCATCTACATGAAATAGGACTCCATGGACGCGACATATTTCACCGAAAGCCGAGATATCCTGGATTACACCAGTTTCATTATTAACATGCATTAATGAAACCAAAATTGTATCATCACGTATAGCATTTTGCAGCTGGTCTGGAGTGATAATACCATTCGTCGGTGGTACTAGCCAAGTAATGGTAAATCCTTCTCTCTCTAATTGCTGGCAGGTATCTAATACGGCTTTATGCTCAGTCATGGCCGTAATGATGTGATGGCCTTTATTGCAGCTGGCATACGCAGCCCCTTTCAGGGCTAGATTATTGGATTCAGTTGCGCCGGAAGTAAAAATGATTTCGCAAGAGTCTGCTCCCACTAAATCAGCAACGTAATTACGGGCAATATCAACCGCTTCTTCTGCTTGCCAACCATAACGGTGAGAGCGCGAAGCCGGATTTCCAAAAATCCCGTCAAGTGTAAGATATTTCATCATTTTCTCCGCTACCCGTGGATCAACTGGAGTGGTGGCGGAATAATCAAGATAAATCGGTAATTTCATGAATGATTCACTCTAGGCATCGATAAGAAGGTATCTTTTTATTATACTAAACGGTATGGGTTAATGTGAATCGTTATATTGCTAATCAATAACGATGCAGGAGCTCTTCATTACTACGTAGTGCGTTCAAAGCTATTTTCTTTAGAAAATTTCTAGTTTAAAAGATGAGTTTATTCTATATTCCTCTCAGTGAGGCAGCGCTTATTACCTTGAAATCCCTCTTTATCCTCTCACTGAGTGATGTGAATTAATTCATCATTTACAGTGATAATCATCGCGCAACAATAATCTGATTAGTGTGGATACTTAATAAAGAACTATTATGTTACTCTCCGTCTGTTGTTTTCCAGACTGTAAGAAGAGTGCTATCTAAAGAAGATAGGCAATTTTCTATTGTGCGAAAATTTCTCTAAGAGTTCATGAAGTATTATCCGAGTGTAGTGAAACCAAGCATAGCCATGCTCGTATCCCTTCCTTTAGAAGGGAGTCTTATGTTTAAGCTATCTTTAATAGTGAAGGAGAAAAATATTGATGTTTTTTATTAAGGTGCTTAACCCAAGTGTTTATAATAGATTGACTTGATTTTAATAAAAACTCTTTTCTTTGAAAAGAATTTTTATCTTCTATAGCATATATGTCACCTGAACTCTGGACTTTAGGTAAAGTCTCGATGTTTCTAGAACAAAAAAATCTGATTGATAAGCCATAATAATATTATGAATTTTTATTCATAAAGGAATTTTTTCTTGAAATTTTAAAGGAATAATCCTTAGCGGCATGAAATGCAGCGAGGGTTTTTTTTTGAGTATGCTGATAATCAATAATTTTTTCTGGATAATTTAGGACTGCTCCATTTCTTTCTAACCAAGCATGTGGAGCATAGATATATTCATCTGGAACATGGTTGAGTTCAGGCACCCATTTTCGTATAAAATTACCTTTTGGATCGTAACGCTTCCCTTGAGTAGTGGGATTGAAAATCCTAAAATAAGGTGCTGCATCAGTACCTGTAGAGGCTGCCCATTGCCAACCCCCATTGTTAGCTGCCAAATCTCCATCTAATAACTGTGACATAAAATACTGCTCACCTATTCTCCAATCAATTAGAAGGTTTTTGACTAAGAAGCTAGCGGTGATCATTCGTAGGCGATTATGCATCCACCCTATTGTATTGAGTTGACGCATCGCTGCGTCAACGAGAGGGTATCCAGTGATTCCTTGTTGCCAGGCATGTAAAGCTGCTGGATTTTTATTCCAGAATATATTATCGGTCCAATTAATAAACGGTTTATTCATACATAAAAATGGATATGCTACGATTAAATGACGATAAAATTCACGCCAGATCAGCTCACTGAACCAACAGAAAGGAGAACTATCCGTTTTCTCTAAAAAATCTGGGTATGCTACATATAATTCATGAAGACATTGTCGAGGTGAAATGACACCAATCGTTAAGTAGGGAGATAAACAACTGGTACCGTTAATACCTGGTAGATCACGTCGTTGAATATAGGTTGGCATTCCAACTTGACAAAATGTGCGTAAGCGATTTAACGCTGCTTTTTCACCAGAAGGAAATTTTTTATCTACTTTTTGATGGGGATAATCAAAAAAAGGAATTTTTTGTTGGCCCCCCCCCCCTTGACGAACTTTAGGGGAGGGTAATGGAGAGATTTCCGATGCTATTAGTTTACGAACAAATGCCGTGCGAAATGGTGTATATATCTTGTACATCTGAAGCTTCTGATTTAAGATACTGCCTGGTGGCAGGATTACCCCATCATCAAAACCTTTACAAATTGTTTCCTTACCTATCTCCATTTCTAATTGGAGATCACGTTTACGTTCGTTTACTTCATACTGACGATTATAGAAAATTTCCTTGACCTCTTCTTTATAACAATAATTGCGCAACCATCTTACTGCAGCATTAAAATCATCGCATTGATGATACAGAAAAGGAATCTGACATTCTGTCAATGCTTGTTCTAAATATATTAGATTATCGTAGATAAATGTTGCTTGGCGAGGAGACATTCCATGCCGGCGCCATTGTACAGGCGTAGCGATAAAGACAGCAAGGACCTTTACTTCCTGCTCGTTGCAGGCAGCATGTAATGCTGTATTATCATGGATTCGGAGATCGTTACGTAGCCAAACAAGACGAGTAATCATGATATCTCTTAATTTCTTAAAGAATATAGTAGTCTTGAGTTAACTTTATTGATCTACTATACATCCTGTTCCTAGATGATGATATCGAGAAACGAAAAATGCTACAGTAATTATTCTGATTGTTCAAGAAATTTGAAATGTTTTTATATGATTTATATGAATATAATATATAAATTACCTGCGTAATTATTTAGTTTCGTAGTGTGTAAATTATTTTTGTTTGATAAGTGTGCTTTGAGTAATAAGATGTTGTCAGTGTGTTCTATGCTAGAGCATTGTTCTCTATTGATTTTTCTCGATGTGAAAGTAGATGCTTGTATAAGCAAGGTATTTGATATGGATATGTAAATTAACACTATATCTCTCTATCCTCTGATTAGATATATAGGTAACCGAGGAGGTTGTCTGCGTTTAAGAGAAATATATGTGTGGGTTATAAAAGTTTGATATAGAAAATTAATAGAAACTTATTTCATAACATAACGCATTACTGCATGGGTGGGTTTTCACGTTCAAAAAAAAATCCAATATAAAATTATCATATATTGCTTTATGTAATATATGTACGATTTACATAAAATCCAAGTACACTTGGGTTTTAACTTTACATAACTTGAAATTATGATGAATTTATCAATGTTGATGTACCGAATATTTAGTTTTAAAAGGATATATCATATCGGTTTATAATGAGTTTGTAAGATATCCATATTTTATTGATTAAATTTCTTATTAAAGTGGTTTGTAAATATATATATGGATATAGAGCTATTAATATCTGTATCTTGCGATTGAAATTAAGTCGCTTATCCACCCGTCTTATCTTTTGTCATTTTTATCTATTTTCGTACTTGGGCTTCTGTATAGAACATTGGGACTTGAGATATATTATCTAGAATAAAATATCAACGAGTCTTTTTTATTAAAAAGAAAAATGCACTTTATTCTCGGAGAATTACTTTGGGTAAGTGCTGAGTTTTTATAAACTGTAGACGAGCTTTATAAAGTATATGAATTGACACTGTATCAATGATAAACACTGGATGGTATTAAGGATTATAAATAAATCTTACTAGCATGAAAAGATAACGTTGTTTCTATTCAAGAAGTCGCATTGTTTTCTAGAAAAAAAATCGCTTACCCTCTATTTTTTGAATTTTGAATTCATCATTGGGAAAATTCTTGATTCTTTTATACCTGATTAGGCTCAATATATTCTTCTGTAAGCAGAAAGTGAAGAATGCTCGTAATATCAATTGAACAGCAGTAAAAGTGTATGGTATATGATATTTATAGTGATTCGTGGGTTTCCCTATATTTAGTAGTAAAAGTATTATTTAATAAATAGTGAATAAGATTGTATAAGGTTTTGTTTTAGTATATATCATGGGGTTCAATTTTTTCTCTCCTTTTATAGAAGATTCAGATTAAAGTTTAAGCGTGATGCTTTTGTATATTACTTATTGATAATATTCTATAGTTAACTATTGGTTTTTATCGACAAACAATAGCAAGGAATATACAAATTATCTTTCAGGATGAGAAAATATATTGTTATAGGAAAATATGAGTTTTAACGATTATAAGCAGAGCTTGGTATGAGAGGGCTCTCAGCCCTCTAGTCTATCTGAAGATAAAGAGTATGTTGCACTAACATAATAAACATATGTCAGCGGTGTTGTAAAACTATGGCATTCATGCTGGTAAAGCGTGTAAGATTATGTCGATTTATTAATAGCGCTATCGCTTAACCAGTATTAGAAAGGGTGGAATCTTTACGTCAGTATGAAAGACTCTTACATAGTTCAATCTGAAGGATTTAAACACTTCATTGAGGTATCTTCAGGGATATGACAAGAGATATTGAGCATTCAACTGTTTTTCCGTGTAGATAAAGGTATTATTATCTCCTGATTCTTGGAGATCTCGTCTAGATTTAGGTTAGTTCCTCAGCAAGCTTTATGCCAATTTTTCTAACTTGATGTTTATCTTTTTCGGCGATGGTCCAGATAACGCCTTCTGCTAGGACATTATCGCCGACTACTGGTTCACCTCCACCCAGTAAGGTCATGACGAACTGTCCGAGTGTTAGTTCAGAACCGATTTCTCCAGGAAATTCTAGACCGTAAATAGATGAGATATCACGTAAATTGGCACTGGCTTCTAGGATAAAATCCCCAAAAAATCTCTGATCGAGTGCAATAGGCGGCGATTGACTAAATAGTCTGCCCAGCGCGGGTAAATCTTTCTCTCGACCAATAATGCAAAGAATATCTCTTTCTCGTAGACGAGTATGAGCAGTTGGATGAAATAATACATTATCACGAAAAAGAGCGGCAATACCTGTATGACGGGGCATTTTTAGATCACGCAGAGCCGCACCGATACACCAGTTGGTGTTTCCTAATTGGTAAATAAATTGCTCCCATGGGTTGTCTGGATGAATATCCATTCCAATGCGGGAAATCGGAGAGGCAGTAGGGGGCACGATTACTTTTGCTAGATAGGCGGCAAATCCAAGAGAGGTTCCCTGTAATAGCAGGGAAATGAGCACAATAAAAAACGCTACATTGAAATATAAACGTGCATTGTCTAAGCCTGCCATCATCGGGAAGACTGCCAAGATGATTGGCACCGCGCCTCGTAGGCCAACCCAGGAGAGAAAAACCCGTTCTCGCGTGGTGTAGTGGCGAAATGGTAGAAGACCAACCAAAATTGAGAGCGGACGTGCAACGAGCATCAACCACAGTGAGAGAACAAGTGCGGGAATGCAAATCATCCATAAATCGCTTGGTGTAACTAATAAGCCTAATACCAAAAACATGCAGATCTGGCTAAGCCAGGCCATGCCGTCAAAAGTTTGCAAAATACCGTATCGGTTTCTGATCGGTCGGTTTCCTAGCACAAAACCGCAAAGATAGACTGCTAGAATACCGCTGCCTTCTAGCGCAGTAGTGAGAGAAAAAATCATAATGCCCCCGCTTACCGCTAGGAGTGGGTAAAGACCGTTAGCTAGTGAAATACGGTTGATGATTTGTTGTAACAGCCACCCTCCCGCGAGACCAATGAGAATAGCCAAGCCAAATGCGCGAATAAAATTTATTAAAAATAGCCAGTTAAGGTGGGTTTGATCCTTTTGAATCATGGTTATTAGCGTTATAGTCAGAAATACTGCCATCGGATCGTTGCTGCCTGATTCGAGCTCGAGCGTAGATGTCACACGTTCGTTTAACCCCTTATTACCTAGCAGTGAGAATACAGCTGCAGCGTCGGTAGAAGCAACAATGGCGCCGATCAGCATGCCTTCAATTATATTTAATCCAAAGAGCCACGTTGCGGCCATGCCAGTTAAGCCAGTAGTGATTATCACTCCCACCGTTGCCAGGGATAATGAGGGCCAAAGAGCAACACGAAAAGCAGTGGTGCGTGTACGCATACCGCCATCTAGTAAAATCACCGCCTGTGCTAGATTACTAATCAAATATGCAACAGGATAGTTATCAAACGCAATTCCACCTAGGCCATCAATTCCGGCTAACATGCCAATAGTTAGAAAAATCACTAGAATAGGAATACCAAGACGTGAGGAAAAAGAACTAAGGAGGATACTACTCCCCACCAATATTGAACCGATAATAAATACATTCATAATGGTGCTACTGTCCAAATAAGGTCTCCTTTTGAATTTTTATTTCATACTTTATCTCTTTTTATCTTAGAGAAGCGTTATAACCCAAAAATTTCCACAATAACTCTTGGAATAGGAGTATTGGAAGCATAAGTTAAAAATAGGAGAGGATTGCAACATATGTTCCGGGGTGTTGTCCGTCGGAGTCCGAAATAAATCAAGGAGAGGCAGGAAATCTTATTTGGAAGATTAGTGCCGGGACTCAATTAGACTACCCTTATAATCACGAAAAAAGTGATCGGTTACCATTTATTTATTTCAAAGAGTTTCCAGAATTCTTCGTTATAAGAAAAGGTTGAAAAATGCTTTTTTTAAAATTTGATAATATTCTCCGTTTACTAGTTTTCTTCCCCGTTAGTTCCTTAGGTAAGAGAAATTTATTATGTTATCGTTAACTTTTATTAGTTGACGGAGTCAGATCTATCATTTTTTACTATACTGGTCCGTAGATAAATGTACTGGTATTATCCAGGCCACCGATGGTGTTAAGTGTCAAGGTAGTTAGCGTTTTTCTTATGGCTAAGGTATTTAATTCTAATTATGTAATTCAAGTAATCAATTTGGTTGATTTTAAAGATAAATCGATGTGTAAACAGAATACAAAGAATTGAAGACCTCTAAAAAAAAGTAAAGTGTTTTTATAGAATCTATATTTGTATTTATATCTGTATTTCGTTGAATACATCAAATACAGTTAAGATCATTAACTAGACTCAAGCGAAGGATAGATGCATCTAACTTAAAAAAACACAAAATACTTAGATACTTACTAAAAACGGATCGAGAACTGTTTTATGTATAAAAAAGAGATTGACTATTTTAAAAAAATAGAAAATATAATCCATCACGGCCCTACCTCATCTGGTCTCTCTCGAAAACAAAAGGGTGTTTTTTAAGAATCAGCGAATAAAATTAAATAATAACCTGTTTCATTAAATGGATATTATTTGCTTTAATATGTATTAGAAATGAATGATGTTATTTAGACTCACAGTATCGTGATTATCTTTAGTAGTCAGAAGATTAATGGTGAAGATAAAGATATTAACAGTGCGGAGTAACTTCGAATTTTTTGTTATTAAACATGAATACCTTGCAATCATAGAAACATATAAATTATTACTTTAGCGTTCTTTTAAAAAACCGCATTGGTTTGATTGATTCTGTTTTTTCTATATAAACCATAGTTTTGCATGGGTTATAAGAGAAGATCTCAACACTTATTTTTTTGAAAAGTGACACAACTAGTGGGCAATATAGTCGAGTAAAAACATTATGAAGATATATTTCTATATACCCAGGAAATATCAGCTCTAAAAACTAGAACGATGGCTTAGGTATAGTCATAAATCTGTATTGACTGTAGCTCTAAGTATTATATTAGCTCTGCTAATGCTGTATCTATCGCATAAATCGCTTCTGTTAAGAATGGGATGAAATCCTGATTTTCAGATAATACAGTTGACTCTTTCAAAAGAGTTTTAGAATTTTTCTAAAAAATACTTTTCTCTTTTTTACTATGTTTAGTAATGATGTGATGAGGCTTACATCTTGTTTTTTTCTTGAGAATAGCAGGGAGTACGTATGTACTCATATCAAAAAGCAGACAACATAAAAACCATATAATAACATATTCAAAAATAATGGGTTACATTTGAGTTTATATAAACATACAGTAATGTCCGAATATATTAAATATGTTCTCATGATAAGAGATTTTTTCACTATAGATCTAGCTATGTAATGGGTTTTAATTGGTGTTTATAACACTAAACGCGTCTGACCTATTTGGTATGCTTCATGTATCAAGTAGAGCAAAGCAGATTGCATGAAAGGCGAATATAAAATGTTGCTATCGAATATAAGCTGAAAAACCACTCTTTTTATACTGGCAATGTCATGAAAATAAACCAATTTTGACATATTTTACTTTTTAGCCAGTATATATAGATATTTCTGTTGCAGAACAGGGTAGTATTTTAGTCTATCAGAGATTCACATGTAATTAATTCTGAATTATTTTAAAACCAATCATCTTTATTCTTGGATGTGAAGATTAACAGGTGTCAATGGATGACACAGAGAATCCACAAACCTAAGCTGTCGTTGCTGGAAGCGATCTATTTTATTCAAGGACTATCATGCCGCACAATCTTTATGCGACAGAGCGAGATCTGAACGCTGCTAATTTATTACCATTATATCACCAGTATGGTGGCCCTGTATGGGTGTATGAGGCGGAAATCATCCAAGCGAGGATTAGACAATTACGCCGTTTCGATGTGATTCGTTTTGCCCAGAAAGCGTGTTCAAACATTCACTTATTATCCCTCATGCGTCGGTATGGAGTAAAGGTAGACTCAGTTTCTCTCGGAGAGATTGAGCGCGCTTTGCTTGCTGGTTTTCAGCCGGGTACAGAGAACGATGAAATTGTCTTTACCGCTGATTTGTTGGATGAACCAACCCTTGCGCGAGTGGTTGAACTTAGTATTCCGGTTAACGTTGGCTCTGCAGATATGCTGACGCAGCTCGGTGTCCGCTCGCCAGGGCATGCTGTCTGGCTAAGAATCAACCCGGGCTTTGGTCACGGCCACAGTAAAAAAACGAATACCGGTGGCGAAAATAGCAAGCATGGCATTTGGCATGAAGATTTATCAATGGCTATCGCCCTTATTCAGCGATATAACCTGCGACTTATCGGCATGCACATGCATATTGGTTCGGGTGTGGATTACAATCACCTATCCCAGGTCTGCGATGCTATGGTGAAACAAGTGATTGCTAGCGGATTAGATCTTTCGGTTATTTCTGCTGGAGGGGGATTATCAGTACCTTATCGTGCTGGAGATGAAGTGATTGATCTTGAACATTACTTTGGGTTGTGGGATGCCGCCCGGCGAAAAATTAGCGAACATCTGGAGCATGCAGTAACGCTTGAGATTGAACCTGGTCGGTTTCTAGTAGCGGAATCAGGTGTCCTGGTGACGAAAATCAGGGCGGTAAAAGATATGGGTAAATCGCATTTTGTGTTAGTGGATGTGGGCTTTAATGATCTAATGCGCCCAGCAATGTATGGCAGCCACCATGCGATATCACTATTGCCGGCGGATGGTAGTAGCGATGGTGATAACGGAGCACAATCGCTGCGTGATACTGTAGTGGGAGGTCCACTGTGTGAATCTGGCGATGTCTTTACCCAAGCTAGCGATAGCGGAATTGTACCCTGTCGTTTACCTAAGCAGTCTCAGGTAGGGGATTATCTAATTTTTCACGATACTGGGGCTTATGGTGCCTCTATGTCTTCCAACTATAATAGTCGCCCGCTATTGCCCGAAGTTTTATTTGAACAAGGGCAGCCCAGGCAAATTCGCCGGCGTCAGCGCTTGCAAGAGTTGTTTGATTTGGAGGTATGAGAGAACGTATTTAAACAATACGGTTTTAGTTTAGAACTGTTTATTCTGGTATATAGTATGTGTTCTATCACCATGTCATCTAAAATATTATAAATACCTTTAGAAATAAACAAGGTCAATAGTGTAGTCTGTTATCTCAGACTATTTTTTAGTCTTTTTTTTTTGCGTAGAGGATGCATTATACTTCCTCTCAAGCAACTGCTGATAAAATAGTAGTTGCTTGGTTGCTGTTTAGGTTGTGAAGTGGGCTTAGTTCTAACATCAAGCAGACAGTGTACAAATAAACTATAATGCCTTTAAAATATGCAATAGAAGATAGCAAGATTATTTCTTGAAATATATCTGATTCATGGAATATAAATTCTTCATAGATCATGATAGAGTTTTGTTTTTAATACTCTATTAGAGTATTCCTATTTGTATTGCTTGATATATAGATGAATGTAATCTAATTTTTTTATTTAGAATACCAAAGTAGAGCTTTATAGGAAATATTTATATATTTCTTTATTTATCCCAAGGTATTTTCAAAAAGAAAACGAGCGTCTATAAATTTCCTCATATCTTCTATGGCTATCTAATAGATGATCAGTAAAAATGTCTTTTTATTAAGATTATAGAACATCCTAATATTATTCTTTTTGTCTTTTTGAAAGACAGATATAGATTTAGTACAAGATTTTATCTTGTTTATGAAATTAATATTTATGCAGTTTATTTCATGTTTTTAGGGATGTTTACATCTAAATATAAAAGCAATTAAGTTTATTATTTTCATCTTCACCATGGTGAAACTTAGATTATTTAAACTGAATTTTACATAAACTTCCTACTTTATATTCTCACTTGAATAATAATCCAATTCGAATTAAAATACGATAAAATTTGTAATTTTATACTGGATTATGAGAAAATTCTTTAAAATAATATACTTGTAAAGTGCCAGTGGTAGGTCTTGTCTGGTGCGAGTATCTTTTATTTGAGAAGAATAATGAGATATCCATAATCTTCAATGGAGTGAATAAAATTCAGAGATATATTTTATATACTATTAGAAATAGTAACTGTTATTAACTAATCAAATTATCGATTAAAATATGAAGATAGAACGAAAATCGTTAATACTTGTTTTTATTTTAAAGTAATGGTTTAGAATATTAATAAATAATTAATAAGCAAATCCAGTTGATAGCTAAATATATTAAATAGTTTTTTATTGAAAAAGTATTTAATTTATAAGTATCAATATATGATGCAATCAGGAAAACAGATGTTATTTCTTAAATTATTAAGAAATATTGGGTATGGTTTGATGAGTTAGTTTAGATAATACTGTTTATAAAGAAAATAGTTTGAATATAGATTTTATATAGCGAAGGAGATTAATTAGTGGTTAATCACTGATATCTCATTGTGATTAATTTTAGAAAAAAAACCAGTATTGATTGAGAGAAATATATAGTAAAGGATATGAGAATAAGTATTAATGATTATGTATTAGCACTATATCTATATTGTTATTGGATTAATTTCGTGTATTCACAGTCATTAATAGAACATTGCTTCTATACCAATAAGTTAATAATGCGAGAATTTTCATTATATTTTATATAATACAATATTAATAAATATATTCTTTATTTATTTTATGTGTATTGTTTTCATGGGACAATGAATTTTCAAAAAGCCAGGATCTACATTTAGTACTCAGTACAATATTAAAGACAAATAAAATATTTTAAAGGTAACAAAAGATAGCTACTGCGATATAGTAACTTTATATAATGTAATTAAAATTAAATCGATTGCCTATATCAATATTATTGAGGTTGTATTATGTCACCACAGCATCCAATAATTGTTATTACCGGTACTAGTAGTGCAAGAACCACAATCACCAGTTTAGATTTTCGAAAAAAAATCTTTCAATAATGAGATATCCTCATCGCATAAATTGAAGGTGATAGCTTTCAGTATTTTATTCATTTGTAATGGACCGAGCCATTCCTAAATCGCGTGATTTAGGTAAGTATAATGAGTCATTTCGGGTCGATGGCTAATAACTTTGATCTTCTGGAGAAGACTTTTTATCAATATTCGAAAAGTAGCTGAGGGAAGGCACGCAAATATTTGCATACTTACGACGAAGCTGTTTCATATAATCAGGTCCCCGGTACTTTTACGCCTTGGCAGAAGTTGTTTGAGTCAATAGATCTATTATTTTATGAAGGGCTGTATGGCGGCGCTGTGACCGCGTTTAATGATGTTTCGAAATATGTAGATTTACTAGTGGGGATAGTGCTGATAGTCAATAGTAAGAGCTATGGAAGATGATATCAATTTTATAACACCGAAATCATTCCGAACAAATATTGCCTTTCAGTGGGTATCGAAAGTAGATATCCCTAATCCGTTTTCAGCTAAGACGATTCCATCACGAGATGAAAATTTTCTGGTTATACACTGCCGCAGTCTTAACAATATCAATTTTCTTTATTTACTAGCAATCTTACAGGGATCGTTGATATCTAACATCAATATACTTGTGGTGCTGGGAGGTACAATGGGTTTGGCAATGGAACTTATTATATTATTTTTAATAAAGCAGTTTTTAAAAGGAAAATATATTCGCTAAGTTTTCACTTAACTATTGAGTCGGAACTTTAAGATTGATGTATTAGTATAATTGATGCCGTCATTATCTTATAATATAGGTATGAATTATTGTCTATGATTTTTAAATCACTTTTGGTTTCACTGTTTATCTATTTTTTTATAGATAAAAGTGCCGTTTTTATACGGTTGTCGGGAATAAAAACAGTAGATTTTAAGTACATATTTAAAATATGTTCGATTTTGAACGATATACAATTTTTATCTCTGATTCTGATTAAAGTCAGCCATCTTTCTTTAAAATTGTGTAGGATTAAAATATGATGAGTTTTAACTACCTATGTAACAATTTATTTATATAGGTGTAAATTACTCGATTCAACAGGTTATTTTATTCTTTTTTTACTAAAATTAGACGGTAGCTAATAGATTACCTACCTTAGATAGGTGAAACGGAGTATTTTCTATATTTATTTGGTATGGCACAATAAATAGAAAGTATCGGGTTATCTTTTGAATCTAATATAAAATATAAGAAACATGTATGAAAAAAGCCTAGTGTGATGATGTAATATGTATGTAGAGATGATTACGATCATCTCTGTTAAATAATCTTTTTTATTTATTATTGCCGTCTTCCGACGGCTCGGTTTTATTTTGATAAAATTTGCTTCATCGTTTCGCCGATTTTAGTGAGGTTGCTTACAGTCTTAACCCCTGCGGCTTGCAGGGCGGCAAATTTTTCATCTGCCGTTCCCTTTCCGCTTGCGATGATCGCGCCTGCATGTCCCATGCGTTTTCCTTTTGGTGCCGTTACGCCAGCGATATAGCCGATAACCGGTTTAGTGATGTGATTCTTGATATAAATAGCTGCAACTTCTTCTGCAGTACCCCCGATTTCACCGATAATTACGATACCTTCCGTCTGTGGATCCTCTTCAAACAATTTCAAGATATCGACAAAGTTCGATCCGGAGATTGGATCTCCGCCAATACCGATACAGCTGGATTGGCCAAGGCCAGTGTCAGTAGTTTGCTTTACAGCCTCATATGTCAGTGTCCCGGAGCGGGAAATGATTCCTACTCGACCAGCTTGATGGATATGTCCTGGCATAATACCTATTTTACATTCTCCCGGAGTGATAACGCCCGGGCAGTTAGGTCCAATCATACGGGTTTTGCTTTGATCAAGTTTGCTTTTCACTGTCAGCATATCCAAGATTGGGATACCTTCAGTAATACAGATAATCAGCTCAATTCCAGCATCAATGGATTCTAATATCGAGTCTTTGCAAAAGGGTGCGGGTACATAGATAACAGATGCTGTAGCTCCAGTTTTTTCAACTGCTTCGCGTACTGTATTATACACTGGTATACCAAGATGTTTTGTATTACCTTTACCAGGTGTAACGCCGCCAACCATTTGAGTTCCATAAGCTATCGCCTGTTTAGAGTGGAAAGTGCCTTGACTACCAGTAAAACCTTGGCAAAGGACTTTAGTGTGTTTATTAATTAAAATTGACATTATGTACTCTCCACTGCACTGACAACTTGTTTTACTGCATCGGTGAGATTCCTGGAAGGACTGATCTTCAGTCCGCTATCTAGCAAGCGTTTTCTGCCAAGTTCGGCATTATTTCCTTCCAGTCGGACTACTACGGGGACCTTGACGCCTACTTCAGATACCGCGAGGATGATGCCATCGGCGATCAAATCACAGCGAACGATACCTCCGAAAATATTTACTAGTACCGCTTTTACTTTCTCATCTGACAGAATAAGCTTAAACGCTTCAGTGACGCGCTCCTTGTCTGCACTACCACCTACATCAAGGAAGTTAGCTGGTGCACCACCGTGAAGTTTAACAATATCCATTGTTCCCATTGCTAGACCGGCCCCATTGACCATGCAACCAATGTTTCCGTCTAGTGCTACATAATTTAACTCTAAATGCATGGCGTGCGCTTCACGTTCGTCTTCTTGGCTATGATCCTGCATTTCGCGCATTTCTGACTGTCGGAAAAGTGCGTTTCCGTCGACGCTTAGTTTACCATCAAGGCAAATTAGATCGCCGGAGTGTGTGATCACTAGTGGATTGATTTCTAGTAGTGCCAGATCGCGTTCTAGAAATAATGTTGCCAGACCAAGGAAGATCGTACTAAACTGATTGATTTGTTTGCCATGTAGGCCAAGTTTAAAAGCAAGCGCTCGGCCTTGATAAGGTTGGGGACCGGTTAGTGGATCTAAGATTGTTTTATAAATCAGATGAGGTGTCTCTTCCGCCACCTGTTCAATTTCTATGCCTCCGGAAGTAGAGGCCATAAATACTATTCGACCTATGTTGCGATCAATAACTGCTCCTAGATATAGTTCTTTATGGATATCGGTAACTGCTTCTACTAAAATCTGATTAACCGGTTGCCCAAAAATGTCTGTCTGATAGGTTATTAAACGCTTACCTAACCATTGTTTTGTGAAGGCCAGGATTTCTTCTTTCAGTTTTACTATTTTAACCCCCCCGGATTTACCTCGCCCGCCAGCGTGAACCTGGCATTTTAGTACCCATGGACCACTGCCAATTTTCGAGGCAAACTCTACCGCTTCTTGAGGAGTATTACAAGCGTAACCTGTTGGCACAGGCAGACCATATCGCACAAAAAGCTTTTTTGCCTGATATTCATGTAAATTCATGATGTGAGTTCCATCTTTATCTAGAGAGTGTCAGCGGCGTTGCGTCTGTTGTGGCATCGCCGTCATGCGTTAAACGTCCAGTAGGAGTCGATTAGGGTCTTCTAGCATTTCTTTCACTGTGCACAGGAAGCTCACGGATTCTTTTCCGTCAATCAGGCGGTGATCGTAAGAAAGAGCCAGATACATCATTGGAAGAATAATTATTTTCCCATCCACGGCCATCGGCCGATCATTGATAGAATGCATGCCAAGAATCGCGCTCTGTGGCGGGTTGATGATGGGTGTTGACATTAGTGAGCCGAACACGCCGCCATTGGTGATGGTAAAGTTTCCACCAGTTATCTCCTCGACTTTGAGTTTACCGTCCCGTCCTTTAATAGCTAATTCTTTGATTTTTTTTTCAATATCAGCCATGCTGAGTGCATCAATATTTTTTATAACGGGAGTTACCAAGCCGCGAGGCGTAGATACAGCGATGCTGATATCAAAGTAGTTATGGTAGACTACTTCTTCGCCATCGATAGAAGCATTCACTTCGGGAAAGCGTTGCAGTGACTCTAGTACTGCTTTGACATAAAAAGACATGAAGCCAAGTCGGATAGCGTGACGTTTTTCAAAAGCTTCTCCGTACTGCTTGCGAAGATTTATTACTGGCTGCATGTTAACTTCGTTAAACGTTGTTAACATAGCTGTACTGTTTTTTGCTTCCAAAAGACGCTCGGCTAGGCGCTTTCGTAGACGCGTCATTGGCACGCGTTTTTCACTACGATCTCCGAGTGCCGGAGATACAGAGTGTATTTGTTCGTGGCTGGAAGGGATACTGTGTTGATTAGGGATATTTTTTTCAATATCCATACGGGTAAGACGTCCGCCAACGCCGCTGCCCTTAATGGGTTTAGGATTAAGATCGTGTTCAGCAATGAGGCGTCGAATGGCAGGGCTTAAGGTATCTTTTCTAACTTTTTCCAGGTGTTCTATGTTATTCTGAGTTAATGTGATTTCCTGGGTCTGGGATTTTTCTGGGATTGTTTTTTCGGTATTGTCAAGTAAACGTAGTCGTCCAAGTACTTGACGGGCGGTAACGGTAGTCCCTTCCTCTGTCAATAATATTTCCAAAATACCAAACTCGGGCGCTGGTACTTCCAGTACTACTTTGTCGGTTTCAATCTCGACCAGGATTTCATCGCGCTGAACACTATCACCGGGTTTTTTATGCCAGGTAGCAACCGTGGCATCCGAGACTGATTCAGGTAGGTCAGGAACTAGAATATCTACACTACTCATTCTCTATCCTTATTGTTAATTAACGTTCAGCGCGTCATTGACCAGATTTTTCTGCTGGCTTTGGTGAACGGAGAAATATCCAACTGCCGGTGAGGCGGAAGCTGGACGGCCTGCATAGCGCAGTGTGGCATTTTCGAATATTACTTCGCGGAAGTGGTGCTGGCTGCAATACCAGGCACCTTGGTTCTGCGGTTCTTCCTGGCACCAGACGAAATCTCGGACGTGCGCATATTGAGATAGCAGTTCTCGCACTGCTCGGAGCGGGAATGGATAAAGTTGTTCAATGCGCATAATGGCGACATCTTGCTGCGTGTTTTTTCGCCGCTGATCTAGCAAATCATAATATACTTTGCCGGAACACATCACTATGCGTTTTACCCTCTGTGGATCTAGGTTCTCCACTTCGCCGATGGCTGGTTGAAATGTGCCGTTAGCAAGCTCATCAAGGGATGAAGTAGCAAGAGGATGACGCAGAAGCGACTTAGGGGACATAACAATTAGAGGTCGACGCATATTGCGCAGCGCTTGCCGCCGTAACATATGATAGACCTGTGAAGGTGTCGAAGGGATGCATATTTGCATGTTTTGTTCCGCACATAGCTGGAGATAGCGCTCTAATCGGGCAGAAGAATGCTCGGGACCTTGGCCTTCATAACCGTGCGGCAACAGCATTACTAAACCGCACATGCGTCCCCATTTCTGCTCACCAGAACTGATAAATTGATCGATGACTACCTGGGCGCCGTTTGCGAAGTCTCCGAATTGTGCTTCCCAAATTACTAATGTGCGTGGCTCGGTGGTAGCATAACCATATTCAAATGCTAGTACTGCTTCTTCCGAGAGAACTGAATCCCAGACGCGAAAGCGGCCTTGAACCTTATGGAGGTGAGCGAGTGGAGTATACTGCGAGCCATTTTTCTGGTTGTGTATGACTGAGTGTCGGTGGAAGAAGGTACCACGCGCCGTATCTTCTCCTGACAGGCGGATTGGGATTCCTTGATCTAGCAGGGTAGCGTAGGCTAGTGTTTCTGCACCACCCCAGTCTAAAGGTTTTTTACCGAGAGCCATTGCATTACGGTCGTGATAAAGCTTAGCCACTCGTGGCTGCATCTCCACCTCTGGTGGTACTTCGCTAATACGCAGAGCTAACATTTTCAAATGGTTGCTCTCTATCTGGTTTGGGTAGTCTTCATCCCAGTCGCGATTGAGGTACGGCTGCCAGTAAAAAGAGTGTCTATTCATCTCTCGCCACTCCTTTACTACACATTCTCCTTGATCTAGTGCCTGCCGAAAGATATTAATCATGTCGGTGGCCTCATCGAGAGTAATTATGCCGGCGTTCTCAAGACGGTTAGCGTAGATTTGACGTGGAGTGAGATGCTCTTTAATCTTTTGATACATCATGGGTTGAGTGGCGCTTGGTTCATCAGCTTCGTTATGGCCGTGGCGGCGATAGCAGACCACATCGATCACCACATCTCGTTTAAAGGTGTTGCGGAAGTCAATTGCAAGGCGAGTGATGAATGCTACGGATTCAGGATCATCCGCATTGACGTGGAAGATTGGTGCTTGTACCATCTTAGCAATATCAGTGCAGTACTGGGTAGAGCGTGCGTCATAAGGTTTAGAGGTTGTGAAGCCGATCTGGTTATTGATAATAATCCGGACTGTCCCTCCAACGTCATAGGCGCGTGCCTTAGACATATTCAGAGTTTCCTGTACGACTCCTTGCCCACTGATAGCGGCATCGCCGTGGAGGGTAATTGGTAGTACCATTCCAGTGCTGTGTACATTTAGTCGATCGATCCGCGCGCGCACGGATCCCATTACTACTGCGCTGACGATTTCGAGATGAGATGGGTTGAACGCTAGTGCTACATGCACTAACCCGCCTTCTGTTTTAATATCGGAGGAGAAACCTTGATGGTACTTTACGTCGCCGGTACCTAAATACTCTTTATGCTTTCCGGTAAACTCGTCGAAGAGGTCTTGTGGTTTTTTACCCAGCACATTAACCAGTACGTTCAAACGGCCGCGATGCGCCATTCCCAGAACTACTTCCTGAGTGCCATTGATTCCGGCATAGCGAACTATCTCTTTTAGCATCGGAATCAGCGCATCCCCACCCTCTAATGAAAAACGTTTGGCTCCAGGAAATTTGACTCCAAGATAGCGCTCAATCCCTTCCGCTGCTGTTAGCTCAGTGAGAAAACGTTTTTTCTCTTCGCAGCTAAAGTTTGCCTGACCCTGGATCGACTCAATATGTTGCTGGATCCATTGTTTTTCTTCGGTATTGGTGATGTGCATATATTCTACACCAATTGTGCCGCAATAGGTTTTTTTTAGTGCTTGATATAAATCAGCTAATTGCATGGTATCACAACCAATGGCAAATGAACCTACATTAAATGTTTTCTGAAAATCGGTTTCACTGAGGTTATGGAAAGCGGGGTTGAGGTCAGGAATCGTTTCCTGTTTCCATAACTGTAGAGGATCTAGATCGGCATGTTGATGTCCGCGGACACGGAAAGCGTTAATGAGCTGTAAAACTTTGATTTGCTTTGAGTCGATATCAGGATTATTGATTGAGGTGGTATAGATTCTTGCACCCTTAGCGAGGTGTCGGAATTGCTCCCGGGTTTTTGAGTGACATTGTTCTGGGTTGACACTTGTAGGGGTCAGAGGTTGAAAAATCGTCTGCCAACTAGCCTCGACAGATTGAGGGTTTCTCAAGAACTCTTCATAGAGGTGCTCTATGTAAGACTGGTTGTCGCCCGCCAGATAGGAGGAATCTAGCCAGGCCTTCATTGCGCCGTTCTGCATTATGATCTCTTAAGCTTGTAAGCTTGCTAATCTTCAATTTTACCGTGGTTAACCCGAAATCGGATAACATATAAGCAGTTTAGTCGGCGGATGACCCACATGGCAGCCCTATAATCCGAAAACCTTTGAGCACTAGCTAAAATTGGAGCCACTAACCAGCCTTCAAAGGCGTTGTTCTTCGCCTTCTCTGGCGCTGTGCGTTGTGGCCGTGAGTACTCATCAGGCGCCATGATGTGCTATCATCCTTTTTATATGACCGATAGCTTTAGTGGGGTTAAGTCCTTTAGGGCATACGCTGACACAATTCATAATGCTGTGACAGCGAAAAACACTAAAAGCATCATTTAGCGCATTCAGCCGTTCCTTCTGATGGGTATCGCGATTATCCATAAGGAAGCGATATGAGGCCAAAAGCCCCGCCGGTCCGATAAATTTATCAGGATTCCACCAGAAGGACGGACAGGAAGTGGAGCAGCAGGCACAGAGAATACACTCATACAGTCCATCCAGCTTGATGCGTTGTTCTGGGGATTGAAGATGTTCGCGTTCAGGAGGATTACCCCCGTCGTTAATTAAAAATGGTTTGATCTTCTCGTACTGGGCATAGAATTGCCTCATGTCCACTATTAAATCTCGGATAATGGGGAGGCCGGGAAGTGGGCGGATGACGATTTGATGGTCGCTCTTATGTAGCGTAGATAACGGTGTAATACACGCTAGCCCATTTTTTCCATTTATGTTAACGCCGTCAGAGCCGCATACTCCTTCACGGCAAGAACGACGGAACGATAAGCTTGGATCCTGTTCTTTTAGTTGGATTAACGCATCTAGTAACATCATATCGCAGCCCTCTTCTATAGTAAGAGTGTATAGCTGCATGTGCGATTTTTCGTCAACGTCAGGATTATAACGATAGATGGAAAAATCAACTTTCATAATTTATTCTCCGCCTTAGTAAGTGCGCACTCTCGGCGGAAACGCCGCGCGTAATGTTGGTTTCATATTGACTTTACGTCGAGTCATAATATCACGTTCTGGTAAGTACAGTGAGTGACACAGCCAGTTTTCATCATCGCGATTTGGGAAGTCAAAGCGGCTGTGGGCACCGCGGCTTTCAGTTCGGAAATTTGCTGCGACTGCAGTAGAGTAAGCGGTTGCCATTAGATTATCTAGCTCCAGGCATTCCACCCTCTGGGTGTTGAATGCTTGTGAAGTATCATCAAGACGAGCATGATGCAAACGTTCTCGGATTTCTTTAAGCTCTTCCAGTCCCTGAGCCATTGTGTCCCCTTCTCGAAATACGGAGAAGTTGTTTTGCATACAGAGCTGTAGCGCTTGACGGATTTGAACCGGATTTTCGCCACAACGATTGTTATTCCAGCGATGATAGCGACCCATTGCTGCATCGATGTCATTGTTGCTAGCATCACGCGACGGCCCCTGCTCTTGTAGTAATGCTTGCAGATGTATCCCAGCTGCACGACCGAAAACTATTAGATCTAGAAGCGAATTACCGCCTAATCGATTCGCACCGTGTACCGATACGCAGGCAACTTCACCTACAGCGAATAGGCCAGGGATTACTACCTCTTTACCTGTGTCGTTAAGATTAATGACCTGACCAGTTACTTTTGTTGGAACGCCCCCCATCATATAATGACAAGTAGGAGTGACGGGAATTGTTTCTTTAATCGGGTCCACGTGAGCAAAGGTGCGTGATAGTTCTAGTATCCCCGGTAAACGAGATTCCAGTACCTCTTTTCCTAAATGGTCGAGTTTCAGTTTTACGTGCGGCCCCCACGGTCCATTGCAGCCCCGGCCTTCGCGAATCTCGATCATGATCGAACGAGCTACCACATCTCGGCCTGCTAGATCCTTGGTATTCGGTGCGTAACGCTCCATGAAGCGTTCACCGTTTTTATTCAGTAAATAACCGCCTTCACCACGACACCCCTCAGTGACTAGGACTCCTGCGCCCGCGATACCGGTAGGATGAAATTGCCACATTTCCATATCTTGGACAGGCGCGCCCGCGCGTAGTGCCATGCCGATGCCATCGCCAGTATTTATGTGCGCGTTGGTTGTGGATGGGTATATACGTCCGGCACCACCGGTAGCTAGAATGGTTGCGGCGGCTTTAAAATAGATCACTTCTCCGGTTTCAATACAGAGTCCGGTGCAACCTACTACCACTGCATCCTGATTTTTGACGAGATCTAGAGCATACCATTCAGAAAAAATAGTGGTGTGGTTTTTTAGGTTTTGCTGGTAAAGCGTATGTAGCAGTGCATGCCCAGTACGGTCAGCAGAAGCTGCGGTGCGCGCCGCCTGTGCGCCCCCATACTGAATCGATTGGCCACCAAACGGGCGCTGATAGATGCGCCCGTCATCGAAACGGGAAAATGGTAATCCCATATGCTCTAGCTCTAGTACGGCTTCTGGGCCAGTTTTACACATATATTCAATGGCGTCTTGATCTCCAATATAGTCCGACCCTTTTACTGTATCATACATGTGCCATTGCCAGTCGTCTTCATGGCTATTGCCGAGTGCAACGGTAATGCCACCCTGTGCTGATACTGTATGGGAGCGCGTCGGAAAAACTTTGGAAATTAAGGCGCAGGAGAGCCCCATCTGGGAAATTTGTAGTGCAGCACGCATGCCCGCGCCTCCTGCGCCAATTACAATAGCCTCAAACTCTCTTACTGGCAGTCTCATTGACTATACCCCCCAGACAATAACAGTTCCATAAAGTAAGTATGCTATAAGCACAGTGGCGATAGCTAACTGCAGCAGAAGCCGTAGGGACAGAGTTTTGATGTAATCAGTTAATATCTGCCACATCCCGATCCAAGTATGCACTAAAATAGAAAGCAGGGTTAGCATAGTAAATACTTTCATAATGGAATTGCTAAAAAAACTACGCCAAAGCTCATAAGTAAGAGATTCTGAAAACAAAATAAAACCAGCAAGATACATTATGTAAAGGAAAATTAAAATTGCGGATGAACGAACTAATAACCACTCATGAACTCCGTTACGCCCTAACGCCGAGGTATTGCTTACCATAAAAAAACTCCAGCTAACATGGACAGGACGACGGTTAGTGAAAATGTGATAATTGCGGTAGCGTTACCTAGCTTCAATGTTTCTTCTAGATAGCCGAAATCCATCAGAATATGACGGATGCCAGCAAGAGTGTGATAGGCACACGCTGTGAGAATAGCCCAAAACAAAAATTTCATGAGTAGATGATCCATCATGCATGATGCTTGGATAAAACCTGAAGGAGAGGCAAGGGATACTCCAAGTATCCAGAGGAGTATACCGATGGCTATAAACATGACAACGCCGGATATGCGATGAAGAATGGATGCGACTGCAGTGATAGGGAACCGGATTGTTCGAAGATTTAAGTTAATAGGTCTTTGTTTTTTCACGGGTTTACCCATAAAACTATTACGATATTCCTTTTTCCCCTCTGGTTTTCTTTAGAGAATACAGCGTTAACGGGATAAAGTGTATTGAATCTCATCTGGTAAATCCAGAATTCCTTAACACGCAAATTGTAGATGTATTAAATAACGCTGCTTATTTCTGTCAAAGGGCTTTCCGGAGACTTCATTAAAGCATAAAGATTTTACATGATAATTACAATTACCATATAACCAGTTTATTAAGATTTAAACAATTTAGCGATCAATATCACAATTATTAAATATTTTACAAGGGAATGGCTTGACCTTAACGATAAGTCACCCTTTTTTATGCTATAGTCCATATATCTAATGATATATATATGTAATCATTATTCCCATTCGGGAATATGCAAAAGTATAATGTGATTACTTTAATTAGGGGGGGGTTAAGACATTGTCTACAAGACAATGTCTTAAGTAAAGGTTCATTCAAGAATACTGTTCGTTCATTCAACTTTTACGCGAGAAGCGTCAGGTTTCGCCTGGCTTAGCCTGCTAAGGAGAAGCGGCCGGGAAAAGCGCCAAGCGCTGTGACCGGAACTAAAGGAAGGTATAATGGCTGAAAGTAAAGCAACTTTGATTCCTGCGGGGGGTGACCCTATTTGCATGGGTATGCTAATAGGTACCATGGGCGAAAAAGAGATTGATATCCGCAACTTGGGAACTCAGGGATATTTCACTTTCGATCCCGGCTTCACATCAACTGCTTCCTGTGAATCGAGGATCACTTATATTGATGGTGATCAAGGCATATTGTTACACCGCGGCTTTCCTATTGATCAGTTGGCGCTTTCGTCGAACTATCTAGAGGTCTGCTATATTCTGTTAAACGGTGAAGCCCCGACACAAGAGCAGTTTGATGAGTTTCGTACTATCGTAACTCGGCATACTATGATTCATGAACAGATTACGCGACTGTTTCATGGTTTTCGCCGAGACTCCCATCCGATGGCGGTTATGTGCGGGGTTACCGGCGCGTTGGCAGCATTCTATCATGACTCGCTGGATGTGAATGTCGAACGTCACCGGGAAATTGCTGCGTTCCGCTTGTTGTCGAAAATGCCTACTGTGGCAGCCATGTGCTACAAGTATTCGCTAGGTCAGATTTTTATCTATCCACGCAATGATTTATCATACGCCGGCAATTTTCTGCATATGATGTTTGCTACGCCCTGTGAGAGTTACGAGGTCGATCCGGTACTAGAGCGGGCTATGGATCGCATTCTTATTTTACATGCTGACCATGAACAGAATGCTTCCACCTCAACGGTTCGCACCGCTGGCTCTTCAGGCGCTAATCCGTTTGCCTGTATAGCGGCGGGTATAGCCTCCCTATGGGGACCTGCCCATGGTGGCGCAAACGAAGCTTGTTTGCGCATGCTTGAGGAGATCAATAAAGTGGAGCATATCCCCGAGTTTATTAAGCGCGCTAAGGATAAAAATGATGCCTTTCGCCTCATGGGCTTCGGACATCGAGTGTATAAAAACTACGATCCCCGTGCCACCGTGATGCGAGAAACCTGTCATGAAGTATTAAAAACACTTAAACTCTCAGATGATCTCTTGGCTGTGGCGATGGAACTTGAGTATATCGCACTACACGACCCGTATTTTAAAGAGCGAAAACTGTATCCAAATGTTGACTTCTATTCTGGCATCATATTAAAAGCCATGGGGATCCCTTCAACCATGTTTACAGTGATTTTTGCTATGGCGCGTACTGTCGGTTGGATTGCCCACTGGAAAGAGATGCACGATGATGGTTTGAAGATCGCTCGTCCTCGCCAATTGTACACCGGCTATGCACGACGAGATTTCCATAGCCAGAGTAAGTAATCTTACGGATTTATGTAAGCGATTAGTCGTTGAATTTCGGAAATGTTATATGAATTTTCATTCACTAGATTTTGTGCAATAATTTTTATTGATACAAATCGTACGCTTTAATAAATTCTTATCATTTTATAAACCTGGGCTCGAGAGCCAGCCTGCTGATTTTCCGTTTAATTCCATCCCATAGTATAGCTATCTATCTGGAGAGAGATATAATGTAAACTAATTTACAGATTCTCTTTGTAGTCTAAGAACATTCATGATAATGAATATTATCTTTAAACTGTTTAATAATTGTCTATTATCCAATTAGTTTTAGGCAGTAAAACTGCGAGCATACCCTAGGAGATTTTAATAAACATTAAATGCACTCATTCAAAAAAAACATGCTGCCTCATAAAAAGTAATTGTTTTACGGTAGTAATCATGAGATGTAAGAAGTATTGTAGTATACATGATGCTCTACTCTTATAAAGACAAACGCTGTGGTTGTTAGGCTTAAGGCGCCCTAACACAGTATACAGATTCCTGTGATATAATTGTTAATAACAGTATTTTATATGTCGTATAATAACCTATCGCTTTATTTTAAACTATTTGGAATTAATAATGTGAATATAGGTAAACCATGATGGGAAACACCATTTTTTTAACTCCTAATGTTTATAATTCTAATAGTCTAGATCTTTTAAAAAAGAAGATCATCAAACTATTGATGCATAGCGATTCTCTGATTGGGCAATTTGTACAATTGCATTTATAGGTAAAATTTATGAAAAATATCAAGCGTATATTGTCGTTTTTAATCAATAAGTAGTGATTAGCCGTGTCGATCGATCTTGCAAGTGTAGAAAAATCTTTGCTAACGGCGGCTAATGATCCGCATCTGTTTCGGATATTTGCAATATTTAGCTTTCAGCTGGCTGTTATGGGTAAACGGGGGAAAAATATGATTGTAAATATAAAAATGCACCTACGTAGCTCAATGTAACTGGTTAGATTTATTGAAAATAATTAAATTTCAAATTTGTTCTTTATTACGGATATCGCTGATATATGTCTGTTATCGGGGCTGCCAAGTGTTCTGTACAGGAACACTAATTTACTTAAAGACTCATCTAAGATGGATGAGTCTAATGCATTTTTATATTCATCAAGTAAAAGCGTAAATACTCAAGGAGTAATGTTTATGGCCGTACAACAAAATAAACCTACCCGTTCTAAGCGGGGAATGCGTCGTTCTCACGACGCTCTGGCTACTTCCGTTCTATCAGTGGATAAAGTTTCTGGTGAAACCCACCTGCGTCACCATATTACTGCCAGCGGTTTCTATCGCGGTTGCAAAGTTATCTCTAAGTAATGTTTAAAGGCGATATATTGAGACGTCTAACTCTTGTGTTAAATGCTATAAGGATAGGTGACTTCGGTCCATCTGTAAAACGGTGCCTGCGGAATTTCTGGCGTTGTTTTCATATCTACAACTTTAACTATTTCTTTTCGGTAACCCAAAAGAAATTAATTTGTTACTATCAAAAATTAACACTGCTCTTCTCGAAATATTAATCCTTCCTCCTTCTGAATCGGTTATTACTAATAAGGCAAACCTTCACAGGTCGTACGCGACAGCATGATACCTTAATGTCTATTGCCCTTACGTGCACGCATCAAGGATAATCGTGCTTAGGCCTGTGTAATTGCAGCTATAATATTGGGGGGAATAATGTGGGTTGGCGAAATTGGTGCTAAGACCGTGTCATAGTGTTTGTACCCCTATCCAAAGCAGGGTAAAACGATCGTGTTGAATATAAACGAAAACCTTGTCTGTAATGTGTGATAGTACTCCAGTTTTCTTTGATGGTCACGGGTGGTTGAAGAGTGTATCAAAGAGGTAAAGAACTTGCAAGTAGCACTGTTAACATTGCCAAGGAAGAATAAAAGGCCTCAATCCCATTCACGAGACGGTATTATTATTAAGATAAATACCATCGATAAATTATATTGCCTGTCTTGAAGCTAATGACTTATTAACAGGAACAATAGATGTTCTGGTCTGTTATGGTTTTATCACTAATGTTACATCAAAAACTATGGAAGGAGTGATCAGAGTTTTTCTCATTGCTAAGTTCCTCTGGAGAAAATAAGGATCAGGGTTGGTTTATGCCATGGGTCAAGCAGCGCCTGAGATATCGCTTAATCTGTCAATTCGGATAACTAATCCCGATCAATATCATGGCCTTGCCTGATAGGTTTGCGAGGCACTGTAAGCAAAAGCCACGGTCTATGGTACTTTAAGTATCCGTGCTGCTATCGAACAGGCAATGCAAGCGGTGGAGCGGCAGATTCCGAAGAAAATAGCCGCTTTCCTGGATGCGGTACTACCCAAGAGTGATTAAGTGTAAATGTTTACTAAGATTTTTGGTACGGGAAGCTATCTCCCGAAGCATATCCGGTCTAATGCTGACCTAGAAAAAATGGTAGATACTTCGGATGAGTGGATTGTTACTCGCACTGGCATTCGAGAACGGCGTATCGCTAGTGTCGATGAAACCGTTGCAAGCATGGGGCATCATGCTGCAAAGCATGCTCTGAATATGGCCTCTATTAAGGCAGAAAATGTCGGTATAATTATCGTTGCGACCACCTCCTCAAGTCATGCTTTTCCTAGTTCAGCCTGTCAGATTCAGCGCGCACTGAGAATTAACAATTGCATTGCTTTTGATTTAGCTGCAGCCTGTGCCGGTTTTGTGTATGCGCTAAGTGTGGCAGATGCTTATATCAAGAATGGCACAATTGAGTATGCGCTTGTGGTCGGCTCCGATGCTCTTAGTCATACCCTAGACCCTGAGAATCGCGGTACGCTAGTTTTATTCGGGGACGGAGCCGGTGCTGTGTTACTTGGACGCTCGACTACACCAGGAATTATCTCGACACATTTGCATGCCGATGGTCGCTATGGCGATCTGCTAACGTTACCGTATCATAATCGCCTAAATCCTACCTCTTCAGCTTACTTGAAGATGTCGGGTAACGAAGTTTTTAAGGTCGCAGTTACTGAATTAGCGAATATTGTTGACGAAACGCTTAACGCTAACGCATTCACCAGCACAGATCTGGATTGGTTAGTACCTCATCAGGCTAATTTACGAATTATTACCGCCACTGCTAAACGTTTAGATATTAGCATAGAGAAAGTGCTGATTACTCTTGACCGGCATGGAAATACATCTGCTGCTTCAGTGCCGTTAGCCCTAGACGAAGCGGTACGAGATGCCCGTATTCAGCCGGGACACTTAGTACTACTCGAAGCTTTTGGGGGGGGGGTCACCTGGGGTTCAGCATTGTTACGGTTTTAAATGATAGGAATAAGTAGATGACGCTTTTGGGTATGGTATTTCCAGGGCAGGGCTCTCAAGAAGTAGGTATGCTAGCGGAGTTAGCACAAGACCATACGATAGTCGAAGAGACGTTTGCCGAGGCCTCCTCTGTCTTAGGTTATAATTTATGGCAGCGAGTGCAGAAAGGTCCAAGTAAAGAACTGAATAAAACTTCGCAAACTCAGCCAGCATTACTGGCGGCGTCTGTCGCGATATGGCGTGTATGGCAGGAGCATGGAGGGAAAATGCCGATGCTACTTGCGGGTCATAGCCTTGGCGAATATTCGGCGCTAGTCTGTGCTGGGACTCTGGATTTTACTGCAGCAATTGAGCTGGTGACGTTACGCGGAAAGTTGATGGAGGAAGCAGTGCCGACTGGGATCGGGGCGATGTCAGCCATCATTGGGCTTGAGAGTGACGCTGTTGCCGCTGCCTGTGAGCAGGCGGCCCAAGGACAAGTGGTGTCCCCGGCAAATTTTAATGCACCGGGGCAAGTGGTTATTACTGGACACAAAGAAGCAGTGCAGAGGGCGAGCCTTACCTGTAAGGCTTTGGGGGCTAAGCGTGTGATTTTGCTACCGATTAGCGTGCCGTCTCATTCAGGTTTAATGAGGTTTGCTGCAGAAAAGTTATTTCAGGCCATGGAAGCGGTAAAGTTTACCCCTCCCAAGATTCCAGTGATTAACAATGTTCATGTGCGTCCTGAGCAAGATCCAGAGGAAATTCGACAGGCGCTAGTACGCCAGCTTTATAGCCCAGTACGCTGGACTGAAACTGTGGAGTACCTTGCGGATCAAGGTGTAGAAGCATTATTAGAAATGGGTCCTAGTAACGTGCTCACCGGATTGACAAAACGTATTGTAGGTAGCCTGTCGGCTGCAGTGGTGAATGATCCTGCCTCGTTATCCACAGCGCTTAAATATTATAATTGAGGTTTTAGATGAGTTTGAAAGGTAAAATTGCACTGGTAACCGGAGCTAGCAGAGGCATCGGGCGAGCAATAGCAGAAATGCTTGCGGCGCGTGGTGCAACATTAATTGGTACAGCTACCACTGAAACAAGCGCTGCCGCTATTACTGCATATCTAGATCACCATGGAAAAGGAATGCAATTGGATATTTCTAATAACGCTTCTATCGATATATTTTTGCAGAAAATTCGGGCGGAATTTGGTGATGCGGATATTTTAGTAAATAATGCAGCTATTACGCGTGATCATCTCCTCATGCGTATGCAAGAGGATGACTGGCAATCTGTTCTAGATGCTAACTTAACCTCTGTATTTCGCATGTCGAAAGCGGTAATACGGGCTATGATGAAAAAACGCTATGGTAGAATTATTACAATAGGTTCTGTTGTTGGTGCTACAGGTAATGCTGGGCAGGCAAATTATGCTGCGGCTAAGGCAGGCTTGATTGGCTTTAGTAAATCGCTCGCTCGTGAAGTGGCTTCAAGAGGCATTACAGTTAATGTAGTGGCACCAGGATTTATCGCTACCGATATGACAAAAGCGTTAACAAATGAGCATCGTGAAAATATTTTATCTCAGATCCCCGCTAAGCGTCTTGGCTATCCAAAAGAAATTGCCAGTGCTGTCGCTTTTTTTGCATCTGATGAGGCATCATATATTACTGGGGAAACGATACATATTAATGGTGGGATGTATATGCTATAAAACATATAAAAATCATTTGCGTTATTTGTGGTAAAAACCGCAAAATAACATAAAATACCGGTTATCCTAGCCAGGATTGAGTTATATTTTTTTGGTATTTTATATATTAGGGAAAACCGATCGCGTAAGCGAATTTTGATAGGAAATTTAAGAGAATGAGCACTATCGAAGAAAGTGTTAAGGCAATCATTGCCGAGCAACTTGGCGTTAAGAAAGAAGAAGTGATAAATAATGCTTCTTTTGTTGAAGATCTTGGGGCCGACTCTCTTGACACCGTTGAACTGGTAATGGCACTGGAAGAAGAGTTTGATACTGAAATTCCGGACGAAGAAGCGGAGAAAATCACTACTGTTCAAGCAGCGATTGATTTTATTCAGGCCAGCCAACAATAAAAGAATATTCAGATGCGGTCGTTTGGCCGCTTATATGTTATTTTTTCATATAAAGAGCAAAAAGTTCTTTTGAGATTACTGGTCATTTCCTGGTACTTAGATAGAAATAATTCTGTAAGGTATTGTTATCACTCCCTATTATTTTCTAGACTAGAAATACAGTGTATTATATTAGTAATTTAAATAGGTAGATTGAATTAGTATTTCGATTCTTACTTTCGGTCTCATTTAAAAATGGGACGAGTCAGTGATCCTATTTTTTATAACTAATGTTATTCAATTACTTATCTAAGTAAGATGTACCGAATTCGTACATGACTGTACAGCATTTTTTTAAAAATTGAGTGGTCGCACTCTACGATAGGTATTTAAAACGTTTAGCTATCGATTGTAGAAGTTTACTAATAGAATCTCAAAGGTTATACCGCCTCCCTATTTTCAGCTAAAATAGCGAGGCGGGGTGTCAGTGTCCTCTGATGTTTTGTTGGCAGGCAATGATGCTTTTATCCTGAAATCTTCACGCTTAAGTTTTGATTCCAACAGCAAGATATTCTCGCACATACAATCACTAGTATTTAAGAGCAGATGACAATGACCGGTACCACCTCTTACTTTTATAACATCTGGGTTTTAATTCTTTATGTTTTTATAATAACTCGATTGGATATTTATATCCTGCTAAAACTTTATAAATCCGTTACAAATCCGGGAAGCAATGTACATAAGATTCTCGCACCGGTAGATGATGCTTGATGATTGCTTCCGGTAGTATTATGGCATTTGATTTTGGCACCAAAAACATTGGTATAAGTATTGGTCAGCGTGTAACTTTCACTGCTCGCCCCCTGATGACGCTCAAAGCTAAAAATGGTGTACCTAACTGGCAACAGATTCAAAGATTGTTCGACGAGTGGCACCCAGATATAGTGGTAGTGGGATTACCCCTGACTATGAATGGTAGTGAGCAGCCTATAACTGCTCGGGTACGTACATTTTCCAATCGGCTTCATGGGCATTTTGGCATTCAAGTGGTGTTGCATGATGAGCGACTCAGCACTGTCGAAGCCCGTGTTAGACTATTTGAGCGTGGCGGTTACCGCGCTCTTATGAAAAGTAAAATTGATGCGTATTCAGCTGTTATTATATTAGAAAGTTGGTTTAACCAACTTCAGCAATAATGTTAGAACATCTCCAGGTAGAGATGACTTTGATTGTATGGTTGTGCTACCCACCACTGATAAACTAGCACCCTCTCCATTGTAAATGCTGTGTTGATTGCGGGCTGCATTATTACAGAGATTCCCCTAGCTCTAGATTAATTTCCATATACTTACGTGATACTTCCGATACCAGTGAGGGGAGTATGGATCGCAATCACTTGTTTTAATTTTATCTTTTCTTAAGATACGGTAATTCGTTTAGCAAATCTTTCACTCTATTATTGACCTAATTTTATAGCTCTGATCAAGAGCTGATGGCTATGCTATAATTGATGCTTTACGGGTTGCTGTCCATAGATATGATAGTTTCCATATTTTTTTTGAGTATCACTTGACTTAAAGTAGTCCATCAGCAATGGAGAGCTCTTTTGGTAAAAATACTCTAAATAATACGATTACCCGTAACTGTGTGGATGCCTTTCCTAATCGATTCGCACGAATCCGACATTATGTATAGGAACGTATTGTTGTTTATTTTAAGTAGGTTCATCCAAGTTATTTATTAACTCAGTATAAATTAAAACCGTGGTTATCTATTCTACGTGAATGACATTGCGCAACCATGATTTTATTTATGAATATAATAGTAGAGTAAGATGGTCAGTGATATTAAGCTTTGATAATAAGTGATTCACTATATGTCTCTTTTTTTTGTATTTTTAGGTTCAAAATCACTCTGGATTTATTTTAAGAGCTACATTACATAATGGACTCAAAGTGCGTAAGTGATGTTACGTATTAGTTGCTGTATAATTTTTCATATTCTCCAATAATCCTGATAAGAAGGGGATCTATACAAAAAAGGAAGTAATATTAAAAGATTTTGTTGGTTTCTTATAAAAAGATCTTTATATCTATGTGTAGATAACTGATCGTATTTTTTTGGAAGAAATCATGTTATGATATTGTTGATTTTTATTCTATTTTATAGAGAATATTGTTCTTTTTTTGATTTTAACAATATTTAAAATTTAATTGATATCCTACATGCAGCTAATTATAAAAGGTTAAAACAGAAAAATATTATCTCAGAGCAATTAGTAAGTACTCCTCATCAGGTGCCTGCGTTATTTACAACTGATCAGTAATATTGCCTGCTCCCTTTGAATTATTACTGCTTCTGTGCATAATGGAAGTGATACGGTGTTTTCATTACTCAGACACAAAGTGGTGAGGGTTTTTAAGTTTCTTGTAGTGGCACTCTTTTCTTAAAGAGTGAGAGAGTTTTCATCTGTTATTAGAGATAGATTAGCATGATTTTTCTATTCGAATTCTGGTAGAGAAATAAACTAATCTTAACGAAAAATAGGCATTTTAATTAGGGAGAGAAGCTGTTAGGAATACTTCAAGAAGTTTCATTATTATTTCTGATATGATAATTTTTGGTTATAGAGGATGATGAATAAGCATTTGAAGGCTATTTAATGATTTTCTTGTTTCTTTTAAAAGAAACAATATTGAAATGCGTTTTGAATAGCGAAGTTGTTGCTAGATTTATTGTTGCTTTTATATACTAGGGAATATTGATGATAACGTTTTAAAGATTAGATATCTGGTAAGAATTAGGATTCTTTATCAGAGTTGAATGTTTTTAAGGTGTACGAATTAAGCTGGGTGTAACTTCAGTCCGATCAAAAGCAATTGGAAACGTTAACATGCGAATTGCACAAGAGCAATTCAGCATTGCTGATGCTGTGATCATATTTAAATTGGAAGAAAAATATGGATAGTGCATTGATGTTAATGTAGAGGGGTAGCTTAAGACTGTTGTATAACTTCTTTATAATGCCAGGTATTCCTTAGTTGTCCCAGTATGATTCTTTATTGAGATAAAGAAAAATCCTATTTTAGATATATCACTTGCTAGTGTAGCATGTTTAATCTGAAATAATTCAAATAACAAGGGAGATGGATTTAAACATAGAAAACCTATTGTTAGTTATAAACATATGATTAGAATCATATGCTTAGTTATATCTATTTTTTTTGTGGTTTTGATTGAGTAGAAGTGGATATATTTAAACTATTGATATTTAATCGCAGCATATTGGACTAATTCTTAGTATATACCCTACTTTTAGTATTCAATACTCTGCCAATTAAGAATAGAGTAGATTTAGATAAATGTGATAAGTTTTATGAAACCATTTTTATATATGAAATAAGTAATGATTCTCAGGAATAATGATCATATTATCTATTATTTATAGATAATATGTCTCTGTTTTAGGGGGATGAGTGTTTTTGATACACAAAACGCGCTGGTCTTTCCTAACAATTTTCGAACGGATTCATGTGGATTTCCAGACCTCGTCGTATCTGAAGTTATGTTTACAACGTTATGGTTATAAGCAGAGAATGTTTTACATTCGGAAAATATAAAGTAATGAAATAAATTCTTTAGGTGAATATTTAATCTTTTTTAAACACGTTCAATACAACCTAAAGACTCTGTCTTTGCATCGATATAGATCGTGCGATCTTGATGGCTATTTGTTTGTCTCTATTACACCCACCACCTTCTTAACATATGATGCGTCTTATGGGATTTGGACAGAGCATCACCTTTATGGGTATATATCTGATGCTAACAAAATAAGGTAACATATATTTAATTTTTTACCTAAATAACTTACTATAGATAAACTATTTTAGTTTATCTTAAAATTTAAAACATAATTTTCCTGTAGATTATGCGATATAACATTACACTATCTATTGTTGGCGAATTATATTAAGAAGCTGCTGTAGGGATATGTGTAGTTCTAGAATCAAGAGAGGTCTTGAAGAGACTCAGGTACTAAAATAGTATTGCAGGCCATTTGAGATTAGTACAAAGTGAAATCTGAATTGTTTTAAAGGACACCATACTGCTTTTTATATGAAAATACTAAAATAAGATATGTCTGTTATTTATTAGCGTCAGTAATGATTTGTAGTCTATATTTTATATATCCAAATATAGATTTTGGTGGGTCAGTATTGTTCGGATTCTGGAGATTACTTTGAATATCGTGCTTGTTTATTTAAAAATTTTATCGGAGTAAAATCATGAATATTACACTATCACTGTAGTTCTGATGGAGTTTTAGGTAAACGAGTTTAATGATATATTGTTAATTTCTACTTGCATAATATACCGCTAGTTGTTAAGGCTTTTTAGGTTTGGCTGTCATGATAGAACGCTAAGCTTATCATTTTTAGTAAGTGATGAATATATTTAGTGAATAAGGTGATAAAACTTAATATTTTCTCGTTAGGTTATCTGATTGTAAAAATCGGAAGTGATGTGAGACAAGATAGTTCAGATGGTATCTGGCTATAATACTTTTATCAAAAATCTGCGTTATGCATTTAACGATGGTGTGTGACGAGCTGGCTTATTTATTCTTGGAATAATATCTGTGAGATTATTTGCGCAATTAGGATGGTTCTTTCGCCGTGAGTGGCGGCAATATCTGGGTGCTGTGATACTACTGATAATAATCGCCTTATTACAATTAGTCTCACCGAGGCTAGTAGGGGTTATTATCGATAGTATGATGGCTGGCCATCTTAGTAGGCGTCATTTGGCAATATGGATAGGGTTTATCGTCTTCACCGCGGTACTGCTTTATGGATTGCGTTATGTCTGGCGTATTTTACTATTTGGCACAGCATACCGATTAGCGGTAGAACTACGCGATAGTTTATATCATTTTCTGAGTCAGCAATCGCCTGGTTTTTATTTACGCCATCGAACCGGCGATCTCATGGCTCGCGCTACTAATGATGTGGATCGTGTGGTTTTTGCCGCCGGTGAGGGAGTGCTGACACTAGTAGATTCATTCGTGATAGGTTTCTCAGTACTAATGGTAATGAGTTTAAAAATTAGCTGGGAATTAACCCTTTTAACGTTGTTACCGATGCCAATTATGGCTTTTTTGGTAAAACGAGATGGTCAGTGTCTGCACCAGCATTTTCGCCTGGCACAGGCGGCTTTTTCCTCTCTAAATAATCAAGCACAGGAAAATCTCACTAGCATCCGGATGATTAAAGGTTTCGGTTTGGAAGAGTATCAGTCGGCGAGATTTTCTGCTATTGCCTTAGAAGCCGGAGAGAAAAATATGCAGGTGGCTCGTGTCGATGCTCGTTTTGATCCTACGATTTATATAGCAGTGGGGTTATCTAATTTGCTAGCAGTTAGCGGTGGAAGTTGGCTTGTGATCCGAGGTCTGATGACACTCGGGCAACTAACAAGTTTTCTTATGTATCTCGGATTGATGATCTGGCCTATGCTTGCTCTGGCCTGGATGTTTAATATTGTAGAGCGTGGCAGCGCAGCCTATAGTCGTATCCGACAGACCTTAGAGACACATTCGGAGATTAAGGACGGTCAATTGTCTTTACCTGAGGGACGTGGTGCGCTGAGTGTGGGGATAGTGGCATTTGCTTATCCGCATACCAAAAAGTATGCGCTGCGAGATATTCATCTAACATTGGTGCCTGGTAAGATGTTAGGTGTATGTGGTCCAACTGGGGCTGGAAAAAGTACACTGCTTGCGCTTATTCTACGTCAGTTTGACGTCAGCAATGGAGAGATATGTTTCCACGATCTGCCATTGACTTCTTTAGTACTTGATCAATGGCGTCAACGGTTAGCTGTGGTGAGTCAGACGTCTTTTTTATTTTCCGATAGCATAAGTAACAATATCGCTCTTGGTCGTCCAGAGGCCACAGCGAAACAAATTGAGGAGTCAGCGCGGTTAGCTTGTGTGCATGAGGATATTATATCCCTTTCGAAGGGATATCAGACGCAGGTCGGTGATCGCGGGGTTATGTTGTCGGGAGGACAGAAACAGAGGTTGTCGATTGCTCGTGCCTTACTGATGGATGCAGAGATTCTTGTATTGGATGACGCGTTATCAGCGGTTGATAGCCAAACCGAACATAGAATATTAGATAACTTGTATCGTTGGGGAGGAGATCGGACGGTAATTATTACCGCGCATCGATTGTCAGCTTTACGGGGAGTAAATGAAATCCTTGTATTAAAGGAGGGGAAGATTAGCCAGCGTGGAAATCATATGTCGCTATTGCAAGAACGGGGTTGGTATCGGGATATGTATGGTTACCAGCAGCAGGAAGCGGCCTTTGAGCAGGAGCCCTACTCCTCCCATCCCAAGGAGGTGAGAGGTGCGTAATTGGATTAGTCTGTGGCCTACTCTTAGGAGACTTCTTCTCTATGGGCGTCCCTATCGAAGACGATTGACGATAGGGCTCTTTATGCTGGGGTTGGCAGCGACTGCGGAAGTTTCAGGTCCGATAGTAATTAGCCATTTTATCGATGATATGTTTCCGGATAGAATATTGCCATTCTGGCGGGTGGAGTGTTTAGTGCTGTTTTTTTTGGGTCTACAGGTGCTTTCAGCTACGCTGCGATATTTTCAGGTATTATTATTCAACCGGATCGCATTAACAGTGGTGCAGAAGCTGCGCACGGAAGTTATGGATGCTGCGCTATGTCAACCTTTAAGTATCTTTGATACTCAGGCAGTAGGACAGTTTATTTCTAGGGTAACTAATGATACAGAAGTGGTAAAAGATTTATACGTCACGGTGGTGGCTACTATCTTGCGAAGCGCAGCATTAATCACGGCTACATTGGTGGCCATGTTTTTGCTAGACTGGCGATTAGCATGTATCTCGTTGCTTCTATTTCCGGTAGTGGTTGTGGTTATGTGGTTTTATCAGCGTTATAGTACCCCGATTGTTCGGCGGATTCGTTATTATGTAGCTGATATAAATAATATTTTAAATGAAATCATTAACGGTATGGAGGTAATTCAACAATTCCGACAGCAGCAGCGTTTCAGAGAAAAACTTCAGAATTCGAGTTACGTCCATTTCCAGACGCGTATGGAGACGCTTCGTCTAGAAGGCTATCTTCTACGTCCATTGCTTAGCTTATTGTTTACTCTAATATTATGCGGTATACTGTTAATGTTTGGATTGAGTCCAAACGGGGTGATCGGCGTGGGGATCCTGTACGTATTTATAAACTATCTTGGTCGTCTCAATGAACCGCTAATCGAGTTAACATCCCAACAATCTATTATGCAACAGGCGGTTGCTGCAGGTGAACGTATCTTTGAACTAATAGATAGTCCTGCACAGCATTATGGACAAGATGACTGTCCTCTTAGGGATGGTACTATTGAATTACGGAACCTCCAGTTTGGTTATCATTATGAATCATTTGTGTTACAGGATATTTCTCTGCTAGCACCAGCGAAAAGCTTCATTGCTTTAGTGGGACATACGGGTAGTGGAAAGAGTACGTTAGCTAGTCTTATAATGGGGTACTACCCAGTAAATCAGGGTACACTAATGCTAGATGGAAGGCCTATTGAAACTCTTAGTCATTATGCGTTACGCAAGAGTATTGCAATGGTTCAGCAAGATCCGGTTGTAATGGCTGAAACGGTCTATACAAACATTGCTCTGGGGCGCAATATAAGTGAACAACAGATCTGGCATGCACTCGAAAAGGTGGAATTAGCGGCGTTAGTTCGTTCTCTACCTGGCGGGATATTCTCTGAACTCGGTGAGCAAGGTAATAGACTGTCGGTAGGGCAAAAGCAACTATTAGCCTTGGCGCGAGTGCTGGTATCTATGCCAGCTATATTAATTCTTGACGAGGCTACCGCCAATATTGATTCTGGTACTGAACAAGCGATCGCACGTGCACTACAGGAAGTCCGTCGGCATACCACACTGTTGGTGATTGCGCACAGGTTGTCAACGGTGCTAGATGCAGATCAAATCTTAGTATTACATCATGGTAAAGTAGTAGAACGTGGAACGCATACTAAGTTGTTGGAGGGACAAGGACGTTATTATCAGATGTATCAGCTGCAGCAGGCAGATCAGGCTCTACGCGACGAAGAATCTCAGATTCCCGTCTCTCGTATCGTGCTTTCAGGGGAGCTCCCACTCTAACCGCCGGCTTAGTCTCTGAATTGCATTATAATTTTAATGCAATTTATCATGATAAATACATATCTATTATTCCATCTGAAACTTCCATTATGCATCCTGTATGCTTTTAAAAGCAGATACCTTTATAAGGTGTTTTTAATATTGCAATTATTTTTCAGGTCATTTAATACTGTTCATGATTCCCGTAGAATCTATTTGTTTCTTAGGTTGATACAATACGATCAGACGCTATATGTTCTAACTCTTATTGTATAAATCTAGCTTGCTACGCCTTATTCTTTTCAAGAAAATGGTAATTTTAGCATATAATCTTAGGGAAGATATTAGGTAACAAGTATGTATCTATATTATTTACAAACACAGCTGTCATTTTCTTTCGTACAGGCCGGATTATGTTTACACATATAATGTTTCTATCCCTTAACATTTCCTTTTTCGATCTAAAACAGAGGAAATGAAAGCCGAAGTATAAAACAATTAAAAGTGTTTAATTTCTTGAACGGCGTTTTAATAGTGTTTGTATATAAACATATCCTAAAGCTTGAACCTTTATAGCATTTTTATTGTGTTATATTTTTATTATTATAGTTCGAAAAAGTCAAAAGCAGGAATACTCCAAATTATTTTCTTACTAAAATATTTGGCATTTTATTATTTCATGGTTTGTTAAGTATTAAAATAGATACCAATCTTGCTTGGTATTAAAGAAAAACAAAGCGTTATTCAGCCTAACAAAGATAGTTGTTTGATTTTAAAACGGTGTTTAATAAAAATAATATTTTTATGGTATCTAAATAGGTTACCATTCTCTGTGGGACTACTTTTCTAGTAAACATCTTGTTTACATTACAAGAGATTCATAACACAAATCATCAGATTTTCATCTGATCACCTATGATTCTAAAGTAATGCAAGTCATCATCCTATATTTAAATATATATACTGAATAAACCGTGGTATTAAGAATAGATATTCTGCAATAGATGCTTGATGTTTTTTAAACAGCACATCTATCCTGTTATTTTTCGCCGTTCATCTCTAAATGCTAATTTTTTGTTTGGATTGATGTTTTTATCTATATTTAAAATTAGAGAAGAGTGTACTTACTAAGTTTGCTAGATTGTACGGTTGTTTTTCAATATTCATATTATGAATAATATTAGCGTGTTTCTTAGGAGTAGGTGATATGTAGTATTACAATATATGATGCTATATTTTAGATGTGTATACTAGCTATGTATCGATAAAATTTTTTGAGGAATAAAATTTTAGTCACATAGCAGATATTGATGATATAATGCCAGATTATTGAGAGTCGACTATAATAACAAAATTATCAATATTATATTTCATGCGAATGGCGTTTAGTTTTCCCTTAGTAAATTTTTCCACTTAGCTTCGGATACTAAAATAACCAAAATATAAAAAACATAGTTTTCACCTCTGCCATAGTATTTTAAAGAGTCTAGGTTGTTTCTTTAGAACCTAGAGTAATCCTGGTTTTCAGGGATAAGAGTTCCAATCTCTTAACTAACACTAATGCTTTCAACTATTATACGGCTACGAGTAAGAAAAAGTTCAAGAATGGTATTTTAAAAGGTTATAAAGTTTTTTGAAGACAAACCCCTAGGATAGGTAATAGGGGTTTAGGAAAAACATCGATTGAGCAAGATTTTTATTAAATGCAATAGCATTTTATTCCTTAAAATTCATTCAGGCATTCCTAGTTACAGTATTAGGCGCATCAGTGTAACCTCATCTATATGCATTAGATTGATGTATATTGTTTTTTATTAGTGGGTTTTATAAGAGACCTTGTATCCAAGTATAGATAACTCTAGTGTTTTGTCTGTTTTGTTGTATAAACTGATTAGTACTGGCTGGTTTGAATAACGATTTAAAACTGAGAAAGAGACAGTAGAAGTCAACTATTTATATACGACTACCGGTTAATACTCTTAAATCAGTAAGAGTAGCGTCTCTCTTTTAGGAGAGGAGTAAGTAAACTGTTACTAACAGGTGAAATCCTCGTTTTTTAAAAGTAACCAATATGGTTACACTTTTTAAATATAGTGAAGAAATTTTCTTGTTTAAATGAAAGGAATGTGGTTCGTCACTTTCTTGCAGTTAAGTTCTATTTTTTTTGATGGGGGGATTACCTGTTCATAAAAACAATCTTTATATATTATCTAAGAATATATTATCAGTTAATAACTATATTGAAATATATAACACTGAGTGATGAAACTTTATACAATAATTTGACATATAAGAATTATCGAAATCTTACTCCGATTTTATAAAGTATAAATGCATACTGGATTCTATATGATCTTTTCAAAAACTCCTCATCTAGAGGCGACAAGGTGAAATAAAATAGTCGACTGATATGATAAAAAAACGCCTTGCTTTCAGGGAAAAAACATGCGAAAACTGTAAAAAGAGATGAATCTATGAAAGTGCTCTTGAGTGGTTCACATGGGCAGTTAGGGCGTTGTTTTCAAGATCGTCTTCCGGCAGGGTGGGGAATACGGGCAACAGATCGTTATGAATTAGATATCACTGATCTAGCTCAAGTCAATCTTATAGCATCAACGTATCTACCTGATGTAATTGTAAATGCTGCAGCTTATACGGCTGTTGATAAAGCAGAATCAGAGGCTGAAATAGCTCAGGCTGTTAACAAAAACGGCACTCAAAATCTTGCTGCTGTTTCAGTAAAATTAAATGTTCCATTTTTTCATATCTCTACGGATTATGTATTTGATGGCTTAGCTACAAAACCATATAGTGAGGATATGCCTTGTTTTCCTAAAAACGTATATGGGTGTACAAAACTGGCTGGAGAGATAGCAGCTTTAAAGATAAATCCCAACACTGTTATTATTAGAACCTCTTGGGTATTTAGTGAGTATGGAAATAATTTTGTTAAAACAATGCTGAGGCTTGGTTATGAACGTCAAGAACTCGAGGTTGTCTATGATCAACGGAGTTGTCCGACCTACGCTGGGGATATTGCTGAAGTGATTATTCGTATGTTAAAGGCACAGACGATACCGAGGGGAATTTTCCATTATTGTGGTGATACTGTGGTTTCATGGTATGATTTTGCAAAAGCTATATTTTTTTCTGCACAGGTTTTAGGTTTATATGACTATAGAGTTACATTAAAGCCGATTTTAACGGCTGATTATCCAACATTAGCCTCTAGACCAATTTACTCCGTGCTTAATACCAATAAAATTCTTGCCTTAAACTTGACACCTAGTATTTTTAAGCGGCAATTAAAAGCTGTTGTAAAGATAGTTTTATCTTAGTAAGAAGCAATGATAAAGAAAGTGGTATACCAAAACTTGGATTAGCTTAATAAAAATGCTGGAAGAGAAAAAAATGCAGGTGATAGCATCTATTGTTTTATATCACCATAGCTATGAGCAAGTTGAAAATACATTGCGATCGTTACTACGCGAACAATGTGTAGAACGTATTGTTTTAATTGACAATGGTGGTTCGGGATGGGCTTCATCTCTTAATAATGATCGTCTATATTATATTTTAAGTGGATATAATGTTGGATTTGCACAAGCTCATAATTTAGCCATAATGCTTTACTTGATGGATTTTAAATATTTTTTAATTTGCAATCCAGATATTAGCTTCACTTCTGGTTCAGTAGAATGCCTCTACCGTTTTGCCTGTTTAGGTGCACATCAATTCGTTTCACCTCGTATGTGTTATAGTGACGGGCGATTTCAGTATAGCTGTAGGTTGCTACCAACCCCTCTCAATTTACTCTTAAGGTATTTTTTACCTACTTTAGGGAGGAAAATGGATGTTAACTATGAGCTGCAACAAGCTGATTATAATCAAACTTTTTTTGTGCCTTCTGTTTCAGGGTGTTTTATGTTGTTAAAGTGTGAGCTTTTAAAAAAACTGCATGGCTTTGATGAACGTTATTTTATGTATCTTGAAGATGTTGATCTTTGCCGTCGCGCTTTACGACTAACAAATATCGTTTATTTCCCTGGTGTAACTATTACACATTTATTTGGGAAAGGATCATATAAAAACATAACGATGTTACGTTATCATATATGTTCTGCGATAGCTTACTTTAACAAGTGGGGATGGTTTTTTGACCGTGAAAGACGCCAATATAACAAACAGTTTTTAAGAGATATTCCGATGTTACATCAGGATAATTAATTCGGTAAAAAATTTAAGACCACTGAAATTATAGTTTTATTATTTTTTTACAATAGTCTTCTTACATTTGTTTTGTTTTGATGAATATTTTCCACGGTGTTGTTTACTCAAAAATAAAATATTCCTACTGGAGAGATAATTGATTGGAGGTGTTGACTTAATACTCTTAAAAAATATCAAAAAATGTTTTATTAGAGAAGTGCTTATAGATTTCTAAACAAATACCAGCGTTATATGAATAATAATAAGGTAACTGAAGCTTTAGGTCGTATCTCTTGTAAAGAGAAGTCAGTCCTTGCTTAGAATGGACATAAATTATCATGGTATTGTTTTATATACTATATCTTGAAGATAAAATATGTCCATGTGAATTGAAGTGTAGTATGTGTTATCTCAGGGGAGATATGTATATAAGGTAATTTTTTATTTCGATACTATGAGTAAATTATTTACGATATCGAATGCCTCTCTCTCAATCTGCAAACGGTGCTCTTCGCCAAGAAAGCTTTCGCAGTAAAGCTTATATGACTCTTCTGTCCCGGAAGAGCGAACTGCAAACCAGCCATTTTTTGTTATTATCTTGATTCCGCCAATAGATGCTCCATTTCCCGGAGCCGTGGTTAGTCGTGCTGTGATCGGATCGCCTGCTAGTCGACTAGGGCCGATTTCGTCTGACGAAAGTTTTGATAGAATTGTTTTTTGCTCGTGACTAGCGGGCGCTTGGATTCTGTTATAACTGGGAGAACCAAAGTGATAAGCTAGAGTATTATAATTATGCTGTGGATTTTTACCGGTAACTGCGGTAATTTCAGCTGCCAATAGACACATGATTATACCGTCTTTATCAGTAGACCAGGGTTGACGGTCAAAGCAGAGGAAAGACGCACCCGCGCTTTCTTCTCCGCCGAAACCTAAACTACCGTTAAACAACCCCTCTACAAACCACTTAAAACCTACCGGCATTTCTACCAGTCGGCGGCCGAGACTTTTTACCACCCAGTCAATCATGCTGCTCGATACTAACGTTTTACCTACGTTTATCTCATACCCCCATAAAGGCCGGTGCTGGAATAAATAGTTAATAGCTGTTACCAGGTAATCATTAGGTTTCATCAAACCAGCCGGGGTGACTATGCCGTGCCTGTCATGGTCGGGATCATTAGCGAATGCTAAATCAAATTTATCACGCTTCGCCAACAGCCCGGTCATTGCTGCGTCTGATGAACAGTCCATGCGAATGATGCCGTCATGATCGAGATGCATAAAACGGAATGTCTGATCCACTTCTTCATTGACTACAGTTAGATCTAACTGGTAATACTCAGCGATACGTTGCCAATAGAGGATACCGGATCCACCCAGTGGATCAATATTTAATTTTAATCCAGAACGTTGTATTGCTTGCATATTGACCACTCTAGCTAGCCCTTCAACATAAGGTTGGACTAGATCTCGGGTATGGATATGACCATTTTTCCAGGCTTTCTTCAGTGTTAGGCGCTTTACGTTACGTAAATTATCGGCCAATAGTGCATTAGCATACTTTTCGATAGTTTGGGTTACTGTAGTGTCAGCTGGCCCCCCATTTGGCAGATTGTATTTAATTCCGCCATCTTCTGGCGGGTTATGGGAAGGTGTAATAATGATACCATCAGCTAGCGCTCCCCCTTTTTGGTTATAAGTCAGGATAGCGTTAGAAATTACCGGTGTCGGCGTATATCCGTTATCTGTTTGTACAATTACTTCTACATTATTTGCATTTAATACTTCTAATACTGAGATAAATGCTGCTTCAGAGAGTGCATGCGTATCTTTACCTACATAGCACGGCCCTTGAATACCCTGCCGGATACGCTCTGTGACGATAGCCTGACTAATAGCTAAAATATGGGCTTCGTTAAAGCTATGGCGTCTAGCGCTACCGCGATGTCCTGAAGTACCAAATTTGACTCTCTGAGCATTATCGCTAGGCTCTGGATGAAGTACATAATACTGTGATATTAATTGCGCAACATTAATTAAATCGCTCTGACGAGCCGGCTGCCCGGCGCGGGGATGATGGGCCATTGGCGTTACTCCGTTACTAGTCAATTAAATTCAAGTGTGGTAAAAATGTTTCCATACGTTTTGTAGAGAACTTTAATGCCAGCATAACAGGTTTAATCATACTCTGTTTTGGAGCGTTATTAGTATTGATAATGATTACAGAAGGTGTGTTGACTACCTGCTTAGATTTTCTCTGTTCTCTGATTTTTAGTAGCGTTGATCAGTCGATAGGAAAATGAATTCGGGTAAGATCCCGCACTATTTCGGTTAAGACAGCGAAAGTATATGACGATAGGGTGCTGTAATGATGTACGTATTGCATGGATTTTACTCGATCGATGAATAAATAGACTTGAGATGCATCTTAAGATTGTTCCGTAGGATGAAGTATCTATATAAGATATAGAAACGTCTTTAATGATAAGGATATATTTCGAGATTTGATATCAAATATTAGAGATATCTAAGATAATAGATTCTGAGTATGCATGGGGTAATACCGATAAAGACTTCAGTGATAGAATTTTCAGTCTAATCCGCTCATATCTATATCAATTAATCTTGATGATTACATAAGTTAAACTTAGCTCAAACACAGTAGAAACTATGTCAGTCTAGAAAGCCGTATGTTTTTTTAAAGGTATTTCAGTTGAATGATTTATCGTCATCTGATAGATAAAAACACTGTTTTACTACATTAATGTTGATCAAGGTAAGACTTGATTTGAAGGTTTCAAAGGCTACTGGTGCTGGATATCACACTCTTTAGTATCAATGGAAGGGTGGCTTTATAATTAGATTTTTATACGTTGATAAAACGGTTTAATATGTCTTTTAAATACAGAAAAAGGCTTGGATAATAATTTCTGTTATTTGGTAAAGAGGACCAGTCGCATTTCCGTTTTTTGGGATTCCGTTTTGAAGTATGAGAATATAGTTTTTAAATTTATTGTTTGGACCGAATAGATAGTTAGAGATAGCGCAAGGAAGATTATACAGTCATTTAGTGTCAGTTTTCTACAAAGACAATCGTATTTTCTGTAAGTGATAAATGATCTCACTAATATTATTATATTTTTATTTATAAGAAGTAAGTATAACGATTTTCTTATTTTTAGCTAGAGTGGATTATGGGGAGTTTTTTTATCTGAACAAAAAGTGAATTAATTAGCGTATTTATAATAAATCAATATTATTATAATATTAACATGAGGTAATATTGCTCAATAGCGATTGAGCAATACGTAAAGTCGAGGGAAGAAAAAGGATTTAAATCATAAAAAAGCATTTAGATTGTCTTCTGATTTGTAAAAATACACTAACATAGTTGTATTAAAAATTTCAAAGATATTTGAAGTGCGTAAGACACTATATCCTAGTTATTGACTAAACTATTCTATAGTTGAGTGATAAAATAGGTAGGCAGAAGATTCACTACGACACTAGCTTTCCAATTTTACTCAAAATTTTAACAGTCTATTCTTACTGATATTTTAAACGAGAGAATGAGGGATTGCCTTCATTACAGTCTTAGCTAATACAACACCATGAGATCTTAATATGAGATTAGTATTGGGTTAAACTTTACACTATTTTAAAATGAATGATGCAACCCTGTATAGGGTGAATATGGAGTGCTTGAATACTATTTAATATATTGTGTCTCACGCGAATTCATCAAATCTTTTTTAATTTGTGGTTGATAGATTGAACCATCTTAATTATTATTCAGCTAATACAAGGCTAGAGTGCGTGGGGAATATCTCTGCTATTTCTTAGATACTCCAGATCTTATTCTATTTTTTAATATCGTTTTCTATTAAAAAATAAAATAATGATATTAAATTAATTACCAATGGATTTATTGATTACCCATTCTTCTCTAAGATAAGAGCTTCTGAGGTGAGTGGATGTTACCGAGAAGAAGATAGTGTTAGTTTCCCAGATATTGATATGATCTGGTCTATCAAGCACTGCTTGATAGAGAGAGAGGAAGAACGAAGGTATGTGAAGCTATATGGCTTCGGTGAAACTGTTTTATGTAAAAAATTAGTGCTATTTATAAAGCAAATAATGGCATGAAATTTGATCATTCTATATTACGGAATCACTAATTTAAAAATAGTGTTATAAGAATATATGTAATATCATAGTATAAATTTAAGTCATAACATTAGTAGCTGTGTTAAATAAAATCACATAAACATGCTATTTTTGTGTAATGAGATTAAATAAGGCGGCTGTCTTTTTATATGTTGTGTTTCTCTTTCTCTATCTGTACATCTTTAATCTGATTTTTAAAAAACAAATCCATGTAGTATGCAAGAAGCTATAATATTAAATGTATTTAATCTTTGTTTATTTAATAGTATTAAATACTATTAAAATCACAGTCTCTCATGTGATTAGTTCAGATTATTCATGATATAAAAGGAATAAAGCAAAAATGTTTTTCATCAGCGATTAGAAATGTACTGTTTAGTGTCTCATTTCGAGTAAGTATTATGTATACGTGTGATCTGTTTTTTATAACTAGAATAGTCCATATTATTTTTCCGTGACTGTATTATAAAATGATGTTATATACACCAGATAAAAAATCTAGGTTAAAGTCTGCTACCTGTTTTTATCATTCCGTTTTATACCTAATTTCTCAGGTTAAGCATGAGAACAAACTATATTTTCGTAACCGGCGGAGTTGTCTCTTCTTTAGGAAAAGGGATTGCCGCAGCTTCATTAGCTGCTATTCTTGAAGCCCGTGGTCTTGATATTACCCTCATAAAACTAGATCCCTATATTAATGTCGATCCTGGTACTATGAGCCCCATCCAACACGGCGAGGTTTTCGTAACCGAAGATGGGGCTGAAACGGATCTAGATTTGGGGCACTATGAACGTTTCATTCGTACAAAAATGTCACGTAGTAATAACTTTACTACCGGTCGTATTTATTCCGATGTGCTTCGAAAAGAGCGACGCGGTGACTATCTAGGGGCTACTATTCAAGTTATTCCGCATATCACTAACGCTATTAAAGAACGTATTATCGAAGGCGGAGAAGGTCATGATGTAGTGCTCGTAGAGATCGGCGGTACTGTGGGTGATATTGAATCGCTGCCTTTTTTAGAAGCTATTCGCCAGATGGCGGGGGAAGTGGGGCGTCAGAACACCATCTATATGCATTTGACCTTGGTGCCATACATGGCGGCATCAGGAGAAGTTAAAACCAAGCCAACTCAGCATTCAGTAAAAGAGCTACTTTCCATTGGAATTCAGCCTGACGTACTGATTTGCCGTTCGGATCGTTCACTGTTCCATAATGAGCGAGCGAAAATTGCTTTATTTTGCAATGTACAAGAAAAGGCAGTGATTTCACTAAAAGATGTTGATTCAATTTATAAGATTCCAGCGATCTTGCATTCACAAGAGCTCGACGATTATATTTGCAAACGATTTAGCTTGAACTGTCCTACAGCAGATCTGTCTGAGTGGGAAACGGTAGTTTACCAGCAGGCAAATTCGGTTGGTGAAGTCACCGTAGGTATGGTCGGAAAGTATATTACATTGCCAGATGCCTATAAGTCGGTGATGGAAGCCCTCAAACACGCTGGACTGAAAAATCGCCTGATTGTAAATATTCGTCTCATTGATTCGCAGGATGTTGAAACTCGTGGTGTCGAAATATTAAAAGATTTACATGCGATTCTTATCCCCGGGGGGTTTGGGTATCGCGGGGTAGAAGGTAAAGTGCTGACTGTGCAGTATGCGCGTGAGAAAAAGATCCCTTATCTAGGTATCTGTCTGGGAATGCAGGTGGCATTAATTGAATTTGCGCGCCATGTGGCAGGGATGCGGGATGCAAATTCTACTGAATTTGTTCCAGACTGCAAGTATCCGGTAGTAGCCCTAATTGCTGAATGGCGCGATGAAGCAGGAAATATAGAACGGCGTAGCGGAGAGAGCGATCTAGGGGGTACCATGCATCTCGGTAGTCAGCCTTGTCATTTGGCGGCCGGTAGTCTAGCCCGCCAGATATACAATGAGACGATCATTATGGAACGCTACCGTCATCGGTATGAAGTAAACAACGTGTTGTTGAAGTATATTGAAGCTGCGGGGCTGCGTGTTTCTGGATGGTGGGGAGAGGATAAATTAGTGAAAATAATTGAATATCCAGATCATCCTTGGTTTATCGCAAGCCAGTTTCATCCTGAGTTCACTTCAACCCCGCGTGATGGGCATCCATTATTCGCAGGCTTCGTCAAAGCAGCGGTGGAATATAAAAAGAAAAAGTTGTGATTCGGATTTATTAACATTTTTAAAAGAAGAAGATAAGACGACTTAACTAAAGTTTATATATCAAAAAATATTTTTTCTCCTAAAACCATCAATTTTACATTTAAAACTTTCTCAAGTTAAGAGCATTAAATAATTAAAATCTTAGTTTTATTTTGACTGATAAAAGATCATACAGTTTGGCGATTTATCTTAATAATATAGTTATTGTGAGATATTCATATAGCAAACGATACACTACATCTTGGTAAGATGTATCACGTTATTCACGTGGAGATGAATATTGTTAATAGGAATCACCCCGTCTACAAACGATTAGTAATCGGCTAGTCATAGCAATATCATCCCGGTATTAGGATGTATATTAGAAATCGCTACACACTTAGTTAAAGTTATTTGTGAGTTTATTAAGTATCTGAAGCAGACAGTGCAGATAAATAATCATTTTCTATATCGTCTTGAACGTTATAAACAACATATTTTTATAAAGGATCATATCCTGATAGAAAAGATTAACATTTGATTTATCTTATAAAAATCCATCAAATTTCATTTATTAACCATTTATGATAAGAGACTCGATACTAAACTTGTAAATTATGTTTAAAATCGTAGCTAGTTATATATCTATAGCATGATACACATCATGGTTGGTATGTCTTCGGTCTTTAATTATGCTAGCAAACATCGCTGTATCGTTAATTAAGTAAAGAGTGAGAAATATGATTAAAGATACACTTAACAGGTTTAGAATATCAGCGTTTTTATCTGGATATAGCGGTGAAATATTCGCTATAAATCTTCAAAAAAACCTCGTGATCTATACTTACTTGTTAGCACATATTTTCTATATGTACCGTGTTTTTATTTTTTTAGACAACTAAGATAAAAGTATAAAAATTATTTTTTTATTTTTTTATTAAAAATATTTTATTATTTTGAGTATCAGAGTGTTTTATATAAGTACGGACAGGTCGTTTTTTTTTGATTTGAACATAAGTATCACTGTTTAAATATGAAGTTTCCTATAGAGGAAACCATACCGTTTTTTGTCTAAAAAAGTTACGCAATGATTTTATGTATCTACAAAAGTTTGTTGTGCAGTGAGTAAATCTCTTCTCCTGAAGAAACTTGAGATTGCAATACATGGCATTAATATATTTATTTCTGCAATTAGACATCGTCTTAATTAATATTTAATATTAAAACTGAGTTGAAGTTCATGAAGATTGCAAGAGCGTAACACGCAACCTGTTAAAAAATAGAAACTCTATCGTCAGAGACGATAAATATATTCGATATCAATGCATCTTCCGTATGCATTTAATTAATTCTTTAGTAATCAATGAGAATATCATGGAGTCAAGAGGAAATGAAAAACTACAAGTCGCAGTGTTATTCGGTGGTCAGTCCACTGAGCATGCAGTATCATTGTGCTCATCGATTAATATTATTCGTGCCATTGATCGTCAAAAATATGATTTGACACTGATTGGTATCAGTAAAGAAGGACGTTGGATATTATGCGATGAGCAGGACTATCTGCGTAATTCTGATGACCCCGCTATTATCAGCCTAGCGCCATCAAGACGCTACCTAGCAGTTGTTCCCGGTCAGCAGTTATCACCGTTAATTGATCTTGTTAGTGGCATGCCATTACCATTGATTGATGTTGCGTTTTCAGTATTGCACGGCGCTAGCGGTGAAGATGGATCGGTGCAGGGAGTACTACGAGTATTAAATATTCCTTATGCCGGATCGGATGTTATGAGTTCAGCCGTATGTATGGATAAAGATATGACCAAGCGTGTGCTGCACACTGCGAGAATACCAATGACACCGTCAATGACGTTATATCATTCAGATACGGTGGTGACACGAAGTTTTGATGCCATCAGCGGCAAATTGGGTTTGCCGCTATTTATTAAACCTGCTAGCCAAGGTTCTTCGGTAGGAGTAAGTAAAATCACTAGCCAGGCTGGCTTTGATGCTGCTGTAGAGTTAGCTTTTCAATATGACACAAAAATCTTAGTTGAAAAAGCGATAATTGGGCGAGAAATCGAAGTTGCTGTACTAGGTAACAATGCTCCTAAGTTAAGCGTTTGTGGTGAAATTCTGACGCATGACGAGTTTTATACCTATCATACAAAATATCTTAAGGCCGCTCATTCAAGACTAGAGATCCCGGCAAAAATTGAGGCGTCTGTTAGTACGGCCATCAGGGAGATAGCCCGACACGCCTATCTTGCGCTAGGGTGTAGAGTGATGGCACGGATGGATTTCTTTTTAACTCAGCAAGGGCAGATCTTGCTCAATGAGGTCAATACTCTTCCGGGATTTACCTCAATGAGTATGTATCCTAAGCTATGGGAAGCCAGTGGTCTGGATTACCCCGCTCTAGTAGAGCGTTTAATTACCTTAGCGCTTGCAGGTAAAAAAACTTAGCGAAATCTAGCAGTAAAATACATTGATTTATTAGATCCGATATAAGATATGCAAGAAACTTTTTTCTTATAGAAAATCAGAAGTACTACAAGTATTGCTAAATGAAATAGGTCAAAGAAAATCATCATCACATTTTTATCTTGCTATGCGATTGATATCTCTACTATAATGCGATCATTATAATGGGAAATTATACTGTTTTAATTTTGATGGTATTTCATGTTTTAACTGCTTTTTCTTCTTTTCTTGGTATCACTCTTGTCTATCTGCTAAAGAAGTATAGTCTACAGCTATTTGTGTAGTTACTCTAATCAGAGTGGAGGGCTTCAAGGTATAAATGCTTAGGTGATTACAGTATAATGTAATCACGGATACAGTAGGCTGATATATTGAGCATAATAATGTACGGGGGACTTAGTAGATGATGAATCTTTACACTCCCTCAATAGATTATTAGTAAATACCCCCTTTTGGGTATGAATAGTATCTGATAAAGCTATATGATTCTATCTATTTTTCTGAGAACGGGGAAAATGAATATGTCATATTGCTTGGTTACTATTTTAGGTTGAGTCTGATATGCAAACCTCGCCTAGATTGGTAAGTGATTTTAGTAAAAAATATTTTATAAGAGTATCAGTTTGGTATTTTTATTAGGATAAATACGAGAAGAACCTATAGCTACTTGATCTAAAAATAAATCTGGTTTCTTTTTGAAAATATAGATTTGATTATACTATTAATATGTTCTGGTGAAAATTGTGATTTAACATTGCACCCTTAGTGGGTGAAGGATTAATTGTTGGATTGTTAAGGCAAGAACTGTCGGTGATAGTTGAGTCTCAAATTTTTGAATAAAATAACTTCCGGTTTTCACAATACCCTCGATAAATGTATGCAATTATTTGGTAAAACTCTTGGTTTTTGAATTCTGTTCTAGACTCGAATAATCTTCGATATTAATATTTTTTTCACAGAATCCGAAAATAAACAGTTTTATAAAATAATTGCATATATTTAGTATTGCCTTGTGTGATTGCGCTTTCCTAATTTATAAATATGTTTTGAATATCCTATAATTTACTATCAGTACTCTAGGCATAGAGAGACCTTCGTGGCTAAGATAACAAAAGAAGTGTCATGTATTGGTTTTGGTATGCCTGTTATAGTAAGAGATACAAACCGTATTGTATATATATGGTTATATAGGCGAAATATGGGTGCGCGAGGTGTCGTAGAGTATGTTGAGAAAACAGTATATATTTATATCTAAATAACTGGCTTATTAATTTAAAACGTTCGATAGGATCCTATTTGGATGGTAGAAATGTTTTTCTACAATATATCTACAAAGAGCTATCTAAGCCTGCTCGAGATACAGTAAGGTTGATGGATTCACGTATGAGTCAGGTGGCACTATCAAGGGGGATAAAAAGGTTTTCGTAAAAACACCATTAAGTAGATGTTATGGAGATACTTTTAGTAAAGAGATAGTATAACTTTAATTACAGTAGATGTTGGGTTATTACTTGCCTAAAGTGTCACTTAGATCTGGATACAGGTCTTGTCGTAGGTTAGGAGGCGTAATATTAGAGTTTCTCTTATTCTCTTGTATCGGTTATTGTTCATGACAAGGGATAATAGATGCCCACTTTAGATGATGATTAAGATTTTATAAATAGTGTTTATATTATTCAATCATTATCATGCGATGTTGCATTTTGGATGCGATAGTGAATACTAGAACGATGTGGGTAATGTACGTTTCACTAACAGCAACATTCTGTAACTGAATAAAAACCTGGCGTAAAATGCTCTCTCTTGCAAAAGAGAAGCATGCTGTGCGTGCTATAAAAACGAAATTAGGAAAATACATGAATCAAATTATCTACGTTTCTAGCCCGGAAAGCCAGCAGATACATAGCTGGAACATGGATGAAGAGGGCAGGCTAACCTTACTGCAAGTGGTAGATACTCCTGGAAAAGGGCAACCAATGGCAATCCATCCGGCGAATACGCATCTCTATGTTGGGGTGAAACCAGTTTGCGCTGTAATTACCTATCGTATTGATTATAAAGGATTACTTACCAAAGTTGGCATGGTTTCTTTGTCAGAAAGTTCATCATATTTGACTACTGATTTGTTAGGTAAAACGCTTTATAGCGCTTCTTATAGTGGCTGTTGTCTAAACGTAATTCCCATTAACGCCCAGGGAATTGTTTGTACACCCAACCAAACAGTGCGTGATTTAAATCACTGCCATTCTGTTAATGTTGACCGTACTAATGCATTACTCTGGGTACCGTGCTTAACAGAAGATCGCATCCGGCTTTACGCAATTAGCAAGTTTGGCCATCTAACACCGCACACACTGGTGGCACTGGAAAGTGTAATTGGTAGCGGGCCACGCCATATGGCGTTTCACCATAACGGTTGTTATGCATATGTTGTTAATGAGTTTAGCGGTACGATCGACGTAATAGCTATTAATGTTTCTGGCATAAGTCCACGCATCGTACAGACACTAGATATTATGCCGGAAGGCTTTAGTAAATCCCGCTGGGCAGCGGATATTCATATTACTCCTGACGGGCGCTGGCTCTACTGCTGCGAGCGTATTGCTAGCGTTATTAGTTGTTTTTCGGTATCAGGGGATGGCTCTGTTCTGAATTTGTTAAATATTCAGATAACAGAAGCTCAGCCTCGGGGTTTCAATATCGATGTTCAAGGCAAGTTTCTTGTGACAGCTGGGCAAAAATCACATCATATTGCAGTTTACGCTATTCATGAGCATTCGGGTGTATTAATACCGTTGGAACGTTATGCTGTAGGGCAGGGACCGATCTGGGTGTCAATCTTATCACTTTAGAGATTTTCACGTTGCCGCTAATAGACAAGTATCTCCATTGTGCATGGAGCACACTGGTTTTTTTTCTTTGGCTGATTCTTCTTCGAGTTTAGACCGATACCTGATAGTGAGTGTTAAGGAAATGCCATTATCAGTATAGTTAATCGATTTTTATCGATATAAATCATCTAGATTAAAAACACTGTTTTGCTATCATATTATACATCTTTTTTTCACTGTGCGTTTATATTCTTCTTATCTTCCCTAAAAAAAACTAACAAATATCTAGAGCAGAATTTTCATTAAGTGCCCTTCTCAGTACGGTCAGAAGATGATAACATTGGTTTAGCTCATTTAGACGTCTTGTCTCTAATCGATTTCTATCGCGAAGCGTCTTAATTTTTATGAGGTACGGGATATATCTCTTGAATTCATTTTGGACACATACTTACTCTGTGTATAAACGATACTAAATATTCGATGTTTATTGCAATGAGGTTATGAAGAGCAAATAATCTATGGATATCGCGAATAAATCGCGGATTTATTGGGCGTGCCGACGTGGTATGCGTGAGCTAGATATTACTATAATGCCTTTCTTTGAAAAGGATTTTGATAGTTTAGATAACCAAAATAAACAACGTTTTGTACGGTTGCTTGAGTTTGATGATCCTGATCTTTTTGACTGGCTCATTAATCAATCCCATCCAGAAGATGACGATTTATGCCATATTATCTCCATCATTCAGGAGAAAAATAAAACTCGCACTCTTTGAGTGTATGAGATCTGTATATCCTAAAATACTTTGATATTTCTCCTTACCTTTTTAAGGTATGCTAAGTTTTTTTGAGTCTCAGCTTTAGTTCTCTTGTGTAAGAAGATGCGTTTCTCCTCTGAGGTTATCTCCTTTAACTAGTGCGCTTGAGTGTGATTGGTGGTGCTCGTCATCTCCTTGGGTGAAAGAAATCGGGTTTTGACTGATAGCGATAATCTGTTGAAAAGGTGGTTTTGCTGAGATAATGGCAACACCATATCACTGTTCTGAAGTAAGAAAGAACAAAACAGATAACTAGGTATTGATCTAGAAACGCTAGACTAAGTTTTCTATGAATTGCTATTCACGGAAAACTTAGTCTAGTGCTACTTAAAATAGCCCTTGATCTAGGGTTTTTCTCGCGTCGAACTTTAAATCTTTATGAAAACGCGTTGCTTATTGTTGTCTTTATTACAGAAGCATGACTGATGCACTTAATGGTATTAAGTTGGTGACGAGTTTATATACGGGTAATCGAAGAGTGTTCAGAAGTTTAAAACTAGCTATTTATCAATATGTTAAAACTTATGAATATTAAGGGAAAATCAACCTCCTCGTTTTTATATGGATTATTCTATCGGTATGTCTGGATAACCATCACGTTTTCTTGGAAAACGCTTTATTTCCCCCATAATAATTTTTTGATATTCGTACTTGGATCTCTAATCCAATCGATTGTTTTATAAAGTGAGTAAGTTAGTGATGTATTAGGTTAGGTCTGCGAAATGTGTGTAAGACGATGTCAAGATAATAAAGTTGAAATATCATCTTCTTTAAAAAATCTACGTTATTTACATGTATGCCTTAAAAAAATAAAGGAGGCCACTTTCCCTTGAATATACATTATTCAAACCATATAAATTGATAGGCTATCTTCTATTTTTAAAAGATAAAAACTATAATCAATGCGCGCCTATGAGTAGGCATGTTTGATAACTTTTTGTAGAAGTAAATATCGATAATACTCCTATCCTATAGCTATCTCTATGTATAGGAGAGATGTTAATATCAAACTTCTTACTTGTAAGTTATCTAATTTTCAAAATTAGGAACGATACAGAAAAAGATGATAATGTCATATGACTATCTAGTGAAATCAGTTCTTCCTCCAGAGTTCAGTAGAACAATGTGGTTAGGCAGTTGATTATCCATATATATGAAATAGGTATCCTGAGTTGAGATTTAAGCGCGATTATGTTTTGACCAAAAACAGCGTTTAGCCTGCTGTGTTTTTTCATATATAACCAATAGACTACGGTGTGCGGGTAGGGCATAGAGATCTTTATCCAGCGGTGTTAGATTATAAAAAGGGGTGTCTCCAGAGAGCGCTTTTTTAGCGGCGGATAGAGTTTGTTCACCATACATACGAGTAAATGCATTTTGATATTGTTCGGCTGTACGCATTTTGTCTTTTTTCAACTGCAGTAGGGTATGTAGACAGCGGTAATAATTATCCCATGGTAAATTGAATCCTGAATCGTTAAAATCTCGAGTCCATTCAGTCCAGATCAGAGCCTGCTCATGATCACCGCCGGCTAACGCTAACATTGCTTTCAACTCACCGACTCTTAAGGTAAACCAGGGACTATTACTATCGGTAGCAAGGCCCAAGAATTCACGTACGCGAATAAAGTCGTCTAACCTTGTCTCGTAAATTTTTTCTAGAAGGGCTAGGTAGTCTTTTGCTTCCCATCGAGTTGCAGGAAGTTTACAGATTGTTGAGCGAAGATCGATCGCGATAGGATTATTGCTGAGCAACAAATCTTCAGTAGGATAGACATCTGACATTCCTGGCGCAAGGATCCGGCAAGAGTAGACGCCTAGATGCTGATAATCGGCGATATAAACCTCACTTCCATGTTGCTGAAAAATCCGCATAAGCATGCAAAACTCTGTTTCAGTTGTGCCACTAAAATTCCAGTTAGAAAAAGGATACTGAGATTCCTGTTTAAACATATCCCAGGATATCAGACCACTGGAATCAATAAAATGAGTTTCCAGATTTGCTTGTTCAGCAAGCGCTTGATTATCGAAAGTCGGCGGTGTGAACACGTCTAAGTCTTTCAGGCTGCGCCCTTGCAGCAGTTCGGTTAGAGTTCGCGCTAGCGCTACCCCGAAATTCGGATGGGCACCAAACGAAGCGAAGCAAGTGCCGTTGTCGGGATTAAATAACGCGATGCAGATAACTGGGAACTTCCCGCCTAGCGAAGCATCAAAGCTAAAAAGAGGGAATCCTGAAGCCTCTAGGCTCTTAATGGCTTCTGCAACGGCTGGATAGCCTGACAGGACCGCATTTGGAATAGCCGGTAGACTGATAGCTTCTGAGATGATACGATTTTTGACATGACGCTCCAATATTTCAGATAGCGCTTGTACCCGGGCTTCGCTGATAGTATTGCCAGCTGCCATGCCATTGGAGGCGTAGAGGGTATTAATGATATTAATCGGAATGTAAACGTTTTTTCCATTAGACTGTTGATTAAAAGGTAGAGCGCAAATTCCTCTCTCGATCTGACTGGATTGTAAATCTACAAGATTGTATCCACTCAATTCTCGATTTGGATCGTAGAAGTCATGCAGACGATTATCCAGAATACCCGCAGGTAGAGTGTTCTTGTCGGTAAGCATAAACCAGCGTTCATGGGGATAATGCACGAATTCGCTGGTGGCGATTGTGGCACCGAGATAAAAGTCAGAAAAAAAATAGTTTGTAGACAAGCGCTCAAAATACTCGCCAAGCGCTGAAGCTAAGGCTGCATTACGAGTTAAGCCTTTGCCGTTGCTAAAGCATATCGGACAGTCTCGATCGCGAATATGTACTGACCAGATATTAGGTACAGGATTTAACCATGAGACTTCTTCAATATTGCACCCAAGCACTTTGAGCTGCATCTGAAAGTGAGCAATGGAATCTTCGATACTTGCATCTTTGCCTGAAATAAAAGTTTGTGTCATGAGACTCACTTGTTTTAAGCAGTAAAGTGTTATGATACGGTATTTTCTCCCTCGTATCCATGTTTTCGGTTAAGAACTAGACATTGCGGTCGCCTGTGGGTGGTGTTACAAGCATGATGGTTTTTACAATTTTACTGGATAAATAGTGGTTAAGAAAAATGACTCAAGTGTTTAATTTTAGCTCTGGTCCCGCAATGCTACCGGCTACAGTCTTGCAACAAGTGAGGCAAGAATTGTGTAATTGGCATGATCTAGGTGCATCAGTCATGGAGATTAGCCATCGTAGTAAGGAATTTCTTGAGGTGGCAGAATCCTCGGAACAAGATTTTCGAGAATTACTCTCAATTCCAGATGGGTATAAAGTTTTGTTTTGCCAAGGCGGAGCGCGTGCGCAATTCGCCGCGGTGCCGATGAACCTGCTAGGGGATGCAGGTGGCGCTGATTATGTGGATAGTGGTTATTGGGCGCATAGTGCAATAATAGAAGCAAAAAAATATTGCAATCCTCGGATTATTAATGCTGCCACTGAAATAAATAACCTGCATGGTATTAAACCGATGCGAGACTGGGTTTTATCTAAGAATAGCCCCTATTTACATTATTGCCCAAACGAAACTATTGATGGTCTTGCTATTGATGAACTACCAGATTTTGGTAGTCGAGTAGTGGTGGCGGATTTTTCCTCTACGATTCTATCACGCTCTATAGACGTAACTCGATTTGGGGTGATTTATGCAGGGGCGCAGAAAAATATTGGACCGGCGGGGTTAACGTTAGTCATTGTGCGTGAGGATTTATTGGGTCGTGCGTATAAATCAATTCCTTCCATTCTCGATTATAGTGTATTAGCTGAAAGCAATTCAATGTTTAATACGCCGCCGACGTTTGCCTGGTACCTTTCAGGTTTGGTGTTTAAGTGGTTGAAAGCGAATGGTGGACTTGCTGGAATGGATAAACGCAATCAGGCCAAGTCTTCCCTGCTCTATCGTACTATCGACGAAAGCGATTTTTATCGTAATAGTGTTGCACCGATTAACCGTTCACGGATGAATATACCGTTTCAATTGGCAGATAGTAAACTAAACTCGTTATTTTTAGAGGAATCACAGGCTGCTGGTTTGCATGCCTTGAAGGGGCATCGGGTGCGGGGCGGCATGCGCGCATCCTTGTATAATGCTATGCCGTTGGAAGGTGTGAAGGCACTGGTGGACTTTATGCTTGGTTTTGTCCGTCGTTTTGGATAAAACACTTTTAGTAGTAATATGTTGCGTCGATTTTTTATGGCTGTTAAGCAATATGTCGTCGGCGTTTATGCACGTTGTTTTTATTATGATCGGCAACCTGGCCTTGGAGCTGAATATTACTAAATATCTATCTACCGGCGATGTTGCTGATTCTAAGCGTGATTCTTTTTCTGGAGAGCGTGTTACAGATGCAGGATTCTTTAACCCTAAACCCTATCGCATGCGTTAATGGCATAGTTAATCTACCAGGTTCAAAAAGCGTATCTAATCGGGCGCTCTTACTAGCAGCGCAAGCTATTGGTACGACATATCTAACCAATTTGCTTGATAGCGACGATGTCCGTCATATGCTTAGGGCTTTGGATCAGCTCGGAGTGAACTACCGACTTTCGGCAGATCGTCGAAATTGTGAAGTTGATGGTCTTAGTGGCCCGTTACGTTCAGATACTGTGCTGACGTTGTTTCTCGGGAATGCGGGCACCGCTATGCGTCCGTTAACTGCCGCGTTGTGTCTACAGGAACAGGATGTGACCCTAACCGGTGAGCAGCGAATGAAAGAGCGACCGATCGGTCATTTGGTTGATGCCTTGCGTCAGGGTGGAGCAAAAATTGAATATCTTGAATATGAACATTATCCGCCGATACGTTTACGAGGCGCCTATAAAGGCGGCGATATCAGCATCGACGGCAGCATCTCCAGTCAATTTCTGACTGCGCTCTTGATGATGGCACCGATGGCCCCATATAATACCCATATCCGCATTATAGGTAAGTTGGTCTCTCGTCCTTATATTGATATCACTCTGGCATTAATGGCCAGCTTTGGTATTGAAGTTCATCATGAAAATTACCAGGTATTCCACCTCGAGGGAAGGAAGTTATACCGTTCACCAGGAAACTATCTAATAGAAGGTGATGCGTCTAGTGCTTCGTATTTTCTAGCGGCGGCGGCAATCCGTGGTGGCAGCGTAAGGGTGACGGGTATAGGCCGCCGTAGCATGCAAGGTGATATCCATTTTGCCGATGTGCTCGAAAAAATGGGTGCAAAGATTCACTGGGGTAATAATTACATTGAATGTAGTCGTGCTGAACTTCATGCTATTGATATGGATATGAATCACATCCCTGATGCAGCTATGGCTATCGCTGTTACTGCGCTGTTCACGCATGGTGGTACCACTGTACTTCGCAATATTGCTAATTGGCGGGTTAAAGAAACCGATCGTTTAAGGGCGATGTCTACCGAACTTCGAAAAGTGGGTGCGGTTGTAGCAGAGGGAGAGGATTATCTAGCGGTTACACCGCCTAAAAGACTCACCCCCGCCAGTATTAGTACTTATAACGATCACCGTATGGCGATGTGCTTCGCGCTAGTATCGCTATCTGATATACCAATCACTATTCTCGACCCCAAATGCACCCAAAAAACTTTTCCAGACTTTTTCGCTCGCTTGGCAGCGTTAAGTATACCGGCATCATTGCATGATACGCGATGATGAAAAGTCAGATGACATTGATATGTTATGCATGATGGTAGTAAGGAGATTATGATGGTGACAACTCCAATAATAACCATCGACGGACCGAGCGCTTCAGGGAAAGGGGTGCTCTGTAAAGCTTTAGCAGAAGTATTAAGGTGGAATTTATTAGATTCTGGCGCAGTTTACCGGGTTTTAGCGCTAGCAGCCCTAGATCATCAAGTAGGCATCTATAGCGAGGAAGCGTTAGTGACGCTCGCTACTCATCTTGACATTCGATTCGAACTCGAGAAAGAGAACGTAAGTGTAGTGCTAGAAGGAGAGAATGTTAGACACACTATCCGCAATGAGACTATCGGTAATATCGCATCAAAAATTGCTACATTTCCACGCGTGCGTGAAGCACTTTTATGGCGTCAACGTGCATTCTGTACCTTTCCAGGCCTTATTGCCGATGGTCGTGATATGGGAACCGTAGTCTTTCCGAATGCCCCAGTAAAAATTTTTTTAAACGCATCTTCCGAAGCTAGAGCGTATCGCCGTATGCAGCAGTTGCAGGAAAAAGGCTTTAGTGTTAGATTTGAGCGTCTTTTATCGCAAATAAAAGAACGGGACAAGCGCGATCGTGATCGTATAGTGGCACCTTTAGTACCGGCGACCGATGCGTTAATGCTCGATTCCACCTGTCTTACTATAGAAGAAGTAGTCCTCAAAGCACTGATATATACTAGACAGACTCTTGCATCATCATAGCAATATGATCATTAAATTACCCCGCAGTGAGGAAAGATAGCGGGGGGTGTATAACAACCCCATCAAGCATGGATGCTTGGTGGACGTTAACTTAAAAACCTGAAGATTATCAAATATGACAGAATCTTTTGCTCAACTCTTTGAAGAATCTCTAAAAAAAATCGAAACTCGGCCAGGTTCGATTGTGCGCGCTACCGTTGTATCCATTGCGAAAGATGTGGTCTTGGTTGATGCCGGCTTAAAATCTGAATCTGCTATCCCCGTTGAGCAATTCCGAAATGCCCAGGGAGATCTGGAAATAGAAGTGGGCGATCAGGTTGATGTTTCACTGGATGCCGTTGAAGACGGTTTTGGCGAAACATTGCTATCCCGTGAAAAGGCTAAGCGCCATGAAGCCTGGCTGATGTTAGAAAAGGCTTATGAAGCAGTAGTCACTGTTATCGGGGTTATTAACGGGAAAGTTAAAGGTGGCTTCACCGTAGAATTAAATGGTATCCGTGCGTTTCTCCCAGGTTCTTTAGTTGATGTACGTCCAGTTCGTGATACCTTTCATTTAGAAGGAAAAGAGCTTGAGTTTAAAGTCATCAAGCTAGATCAGAAGCGTAATAACGTTGTCGTTTCCCGTCGTGCTGTTATTGAATCTGAAAATAGTGCGGAGCGTGATCAACTACTAGAAAATTTACAGGAAGGTATGGGAGTCAAGGGTATTGTAAAAAATCTGACAGACTATGGCGCTTTTGTTGATCTTGGTGGTGTTGATGGTTTATTGCACATTACTGATATGGCCTGGAAGCGAGTTAAACATCCGAGCGAAATAGTAAATGTTGGTGATGAAATTAGCGTAAAAGTACTGAAGTTTGATCGTGAGCGTACTCGTGTCTCTCTTGGTTTAAAGCAGTTAGGCGAGGATCCATGGGTCGCTATCGCAAAACGTTATCCAGAAGGCACTCGATTGACTGGGCGCGTAACTAATTTGACTGATTACGGGTGTTTTGTTGAAATCGAAGAAGGAGTTGAAGGGTTAGTACACGTTTCTGAAATGGATTGGACGAATAAAAACATTCATCCATCTAAAGTCGTGAATGTTAGCGATATGGTAGAGGTGATGGTACTTGATATCGACGAAGAACGCCGTCGTATTTCTTTGGGCCTTAAGCAGTGCAAAATAAATCCTTGGCAGCAATTTGCGGAAACTCATAATAAAGGCGATCGTGTTGAAGGAAAAATCAAATCGATTACCGATTTTGGTATTTTTATTGGACTAGACGGTGGCATTGACGGTTTAGTACATTTATCCGATATTTCCTGGAATATCTCGGGAGAAGAAGCTGTTCGTGAATACAAGAAGACTGATGAAATTGCGGCTGTAGTTTTGCAAGTAGATGCGGAACGTGAACGAATTTCTTTAGGGGTAAAACAATTAATTGAAGATCCGTTTAATAATTATCTTTCTTTGAATAAGAAAGGGACTATTGTTACTGGTAAAATAACAGCAGTTAATGTGAAAGGTGGTACAGTTGAATTAGCAGATGGTGTAGAAGGTTATCTTCGTGCATCTGAAGCCTCGCGAGACCGTATAGAAGACGCTACTTTAGTTCTCAATGTCGGTGATGATGTCGAAGCGAAATTTACTGGTGTCGATCGTAAAAATCGCATTCTAAGCCTCTCTGTTCGCGCTAAGGACGAAGAAGATGAGAAAGAAGTAATCACTACTGTAAACAATAAGCAGGAGGAAGGTAACTTCTCTAACGCGATGATTGAAGCTTTTAAAGCAGCGAACAAAAACGAGTAATTATAATATGGGGAGCATTAAGTGATTTTTTTTGCTCCTGGGTGGTATAATAGATTTATTATGCGTCTCTTTTAAGAGACGTGTAAACTTGGAGGCGTTATGACCAAGTCTGAACTTATTGAAAGGCTAGCTGGTCAGCAAGCTAATATCCAAACGACTATGGTTGAAGAGGTCGTGAAAGAGATGTTAGAATATATGGCGACAAAACTTGCCAATGGTGAGCGTATTGAAATCCGCGGTTTCGGCAGTTTTTCCCTTCATTACCGAGCACCCCGTATTGGTCGGAATCCAAAAACCGGTGCTAAGGTAAAACTAGAAGGTAAATATGTTCCACATTTTAAACCGGGTAAAGAGTTGCGTGATCGTGCTAATGTCTATAGTTAAATTACTGCGCCAAGGAATAAGTTGATCTTTATTAAAAAGAAAATTTCTAAACGTGATTTTTATCATAGCAATCATAATGTGTAATGACATAGCATCTTGCCCTATATTCTTAATATAGAGACGATTTATACTGTCATAACTATAAATATATTCTATATATTATAAATGTTTTATACGTATTTCAAAGTTATTGATAAATCTGAATCATAATATTTTATAGGTGAATTTATTTTCTTCAAAATAATCTCTAGTCATAAACTAGAGAAGATGTATTTTTATTTTAAAGTTATATTTTTCATGGCATTATATTATATATATTTCTAGTTCTCAACGCATCTTTGGCATATAAAAACATAAAGAGAAATAATGAATGGTTTAAGCGATCACTGAGGTGATAGAAATCCAGTGACTTGTATATCTTATATATTTATACTCCATTCATAGAGAAAAGGAGTATAGAGAGACAATGTTAGGACTAACTGTCATGCACAATGTGCTGAAATTTTCAATAATAAGTGCTTGATTCTATCAAGATAAGAACAGAGATGGCTGAAAGAGACGATATAAATATCCTTTGTTCCCGATTTCGTGGTTTTTATCCGGTTGTTATTGATGTGGAAACTGCAGGCTTTAACGCTGAGACTGATGCCTTGCTTGAGATCGCAGCTGTGACACTAAAAATGGATGATAATGGATGGTTACATACCGATAAAACAATGCATTTCCATATCGATCCATTTCCAGGCGCTCTATTGCAACCAGAAGCACTGAGCTTTAACGGCATTGATCCTTATAATCCCTTTCGCCACGCTGTTACCGAGTATCATGCTTTGTATGAAATCTTTAACATGGTACGAAAGGGGATAAAAGATCAAGACTGTAACCGTGCTATTATTGTCGCCCATAATGCCGCTTTCGATCACGGTTTTTTAATGGCAGCTTCCGGGCGTACTAAGTTAAAGCGCAATCCATTTCACCCCTTTGCTACCTTTGATACAGTGTCACTAAGCGGGTTGATACTTGGGCAGACTGTCCTAGCTAAAGCATGCACTACTGCTGGGATCGATTTTAACAGTGGTGAAGCGCATTCAGCCCTTTATGATACCGAACGTACTGCCGTTTTATTTTGTGAATTAGTCAACCGTTGGAAGCGTCTTGGCGGCTGGCCGAATTTAATCTCTTCGCCGGAAATTACTGAAGAGGTGATCATTCCTCATCAGGTCCGGATGAACTCTACTAACGACTCGTCAGGACTGTGAAAAAATAACTCTTTTTCTAAAGAGTCGGAGACTGACAAGGTAGTAGCACCTCTACTGGACATTCTTTCTCTTCGCTAATATTCGCTGCAATAATCCACCCATAGTTAGCTAGAGTATTCGACTATGATCTTCGTGTAAATTATGTTTTATTGCGGTTGCTTTTATGATTGCCTGCAGTTCACCACACTGGTACATCTCACGAACAATATCGCACCCTCCAATAAGTTCGCCATCGACCCATAGTTGAGGAAAAGTGGGCCAGTTAGCGAATTTTGGTAGCTCTGTACGAATATCCGGATGAGTTAGCACATCAATATAGGCAAAACGTTCTCCGCAGGCGGATAGCGCATGAACAACCTGACCTGAAAAACCGCAACCTGGAAATTTTGGTGAACCTTTCATATATAGAAGAATAGGATTCTCAGTGAGCTGGTTCTGAATTTTTTCAATAGTTGTAATCATTTTTTTCTTCCTTAAGATAGTGGCTAGTTTTTATTTATAGTGTATCAGATATATACTAATGAAATATTTTAAGGATTCTAGAAGCATTCTTTAAATGAGATTATCCTGTATTCAGGAGAATTATCCTTCTGATATTTTTTAAAAGTTATACGTGACTGTTTACTTACCTACGTATTTCAATCAGACCTAAAATATGTATAGGTTGACATAAAGTGAGTGATGTATAGAAAAAGAGAAGGTATTACAATCGTACTGTAAAAGATTTTAAAAGTGACGAATTGAATTCGTCTACATGTGAATATATTTTTTAAAAATATTCCAAATAAATATTAGGTTATCACCACCTTATCGATACCAATTGTATGATTCGAATAAAAAATCGTAATACATGACTCTGTTTTCATATTCTTCCATGACTATTGTTATGGTTATCTATCGGGTCGTGATAGATTATCTTAACACATTTATATAAGAACATATCCTTACGGAAAATAGCTGTTCTACCGTTTAGGTATTTTGTCTTAATATGAGACGCTATCTAAATCCGTCGCGTACATGTAAACCGGGAGGATGTTCTCAAGAAATTGGATAACGTTATCAATTCCTTGCCAAAATTCATTATTTTACTTAATTAAATCGATTTAAAATACATACGTAGCTTATCTAAGTTAGGCCAAGGTACCAAAATATTCTTGTGGTTTATATAAGATAAGTATGAAATAAAATGCTGTTTTAATAAAGAGTATTAGCTGAAAAAGCTACACTTATTTAAATCTAGACATGCTATTTGCATTTCTATACTTTAATCATCATTTAGTCATTGAGACTTTATTTCATCTGTATACAGAATTTTAGGGTTCAAGAGAAGTCTTCTCTATGCAGAGATGTCATGCATATTGATGTGTGTATGAGGAGAGGGAGGGGACTTTTAACTAACATAAGAGGTTACAATTTCTCTTAAGAGCTTTATGGTTTAGTGAGTTAAAAGGATCAGAATGGATAAAGTATGAAATATCACATTATACCGGTAACATCGTTTAAGCAGAATTGTTCTATTCTTTGGTGTCAAGAAACCGGAAAAGCGGCGCTGATAGATCCTGGAGGTGAAGCGTTTCGGTTACGTCAGGAAGTATCAGCTCTCGGGGTGACAGTACAGCAAATATGGATAACTCATGGTCATTTAGACCATGTCGGTGCTGCCAGCGAACTTGCAGCTTTTTATCGTGTACCCATTATTGGTCCTCATTATGAGGATAAACCACTCCTGCAAAATTTACCAGGACAGTGTCAATTATTTGGAATGGAGTTTATTACACCGTTAATACCAGACCATTGGTTAATAGATAGGGTGATGTTGAGTCTTGGTAAACTATTGTTTACAGTTCTACATTGTCCTGGGCATTCTCCAGGCCATGTGGTATTTTGGAATCAAGCAGAGAAGTTTATTTTTATGGGGGACGTCCTGTTTAAAAACGGTATTGGTCGCACGGACTTACCTGGCGGTAACATAAAAACATTAATGCACTCAATTAATTATCAGCTTATGCCATTAGCAGATGATATTGTGTTTTTACCTGGGCATGGGTTAATGTCAACATTAGGCGACGAACGCCGAAATCAGTCTATCTTGTAATAGATGCGATTTATCGATAAATACATGTTTTAACTAATATTCATATAGATATATAACTGTTATATCTACATATTTACAGATGGAGTTGACGATGGTAGGAGTCTTCTGTTAAGTATTTAGAGTACTGCTAGATTGTATTTTGAAAAACAATAATATCTTTTTTCTAGAATATTGGATAGATTTATGTATTTTAAAATCATTGAATAGACACCCAATAATCAATGTATCGTCCAGACGCTTGTCTAATTTAAATATATTTTCCGAGTTAAGAAAATTAACGTTAGTCGGTGTTAATTATTATTTAATAGCTTCTTGACGCACAACTATTTGATAATATGGATTTTTCTATCCATTTTTTTAGTTTACGCTAAGCAGAAACGCTGTAGGTTTTTTGATAAAAAACAGTGATAACTGTTTTCTGATAAGTGTATCGGTTTAAAGTGCTTAACGCGTATCATGGTCTTGAGTGCAGAGCCAGATAAGAATAGCAATTACGTGATTACCTTCTATCACGGTAGTGACAATAACACGTCTATACTAGAGAAGAAACTATTTGTTAATGGTGTTAAGAGCTACACATAGGTCATAATAACCTTATTGAATGCTTTAGATATAAAGATCAATTTTTGTAGACCATAGTAAAGTTTTATTATTTCAGACGGGATAGCAGATTGCACTGATTGAATCAGCAAGAATCCTCATATGTCACACTCGTCTTATATTTACTGACTGCCTTCATGATGTGGTGAGTTTTACAAATAAAAAATAACCATATTTTAATTACCTAAAAACCATTAAAACTTTCCAGAAATTGTTTTTTTTGCTTCTATAATATCTGTTTATCAGTCAATTTCTTTCTTAAACAATTATCAAAGTACAACAGATAGATATGTTGATTTATATACTATAAATATATCCCTGCTATCTGCTTGATAGCAGGGGATCCCCTAGGACGTTGATTTTATCATAAGTAAAGTGCTGTAGATAGTATCTTATTCAATTACATTAAGAATAAGTATGCCATATGCTCTATCTCTATATTGAGAGATATCTGTTATTTCATGAACGTTCGTCTAGTATATGCCTGGTTGATCTCTTTGATATTGAAAATTAAGGGGAGGAATTTGAAAACCTTTATTCAAGATATGGTTTTAAATGCTTCGGACCGAATAATTCCAATATTAAAATTGATTAGTGTGCGTAGACTTTAAAATAAGTAACAGTGAGCATCTACCATTAGTAGATTTTAAAAAATCAAAATATATTAATTAATCAACCTAGTTACGATAAGATTTAATGAATCTTTAGTGATGCTTAGCACACTAAGAACATAGGAAATACACTGATTTTGTTTATAATTTTAAATTATTCAATAATAACGTATTTTTAAGAATTTGTAAAATGTTTTCACGACTATACAGATACTTTATCATAGACTATTAATAGTCAAGTTGCTTGTGTGGTATAAATTTCAGAACTAGTGAATAGATAGGTAAAGTGAATGGTCGATTTGATGTTTTATTTTTTTGATAAAATCAATAGCATTTAACTACTTAATACTTATGAAAATAATACCCTAACGTGAATTCAATGATATCATCATTATATGATGCTGAAGATTTTTAATCTCATTGATGCTCATATCTTTATAGATATGAGCTTTACTTCATAAAGTGGCTTAACAACAATTTTAAGTGTATCAGTAGAAAAAATAGAACTTTATATTAAGTTTTCTACAGAAGATTGTATCCCATATTTTATATACATATCTGATGAGTAGAATTAAGGGAGGTTAAATAGAGATTTGTTTCTGGATCTTCATATATTACTTTATTGTTTGATCTGGAGAAGTAGATGTACCTTTATTGAGTTGCATGTTTGATGCTAATAACCAGGTAATTGTCTAAATTTGTATTAGATATGAATAATAGATACTTCAAATGTGCATAATTAAGTACCGGGTTTATCATATTTAAAATTTCATGGTGTTTTTTTAGCTAATGTGTTTCTCTATGCCTAGAGCAGTAGAGCTCTGAGTCACAATTGAGATACTGTGAGATGAAAGTATTAAGAGGAAACTGACTGTAACGTATTAATAACAAGACAAGGCATTGTTCTAAAAGAATTTTTCATAGTATTTTAAATGAATTTTAGTGTTGTGTATAATTAATGTAGAATATAGCAATTCTCTTAAATACTATGTTTTTTTTTAGAAAATTGGAAATGGTTATTGCAGAAAGCTCATTAAATGTAGCGAATTAATGATATGGGTTGGTGACTTGAACTGAAATGAGAATCTAATGTTATGAATGGTTCTTATTCTGCTGTCTAGATGAGTTACTAAGAGATCGTATTCAAGACTGAGAGCTTTAGTAGATAGTCTTATCAAGAAAGTTAAGCGAGGAAACATAATGGATCATATGCAGCCTTCATTTCACGATGTCCTGGAATTTGTACGTATGTTTCGCCGTAAGAACAAATTGCAGCGTGAAATTATTGACAATGAGAAGAAAATTCGTGACAACCAAAAGCGTGTTCTCCTACTAAATAATCTTAGTGACTATATTAAATCAGGTATGTCTATTGAGGAAATTCAAGCAATAATTAGCAATATGCATACAGATTATGAAGACCGTGTTGATGATTATATTATTAAAAATGCTGAATTATCAAAAGAGCGGCGGGAGTTATCGAACAAACTAAAAGTGATCGGGGAAAATAAACCAAAAAATATTATTTTTGATAAAAAATTATAATTGATATTTATGCTTAATAACATATTGCGCAAGATTATCTAAAATATATGCGTAAGATGTTAAGCAATAGAGATTTCATAGCGTTCTCATATGCCTTCGAGGATTTTCTTTAATAAAAAACAAATTCAGTAACATTTAAAAAGCTATGCTTTGTGTGAAAAAATTCATGTAACTCGCTATGCGGGAAATCATGTATGTAATAATTTCAATTAAAATCGTATCATTTTCTTGATAAATATATCATATTACTCGATGATTAAATAAGTTCTAGATAACTTGCTTATATAATGATGAACCTAGAAAATATAGAAGGAATAATCTGTGCCTAGGAAAATGATTATTCTTTCTCTTTTTTTATAGCGGTAATCATTTTGGAGATATTTTAAGTATCTCTTGATCTGCTTCTCTTGAATTATATAGTTTTTGTTAAAGATTGCTTACCGCGAGATCTATGTTTATATTCATAATATAAAAATGAAACATAATAATAACTTCTCTATATAGTCAGGTATGAGATACTACTTTGAAATAGGCTTATATCCACATTATTTCTGATCGCGGCATGAACTCCAGTAATTAATATTGGGAATATTATTGTATTGAATATTATATCTCCTGTTTTTTACACACGCAGTTATTTATCTTTAGACAGCTATAGTAATTTTTATATACTCTTGTTCCTTTTAACAAAAAGATTGATAGTATTATGTGTTTTTTATACTTTGTCGTATCTTGAAATAACTTGCATCGGTTTTTAAAAGACATAATACGAAAAACATTTTTAGGTTTTTCAAGAAGCGAAATCACATTTTTAATAAAGGGACGGCATTATTAGCATGGTTTTTCATTTCGAATTTCTTGTTTTTCAATCAATCTACGTTATTTATACGCGTGATTTTAAAGAGGACATGGTGTTATGTAGAGCGTAATAAAAATTCTTTAAAATATGACAAATGGGAAGAAAAAAGTGTTTTGATATAAAGTCCTATTCTTTTATTCCTAAAAGATCAGTAGTGATGTCTGTGAAAAATTTTGTCGTTACTTGGGTATAGAGAGAAATTATCATGATATTTTCTCTCTTGATTATATCCTAGATATCCTGTTTTTCGATAACAATCTAATTTCCGAAGGAAATATAATAATTCGGATTGAAACATATAGTACGTAAGAAATATATTCATAGAATGAATGAAGACTGCTTGCCTGGAACAAATTTTAATGATTTTTTCTGGTAATTTTGTTAAAAAACTTAGAAAACATATATAAAGATAGACTGAGTGTTATTGAGTAATGGGATATATTACTCAATATATATTTTAAACATCATAGTCCACTCAGTGGACTTCTCTTATATATTAAGAACAATGAAAATTATTAAAGCAATGGTGGATCATCGTAATGTTATCTACCATCGCGTTTTTTAAAAAATAAATATGTTTTTATTTAATTCTAGATGAAATAATAATTTTAATATTTCTTGTCAATTAATGTTTTTTCATGGGAATGATGCTTATCATTATTTAGATTGATGTTCAAAAGTACGGATTCTTGATGAATCCTCTTATTATTTAGAAGCTGAAGAAATGGAGTATTTAATATATATTCACCATTTTAAAAGTTGAAATGATGTGTTAAATAAGTAGAACGAGTTTTCTCATGAAATGGTTAGTTTTTATTTCTATCTATAAAAATCATTCTATATATCTGGATATAGAACTAGCAATAGTGACATAACATTATCTTAAAAACTTTCGGAACGAGCAATCTGGGTTGTTCGAGGTAAACTAAATCACTACTATTTATAGAAATCGTGCACGGTCCCATTACCTGTTCCTACGTTTAAATCTTTCGCATGTTCTAGCGCTTTTTATATCCATAATTTTAAAACCTTTAGTGTCTTGGACCAGTTTTTATAGCAGGGACGCTTTGTAGCTAAAGCAGCCGAAAGGCTATAACCTATACCATGGGTATGCTGAGTGGGTATCAATCCTAAGACTATCAAAGCGTAATTCCTGATCTAAAATAATGAGCCAATCTGGACTTGATTCTCCGGGTAGATGCCCTCCATTCATTACTACAAGCTTGACATCCAAGTACTAGTAGTGCTTGACGTTGCTAACGCGTTTGATTTTCATCCTTTTCCGCTAAGCAGTGAAGAAGAACTGCGGCCTCAATCAGGTTGAGAGTAATAATCGATACTAGCGGTAACAATGTTTCTCTAAGAGAAATAACTACATCTTCCTCTAACAGTGTATCACCACTTGTGTCCATCATCACGGTATCTAGTACCTCCTTAAGGGGTAGGATATTTTTTAAGCTTATTAACCACAATATTGATAATTTAAGATCGGTGAAATATGCCAAGTTGAACACTGTCGATATTTATAGTGCTAAGCACTGAGTTCAGCCGCGCTTCTACACATCTATTAGAGATCAGCGGGTAAAGTCGCTTTCACCTCTTGGGTGTTCTGTGCTAGGAGCGTTGTAATCACTGAAATGCCATTAATCACTTAACGCTTAGAAGGTCTTTAAATAGGCCTGAATACCCGCAGCACTACTAGGATCAGTACCAGCTATGGTTAAATTTTTCTCATAATGAATCTTTTATATATAGGTTATATGAAATATAGTGTACACACTAAAAATAAATCTTGTAATGCCTGATTCATTTCATAATGAATTTAGATCTAATTGAAAATTACTAAAACATATTTTAAATAATCTTTATATATTATATTGAAGTTCAATATGTGTAGTATTTAACTAATTTATCATCAGCAGCCTAATTTTATCTATTCATATGATATTTTAAAAGATTCTTGCTGCTTTTTTTTACTATCAAGCACTGAAATTATAAGTCTGCTGGTTTATCGTTAAGATCATCATCCAATATTTTGAGTAAACCTTATTACTTGATTTTTGTGATGCGTTTTAAAATTCACATAACTGTCATTTTTAAATCTCGAGGTTACCGTTATAGTCGTTATTTTTATGCAGTAAGTGTATGAAACATTGGCATGAAACCTAAAAGTATTGAGTGATATTTCTGGAATAACATATTGAAAGATTATAAAAAATGTTAAGAGTGTTCAAGAATTTGACAGAGTGGTTTATGTATTTTACATATATGCTATTTACCAAATCACATGAAGTAAGGTTAGCATCTAGTAAGAAAAAAATATCTAGAAGAGAGGATGATATTAGTAAATCTTGAATTTATATTAATCATTTTAATTATCAGATTATCTTGTTTAACAGGAAGTAATAATGTATAAGCGATTTTTCATGTAATAGATGAGTGAGGATATTAATAATGATTTATTGAGTTAAATTTGCTCTCTGAATTTTTATAGATGTAAAAATCGATATGGTATCCCCGACAGGAATCGAACCTGTAACTAGCCCTTAGGAGGGGCTTGTTATATCCATTTAACTACAGGGATATGATACGTGACAGATAGTGTAGCGTATTCAGTCTTAAAAAATAAGCTTCTGGCGAAGCAGATGGAAATTCTGCATGATGACTATTTATTACCTGTTGTCTGTCCTTTTTACAAGCGATGGTTACAGTACCAGATTTTTGGCAAAGTTGGTTTCTTTTTACTGCATGTATCCTAATCTCTTATCAAGTTTTTATATTCCACTCTAGCAATGAATTTTCATTCATTGCATGGCGGTTTGGCTACCTCTATACTGATAAAACTCATTTTGATGATATAGATTATCATGTCTATATAGTGTTAAAATCTACATTTTAAGCAGATGGAATGCATTCGTGTTTGTATAGAGTTGTATGTTTTTAAAGGAACAAGACAGTCTATGTGTTTTATTATAGTTTTCTAATTGTAAAGATGTTTTTAAAGAGCAAGTGATAATTTCACCTCTCTGTTTTAATAATAGAAAAATACAATAAATAGAAATTATTCACACTATTATTATTTGTATTAAAATAATGGTATTGTGTGGTGATTTTTTATTTGAATGTTTTATCAGGTGTGTTCTGTTGAAGAAGTATTCTTTAGTTTTAATAATGTCTATGAAAAGTTAGGTATATTTATATGGTTTATATGAATCTAGAGCGACTGCATCCTCTATCTAAACACATTGTGTTTAGATAGAGGATGCAGTTTATAGCGAAATTATCAATGATATAATAAATTTAAACATTCTCCTCAATATAGGCTTTTTTTAAATGTATTGGGTCATATTGTCTAATAATCTTACATAGATTACAATGATATTTTTCTAGAAGATCCAAGAGGCTATAGTAGTATTACTATAGCTTGGATTCACAAGCTAGATAATAACTAATCACTATGTTATAGACTTAGAAAAATTATTCGTCTGTATTTTTTTTGAGTGAAGTGTTACAATGAAATCATTAAATTTCGATTTAGTTTCAAGACTAAAAAATCGCGTGTATTATAATAAGCTTTATTTAAAAGCATATATTATACATGAAATTTATTTTTTAAAATCTATTAAGTAGTCAACTAAAAGACACAACCCATAAATTTATTAAAATAAAATAACTTTTAAAAAAAATCTTTATATTTTCCCATGATTTTAGTTATGGATATGAGATGTGTTCATATACGCCAATAAAACCTTAGGATAGTCTCTTACTGTTGAGATAGATGGCTAACCTGATCGGTTGTTATTTTTTGTAAAATCTAGATTTTGCTAATGTATATGTTTCATCAGATATCGATAAATAATTTCAAGGAGTATATTACTATCACATCCCTCGTCATATCTGAAACTAAGTGGACTCATTGAATGAGTATTTTGAAATTTTCGATAACACTGCTATTGCAAGATTAGTCTTATCTAAGACGCTTCATATCATCTTGATCTGTGTTAAAAGAAGTATGAAATCAAGAAAAAAACTTATTGTTTACACAATAGTTTAATATAAATTATAATCAAATATTTCCTTCTACTACGTTTTAGACATTACCGCGCTTATAGCGCGGTAGAGCAATAAAAACTCTAATTATATTTAGAAAATGAAATATTTTCAGTAAATCTTTGTTGTGACTCCAGGCAATCTATAAAAATCTAAACGAGGTAAGTTTTCTAGAAAACTCTAGAACTATTTGATTTTAGCTTCTTTATAAAGAACATGTTTGCGTATTACTGGATCAAATTTCATTAATTCTATTTTTTCGGGTTTAGTGCGCTTGTTCTTCGTACTGGTATAGAAGTGACCAGTATCAGCTGAAGAAACTAGTTTAATCTTCTCGCGAATACTTTTAGCCATGATGTAATTCCTTAATATTTCTCACCGCGGATACGAAGATCGGTCAAAACCGCTTCGATTCCCTTCTTATCAATGAGACGCATACCTTTAGCAGAGACACGCAGAGTGATAAAGCGTTTCTCTCTCTCAAGCCAAAAACGGTGAAAGTGTAGATTAGGTAGAAAACGACGTTTTGTTGCATTCATTGCGTGAGAACGGTTATTACCACTCACTGGGCGCTTGCCAGTCACTTGGCAGACTCGGGACATGTTGCTTCTCCAAAAATGAAATCAGTTCGCGCATAAATACATGATGCTGGTTGCCTCGTTTAACTTGAGATTTTCTTCTAACCGTGTTCACTAACAAGTGATTTATCAGAGACCTTGTGTGGAAAGAGATATCGCATGCTCTTATATTTAAGACTGTGAATGTAGCGTAGTGTACCTTTTGACTTACAACTTCTCAAGTCTAAAATAATTTTAAATTATTTTAGGATTAGGAGTATGTCATTGATCGTAACAATCACATATATTTAAACAAAATCAGATTTCATTGTGTACTAATCTTTGATGCAGATTCAGAACTATTGATGATAGAATGTGACTATATATTCTTTAATAGTATTTTTAAAACTTTTAGACTTTCTTAAAGAAGATCATTTTCAGCAAGACGTTTATGTATATAAATTACCGATTGGTAAGCGATTTTGGGATTAATTGTTAGATAAAGCCTAGTTTGACCATATCGTAATAAATATTATTCTTTATATTTATCACGGATGTTCATTGTATGATTTATAGAATTCAAACAGATAATCAATATTGATAATGTATGGAACAGCAACTTTCAAAAACACAGAAGAATGATTACAAATCCAGATTTTCAGAAAGTATTAGGATAAAAAGTGAATACTATACATATAGTGTATTTTTAAATAAAATAAACTGAAGTCACTATCTTTATTAGTGAGGTTGCGAGACTGTTTATATCCTTTGTAATCTAAAATCATGACGTTTAAATGTCATTGAGCTTTTGATACATACTGGCTACACTTACTGTGATCCATGTGCATTTATTATTTATGCTTAAATGCCACTTGGATTGTATAAATGATGGTTTCCTACCGATAAAAGGTATTATTTTAATATAATATCCTGTTTTCAACATTTATTTAACATATAATAATGTTATATATCATAATGATTTAAAAGATATGATCTTTAATTTTAAAAATTAGTTTAATTCAACAAGGGATAAGATGTGGGAGAGAACTTTAATTTATATTAATCTTTCCGCGAGATATATTTTTGTTACTGAAAGTAAGCATGACACACTAATATAATGAGCTACATATGTATCATGTAGATAAAGATTTGATAAGAAGATTTAAAATTGTCTAAACTACATTTTTCTCGATCTAAAAAATGGTATCAAGCAGTGATACATAATGGATAAATTTAAATTAAGATCTAGATGATCATTAACGTTGCTATATCTGAGAAGAGAAATAAAGGTCAAATATCTGTTGCGATATAGCCACTCGTTTTTCAGACTACAAAATTTTATCAAAACGAAGATCGTGAGCTATATTTGGCTATTTTTATGACATACGGTATCCTTGATGCTATGAACATTAGGATAATTACTAATTTAGGAGTCTTTTCATCCCATGCCAGAATTTATTAGCTTCATTGATAATCATCTGATATTGAGTTTAGGGTGGATAGTGTTGTTGAGTACTCTAATTTTTACTACTTTCCAAAATCGGTTCTCCAAGATTCATATAATCGAAAGAAGTGAGGCTATTCAATTAATAAATAAGAAAGAAGCAGTAATCGTTGATCTTCGAAATCGGAAAGCTTATCATAAGGGACATATTGTAAATAGCTTAAATCTTTCTGAAGAAGATATTAAATCCGGAAATTTAGGTGAGCTACAGACAGCCAAGAGTAAACCGGTAATTCTTGTGTGCTCAAGTGGTAGCAGTTCACGTAACTCGGCAAAATACCTGATTCAAGCTGAATTTTCACTAGTTTATGTGCTAAAAAAAGGTATATTTGGGTGGAATATGGAAAACTTACCACTTATACGAAGTTAATGAATTTTTACAACCAATATCATTGCATGCCCATGAGTCCTTTTTTTAATTTATTCAGGATAGCTCACGAGAAGTATCGTAGAGAAAAAAATTTTATAACAATAAGTTATGGTAATTTTATTCGGACATCCATGGTTCCAGAATTAAAGGTCTCTATGAGACCTTCACTGGCTTTCTTAACAAGCGGGTATGTATTGAATAATTTACGTTAAATCTGGCAAAGTGTTTTTATTAACTTTCGTTAAAGTACGCTATTTACTATAGCGTGACAAGGTAATCACACTCTCTTTATCCACTGATATATGCCACCTATGCATCAATTTTAAATATCCTAATTAATAGACTATATGCTTTGTATTTAGAAATCTTTTTCTAGTTTAAAAGAGGATTGATGTTAATTTATTTAGGTAGGTGGTTAAATTTATATTTCCCTATACCCTTATGCTTATAAAGCATAAAAAGAAGGATTTTTATTTATCTAATAATTTCTTATAGAAGAAATTATTTTGTAATTCTATCCAGTTTAGCTATAGCGCCTCCAATTTTATCACTGTTTTTATCGATAGGTCCCTACTCATTTAGTAGTCTTCATGTAAAAAATTTTCTATTAAATATAGCTAAAGGATCCCGAGGTTAAGACCAAGAAGATATAGTTAAACTATTGATTTTTTATTAGATCAGATAGACTGAAAACAGAATCTAGATTCTCAAATACTTATAGTTGTGTTTTGCTTGTTGGTCGTGCTTAATTTAGTGCTGTTCTTCTGAACAGATAAAAAATTTATCGGCTATATATTCAATATTGATAATAAATTTTCAAACATTCCACTCTTATATAAAGCAAGTTCCATTACAAATTCAGAATTTCCAGGGAGTATAGGGGATAGAGAATTTTTCTGACCTCAGTTCTTCTAGAAGAAAAAGTCGCGAAGATAAGCGTTATCTGGCGGAAAAGTGAGATAGATCGATATCAGATCTGCGCTGATAGACATAATGAATTTTATTAAACAATAAAGAGAAAGACTTACTTATTTTCCAATTTAGATAGAGATATGTATGCAAGTGCACTGCTGCATAAACTGATTGAAGCAAAATATAGCAGTAAGCTGAATTAGTACAATTACCTATTGAGGTTCATTAGCAATGGGATCATTGAGAGTCATTATCTAGATCTTCTTTAACTCTGAACTCAATGTTACATACGATAGTCAAAGATATTTTACATGTCATAAGTTGTCTGTTTTCCATGCATATGGAATGATAAAATCACGTTATTTATCGATACTAGTTTGATGAAATCTTTTGATTTCATATAGCGGTTTTTATAAAAAACGGAATAGCGAAGATTTATATGATTGTTAGAGCGCTCACATCTTGTGTAGGAGGTTTTTAATTGCAAAAATTATTTTAAATGCGGGTATCAGGTACAACCTGCGCACCAAGAGATACAAGAACCTCATAGTCACTCAAATCACAACGAGTCAGAAAAGGGGTATATATGGACAGAAAAAACGAAATTATTCATACACACCCGTTGGTCGGTTGGGAAATTAGTACTGTAGATGCCTACGATGCCATAATGATTCGCCTACATTATGTGAATTCCCCTAACCAGGCCACTGTAGACGCAGAAGTTGACCGGACGTTATGGCTAACAACGGATATTGCTAAGCAGTTGATTTCTATTCTTGAAGCTGGTATCGCTAAAATAGAATCAACAGAACGCCTGGATTACCATAAGCATTAGTTCTGTTACCCCCATCTTCGATGACACCCGTCATCTCAACGCGGGTGTATTTATTTTATTGATTCTATATCAGTCATCGTCCAGATAGATAAAAATATTAATTTTTCCAAATTTTTATAATCAATAAAATAATCAGCTCGATAACTTCTAGAGTATAATTTGAGTATGCGGGAATTCCTTGCTTTTTAATCGCTATATGGGGTTCGCCTCTCTGAGGCGGGCGTATAGAAAGATGCCTCTTGAAGGATATGTTTAAGAAAAATATTCTAGACAAGATCGCGCTAGGTAGATAAATACTCAGAATTCTCCATTTTAGAAGTATGATTTCAATTAGGAGACTCGTCCTTGACTCAGTTTAACTACATATGATGGAAGTCGTACAATAACGATTTGTCAATTATGCAATATATTATTTGGGTTGTTTTTAAAACAATGATTGCTCGTTTTCCGTGATCTTTATCTGTTAATCATGAATTTATATAAGTCTATATTTTAACGACAATTCCGCTCACTATAATCGAATATGAAATACTATCTAAAGATATTAAATAAAAAATATGACTTTTCTTATATCGATACACATTTGAAAATCGATGGGTTGTATCTTTTTTTAAAAAATCAAATTAACAATCGATACAATAAATATAAAGGGCTCTTTGAGTTTCATGCAACATCCGAAATGTATGTTAAATTCTGGGAATTTAATTATCGGATCAAAGAGTTACCGTGAAGTGCTCATCAATATATTTCTCCTAAGTAGAAGACAGGTATTATCTGAAAATCATTGACATAGCACTCTAGGGATCCTGAAAAATATAACTTTTTCTTATAAAGAAATAATTAGCGCTAAACGCCCATCACGTTTAGCTAATTTTGATGCTAGTTCTTGACTTTCTCAATATGTTAATCTGGTTTTAGGGATATTATAGCTAGGAGATTGCTGTTTAATTCTGGAATTAAAGACTAAAAATAGGGTGTATGCACCATATAGACTATCTCTTTTTCTTTTTGGATATATATTTTATAGCATAACCAGCGGATCTGGTAAATATTTAGGAACATACTCTATATACTAAGTATTTGATTTTTATGATGAGTGCTTAAATATAATGTTTGTATAATGAGTAAGGTTTTCTAGAGTAATTACATGCTTTTCGGAAAGTCCTCGGATAATAATTGGTTCGATCTACGTTTGTCTAAAATAGAATCCGAAACTGATGTACTAGCTGCAAGATAGTCAACTGACTATTGAACATCCTAGTAAAAATGAGCACTATATTTTGATAAAAGTTGATGATTTAAAAAATTTTGAGGTGCTATTTATAAAAGTAAACTACTTCTATTATGTGGAAACGATATGAAATTTATATTTCAAACCAGTATAGTTATCACCTGATGATATTAAGATACATGAATATATTTTGCCTTTCTGTATGTTTATACGGTCTGAATTAAAATCGAACGCTTATAGGTACTAAACACAACTAAAGATAAGATCTTTATCTTATAGATAATTCTCTTATTAAATTATCATTTCTAATACAAATTTAGCAGTGTATCGATATTTTCCTCTACATAAAGATCTCCATAATGCAATATGCATCCTGATCTTCTATTCTTTAAAAGAAATATTTGCAGAAATAAAACTCGGCGACGAGGATTTATATAATGTTCGGGTGACAAATATGTAGTAAGTAAATGATGTACCTGGATATATGAAAATGGATGACTGATGTTTTTATATCATCTAAATTAAATAGAAAATATTATTCCAGAATAACTAATCACATCCTAGTAAAATATATATAACAAGTTATAAGAAAAAATCTTAAACAAGATAGTTCTCTTTAAGAAAAAAGTAAAATCGTTTTGATATTTCTGAAAAGTTCATTTAGAAATCTCTTAAAAACGCATCTGTAATGATGCCCCACCTTATCCTACAATGATATTAATAAAAAATAGCCGGTTTTAAGCGATATTTACAATACCTATTTGTATTCTATAAAAGACCCACTTATTCTTGTTCTAAAAATTCATAAGAAAACAGAAGAATAAATTGATTATTATTTAGATTTTCTAAATGAAATATGGTTATAGACTGATTGGATAGTCTTATCCCGTATTGGTTCTTGAATTTAAAAAAGATCGTTTTATAAGTTATTCGGTTGTTGTGAGGAAGGAATAGAATTTGAGTTAATTTGTTTTATTTTATTCTTATTAAAATAAACAATATTACACTAATACATTCAAGTTATAATCCGTTTTCTTTTTTATCAAAACTAATAAATGGTTTTATCATACACCTCGATTATTTTTTTAAGGAAGAGAGATCTATTAATATGGTAAATCAGTTTTCCTGCTTTATTCACATTTCAGCTTCATAAGCTGCTAGCCCGGTGTTAGGATACCCGTTTTTCGGTCAGCAATATTTATTCTGAATATGTTTACTTTGCCGATCGTAGTGTTGGGCTTGAAAATAATGCCTCGAGACGGCTTCAAGTCTTCTTGAAATATGGTCATTCTCTTATGGAATAGCAGTTGAATAAGAATTTGTTTCGGGTAACGTCACATCTGGGTAAACAGTCTTCTTAAGCGTGGAAGGCAACTGATTATTATCCATAATTATGGGTTGTCTCAGGTAAGGCTTCTAAATCGTAGTGTTTCCTTTTAATATTCAGGCACCTCACTTGAATGAGGTATGGTGGAAGTAGCGCTCGATTCTTCTATATGATCGTATGATAGCGACAGTCTTCAACAATGTTGAGAATGCGCATGTTTTATTTGCTCAGAATTTGCCGTTGCCGGCAATCCTTGTAGACGTAATTGGTAAAAGACGTAGGCTGCTATAAGCAGCGAATATCGTATAGAGTTTGGCGTTAGATTAGGATAAGATAGACTATCTTTTTGAAATACTTACCTATTTAGGACGCAAATCGAGTGATATAAGGCTATACATGTTTGCTCAAACCAACTTCGAGCACTGTTGGCATACAAGATGCAATGCCTACTGGATAATTGATGGTCAGCCCGAGGTGAAACTGCTATTTAACATGATCAAAACACATTTCAGAAAACACTGGAATATGTTTTATCCGTTTATAAAGAGAAGGCTGCACTATTTGAGGAATTAACCGTGGATCCTTGCTTTTGCGATGTCAAGACTGGATACTATGATGTTATCAAGAAACGACGTATGTTTTAATGAAGATAGAAGCTCATAATCATCCCACCGCCATCTCTCCTTCTCCCCGTGTAACCAGAGGATCTGGTTGTGAAATTTGTGATGAAGATCCTATCGACCGAAGTGGCAAACTAAAAGCGGGCCTGATTTGTTTTTCGATCTAGATCTACCTATTCTGGGATTGAAATAACCTTGAGAAGAAGATTTTGGACGTCTATAGAGTATCGTTAGCACACTAAACATTATGGCTGATAGAATTTTGGGAGGAGCGATGTTTAATAATCGATTTTGCCGTCGTGCTTTAACCGGGTATTGCCGTACCTATGAAGATCGTGTAGAGGGATCATAATGGTTTAGAGCTTCGTTGCTACTATAAACCTGTTATACTAGTCGGTAGACTCTATAATGTAAGAGCATTATATATTGAGAAAAATCCACTAAGTGTAGGCGTTCAGCTAATTTTTCTCGGTGGTTCAGAGATCTCCACTTTAGGAGAGGTGAAGCATTGTTGATATTCTGCTTGTTAATCAGATGTTATGCTAGATTTCGGCTCAGTTTAGCGTGCAAACCCTGAGATGCAACTTCCCTGTCAGCAGGTGATTGATCGGTGCTGGCAACTAGGTGATAAGAATCCAATTCTTTTATCTATGATCTAAACGCTGGCGGGCCTATCTAACCAAATGCTAGAGCTAAACAGTGATGGCTACCGTAGTTGTGGTCGCTTCCAACTGCAGAAAATCTGCAATGACGAACTAGAAATTGGTTCACTAAGTCATATATTAAATCTCAATAGCGTTATGCTATAGCAGTTTTACCTGAAACAGTGGCGAAATTTAATGTTATTTATCAATGTAATTGCGTGTTTTATGCGGTAGTGGATGAAGTAATACAGGAGTGAAATCTTGAATTGGAGCATAAGAGGGTCGGAAACCGACCGATTGCTTTCCTCTGGATGCTGTGTTTGGAAAGAGGCCGAAAATGTTACGGGAGACTATTACCCTGCAATCTAATGGACATAAATTAAATAGTGATTATATGTACACTTACTAAGGAAATTTACCGGGTATTACATGTACCAGTAATGGATTTACAAACCTTTTTCATTATTATTAATAATCGGACTGTTATTGGAATGATGGAGCGTGTTTAGATATCCGGCCCCTGTCAAGTACGAGTTATCTAACTCTGCCTTTATGATCATTAACTTTGATAATAGCTATTAGGGTGAGGTGATGTCGATTGGCGAGCAGTCGACTCTGGCGCTGTTAAACCTTGCTGCTTCTGACTGTCCGCCGTAGGTGGGGCGTTGACTAATTTAGCCGCTACACACATTGGTGATATTAATCGGGGTAATACTCTCTGCTCACGAGGTAGTTGCTGTCGTTTATCCATGGGACGATGTTGCGATTTATTAGGCACTGAAGGTGTTTGGCCAGGCGCTCTTCCTAACTTTGGAATTAACATTCCAGTAGAGAAAGATTTTATGTCAATAGAAACGAGTTGGGAATAAGGTGAATAGAAGTGGGAAATGATTGCGCCGCTCTCGGTAGCGATTAATGATTTTGTCTACGTGGAAGATATTTGTGCTACGGTAATTCCGCAATGATTACAGTCTAGTGGTGATAATCTCGTGCTATTTCTTGATCTTGGCGCGGGTTACCTGGCTCCGTAGGGGGTAGCACTTTAGCGCAAGTTAACCAGTAAGTCGGAGACAAAACTTCTAATATACGTAACTTCACTTAACTGGGTGCTTTTTTCCGAGCTATACAGAAACTGGTGCTGGAAGGAAAGCTGCTTAGCCTATCATGACCGACCTGATGGTGGTTTACTGGTGTGGCTAGCTGAAATAGCATTTGCCGGACATTGTGGTATCGATGTTGATATTGGCACTCTAGGAGAGTGATATACTGGCTGAGCTTTATAGGAAATAAGTCCGAATACTTTTAAGGTTAAGTTTAGTTTAGAAGAGGTTACATCGCGTATATACTGCTATTGCAGTATATATGGGGTCCCGTATTTCCATCGTTGTTTGCCGTGCTGGGGGTTCTCATAGAAATGCGAGATTTAAGGCATCTAGTTGCAATTGAACATGCGGGTCTGGTCGCTTTGCGCCATGTAGATAACTACGGTAAAGTACCGGAAAGACTATTCAGTTAATCCCCAAACACCTCACCGAATGCTATTACGGCAGTGTCCAGTGATACTGGATGCGTCATTTTAATCATACCCTCCCCCGAGCGAGTCTTTCATCCTGCCATTGACTCCTGGTATCCTGAAGAGCGAGATGAATCTTGGCCTTGAGTTTTATCGCAGCCACTGTGACAAGCAGTGGTTTGTATCGATAGGTGAGGGAAGAGAAGTATAAAGCATAGCTATTCGCTCTATACAAGGGCGAAAGAACCATGTTCAAATAGAGTGGATAGTATGATAAAAAATAAAAATATACTATAGATAACGATGCTGAAGGTTTGAAAGAAATTAGATATTATGAGGTTTCATACTGTATGAGCACTTGGAACCCGGTGTGTCTGTATTTCTATTATTGTTTCTTTGGTATGTGATGTTCATGAATTATCCATTGGCGAAAAAATACCCAGAGTTCGTACTATGAAAGTCTAGATTTGATGAGGGGGATAATTTTAAGTCCTAGATTAGTATGGAAATGCTATATGGTAACTATATTTCTATGTTAAGATGACACTGAAGATTAACCTTCATTAATACATGTACGTTTGAACTCAGATATTAAACTAATCAGAAAAAGTAAAATATGGATAAAGTTTTTTATTTAAAAGATAGTTTACTAAAATATTAAATGGAAGATAATATTTATTGGTATTTTTTTAAAATTTTAATACGTTAAGAAAACCTTTAAGTGGATACTTATGACTCGGTATGTAATAAATCAGAGTTTCTTATATATAAAAATGCATGCGTAGTGCTCAGTATATTGCTAGGTTTTTAATATACCCTTAATCTAAATACATCAAGATAAATGAGCATTTAATGAAATTTCGCTAGCGTTATGATTAATTTTCTTACTTAAAAGAGCGCGTTCTAGACCTAGAGCGCCGTAGCATACAGATCATTGTAGTATTTTTTATCATATTTTTTTATTATAATAAAGTGGTTTCGTATACAAGATTTTTTCGATTATAAAACACTATATCTCACTAAATTAAAATATTTTTTTTAAGTTCATGTAATGATTGCTGAATCGACTCTGGATCTCGTACGCGTAGCATTTTAGCGATAAGTTGAATTTAGCGACGTTGACTCTTAGGTTTAATTCGTTTTGCTAGCGCTATCGCGTCTCTTAGACCCTGATCTAATGGAAATAGCCTATTTTTTCCAAGATATATAAGTATAACACCTCATTGCTTGAGCGTTTCAGCATCATGTTTACTTTTGTTTTTACTTTTTAAAATCCACAGGATTCGATTCTGTTTATGATCCTGTTGTGAAGGATGCTGTGGATGGGTGTTGTTCCATTTTCGTGTTTATGTATTCACAAAAACTTCCTTTTCTATGAAAACTAAAAGTTTTGTCTCTATCTTTAAAGATATTTACTGTTTATTTTGACTTTCACAATTAATGCGTGGTAGATTGAAAATGGGCGTTATAGATAAATGATTTCGCCACCAGGTATGTTATTAAAATAAATAGTATATTGAACATGATATCTTTCGTATATCGCAGTATATTCCATGACGGTTATTTTATTTTAAGAGTGATTAGTTTTTGCCACGACTATTTTACTACCCTTCGGGTTTAACCGTATTTCATTTTTTCACCTTTTGATTTATTCAGAGAGGCTCTCTACCTCTCTATCCGGACCCTATTATCCCCCTCTCGTAGAGAGAGGCATAATAGGTAACATGATTTTTAGCAATGCCGAGAATGTGGTGCGGCACACATGCTCTATGCTAAATGCGCATGGCGTTATGAATATGAAGTTGATTAGCAAAAAAAAATAATTTTCTTATAAGAAAATTATTTTATACCTTTATAACTTTTGAGAGATATAGGAGCTTGGCGAAGCTACTTAAGTATTTATATCTGATATTTTTTTAATGATATTTAAATATTGGTAATACCTAATAGGTTCCATTAACTATTTTTGTTTTGTTGTATATCGAGCTATTTCTGTAGAAAACGCATCATTTCAGTCTCATTTATAATTGGAATATTTAACTCTTTAGCTTTAGACAGATTGCCCCCCGCCTTGTATCCTTGGATAAGCAGATTAGTTTTAGTAGAAACACTATTGGTAATCCGAGCACCCAGGGCTATTAGGCGTTCCTTAGCTTCATGGCGCGATAGGATTATGAATGATCCGGTTATGACAATCGTTTTACCAGCGAATAGATTAGCACTGGGTGTGTTGACAGGTTCAGTCCAGTGGATACCAATGGTTGGACTTAATAAATCCAAGATGATTCCAATATTATGGCTTTCAGAGAAAAAATTAAATATGTGGGTTGATACATTTTTACCAATATTTTTCACGGATCTAAGCGAATCAATATCGGCTGCCAATAACGCATCCATTGTTATGTAGATAGCTGCGAGAGAGGCAGCCGTTGCTTCGCCTACCTCAGGTATTCCCAGTGCATAAAGGAAACGTGCAAACGTAGTTTTTTTGGCTTTTTCTAACTCATTGAGTAAGTTTTTAGCTGATTTCGGTCCTATCCGTTTCAGAGAGATCAGGTTCTCTTGCTTTAATAGAAACAGATCAGTCGGGGTTTTCAGTACTCCAGACTCAACTAGTTGCGTGATAATCTTATCCCCCATACCGTTAATATCCATCGCTCGTCGAGAAACGAAATGCTTGAGCGCTTCTTTACGTTGTGCGGTGCAAATCCAACCTGCGGTGCATCGCAATACACCCCCACTCTCCACTTGTTTAATGTGTGAATTGCAGACTGGACAGTGTGACGGAAATACGATTTCTTGAGCATCCCCCGGCCGTTCGGAGGAAAGAATACCTACGATCTTTGGGATGACATCGCCGGCGCGTTGGACGATCGCTATGTCGCCAATCATCAGCCCTAGCCGTTTGATCTCGTTAGGATTATGAAGGCTAGCCTTACTTACCATAGCACCAGAAATCAGTACTGGCTGAAGTCGTGCTACCGGGGTGATTACTCCAGTTCGCGCCACGTGGAACTCAATATCTTTCACGTGGGTTAATTGTTCCTGAGGAGGGAACTTATAAGCAATTGCCCAACGCGGCGCGCGAGCGTTGCTCCCTAACCGATGCTGTAGCGTTAGTGAATCCACTTTAATAACAACGCCGTCGATATCGAATCCGAAGCATGCCCTGTCTTTATGTGCCTGTTGATAAAAAGTTAGTACTGCATCTCTGCCAGTGCAGCGTTTCACTCTGTCGCTAATTGGGAGTCCCCATATTTTCAGCTGTTGTAATCGTTCCCAATGACTGTCTGGTAGAAATCCGTCTTTTAGCAGGCCGATTCCGTAGCAATAAAACGTTAGTGACCGCTGGCTAGTAATAGCAGGATCCAATTGGCGTATAGACCCCGCTGCAGCGTTACGTGGATTCGCGAAAACCTTTCCTCCTTCTCGTTTAGCAGTTTCGTTTAACCGAAAAAAGTCAGCAGCTAACATAAAGACTTCACCGCGGATTTCTAGTATGCGCGGGAGGTTATCGTGGTTTTTTAAATAAAGTGGAATAGTACGGATAGTTAGCACGTTAGCAGTGATATTTTCACCGGTGGTTCCGTCTCCACGGGTAGCAGCCTGAACCAGTTTTCCATTTTTATAGAGCAAACTGACAGCAAGTCCATCCAACTTTAGTTCGCAGCAATAGGTCATATCATTATCGTGCCTACGATTGACGCTAACTCGTTTATCAAATGCAATAAAGGTGGATTCTTCAAAAGCATTATCTAGCGAAAGCATTGGTACTTCATGGCTTACTTGCCTAAATCTGTTGTTCGCTTTTCCACCGATTCTCTCACTAGGGGAGTGCTCGTGCGATAAGTCTGGTCGTTTTTCTTCTAATTCACGTAGTTTGAGCATGATGCGATCATATTCGCTATCGGGGACTTCAGGAGCGTCTTTTACGTAATAGAGATACTCCCAATATTGTAGCTTCTGACGTAGCGTTAGGATATCTTGTTCTATTTGCTCCATTATTCACCCTCAACAGAACAAAGGTAATCGGGATCTTATTGAACCTGATTTCAGCAATAATCGTTTGATGTAATCGCTTTGATTAGGTGTTGGCAGCCAAGGCTTGCCGAATTCGCATTTTATACTCGTCTAGTTTTTGCGGGGTCATCAAGTGGTGCTTATCATCAAGCACGACGCCACCGCAATCATCGGCAATACGCTGAGCAGATTGCAGCATGCGCTTAAAGTTCTGATAAGCATCGCCATAGGCAGGAATCATCATAAATATAGAGATTCCTGGAGTGATTAAATCAGCTATCTTATCAGAATTAAAAGAACCGGGTTCTATCATATTAGTTAGGCTAAACAACACAGGTCCGGTTCCTATGGGATTAAGGTGATGATGAAAAACATTCATTTGTCCAAATTTAAAACCAGCTTGAAGCACGCTTTTCATCAGTGATTGACCATCTAAGACACTGTTATTGTAAGCGGCGACATGTATTACCAGTACTGTTTTTTTTTCCTTCACCTGGAGGACTAATGCTATCCGTTCGTCATTGTTCGTCGGTACGGTTGGCTTACTCGGGGGTTGGGTTAAAGTGGTATTGGAACCTACTCCTCTCTCATGATCATCGCCAATATGTGCAGTGTATGTTGATGGGTTGGGGGATAGAGCGCTTTCATCGATGCGACTGACGTCTTTTGGGTGTTGTTTGGTGATATCCGCGACAAGCACTTCACTGACGGTGTGATTAGATGCAGATAGTAAATCTTTCTCCCGATCTTTCTGTTCTTGTTGAAGTCGTTTAATTGGGCAATCACGAAAAATTGTAGCTTGTTCTTTACGGTTAGTCCATACACCATGTAAAAGCAATGCTATGATCCCAATCGCCCCTAAAATAATTAATATCAGACGCAAATCCTGCATTATTATCATCTCAGCTATTCTAATTCATTATGCATCATATATTATCATCCTTAACATGTTGATCCTATTAAGTTCGTTTGTATAGAGTATAACTAATTGACTAAGTTTTAATAATATATTCATATAATAAATTAAATTATTTTTTATAAAACAATGTTATTGTGAGTAGTTATATATTTTTTTAGAAAACATATAGTATTTCATTAGAAAATCATTCCGGATAGATATAAAGCGTAGTTATTTTCCTGTATTTTTATATCTGAACTGAAGTTCATTTAAGCGATAATGACAACAAACATCTTTGTTATGACTAGAGGTTATCTGTAGTTGACATAATATAATTAAAATGAGTACATTGAAATACACTCTCTGATAAGAAATATCAATGATTTTTTTACTGTCTGCTGAGATATATTAAATACAATATAAGTGATAGATAAACGATCGCGTCTAAATTTATATAGAGAAAAAATAGACAAGACGAGATGATGCGTGAAATTCTTATGATAATCTACAAAGAAGTAGAGTGACTTTTTAAATGCTCTTTTTCAATTATTAATAAATTGTTATAGAGTGTAATTGTATGATGTTATTTATTCGTGATGAATTGGGATGTCTAATTATAGAGTATAACATATCATTTTTGAGTCCCAGGTTGAGTACTTGAAAAGAAAAAACATAGTGATTTTTCATGCATCTACTAGTAGGCAGATTAAACCCCGTGATTATATCGTAACTTTAAAGGGGTAACGTTAGTATAAAGTTTAGCTATATAAACAATCATATTGATACTTTCCTGTTGCATGGTGTTTTTATAAGATATACAGGCGTGTTATCAATTCCTTTGAATAGGTTTTCAATATCCGATAGATACCCCTGCCCCCTGTTAGGGGTTCGATTAAGATCGAGAAATAGCTGGGTATTGGGTGTAGCTTTTAGTTGAAGAGTAGTCGATAAAATTTATTAAATTTCGCGTGCTCTACCCGACCGCAAGGTAGTTTTGTAAACTTGTGTTGAGGATGTATAGAATACAATTCCCCTATAATTCTATATGAACATTAACAATATTATAGATAGAATCTACTTTGTAGATAACAAACTTCATTTTAATTATAGACTCTTATATAAGACAAGTAATATACCGTATGCATTGTATTTCATACAAGCATTCTGCAGAGATTGTTTTTTCTCATGACTAATTATAATATTAGCATTAATGAGATATGATTAAAGATTGAATATTCTCATTGTGTTTTTATTGAGCTATTCAAGAATACTTACAAGATTGGAGTGACACTGTAGTTAAATAAAGACCTTGTATCCAGTAACGTTAAACGTTAAATAATCTTTAAACTTATTGTCGGTATATTGTATAAATCGGATGATTTTCTCTAAAAACACATTCTCTTTTATTGATAAAAAATATGCAATTTAATATACAGTATCTGTATTGGTGAGATACCAATCTCTCGTTACTATATGAAGATTATAAATCAATTTAAATGGAGAATATCCTACCTCTTTTACCTATATTTATATATGTATCTTTCATGTATGGATTTGAAATCTCTTGGGTATGTGTAAACCGTCTTTTAAATTTAAGTAAACACTGTTTATAATAGAACAAGATACACTATTGCTTAAGATCAATTCTACATTTATAACAAAGAGTATAAAAAAGGTATTGATAAGGGTATAAAATTGTCTTAACGCTATCATTTATATTCTATAAACATAAAGAAGTGAAGAAAATAGTGAATTGACATATATAACTCATGATTATCTATTGCCTAGATAAGCATGGAGATATTAAAACATTTTATGTTCTATTGAATCTAACCATACGGTACTGTTTTTATAGTAGCATATCCGATAATACTATTTGACCTTCTCGAATATCACGTTTGTTTCATGAAACAGTGTGATCTGGATATGCTTTCATTAACCATATCTATCTTCAGATCATGACTTTTAATAAAGTGAATTAAAAATTCTATATATTCATTAATATTTATAGGAATATCACTCTAGAAATACTTTAGTGTTCATCAAATTATGATATATCGAGCATGGTTTCTTGAGCATAAATATAGTAACCGTATCAGGGGGAATAGTCTTCCCTGTTCACTAATAACTTAATTAACAATGGGAACTCATATCATGATAGCATTATATAATCGGGTCTCCAATCAAGAATTACGGGTTCGCATGTTTAGGGAAAGTGAACCTCGCATAACGCTTTCTTTTTATAGATATTTTATTCTAAACGATCCGCAGAGTTTCCGTGATATTTTTTACCGGACGCTCAGAGTCCTTAATGTATTCGGCCGAATCTATATCGCTACAGAGGGAATTAATGCGCAAATTAATGTACCAGAAAGCCGATTGGGCACTCTCCGTGAGGTATTGTACAGTGCACATCCAAAGTTAGATGGATTGCGATTGAACATAGCCTTGGACGAAGATAGCCGATCTTTCTGGGTATTACGTATGAAAGTGCGACCGCATATTCTCGCCGATGGTATTAAGGATCCCACTTTCAATCCGACGAACGTTGGCACTTATCTCACGGCAAAAGAGGTGAATTTAATGATGGACGATCCGGATGTGATCTTTATAGATATGCGTAATCATTATGAGTATGAAGTAGGGCATTTCAATCAGGCTATCGAGATCCCCTCTGATACGTTTCGCGAACAGTTGCCGATGACGGTGAGAATGTTACGGTATTATAAAAATAAAAAAATTGTTATGTATTGTACCGGTGGTATTCGTTGCGAAAAGGCCAGTGCCTGGATGATACATAACGGTTTTAAAAAAGTATATCAAATAGAAGGTGGTATTCTTCAATATGTCCGTTCTGCACGGCAACAAGGGCTCCCCTTAAAATTTATTGGGAAAAATTTTGTATTCGATGAACGCTTGGGCGAGCGTATAACATCAGATATCATTGCCAATTGTCATCAATGCGGCGCCCCTTCAGATACTCATACGAATTGCCGTAATCAGAGTTGTCACTTGCTATTCATCCAATGCCCCTTGTGCGCCAAAAAACATCAGGGGTACTGCAGCATGCTATGCCAGGAAAAAAACATGCGCATCTAGATAGCGCGTTTTTTCTCCTAATAAATCTTTTTCTTTTAAAAACAATCAATTGACTATTAAATATAATACCACAATATTGATTTTATGATATGACTGAGTCGGGGTTTATCTCGTAATTTATCATAAATATTTAGACAACATTTTTCGATGTGTGTGTATTGACATAACTATGCCAAACCCCGCCATAATTACAATTAATGCCGAACCGCCGTAGCTAACCAGTGGGAGAGGTACACCAACCACTGGTAAAATACCACTTACCATACCAATATTAACAAATAAATAAACAAATAGAATTAGCATTAAACCGCCAGCCATAACCCGACAAAAAGTATTCTGTGCACGCACTGCGATCACTAAACCACGTATGATAATTCCAAGATAGAGAGCGAGTAAAACTAATACCCCTATAAACCCTAGTTCCTCTCCTAAAACTGCAAAGATGAAATCGGTATGGCGTTCAGGTAAAAACTCCAGCTGAGACTGAGTGCCGTGTAGCCAACCTTTTCCGGATAATCCACCAGAACCGATGGCGATTTTTGACTGAATAATATGATAGCCTGCACCGAGAGGGTCAGATTCCGGATTTAGGAGCATCATTATCCTATTTCGTTGATAATCATGCATTAAAAAGAACCATAGTATAGGGATAAATGCCGCGACCAACAGTAATGCCAACATGATTAGCTGCCAACTTATTCCCGACAAGAAGAGAATAAATAAACCAGAAGCAGCAATAAGAATAGCGGTACCTAAATCAGGTTGTGCCGCCGCAAGTAGGGTGGGCAAGAAAATCAGCATAAGCGCAATAGAAGTATTTTTTAAAGATGGCGGGCAGCTATTGCGATTAACAAAACGGGCAATCATCATCGGTACAGCAATTTTAGCAATTTCAGAGGGCTGAAAGCGTATGAGACCCAGATCTAGCCAACGTTGTGCGCCTTTACTAATCTGACCAAAGGTATCTACTAACACCAGTAGAAGTATGCAGAAAATATATAGGAAAGGTGCCCATGCTTCATAAACGCGTGGCGGTATTTGCGCCATCAGCAGCATAACAATTAGACCAATTAGAATCTGAGCGATCTTGTGTTCTATAATGTTGACATCTTGCCCGCTGGCACTCCACACCACTAGAGCACTATAAACCAAAATTAGGGTGACAAAAAACAGGAATATTACGTCAATGTGTAGTTTTTTAAACAAGGATTGATGTTCGGGATTCTCATTCATAAATATTAATTACTTTTTTTAGTAGAAATAACGGTTGGTTTTTTATGCAACTGATCATAATTATTATTAATTAGAATATAATCCAGAATCTGACGGGTAATGGTTCCTATTGCTTGGCCGCCGCCACCGTTTTCCAGGATTACTACTACACCAACTGTAGGTTTATCGTAGGGGGCAAATGCACTCATCAACTTATGATCGCGTAGGCGTTCCGCAATTTTATGGATATTATAGGTTGCTCTACTACTTTTTAAACCATAAACTTGGGCTGTACCAGATTTTGCTGCCGCTTTATACGGCGTATTAGCAAAGCTTTTCCGAGCTGTGCCGTTCGGCCTGTTGGCAACACCATACATACCGTCTTTGGCAATCTCCCAGTAACCGGAATGAGGATCACCGATTTGTATATTTGTCGGTTGACGGTAGGGAACCTGGTGTCCATTTTCCAGAGTACCGTAGAGTAGATGTGGCGTACGTACTTCGCCATCATTAATCAATGTAATTAGCGCTTTTGACATTTGAAGAGGTGTAGCTATCCAATACCCTTGACCGATTCCAACAGGAATAGTGTCTCCTTGATACCATTTTTTTTTAAAATGCGAAATTTTCCAGTCACGAGTAGGCATCAAACCTGCCCGTTCCTCCGATAGATCGATGCCAGTATATTTACCGTAGCCAAATTTATTCATCCATTCAGAAAGTTTATCGATCCCCATATCATATGCTACTTGATAGAAGAAGGTGTCCGCAGATTCCTCCAATGCCCGAGTGACGTTTAAACGACCGTGCCCCCATTTCTTCCAATCGCGGTAACGTTTTTCCGAGCCGGGTAATGTCCATCCGCCTAGATCCAAGAGTGAGAATTTTTTGTTGATGACACCAATCGTTAAGGCTGATACTGAGATGTAAGGTTTCACGGTAGAGGCTGGCGGATATAATCCCTGCGTGGCGCGATTAATAAGCGGATGGTTTTCGTCTTCCAGTAGTGCATGATATTTTTTACTGGAAATTCCATTGACAAACAGATTGGGATCATAGCGTGGGTTAGATACCATTGCGCGAATACCGCCGTCACGTGGATCCATAACCACCACAGCGGCGCGGCTACTACCAAGCAGTAGTGTTTCAATATATTGTTGCAGGTTTAGATCTAAGGTTAAAGTGATATCTTTCCCTGCCTGAGGCGCTTCTTCTCGCAACTGACGGATGACTTGGCCACGATTATTAACTTCAACTTCTTCATAACCGGTTTTACCATGTAGGATATTTTCATAGTAGCGTTCGATCCCTAATTTACCGATATCGTGAGTTGGGGCATAGTTCTGTAGCATCCCTTGTTGATTGAGACGTTCTATATCCTCTTCGTCAATTTTTGACACATAGCCGATAACATGAGTGAGTGCGGCGCCGTAGGGGTAGTAGCGTTGCTGATAGCTTTTTATCTCGATGCCTGGAAATCGATATTGATTCACGGCAAAACGAGCCTGGTGTACATCAGTTAACCCGACTTTAAGAGGCAGCGAGGTAAAACGGTGAGCGCGTTTGCGTTCTTTTTCAAAATTACTAAGATCGTCATCGGTTAAATCTACTATTGTGCGGAGAGCCGTAATGGTTTTCTTTAAGTCGTGCACCTTTTCTGGCACGAGCTCTAGTTGATAAATAGTGCGGTTAAGTGCTAGCGGAGTGCCGTTGCGATCGTAGATAATACCGCGGCTTGGTGCGATGGGAACTAGTTTAATGCGATTCTCGTTAGAGCGGGTTCGATAATCCTCAACGTGGATTATTTGCAAATGATACAGATTAATAATGAGCATACCGGTAAGCAGAAAAATACCAACGTACGCCACTAGTGTACGACGTATAAATAGTACTGATTCTGCTGAATAATCGCGAAAGAGATTGGATTTTATTGTCATTCGGTGAAATTATTTTACATTGATCATTTTTACCGCTTTCTGGTAGTGATACCAGGGTAAGTGTTAGTCATAATGCATGAATACTATGGATGTCGAACAAGTAGTCTTAGAGAATCAGATTGATTTAAGAGTTAACAAGAGATATCAACGAGTTTTTCTCTACGGCTGCTTTATTTTCCAGGCCTTCACTTGTCTAATTTTCGAGTTCATATTGGAGATACCTATCGTTATGCTGATATTTTACTACCTGAGATACCATATTAGTTGTCTTGTTTTTCAATAATAATTAAAAATATTTAGTTGTAAACTGCGAATCCCAGCTACTATCGATCTTAGGTCGATGAGTAATTCTTTGAAAAATTTTCAGAGACGCTTTATCAATACAGCAAAATAAAAGGCATTCTAGATCGTGTCCGTTCTATAGACGACGGTTCTTTTCTAAGAAAGAATACACCATCACTTTCTGCGTTCAATTAGATTATAATCTATACAAGATAATTCTTCAAGTCTAGTGTTAGTGATAATAAATCTTACTTCATCAATAGCGCAGTTAAGAAGAGGGTAGTTAGAAAAAAATCTAGAATGGATTACTATTGATGCTTAACTTCTGTTAAATACTGAAGGTCATCGTATATTGTTAAATTATCAATCGTTTTAATAAAAGTATTCTTGAGAAATCCATCAAGAAAAAAATCGTATGTAGTATATTACATCAGCATTATTTCATCTCTTATATTTCTTAACGGTATAAGCCATGTTTGTGAATATAACTTTGTACCGAAGAAGGTAGAAGACCATCGCAAGAGCGGCCTTCCCGGTATCGCGTCCGGATATCGCTAGCAGAAATAGCAAATTGTGGGGTAGCTGCGAAATAAATCAACCCTGCTGGTTGTTGAGATAGTGCCTGCGGATCATTTGTCAAGCGATTTTCCAACCATTGATTATCAACCTGGTTAGTTAGCAAGCTCCTGTAACCGGGTCGGGGACACACAAGAAGATGGCATAAGTCCATTAACGCTAGGCCGCGATACCATGATCGCAGTGTTAGTAGCGAGTCGTAACCAATAATAAATCCAAGAGGTGAGTCAGGGCCGTATTCTCGGCGTAGTTCTTTAAAAGTGTCTACTGTCCAGGACGGTGTGGACCTGTGAAGTTCACGTTCATCAATAGTCAGGAATGCGTCTGGAATTTCGGCGATAGCCAACCGAAGCATCGCTAGACGTTGTGATGCAGTCATAGGATTTGCTCTGTGTGGCGGTATATTGTTTAGCAACAGGATTATCCGTTGTAGATTTAAAAGATTTTTTAACGCGATCATGAGCCGAATATGACCATAATGAACAGGATCAAAGGTTCCACCGTAAAAAGCAGTTAGAGCGTGTTTACCCATTAATCATGACTTCAGGTATGCTTTTGCCGCATAACAATAGTGCTAAAGCATGAAAATCAGACCATGCGAGGTAGCTGTAATCCTGCTTAAGTGAGCGTTCAATTTTATTCATTAAGGCTATCGTGTCCTTCAGCTGTGAAAGAGTGAGTCGACTTACTGCGTTAGTGAGCAGTGATCGACGGTTCTGAGATATTTTGTGACGCTCAAATAGTGTGTAGATTGGTTCGATAATGGCATGCCGTTTCAACATCAGTAGCAATAGGACTTCACGCTGAATAATACGTAGCAATATGACCGGTTCTGTAGTTTTTAGTTGTAGTTGATAAAGAACCCGCGCTGCGCGTTTACTGTTTCCCATGATAGCGGCGTTGATCCAGTGAAACAGTGTCAAGTCTGAAGTATCGTTTACGGTAGCTTTAACTTGCGATAGGGTCAGGTGAGCATTGGGATAAATTAGCAACAGCCGATCGAGCGCTTGGGCTAGTGCTAGCAAGTTGCCTTCATACGCATAACAAAGAAGATGACAGGCAGCATCATCTAGCGCTAACTTCATCTTTTTAGCACGTCTTGCTACCCATCCAGGTAGCTGTGTTTTTTCTGGAGTGCTACAGCTTACTAGCACTGCAGTTGGACTCAGTGCTTTAAACCATCCGCATTTCTCTACAGCTGGAGTCAGCTTGCTGCCGCGCAAGATCAAGACTAAATTATTATGTAACAATGCTGTGAGCTGCAGCAGTTTGTCGCTTATGACGGCTTGGGTATTACCGTCCGGTAATATAAGGCGTAGCGTTTGACGACTAGCGAATAGGCTGCGTGTTTTACATAGGTTGAAGATTTCTTCCCAATCAGTGTTGCTGTCTAATATGACATTAAAATGTTCGTCAAACTGCTGTATCTGAGCTTCTTTACGAATATAATCTTCGCTTTCCTGTAGCAATAATGGTTCATTACCGAATAGAAAATAACAGGGGAAGCAGGATGCTTTAAGGTTTGTTAGCAACTGGTCGGGATACAAGCGGATCATGGATCTGTCTCTGCTTCTTTGGGTGCGTTTCATCCACCATATCATGCGTCTTCTCTACAGTATACACTAACAGAAGTGTGCGCACCAGTTGCTGCGCGGCTTGCTGTCGCATCTCCTGACGGATGATATCTCCTTCAGCATCTTTCGCCAGTACTGTCAGTATATTATCAAAGAAAGAGCGATGCACCTTTATATCGATCAGGTGGTAATCCTTACCAGGTATTACTACCTTTGCTTGTATGTTTAAAGTGATCTCGTACTCTGCAGTTTTACCATTCTGAAATACTGAGGCGGTTTCTTGTCTTTCGGAGGTATTGAGAATTTCCAGCGACGGTAGTGTGTTACCATCCTGGATACACTGAACAAGCATCACATGATTCAGATGCAGCTCCTCACGTATGGCGCGTGTTAGTGGTCCATATAACTCATGAGTGTTTAAGGTCATATTTTTTATTTGAGTCTGCGTCTGATGGGTAGTGCCAGGAAGGTGATAACCGCATCCTGCATTTACCGCCACTACAAGGCCTAGTACCCATGTTAACCTGTGATATCGCAAAAGTGTCCTTCTATTTAAACCAAGACTAGATTTATTAGTCTACCAGGAATGTAAATGACCTTACGTATTGCAGTGCCTTTAAGATACTTGGCCACCAAAGCTTCCTGAGAAGCGCGTTTACATACCAGGGTTTCGTCTGCATCCGCAGGTACTTTAATTTTACCACGTACTCTACCGTTGATTTGAATGATTACTAGTTTCTCTTCTGCCAGCATGGCCATTTTATCCGCAACTGGCCAGGGTGCGTTATCAATATTTCCTTCTCCGCCTAGTGCCCGCCAAAGCGTAAAGCAAGCATGTGGGGTGAAAGGATGCAACATCCTTACGACTGCCATCAAGGCTTCCTGCCGAAGAGCGCAATCCTGAGATGTTGTCGGGTGTATATGCACTAGTTTATTAAACAACGACATAATGGCAGAAATTGCAGTGTTAAATGTTTGACGTCGTCCAATATCATCAGTAACTTTAGCAATAGTTTGATGTATTTCGCGCCTCGTTGCTTTTTGTTTGTCGTTTAAAGTGGTGATATCTAGCGCACTCACCAGAGGAAGTTGTGTATGCTTATACACCAGTTTCCAGAGGCGTTTTAAAAATCGGTTAGCACCTTCCAGACCGGATTCCTGCCATTCAAGCGTCATTTCCGGTGGAGAGGCAAACATTATAAACAGACGTAGAGTATCAGCGCCGTATTTTTTTATTATTTCCTGCGGATCGATCCCATTATTTTTTGATTTCGACATTTTACTGATACCCGCGTAAACTAGCGTTCGGCCAGTGCTATCAGTTGCGTTGACAATGCGACCTGTCTCATCGCGTGCTACGTGGACCTCCACTGGTGATACCCATATACGTTCCCCATTATCGGTTAGGTAGTAAAAGGCATCGGCCAGTACCATGCCTTGACATAGCAAGCGATTAGTAGGTTCGTCAGAAGTGACTAAACCAGCGTCGCGTAGTAGCTTATGATAAAAACGGAAATACATCAAATGCATGAGACCATGTTCGATGCCACCGATGTATTGATCCACTGGGAGCCAATAGTTGGCTGCCAGTGGATCAAGCATACCATGATGATAATGCGGGCAAGTATAGCGTGCGTAATACCAAGAGGATTCCATGAAAGTATCAAAAGTATCAGTTTCACGTAAGGCGGGCTGACCCCGATAAGTAGTTTTTGCCCATTCGAAATCGGTCTTTAAGGGATTGGAAATGCCGTTCATCACGATATTTTCTGGTAGGATAACAGGTAGTTGATCTTCTGGCGTCGGTATAATACTGCCGTCTTTAAGTGTCATCATTGGTATCGGTGCTCCCCAGTAGCGTTGCCGGGAAACGCTCCAATCGCGTAAGCGGTAGTGTGTTTTTCGGGTGCCGACGCCGGTTTTTAGTAATAGATCCGGAATCATATTACATCCAGTGTGCACATTTGGATTTTCATATTGATTGCATATGCAAGATATATCGTTTTGGGGCATAGACTTCGGGCTGATATCTGGTTCTTTGTCGTTAGAGTATGGGAGAATAGGGCGTTGTAACGGAAAATCATGTTCTGGGATGCATTGAAAGTCGCACTGATGATATTCTGGTGCTACCAGAACGGCGCCATTGCCATCATCCATTAGCACAAAATTAGCAACCCAGATCGGTAACATCTTTCCCGTTAGGGGATGTAAGGCGTTGAGGTTAGTCGTAATCCCCTTTTTTTTCATTTTTGCTATCTGTGCTTCGCACACTGTAGTAATGCGACATTCTTGAATAAAATCAGATAGTACCGGATTAGACGAGGCCGCCTTCAGCGAGAGAGGATGGTTAACTGCTAGGGCAATATAAGTGGCGTTTAGAAAAGTTTCTATATGGGTTATGTAGACTGTGAGGGTTTCTTTATTGTCTGCGACCTGAAAGGTGATTTCTATTCCCTCTGAACGGCCGATCCAGTGTCGTTGCATCGTTTTTACTTGCTCAGGCCAACTCTCTAATTTATCTAAATCATTTAGGAGTTCCTCGGCGTAGGCAGTAATTTTTATAAACCATTGAGGGATTTCGTTTCGTTCAACTTTAGTATCACAACGCCAGCAACAACCATTGATCACCTGTTCATTGGCCAGAACCGTCTGATCCTGGGGGCACCAGTTAACTGCTGATGTCTTTTTATAAACCAGGCCCTTTTCATATAACTTCGTAAAAAACCACTGCTCCCAGCGGTAATATTCGGGATGGCAGGTAGTAATCTCACGACTCCAGTCGTAACTGAAACCTAGAAGTTTTAGCTGGTTTTTCATGTAATTAATATTATCATAAGTCCACCGAGCTGGTGCAGTATTGTTTTTTACTGCCGCCCCTTCGGCGGGCAGGCCGAAGGCGTCCCAGCCGATAGGCTGCAGAACATTTTTACCCAGCATGCGCTGATAGCGGGATATTACATCGCCGATGGTGTAATTGCGCACATGCCCCATATGTAAGTTCCCGGAGGGATAGGGTAGCATGGAGACGCAGTAATATTTTTCCTTGCTGGGGTCTTCGGTAACCCTGAAGGTATCGTTTTCATTCCAGGATTGTTGGGCAGTGGATTCTACCTCTTCTGGGCGATAAAGTTCTTGCATGGCAGCCAGTTGTCCTTAAGTGAAATACGGCGATGCGTGCAGGGAGTTTATGAAATATAGATACTAGGATGTCTAGCATAGCTGATAAGCAATGGCGTCAACAACATATAACGTCTGTCTCAATCATTTTCTATTAATATTTACGGAGCACGTAATAAATCCGCTTGACGGTTTTATCCCGCACCGATGTTTAAGTGGACAGTATTAAAGCAAATGCTATTGGAATAGCTCCAGCCCATATTAACGAATATTTTCCTCTGAAATTCATTAACTATTTTATTTAACTAGAATTTTTTAAATATTTTCATGAAAATAATTTCATGTTGGATAATCTAATTATCAATACACCCATGTGATCTTACACTATGTCGTTGGATCATCCGTGCTGTCAGCAGCTTAATCTAACCTGCTTATATTTTTAGATGTAAAATTTCGAGTGGTGACTTAAAATGATTGTTTGGGTATTTGATTCGGAATCATTATAGATACCCTGATGGTTTTAACGATGATAGATGGTGCAATCGCCTATTAAACCATATGATTAATAGAGAAAGATTATAATGATTAGACAGTTACTTGCTAAAAGTAAGTAATATTACTAAAGATAATACTCTTTAAAGCTAAAAGTTCGGTAACTTATAGTACACTGAGACCATTAACTCGTTAAAATATTCAATCACATCTGTAGATGTTATGGTATGAGCATAAGATATTGAAGAGAATAAAGTGATATGCGGATTTTTTTTGATTCGAGGAATAAATTTTTACATGGGAAAATCATCAAAGATGATTGTGTATTAAGGATGTAATGTTAAGTAATGTGTTACCCCATTCCATCTCCTAAAACGAGGAGTATCATCAAGAGTTTTTATGCATGTATAAAAACATTTCGTAAAATCATCCACCATTCTATCATAGTAAAAAACTTTCAGGGTGAGGTATTCCAATGTATTTAGCTCTATAATGAAGTGTTAATGGAGTTAATCCTGAGGAGTAAAAAATTGTTAGATTATGAGAGGCGATATACGTCTAGTGACGGGATATGAGTCTTGAAAGATGCCTGTATGCATAAGATTACAACCGCGTTGTATACTGGCACTCTTCCTGGTATTGTAGTCTATCATAATTTTATGATTAACAGCATGGCTGTCTTTAATTCTACCTAGCAAAACTGGAAATCATTAGTAGAGTTTAAATAAATTCAATTTCTTCCATATTTCATGCTAAAGGCATTTAGCCGGTTTAGGCAGGCCAGCAATTTTCGTGGCCTGCTTAGCGGCCCCTTGAGGAAACAAGCGAAAAAGATAACGGCTATTCCCCTGCTCTTTTCCATAGGTTTTTTCTATGGATTTTACCAGTATTCGGATTGCAGGTGATATATTATATCGTAAATAAAATTCGCGAACAAAGTAGATCACCTGCCAATGTTTTTCACTAAGGGTAATGCCTTCTAGTCGGGCGATTTCCACCGCCAGCTCTTCGCTCCAGTCCGTCAGGTAGCTCAAATATCCTTGAGCATCAGTAGCGATTTCTATGTCGTGAAATTCCATGTATTTCTTCTTAGCTGATTAGGAGAGTACAGTAGTAAATAGGAAAGTAAAAGACACGCTCATTGCAGAGCGCGTTGAGTATAATAAAATTAGCAACATATTGTTTATTATAACGGAAGAGGTGGGATTCGAACCCACGGAAGGTTGTCCTTCATCGGTTTTCAAGACCGGTGCCTTCAACCGCTCGGCCACTCTTCCACATTTGATTAAACTATAAACAGAGTCGATCTAGTTGTAAAGAGTACTATGCAGAATTGACTTAAAAACACCAGGAGTCTTCTGTCAAATTCTTGTTATATATTCACTGTTCGGATTTATTTGTCATGGTAGGCAAAATCATAAACGAATAGGTGGTGGGATATCAATCTTAAATTAAATACTCTGAATGGATCTTTTTGACGAGCATTAATTATCACATTATATCGTGATCTCGATACGTGATTCTTTGATGTAAAGCACTGCAAAATTGATTTGCAATATCCGATGCTGCTTATTTTTTAAACGAAAAGTAAACGGCTTAATAATAGTGGATATTATTTAAGTTTTCTCATCCTGCATGAGTGCTGATTTTGGAGGAGATTAGGATACCAGGATGGTTATCCTGATAGCGAGACGATAACCCATGATCAACATCAGCCTTACACTTCAGATGCGTTATGCCTTGTATCTACTTTTTTTAGTACGATACAGGGACGATCTTTCAATATGTATCATTAAATGATCTACTACTTCCAGTAAGTTACTGATACAGGGATTTTTTCTGTAAAAGGCCTTCTTCTCTTATTAAGCAGGAGAAAACTGTCATTCTTCTATGTCAACGGTCCGTTAATACGGCGAAAATAGGCATGGTTTATTGTTTGCATCAGAAAAAATGGAGAATTCATGTGATGTGAATCAGCAAGCATTAAATATGTCAAATGATATCTAAAACTTTACTTTGAGTTACGTAGCATAAGCAATATCTATTAGTTCTTCTTGACCTGTTGAATACAAATATGATGTTAAATATAGAGGGTTGATTGTACGATCTACGCCACGCATCTCTTACTGTCTATTCATTGGTTACTAGTGGAAAAAAGGGGGGGTATGCAATTGACTGTATATGAAAGAATGAGCAATGGAGGCCTATCTTTTGTTACTTCCATATCTAGAAACATAATAAACTAAAAGATATGACGAACGAATAAAAGATATGCTAAAACATAGGGGTTTTCTTATCCTAAAACGTTGGGGATCATATTGCATACATATCCTTCAATCCTACCATAAAGCATTAGATTAATCCGTTTTAAGTTTTTCAAATCATTCTAATCTAAAAAATATTATAGGATATGGTAGAATATAATATTCTTAAAAAGAATCGCATTCTGCCCCTTTCCGAGTAGGGCTGATCAGCAAAAAAATCAACGTTAGCTTGCTAAGCAAGATATTATCTCTATAGAGATCTTGCAGTGATTCACAGTATTGCCTTCGTTACAAAGACGCAGCTGTGAATATAGATGCAGGTACGGCGTTGGTAGACTGTATTAAAGGTATATGGTGAAACAGACTAGACGTTTAGAGGTGATGGGTAGGTTTGGGAGTTTGGCTGAATTATGCGCATCATCCCAGAAATATCATGATCCGATTTTGCTTTTAGGTACTGATAGCGTTGGAACTAAACTCCGTCTGGCTATAGATTTAAAATGTTATGATACTATCGGTATTGATTTGGTAGCAATCTGTGAACGATTTAGTGATTCAAGGTTCAGAACTATGTTTTCTTGACTGTTATGCATGCTACTGCTAGACTAGATATCGATATTGTGACTTCGGTCATAAATGGTATTGGTATGGAGTGGAGGCAATCCGGATGTGCACTCGTCGGAAGTAAAACGGCAGGAATGCCAGGTATGTACCACAACGAGGATTGTGATATCGTTAGCTTTTGCATCGGTGTAGTAGAAAAATCGGATATTATGGATGGCAGCAAAGTACAGATTGGCGATGCGTTAATAGTGTTGGGTTCTAGTGGATTACATGCTAATGGTTACACTGTAAGACGTAAAATTTTATCCTGAATTCAGAGTGACCCAGTGCGAACGAAAATGAGAGATAAAGCGCTAGCAGATCAGCTGCTAATGCCGACGCGTATTTACGTCATATTTTTACTGTCTCTAATCGAGACAGATTGAGCTCCATTTGATCGCGCCTTTGACTGGGAGTGGATTCTGGGGAAATATTACAGGCAGTTTACCAGTTGGTACTCAGACGGTGATTAATGACAATAGCTGGCAGTGGCCGGTTGTATTCTGTTGGATGCAGTAATTTGGTAACGTTAGTCGTTATGAAATATAACGATTTTTTAATTATGTGTCGGTATGATTATTGCTGTTCCCGAGAACAGCACCCGGCAGGTTTTGAATATTCTTGCTCGTTTAGGAGAAAATACTTGGGTGCTGGGAACTATTCAACTATCTAACGGTGAGCAGCGGGTTGTGATCCGTGGACAAACTATTTGTTTCTATTGCTTTCTTTAGATAAAGAAAATATTAGCCTACAAATTGCTAGCACGTGGGGTTTTTCACTTCTCCTTCTCCTCTTATATTTCCATCAGATTATACATTAATCGTTATGCTAGAAAATATTATCCCAGAGTATAGTTTTCCCGGGTCTTTCTTTAGTGAAAGAGATGCTGAGGATTAAATCAGCTGTATGTAGGAAATACACTTTACATTATAAAGAATCATATATCTATACATTGCTTTTTATATTGATTACGTTTGATTATTAAAACGGATAATTTTATGAGCAAGTGCTTAAAAATAAGTAAATTAGTGCAGGTTATGATGTTTTATTGTAAAAAATATCAGGTATATAAAAGGATTTTAAAGTTTCAACGGACTATCATAGTAAGTACTATGCAGCTATGCAAGTCACAGTCTAGTAATATATGTATACCAGATATCTGTCTTAACATAATTAGGTTATGTAATTTCTATAATGTACGCTTATCCATAACGATCAAAGGAGCATTAGGAGTTTTTGAGATGATTATCTGCTTCATTCAAAGTATGGTAAAAGGAATAAACCGAAATTAATTCCCTTGTTTAAAGGGTGTAAAAGAGAGTAACTGTGTTATTACTCTATTTTTGGCATGATTGAGACAATATGTAATAATAAGTCAAACTAAGATAGTTATCTTTTGAATTAGAAGCGTTTTCCTGCGTATTTAGTAGATGCCAAACTAGTTGTAAAAAACAAAAAAACAAGCTATCGCTTGTTGGCTCGCACTCTGTTTTTTTGGTCGATCTTATATAGTTTAAATGAAGTTGCTTAGCCATATACTCGAAGGTTTGATGGTGTGCCTTGTATATCGAGTATTGCTGATGGCATATGGTAGAAATATTTATCTTGAGATAAGGAGTGTTTTTATGCCCCGTCCGACTCTCGCTATGCTAGATTCCAATGCGTTGCAATCAAATTTAGCGGTAATCCGCCGGTATGTGTCGCAAGCTCGCGTGTGGTCAGTCGTTAAAGCTAATGGATATGGACATGGCTTGAGCGCTGTTTGGCAGGGACTGCGGAAGACCGATGGTTTTGCTCTGCTAGAGATTGACGAAGCGATAGTGCTGCGGGAAAATGGCTGGTATGGTCCTATTTTGCTTCTTGAGGGTTTTTTTCAGATAGCTGACTTATATGAAATTGATCGTTATCAATTAACTACAGTCGTGCATAGTAACTGGCAGATTAACGCTATAAAATACATGACGCCAACAGCACCTTTGGATATCTATGTTAAATTAAATAGTGGTATGAATCGGCTAGGTTTCAGTGATCAGGGCTTACCAGTTGCGTGGCAAGCTCTAAGTGAACTGAAACAGGTAGGAACGTTGACTTTGATGACCCATTTCGCTTATGCGAATCTTCCAGAAGGAGTTTCGGCGCAAATGGCGGTGGTGAAACAAGCAGCTGGGAATTGTATGAGTACTCTACGGTGTCTGGCGAATTCCGCTGCTGTATTATGGCATCCTGAAACTCATGAGCAATGGGTTCGTCCTGGCATTGTTCTCTACGGTGCGTCCCCTAGCGGAGATTGGCAAGATATTGCGGAAATCGGTCTTCAACCAGTTATGACATTGCAAAGTGAAGTAATTGCCATACAAACAGTACCCGCAGGAGGGTGCATTGGTTATGGTGGTCGTCGTCGAGTGGCCGAAACACAGAGGTTTGGTGTAGTTGCCTGCGGTTATGCTGATGGCTATCCGCGCTCTGCGCCGACAGGTACCCCTGTCTGGGTCGAAGGTGTAAGAACGCGAACTTTTGGAAGGGTTTCTATGGATATGCTAATGGTAGATTTACAACCTTGTCCACTGGCACGCATTGGCTCTAAAGTTGAGCTTTGGGGTAATCACGTTAAAATTGATGAAGTAGCAGCTGCTGCCGATACCGTAAGCTATGAACTGATGAGTACGTTGGCTCCGCGTGTAACGGTAAAGTTAAGATAATCAGTAAAATATAAGGACGTAGAGGATTATCTATGGCGTAAAAACTCACAGTATCAGTTGGTAACTTCTATCACAATAGTTTTATAAAAATCACTAAAGGTTAACCTCATTTAAGGTTTGCATAGATTAGAATGATATTCTAATGCTGCATACTAGTTGCAAGAGTACTTCATTTATGTATGGTGTAATCGAAATATTTTCACTATCATGAAAATGATAACTTTAATCTGCCTCTCTTTCTACGTAATCACATTACTTGAGGCCATTCTTTGCTTTTAGATGCCGTGGTCATTGCAGGGATATGGTATCGTATGCTAGGTATTAACCTAGTTAAAGTTGTCCTGTTTTTATAAGGGCGCTTTTAAAAATCCTTAGATACTCTCTAAATTCTTTGCTATTAGCTGTCTATATTGGCATAAATCAGGTATAGACCAGCAATTATATACACCTTGTGAACTAAAAACAGAGTATTACTACATCAGTAGTAGATAACTTTTTATTTTTTCTACTTTTACCAATGTCCATATTAATTAACTTAAGTTCTAGTAAAGATTCAGGTAGATACTCTACTTAGTATTTGGTATTTAATAGTTAATGGAATTCTCCTTTTCAAGGAGAAAAAAAATCGGTTATTGATTATCAGTACTCTATCTTCATTATCTTCATTATCTTCATCATCTTCATGATCTTCTGAGGGAAAAGACTAAAGTTAATATTCGTATTGCGAAATCGATGTCAAGTTTAGTCTGACTAAATAGAAAAAAATGATTGAGCACCCGCGCTTTCTTTCAGTTTAGAGGCACTTGATTATAAGTAAGTTACTTAGCTAATATGTTATAATGTGGTTTGTGGGAAAAAACGCGCGAGGAAAGTAGTCAGTGCATAATAGACGGCTTGACAGCGTACCGCATCTCTGTTGCCTTTAAAATGCGCATCCTCAGAAAAATATGCTCCGGTGATGGCGGCAAATCCAAACAAAATTGTTCCTATTGGTTGCTTAATTGTCCCACCATCTGGGCCGGCAATGCCACTTATCGCTATTGCGTAGTCAGCGCTTGCAGCACGCAACGCGCCCAAGGCCATCTCTTGCACTACGGGATGACTCACCGCGCCGTAAAGCTCTAGTGTTTGGGATCGTACACCGAGAAGATCCGTTTTAGCCCTATTGCTATAGGTGATAAAGCCAGATTCAAACCAGTTGGCACTGCCGGAAACGTCAGTAATACTCTTGGATATCCATCCTCCAGTGCAGGATTCGGCGCAGGTGATGAACTTCTCCTTCTGTTTTAGGATTGCCCCGAGTTTCAAGCTCGGAGCATAGAGTGTACTATCATTTATCATAAAGTTCTCCTAAACTATATATTGTTTTTTTCTTTATTCAATATACTACTATTAGTAATCCTTCTCCGCAGGACCTAAAAGGGTATTATAAATTTATAAGAATATTCGTGATATTATAATATATCTCTGTTTTTTCTTTAAAAATATCAGTAAGGTCAATTTCCTTATGTAAGAAAAATTAACAACAACTAGTTAACGTTATACTTTTAGATAAAGTTATTGTGTGTCTTTTTAGCAATCGTAGAGTAGCATTAATAAATTCACATCATGATGTCAATTTTTTAATAATAGTTTATTAATGACGAATATTAACTAAATCCGCTACGCAGCTATTTTTGTATGTGATTCTTAATTATTCATATGATATACCAAGGGTAGCGTCAATATTGAGTCTATCAATGTATGCGATGATTGGTTACATCAAAAGTCTTCAATTTAAAAGCAACATATATAATTTATAATTAACAAAAAACCGAATAATTCAATTAATATAGAATGAGTGGTAATATAGGGATATAATAGTAATTATATCGTCGGAATTATAACCTTTGGTTCTGAAAAAGATATGTTGGATGTTGATATTATGCACTAAAATGATAGTGCTCAATAAATTTCCCGTTAATCTGAGTAGAACGGTAGCTGAAAAACAAAGTTTACAACCTACGATACTGAGAGAGTATCTGATCTGTAATTTTGACACCAAACATTATAATTCGGTCGTTAGTTAGGTCTATATGACTCTAGATATATCAAAAAAAAGATAAGAGCTAAAGGCTCTTATATCAACGTTAGATCAGTCTTAATTACTTCAGATAACAATATGAGACTTAAAAAGTCTGGTGGTCTTAAGAAACTGAAAAATCTTGTCGGGAACTTTTCCTAGTTAAGCATGCAGTATGATACTACTATTATCATCTACTAATAGTTTTCAGCAATCCTTAACTCTAGTTATAATCAAATAATACCGCCTCCTTTATGAGGTGGAAGCGTGTTCCTGAATTTTTTAAAAGCACTTGAAAGTCATGACAGTGAATATAATCTTTTCTATATTCTCTAATGTGTCTGGATATTCTAAAAATATACTGAGGCAGTACCTGACTCAGGTTTCATCTCGGGATGATGTGTTCCGAACATGAGATTGATGCCATCATGATTAATATTTAAGCTTTTTTATCTGTTTTTGCTCATTCTGATATTTTTTCAGCGTAAGCGAACCAATCGTTAATTAGCTAATGCTAGGATAGAATAAAAGAGGGGTGGATGTATTTATATACTCCGTATTATCGAGTATTCCCGAAAAGAATTTTTAATGTATTCTGGGTTTATCTCGAATGAACTTCAGCTATTTGATTGTTAATGGATTGGTACACGACTGACATTATTTATGATTCCTGAAACTGCAGATCTTATAAGTAGTAGTTAACTCTAGTAAACATGTAAAAGTATATTATTCAGTTTGAGATTCTTGTATACATTTGTTAGATATTTTTATTGTATTTGATAATAAGATATTAGTATTTCCGCGCTGATCCTAACTCCAGCTACACTAGTGTATTTTTTCACTAAAATATGAGGCATTAAATTTCTATCTGGAAACTGGATTTTATCGTTGTCACTAATAAACATGTCTAAATGATATAGATCGCCGGGTTTTGACTTGGATTTGTTCATTAAACGCAATATTATGAGTTACTCTTTTTTCTTGATTTGAGAGCTAAAATATCGCTGTTATGATTTCAATGGTTTTTCAGAAGAAAAAAGAGTGCTGCTACTTAGCATTGATGCGTTTATAAGATCGTATCTATGATACTTGTGTATGGGCTCTTTTAGCACTGAGTAAAGTGGAGTTTGTAGGGTCATACGACTGAATTTAGATGATAGGAGTACACTGGAAAGAGAATCACTCTATCGTAATATATATCTCTTTTTAGATTTGTAATTTGGATTAATTGAGTTCGAATCTGGAGAATATACAGGAAAATACCTTGGTCAATATCTTCTTCATTAATGCAGATGGGTTTTCATATTTCATAAATTCGTAGGCGTGTATTGTCACAGTTTTTGATCTCAGTAGACATTCGTGTACTAGGTATTTTTATCTATTTAATATAGATCACTGTATCACTTGATCAGCATAATTATTCTCGATATGGTCTCTTCCAATATCCGTATCAATTTTAGGTATGGCTTCCAGGAAGCCTAAAAGCTGTCTATGCATATCAGCTCAACATGTTGCTGAAAAATGTGGCAGTATAACGGAGACTTGACTCAACAGATTCAATTCGATGCCTTATCCCCGGATAGGGTAATAGCTTAAATATTTATATTCCCTTGCGTAATTTAAATTACGTGACTTAGTATGCTTGAAGCTCATTATTCATATAAATCTTCGGATTTATTAAGCCTACTTAAACACCATCTTTCTTTAATTTAAAAAAGACGGATGTTACTATGGGCGATACTTGGCTTAAAGTTCTCCAAGAGAAATCGAATATTTAGCATAGGATAAGTGTTTTAAGGCTAAATTAAAGTGCATAAAATTGCATGTTCTATCTCAATAGAAGGGATAGCGGGAGAATTTTATTGGGGATTTATAGCGGAGACGTATTATGAATATAATGGAGCTAGTGATTTTTAAACGGTATGATCTAGTATTTATACTATCTTATTGATTTTAAATACATTATAGACTGTATGTCTGTGCTTTTGTCAACAGCGATCTAATCCTAAATAAAACAAGGTGCGTTTACGATAGCGAATTGTCTATCCACCATAAGATATATAACCGTTATTTTAACGTCCATGACGTTTTTTATTAAACAATAAGTTGGATGGATGAAAACGGATACCTTATCTGAGAAATGAAGTTGAATCTTAGAGTGGTAGTTATTTCACTATTTACTACAGAAGTGAATAAAAATGATATTTTACTATTGGCGATATCCTTCACTCACTATCATGCCATATATAAGATTCACTATCGAAGGTATGGGACGATGATCTAGATCCCGAGATTTTCGGTTTAGAATTAGGATTTTTTCCAATCAGGATTATAAAGACAATACTACCGTAGTCTACGAGATATAGACACATAGTAAAATACGCACTCTTCAAAAGAAACAATACTATTTATATGAGATATGATAAACGATCACGGGGGGTATTAGCTGTTTCTATATGTAGCTGAAACTAGAAAAATCAACTTTTACTAACGCTAGTGTGATTATAGTGAATTTAAGGTTGAAGTCTTATGCTTTCCATTTTCTCTTTTTTTCGAGCGTCACCGTTATATAAGAATATATTCGTTCTAATAGATAATGATGTACTACGGTTTGTTTATGAGGCTTCAGATGTTATGAAAAACAACTGACATTTTAACTTTTTTGCGTAAACAACATCTATTAAGAGCGATGGAATGCATTAGTCGCAAGGATTAACACAATGTAATTTGACAGTGTGTAGGGTGTTTTGTGTATGTACAAGTGTTTTTATGGTTTATTGTATAATAGCTGGTGAAATATATGACTATCAAAGTAGGTATTAATGGTTTTGGCCGTATCGGGCGTATTATTTTTCGTGCTGCTCAGGAACGTAACAATATTGAAATTGTCGCTATTAACGACTTACTCAATGTTGATTATATAGCATATATGTTAAAGTATGACTCGACGCATAGTCGCTTTAATGGTTCCATTGCTGTACAAAACAGTCATCTGGTAGTTAACGGAAAGAGCATCCGCTGTACCTCTGAGAGAGATCCTATGAATCTTAAATGGGGACAAGTCGGTGTAGATATTGTCGCCGAAGCTACGGGGCTTTTCCTAAGTAGCGAAACGGCGCGCAAGCACATCATAGCCGGTGCTCATAAAGTAGTACTAACCGGTCCGCCTAAAGACAATACACCAATGTTTGTTATGGGCGTCAACCATACAAGTTATAATGGTGAAGATATTGTATCCAATGCTTCTTGCACAACAAACTGTTTGGCGCCTCTTGTCAAGGTTATCAATGATAATTTTGGTATCGTTGAAGCCCTTATGACCACTGTACATGCCACCACAGCAACACAGAAAACTGTTGATGGCCCATCTCATAAAGATTGGCGTGGTGGTCGTGGCGCTTATCAGAATATCATCCCATCCTCTACCGGTGCTGCTATAGCTGTCGGTAAAGTGATCCCCGAGTTAAACGGTAAATTGACTGGTATGTGTTTTCGCGTGCCGACACCTAATGTCTCAGTCGTTGATTTAACTGCACGTTTAGTCAAATCCGCTTCATATGGAGATATCTGTAGTGTTATCAAAAAAGCCACCACAGGTGAATTAAAAGGTGTGATGGGATATACTGATGAAGATGTAGTTTCTACAGATTTTAATGGCGAGAAACTGACCTCGGTGTTTGATGCCAAAGCTGGCATCGGGTTAAACGATAAATTTGTTAAGCTAATAGCTTGGTATGACAATGAAACCGGTTATTCTAATAAAGTGTTGGATCTTATCTCTCATATTGCTCATCAAGAAGCGTTATAACTTAATCATAAAAAGGTTTTACCAATGTTTTGTATAGCCCTGAATGATTTTTTACAGCTTTATCGATTAGCATTGTATATTAAAAGATGTATCCAGGTTCACTTAATATCTCTGCATCTACCCACAGCTCCCTTGATTGAGAGAGATGCAGAGTATCGATTGAAACAATAGTAATATTTAGAAAAATGAGCTACAGTTGAACAACTGTAATAAATGCCCAGAAATTCTTTTAGAAAAGTGCGTATTTCTCTGTTAGTTGTCTTTTTAAGACAAAAAATTCACTATGCTCTATAAATGCTCGTAACAAGATAAAATCTGCACAATTTAAAATATAACCTCTGATGGGCTTGTATCTAGACCTAATAAATATTTAAGTACATACTTTAGTAAACCTCTAGTATTCAGAGCGGATGATTAAGTAAGACTAAAATAATATAATTAAAATTCATTTTTTAGATTATAGTTTTGTTATAAAAATTGAGGGTGTGTGTTGTTTTCAAATAACTCCTTGTCACTGCAGAATACAGCAACAATCTCGCTTTATATCCAGTTCTGGATTTCAAGAGTATTGGAGTAGGCATTCACCTTCCCGCCATTTTGTTCCGAAATTGTGGTGATAGTGTAAAATATTTTTATAATAAAGGGATAGATGGTGGAGGTGAGAGAAACTACGATCAAGTAAATGACTTAGGTGCTGCGATTGATGTTCAGCGTGAAGAATTATCCAAGCACATGATATATTGTCTTTTTCTATTTAATATGAATCTCTTCATAAAAGTAAGTGGCCTAATCAATCTGAATCTTTTAGAGGATGTCCTTATTTATGGAGCAAAGATGTTATTAATAATTACTCTTATTAAGAGTAATTATTTAGAAAAAGTATCTCTACATGTAAAGTCATGTGGTAAAACCTTTCATTACAACACACATCCCAAATTACTAGGGAGATTGCAATATTGATTTTTACATATATTTTTTGTATGGATAGAAATCACAATAAAAGAGATATCCATTTACATGGGATCAATATGGTTTGAATTGACATTCAATAAGTTCATTATACACGCTTTTGCAGCATAAAAAATAACTCTCGTTGTTTTTAAATTAGTTATAGCTCATTATTCTTGACAGAAACTTTCTGGAGGGAAGTTTATAGAGGAGTGTGTCAATACGTAAAGATTGGACCTCCCTTCGCTTTACCATACTTTACTTTTTCGCTATTCCTCTATCCTATCATTTTTTCTTAGGGTTGTATGTATGCTGAATAAAGTAGGATAATCATGAAAGGCATGAAACAGATGAATCACGTTAGTTTTTCCAGGTATTGGCATGCTTACCGTATGACGCCTGTCGCGATAGCTGTCGGTGCTGTGTTGATACTCGCTAGCTGTGAAAAAAGCGACGAAAACGTTTTGTTGTATATGAATAGTGACGATTGTGCGCAGAGTAATCCTTCTCTTCGAGAACAATGCAACACCGCGTATAAATCTGCACAGAAAGAAGCGGTAAAAACTGCTCCTAAATACGCTTCCCGAGCCGACTGTGTCGCCGAGTTTGGCGAAAATCAATGTACCCAGGTTTCATCAACGACCGATGTGGCACACGAATCCCAGAATAGCGAAGGTATGTGGATGCCATTGATGGCGGGATATATGATGGGGCGCATGATGGGTAGTGGCGGCGGCTATGTTCAGCAGCCGCTCTTTAGCTCGCATGCCCCTCATAGTCCCGCACACGGCCAGTTTGTCGACGCTAGCGGAAGCAGCTATGGAGTAGCTACCAGCGGGCGTTCGATAACAGTGCCCAAGACTGCCTTAGCACCGAAGCCGGTGACCACCCACACTATTACCCGTGGTGGTTTTGGTGAAACTGTTACCAAGCAGCACACTATGCACCGCAGTATGGGCGGGTAAAAAGATATGAAACGAGTCACGTTCAGTGAACGCCCTAACTGGCGTGAAAAAGCCAGTGAATATGGTTTTAATTTTCATACGCTTTACGGTAAACCTTACTGGTGCGAAGATGCTTACTATCAATTTACTATTAAAGAAATCGAGACACTGGAAGAGGTCACTGCTGATATTCATCAGATGTGTTTACAAGTAGTAAAAAAAGTGGTTGCAAGCGATGAGTTGATGAGGAAATTTCGTATTCCACAGCATACTTGGTCCTTCGTGCGTAAAGCATGGAAAACATGCCAGCCGTCGCTTTATTCTCGGCTCGATCTAGTTTATGATGGACTACATCCACCTAAGTTATTAGAAAATAATGCTGATACACCAACTTCTTTGTATGAAGCAGCCTTCTTTCAATGGGTTTGGTTGGAGGATAACATCAAAGCTGGCCAACTTCCGGTAAATGTTGATCAATACAACAGTATACAGGATCAGCTTATTGCTCGTTTCGCAGTACTCCAATCAGACTATACTTTCGGCTTATTACATCTAACTTGCTGCCACAATACTGAAGAAGATCGTGGCACGGTACAGTATCTACAGGATTGTGCCACAGCAGCCGGATTACCGAATATTTTTCTATATATAGAAGAACTTGGTTTGGGCGAGAAAGGACAATTTACTGATATACAGAATCAGGTCATCAAAAATCTTTTTAAGCTTTATCCGTGGGAATTCATGCTGCGAGAAATGTTTTCTACTAAGCTAGAAGATGCTGGTGTATGCTGGCTAGAACCTGCCTGGAAGTGTATTATATCTAATAAGGCGTTACTACCGATGCTTTGGAAGATGTTTCCCGACCATCCTAATTTGTTAGCAGCTTATTTTTTCGAAGATAAGCCTCCACGAATGGATAATTATGTGGTGAAACCGCTATTTTCTCGTGAGGGTGCTAATGTTCAGGTTTTCGAGGGACATCGGGAGATCGCTCGAGTCGATGGTCCATACGGCGCAGAAGGGTCAATCGTTCAAGCTTTTCACCCCCTCCCCCGTTTTGGTACTAGCTATACGCTTATAGGTAGTTGGCTAGTAAATGATTTACCTTGTGGCATTGGTTTACGAGAAGATAGGCAGTTTATTACGCAAGATCTCTCACGCTTTTATCCGCACGTGATTGCGGAATGATGTTGTAATGATCGTCATTGTTTTGGAAAATTATACGTTTCGTAACTGTGTATGAACTTGTATAGACTATGGCTTGGGATAAATATTTCATATAGATTGAGTCAATGCCTAATGATAAAGCTAAATACATCTCTTTTCTCTATTAGTCTGAAGAAAAACTATATGATATATAAGATGTGAACATTTCAAGACTAGCAGAACAATGCTACGCGGGAGACAAGTCTTTTTCGTAAAGCACAAAGTGTAAATTTCGTCTAATATCAAAAGATTTTTTTCTACATGCTCTACTTTTATCAGAGCTATTACTATATAAAACGTAAGAATTTCACGGTTCGTGAAACTCCACTCTTTTTTATCAACAATAAAAATATGATTAAAAAAGAATTTCAAAACAAATTATGTTATTTTTTGAGTTCCCAAGGTTATTTTATCACACCTTTTCGTATGCTGGCTATAAATAGGCTACAATAGCGTGGATAAAGATAGGCATAAAGAGCATCGATAGATGCTGCTCTTCGCAGAGTTAACCCCACGCTCACCAGCGCAACGCCAATAGAAGCAGCCATATCTAGTGGAAAGTGAACTCCTATATAAACCCTAGCCCAGGAAATCATCATGCTGAGAACTAATAGTCCTAGACCTGCTCGTCGCAGGGTGCCGTTACCTATCAAGCTGAAGCTGATAGCACAGGCGAGAGACATATGATCGCTGGGAAAAGAATTGTTAGCTTTATGATATAGAAGATTATGTCCAATTGGGATCATGAACGGCCTCGGGTGCTCCCAAATCATACCAATAACGATATTAATTACCAGTCCCAATATCATGCTTAGTAGCGCGTATAATACAGCTTTTTTTTGTAATTCTTCGCCCCAAAACCAATTAAAGAGCAATACTATTGGAAACAAAATGACAGCGTCGTTTGCGAAAAATATTCCTACCAACAACATGGTGGTACTAATCTCGTCTGGGGCATTAATTAATTGAAATAAATCGATATTAAGTTTTTCCAGTGATGAAGAAAACATCTTCATGGCTTACATCCATATTTAACTAAATCAGTAGAAAATATTTCGTCCTTGTGGAATATTTGGTTCGAAAATAGTGTACTACGCTTAGTGGCGTAGTAGAAACTGCGGTAGTCTGCTACTGCAGACTTTTAATGTTTACTGCTATTAAACTATTATAGCATGTTATGCTAACAGGAATATGAGTCATTTACGGGGAATTACTCTTACTGCTTAAAAAAGCAATATATATTGTAAATATTTTAAATCGTTATTCAGATTTAAACAATAACAGATATCATTAGATATTATCTATTAATTTTACATACAAACACTAATTATATATAAATCATCTGATAAGAAACATTCTTTACTTTGGATAAAAAATAAATTGTATCGTCTCATCCCCCTTATTAACCTTTTTGGTTAACACAATTAGCTGAGTATAATATAATCGTTATAAGCAAATGATCCATGAAGTATATAAAAATAAGTTTATTCGTTATTAATTATATGGATTATTCTTAGGGCGTCGACATAGCCATAAAGTTTACAAAGAACTATATATTCTTAATATATGTAAGAATGTCCTAAAATTTTAGACGGGTTTTTTACGATATAAAAGAGAATTAGGCGTTTACCAAATAAAGGATTTTTTTAATGATATTTGCGATATTAATATTTTTTTGATTTTATTTTTAGTAAATTAGAACGCTGTTCACACTAATAGAACTAGAATGCTACAGAGTATCTCTGTATCCAGAGCCACTTATTTTACATTTATAATGGTTTATTTGAACTTCTTGATATCAAGAAGTTCAAATAAACCTGTTTAAAATTATTAGTAGATGTAGTGATGCACGTCTGATATCGCATGAGTTTCATATTGAAATAATCATTTCAATACACTTTTATTGCAATCTTATCTAACTTTCACTATGTGTAAATATTTTATATTCTTTAAAAATAAGTTTATTTGGTATACTAAGTAATAAGATTATTAATTTCCATAGTTAAATATATTTTTGTAGTGTAATTGCTGGGTATTTAATATAATAAATGCTTTTTAGATTATGGAAATCTGAATAGATTAATTAAATTACAAGACTATGCTTTCTTATTAGAGAGCAGGTTGTAGGCATGGATTCAGTTTTGTATCATGTTATTTATATAAAAGAATATCTTCTTAATTCAGGTAAAAAGGAAGTATGTTTTTTATATTAGCTTAAGGTGCGATTTATGGGGATGGAAAAAATCTACTTATCTGAATTAAATAATATCCGTTTTAACAAAACGATAGTATCTGAAGATTAGATTCAGTATGTTAGAAGAGATATTTAATTTTATTCATGGAATTTTACATATTAATTTTGATTATTTGGTGTATTAATTTTATTAATTGTTGCTGAATTTTAGATAAAGACACCACTTCATCTATCCCTGTATATATGAAGAGCTATTCTAGCTTCAAGCAAGATAAATAAAAATATACATGATTATCCCCATAATAAGAGATAATGTCTTCTGCGTACAGAAGACATCTATAGTGTCTTAAATAAATGCTACCAGTTTACAACTGGTAAGACATGTAGTTAAAATCTAAATGTTATGACGTATATTCAATAGCATGAAGTTGCTACTATGTCTTAGCTGTGGCTTGAATAAGCCCAGAAAATTTCGATATAGTTAATTTTGACTTATTAGATTCCTTTAATTCAGGTCTAATGTTAGGAGTAGTCTTCCCATAATTATAGATAAAGTGAATAGTTATGATTTGTGGGTTTTTAGATTGATATCTAAAAATAGATAAGAGTAGGATATCAAGATCTATATAATGTATTGGGAGTTAAAATATAGTGAGAAGATCAAATCTTACGATCACACTATTCCGGTAAAGAAATCAATAGTAAACCGATAAAAATCAACATTTCCCCTATAAGTTGAGACAATGTGAAGTGCTCATCAAATTCTGGAATCATGAGTGCACAAGTAGCCACGAGGATATAACTAAGACTAAGTAGTGGATAGGCTTTGTTCAATGGCAAGCGACGCAATGTCATAAACCAGAACCCTGTAGAACAGACATACGCTGTCAGCCCACCCATCAGAAAAAAGATTGGTCCTATATTAGCGGACGCAAACCAAAGTCGGTAATCCCCTAGGGGGGGTAAATGCATCATGCCCCATTTCATTAGTAGCTGTGCGGCGCTGACCAACACCACGCTACATGATCCCCAGAAATAACCCTTTATTATAAGTTGACTCCCATGAATATTAGACCTGTAATCATCAATATTAAACCGAAATCGTTTTGTAACGATGCGGGTTCTCGCCATAGCCAACGGGTAGATAGGGTTATCAAGACAAAATTAAGGCTGAACATTGAATAAGCAATACCTACCGGAACCTGCTGCAATATCCATAACCATAGTAGCATAGCGATTCCCATCGGCAAGAAACTTATCCCCATCCAATGTAGTCGATGCCCAAGCTTCCCACAGGAGGGGGAAGGGGGGAGGGTGGCGGCATGTTTCTGACATAACTGCCCGGCACAACTGAGCAGACTAGCAAGAAAAGTTAGCAGGATAACCATGATTTTGATTGGTGGTAAGTTAAGAAAACCATTCGCCCACGTTGGAATATTGCATCGGCTGGTGGAAAGTTATTACGCGGGAATTTTCCGTCGTCTAGCAGTAGTATTAGCGATACTGAACCTTCATTGGTTTTACAGCGTTCATGAAGCCAGTTTGCAAACGACGCCTGACGGATAAAATGACCTCTCGCATCAGGATAGCGCAATCCATAAGCTAATTCCCCTTGTTCTTCAAGTAACAAAATATCACTGCGTTGTAGCTCCCATGCAAGTCCTGCAGCTATGCCGACACTATTAGTGAGAATAAATCGGCTTTTTTCTAGCTGCGGCCTGACCATGTTAATAAATGAGTGAGGCTGTTTTGTGTCGCTTATCTTCTGAGGTATCATTTCCCCTATTAGTAAAGCAATTCCTAGTGGACATAGTGCAGCCCAGCGCCAGCGTGTAATTGGGGATTTTAGGGTTATAAGGCCCACAATCGACCAGACAATAAAACTCATTACCGCTAAGAGCTCTTTTTTACCTTCAGTAAGAGAAAAAAATGAGGTATCAACCAATCCCAGGGTGTAAGCGGCGCCGGATAAAAATGCAATACATATTACTCCAAATAGTACATTAACTGTAGCATTGATTTTTAAAGCACGTTCACCCCACCTGGTTGCATAACGTGCCATTAGGAGAGATAAGGGTGTGAAACAAGGCAGAATATAGGTTGGCAGTTTTCCTTTCGATAGGCTAAAAAATATCAGTGGCATTATGATCCAGCCTAGTAGATAAAGTGCCTCATCTTTAGTATGGCGTTCCTGCCAAGCGCTATGCAGCGCTACAGGTATTAGCGCCATCCAAGGTAGCGCTCCCGCCAGAAAGACCGGCAAGTAATACCAGAAAGGAGCTTTATGTTGGGCATTCTCTTCAGCGAAACGCTGTATATGCTCGATCCAGATAAAGTAATGCCAGAAATCGGGTTCGCGTTGTGCGATAGCAAAAATCCACGGGGAACTTATCATCACTGCACTAAGTAATGTAAGTGGCCCATAACACAATACCTCTTTCCAGGATTTTCGCACAATAACCCATGGTAGTACGCTAAGGATTGGCAGTACTAGGGCTAAAAAGCCTTTCGTCATAAATCCTAGCCCACAAGTTACTCCCACTATCAGATAGCCTATTTTCTTACCCCAACCATGAGGTGCGTGTATCGCTTGCCAGCAACTACACATAGTAGTTGCTAGCCATAATGTTAGCATCGGATCGAGAACCGAATATGTGCCGATGCTATAAACGAGTAGGAAAGAGCTGAAAATCATTGCGGCTGTCAAGGCGAGATATTGCTCTTGCCAAAAACGCAGCGCTAGCCAGTAAACAATAAGCGTTGTCACGCTAATCGAGAACGCAGAACCAAAACGCACGGAAAAATTTGTATGTCCAAACAGCAATTGGCTGAGATTATTGATCCAATAACCAATAGCTGGTTTTTCAAAATAACGTAGACCAAGAAAATGGGGAACAATCCAATCGCCGCTTTCTAGCATTTCTCGGCTAATTTCGGCGTAGCGAGTTTCATCTGGTTGCCAAAGATTACGAAACGCCAACGGTAGAAGATAATACAGGGCGATGATAATCAATAACCCGAGAATAGATTTTGTCGATTTCATTCTTAATTCACTTTTATAAGCTTTGGCATCCGACCCAACCTTCCCGTCCTGGAATCAGGCCCCGCACTACGCGGCTTATTGGAAGGGTGGTGATATCCTCAGGGAGCAGATCCTGTAACGGACAAAAACGGATTCCTTCCGCCGCTGCCATCAAAAGTAGTTCCTGAAACATGTCACTAAGCATAATCCCCTCTACCTCCGCATGAATAGTATAAACTGGTATTCCGCGATCTGCTTTGATATTATTGAAAATAAAATAGTTGTAATCTTTACGGGTGGTTCTCTGACCGATCACTTCATCAAAAGTAGGCTGTGTTACGGGGATTTGCACTGTGCCGAAATTTCCATTGGAGAACAGTGGTCGAAACGGACCTGTGCCACGACAGTCACTGTTATAGCGAAAGTTAAAGGCTTCTTTAGCTTGCAGAATTCGCTCATTACTGCGCCATCCCGCCACTGCTGAACAGGTCACCTTCTGTTTGATAATTGCCGCAAGTGCATCTGTCCCTAGACGAATTTGTTTAGTTAGCTGGTTCTGGTTCCACATTCCCGCCCAGGTTTGCCAGGCAAAATGATCCCAGGCATGTAGGCCTACTTCATGTTCTTTTGCGGCGGTTTGGATCTGTAGGGCAAGCCCCTGGCCGATTTTTCTCCTCCCCCAGATAGTGCTAGTTAGCAGCAAATCCCAACCGTAAAGGGAAGTCGCATGAGAGCGGAGCATCTTCAGTAAAAATCGTGGTTTTATCAGGCGCCAGAGATGCCACCCCATATGATCTGGTCCAAGAGTAAAAAAAAATGTCGCCCGAATCTCGTGTGCTGCCAGTATTTCAAGTAAGCGTGGCACGCCGTCACGAGTACCACGCCAGGTGTCGACATCAATACGTAAACCGACTTTTTTCATCTCGCTTCACCAGTTGGTTCAATAGTTCTCAAGAAGAAATCAAGTGTTTTATCAATAGTTTGTGGCATTGGAACTAAAGGCGTCCAGTGCAGAAGGCGTTTAGCGTTACGTATACTAGGTTTGCGGTGCTCAACATCTTGGTAACCTTTACCATAATAACTACTGCTTTCCACATCGAGTAGACCCGCAAGGGGCGGAAAATTATGACGGAGCGGATGGCGTTGAAAACTTACCATTAATAATTCTGCCAATTGCCGAATACTGGCTTCATTTTCTGGATTTCCAATATTGATTATCTGACCGTCGCAATTATTCTTTTTGTTTTCAATAATAAGAAAAAGTGCTTCAATACCGTCACTAATATCGGTAAAACACCGTTTTTGGGCACCTCCATCCACCAATTTGATCGGTGACCCCTCTATTAAATTCAGAATTAACTGCGTGATGGCGCGAGAGCTACCGATACGTGCTGCATTCAGGTTATCGAGTCTTGGTCCTATCCAATTAAAGGGGCGAAATAAAGTGAAGCGCAATCCTTCTTTTTCGCCATATGCCCATAGAATACGGTCTAATAGTTGTTTCGATACAGAGTAAATCCATCGCTGTTTATTAATAGGACCAACAATTAGGTTGGAATGGTCTTCATCAAATAGTGCATCTGTACACATACCATACACTTCAGATGTCGACGGGAAAATAATACGTTTTTGATATTTGACACAGTGACGGATAATCTTTAAGTTTTCTTCAAAATCAAGTTCAAATACACGTAGCGGATTACGCGTATACTCGATGGGAGTGGCAATCGCTACGAGCGGTAGAACAATATCGCATTTTTTAATGTGATATTCGATCCATTCCGAATGAATGCTAATATCTCCTTCGATGAAATGAAAAAATGGATTAATCATAAATCGACTGATTGCATCAGTACTAATATCTAAACCGTAAATCTCGTAGTTTTCGCTGCTCAACAGGCGTTGAGTTAAATGATTACCAATAAATCCGTTGACGCCAAGAATGAGCACGCGGGTACGGGGGGGTGTATAGCTGATAAAAGGACGTGAGTTTAGCAGTGCGCCGTTAACTAACCCTAAAGACTGCGCTAATTGGCTGCCCTGCATATACACGCCTGTCTTTCCTTGTCCTGTCTGAATTTCTAGAGCATCACTGCCGCAGGCAATAAGAAACGGAATGACGGATAAGACAGTTCCGGGTTTAGTTTTAGTGTTGTTGAGGCGTTTACGCGCTTTCCAAACGATGAACTTTTCTCCGCCGGCATAACTGAAGGAGCCGGGCCAGGGTTCAGTCACTGCTCGCACCAGATTGGCTAGGGTTTCGGCGGGTTTACTCCAGCAGAGGCACCCATCCTCCGGTGTACGGCGACCTACATAGCTCGCAGCACTATCATCCTGTGGCAGCTCAATAAACCGTTCTTCACGAATAGCCGGTAAAATATTCTCTAACAGATTGTCTGCTGCAGCGCATAGTTTGTAGTGGAGTCTTGGTGCATCATCCTGTGGTGTAATGACCACGTTGCACTGTGCTAGAATATTGCCTGCATCTGCTCGTACTGTCATGCGATGTAGGGTGACACCAGTTTCTTTTTCCCCATTAAGAAGCACCCAATTTAATGGCGAACGACCACGATAGCGTGGCAAGAGTGAACCATGTAGGTTAAATGCGCCAATTGACGGGATGTCTAGAATTTCTTGACAAAGTAACTGCCGATAATAAAACGAGAAAATCACGTGCGGAGCGAGCGCTTTAATTCGAGCTATCCACAACGGATGGTTAATATCGGTCGGTGAAAACACCGGAATGCCGAAATTGTGTTCTGCGGCAAGGTGTGCTACCGATTCAAAAAACATTTTCTCGTTAGGTACATCAGGTGGGATAATTATAGCTTCGATAGTAAAGTGTGCCCTAATAAGGGCTCTAATACCTACGCATCCCATATCATGATAAGCAAAAACAACAGCTTTCATTGTGTTTCCTGTTCGGACGAAACTAAATTTTGACTGATTACACGCTCAACGAAATATCGAGGACGGGCACGTACATCGTTATAAATACGGCTAATATATTCTCCTAGCAATCCCATACCAATGAATTGCGCACCGATAAAAATAAAAAGCACTGCGAAGAGCATAAAAACGCCTTCAGCCGCCCAATGGGAACCAAGACATAGGCGTAACGTAATAAGTAGAAGCGAAAATGCAAATCCGAGTAGAGCTATAACACTGCCGATAACGCTTAATATGCGAAGCGGGGTAGTCGTCAGACACGTAACGAGGTCATACATTAAATTAATAAGCTTTATTAAACTATATTTAGAATGGCCGAATGCTCTTTCTTCGTGCATTACTGGTATTTCAATGGTGTTTCGGGCGAATGTGTTGGCTAAAATGGGAATAAAAGTACTGCGCTCCTGACAGTGTAACATGGTGTCGATAATATGGCGGCGATAGGCGCGTAACATACAGCCGTAATCACCCATCTCTTTTCCAGTAGTTCGTTGAATGAAAGCGTTAATTACACGAGACGCCCATCTTCGGAAGCAACTATCTTGCCGATTTTGGCGTACTGTACCTACGACATCATAACCTTGCGCTGCCACCTGGATTAGCCGCGGGATTTCTTCCGGCGGATTCTGTAAATCCGCATCAAGAGTGATTACTAAATCACCAGTTACATGGCTAAAACCTGCCATGATAGCTGAGTGCTGGCCGTAATTGCGATTTAGTAATACCGCAATGAAATGGCTTCCTGGGGTTTCTGCAGCTATTGTTAGCAATGTGGTTGAGGTGTCCGTGCTACCGTCATCCACCAGAAGAATTTCGTAATCAGAATCCAGGTGTTTACAGACTGCTACTATGCGTTTCATTAATTCTGGCAAACTTTCTTGCTCATTATAGACTGGAATCACAATCGAAACTTTATCAAATTTTATGGGTGTCGTCATTTCAAACCTTTGTAATATCACGCAGCTCAGTAATAACGCGCTCGACATCATCATCATGCATGGAGGGGAAAAGCGGTAATGAACACACGCGCGAAGAATTCCACTCGGTGGCTGGTAGGATGAGGTCTGGAAAACGCTTTCGATAATAATGCTGGGTATGAGCAGCGCGAAAATGCAAGCCAGTACCGATGCCGCGATTTTGCAGTTCCTGCATTAAATTGTCGCGATTAATACCGCATTGCTGCTCATCAACGCGGATAATAAACAGGTGCCAGGCATGGCGATGTTTCCAAGCGGGTTGTGATAAGGGAGAAAACGGCGTATCAGCTAATCCAGATAAATACTGCTGGGCCAATACTGCACGGCGCGCGTTGTTCTGTGGCAGTTTATCAAGCTGTATTAACGCAATCGCAGCATTGATATCTGACAGATTATACTTATAACCTGGCGCCATCACTTCAGTCTGCGCGATACGGGCTTGTACGCCACGATCAAACGCATCTACTTTTAGTCCATGAAATTTAAAACTTCGAATTCGCTCTGCTAGTTTAGCATCATCTGTTACCACCATACCCCCTTCTCCACAGGTGATATTCTTTATGGCGTGAAACGAAAAAATAGCGGTGCCGACTGCACATATATGATGATCTTGATAGTAAGTTCCGACAGCATGTGCTGCATCTTCAATCACCGGGATTCCATACCTTTCACTTAGCATTCGAATAGCATCAATATCAACTGGTGCTCCGGCATAATGAACCGGGACAATGGCGCGGGTGAGTGGGGTAATAGCTTCTTCAATCAATGTGGGCGTGATCATAAGTGTGTCGAGATCAACATCAATCATTACCGGTTTAGCTCCCAGTAGACAGATTATATTCAAGGTAGACACCCACGTTTGTGACGGCGTAATAACCTCGTCACCCGGTCGCAACCCCAAGGCCATTAGGGTGACGTGCATACCACCAGTTGCTGAGCTCACAGCAATGGCATGTTGATTGCCAGTTAATTGGCAAAACGCTTGTTCTAGCTGTACACATTTTTCCCCAGTGGTGATCCAGCCAGACCGAAGGACATCACCGACGGCGGCGAGCTCAGCCTCGCCTACTGCTGGTCGAGAGAACGGCAAAAATTCAGACATAATTCGATTTCCCGTAAAAATGGGGAGTCAAGATTGAGCTGCAACAAGTGACATGATCGGTCGTGACTCAGATTAGTTCATTAAGTATATTCTATATTTTTCAAAATGTACTATGACAAAGATTGATGTGATCTGCGCTTGTCGTGGTTAAATCTAGCGAGTGCAATGTGATAGTTACTTGGTATCAGTTCTGCGATCTTAGATCTATAAGCAATGTAAAGAAATATTTCATAAACAGATTAACACACTATAGACCCACTATCTGTTCACTCTGTGCTCTTAAGTTTTATACATAACAACATGGCTTTCAAAGTATATAATAGTTAAAATGGTCAAGGATAAAATATAATAATAATTCCTTTCCATCTGCAAGCAAGGAGTATTCATCTAGACGATGGTCGTATCTTTAAATATTTTTTATTAGGTCTCTAAACAGACCGTGTAGTAAACGCATTAAACAATAAAATTCTAACAGCATTTAGGATAATGCCTAAGTGTTGTATTATGTACAAATGATATTATTTCTGATTTAATAGCATACCCATCCCCTATAGAGATTATTTTCTTTTGATTAAATATTGGTTAGCGGTTGTAGATGCATTCCTGCATTGTCTTATTCTTTTCAATCAGGTTTTTATCGTTGCTTGAGAATCGGTATTAGATCAATCAGACAAAGTTATATTTCTAGCATGCAGCAATTCACAATGCACGCCTGCTTCCTGGTATCTAAATCCAAGATGTTTTGAAAGATTTTACTGAATCATCATGATTCTTGCCTGTTTATCTGAGAAAGCAGCTATGCTGGAGCGTGAAATGTGTTGAACCGTTTATGTAAAGAGCTTTTGATAGCGCACTGCTTTAGTTTATTACTATATTAAAAAAAATCGGTATGCTTTAGTGAGTGTATGAGTGTTGAATAATACACTAAAAAATTAGCGTTATTATAGTGACGAGTGTGAGATGGTATATATGATGATGTCTTCACTTCTATAATTAAATTCACACTTCATCACTAAGTAAATAGTTTAATTTAATTACAGTGTAAGAAAGATTAGCAGATAATTGTTTCTCATTTCTTTTTAATGAAACGACAACACCTTATATTATTTAATACCCACTCCTTTATCAAGGAGTGAATGGTTACTGGGTTGCTGTAAGAGTTCGGAGTATTGATGTTTATTCTATGCTGATTGATCTTTTAAATTGTGTTTAAGTGGGTTGTGGATGGCGAGTTTATCGATAAGAACATTATCATCTGCAGATTGGTTTTAATTATGTAAATTTATATGGTCTTGATGACTCTTCTGGTCATTCTGGTATGCCGTTCATGGGTGGGGAGGCTATAAACTATTTAAATGTCACTAAATGATTTTGTATTAATCTAGGATTGCAATTTAAGGTGATCTATCCGTTTTTCAAAAATAGGATAAAGTTAAGGATTTTCTAATCTTGTAATAAAAAACAAGACTATAAAATATAGAATAAAACTGATATTGTAAATTGATATAATTTTTGTGGAATAAGGTTGTGCATATACAGTTCTATGAACTGCCTAGGCACTATATGATAGTGATGAGGATTGTTGCATCTTATAGAAATAAACATGATGAGATTAGAGATGTTATGTACTATCGTAATAGAATTTCTAATTTCGTCATATTACAAAGGGAATAAATATATAATTTACGTAAAACTATAGACCTAGAATCGGTGCTCTAGGAAAAACAGAGCAAAAAGCACCAAGATTTCAGTGTTGTATTTTTTAAAAATAACGTACCTGATTGTCTTTATATAAACATTGATATATATTAAAACCTCCCCCAATAAACTATTATGAGGCTCCAGGTTTACCACTTATTTCGCATCGAGACTACATCGAGAGTTTGCAAATTTTCGCTTACTTTAAAGTGAGAATATTGTATGGATTACAAAATGAATATAGATAGATTCAATCAAGGAATTCATCTTTTCTAATAACATACGTTATCCCCACCAAATATAGATTTGTCAGGTTATATTCAGGGGATGACAGAAGATAGAGCTACTAGCTAGTAGACACGCAGTTAAATCGATAGTATCAGTACTAAGTCTAAATATATCTCATTGTTTCACCAATATTTAATTCAGGCATATCAGGGATAACAATACTAATTTGCTTTATACATATGTTATATGTACCATGAAAATTTAGTTGTATAGCAGTATGCTTTGACGGGTGTTAGTCTCAGTGTACTAGTGTTCGTATTTTTTATAAAGGAATATTGATTGCTTGATAGCTATGACTATGAGGAAGCTTTTATAGACTCTATTTTTAATAGAGCGTGAGTTTCCATGATTTTTGCTAGTATGACTGTAGCCTCGAAGTTTTTTATTTTGTTATGCTGCAAGAATGTCTCATTGATATAAAGAGATACTATCCGTAATGAAAATAGGATGAAAGAATAATATTCAACTAGATATTATCTATACCGGAGTTTTCATCACTTTTAATCAAAATGTTTACTTCGTCGCCATTTTCCCTCAGCCAGTTCCGGCGGTCTTTGGCACGTTTTTATCAGAAGCATATCCATCACCGCTAGCGTTTTCTTCAGATTGTCGATTCTGAGTGTTAACTAAATAAGAAATCGGTAGTAGGATTGAGAGTCGTTTCGTGTAGCTGTACCGGATTCATTTCCCCCAGTTATTTAAAGCGTTGCACGTGGGGATATGCCTTTTTTTACATTTCAAGAGATTTAGGATATTAAGTTTTTCTTTCTTATCAAGAGAAGAATAGACTTCTTCACTTAAATCAATGTGGTAGAGTGGTGGTATTGCTACATAAAATATTCATTCTTTACTACTCTCCGAAAGTGCCGCATAAATAAAGCACATAACAATATATAACCTAGTGGAGTCTGCATTTGCCAAAATACAGGTTTTTGCATAAAGAAGTTGGCTGAAATCGTTTCCATCGGGAACGATACCTAGCACTACCAAGATATCGTGTTCTTCCTATGAAGCTAGAACTGCATCAACGCAAATCTCCAGGTATCAAGGATTTTCTCTTTTAGTGGTATAATTGTCTAATGTTCACGATCTCGTGCCTGCTTAGTCGATTCTCCATCTGTACTCCTTTGACTAGAAAAAGTTCTGTAGCGGCTAAATTCTTAGTAGGACAGTCGGCTAATTCTCCAGGTAGTGTTGACCCGGCAGTCTATTTTTACGCAATACTTGTTATCTCTCCTTCAGACGTCGCTGCTTACCAGCAATAGCGAGTTTCGCTAATTTTTCCGCTACCGTTATATTTTGGTTTAATCAAAAGATGAAAGTGTTTTTTATTACCACGGAAATGAAGGCCGTGATTTTCCGCGATGATAATCCCTCTTTAGTTTCTCCAACAAACTGTGGATCCTGCATTTTTATGCATAGCACATACGAATAGCGTCTCCAAATATTGTCTGCTGACAGCTTCATTGTTCACGGTAAAATCTTTTTCGGTATTCGCAATACTCAGATATTGCATCTAGCAACCCATGATGAAACCCATTCACATGGGGCCTAGCCATGTGTGGTAGGTATTAAGTTTACATAACTTTCTGTCAATCGTTGCCCCTTCCGGTAGCCATAGCAACGCCTACTCTATTGTTACCGTATCACCCCGTACTGCCCTGACAAAGGTGAGTCGCTGGTATTATGCCTAATAAAATTATTGGTCGATTCGTTTAGATAAGGTATCAGATCAGTCTGATAGCCGCAGCATTTTTTAATATCATTTACTTGATTGCGAGAGATACTTTTCAATCCGGAACATAATACCGTCTTTGATTTTAGTAAATGGTCAAAGATGATCCTAAAAATCAGGGATTATCGAAAAAACGCGAGTTACGCCAAAAATGCATGATGTTAGCGCTAGTATTACGCTTAGGGTAGGTATCGTTCACTCCAAGAACCTTGATCTTATCGCCGTTCTTAAAGATGAACTGATAATTTTTCCATTGCGCCGTACGCTCAATGTAAAGCGTTCTAGATAGAACATTAACCACTGAAATCCCTACACTGTGAAGACCGCCGGAAAATTGATAGCTTTTATTCAAAAATTTATTATCAAACGTGCAGTCGACATAGAATTAATTCTACTGTCGGTATCTCTGTTTCTGGGTGCATATCGACCGGTATACCGCAACCGTTGTCAGTCACTTGTAAGGAGTGTGATCGGCCTGTAAAATTACCTTAATTTGTTTGGTTTATCCGGAAAGCGCCATCATCGAGACTGTTATTAATCACTGCCTGTCCAAGATGATTATGCGATGAGGTATCGGTATAGATCTTCGGTTGACGTCGGATGGGTTCCAATCCACTCAGTACTTTTATCGCCTAGCGTTATAGTGGGATTGCGTCATGATATGAACCATCTCTTTTAAAGAAATAATTGTACAGATCACCCTACAATCTCTGCTTTAAAAAGCACAGAGTTTAGATGGCACCATTTTTGCTTTTAGCTAAAAACAAGACTTAGAAAGTATATAATGAAGAAGAAATAATAATCAAAACCAATAAACACATGCTTTCAATTAGACTCAATAATAATCTCTTGATTCTAGTCAGCATCACTACATTGATAGTCAAGGTTCTTATTTTCTTCTTTCACCCCTAGAAAGCACGTTCTAAGGACACCAGGCTATTCCGGTGTATCAGGTTTTAATTATAGATGTCAGAAGTGATAAAAAATATTTAACCTATTGTATAATATTGAGTTATCTTAATATAATATCTAATCAAATGAAAACTCAACTATCGATCGTAAATTTATAGTGATGACGGAGTTGTAAAATATTGTTAATTGACTTGTTGTAAATTAATTTATTTAAATTAAAAAAGAGAGTCTACATGAAGATGGCACCTCTTTAGGATATTTTTTACTTATTCTGAATTGGGTTAAGATCCACTGAAAACTCACTGTTTATTGCTAGACAGTGCCAAATGCATCTGTGCAGTATGATCTGATGTTTTTAAAAGAATGCGATGGTGGTTTTTAGAATATCTTCAGTTTTTATTAGCAGGGGGGGATAAGTTAATATAGTACTGGATATTATCCAGATATATATAATCTCTTTTTTTATTGGTTTATAAAAGTGCATATTTTATTAATTTTAAAAGAGAAAATGGAAAATCCTATTGCTACTGATACTATCAGTATCCATGGATACCCCGTAACTTCTTCCTTATAATACTGTAAAGTACTATGTACTTTGACTACGGTTTGAATATTATGAAATGGATACAAACCTATCTCATGAGATACTATCATCTTAATATTCCAGTATTTTCTAAAATACTATATGACTACAGAGATAGTTTGTGGAGTATAATTCCATTATAAATAAAAAGAAAAATAAGATTAACATAAAATACAGATATTTTTTATCATGCAATATTGCATGATAAAAATAATTGCCTCAGACATATAGGTTAAGAAACTGGAGTGAAAAACTTTTTTATCCTAAGACTTCTCGATTAGTCACTTCTGCGTTTAGTTCGGCTAACTTATTTTTCATCACTGCCCGACAACATTTAGTCAATGCGCGTATTTCCTCTCGGCGGTAAGTGCTAGTTTCAACCGCTGGTAGAATCTCAATGATAACTAAACCGTTAGACCAGCGATTGAGTTTGATTTTATTTGAGGTGTTAGAAATGCAAACTGGCACAATGGGAACATTAGCGGCAAGTGCGCTGTAGAAAGCGCCACATTTAAAGGCTAGCAAACCTCGACCATGACTACGAGTACCTTCTGGAAAAATCCAAACAGAAATATTTTTATTTTTAAGATTCTGTATGATCTCATTAAGCAAATTATGCGCTCGGGTACTATTATGGCGATCGATGAGTAAATTTCCGCTCAACCAATAAAGGGGGCCGAAAAGTGGGATCCATAGTAAACTTTTTTTTCCTACTGTTACAGTACGTGGCTGTACCGCATAGGCAGCGGTTACTATATCGTAGTTGTTTTGATGATTAGCGATATAAATACAATTTTTGGGTACTGTTTCAGTTTTGGTATGGCGTATGTCTACTTGGATTCCCAAAAGTGGTGACATGCGTGAAAACCAGCGAGAAAAAGTGGCAACATGAGAAGGATTTCTCGGGCTAAATAAGCAGTAAATTGAACCTATAATACAGATTATTATCGATAAAAGCACTATTAAAACAATACGAGCGATAGCTAGCATAATCACCTCTTAGTCTGCGGTGATCAGTAGTATACTGGTGTTCTGAACAGAATAGATAGTTATCTTCATCTTTTTTTCGTTAGTTAATAGTTACAAAAAATAAAATAATCACTTACCTAGTTTAGAACTACAGCAGTTAGCATAGTATATATTACGCCCTGATACTGTTATCGTGTTATTTCGATAGAAATAAGGATTTTTATCCGATCGATATGTTGTCGGCACCGGTGCGGTGATAAAATCTCCCTATACCCGCATACAGCAATAAATATCTGTAAATCTTTCAGTCCTAGAGTCAGGTGACTTTTTCCGGCATAAAAAGTACTGGCAGCGTTAATGAAGAGGAGGCAAAAATCGATTAGTAGATCCTTGCTAGTGGCGAGATTTCCGAAGGAGATGCTGGTAATTTTATTACCTCTATCTTTCGAGAGTGTCGAAAGATGGTGCAGCGGAAATATTATCAGGTGTCCGGTTGCGGTTAGTATTGACACCTGATCTAAAGCTGCTGTTATCCATAGCGGCGGTATAACTTTAGCTGTGGTAGGACTTTACCTGAACGATTTCGGATTACTAGTTTGTTAAACTTGCATATAAAATCATATGCTCGTATCAGAGGTTGTTAGCAGTTTTTGATCATTAGTACCAGTTATTATATGTTCCCTCCAAAATATACCTGGACGTAAACTAAGTTTATAAAATGATATTTGGTCAAATCAGATGCATCTTTACTCCCTAGTTAAATGAAGCGCTAAGTTTATATTACAACTGTTGCGGTTTTATAATATAAGAATTTAAAGTTTAAAATCCAATCAATATTTTTTCTTTATTTCAGGGTTGATTAGGAGAGATTTTATCATATTCTGAGATTCAGTACTACTGAATCTCAGAATTATTTATTGATTAAAATAATTACAATATTTTTGTTTTGTATATAAGTATGTTGATAACTATTAATCATCGATAGACTCACTGATATAGCGATCGATTAAGACACCATAGTTTAGTATGTATAACGTAATTTGAGGAACAAAGCTACCTGTATCTCTCTGCGAGAAAAAGCGTAGTGCGATTGATTTTGCAGATGTGATTTTGTTTTTTTAGTCTGAGACTCTCGAAGTTTTTGTAAACCTTTTCATATGATTATATTATTAAAACATGACGAAGTAATTTATTCAGGATAAATATTTTGATAGGTGATTTAGGCTATTCACTTATCTGCCGGGATATTTTGTATTTAGTAGATTGATAGCTGCGATATATCCTAGATCCGCACCTAACGAGGCAGAAGCTAATAGTAAAAAAGATATCATGATTTTTAGTCTAGATAATATAATTATATTTAAATTTCTGGACTCTATCGCTTCAGTACAAGCGTTATCCGGTATGCTAATACAAGTCTTTGTATCTCTTATAACAGTGTTGAACCAATAACGGGGATTTTCACTGGTTCTGGGAGTGAAAAATGGGTTTCTAGAGTTGATTAGGTTATAGCAGGAAGTCACCGTTTTTGCCAGACAACCTTAAAACTCTTAGACGATGCTCGCGGGTTATGAAAACCATCTATGAATAGGATATTTAATAACACAAGAGAGTATTATACTGTATTTTTATACCGACAGAAATATAATCATCACCAAAGGTGATTAGTTATTTTATCTTACTGTCCACGAGGGAAAAACCCTGTGATAGCTGAGATAAATAGATTCACTGGGATATGTTGAGATCCACTTAATTTAGCAGTAGAATTGAGTGCTCGTTACGTTTTTTATATAGTATCAATTAGCTATCGCGTATCCTTGAGATTAGCACTGGCGCTCATGACTTCGATGAGTGTTAAGGTACTCAATAATTTTCTTAGTCATAGAATCAATGAGAAACCGATTTCAACTTAAGAATGTTTATTTGTTTTTCTAATTTTTGGAAGATTACTGGCGCCAGGTATAGTTTTTACCTATTCTGGTATAGTGACGCTACCTGATCGTAATCAAATCTTATTAATTAATAAAAATCCTTCATTAAAAAACCTCTCTAATTTTCTTTTGATATTTTTAGTGACTGTCTCGCTAGAGAATATGTAGGAAAGTACTCTACCTTCTGCTAAGTCAGGAAGATTAGGCTGTAATTTTAGATAGACACTCTTTTTCCTTCTTTAGTAAAAAAACTATTTTCTGTAGATTAAAACGCTTTTACTACAATCTTTTATTGATAAATCTTGACGGTTTCTTTACCTGTCGCGGCAGCTGTCTTTAGTTATTCTGATAGACATAAGGTCATATCAACACTTATTAAGTACATTCTCAAAATTATGTCATCATTATTACATCGTTAACTTAAAAGTCAGAATCTTCATGTTTATAACGAATATTATTATCATAAGTCTACTGAGTAGACTTATGATTTATATAATCTTCTGATTTGGAGTATTTTAGGAAAAGGAAAATATATCTGTATGCCACAAAGAAATCCTGTTCGTAGTCTGTAGACCATAATAAAATTGTTTAGTTATATTCGATCACAATTCCCTTATAAGGGTTTATGCTAAAGTGAGTAATATATTTTATAAAAATGATGGCTTAACATATGGTTACCAAAATAGAGGATAAGGCTTCGATCTTCTTAAAACCTGTAGTATCTAAGGGTATCGTTGTCCCACAGCCCAGGATTTTAATATTGGACTCGGGAGTAGGAGGGTTATCGATCTATGATAAAGTCAAGCAAACTTTACCGAATGCTCGTTACTTATATGTGTTTGATAATGAGGGATTTCCCTATGGAGAAAAATCAGAAAAGTTCATTGTAGATAGGGTAGTGGGTATTATTGGTTCAATGTGGTGCCTGCATCAGTTCGATTTGGTTATTATTGCTTGTAATACCGCCAGTACAATTGTTCTACCGGTTCTCCGTAAGCGTTTTTCTTTTCCGATTATCGGAGTTGTTCCGGCAATTAAACCGGCAATTAAGTTAACGCGTAATGGCATTGTTGGGTTACTTGCGACTCGAGCTACTATACAGTGCAGGTATACCTACGATCTCATTAATCAATTTGCCGGCGATTGTCAAATTCTTCAGCTAGGTATGCCCGAACTAGTTCATATGGCAGAGGCTAAACTACATGGAGAAATAGTGTTACTTCTTGGATTGCGAAAACTATTAAATCCCTGGTTAAATTCGAGCGCAACGCCAGATACGATCGTGCTTGGGTGCACCCACTTTTCACTTCTACGGCAGGAATTACATGCGGTTTTTCCGAAAGGAACCTATTTAGTCGATTCCGGGGCAGCTGTTGCACGTCGCGCCGCTTGGTTGTCCGCGAGGAATATGAAAGTAAATGATTATCTAGAGAATCAAATAACACAAAATACCGCCTATTGTCTCGCTAGAACGCCGCAGGTACAAGCTTTAGTCCCAGCTTTGATGTGCTATGGTTTCGCGTCATTACAAAATCTTTCATGTATTATTAGATAGGGTAATATTATTTCTGATAAAATCACGGTATTATAACTGTTTACTAATCTTTTATAAACTGTATTAGCGCTTTACCACACTACTCTACCGCTTGAACTGCTTTTGATCATCCATCTGGAAATATTAATAAGATGCCATTTTATGGCGCTTGCTTTGGGTTTAATTACTATATTTAATCTGCCAATAGCGTCTTTGCTGAATCGTTTTAGCAAAAAACATTTTTCTCTATTCGGTGGAATGAATTGCATAATAAAAAGCAAAGAGGAATGTTTTTTATAAAAACGATTAAAATTTCAGTATCCATATACAGAACTTACTTTCGTTTAAGTTTTGTATAAAATTCAAGAAGATAATGTTAAAGCTAATATCTAGCACTCTAGCAATATCTCGGACAACACAAGTGGGGAGAACCCGGATACTAAAAATATAGCTATGGGTAAAAAAATCATGAGGCTTAATTACTACAGTAACATGCTAACTGAAAGCAAAAGACAGTTCAAGTAAGTCCTGTATTTTATTTAGACATGTATGATTTTTTTTGAAAATGGACATTTATTAAAAATAATAACATGATCATTTATAAAATTATAACCATCTCTCCTATTTCTGATAAAATAATCTCTCTGCCCGTTTAAATATCTAGAATGCTCTCCAATGATTTTCATCCATTTGGATGAAGGTCTGACAGTCGTATATGTATTTATTTAACTTATCGGTGTTTACATATGCGGTGGAGTGAAGCTGTTACATGAAAGGAAGTGGAACTACTCAAGTTTTAGTTGATAATATTTCACATAACGAGCCTAGTTATTTCCATTGAAAACATAAAATGTTTCCAAGTATTTTGCATGAAAATTTATTTTTTTCATCATAACTATAGCAGATTTTTGTTCGAGTCTACAATACTACTTGCGTAATCTTAATTTATATTTCTCTTGCTATTAATTAAATACAAAAAGATAATTTCACATCACAGTTAATATAAAGAAGAGTGTTACTTTATTTCTATATTTCGAACAAAATATGGCATAAAATGTTAAAAATAACATCTCTGTAGGAGTGAAGAGTTTAAGGTCAGACGACATTAATATGTTTGCTTTATGAGGAAATGTTACTTAAGTACGAACTTCTTGCACGCCATAAAGTATTTGTATACTGGTTTAATCTAGTTTTCCATATAGAAAATGTATATCGATACTAGAATGTGATATGCTGAATAAGCAATCGTGAATCACGACAGATTGTTAATCTTGATACTTAAGAGATAAGGGTCTTAATGTTCGTTAAATTGAACATCGATTTGGAAGAAGTAAAAAATAAACCTCTATTTCAATGTGGGTAATTTTAATCTAAAGAATCTCATTCACGTGAGATTCTTGGCGTCTATCTAAGATATAGACGATAATTCAATCTGAGAGCTCCCCGTCTTAAAACTAGACTGAATCTGGTAGATATACGGTTTTTACTCTCTGTGTTTTTTCCAAAAGTTACCTTTTCGAGTGTGTTTTTTCCTCATGAATGAGTTGAAGCGCTGTTTTTTATTTGAAGCTTACTACATCTTGCTTGTAAGTTTCCAACTTCGTTGTAGACTTTAATTCGCCGGGGTTGCTCTATAACGTCATTTTAATGACGACGCACAGAGGTTGAGCCCGAACGTCGGCAATGGATTTCCAAAATCAGCTTTATCAAGCTCATTGCCTATTTGGATGATAACGAGGCGCAAATAATGAAAAAGACAGCTATTGCAGTGGTACTGGCAGCTTTCGCAAGCGTAGCGCAAGCTGCTCCGAAAGATGATACCTGGTATGGTGGGGGTAAATGGGGGTGGTCCCGCTACCACGATACGGGTTTTTACAATCACAGTTTTGATAAGTACATTAGTAATGGTCCCACCCACAATGGTCAGGTGGGCATGGGTACTTTCGTCGGGTATCAGGCGAATCCATACTTGGGTTTTGAATTAGGTTATGATTGGTTAGGTCGTATGACCTACAAAGATAGTGCAAACAAGGGAATTTTTAAAGCACGGGGGATTTCTTTTATAGCAAAACTTAGCTACCCTTTAACCAAAGATTTAGATATCTACACTCGGTTAGGTGGGATAGTATCTCGTACTGACTCTAAAGGTGTATACGATAGAAGTCATGGTCGTATAAGTGACCATGATACCGGTGTTTCTCCAGTGGCTGCTTTAGGTGTAGAGTATTCCTGGACTAAGAATTGGGCTACCCGTCTTGATTACCAGTGGATTCATAACATCGGTGACGCCGGTATCATTGCTGCACACCCTGATAATGCCCTTCTGAATGTTGGGGTGTCCTACCGTTTTGGACAGGATATAAGAGTAGTGCCAATCCCGACCCCTATTCCGGATGCGACTCCGGATTCGACTCTGATCCACAATACAGTGATTCAGACAAAGCCTTTTACCCTAAGGTCGGACGTTTTATTTGACTTTGATGACTCATCACTGACATTGGAAGGTCAGCAGGCTCTGGATGAGTTGTACTCCGAGTTAAATTCAATAGAACCAAAAGAAGGTTCTATTACTATTCTAGGATATACTGATCGCATCGGTACTGCGCAGTATAATCAGAAACTCTCTCAGCAACGTGTGCAGAGTGTCTTAAGGTACCTAATTTCCAAGGGTATCCCTTCCGATACAATTTCTGCCCGTGCTATTGGTAAATGCAATTCAATTACTGGTAATACCTGTGCTGACGTGAAAGGTCACGCTGCAATTATTAGTTGTCTTGGCAGAGATCGGCGTGTAGAGATCGAAGTAAAAGGCCTGAAAGATGTAATCAGTCAGTCATAAATTGTAATGACTGCGCGATGTGAGAGCACAATCCTCTGGCGAGAGGTGTGCTCTTTTCGTCGCTCATGCAATCTTGTTATCTCAAAATCAATTACTATAAGTTTTAAAACATAGTATATATAAAAATATTTTATGAAATTAGTTCTATAACAATATTTTTTAGTAAAATTTTACTAGCTCATATACATTAAGATTATACCTGATTTCAACGCTAAACTTATCGCAGCAGTGATAAGAAAAAGTTTGAGGCGGTGGAATGATGGTGTAATAGCTATCTTCTTAATAGGTGACGTATTACGAGAGGGGCTAAGATGGTTTTATATATCAAGTGTCTTATACAATCAGTGAAAAAAAAATTCTGCCTTATGTCAACCTGTAATTCAATATTTCAAGGTCAAAATATGACCTCTGAGTTACTGGTTATTTTCTGTCAGCATCTGATATAGAGTTTTATTTAAGCAAACAGCATCGTTCAGTAACATGTGATTTGCATTTTATGCAAAAATATAAAAACATCTCTAGTACTTTATTAATTCACAATCAAAAAAATTTCGTACGAAAACCATTAGCTAACCATGAACAGATAAAATTTATCTATAAATAATAGGGAATATTACATTGCTCATAAATGCCAAAATGTTTTTATCTTTAACCAATATTTAGTACAGAATGGTTAGCGCCTGGCTCTAGAGATGCATGGTGTATTTAATGCACTTTTGACAGAGATTTTCTGGCCATTTTCTAATAAATAATAATTTACTTATAATCTTGTAGTACCTGAGTGTGTTCTGTGGTTCAGAATTTATATATCCAATACTCTGTTTTTTTTATGAGATTTTTTCGTCCATATGATTTTTAGATTTCTACTTTTATATTAAAAACCCCCTTTAAATCTTATTTAACTAGTTTTGGATAATAGAATGATTTATTTTTATTTCGCGAATATTTATCCATAGTATTCATTTTGACACTCATAACAGAAAATTGACCAAAATCGGTATTGGAGAGGAAAGAGACCGAGACGAAACAGTGTCTCTTCTTGTATAATATCAGCTATTCTCTGAATAGCTGATGTTGTTTATCATTTTGACAAAAAAAAAATTAGAATGGAAATGTTTACTGCCTGATCTATCCCGGTTTTCGGCGGTATTTGACAAACCTTCTCCACCCTTGTCTAGCCCTTTTGCCACGCTTCAGAAGCGTCTTACAGAAGGGTTGAGGCAATTTTGCCATTCACGTTCGCCTAGCCGTTTTATGCTGTTAACAGCACAGGAGGAAGAAGAATATTTTCAGCTGATTTCTGAAATGGTTACGCAAATTTTACCAGCACCAGATCAGCCTATTGGTAGCTGTTATCTTATAACGGGTATGGGAGTCAGTGAACAACCAGCAACGAAGTCGGAGGATAACTTCGCTTCCCGTGCTGTATGCCTTTGGCAATCCTGGGTAGAATACGAGCAGTTATTTGGAGCTCTTCGTTGCCATCAGGATACGATTCAACTTCAACCTGGCCTAGTACATGGCGCTAACGGTGGGATCCTACTCGTTGGGGTACGTTCGTTAGTGAACCAGCCTCTGATTTGGTTGCGGCTAAAGCAGATGATTCTTCAGGAGCGATTCGATTGGCTTTCGATGGATATACGTTCTTCATTGCCAGTTTCTGTTCCCTCGATGCCGATAAACTTACGGTTAATCGTGGTGGGCACTCGAGAGGGTATGGCTGCTTTTAATATTTTAGAGCCTGAGCTAGCCCGACTGGCTCTATATGGCGAATTCGAATCCGCACTACGCATCGTAGGGTGTGAAGATATGGTGAAATGGTGTGCTTGGGTTAATATGTTAGCACAGCGTCAGGGATTACCTGCGCTGAGTCAGGATGCCTGGTTCCCGCTAGTTCGGCAGTCTATCCGCTACATCGGTGATCAATGCCGGCTCCCCCTATGTCCTCACTGGCTTACTCGGAGGCTAAAAGAGGCCGCGCTATACAACGCTAAGGAAGTGCTAACAGCCACAGCCTTTACTGACAGTGAACGTACTCGCATCTGGCGTGAGAGTTATCTGAGAGAGTGCATGCAGAATGAGATTGCTGAAGGTCAAATTATGGTAGAAACTAGAGGACAAGTTGTAGGCCAGGTCAATGCTCTTTCAGTGTTAGATTGCCCTGGTCATCCATTACCTTTTGGTGAACCTTCTCGCATTACTTGCGTGGTAAATTGGGGTGATGGTGAAATTAATGATATTGATCGAAAAGCAGAGCTAAGTGGAAATCTTCATACGAAAGGAATGATGATTATTCAGGCTTTTTTGATGTCGTCACTAAAGTTGGATCAACAGCTTCCTTTCTCCGCCTCATTAGTCTTCGAGCAGTCTTATGGGGAGGTAGATGGTGATAGTGCTTCACTAGCAGAAGGCGTAGCACTTATCAGTGCGCTTTCGGATAAAGCTATTAATCAGGAAATCGCAGTTACCGGATCGGTGGATCAATTTGGACATGTACAGCCTATTGGCGGTATTAATGAAAAAATAGAAGGTTTTTTTGCTCTGTGCCAGGCAAATCAGCTTACTGGCACCCAAGGAGTTATTTTTCCCATTGCTAATATCCGCCATCTTTGCCTCCACGAGGATGTTATCGAGGCTGTAAGAAAGGGAGAATTTTCTCTTTGGGCAGTGGATGCTATTGATGAGGCGTTGGAGATCTTGACTGCGATACCTTTTGATAACACTAAACTTCCCAGTCTTCTTACAGCGATACGCTCACGTATTGCTAATGTTAATCTACACGAACGGCAACGTTTACCTTGGGGTTTTCGCTGGCTTAACTGGTTTCACCAGAGTTAAAGGTGATTATAATAGGTTGGTATATCGAGTAATCTGCGCTATTAAACAATTAAGGTTTAGATATACATGGTAGATAAACGTAAGTCATATACAAAACAAGATTTGCTGGGCTCAAGCCGAGGTGAACTTTTTGGAAAAGACGGCCCACAATTGCCGGCGCCGAATATGTTAATGATGGACCGGGTAGTCAATATGACTGAGGACGGTGGTAATTATGATAAGGGTTTTGTAGAAGCAGAACTGGATATTCATCCGGATATGTGGTTCTTCAGTTGCCATTTTATTGGTGATCCAGTAATGCCAGGGTGTTTAGGGCTAGACGCTATGTGGCAATTACTCGGTTTCTATTTAGGCTGGTTAGGCGGAGAGGGTAAAGGACGCGCTCTTGGTGTAGACGAAGTAAAATTTACCGGGCAGATTCTTCCCACCTCGAAAAAAGTAACCTACCGGATTCATTTCCGGCGTGTGATTAACCGAAAATTAGTCATGGGTATGGCTGACGGTGAAGTACTGTGTGACGGTACCATAATTTATACTGCGAGTGATCTCAAAGTTGGTTTGTTTAAAGATACTGTGGTGTTTTAATGCTCTTCTAGCTACAGATTATAATCTGTGCTAAAAATGACCTTTAGGTTCAACAGTTTTATGCTCTTTCTATGTAAGAAAGTTTCAGGTCATCCTTATCGTTATTTGTGCATAGGTGTGATCTATTGAAGTATAAAGATATTATCTATTTTAAAACTGTTCTGGTGTAACGCTTTAGAGATATTGCGTAGATTGCAGTGGATTTTTATAGGTTTAAAAGAGAGTTCCTTTATTTCTTGCTACTATTCAGCAAGATGTAATAGATAGTCTGGCAGTTCTATACAAAAGTTTTTTTTAGAACGTGTTGTGTTCATTGACTCATGGCTGGATTTTTCTTAGAGATGTATCCATTCTTCCAATCAAGTGATCGAGGGTTAGTAATCAGATAACCGAACGGGTCATATTCAATGGCTTATTTCTAGTATATTATTGATATATATTGTGTTTTATATGGATTGATTGCTGTGTTGCATTTATATAAATAGAAATCAAAGCCTACTCGAAATATAGCAAGGTTAAGAGATTTAAATTAAGCCTCTTTCCCTAAAAGAGGTGATATTGGTTATTTATCAATAATAAGAATGAGAAACTCTCTAACACTGAATTACTATTCCGCTAGTTAATGGCTATACACAGAATGACAATTAACAATGATTTTTTTTCCTAACGGATAGCTCTTTTATTGAATTAGCATTGCTAATAGTAAATATATAGGAAAGTACGATCAAGGTATCCTGACGTGGTGTATCAGTTATGTAAAAGAATATTTCTTTTAAAGAAATCATTATCTATTACTCTGTTTTCAATAGGTTTTTACATGATTTATAGATACCATATAACTAAAATAAATAAGATGAATAATATTAATTTTTCTTTTAACACCAGTTCTCTATTATGTATTCAGATATAAACATCCAAGAGAGGAATGTGTATATCGAGTATTGAAATGGTAGTAGAAAGCATCAATTGTGTCTCTCCATAGGAGAGTATGCCTGGGGGAATAGGCAATGAGTTTTAAGCATTGAGTGATATTTTAAAGTGATACATAGTGAAATATATAGTTAAAAACTAATGTATACCTTTTGATTCCAAAAGTTTATAATTCAATCTGAATTATGCTGTACCTTCGGTAAAAAAGGTGAATATTATTCATATGTCCATTATGGACGAATTGGAATGTGCGATTTGTCTCACTAAAAATAAGTTGAATGATTATCTTGGTAACAAACAATCAGCCGTAACCAAAACCATGCAAGAATAAATTATGCCTGAACATAATAATGTTGTTAGAAAGCAGAATACTGTCGAAAACAGATAATCTTAAGATAATTAACCTTGCTAAAAACTTCTATCACCTCGTGATAAGGTGGAAGATGCTATCTTGTATCCCCCATTAGGTAAGCAAATCAATAATGATTTTATCAATGCCTTCTGTCCCGGATGTTATTGCTATAGTGCCGGCTGCTGGAATCGGTAGCCGCATGCAGGCACTTTTGCCAAAACAATATCTTACTATTGGCGATAAAACTCTACTAGAACATGCAATTGGGGTGCTTTTGTCCCAAACGTGTATTCGCCAGGTGATTGTAGCGATAAATCCTGCAGATCGCTGGTATGAACGATTACCCATAGCCACCAATCCGAGGGTTCACGCTGTTACGGGTGGGAAGATTCGTGCTACCTCAGTAATGGCTGCCCTACGAGGAGGGTTTTCGGCTACTTGGGTATTGGTACATGACGCTGTGCGTCCCTGTTTGCATCAAGACGATCTGTGCCGCCTTCTGGCGATCACCACGCATACTGACGTTGGAGGGTTGCTAGCGTCACCAGTGCGTGACACTATGAAACGCGCTAATTCCCATACAAATATTGTGGCACATACTGTAGATCGGGTCGATTTATGGCATGCGATGACACCTCAGCTATTTACGCGCGATTTGCTGAAAAACTCCCTGGAGCGTGCATTACGAGAAGGGGCAACAGTAACCGACGAGGCCTCAGCAATAGAATATTGCACCTATGCACCGCTGTTGGTCACAGGGCGATCGGACAATGTTAAAGTAACGTATCCGGAAGATTTAGCGTTAGCACGCTTCTTTTTTTCTCAATTATCCAATACGGAGAATATATAAATGCGTATCGGACATGGTTTCGACGTGCATAAATTCGGTGGTGAAGGCCCTCTTATTATAGGTGGCATTCACATCCCTTATTCAAGGGGGCTTCTAGCGCATTCCGATGGTGATGTCATGCTGCATGCTGCCATCGATGCGCTCTTGGGTGCCGCTGCACTTGATGATATCGGTAAATTATTTCCGGATACGGATCCGGCTTACATGGGGGCCGATAGCGGCATTCTATTACGCTCCGCTTGGCAAAAAATTACAGAAAAGGGTTACCGTATGGGGAATCTGGATATCACTCTTATCCTTCAAGAACCAAAGATGGCGACTCACATTTTTAAAATGCGTGAATATATTGCCAAAAATCTCGATTGCCAGATAGATGATATTAATATTAAGGCAACTACTACCGAACAACTGGGTTTTATCGGCCGCGGTGAGGCGATTGCCTGCGTAGCAGTGGTGGTCTTGATGGGTCATGTATTATCATTTGTTTAGATGATATAGTGAGTTTTACTAATTGTTTTAAAATTCACTCATTATTTCTTTATAGATTATAGTGTTTTTCAAATTACACAAACAATGTGATCTAGATTAATATATCACGGCATATAATTATTTCAGAGTCTATTAGGTTTCAATGTTGACTGATTTATTCTAGAGTACGATACAGTTATATATTTAAATGGCAGTTAAGAGAATACAGTACACATATCAATATGTATATTATCTCTCACTCTTTTTGAGAATGAACATCATAGTTTCCTTACGCCGCTATGATACAGGGTTTATAGATTTTTTTTGAAAAACTGATTATGATATTAATGAGTTCCTCAACTCTCTTTCTATTTAAAATAGTTTAATATGCTCAAAAAATAAAAGTAATCAAGGCATCAGCGTTAAGATCTATTTCGTAATTCTGTAATCGTCTAGAGAGTTTCATTAAAGTGCATGATGGATTTAAAATCCTCTCAATCTGAGAGGAGTAAAGTCTAGCCAAATGCAGAGATACTGTTGAATAATTAACTTATTAGAAACAGATTAACATATATAGAGTTATATTCTTTAAAAGAATTAAAGTGAACAAGTTATAACATTGCAAGGAAGTGTTTTTTAAACAATGTGAAAAGAAAATGAGTAAGTGGGATAACTCGGTATTTTACAACTACTATTCAGTGAGTGGTTACGAGATATAAAATATCTCACTGAATGTGATATTTGCTTAATTTAACACTTCGCTAATTATTTAACCCCTCTGATTTATATGCATATTACTTATGATATTAAAATGATTGTGTATTGAAAAATCATGAAAGATAGTGATATGGAGCGGTGCTCATGTGGCGGGGTGTGATCTACTCAATTTAACGGTGTGGGTGGATTTGATGCATATATTGAAAGGATGAGTATTCCAGACTAGCATGAGGAAGATGTATAGAGATACATGTAGATAATTAACCGAATCTTCAATGCCGAGATATGTTTTGTGCAGGCTTCAAACATCTTCTGGTGATAATTTAAAAGTAACGCTATTGTTGTTCGGTTTAGACGAGTTATCATTACTCATACTCGTGATAGCAATATTTAAACTAGATATGTGTTTTCCTTCTTGTGCAGTACTTTCTGATAGGTTTCGACTTTGCAGTAAGCATCTGATGCTTGTTCTAAAAAAAACTACCAGCTTGGTTACAAGCATATAATCAACAGACAGTAGAATGATACAGTTGGGTAGTTTATCTTTTCTCTTGTGGTTTAACAAGAGAACGATGACAGTGTGGAATTTACCGATTGCATCTGAATCGAATTCTCCGCTCCACATTGAATTAAATTCTTAGCTCAATCTCTAAGTGTTCTATCGACTCTTGCCATTCAGCTTACAATAGGTGCTACAGGAGATACATCATGGATGTTATTAGCATGCGGCCTTAGAGAAGTTTTAGACTCTTATGATAAAAACCATAGTCAGAAACTTGAGTGTATACTGTGCTAATGCGTTTTTTTAGGATTGAGAATCCATCAGTTTTTGTAGTAAAGTGCCATTTTACTCTATGAATATTAATGAATACTTCAAACATAATTATACTGTCACCATAGAATATAATATATGAGATTGTGCCGTTTCATCTTTCGATGGGGAGTGATCCCCCTTATTAGAAAAAGATGGTATCCTGTAATACATTAAATCCGGGTAGATACTTCATTTAGTAGAAGGATATAGGCGTTATGAGCGACCTTGCTAGAGAGATTATACCGGTCAATATCGAAGAAGAGCTAAAGCGTTCTTATCTAGATTATGCGATGTCCGTTATCGTCGGACGCGCCCTACCCGATGTGCGAGACGGACTCAAACCCGTGCATCGGCGAGTGCTATTCGCGATGCGCGTCCTCGGTAATGACTGGAATAGACCGTATAAAAAATCGGCGCGTGTTGTCGGTGACGTTATTGGTAAATATCATCCCCACGGGGATACTGCTGTCTACGATACTATCGTTCGTATGGCACAGTCCTTCTCACTGCGTTACATGTTAGTAGATGGACAGGGTAATTTTGGTTCCGTTGACGGTGACTCTGCCGCCGCGATGCGTTATACCGAAGTGAGAATGTCAGAAATTGCTCACGAATTGTTGGCAGATTTAGAAAAAGAGACCGTTGATTATGTACCTAACTATGACGGTACTGAGAAAATCCCTGATGTTTTTCCTACTAGGGTGCCTAATTTATTAGTCAATGGCTCTTCTGGCATTGCAGTAGGGATGGCTACCAATGTCCCCCCGCATAATCTTGCAGAAGTAATCGACGGTTGCCTAGCTTATATCGACGATGAAAATATCGGCGTTAAAGACCTGATGACATACATTTCTGGTCCGGATTTTCCCACTGCTGGCATTATAAACGGCCAACGTGGTATCGAAGAAGCTTATCGCACTGGTCGTGGAAAAATTCATATTCGTGCGGTTGCAGAGGTAAAAAAGAATGCTAAAAATAGCCGAGAAGCTATTATCGTGTATGAAATTCCTTATCAGGTAAACAAAGCGCGCTTAATTGAAAAAATTGCCGAGCTGGTAAAAGAAAAGCGCGTTGAGGGTATCAGTGCGTTACGTGATGAATCCGACAAAGACGGTATGCGAATTGTTATTGAAATTAAGCGTGATGCAATAGGAGAAGTGGTGCTGAATAATCTCTATTCACTAACCCAACTCCAAGTATCTTTCGGTATTAATATGGTGGCACTACATCAAGGGAGACCAAAGACTCTACCGCTAAAAGATATTTTATCTGCCTTTATATGTCATCGGCGTGAAGTGGTAACCCGGCGTACTATTTTTGAATTACACACAGCGCGTGAGAGAATTTATATTCTAGAAGCATTAGCAGTGGCATTAGTAAATATCAATCCCATTATCAAACTGATTCGACAGGCAGCAACCCCGGCAGAAGCGAAGCGTATCTTACTAGCATCTTCATGGTCACTTGGCACAGTCTCTTTTATGCTAGAACGAGATAGCGATACCACGGATCGTGTAGATTGGCTGGAGATGAGGTGCAGAATTCGCGATGGTCAATATTACCTGACTGAGCAGCAAGCTCAGGCTATTTTAGATCTGCGGTTACAAAAGCTGACTGCTCTAGAACACGAAAAACTTTTTGATGAATATAATATCCTTTTAAATCAGACAACTAAACTGATGCGCATATTGGAGCATCCAGAGTGCCTTATGGAGGTTATTCGTACAGAGCTTGCCGCCATTAAAGAGAAGTATAACGATCCACGACGCACTGAAATCACCGCACATACCTCAGATATTAATATTGAGGATCTAATAAACCAGGAAAATGTGGTGGTCACTCTATCCAATCAAGGATACGTGAAGCATCAACCGATCAGGGATTACGAAGCACAGCGGCGCGGCGGTAAAGGGAAGTCAGCAGCTAGCATCAAAGAAGAAGATTTTATTAACTGCCTACTTGTAACAAACACCCATGAAACGATCTTGCTCTTTTCTAGCCGAGGACGGATATACTGGATGAAAGTTTATCAGTTACCGGAAGCCAGTCGAGGTGGAAGAGGTCGCCCAATAGTAAACCTATTACCGCTGGAATCGAATGAACGTATTACTGCGATTTTACCGGTGGGTGAGTATGAAAAAGGACGACACGTCTTCATGGCGACCGCTAGCGGGATTGTAAAAAAAACCGCTCTTCTCGAGTTTAGCCGCCCACGTAGCGCTGGTATTATTGCTGTTAATCTTAATGACGGTGATGAGTTGATAGGTGTAGATCTGACCGATGGCAGCAATGAAATCATGCTATTTTCTGCTTATGGAAAAGTGGTTCGTTTCCAGGAAAATCAAGTGCGTACCATGGGTCGCAGTGCTTCTGGTGTTCGCGGCATTAATCTAGCGGAACGGGATCGAGTGGTCTCTCTCATTGTTCCACGTGGCAAAGGAGCAATATTAACGGTTACGGAGCATGGTTACGGTAAGCGGACAGGCCAGGCCGATTACCCGACCAGGTCTCGAGCCACCCAGGGTGTTATCTCAATTAAGGTCAGTGAACGTAACGGTCAAGTAGTAGGAGCAGTACAGGTAGATAACTGTGATCAGATTATGATGATTACCGACGCCGGCACTCTAGTGCGTACGCGTGTCTCTGAAGTAAGCATCGTAGGCCGTAACACTCAAGGTGTTACTCTTATCCGTACCGCGCAGGAGGAGAAAGTGGTTGGATTGCAACGTGTTGCCGAACCGGTAGAAGAAGAGGGGCTCTTGAATGCGGTAATACCGCATGACATCATTAATTCGGATAACGGTATTAGTAGTACAAGTTAAATGATTTATTTTTATCATGTAGAGTACGAATATAAGCTCTCTCTTCTCACAAATATCGCTGTGTTTTATTTTTAGTAAATTTGAAATTAATACTATTAAGTACTGCATCTGGTAATATACAAACTCTATTTTTAGTTCAGATGAGATAATTGAATTAATATAGTATGTTATTAGTGACTAACCGGTAGAACCGGTATCCTTAGACAATACCAATACTAAATAGACAGTAGTATAAAGAGTCTTATTCCACCTTTTCAGCGCAGTGACGTAGCGAGAGGTGTTCAATCCATACCTGTTCAATACGATATTCGACCATTTGTCGAATAGTGAAACGCCATCCATCCAGGATAAGTACGGTTCCCTCTACTGGCATTTGGTCGCATTGCGATAACAGTAATCCGGCTAGTGAGGCGACATCGTCTCGCCCACGTGCCAGCGATTGAGTATCTAGTGCTTGCTGCAAGGCGTGTAAATCAGTGCTACCTTTAGCCAGCCAGCCTTCATTATGAATCTCGATTTCTGGCGTTTCATCTTCGTCAGGAAACTCACCGGCAATGGCTTCTAGAACATCTAATGGTGTCACCAGCCCTTGGATGACGCCGAACTCATTAGAGACCATTACCATACTGCCTCTCGCTCGGCGCAGCTCTTCTAATAATTTTAGTACATCCAAGGTTTCTGGTACCACAATCGCTGAGTTGGCCGCGGCATAAGCCTTAACGTGTTCTCCATGGCTTACTGCTGCCATTAAATCCTTAGCCCTTACAATACCAATAAGCTGATCTAGTTCACCATTACAAACTGGGAACATATTATGAGGTGTCTCCATCAATGTTGCTCGTAGCTCCTCAACGGGCCGCTGACAATTTAGCCAAGTAATTTCGTTTCTCGGGGTCATGACGCTACGAAGGGTTCTAGAGGCCAGTGATAGCACTCCTGTAATCATATGGCGCTCTTCATCGGCGAAATGAGCCGGTTTAAACGCTTCAGCTGAATCATCCTCGCCAATGTCAAGCTGTGTTCTATTACCCATTAGTCGCATAATCGCTTCTGCGGTGCGTTCACGCATGGGTTTTGCAGACTGATTCTTAATAAAATTTCGGCGTGCTATCTGGTTCAACATTTCGATAAGAATCGAAAAGCCAATGGCTGCATATAAGTAACTTTTGGGAATATAAAAACCAAAACCTTCAGCAATGAGACTGAGACCAATCATCAGCAGGAAGCTGAGGCAGAGGACTACCACAGTTTGATGACGGTTAATAAAACGAGTCAGTGAACGTGACGCCAGCAGCATGATTAACATAGCTATTACTACTGCAGTCATCATTACCGGCAAATTATTAACCATCCCCACTGCCGTGATCACTGCATCAAGAGAAAACACCGCATCAAGAATGACAATTTGAACTACCACTGCCCAAAAACTAGCGTAACCGCCCCCGTCACTACTGTCGTGCTCTTTATTTTCTAGACGTTCATGCAGCTCGGTAGTGGCTTTAAATAAAAGAAATACCCCCCCAAGTAACAATATAAGGTCACGGCCAGAAAAAGAAAAGGCGCCTACAGTGAACAGGGGATGTATTAACGTGACAATCCATGAAATAAGTGATAGTAACCCAAGGCGCATAATTAGGGCCAGTGATAAACCCACCACCCGTGCGCGCTCACGCTTTGTTAATGGCAATTTATCCGACAAGATTGCAACAAAGACTACATTATCTATCCCGAGAATGATCTCCAGTAGGATAAGAGTCAATAATCCCACCCAAATTGAGGGATCTATTAAAAATTCCATCACAGGCTCCGTAAGGTATTTAGACTGTAGTGATCACAGGGCTCAACCGTATTTTTACCGGCAAAGGTGCAGAGACAGGCTACCAAGGGGAAATCCATCTTAGATCGCGGGATTAAATATAACAAAAGAAAGACGCAGCGCAGAACGCTAGTGAAAGGACAACAATGTTCGCTAGGGCGAATAAAAAACAATCAATTGACATCAATGACAATCCATAATAGGGCTGTTTACTCCCCTTATAATTTAAACCTTTGACTTTATCAGGGAACACCCATCAAGCACAAAACTTTTTCACTTTAGAATGTTTTAGAATTCTTATTTATTTTTTTATGCACTTATATCGTTTTCCTTCGCCAAATAACTGAGCGCCGTCACAATTTTTATTTTTTTTACATATTAAAATAAAGCGTAGTTTACTTCAATGATCATGAAAACTAAGGTTAGGACAAGTATCTTTTCTGCCTGTAAACTTATACCAACTAAGAGTTAGCGTCCTAGATATATCTTTTGTGTGGGGCCCATAACCCATATTGTAAATATAAAGGAGGTATCCAGTGAGTATTGCTATTATTATGGGCACTCACGGATTAGCAGCTGAGCAATTACTAAAAACAGCTGAAATGATTTTAGGTAAACAAGACAATGTCACCTGGATTGATTTTATTCCTGGCGAAAACGCTGAAACATTGATTGAGAAATATACTGCTTGTCTGGCAGATCTTGATATCGCATCGGGTGTATTGTTTTTGGTAGATACCTGGGGGGGTAGTCCATTCAATGCCGCAAGCCGCATGGTAATTAATAAAGAAAATTATGAAGTGGTGACCGGAGTGAATATACCCATGCTGGTTGAAACTTTTATGGCTCGCGACGATCATCCCCCTTTCCAAGAACTTGTTAAAACTGCAATTGAAACTGGACGGACCGGTGTAAAAGGGTTAAAATTCCTCGAATCGGAGCATATTGTTCCTGTCCCTTCTATTACCCCCCCTTTTTCGTTAAGGGTAAAATCTGCGGTACCACCTAAGATCGGTCAGCACAGACACATGAATATCATTCTAGCACGTATTGATGACCGTCTGATCCACGGTCAAGTTGCTACTCGCTGGACAAAAGAAACCAACGTAAAACGTATCATTGTGGTCAGCGATGATGTGGCTGCAGATACAGTACGAAAAACGCTACTTATCCAGGTTGCCCCTCCGGGTGTTACGGCTCACGTAGTTGATGTGGCGAAGGCTATTAGAGTTTATGAAAATCCAAAATATGCGAATGATCGCGTAATGTTATTATTCACTAATCCGAGTGATGTCGTCTGTCTTGTTGAGGGTGGTGTTGCAATTACCTCTGTTAATATTGGAGGGATGGCGTTTCGGCAGGGGAAAACGCAGGTGAATAATGCTGTCTCAGTAGATGAAAAAGATATACAGGCATTTAAAACACTCAATAAATACGGGATTGAACTGGAAGTGCGAAAAGTATCCAGTGATTCCCCGCTAAAAATGATGGATTTAATTAAAAAACTTAGCAATTACGCCTGATGTTAAATAATCCTCATTAAGAGCGTAAATTTACTTAAAAACAAATATATCGCTCTATTACGTAAATGAGAGGAGAAGTGCAATGGAGATCAGTACGCTACAACTTGTACTGATATTTGTCGTCGCCTGTATTGCAGGTGTAGGATCAATTCTCGACGAATTTCAGTTCCACCGCCCGCTGTTGGCTTGTACCTTAATGGGTTTAGTCCTTGGCGACATGAAAACTGGTATCATTATTGGTGGAACCTTGGAAATGATTGCACTGGGTTGGATGAATATCGGTGCTGCGGTGGCACCAGATGCTGCTCTAGCATCTATCATCTCAACTATTCTAGTTATTGCGGGGAATCAAAGTATCGGCGCTGGCATCGCTTTGGCAATTCCATTAGCGGCCGCTGGGCAAGTCTTGACGATCATTGTACGCACTATTACTGTCGGTTTCCAGCATGCTGCTGACAGCGCTGCTGAAAGCGGAAACTTAACGGCACTAAGTTGGATTCATGTATCGGCATTACTACTTCAGGCAATGCGTATCGCCATTCCAGCAGTAATTGTTGGCCTATCTGTGGGTACGACTGCTGTGCACAACATTCTAAGCTCGATTCCAGAAGTTGTCACTAATGGAATGAATATCGCTGGTGGAATGATTGTAGTGGTTGGTTATGCCATGGTAATTAACATGATGCGTGCAGGTTATTTGATGCCGTTTTTTTATCTTGGTTTCGTCATAGCAGCTTTCAGTAGCTTTAACTTAGTAGCTTTAGGAGTTATTGGTGTACTGATGGCTATTATCTATATCCAGCTTAACCCTCGGCACCAGCGAACCGCTGGAAAGGTGACTTCTTTACCGAGCGCCAACGAACTTGATAATGAACTAGATTAAAGAAGAAAAATGATTAATAATAAAGATATAGGTCAAAAGAAGTTAACGCGAAGCGATATACGAGGCGTGTTTATCCGCTCAAATCTTTTCCAGGGATCTTGGAATTTTGAACGTATGCAGGCGCTTGGTTTTTGTTTTTCCATGATCCCAGTGATTCGTCGTTTGTATCCAGAAAATAACGATGAACGTAAAGAAGCGATTAAACGACATTTAGAGTTCTTCAATACCCATCCTTATGTAGCATCCCCGGTACTTGGTGTAACGATGGCCATGGAAGAACAGCGTGCGAATGGAATGTCGATTGACGCCTCGGCTATCAATGGCCTGAAAATTGGGTTAATGGGACCGCTGGCTGGTGTCGGTGACCCGATTTTCTGGGGTACTGTCAGACCGATGTTTGCTGCGCTTGGCGCTAGTATCGCCTTGAGTGGAAGTTGGTTCGGTCCGTTTTTATTTTTCTTTTTATTTAATCTGGTGCGTTTAGCAACGCGTTATTACGGTGTAACATACGGCTATCGTAAAGGGGTCAATATTGTTAACGACATGGGTGACGGATTTCTTCAAAAATTAACAGAAGGCGCCTCAATTCTCGGGCTTTTTATTATGGGCGCTTTAGTTAATAAATGGACCCATGTGAATATTCCTATCGTGGTATCTCGTATCACCAATGCCGAGGGGGAGACGACAATTACCACTATTAAATCAATTCTAGATCAGTTAATGCCAGGACTAATACCTCTTCTGCTTACTTTCGTTTGTATGTGGTTACTACGTCATAAAGTAAATGCATTATGGATTATCATGGGCTTTTTCATCATAGGTATTTTTGGTTACTGGGGTGGTATACTGGGATTATAACTAGATTGAGAGAAAACGGCGTTAGGACTTTAAGAAGAGTCGTTATATATCAGACCTCTTTTTTTAAAAGAAGCATTGTTCTTGACTCTCCAAATTAACTTCGAAGCAATGGTAAAAACATCATGTGATTAAAAAGTTAAATAGCAGGCTAGCTTATTTGTGAATTGTTTTGCTAAGGAGCTTCCATGCCAATTAGAGTAAGTACTCTATCTAAAGACATGCTGAATTTTTTCCGTTACCAGTTTAGTAGTATTATGTTCTTGGTGCTATTATCAGCCCTGATAAGTGTTGTTCTAGGACATGCATTATCACCGGGATGTGGGCAACTGATGATGCTAAACAACGCTGATTATATAAACGAAACCACCAATATGAGTCTTTATCAATTGGTAGAAGAAATGTCAATTGATCAGCAGCGTATCCTGTTCAAAGCTGCTATTGCAGGAACCTTATCAAGCCTGCTCGGAAATGTGGTTCTATCGGGAGCGCTGCTCACTATTATTCGTATGGTATCTAATCGTCAGCCTGTTAGTGTGTTCAACGCCATCAGTCTCTCAGTGCCTCTATTAACTCGCCTAACGGTGCTTATTTTTCTTACCACAGTATTAGTTCAGTTAGGTTTATTGCTTATTATCGTACCGGGGTTCCTATTGGCTATTGCATTTAGTTTAGCTCCAGTGATTATTGCTACCAGAGATAATGCAGGAGCTATTAAATCAATGTCTATAAGCGCTAGTTTAGCCTTTCCTAATCTTCGACTGCTGGCTCCAGCAGTATTATTGTGGCTGCTTGCAAAGGTGGCGCTGTTACTACTAGCAACGCAGTATGTGATGATATCGCCCCTAATAATAGGGGTGATATTAAATGTTTTGAGCAATCTTATTTCCGCTCTTTTACTAATCTATCTTTATCGTCTTTATATGTTATTACCCCAGAATTAATGGGGGGGATAGCATTTATCCTTAATCTATTTTTTAGCCTTTCTGATCTAATCAGTATATTACTCTTTCTCATTCTTGTACATTTTATAGTAGACAACTAACAAAGTTTCATTTCGATGTTTAGAGTAATCTTGCATTTAAGTAAAAATGCTATGATTTATATATATGACAGTATTAAAAATGATTCCTGTCACTATATGTTTTTCTTTCCAAAATATCAGCTATCGCTTTACATTTAACGGTTTTATTTTCCAATCTTTATTGAGATAAAGCTCAATTGTAAAGTTATGTACAGCGATTTATTTTAACCTAAAACTGTTTTGTTAAAATCATAACGAATTGTTTTAAATGTATTTTCTATCGTGATATAATTGCTATATCACTATCCTTAGTGATAGGTTTTATCGATAATGCTAAAACAGTGCCTTATATCAAGATAGATAATCTTGATCTCATAATCGGTTTTCTGTATTGCGTGTAATTTTAGTGTAAAAGAAATTAATGAAAACCTATAGAGATTTTTAACGTATTCTGACAAGAATATAAAATAATATTTCTCATTTGAGAATGTATTATAGTTCAATATATCTATATTGTTTTATTTAAAGACCTTATGTGTGGCTTTGATATTTTTTCTATCTTTTTAAAAGATTACCAATCCCTTCTTAATAAACGTTAGTTCAGAGAACACATCAAAGTTTGACGAAATGGATTTTATCTTTATTAATTTTATTAATGTATTTGAAGTCTTATTAATATCTTATAAGTTCTCGTCGCTTGTCTATGGAGACAATGCATCATAATATTTTTTCTGTTGACTTTATCTCTTCGTATTAATATGACTCTATATAACATGGAGGGATTAAGAGTCATGCAGTTATAATGGATCTATTAGTTATATCTTTATCACACAGTCGGATATAAATGGAGGCCAGCAAAAAAATGAAAAAATCCATTGAGATAAAGATACTCTGTTCGTAGTCACGCTAGTCTCATTGAGATGATATAATTTTCTGGATGTAATGTTTATCTGTAAATTACAGCATAACCGGAGGTGTGTTTTTTTACAGTATTATGCATGGATAAAAATGGCTATATATTCACGGAATATTGGAATAAAAGTCCACCTGAATCAGTGAAGTGTGAGTAACGTGTTAAGTTCTTTACTTACACCAATATCCGTTTCTCGTAGAAGAATAGTCATAAATATATTTTGTTCTATACATGGCATCTTAAGTAAAGAGGTAATCATGATTGAAAAAATCGCTGTACTAACAAGCGGTGGTGATTCGCCAGGAATGAATGCAGCTATCCGGGGGGTTGTGCGTGCTGGTCTTTCTGAAAACCTAGAGGTTTATGGAGTATATGACGGTTACTTGGGCTTGTTTCAGAATCGGATGGTAAAACTGGATCGCTATAGTGTTTCAGATATGATTAATCGCGGGGGGACTTTTCTAGGGTCTGCACGTTTTCCTGAATTTCGGGAGAAAGATACTCGTGCTATTGCTATAGATAATATGATTAAACGCGCGCTTGATGCACTGGTAGTAATCGGCGGAGACGGTTCTTATATGGGGGCACAGCGCCTGACAGAAATGGGATTCCCTTGTATTGGCCTGCCTGGAACAATTGATAATGACGTAGCGGGAACAGACTATACTATTGGATATTTTACCGCGTTGGAAACTGTTCTTGAGGCGATTGATCGTTTGCGAGACACCTCTACATCACATCAGCGTATTTCTATTGTAGAAGTCATGGGTCGATATTGTGGTGATCTAACTATGTCAGCAGCTATCGCAGGTGGCTGCGAATTCATTATACTGCCTGAAGTTAAATTTCAAGCGAAAGACCTAGTTTACGAAATTAAAGCAGGTATTGCTAAAGGTAAAAAACATGCTATTATCGCAATTACGGAACATATTTGTAATGTCGCTGAGTTAGCACAATATATTGAAAAAGAAACAGGACGAGAAACTCGGGCTACCGTACTTGGACATATCCAGCGTGGGGGATCGCCATTAGCCTATGATCGAATCTTAGCTTCACGTATGGGGGCATATTCTATTGAACTTTTATTACAGGGCTATGGCGGTCGTTGTGTCGGGGTTCAGAATGAACGGATGGTTCATCATGATATTGTTGATGCGATTGCAAACATGAAACGTCCATTTCGCAGTGATATCTTGGCAACCGCAAAAAAACTTTTCTAATTTTATTCGGGATATCTTCTTATATCAGGGTGCTGATAGCTTCTTTGAAGACGGATTACTTAAAGACTCAAATGATGTCGATAAATTCATTTATTTTCGTATAATGTTTCTGTAATTTCTAGAATGTCTAAAGTGTATTCCTTTGACTGATACGATTTCCCATTAAATACATGACTTCAAAAGGACTCCTGCAGCAGGAGGTTTCCGATGCTGAGTGAATAATCTTCTCTATTTAGAACTTTCTTTTCTGAAAAAGATAATTATAAACAACTTACTTAATATTTAGTTTAACTACATCAAAATGTTAATTTTGAGATGGTAATAGAAGAAATGAAAATTAATTAAGAGAGTAATGGCAAAAAAAACAAGCTTGATTAGCAGAGATATTCTACGTTAGAGAAAAAAACTCAGAACCTCGTATGAGAAAGAAAGAAGAGATTAATAATGGATGTCGCTATCATATAAAGATATATGATGCTAGTGAAAAAAGTGTTAAATACTGGATAGTCGCGTGATTTTATAAATCCACAGAACAAACATATATTAAGAAATTTTATTTTTAATTTGTATATTCATTTTTATAAATATATATAAACTGGATAATATCGGGTAGAAAAACACCGATGTAATATTATAAATATTTCATATACAGTCAGACCTAAAATATTCAAAAGTTATCACCTTTTTTATTAGAGAAGGTAAATAAAAATATCTCTATATCTCAGCAGGTTACATTCAGTCATTTCACTCTACTGAAAAACAAATTATTTTATCTTTACGTAATTATTCCAATGTTAACACAGACGTTAAGTTCATGTGTCACTACCGAAACATGGCTTAGACAATCAACCTTTCACTTCTCGTAAGAAGAAGATTTCCCTTTAAAATTAATTATGTATTGATTCGTCTAGCTAGCTCTGGAGGGGTTTTACATTTAGATATCTATTGTAATTTATAAAATGTAAGGCCTGATGACTTTTGTAGAAAAAAGAGGGTCTTTCTCAATATCGCAAAAGTCTCATACAGTCCTTAGATCAGAATCTGTTTAACTCAACTCTTGATAGAAAGCAAGAGTTGAGTTGATACGTAAACTACAGGTACTTTAGACAAGTACCAAAAACAAGTGTATTAGGGGGAGTGATAAGAAGCCTGACGCATAGGAAGATCAATATTATTATATTTTGAATACGGAGGAAGGTGGTTATATAAGTAAAGTTTTATAAAACCTGATAAAATATCAAATTGGTCCGATGGACGGATAGCTGATAAAGCGCACTAAGCCTAGAATAAATTTAAAACTTATATATAACTAAAAATAGAGATATAGATGCTTCAGTTATCTCAGGCAGAGATAAGTCATGAACAATATCGCGGGTAATCGTAAATCCATCAGATGTCCTCGGTAGCTATCCAGGCTGCGAGTCCGCGCTATAGTGTTGTCGGGATGAAAATAAAGGAGGGGGTATTTAATGCCGACACGTATGGAAAAAGGACGAAACAAAACACTAAAGAAAAAACACAGACAGCATAGATATTTTCTAGGAATTATACTGTTTTTCGTCCTGCTCATTGTCTTATATGGCGTGTATTTAGATATGCAGGTCCGTGACCGTATCGATGGCAAAGTCTGGCAGCTACCGGCAGCGGTCTATAGCCGTATAGTGAATCTAGATCCAGGCATGTCCTATACTCAACGTGATATGGGCATTTTGCTAGAAAGCATGCAGTACCGGGAGGTTTCCCATATTACCCTTCCGGGAGAATTTACAATGCATACTAATGTCATCGAACTCTGTCGCAGGTCATTTGATTTTCCTGACGGTAAAGAGGAGAAAATCCATGCTCTTATGAAGTTTTCTAAAAACCATCTTCTAGAGATTAAAAACCAGGATACCCACCGCAATTTCGGATTTTTTCGTCTTGATCCCCGATTAATCACTATGCTGCAACCGCCCCAGGGCGAACAACGGCTGTTCTTGCCGCGCACCGGTTTCCCATCTTTACTAGTAAATACTTTAATAGCTACTGAAGACCGCAATTTCTATAAACATAGTGGTATCAGTGTGTCCTCAATCTGCCGCGCTTTCTTGGTGAATATTACTGCCGGACATGCGGTACAGGGAGGAAGCACGCTGACTCAGCAGTTGGTGAAAAACTTGTTTCTAAGTAAGGAACGTTCGCTATGGCGTAAAGTCAATGAAGCGTATATGGCGATGATCCTCGATTACCGCTATAGCAAAGATCATATCCTGGAGCTGTATCTAAACGAGGTGTATCTCGGTCAGAGTGGAAACGATCAAGTCCGCGGTTTTCCGTTAGCTAGTTTATATTATTTCGGCCGTCCCGTGAATGAACTAAGTCTTGATCAGCAAGCAATGCTGGTCGGGATGGTGAAAGGGGCGTCGCTATATAATCCTTGGCGAAATCTTAAGCTCTCGCTAGAGCGGCGTAATCTAGTTTTAAAATTATTAGAAAATCAACATATTATTACAAGTAAGTTATATAATATATTGAGCGTCCGGCCGTTAGGGGTAAAGCCTCACGGAGGTGCCATGACCCCGCAACCAGCTTTTATGCAGATGGTGCGTGAAGAGCTACAAAAAAAACTGGGCGAAGCAACCAAGGAGTTATCCGGCGTTAAGATTTTCACGACTCTGGATCCGCTGTCACAGGATGCAGCAGAAAGATCGGTAGAGGTGGGTGTACCCGCGTTACGTAATATCCGTGGCGTTAGGGATCTTGAAGTTGCTATAGTGATCGTAGATCGTTTCAGCGGAGAAGTACGCGCTATAGTTGGCGGGGCAGCACCGCAGTTTGCTGGTTTTAATCGAGCAATGCTGGCAAGACGTTCAGTTGGATCCCTAGCGAAACCAGCCACTTATCTGACTGCCTTGAGCGAACCAGATAAATATCGGCTTAATACCTGGATTGCTGATGAGCCGATTACGCTTGATCAAGCGAACGGAAATCCATGGTCACCTAAAAACTATGATCGAAAATTCCGCGGTAAGGTGATGCTAGTTGATGCATTAAGTCATTCGCTTAATGTGCCTACAGTCAATCTCGGTCTTTCCGTCGGGCTTCGTCGTATTACTGAGACACTAGTAAAGTTAGGCATTCCGTCTTCTGTACTGAATCCGGTTCCTTCAATGTTACTTGGGGCTATCAGTTTGACTCCCATAGAAGTAGCTCAGGAGTTTCAGACGATCGCTAGCGGCGGTAACCATGCTACACTGTCAGCTTTACGATCAGTGATAGGTGAAGATGGCACCGTAGTTTATCAAAGTTTTCCTCAATCGGAAAGAGTGGTGCCTGCAGAAGCGGCTTACTTAACGTTGTATGCGCTGCAGCAGGTGATGTCAAACGGGACGTCTCGTGCGTTATCACTCAAGTTCCCATTTTCTCATCTAGCTGCAAAAACTGGAACCACTAACGATTTACGTGATAGTTGGTTTGCTGGTATCGATGGGAAAGAGGTGTTTATTGCATGGGTTGGGCGTGATAATAATGGTCCTGCCAAGTTAACCGGCGCAAATGGGGCACTAACGTTATATCGTCGTTATCTTGAGAACCAGGCACCCTTAACATTGAACTTATATCCACCGGATGACATCCGGCAGATGTCCATTAACTATGCGGGGGATTTTATCTGCAAGGATAGAAATATGCTACGCACTTTACCGGTTTGGACAACCGATCCGCAGTTACTGTGCTCTAACCCCCACCTGGGAACTATGGGAAAAGAACCGGTTATCAAAGCCCCTGTAGGCCTCTGATATGTAGTGGCTCCTCTGACTGGACTCGAACCAGTGACATACGGATTAACAGTCCGCCGTTCTTCCGACTGAACTACAGAGGAACAAAGAAATTGTACCGGAACAGCGGTACAGTGTCAACAAGAAACCATATCCATGTCCATATCCTTGTCATTGTGTAATACTAATTTTCCGCGTATTTTATTTTATTCGAAATAATTTAAAGAATGAAATTTTAAGTTTCTATAGAAAACGGATAAAAATATCAAGTCTTAATAATCAATATTACATGTTAGCATCCACTAAATATTTAAATTAGGTAATAAAGGATCCTTCTAGATGTCTTGTTAATTCGTCTTTAGGTACATGGAGACTTACCATGAACATCGGCGAATCTTGGGATAGGAATTGAAAGTGTTTTTTTAGAGGAAAAGAATTATATTTTCTTAAGATATTCTCTTATCATGCATATAGTTTATGGTAGGTTAAATTCAGTATTACAGGCTATTTATGGTTGTTTAATAAACTTTTGGGATTGAATTTATGGATTAAGCTCTTAGCTTAAGAGAATAATGTTTTATAAAAACATAATAAAATCCAATCGATTACATGAAAATATTAGGTGGTTGTATACCATAATACAAGAAGAAGGCTGGTTTTTTAAATGACACGATAACAATTATATATTTTTGCTTATAATAAGAAAATAAATAGAGACTTTTAGATAAAGTTTAAAAATATTTAATGATTAATCCGTGATCAGTAGATAACATTTTATTAGAGTAGGTTATTTGTATAGTCACTAGACATAAGGTGTTTTACTCATGTTAAAGTAACTGTATTACATATCTAACAGATTGTAATATGATCTGTTTTTAATACTGAAAAGAATATCAAAAATAGAATTAGATAGCATCTAATAATATTTTCTGTATTGAAAAATTCAAATAAACAGCTGAATAACCAGTACAAACTTATACACTATATCTCGGATAATTAAGTATTAGTATTTCGTGTAATTATTACTATAATCCTACATTAATTTAATAGTTCATATTAATTATGAAAATATAATTACTAAATAATTACCTGATTGTGAAATGGTACTTTTTCTTTCGAGTAAATTTCAGAATAGCACTATTAATTAATTGGTTTGATTTTTTATTCTATAGTTTTTAGAAGTCCCGCCGAACTGGTTTCGTTGCTCTGATTCTACCCATAGTTGATATTTAAAGTAGTGATATTGTTTTTTTAAAGCATCAAAAATTGAATTTTTCATTGAGATTTTATTGATAATCATGGCATTTATCTACTCAATATAAATTTGAAAATTTTTCTTACATGAGAAAAAAATTACTGACGTGGTCTCCTCAGATTCAAGATGATAGAAAAGTAATTGTTTTCAAACAAATGATTTTTGTTGCATCGGATAGGAAAGGATTATGTTTAGATAAAACAGTCATCTGTTTTAAAAGATACGAACCTTGTTCTACAAAAACCTTTCGTTTTATTCACGATGAGTTTATAGTTTTATCGTGTATCTTCATGCTAAGGCATCCTAGTTAGGCGTAGTTCTCTGTTGGTTTTAACATGTCGGCTGGAATTCTTGAGCAGTCTATTATGAATATAATAAATCTTTAATGTAAGGAATTTAAAGCAACGATTTTATTTATTAGGAAAAGATATATTAAATACGTTATATATCAGTTATAATATAAAAACTTCTAGTTCTACCGAACACATCTAAAAATTAAAGAGATAATTAAGAGATCTTATACATATATAGAAAGCATACTAAAATATCTGGTGGATAATTTTGTATCCAGTTCGCTAGAATTCAACCTAAAATAAGAATAAATAAAACATACTGGGTACCCAGTACAATACTGGTCTTGTATTATCAGTCTCTATAGAGTAATCAAAATTGATTTTATTGGATAGATTCTTCTGATTAAACTTAGAATTGAATTTTTTCGGTCTATTTTTATGCGAAAAGCTATTGAACTCTCTCACAGCAAAATCGTTTGAGATAAAACAAGAAAAACATCAATATACTATTATAAATAGTAACATAATTATTTCGTAATTTTAGATAATTAATAGAATATAAAACCATTGTTACCAATTTACCGTAATTGTTTTCTTGATGTCCCGGGAAGCACTCTTTATGACTTATCGGTAGTGTATCAGGATGATATATAATTATATGTTCGAGATTATAATTATAATCCGGCACGTCTATCAGCATTCTAGTAACTTAATAAAGTTTTTTCCCTGCCATTACTAAGTATCGGAATATTGTTACCTCCTAATAACATCTGAGAGAAGATTATCTTGAGACACCCCGGTGGTAGACATGGTCTCACAGGCGTGGTGCGCTTGCCTGTGTAACATACAGTTAATGTTTTCCGGAGAGTTTACGCTGTTTTCCGGCAATGAGTTAAAAGTAGTGTCTTTATCGGTACGAAATGTGAAGCGTCGTGCCTGTAGGATAGTTTTAATACCATAAAAAAATGCTGTAGACTTCCATTAGAAAAAGATGCTATCAGGAGAGTATGAGCATAATTATTAACCGCAAAATTCGGCATGTTATTTATTTCATTCTTGCTAAGGCTGATGTTTCTTCACTAAGAAGATGGTTGTATGGACGGGAAAGATATATAAAACTTCCAGTTTCGGATTTTAACTGAACAGTGTCGGATCGAGTTAATAAGTTGTACAGATTACCAGCTATGTTAGCGGTAGCAGCGTTATCCGTATATAACGAATACAGTTACATCATTGATAATGCCTCCACTATACTTAACACCATCGCTACCGTAGCTATATTTGATTAGAAACACCAAAAAATAGACAAAAACTCTTTACCCCACCACAACGAGAGTCCTGGAGTCTTTGATAAAGAAAATACCCCTGCACTCCCAAAACAGCTAGTAGTACTGATAATTCTCACATTCTAAGAATTAATCTTATATCGCTGTGGCAATAAAATTCCAAGAAGAGCCTGCAATATAAAGCGACCAGTTCGAGTTCCGACATCTAGTTCTCTTAAGATAGACAGTGCTTTAAATAGAATTTTTAAAAAAAAATACCAGAATTCCATATTCTCGGTAGGTGAAATTTCATGCAATACCTTTCCAATCCACACTGCTAAGGTTCGGTGAACCTAGGCATGATTAAAGATGGATGGCTCATCCATTTCTTTCGAAGTTTGTAGGGTTTCTTCTAGAGAAATCCTACATTCTCAATTTCTTATTCTAGTCGCTGTTTGAGACGTTACTTCTTGTAGAGAAGTTATGATGATTCATGTGTATTCGCTACTGAGCACTGGAGGTCAGACATGATAATATCGAGGGATAATGGTGGGGAATTAATCACGACATATAGTTATTTTTAATAAGCGATGCGGTTATTCATGTTTTGATAGCAACAAAATGCTCCATCAATATCGCATCATACCCGATAAAATATGTGTTATTTTATTGGTTAAAAGTTTAGGTATCATACCAGAGGCAATGAGTGCATAAAATCCGGATACGGCGCCGCCGGTAATAGTAATAAACACCAAGTAGTTAAGTAATCCCGCGGCGCCAGTATTAACTAAACAGGCAATAGTTCCGATACGAATGCGTAGCTTATTAGAATATAGGAAACAGTGCTATCTTTAAAAGATAGCACTGTTTCCTAATAAGGATCTGAGGCAATGGGAGCACTAAACTAGATTAATAATCATACTAGGAGTATGTCTATAATTGATACTTCTCCCTATAATCATGATAATAAAATAGTCAAATAACGCGATCGCGCCAGATATCCGCTTTATTTCTCCCTTGACGCTCTCTCCGAGAGCAAATACCATTACGCCGAATTGATAGGCAGCAGAAAAAGAAATCTTGAAAAGCGCAGGCCATCTTTCCCCCTCCGAATGGGGAGCTATAATGCACCAGGAAGATAATCTATCCTTGCGTTGCAAGCCCCCGACTGCACTAGAGGGCGAGCACCGGATATTGCGGTAAAATAGTACCTAAATAATATATTTCGCGGTATGTTGGGATATAATTGAAACCATCGTTATTCAGAACTCCTAGCGTAGCAGGAGCAGGATCAACTCGTATTACATGATTGGGGGGCATGCAGACGTTAGTAGTGATAGGTAATTAGATAGACTCCTATTGAGGATACTATTTTCTATAGTGCACTGATATATTCGCCCCACCGTAGCGCAATTCCCCCCAGTTAGCAGGTATCGATCAATGCGATGATATACCATAAAATATGTTTTATAATGTTTTTATTTGTCATGTATGATATTGATGAATTCATATACTAGTCATGTTGATTGATATGGCAAGAGGTTGCTAAACTTAAATAAATATAGTGAAAGGGGGGTATAACAAAATAAGCGGTTATATGTTTAGATATAAGCATATAATGTGGATAAAGGGGATACCGAGGCAGGATTATCGGAATATCCAGTATATAATACCAGGAGCCACAAATAAAAAGAAGCACATTGAAAACTTTAAGTTGTAATTCTAACTGCTTATTATTTGCAATAGCGACTGCTCTCTGGTAGAGAAAATAGCTTCTGCTGGGTTGTAGCGCATCCTGTGCGTCTTTTTAAGAAAACCTTTTCTGGGATGCATCATATTCACCCAAAATTAGCGGTAGCATCGGAATAAATAGGCGTGAGCTGTTCTAAGGCATTAGATTCGTTAGCTTCGGATAATATCCGATGGCAGTATCGCTAGTAATACTGCTTTGTCTAGCGCTGGAAAATATTACCTCAGTAGTTTTCAACTGGTAAATGTGTGTATATAACTCATAGAGGAAATATAAGGAAGGAGGGGAATTTCTGTTGAATACGAAGACCACTCACATGGCGCAATATTTTCAGATGAGAATTGGATTTATTCCACTGATTTATCCCTACGACTGGAAAATAAAGAGGCTATAAGGTATCAATAGTAATACTGGTTTTAGTGTTTATTAGCCCGAGGGGGGGGACCACCTTTCACTTGCTGGTTTTAATATATTATTATCTCAAATATTATGATATTGATGATTAACTATTAGTTAAGCCTTGTTTATGATAAGATAATCAATACAAAGCATAATTAAACTTAAGTTTTTATGAAGATAGCTTATCTAAAGCTAGGCAACAGTTATTTTCAAGATGAGCACGAGATTTCATACAAGGTGTTTGCTTAGATTCATCTCCTCTAAGTGTAATTACCTCTCTGTACTAATCGTTGATTAGTATCACACATAGATAATACTATTACTTATTGTGTTTTTTAAAATAAAAATGTTTTCTTTATTGATATTAATTAATGTTTTTAAATGGATTTTCTGAATCCCACCATGCTTCAATTTGGATTGAATGACTTTTCATTTAGGTAAAAACATTAGATTTCCTTACAATTAATCATAGAATAAAATTCTTAGAGTGATTTTGCTTAAAATCGAGAAGCTTACTCATAAATAAAATTACCTTGCACTAGCTTTCATAGCTATATAATTGTAGGAATTAATAGTGTATTTGTTTTTTCTATAAAACGAAGAGTAGTACAGACGTTGGATCCTTTTTTCCTGATTTTAACTGGGTATCATTCAAATCTATTTTCCAGCATCAACAACGCGTAATGATGAGTTATAAAAAAATATTTTCTCTAGAAAACATGCGATTAGAAAAAATATAAAAAAACCAGACAATATACCATACCATCTGATCTCAATCCTAGATTGAAAAATGTAGAGGATGCTCGAACAATTGAATTAATATATCAAAAGACTGCCTTTACTTTTCTACTAAAGACCTTAATAAGGCACGAACTTATTAGTTCGATCCTTATAATTAGTGGTAACTTGAATCAATATTCAAGATGAAAACGCTATTGTAGTCTATGCAATATTACCATACAGTAAAAGTTGAATGCTTGAGACAGAATTCTTGCTACCTTCTGGTATGTCATACAACCGCTATCGCCTTAGTATAATATTCGGGCATTTAATTTCTATATAACTTTGTGCATTCGATAGAAGTACCTGGGATGAGTAGGAATGTTATAAATGTAAAAAAACATTTTCCTTTATTTATAGCATATATGAACCATTAACCCCTGGCGAAAATACCGGGTAACCAGGTACCTCAAGTTATCGGGTACAGGAAGAAAATGATTCATATGAATTTTGATATGACAAAATTATCTCTTGGATTATTCTCTCAATAATACACTCTCGCTATTAAAATCAATGTTATAACTTGGTTAACGACTGTTTTATGTTTAGGGGGCATTGTGACCACAAGATTAAAAAAAATTCTCATTATAGGTGGTGGGGCCGGCGGTCTAGAATTAGCAACTAGCCTAGGACGAAAATTAGGACGTTACAAGCGAGCAAATATTACTCTAGTAGATCAAAACCATAGCCATCTTTGGAAACCACTGCTGCATGAGGTAGCAACTGGAGTGCTTGATGAAGGAATAGAAGCTCTCAGTTATATGGCTCATGCTCACAATCATGCGTTTCAGTTTCAGCTCGGTTGCATGAGTAAGATCGATCGAGAAAACAAATTGGTTTTTCTTGATGAAATTCGCGATGATCATGGGGTAATACTAGTACCCCACCGCTGGTTGGAGTACGATATACTAGTAATGGCGATAGGCAGTGTATCTAATGATTTTGGCACTCTTGGCGTCAAAGAGCATTGTATTTTTCTCGATAATCTACGGCAGGCACAACGTTTCCATAATAAGATGCTTAATCTTTTTCTAAAATTTTCTGCCCCAGGAAATCTAGAAGAGAAAGTGAACATTGCTATTATTGGAGGCGGAGCGACTGGTGTTGAATTATCGGCTGAGCTACATAATGCTGTACAACAGTTACATAGGTATGGTTTTACACGTTTAGATCACCAGGCGTTAAGCCTTACGTTAGTGGAGGCTGGCGACCGTATTCTTCCAGCTCTCCACCCACGGATTTCCGTTGCCGCACATCAGGAGTTAAGTAAGCTTGGCGTTAGGATTTTAACAAAAACCATGGTTATTAGGGTAGATGTAGAGGGGCTGTATACAAAGGATGGTGAATATATTCAGGCGGAATTAATGGTCTGGGCCGCAGGTATTAAAGTGTCTGATTTAACAAGAGATTTAGCTGATTTAGAAACCAATCGAATTAATCAATTGGTAGTTGGTTCTACCCTTCAGACCACGCGTGATCCAAATATTTTCGCCATTGGTGACTGCGCTGCTTACAAACTGCCTAATGGAGGAACAGTACCACCTCGTGCACAAGCGGCGCATCAAATGGCCTCATATGTTTATGGAAATATTTTAGCACTATTGCGAAAGCAAACACTGAAGTCTTTTCGGTACAAAGATCACGGATCTTTGGTTTCATTATCGCGGTTTAGTACTTTCGGTAGTCTAATGGGTAACTTAATACGTGGTTCTATGATAATAGAAGGGCATATTGCCCGCACTGTGTATATTGCACTATACCGCATGCACCAAATCGCACTGCATGGGTATATCAAAACAGGGTTGATGATAATTGTGGGTAGAATAAATCGAGTGATCCGTCCACATCTGAAATTACATTAACCATATCAGCTAGTTATTTTATAGTTTTTTCTATCAAATCTGCTGCATAGGGTTTCGTTGTTTGATATTGTAAATAATCATGTAGAACTAAAGAATGGAATATTAAAGATCAAGTGTTTCTTCTAGAAACAAACATCGGGTTTTATGTATGTTCATTTTGTGTTATTGAAGGAAGCAGTAACTAGTACATTCTTTATAAGAAACCCGCCTTATTTTTTACAAACGATCTCATGATCTGCTCCAAATAGTTATTTTTAATACAGATTTAATGATCTTGTATCGAGCTTATAAGATTTAGCAATTGTGTCTATTATGACTTACATTAGATAGATATTCAGTTCTCCGCACTCTCTTAAAATCATTTAATACGAGCGCTTACACTTATGATATCTCTTTATCTAAGAGATATTCGTTAGTAACCTATAAAAAATATTTTTATAACAGAAAACTCTGTTTTCCGCCTACATCACATCATGAACATGAAGTTGATAAATTATAGAACATGCCTGCATCTCTGGGAGATAGTGCATATGTAGTGATGTACAATGTGCGCATCGGCAATGACTAATATAAATTAGTCGCCAAATGCGTTGATTAGAAGTCGTGTGAGGCAAAAGAATACTCAGGGGAATAGCGATCTCAATACTCTTTATGACAAATGTTTAGATATTATTTGATTGATAAGACTGAGACAGTGTCGACACTATCACGGCCTTGATCGTATGAAGACGATTTTCCGCCTGTTCAAATACTAAACTATGAGAGGATTCAAATACCTCATCCGTAACCTCCATGCCTTCAGACAGATCATATTTCGCCGCCATTTCCTTACCGAGGATCGTTTGATCATCATGAAATGCAGGTAAGCAGTGTAAAAATCTCACCTGTGGATTTTCGGTTTGACGCAGCATGGCCATATTAACCTGATATGTTCTTAGGAGTGCGATACGTTCCTGCCATACTTCTTTTTCTTCGCCCATTGACACCCACACATCAGTATAGATAAAATCGACCCCCTTCACACCAGTTCCAATATCTTCAGTAAGAGTAATTCCTCCACCATTTTTTAATGCCATTTTTTCGCAGATAGTCAGTAGGTTGTGATGCGGCCAGTAGATTTTTGGAGCGACGAGTCGAAGATGAATTCCGGTTAACGCCGCTGCTTCCAGCAGCGTATTACCCATGTTATTTCGTGCGTCACCAACATAGGCTAATTTAATTTGATTAAAGGCTTTTTTCGGCAAACATTCCCTGATAGTAAGCAGATCAGCGAGTAACTGAGTCGGATGAAACTCGCTTGTCAGTCCATTCCATACCGGTACGCCACTATAGTGCGCAAGTGTCTCGACAATTTTTTGGCTATAACCGCGATATTGAATGCCGTCATATATACGGCCAAGTACTCGAGCAGTATCCTTAATGGATTCTTTATGGCCTATTTGGCTTCCATGTAACCCTAAATAGGTAACATGAGCCCCTTGATCAAAAGCAGCAACTTCAAACGCGCAACGGGTACGAGTGGAATCTTTTTCAAAGATAAGCGCAAGATTTTTACCGACTAGAGCTGGGATCTCGTGTCTGTTACGCTTCTGATGTTTTAGGTCACCGGCTAAACCTAGTAATTGATTAATTTCAGTAGAGGTGAAATCCATTAACCTCAAGAAATTTCGTTGAAATAATTGATGCATTATCTTTTTTTCCATAAACATTTTAAAAAATAGGTGAAAACGAAATTTACCTTAATATGGATTAAGATTCAAATGCTAATCCCAATAGGAAATCTTTTACTTTGAAGGTCACGAAACACTTGCTACTATGTGAATATGTCAATATGACTACAAGCTAACGTCTTAATAACAAGGTTATTACCATGTATATAGCTTGAAGATTGAGCAGAAAAAATCGATTAAATTATTGAGGAATTAATATAAAATAGTTGAAATTTTAAGGTACTTAAAACACTTCACTATTATCTTTCCGTAGTCGATTTACAGACTCTAGAGAAAAAAAGAAATAGGCCGTCTTCGAATGAAACTATGAACTCATTGATATTGCAGAGTGAAAACTGGAAAGCAGAGGAACATGAGGATTCTGTGATACAGTCAGTTAACTTACCTTGTAAGTGTAAGGTTATTAAGGAATAACTAGAGAATTGATTCACGCTAATACGGTGCCTAGATATGCATTACGAGAAATCTTGAAAGTATTTTTGAAGACTCCAACAACGAGGATAAAAACCCGATGAGCTCGCTTAGGATAAAGAAGATATAAAATAATACAGGTAGCGAATAAGCGCTTCCTAACTGCGTTAACTATAAATGCGTGAATAACGGATAACACGCATAAATCCGTTTTTGGCAGTCATATATGATTTATCTTAAAGATGATAGAGCTGAAGAGCTCTTCTAGTCCTTATAGCATTATCCAGCAATAGTATATAACGGGGATTGTGCTTATGTAACAATGTTTTCTGTAGACTCTATATTTTTATGCATCTCACGTTTTTCTATCCCTCTCTATGTAATAAATCAACTTTTCATGCATGCTTTTCAGAGTAAGTATAGAGTCTCTTTACGAGCATAACTACTGTATTGTAATGATAGCGAATGTTGTGTTTTCAATACCGAACGATGACACAATTCATAAAATATTTCAGCGTATGTTTTTAATCTATTGTTAATGGATAAAGGGATTGGAGAATTATCTCTTCTTATCGAGATATACACACTGTTTAAATCGAGTGCATTGTATCCATACAAAGATCGCTCATAAGATTTGAATAGGTATTTGTTCAAATACTTCAGGGATATATGCAGATTATCGGGGGATAATAGTTTTTTGTTTTCATCATTGCATATACAATAATAAGAAAAGATATTTTTACGGATATGGCTATTCTATAGAAACTCAAGTCATTTGTGCCATGTGTATTTCGTGGTTTATTAAACATTAGCTATGGAGCTGGGATTTCATAAAATCTCTCTTACGCTTGACACAGAAAAGCAAGATGAACGGGTATGTATAATGATTGTATAACTAAAATCTAACGATTTATTCGCGTATTAAGAACGACAAAAATAAGCTTTTGCCTTAGTGAGAGTATTTTTCAAGCAGCGCTTGAATAATCGCTTCCGTTTCCTTATCTGCTACCCCAGTGAAGTTGTTTGGACGAAAATGCATTTGAAAAGCGCGAATGACTCGGCATGTTTCTTTATCCTTATTACCTGTTTGTGGGATAGTATAACCATATGCAGCTAACGCTTGCTGAATGACTGCGACATCACCAGGAGACCAGCGATGTGTGCCTTGTAAATATTTTTTTACTGTCACCGTATCTGGCCAAGCACCTATACCTTGCTGCGCCATTTCCTTCCATGGAAATAATGGGCCAGGATCACTTTTTCTCAGTGGTGCGATGTCGCTATGTGCAAGAACATTCTGCGGTTTAATATGATAGCGAGCTATAATGTCTCGGGCAAGATGGGTTGCTAACACTGTCTGTTCTTTGTGATAAGGAATCCAGAGTGGTCTATCGGTTTTTCCCTCATGAAAACCGTCATTAACAATTTCGATCCCAAGGGAAGTATCATTAATGTTATTCCGTCCGGCCCAGCTACTGACGCCAGCGTGCCAGGCCCGTTTATTTTCTGGCACTAACTGTAAGACCACCGGTTTCTTGTTAAGTTGTTTGGGATATGAGGGAATGAGATAATAGGCGCTTACACTACCGTGGGTAAGTAAGCGAAGGGATTCTTTATCATTAACAGCGGTATAATGGAATATGAGAAATCGGATACGTTCATCCTGTGACTGAGATGAATAGGACGTATTCACTACATAATCTTTATAATGAATTAATGAGTTATCCGCTTTTGTTTCAGATTGATACCCGACGCAACCCGTTAGTCCCAAGGTGATTAAGAGCAAGATTATCTTTTTCATGTAAACTTTCCTAGCCTAAGAAAAACCCCCAGTAACAGCATCAAAACAAAAAGGTCATCATAAAAATATTCATTGATTAAATATCGCTATTGCTGGATACTAATCTAGTTTTTGCATAAAAATGCAATTCTGACTTTGCCGTAATTTTTTGTAGATTGCAATGGCAATTATGATTTTCTAATCAAGGTAATATATAATATTATAGAGGAACATATTTGAGTGTTGTGTAATTTTGCATTACTTCAGTAGAATATAAACAAAGGTGTTTTAGTGCATCTTTATACACTTAACACTCTTGAGCGTGATATCGTTTTTAATATGCTGAGTTAGATTTCTTGAAATTAATACGGGTTATGTATCGTAACTTACCCATTGTAAAGTGTCTTCTTATAAAGAACGTCTTTCATGGTTACCTAAATTTAGGTGATATCACCTTATCTGTTGAGTATTTTTTAATGCACACATAGCAAGTATGTAATCGAACCTTATCCACGGGATGTCAACCAGTGCTATAGTATTCAGAATTGATATGGTGTATGTTTATATTGTTATCGTAATATCTGGACTATAACTCGTTGTTTAATAATACAGTTTACTGTAGAACAGCCAGAACAACATACAAGATAGTCTGGTGAACGACAATAGATTTGAACTACTAGTTAAAAAACAATTAGCCAAGCTAACCACTTGCTTTCTGAGGCTAGTCTGTCTAGACGCGAAAAATCTATGATTGTCATAAGCTATGAAAGCTATAGCATATATCGACATCAGACAGCGCGCTTTACAATGAGCTCGGTAAGATCAACATGGGGCATTATGTGACTACTTTCACTTTTATCTTCAGATCTTTCGGGATTTCAAATACAATTTTCTCCTCACGACCGAGGAGTTCTTCGCTATCTTTAGCACCAAGCGAATATAAGCGATCCACTACCTGTTCTACCAGAATGTTCGGTGCCGAAGCACTAGCGGTAACACCGATGATTTGTATTCTTTTCAGCCAGTGTTGTTCTATATCTCCGGCGCTGTCAATTAAATATGCCGGCTTACCAATTCGTTGTGCCAGCTCAGTTAGTCGATTAGCGTTGGATGAATTTTTTGAACCGACAACTAGTACAATGTCTGCATTAGCAGCAAGATTGCAAACTGCTTCTTGACGGTTAGTGGTAGCGTAGCAAATATCATTTTTTCTCGGCCCGAGAATAGAAGGAAATCGCTTGCGTAGGGCGCCGCTGATCTCTGATGTATCCTGTACAGATAGAGTCGTTTGGGTCATGAAATATAGGTGATTGATATTTTTAACCTTTAGTCGCCAAACATCATCCAATGATTGGACCAGGTATATTCCACCATTTAGATTATTATATTGCCCCATGGTACCCTCAACTTCCGGATGTCCGATATGGCCAATAAGGATAGCCTCAGCACCCTTTCTACTGGCTCTCGCGACCTCCATATGGACTTTAGTCACTAGCGGGCAGGTGGCGTCAAATACGGTTAAATTGCGGCTTCGCGCTTCTGTTCGTACTACTTGGGAAACACCATGGGCAGAAAAAATTAGAATGGAATGATTGGGGACTTCAGAGATTTTTTCAACAAAAACTACACCCCTCTGACGTAGCTTATCCACCACATAACGATTATGAACTACTTCATGTCGCACATAAATAGGTGCGTTATACATTTCAAGAGCTTGCTCTACAATGCTGATTGCACGGTTGACACCTGCACAACATCCACGAGGGTTAGCTAGAAGTATGCGCATTATCCACTCTCTGCTTCAAAAAAAATTACTATTACTTTAATATCACACAAGATAATAGTGCCGCGATACCTAAACGGAAGAATCAACTTCTAATGAAGTTTTTCGTTACTTCAATGATTGACCCTCAGTATTTCACTAGCGTTCTATTCCGTGAATAGAATAAGGCCAAAAGAAGTCCAATTTCCCCTCAGAAATCAGAAAGAAACTTATGATCGGCCTAGGATACCGATAAACGTCTGAGTGGTGTTCACCTGCTGAATTAGCTGTTTTAGGAAAGCAAGCTGAAAGCATGTAAGCATGTAAGCATGTAACTATTTTACAGAAACTGAAGATCAGAATACCGTAATCATGGACTATGTGTTGTACAGAGTGTACAGCATTACTGTAAATTTTATAGTCAATATACTAATCATGAGGATGCTGAAAACTATTTATTACAATCAATAAGGCGCCGATACAAATACCAGCATCTGCAATATTAAAAATAGGCCAGTGCCAATTTCGGACATTAAAATCAATAAAATCGATTACCACACCATGTACTATACGGTCATGCAGATTTCCTAGAGCCCCACCGATAATCATTGCATAAGCGGTGTTAGACACCCTAGCCCACTTATCCGAACGATACATTGCCCCCACTAACATCACTACGCTCACCACCGCTATGGCGGAAAACGCGAAGCGCTGCCCTCCTCCTTTATTAGCGAGGAAACTAAATGCTGCACCTGGATTGAGAGTATAAGTAAAATTAAGATACGAGAAAATCGGTACGGATTCCCCGTATGAAAAATTCGCCATAATCCACTGCTTACTACCTAAATCCAGTGCTAAAACTACCAGGGTCAACCAAAGGCAGGGAAGTCCTGTAGACATTATTCTTTTCTTCATTAGACAAATTTACGCTTTTCTCCCTCGCCAAGAACATTACTAATACAGCGGCCACAGATTTTTGGATGTTCTGTATGCTGACCAATATCTGTCTCATAGTGCCAGCATCGCGAGCATTTTTGCCCTTTGGCTTTTGATAAACGAATTTTTAGCCCTTGTATCCCTTGACATTGTAATGCATCATCGCCTGCATCAGAATAATTCACCACAACTGCATGTGAGGTTAGTAGCGCGAAGTGGAGTTCATCTCCTAATTCAGAGAGGGAGGCAGCAAGTTCCGGTTTTGCGTAAAGTGTAATACATGCTTCCAGTGAGCTGCGAATATATTTTTTTGCACGAGCCTGCTCGATAATTTTATTAGTTTCGCAACGAACTCGTAATAAAGTTTGCCAATAAGTATTATTCCATGGGTAAACAGTATCTATCCCAAACAACCCATCATACCATTCTTCGGTAAAAACATATTGCGCGTGTTCACCTGGTATAAATCTCCAGATTTCATCTGCGGTAAACGAGATAATAGGCGATATCCATCTTACCAAGGCATTAATGATGTGATATAGTGCGCTCTGACAGCTGCGACGAGCGATACTACCAGCTTTGCTAGTATACTGACGATCCTTGATAATATCTAAATAGAAAGCACCCATTTCGACTGAGCAAAAGTGCATTGTTCGTTGCACGACATTATGAAAATCATAACTTTCATAAGATGCGATGATTTCTTCCTGTGCTGATTTTGCCCGACTGACTGCCCAGCGATCTAACACTAGCATATCCTCTGGACACACGTTATGGGATGTCGGATTAAAACCATTTAGGTTAGCCAGAAGGAAACGTGCGGTATTTCGGATACGGCGATAGGTATCGGCAGTTTGCTTCAGTATCACATCTGAGATTACCATCTCACCGGTATAATCTGTAGAAGCAACCCACAGACGGAGAATATCCGCTCCCAGTGTTCCTATTACTTGATCTGGACTAACGACATTGCCTAATGATTTGGACATTTTTCGGCCCTGTCCATCAACGGTAAAACCATGGGTCAATACCTGACGATACGGTGCTTTACCGTATATAGCGACGGAAATCATTAGTGAAGACATAAACCAGCCACGATGCTGATCCGAACCTTCTAAATATATATCAAATCGATGCCCTTTAAATTCGGTTGGCCCAACCAGAACAGAGGAGTGCGTAGAACCGGAGTCGAACCACACATCAAGTGTGTCTAGCACTTTGTGGTAATGTCTTGCATCGTCACCAAGAATCTCGGCGGGATCCAGATCCCACCACGCTTGAATACCCTCTTTTTCGACCCGTTGAGCTACAATTTCCATTAATTCGATAGTGCGTGGATGAAGCATTTGAGTATTGTTATGCACGAACAGCGCCATGGGAACGCCCCAGGTACGCTGACGGGAAATGCACCAGTCAGGACGGTTAGCTACCATAGCCTTGATTCGCGCCTGTCCCCAGTTTGGAATCCACTTCACGTCCTGAATTTCCGCTAGCGCTTTCTTACGTAGACCACACTGATCCATACTAATAAACCACTGCGGTGTTGCACGAAAGATAATTGGTGTTTTATGCCGCCAGCATTGTGGATAACTGTGTTGTAATTTTTCAAGATGGAATAGAGCACCGTTGTCACGTAGCAGCCTGATGATTACATCATGCGCCTTGAAAACTTGCAACCCATCCAGTGATGATAGTGTGCCCGCTAGATAACAACCGTCTGGCCCAATTGGACTGGCGGCTTCTAACCCACACCTCTGGCCAGTGATATAATCATCAGTTCCATGGCTGGGAGCAATATGTACTGCGCCGGTACCTACGTCTCTCGTCACGTGGTGAGCTAGAACAGTCTGTACATTGAAATCCATAAATGGATGGCGGAATCGAAGCAGCTGAAGCGTACTCCCTTTAGCACCGCCCAGTACCTTCCAGTCCTTAATGGCAGCGCGTACCATTACACTCTTTACTAGTGCCGCAGCTAGTATATAGTTTTTCCCATCGGCCTCTACTAATTGGTAGTCAAAATCGGGGTGGATAGCGATCGCGCGGTTAGCAGGAAGGGTCCAGGGTGTAGTGCTCCAGATAAGTAGTGAAATGTGATCACTAAAATTAGCGATGCCGAACTTAGAAGCGACTGTACAAGTGTCTATAGCAGAAAACGCCACGTAGATAGATGGGGAAGTTTTTTCGAAGTATTCAACCTCAGCCTCCGCCAATGAAGAGTGACAGTTGATACACCAATACACGGGCTTAGCGCCTTTATACACGTGACCATTAGCTATGATCTGGCTGAAGGCGCGAATAATATTTGCCTCAGTTGAAAAGTTCATTGTTAAGTAAGGGTGTTCCCAATCACCAAGCACGCCTAATCGTATGAGATCCTTTTTCTGCCCCTCGACTTGTTCAATAGCGTAACGACGGCAAGCAGCGCGGAACTCGGAAGCCGTGACCTCTTCTCCCGATTTACCGATGAGTGCCTCGACTTTTAATTCAATTGGCAGACCATGGCAATCCCAGCCCGGGACGTAGGGGCAGTAGTAGCCCATCAGGCTTTTAGATTTAATAAGAATATCTTTGAGAATTTTATTGACTGAGTGACCAATATGAATACTACCGTTTGCATATGGCGGTCCATCGTGAAGAATAAATGTTTTTTTGCCTTTCTTAGAGTGACCAATCATCCCATACAGATCTTGTTCATGCCATCGCTGTAAGATAGCAGGCTCACGTTTGGCTAAATCGCCCCGCATAGAAAACCCTGTATTCGGCAAATTTATGGTGTTTTTATAGTCAGCCATTCCATTCTCGATTTTCAATATCGTTTTCGGTTTGAATGTGATTAGGGGTCGCTAGCCCAAAAAAATCGCGAGCGCTCACGACGTCATTCGCTATTTGCCGCCTTAAATCATCTAGCGATTTAAACATTTGTTCATCACGTAATTTTGTACGTATTACTACTTCGATATGCTGTCCGTATAAGTTCATAGCCACATCTAGTAAATGAAGTTCTAATCGCTGTACTTGACCGGATAATGTGGGTCGAATACCGATATTTGCCACCCCAGGTAAAGATCGCTCACCAATACCACAGACCTCTACCGTATATACGCCGTTTATGGGTGTCTGCCGTCCTTTTAGTGAGACGTTGGCCGTGGGGAAATTAATAGTCCGTCCAAGACCGGCCCCGCGTATTACCCGACCAGAGATACGGTAGGAATGCCCTAGCAGAATTTCTGCCTCTACCAGTTTATCCTGTGATAAAGCTTCTCGTATAGCGGTGCTACTAATACGTCGATCGCCTTCAGTGTAGGTCATGGTTTTTATCACCTGAAAGCCGGCTTTTTTCCCCGCCTGAGTAAGTAAAGCGCAATTGCCTAGCCGACGGGCACCAAAACGAAAATCATCCCCCACACCAATAAAACGCACCCCTAGTTTTTTCACCAACAGTTCCGTCACAAACGCATTAGCACTAAGCGATGCAAACTGCCTATTAAAAGTGACGCACAACACTGCATCGATACCAGCCCCTGCTAGGTATTTCACCTTATCTCGGAGTCGAGTTAAGCGAAACGGTGCATCGGATCCGGAAAAATACTCCTGCGGATGAGGTTCAAATATCATCACCATTACCGGCAGCCTACGCTTAAGGCTTAAGGTCTGCAATGCCGCTACTAGTGCCTGATGCCCACGATGAAAGCCGTCGAAATTACCGATAGTTAATACGCACCCATAATGACGTGAATGTAAATTATGTATTCCGCGAATAAGCTCCATAGGAAAAAATAAAGACCAGTTAACACAGTAAAAATTGACGGATTATACCTTGTGCTGTTTTAAGGTTAACCCTCGATTGTAATGTGTGACATTATGCGAAGATATGAAGAGTGTTACTTTTATATCCGAGTTGTCTCAATGTTAAGTACACTCTTCAAAAGAGCATACGTCGTAAAACTTAGATACTCAAGTTTGATGAAACTTGCACACTGCACACAGGATGTCTATCTCTACAGAGATTTCTTGTTTCATTTTTCGCTTCCATCTGTACGATTGCTTCTCATATGAGGTTCCGCTTTAGCAAACATCTCAGTAAGTGTTTCACCGAATATCCAGCATTGTAAATAGCCCAAGAGAAGTGCTATTTTCTATCATGAAAACTCGGTTTATAAGGAGTTTTAAGTCGATGAGGAGCATGTGGTTTTTTTAAAAAAAACGATTCCATTATTTTTTTTAAAAACTAGAGTAAAGTTTTACTACTGAAGATTAATTGAGTCAATACTTGATTGACAACTAAAAATATTTTTAGATATTCTTTCTAACTGGAAAAAAAAGAGGGGAACTGCTATTGCAGTTTTTTTCTATAGTTCCATACTCGCACTAGAGTATCCCTTTAAATTTTAGAAGGAATTCGATATCGACGATAAGTTTTTTTATACACAATCATGAAGATAACCTCTTCAATATGAGTTCCCTATACGATTGTTATCGTAATGAACTAGAGAACATTTTACATTTAGTTTCAGCTAATAGCGATTATAGATTTTTAAACATCTATTGAGCATGCTTACTTTCGTATTAATTTTAAACAAGTATTTTCCATTTTCTTCATGTGTTATGAGTTTATCTCTCATCTATAGGTGACCGGGGTATGTTGGTTTATATATAACACTAGTAAATTCTCCACACGATTTTCAATAGGAAATCTACCATACTTTTTTTCTAAAGCTATAAAAGCATCGTTTGTAAACAATGAGGGATATGCTTGAAGGTTAGATTTAATGGCAGGATTCGTTATTATCTGTTTTAGTAAAAGCATCTTCATGCTATTCTATTTATAATTATATCCAATTATATTATTTCTATATTTCACCTAAATCATCAAAACCAATTAGTATCCACTAATAAATAGTGAATACTATCTAGTAAAGTTCTTCACCAGAACATTACTCTTACTAGTATCACTCTGTTACTTCTTTTTTAGGTGACTCGGCTAGCCGTTGGGGGTCATGTCTAGAGATTTATGCTCAAATACTGTCAATCAGTCTTAGAAATCTTTAGAATCTGGATCAATATGTTTTTTATACTTAGATATAGATTTAGAACACGATGTCACTACTACAAATATTACATTATCCCGACGAGCGGCTACGTAAAGTCGCCAAGCCTGTTGCCGCAGTCAATAATACCATCCGTCGCATCGTTGATGATATGTTTGACACCATGTATTCCGAAGAGGCTATTGGTCTTGCTGCCACTCAGGTTGATATTCACTTGCAAATCATTGTGATTGATCTCTCTGAGAATCGTACACAACATTTAGTCTTAATTAATCCCGAACTGATAGAAAAAAGCGGTGAGATTGGTATTGAGGAAGGTTGCTTATCAATTCCTAATCAGCGCTCCTTCATTCTAAGAGCAGGAAAAGTAAAAGTAAGGGCACTAGAGTGTGCCGGTAACAGTTTTGATCTAGAGGCAGACGATCTTCTGGCGATATGTGTGCAGCACGAGATGGATCATCTAATGGGTAAACTGTTTGTCGATTACCTTTCGCCATTAAAACATCAACGGATCCGTCAAAAAATGAAAAAATTAGCACGTATGAGAGTGCGACTAGAAAAGTAACCAACACCTTAAAATAGGAAGGATCGTGTCAGACTCTTTACGTATTATCTTTGCAGGTACGTCGGATTTCAGCGCATGCCATTTGTCTGCATTAATCAATACTCAACATCAGGTAATCGGTATTTTGACCCAGCCAGATCGACCTTCTGGTCGCGGTAAGAAAGTGACTGCCAGTCCAGTGAAGAAGTTAGCAGAACGGCATCAATTGCCAGTATTTCAGCCTTCTACACTAAGAAAACCCGAAGGGACACTGTTCCAAGTTACTCTGCAGGCGGATCTTATGGTAGTAGTTGCGTATGGTCTGATTTTACCCCAAGAAATATTGGATTTACCGCGTTTGGGTTGTATTAACGTGCATGGATCATTATTGCCACGCTGGCGTGGAGCGGCACCGATTCAGCGAGCATTATGGGCCGGAGATGACCGAACGGGCGTAACGATTATTCAGATGGATGCAGGCCTCGATACTGGTGCAATGTTACACAAGGTAGTCTGCAATATTCAATCTAACGACACGAGCGTTGCACTGTATAACAGATTGGCAAAAATTGGCTCAGACGCTTTATTGATCACTCTGGAAAAACTCGCTTCCGGAAGCGTTAAGGCGGAACTACAAGATAATACATGCTCTACTTATGCGAACAAACTGAGCAAGGAAGAAGCAAGAATCGATTGGCGTTTACCGGCTATACAGCTTGAACGTTGCATTCGCGCCTTTAATCCCTGGCCTATTAGCTATTTTCCAAAGGCGGGGCAATCGATTAAAGTTTGGGCTGCCTCTGTTGAAGAGGAACAGAGGACTTCGTTCCCCCCTGGTACAATCTTGTCTGTAAAGAAAGATGGGATTCAGGTTGCTACTGGAGAGGGGGTACTGACGTTAACTCGACTACAACCGGCGGGTAAAAAAACGATGTCAGTCGAAGATTGTCTTCATGCACGTCGCACATGGTTTACGCCCGGCCAACTCTTAGATTAATTATTAACATATTTTAAAGGACTTATGTTGAGAGCATTTTTGCAACACCATCTAATCTTAAAATAGATCCATCACATAGCACAGAATCATTTTCTATTATCAATAAATCTAAATCACGATTCTATCGTAGTGCGTTGAGTGTTCATGATGCTTTTTTCAGCTAAAAAAGACGTTTTTATTTTAAAAAGTCCTTTTTTAACGGTTGCTTGCACTTAAGTGTTTTGCTCTGTAAAACTTTTATAAAATATAAAACTATCACTAATAGTACATAAAATCTTTGGTTTTTTATAATAAGGTTTTGTGTTTATATCGAAACTCAACTGAATCGAATGATTGATGTAATGAATATACGCCACAGTCAGCGGTTTAATTACTCTGAATTAAAATAATAAAATGTACATTTTTAGCATAAACCTGTATAAGTTTAGAGGTATTTCTATTCTTTTTACTAAAAGAATATTTCTATATACCTAACGCCTATGCAGGTAACAGACGAGGTCTGCTATGAGCGAAAAGTTACAAAAAGTCCTCGCCCGCACCGGACAAGGTTCTCGCCGAGAAATCGAATCTTTTATTAAACAGGGGCGTGTTAGCGTAAATGGTGAACTTTCTTCTTTAGGGAGTCGTGTAGAAGTCACGCACACTACTAAAATCCGTGTTGATGGCCATATAATTACTATCAAACCGATTCAAAACGAATCGTGTCGCATGCTGCTCTATTATAAACGGGAAGGTGAACTCTGCTCCTATCGAGATCCCAAGCGGCGACCAACAGTTTTTGAAGGCCTTCCGAATCTGAATAATTCCAGATGGGTTGCCGTAGGGCGATTAGACATCAATACTTCGGGGTTATTATTATTTACTACTGATGGGGAACTGGCTAACCGATTAATGCACCCAAGCTTTGCAATTCAACGGGAATATGCCGTTCGTATTTTCGGAGTAGTAAACGAAAACAAACAGCGTCAGTTGACATTTGGTATGAAGCTAACAGACAGGCTGGCAGCCTTTCAAGATTTTAAATTTCAGGGAGGAGAAGGCTTAAACCAATGGTACACTGTCACATTAAAAGAAGGGCGAAATCGTCAAGTGAGACGATTGTGCGAGGCTGTTGGAGTACAGGTTAGTCGACTCATCCGGGTTCGCTATGGCGGAGTTTCCTTACCCAAAGGGCTACCACGCGGCGCCTGGATTGAATTATCACCAGAACAGATCAATAATCTGCGAGAAAAAGTACATCTACCGCTTCAATCGGTAACTAGAGTACTACGAAAGCGCCATCGCTTGAAGACTACGAAAATCCGCCGTGCCATTAAACGTATCCATCAAAAGTCATGATGGCGATAGCTTGGCTAGAGCAAAACACACAATGTGTTATATAGGTTAATGTTGTTAAGCCATATATTCTGTAATAGAGATACCCCCCTTAGCTTTTTTAAAAGAGTGTTTTATGATAAATGTTTATATCCAGGAGTGCCTCGTTTTATTTAAGTATTCCATAGCACGTCTATACTCTTTATTTTTAAATGTAAGATACGGCTAGAGCATTTTTATAATTAAATTTTGCATATAATCTGAAAGTTTATACTATCTACTGTAGTAGGATATTCGCCTTATCTTAAAATACAGCTCATCAATTTTCTTAGAATTATCTATTAGATACCATATATAGATTAGGAGTAAAAGCTTGTCGTTTCCATAACGAGCCTTTGGGTTATATTTTTATAGATATACGTACCATTAAATATGGTAAATTAGTTAATTTTAATTGCACTCTTAAAATATTCATAGAGATACCTCTCTAATGGGAGGTATCTGTTTTACTTGTACCTTACACCCCCACTGATTTAAGATTTTCAGTTATGTATACATTTAGTTTAGTAACTCATTAAGATCACATTATTTAAATAAACTCAAGTGATGATATATAGCTACTATCTTCATCCAACGCTCTAGAATTGAGGCGAAAGATTGCCTCACCATTACATCTGAAGAATTTTAAAACATACCTTCCTATTAGGATATGGAAAACGAGCGATTTTATCCACTATCTTGTAAAATATAAAAAAATATTTTTAATATTTTAGTTCGTCACTGTGTTGTATGCTAGGGATAATATCCACTACACTACTAATAGTGAATTTTGATTCATGGATATATTTCATGTATCATATAGACATGCGAAATTGCAAGAGCATTTATCATGACACTTGGTATGACTCTCTCTGCATCAGCCAAACAATCTCGGGTTACGCATCCAGTTCCTGTGGATATCGTACTGATTGGCGGCGGAATAATGAGCGCTACGCTAGGCACTTATCTACAAGCACTTGAACCGAGTTGGACGGTTTATATGTACGAACGCCTGGCAAAACCGGCGGAAGAAAGTTCTAACGCTTGGAACAATGCTGGCACTGGTCATGCCGCATTTTGTGAGCTGAACTATACCACTATGACTGAAACAGGCGTAGTAGATATTTCTAAAGCAGTAGCAGTGAATGAATCTTTTGAAATCTCGCGCCAGTTCTGGGCTTATTTAGTTAAACAAGAGGTTCTCATAAGACCGAAAACCTTTATTAATAATGTGCCCCATATGAGCTTTGTATGGGGAGAGGATAATATCAATTATCTACGTCATCGCTTCAATGCGCTGCAAAAAAGCACCTTATTTCGCGGTATGACTTACTCCGAAGATCCCCAGCAGATTCGAGAATGGGCACCACTTATTATTGATGGACGAGATACTGTCCAAAACATAGCTGCCACCCGCATGGAAATGGGTACTGACGTTAATTTTGGTGAAGTAACGCAACAGCTTCTAAAAGCACTGCAAAAACACTCTCGGTTTCATTTGCATTTACAGCATGATGTGGTTGATATTAAAAGAAATGACGATCTTACTTGGAGCGTACGGGTTGTTGACAACAGCAATGGGTGCCGGCAGTCCACAGTGCGTGCTCATTATGTTTTTATTGGCGCAGGCGGTTTATCGTTAAGGCTTCTGCAAAAATCCGGCATCCCTGAGGGACATGGATATGCAGGCTTCCCGGTAGGGGGGAAATTTCTAGTAGCGAAAAACCCCGAGATAGTTAGGAACCATTACGCTAAAGTATATGGTAAATCAGCGGTTAATACGCCGCCTATGTCAGTTCCACATATTGATACTCGTATTCTTAATGGTCAACAGATACTGTTATTTGGCCCTTTCGCAACTTTTAGTAGTAAATTTCTTAAACAAAGCTCATATCTAGATCTGTTTCATTCGCTTACACTAAAAAATTTACTACCCATACTGAGAGTTGGGCTTGATAACTTAATGCTAATCCGATATCTTATCAGCCAACTTAAGATGTCGAATGAAGATCACCTGAATAGCCTGCGTGAATATTATCCTCAGGCTAACGTGACTGATTGGTCGCTGATCGAGGCTGGCCAGCGTGTACAGGTAATAAAAAAAGATGATAGAAAAGGTGGAATTTTACAGTTCGGCACCGAAGTGGTCAGTGCAGCTGATGGTTCGCTGTCAGCATTGCTTGGCGCATCGCCGGGTGCATCCACTGCGGCTTCTATCATGCTAGAGATTCTGGCATCCATGTTTAAAAAACATTTAGAAACTACTACTTGGCAGTATACACTGAAAAAGATGGTACCCTCCTACGGCCAGAAAATCAACGGAAACCTCGCCCTGACTAATGAGATCCGCCAATATGTCGCAGAGATATTGGAATTGAATTTTATTGAAGCCAAGGCAACGCCTATCAAAGCCATCAAAAAGATAGTGGAAGAAAAAAGTGCTATACGCTGATGAATGACATGCTGTGGTATGGCTATCTCAGCCAAGTCGAAACTGTATTCGAGCTCGAGTTTTTCCTGTTTTCATCGAAGATTGTCTCTATATAAAGCGATTTCATTTGAATCATATTATTAATCTGAAAAGAGAGTATTCCGGTACGATTGATGTGTATGTTTCTGTATCGCGGCAGATATAAAGGACGGCCCCGCTCTGTATTAGTAAATAGAACCTTCTTGCAGGCGGGGATTATTTCTAGTAATACTAACCGAGAAAAGGTCCTTTATGTCTAACATATTAGGACGCCTAATAGCCATAGGGATTTCATTTTAGCGATCTGAATAAAACAAATTATTCTATAAGATTTAAAATCGGTGATTTGATAATGAGCGATCGGTAGATGGTCTACAATCAATATGTAATGCAAAAAATCTATCATTTTTATAATGGGTATTGAAAGATGTTTATATATGATATAAACATTTACTTCTTGGTCTATTGGATGCTATTTACATGAAGTTTCTGGTTAGTCAAGAGCTATAGAAATTACCAATAACACTATTTAAATTAACATGATATCTATTTGTTTCTTAGTCCTCAACTAAGATAAAAGACTCCTATACTGATGAAATCAATGGTTCTAAAGAGTTGGAAAATATTCTCTTCATTCTAAGTATAAGACTATTGTTTGTTGCTTTAGAATAGATAAGGACTGTATTGGCAGTCTCATTATTAATCGAGCGTTGTGGTACAACCTCTCAAAATAAACAAGAATAGTATTCTATGGACATTTAGATTTGTTGATTAGATATAGAGACTGAGCTAAAAATTTAGAATTTAATCCAGATCCTAGATTACTTATAAATATCATTAGATAATTTTTTAATAGCATGCTATATGATTAATGTGTATCTTTGATTCAGTAGCAAAACAAAGAAGATCGATATAACTTGAATGTGCTTACTCACATTCAAATATCTTATTTTTAATAACTATCTTCGTTCATAACCAGAAACAATGTGAGATAAGGGCCTTGGATAATATATGACTATCTGCCATTTTTTCGTAAATCTTAATTGTGACTTCATTTTATCCTACTAATAGTTCTAAACATTCAGGATATAATTGATAGATTGAATCCATGTATAGCAGATATGCCTAAAAAGTACCTTTCTACTCTTATAAAAGAGTATAAGAGTACACTATGCCTGTATTTTTCCTCTATAAGTAGGTGTTACTTCAAAGAAGTATTGAGTAGTAAAATGCCATTGCATAAGAAATAATATTACCTTCCAGGATGTGACATTTAGCCCTTGACAAGGAATCCATTTATGGCACGTATTATAGTTGTTACTTCAGGTAAAGGGGGTGTTGGCAAGACCACATCAAGTGCGGCTATTGCGACTGGTTTAGCCCGAAAAGGAAAGAAAACCGTAGTGATCGATTTTGATATCGGGCTGCGCAATCTTGATTTGATCATGGGTTGCGAACGCAGAGTGGTCTATGACTTCGTCAATGTCATCCAGGGCGATGCGACGTTACATCAGGCGCTCATTAAAGATAAACGGACCGCAAATCTTTATATTCTTCCTGCGTCTCAAACAAGAGATAAAGATGCTCTAACTCGCGAAGGCGTAGAAAGAGTATTGAATGATTTAAGTACAATGGCATTTGATTTTATCGTTTGCGATTCACCAGCGGGTATTGAAACAGGTGCCTTGCTGGCGCTGTATTTTGCCGATGAAGCCATCATTGCGACAAACCCAGAAGTCTCATCTGTGCGTGACTCTGATCGTATTCTTGGTATCCTATCATCTAAATCGCGCCGTGCTGAGAATGGGCTAGAGTCAATAAAAGAGCACCTACTGCTAACGCGTTACAACCCAGGTAGTGTCAATCGTGGGGACATGTTGAGTATGAAAGATGTAATTGAGATTCTAAGGATTCCTTTGCTAGGTTTAATCCCAGAAGATCAATCGGTATTAAGGGCTTCTAACCAAGGTGAGCCGGTAATTCTTGATGAGGAGTCTGATGCTGGCCAGGCTTATTCTGACATGGTAGAGCGCCTGTTAGGAGATGAACGTCCCTTCCGATTTATTGAAGAAGAGAAGAAGGGCTTCCTGAAACGTCTGTTTAGGGGATAAACTATGGCATTACTTGACTTCTCTCTCCCCTGTAAAAAAACAACAGCCAATATAGCCAAAGAACGACTACAGATTATTGTAGCTGAACGACGCAGAGGTTATAAAGAACCGCATTATCTGCCACAACTAAAACGCGACCTACTCGCGGTCATCAGTAAATATGTGCAAATCGATCCTGCAATGCTCTCCCTGCAATTAGAGAAAAAAGATGGGGATATCTCTATCCTGGAATTAAATGTAACACTTCCAGAAATGGAAGAGAGTAAAAAATAAACGAGCGAATTTAATAAATGATTGCATGATCACTAGTGTAAAATCACTGTATTACGCCCCCACTCTTTATCAATCTTTTATAGATTATGATAAAACTGCATCTCTTATACTAGAAGTCCTATATCTAGATAGATGCAATCTCAAGCATTTCACTAAAAAGGCATTTTGCAGAAATTTTCTGCACGTCGCTTAAATCATTTGACAAAAACCATGAATTATGAATGCAGTTTGCGGTTTTACTTGGTATATTTATAAGATCCTATCTATTGATAGGTAGAAAACTAAGTGCTATATCACTATTTCTTTGTCTTTGCTGTTTTCATTTCGCCAAAATTGTCTATTGGTCACCTGAAAAATAGCGAGTACGACTTTATAGGGATAGAATCGATTAGAAAAAATTCACGACAAAGATTCCTTTTTAACAAAAGGCATCTTCATTGATCTTTAATACGACTTATTTCAGATCTAAACTAAATCTGGATCTTGTTATTTATAGAATCATATGGTTAATTAATGCGAAGTATGCGCATAACTATTACATTAATGTTGAGAGAATACTGTTTGATAATGTCAAAATATAACATGGAAACAATTAACTTATTATCAAGTGATGGAAAGATCGATAGCCCATTGCATTTATACTGCTGTGTAATCTGGTCGAAAGAAGATGGATATATTTAATAAGCGGGTGGCTGTGGGTTTTAATGTTTCTGAGCTGGGTATGAGAGAGCATGTGTTCCTGTCTATTTTTAAAATTTCAATCCGATTTAAAATAAGTAAACAAGACATCTATCTATATTCACAATCTGATATTGAATTAAGATTCAATAGCTTAGAGATATATAAAAATCAATTCTCGCTAACTGTTTTACACTAATATTCATAGCACTGTATCCTCACTTCTTTCATGTTTTTGAATCCAGAACATATAGAGATAACATGAATATACTGAGCTAATCTGTGTTATAAAGTTAGAAACGATGATAAATCCTTTAATTGGATGGTATCCATATATTAATTATTGTTAATAATAATTAATTTGAATGATTCGTAGGTTAGATAGTGTGATCAAAATCAAGTGATTTAGCTGTAAATACACTTATTATTCACTAGATAATAAAACGTCTTACTGCTGTGTCAGGAAAGCGCAATATGTTTTTAAATTTGACTGGCTTAATTATAATCTAGTGTCAATTCTGAATTCATTTATCAAAAAGCTTATGTTTCTTCTTAAAATAAAGTGTATATAAATAAAGCATGCATTACCAGAATACTGTATAAAAATATGGCTTCATTACTTGAGAAGTAAATGAATATAATAAAGCGATTTTATTATACATTAATCTATATAGATTTAGATCTAGTGCTAGAGTAAAGAAAAAGTACACTTCTTTATTGACAAGGAAGAATAGGTATATTTTCTTCAGAGTAGGACAATTAGTCATGCCGTATCTAAAATATAGTTAAAATACCGATGAATTAGACTATCAGTGTAACCCATAATATAACATAGGGCGCACATTATATACAGAAGGTTTTGAATTTATCAAGTTTCTCTAAATCAAAAAAAGTTATTAAGGTTATTTAAAATAAACCGCCGACTAACTCTTTTAAAGCGTCTGTGATAAACTAGCAAGCATCAGGATTAATCAATATGACTAGGTTTACAATATGCGTAAGTAGTTTCTTAAACTTAATTGAAGCCAGGAAAAAATATTAGATATGAAATCGTATTTCAAATTGTTAGGCTAGAGTTTCAAGGCAAAATTCTGATAGCACTAATTACTTCTGGTAATTGGAAATTCTAGTGTTCTCAGATGCCTACATTGGATAGTGATTTTTAAATTTAATGTATTGATACGATCCTAGAACACAGATAATACAGGATATAGTCTATTCAATATATTTAGAGTCTTCCGGAGCGGTGGCGATAAGTATTTCATAACTCTTGTTTTGATTGTCTTCTAAAATATCAGCTAAAATTTCACAAGGATCGGAACCCTTGATTTTATCCTCTATAATATTCTCCAGCACCTAAAAGCCCATTCTAAATAGCATCGACTTTTCTCTATCGTGGATAAAAATGTTTTCAACAAATCCGTCGTTATCTGAATCTCAAATCTGAGATGCAACTCGATAAATTTAGTATCTGTAAGGAAATAAGGTAAAAATCCATTATAAGTTTCTAGATGCATCAATGAAAATAACCTGGACTATAGAGTTCATTCAAGTCCTTAACAGGAGTTGTCGCATAGAACGAGTAATTCTATCTTTCTGATTCATACTATATTTGTAATAAACAGGGTTTAAGAAGAAGCAATTGATATTTATCAAGAAGTAGCTCGTCAGTGAGCTGAGTGTTATATGTGTTTTGAACGAATAGTTCATCAAAATCACAAACAGAATAGTATTGATAATACGGGATCGATTTCTTGTCGTTTATAAACGAGGTTTTAGCCTATGCATAAAACTCAATTGTTGCTATAAAAAGACTTTTTTCTATTCAAAACAATATCTTGATGATCTTATATGCGTTTTGAATCTAAGAGCATCTCAACTGAATTTCGGAATTTACGTAAAATAGAGCAGAAAACAGTAAGTTTTCAGTATAAAATATTCAAAATACATTACAGCTGTTTATATTCTTCTAGTGATATATTCAGAACTGTTGAGCATACCATCAACTCTAAGAGAGAATAAGTATAAAAGTCTTGAAAATCATTATTAATATTTCATTAAAGTATAAACAGTTAGAATCTATCTAGATATGATACCTTCTGCAATCAGGCATTGACCTTATCATTATTAAGAATTAACAGGTTATTATTGTCTATGAAAATAAAAAGAGAGAAATATTAATGAATTTAAAAACCACTATCTTACTTTTGACGTGTGATAATGAAGCATAAGGAAAAATAAACCTAGAGGGTGGAAATTTTCGGTAACGGCACCAGAAGGGATTCAATTGATTATGCTTGAACCTTAAGAGGTAGACTTGCTTGTTGAATTCAATTTTTATGGATAAAAATCCTTCCTAAAAACAAAAGAAATATTTGCATTGATGACTGATAACACCTTTAATCCTCTAATTTTTCCTCTTGAGGGCACCTGTCTTATCGAGGCGTCGGCAGGGACAGGGAAAACCTATACCTTAGTAATGCTTTATTTGCGTCTGCTACTCGGGCTTGGCGGTGAGATTCAATATCGGAGCCCCTTGACCATAGAAGAAATACTTGTAGTGACTTTTACTGACGCAGCTACCAAGGAGCTTCGTAGCCGTATTTACGAAACAATTCACCATATAAGGCTGGCTTGTTTGCGTGGAAAACGTGAGCATCCGCTGTTGATGCAATGCAGGGATTTGCAAATGGCCGCCCTGCATCTTTTAGATGCGGAACGACGGATGGATGGGGCATCAATTTATACTATTCATGGTTTTTGCCAACGCATGTTAAATCATAATGCTATTGAATCTGGAATAATATTGCAGCAAACGCTTTTACCGAATGAAGCTTACTTACGTAAGCAGGTGAGTGCTGATTTCTGGCGCCGTCACTGTAATCCGTTGCCGCTAGACGTTGCACGTATGGTACAGGAGTATTGGGAGGGACCCGAGCATCTATTGTTGGAACTGCTGCCTTATCTACAGGGTGATATCCCGATAATTCGCAATCCACCGGATATAAATGAGTCTATCTTGGCGTGTCATGCACGTATTATTACTAAAATTGAAGACTTCAAGCGGCAATGGCGTTCTGCGGCAGGAATGCTTAGTGAAATACTCGGTAACCATACACTCAAGCGACGAATCTATAGTAAAAAAAATCTTTCAAGCTGGTTTGCAACTATTAACTCCTGGACAGAGAAACCGACTATTAACTATCAGATACCAGATGAACTTGAGCGCTTTAAAATCTCGGTGCTGGCAGATAAAATAACTGCTGGTGTACCACCTCGACATGACCTATTCATGTCAGTAGAAGCCTTATATCAGCAGAAGTGTTCACTGCGCTCACTGATTTTTATGAAGGCACTGATACATATACGTCAGGCACTAGTGAAGGAAAAACAAAATCGGGGGGAGCTTGGGTTTGATGATTTGCTGAGGTGTTTAGATAGTACTCTAAGAAGCACTGGTGGTGAGGCACTGGCTAAGTTGTTACGTGTGCGCTATCCAATGGTTATGATTGATGAGTTTCAGGATACTGACCCGCAGCAGTATCGTATCTTTCACCAGATTTACGGTGACCAACCTAAGTGTGGGCTTTTGCTGATAGGCGACCCAAAACAAGCCATTTACGCCTTTCGTGGCGCGGATATTTTTACTTATATCCGCGCCCGTAAGGAAGTCAATGCTTGCTATACCCTGACAACTAATTGGCGTTCTTCACCGGGGATGATTAATGCGGTAAATCAATTATTTAAAAACTCAACGATGCCGTTTATTTTCAGGGACATCCCTTTTCTGCCAGCAACGGCTGCCTTGGAACACACAAACCTACAACTGATACTGTGGAGAAAACCGCAGTCTGCGTTACATATCTGGGTACAACCTGGCCTCGGCGTCAGTCTAAGAGAATATCAACAATACATGGCTCGCCAGTGTGCTATGACGATTCGAGACTGGCTGAATGCTGCCCATGAAGGCGAAGCGTGGCTGGAAGGACTCCGGTATTGTCAGATGCTACGGGCATCGGATATTACAGTACTAGTACGAAACCGGGATGAAGCCACACTAATCCGTTTGGCATTGGCAGAGTTGATGATTCCAACGGTATATCTCTCTAACTGGAATAGTGTCTTCGAGATGCCAGAGGCGCATGAACTTCACTGGATCTTGCAAGCAGTATTGATGCCGGAAAAAGACAGCGGGTTGCGTAGTGCATTGGCTACCCGATTATTGAACGTGGATTCTGCTGCTATCTATGCGCTAAATAACGATGAACAACGATGGGAAGAGCGGGTACAAGAGTTCTCAAGCTATCGACATTACTGGCAAGAAAATGGTGTAGGATCGATGCTGCGGCAGATGATGATAGACTATAGTATTCCAGAGAACTTGTTAGCAAGCCAGAATGGTGAACACCAGCTAACTAATTTCCTCCATCTGAAAGAACTACTACAGGAAGCTTCAACGCAGTTTGAGACACAACATGCGCTACTCCGATGGTTTGAAAATCAGCTGGCAGACCCCAATCAAGAAGAAGAGAGCCAGAAATTACGTCTAGAAAGCATTTATGATTTAGTGAATATTATCACCCTACATAAATCGAAAGGGCAAGAGTTCCCAGTAGTGTTTTTCCCATTCGCAGCCGATTTCCGCGTGCAAAAGCAGGCGTTTTTTCACGATCGCGAGACTTATACAGCCTGCCTGGATCTCGGTGCGTCACAAGAGAGTGTTCAGCTAGCAGAGGAGGAGCGGTTAGCAGAAGATATACGCTTGCTATATGTAGCGCTAACGCGTTCTATCTATCACTGTAGTTTTGGTATTGCTTCTCTATATCGAAACAACCGTAAAAAAAATGGTGCCAGTGATCTCCATTTGAGCGCAGTTGGCTACCTGATTCAGCATGGAAAGGCCGGCGATGCTGATTACTTGCGAGAATGCCTAGTGACATTATTAGCTAGAGCTAACGGTGATATTACCCTAAACGAGACAGGTCCTAGGCCGCTACTGAAGCCATTTCTTCCTTTAGCTTCTAAAAGGATCCCATTGAATGCACGTAAGTGGCCTATTTTCCAGAATGTCCCATGGCGGGTAACAAGTTATTCGGGTTTGCAGAACAATAAAAATTCGCTACTGCTGGACTGCTCTGCGTTGTTGGAGATGAAAAGTCCTTGGCAAGGTAACCCGAAAGAAGAAATTGTAGAGTTAACGCCCCATACGTTTCCACGTGGCCCCGCTGCAGGGATATTTTTACATAGCCTGTTTGCAACTCTAGATTTTACTCAACCGATAAACTTATCGTGGTTAGGTGAACAACTGGCAAAACATGGTATTGACGACATTTGGTTAGTGATGATAACGCAGTGGATAGAAAACATCATTACGAGTCCGCTGGACGGCGGCTTCCTTACTCTTGCGGACATCTCTCGAAATTCTCGACATGCTGAACTTCAGTTTTACCTGCCTATTAGTGTCTCGCTGGAAGCTCGCGATCTGGACTTACTCTGCAAGAAGTATGATCCACTTTCCCGCCTCTGTCCGCCACTAGAGTTCTCGAGAGTCAAGGGGATGTTGAAAGGATTTATTGATCTTGTTTTTCGTTGGCAAGGTCGTTATTATCTTCTGGATTATAAATCAAACTGGCTAGGAAAGGAGAGCGCAGACTATACTAAGTCAGCGATGGATCGGGCAATTATCGCCAACTGCTATATGCTACAGTATCAGATTTATGCACTAGCAGTGCATAGATTTTTACGTCATCGCCTGGTGGATTATAATTACCAACGTGATTTTGGTGGGGTATATTACCTATTTCTACGCGGTATCAATCTTACTCAGCCTGGAAAAGGTGTTTTTTACTGTTGTCCAGATACGGAATTTATAGAGAAATTTGACACTTTACTCAGCGGTAAACACAGCCGCTGATAGTGGAAAACTGATATCAGAAAGCTGATAGCAGAGGAGAAAATGGTAGAGATGCAAAACATTCTCGCTGAGGCACAACGGTTACATCTTTGTCGTCCGCTGGACATCCAGTTTGCATGTATGATAGCAACTGCTAATCAACCTGCGTTAATGCTCGCGAGCGCCTCGTTAAGCACCGATGTCGGTACTGGTCATGTTTGCTTGCCGCTAACACTATTAAAGCCAAAGCGGATTTTTAATGGTCGCTTACCTTTGTTAGCACATCAGGCTTGGATGATGGCGGGGAGTCTCTCAATTCATGAATGGCAGCAACAGTTAATGGCCTCGACTGCGGTTAGTGATGGTTCTCGCCCGACACCATTGGTACTGGATAACCAGCGCCTTTACTTACAGCGAATGTGGCGGTATGAATGCGAGGTGGCAAAGTTCTTCAATCGGCCGGCAATAGTTGGGGGGGATGAAGAGAAAATCGCTGCTGTATTGACGCATTATTTTCCTCCCGTTAGTGCTAAAATCGACTGGCAAAAACTAGCCGCGGGCGTTGCAATAACACGCCGGGTATCACTAATATCGGGTGGACCAGGAACAGGTAAAACTTTTACAGTAACTAAATTACTGGCAGTTTTTCTTCAGTTAAGTAACGGCAGTCGTCCTCGGATAATCATGGCAGCACCTACCGGAAAAGCGGCGGCACGCCTACATGAAACCATAGGATTAGGGTTGCAACGTCTTGGATTACATAAAAACCTGCAGAAGCAGTTACCCAAGGAAGCAATAACACTGCACCGTTTACTCGGGGGTTTGCCAAATAGCCAGAAGATGCATTATCATCGCGGCAATACACTAAATGTGGATATTCTGATTATTGATGAAGCATCAATGATCAGTTTATCGATGATGGCCAATTTGATTGCCGCATTACCATTGCAAGCACGAGTTATCTTCTTAGGAGATCGTTGTCAGTTGTCATCGGTGGAGGCGGGATCAGTATTTGGAGATATCTGCCAGTTAGCGGAGATCGGTTACATCCCTGTACGCTGTGCAGAACTAGCTAGGCTGACAGGTTTTACTATACCGGCGTCAAACAGAGTCTCCAGCAGGGAACATAGCATCGCCGATAGTCTATGTTTGCTCCGTAAAAACTATCGTTTTAATGACGGATCTGGTATTGGTCGGTTAGCTCATGCGATTAATACTGGTGATGCTAATGGTGTTTTGGTTCAGCTACATACCGGCACAGAAGTAGATGTTAGATATATTCCACTATATAAAACAATAGCATATCAATGTATGCTAAATGAGTGTATTGAAGGCTATCGTGAATACTTACAGCGAGTTAAGAACTCTGACAATCCTGCTGAAATTTTAAACTTTTTTAATCGATTCAGAGTATTATGCGCATTACGAGAGGGGGAGTTTGGGGTTGTTGGTCTCAATGACTGCATTTCATTAGCCTTACAACGTGCTGGATTGCTGACCCTAGACAGATTGGGATGCGCCTATACTGGCCGACCGGTGATGATTATACGTAATGCGCCATCGATAGGCTTGTACAACGGCGATATTGGAATCCTGCTTTGCGATGATAACCGGATTCTGCGAGGGTATTTTACCCTGCCTAATGGTGATATTAGGATAGTGCCAGTAAATCGTCTACCAGAACATGAAACAGCATTTGCTATGACTGTGCATAAGTCCCAAGGGTCTGAATTTCAGCATACGGTACTGGTATTGCCTAATCAGACAGTGCCCGTATTGACTCGAGAATTACTATATACTGCGGTGACGCGTGCGCGTACTCGCTTATCCCTGTACGCAACTGATGAAGTATTGCAGTATGCGATTATAAGCAAAACTAATCGACGAAGCGGCCTTATAGAGCGCCTAACGTCCCGTTAGGCTATATCATCAACAACATATTAATTCACAACCCCTATCAAACAAAGTTGAATCCTATTCATGCCGCTTAAACATTTTATAACTAGAAGTTAGTTATTAGGTTTTTTAGTAGTCATGATTAGTACGAAGAGAATTTTTTGAGCATCTACATCGCATGTAGATACATTATAATGTTTTCCTATATAGTTTCTGATTTTATAAAAAACAGTTTCAAGAATTAACTAATTGATATAGATAAGAATAATAATGTTTTATTGTTATATCTAACAAGCACATTATCATTAAGAGTAGATGTTGGGCGAAGTATCACATATCATATACATGATAATTGTTATTGCTCTTAAAGATTCAAAATGGGTTTTTAAATAACAGATATTAGAGTTTTCTATGAGATTTTCTTAGACTCTGCTAGTTATATGGTTAGTTAATAAGATACTCATCGGATAAATGAAGAGAATTTGGATTCTTTTTATTTACATTAAACACCGGGTAGATTAAGGATCTATGCACGTCCATGCAATTAAATATGAATTATTTACCCTGATGAAGAAACCTTACTCAAAATACCTCTAAAGTTATGCGCGTCATGGTATTGCTTTAACGAAAGGTAGTATTAAGTAAAATGAATCCCTTATGCTAAAGCGAAAGGTTGTTAACCTGAGGGAGGTTAATTTGATTCCGGATGTATCAACAGCTTTATCCTGGATAGAAGCCAATTCTCAATCACTGACAGGGATTCGCCGAGGTGTAGAGCGTGAAGCGCTTCGCATCAATGAAAACGGTAGCCTAGCGAAAACCCTTCATCCCGAATCACTTGGTTCTGCGCTGACTCATCAGTGGATCACTACTGATTTTGCCGAAGCTCAACTAGAGCTTATTACACCAGTTGATGACGATATTGCGCATATGCTGGAGCTGTTACGAGATATCCATCGTTACGTATTGCGGAATTTAGGGGATGAACGCCTACAACCGATGAGCATGCCATATTTCATTGACGACGCTCAGCCTATTAAAGTAGCTCAATATGGTATTTCTAATTTAGGACGTATGAAAACCCTATACCGAAAAGGATTGAAAAATCGCTATAGCGGATTAATGCAACTAATAGCAGGAGTGCACTATAATTTTTCTTTACCTTTAGCATTTTGGCAAGCTTACGTCGGTATCACAGATGAGGTGAGTGGTAAAGAAGAAATTTCCGCCGGTTATCTGAGGCTTATTCGCAATTATTATAGATTCGGTTGGATCATTCCTTATCTATTTGGGGCCTCGCCCGGAATCTGTCCATCTTTCCTAAAAGCTCGTACTACTGCATTACCATTTAAAAAAGCACCATCTGGATTAGTGTACTTACCTTATGCCACTTCATTACGGTTGAGTGAGTTAGGATATACGAATCAGTCTCAAAGGCAATTGGGCCTTACCTTTAATCATTTAGAGGAATATGTTTTCAATCTGAAAAAAGCGATTAAAATGCCATGCGCTGATTATCAGCGTATAGGACTAAAACAGAACGGTCGTTATCTTCAGATGAATACTAACGTGCTACAAATTGAAAATGAACTCTATACTCCAATACGTCCAAAGCGGGTACTGCATCTCGACGAATCTCCATCTGACGCGTTAATGCGAGGAGGGATTGAATACGTGGAAGTGCGCTCTTTGGATATAAATCCATTTTCTCCGGTGGGGATTGACGAAGAACAAGCTCGATTTCTGGATCTTTTCCTGATTTGGTGTGTGCTAGCTGAAGCACCTGAGATGAACGCGAAAGAGTTGCACTTTACCCGTATTAATTGGAATCGGGTCATTCTAGAAGGACGTAAACCTGGTTTAATGTTAGGTGTTAACTTAGGCAGTAAGGAGGAGCTATTAAGCACTCTCGGAAAATCACTGTTTAAAGATCTTCGGCATTTAGGTGTAATCCTCGATAGAAACAATACCAATACACACTATCAGGAAGTTTGCGATAAATTAGTCTCAGGCTTTGATGAGCCAGAACATACACTTTCTGCTCGTTTTCTAGATCAGTTAATAGAGCACGGTATTTCTGGGATAGGGATAATCTTGGCTAATAATTATCGCCAGATGTTGCGAGATGAGCCGCTCCAGGTGTTAAGCGATTCTCGGCTTGAAGATGAGCGTATCCAATCTTGGAAACGACAGAGTATTCTAGAAGCAGAAGATCAGATGAGTTTCGATGAGTTTTTAGAAACCCAGAACAGGCGATAAAGCATCATAATAAGCAAAATATATTAAAATCGTAAATAGTTAGATTCTCATCAGAAATCATGTCAATGATTTCTGATGTTGACACAGATATTTCACGAGAAATAGTAAATAGTCATTGACCCGCTAGGTCTATTCTAGTTCAGTCACGTTAGTGACTCTAAAAAAAATATCAACCGATGATACATTGGTAGATATTGCGTTTAAAAATATAAACGAGAGTTTGCTTTATGCGGAATACCAGGTAATTTTAGCCTGTTTTTCACAGCAATCTTTCAGGCAATTAATTTAAAAAGTGTGTGATAACGGCTTCTTCTATATAGAAAAAATACTTCTTAAGTATTGATTACCTCTAGTTATTAAAGAAACAACATCATATATGCAAGTAAAGAAAGCAAGAGCTGTTCATCTCAGCATAACTGTCACTAAACACGCATCACTGATGCTCTATGGTTTAATCTTTACTTGAAACAAACGACCGAAATTAGCTGTAGTGGCAGCAGCTAGCTGTGGGAGTGGAACACCTTTTAGTACCGCTATAAATTCTGCTACATCACGTACATAAGCTGGCTGATTTTCTTTGCCGCGATAAGGTACTGGGGTTAAATAAGGAGCATCGGTCTCCACTAAAATCCGATCCAGAGGAACATAGCGTACTACTGCTCGCAGTACATCTGTATTGGGGAAGGTGACAATACCCGAAAATGAGATGTAAAACCCAATATCCAGCAGTATTTTGGCGGTTAAGAGGTCCTCGGTAAAACAGTGCAGTACGCCACTGCCGTCTTTGCCATGTTCCCCCTCCCGCAGAATAGCCAGCGTATCCTCACAGGCGCTTCGGGTATGCACGATCACCGGTTTCTTTAGTTCTCGTCCGAGCCGAATATGTTCTCGGAATACCGCCTTTTGCAAGACTTTATTATTTTCCTGATAGTAGTAATCAAGACCGGTCTCCCCGAGTGCTACTACATCCTCACTCGAGGCTAGTTGGTGCAATTCAGAAAACTCAAAAGGTTCTTCAAGATTTAGAGGATGGATTCCACAGGAAAACAACACATTCTCACGACGTCCTATCATTGAGGTCATAGCATGAAAACCGGGTAAAGTAGTAGATACTGCTAACATTAGTTTTACGCTACGCGCACTCGCTTTATCTATCATATCCGTTATATCGTGGTGCAATGTTTTGTAATTTAGGGCATCAAGATGGCAATGGGAATCGACTAAAAACATAGTTTACTCTTATTATATCTCATAGAGAAATACGAACATCTTTAACTGCTTGCTCCCAATTAAGCAAGTACTTAGTGAGTAATAACTCACGATTAATACCGCTGATCTCCTGGCACTGATATATATAATATAACCACTGCTGCCACTGTACATGAAGGATGCTAGTTGCCCAGCGTGCTGCTATCAAGGCTACTAGCTGAGATCTATCAGCATTCAGTAGGAATTCTTTTGCCCCATGCTGGTATTTCAGCGCATCACTTATCAGACTGAGCATCCAATGCAACGGCCCGTTATCCTGCTCTCGGTTTAATATTGGCAAAAGTTCTAAAAAATTACCGGTTTCGTGCGCTTCTTGCAAACGCCTACAAAATGTTAGGCGATCCTGCCAACGTACTGGTTTCAGCAAGGCTTCTGCTGCTAGTGGGGCGCCCCCACAGAGGCGAAGTGCAGTGCGAGTCGATAGTGGTGGATGTTGGTAACCCGCTTTCCGCAACCAGCGGAAACTAAGTTCTTCCTCAGGCGCTGGCAGCGGCCAATAAAGACATCTACTTCTCAGGGTTGGCAACAGGGAAGCGGGTGTTTGGCAGATTAGTATAAAATAGGTGTTGTCCGGCGGCTCCTCTAAAGTTTTCAAGAGCGCATTAGCCGCTTGCTCTGTGAGCAGCTCAGACTGGGACAGATGTATTACTTTTGCCCCGCCCTGACTCGCCCGAGCATATAAACTGTCAATTATGCTACGGACACTATCTATGCCCAGACTTTTTCGCCCTTGTTCTGGCTGTAGTTGATACACATCAGGATGATTATTAATCTTCATCAGTTGACAACTGTGGCAATTTCCACAGCTTTTTATACCGTCTGGTTGTCGACAGATTAGCCATCGGCTAAGAGCATAGCATAAAGACGCTTCACCATTACCAGACTGGCTGTGCAGTAATAGAGCATGATGTCCACGTTTCTGCTGATAGCTAGTTAGGATTTGTCGATAAGGAGAATTAAGCCATGGATACCATTTCACCATGTTGAGTCCTGTAAGGACAGCCATTTCCTTAACCGGTGACGAATAGTTGCATTCACTATTGCTAATGGCTGGCTAGCATCAATCGTCATGATACGGTCGTCTTCCGCTGCTAATTCCTGATAACGCGTACGGGTTCGATTGAAAAATGTTAAAGACTCCCGCTCGATACGATCCAGTTCTCCTTTTGTGCGAATACGAGCTAGACCGAGTAAAGGTGGAACATCCAGGTATAATGTTAAGTCGGGATGCAGTTCCCCTAACACGGCATCCCGAAGAGTTTGTAAGAAGCGCATATCTATTCCACGCCCACCCCCCTGATACGCTTGAGAGGAAAGATCGTGGCGATCGCCTATCACCCACGCGCCACGAAGTAACGATGGTTTGATCACCGTTTCGACCAACTGTACTCGCGCGGCGTAGAGCATCAATAATTCGGCGAGGTCTGTAATAGGTTCTTCGCCTCGCTTATCCTGAATTAGAGTGCGTAACACCTCCGCCATCGGTGTACCTCCTGGCTCTCGTGTAAAAACCATATCTCGAATACCCTGCTGATGAAGAACATCTGCTACCTGCTCGATCGAACTGGTTTTTCCGGCGCCTTCCAGACCTTCAATAACTATAAATTTACTATTCATTATTTCCCCTTATATCGTGGCCTTGTCGATATTTCCGTACTGCCTGGTTATGACTCGCCAAGTTAGTGCTAAACACGTGCCCACCTCGCCCATCGGCGACAAAATAAAGATACTCGCTCTCTTCTGGATGCGCGGCGGCTTTAAGGGAAGCCTGGCCAGGCATAGCGATCGGTGTAGGAGGCAACCCGTTAATAATATAAGTATTATACGGTGTCGGAGTCATTAAATCCCGCCTTGTGATACTGTTATGATAATCTTCGCTTATACCATAGATAACTGTGGGGTCAGTCTGTAGTTTCATCCCAGCACGCAGGCGATTTATAAATACCGAGGCTACCCTTGCCCTCTCTTCTTTTATTGCTGTTTCTTTCTCAACAATTGAAGCCATAATTAACAGTTCTTGAGGTGTCTCATAGGGTAGCCCTTCGGCTCGTCCCTCCCAGATTTTCAGTAGCATGAGTTTCATACGCTGACGTGCACGTTTAAGAATCGCACTGTCGGAAGTAGTTGCAGTATAAAGATAAGTGTCAGGATAAAATTCCCCTTCCAAGATACTATCAGCCGGATCCCCTAGTTTCACACCTAGTGTTTGCGGTGTAACGTCGTGCAAATCATGTTTCATATATGGTGCTCGAGAAAGAACAGTCAACCATTCTTTAAGCCTTTCTCCTTCGATAAATTGGATGGAAAACTGCGCTTCTTTACCACTAACCAGCAGATTTAATAGGTCTCTGACCGTCATGCCTGGCTGTAGGCGATACGTACCAGCCTTAACTTCTGCCAGTTTTGGTTCTAATTTGATAAGCCACGGCAGCCAGCATGTTTTCTTTGCTAAATGCTGTCGACGAAGTAGTTTTTCTAAACCCGCGTAATTCGTTCCAGACGGAAGAGTAAAAATCTCATCCTTCTTGAGAATTAATGGCTCGGGGGCAAAGTGTTTAATCTGAATCAAGCACCCTATCGCTAGCGTAAATGGCAGCATTAAAAGAATGATCAGAGGCCATTTTATATTTATCGATACATTCATATTTTCTTCTAATCTGGCAGATTAATCAGATATCGGCTAAAAAACATAACAAATTTTCATCGCAACCTTCTACAATTACGCATAAATATTTTCGATATAGCTAAGCAACTAAATTATAATCAAGACTCATGTGTATTGATAAAATACAACCTCTAGTGTTACGATGAATTATAGAAACAATTGCTTTATCTACTTCGTAATAGTGACGTTGAGGAAGTTAGATATAATGAACATATAATATTAAGGGGTTATGCTTATTTCATCCATCAGAAATCTTTATTCTAAAAAAATCCGGTTTTGTTTTCCTATTTACACCCTCTCCAGGAGAGGAGATAAGATTATTATCAATATAGTTTAGATATTAACTTGAATACAATTTCGATTTTTCAGACAAGGGAGAAAAAATGTTGTTTAATAAACAAGCTATTGATACTAGCTAAAGTTTAGTATATATTATCAATATATATCATCTTATGTTTGTCAAAAGACAAACTACATTATCTATTTCATAGATATGATTATATATGTCATGGAGTCTTGTATTTAAATCGTTGATTTAAATTTAGTAGATTACTACAGTAATTACTAAAAGAATAAGGGCGATAAAAGATGATTTTCTATACGAGTAATTTACGGTATTTATTTTTAATAGCTTGTTGAGTTTCGACAATTGCATCGCCTAATCATAATTATTCCTAGCAGATATCACAATATCACTAAATTTACGATATCTATTTTAATATTCTCTGTCCACAATTATTTAATCCAGATTAGGAATCTTAATTAAATAATTTAATATCATATTACTGTATTCTATTTTAGAAAAAACAAACTAAAATCAAGATAATATTTTTGTTACTCAATCTGGATTAACAATAAAATATTGCGTATTATAATAAATATGTTTTCCAATTTGTTATTTCGTCTGTCTTAATAGAATTAAAATTCCGACTTTAGAAAATATAAAAAATAAGTAACTTTAAAACACAGAGGGGTGGACGATTTTTCAACATGACACTTCTTTAACCTGAAACAGTTTTTAGATAATGGTTTTTTACATTTATATCCGTCAAAACCTTTTGGAGTGGATAAGAAAAGCCAAGTCTAATTACTAGAAACGTAGTAATTTGATATTAATCATAAGTGCTCTGTTGGCACAAAAAAACCATTCTAGATTAGAAACAAGGATAGTATCTAACATATTGAAAATATAGGCAATCAACGTCTACGAAAAAAATCACTTTTCAACCTCAGTTAATACGAAAGAGATGGATAGGGTTATTAACCTGATTGTTTTAATATTGGTGTGCTAGATATTCAATGGAATGCTTGATTCTGTATTTTTTTAGATCTGAAGCACAGAAAAGGCTATCAGAACCAGATAAAAGATATGTATTGCGATACATATCTTTTTATTTTAGGTTAAAACATATCCTTACAATGAAGTTAATTAGATCTCTCTTTTTGTTAACGTAATCGTCTAGATTTTGAGAAGATATGAAAATATTACTAGCTGTTTCTCATTTATCCCCCTAGTAAGAAAATAACATCTAGTTTGTTTGTTATAGTACGCACCGTAATAAATATTGTTTTTGCGTCATGCAAACATAAAGGGTTTGTTAATCTTGATTTTCGCTAATTTTATTACTACTCAGTAGTAAATTACAACTAACCTCGTATATCGAAAATGTATGTAATAGATATGCCGCATGAAATATTTCTTTCAATATTTTCATATAAAGAAGTAATGATTTTAAAAGCAGCACTCATTTAATACGTCACAATTTATTTTTAATCATGGATTTCTAGTTTCCAGACAGATTTAAAGACTTTTTATGCTGCTAACAAACCTACGTATACAGAGAAAAAAAACGACTGTTCGTGTGAAGCTCTTGATATAGAGAAACGTTAAATATCAATTTAAAATTTAATGTTTCATTAAAGTGAATAGACTTTTCTTTCCTTACAATCAGTGCTGACCTCGAGAGTAGTTGTTTCCGGATCATAGATGATCAGTATGTATGGTATTTTACCCTCAACAAATGATATATATCATTGGGTATCTATTCTATGAATAGATTGGGAGTGGATAGGAATTATATTTATCTCCGGGTCATTATCTTTCAAGACTCAGGACAAAAGATTAACAACCCGCTTCTTTAGCAGATTGAACGTAAGGTAAATAATTACAGGCGTGCTGTTGAGCTGAACGGATAAATGCATCAATTGCCGGCTGGCGTTGTTCTCCGTCACGAACAACGGCGTACAGTCGTCTCCATAATCCTCCCCCAAGCTTTCGAGTAGAGATCAGTCCCTGGCGTTCAAAACTTTCTACAACCCAATGAGGTAACGCAGCGATACCCATGCGTGCTGATACCATTTGAATTAACAATAGCGTATTATCGACGGTTTTTAATACTGGGCTAATTCCCGCTGGTTGCAGAAAATGGCGCCAAATATCTATTCGATTAGGCTGTACTGGATAGATTAATAATGTCTGCTGATCTAAATGTTTTGGAGCAATGACAGCCTGGGTCGCAAGGGCATGATCCGGGGACAGCACCAGTCTAATCTCGAAATCGAACATCGGAGCATAGTAGAGTGTACTACGAACTAAAATATCCGAAGTCAGTACCAGGTCTAGCTCCCCCTGTAGTAGCGCCGGTTTCGGATCGAAGGTCATGCCAGAACGGAAATCTATCAAGACATGCGGGCACTGCTGGTGAAATTCAGCTAACGCTGGTGTTAGCCACTGAATGCAGCTATGACATTCAATGGCTAAACGTAAGGTAGCCTGCTGATGGGGTTCTTTGCAGGTTTGTACTGCCTGCTGCACTTGAGGCAGGATCTGTTCGGCTAGTTGAAGTAGAATCTCACCCTGCGGTGAAAAACGTAACGGTTGGCTTTTACGCACAAACAAACGAAATCCCAGCCGTTGCTCTAAATTAATGAACTGATGTGACAGCGCCGATTGAGTCTGGTGTAACTGCATTGCAGCAGTCGCCAGCGAACCGCTATTACGCAACGCTTGTAGCGTTCGTAGATGTTTGAGTTCGATCATGAGAATATTTCACCTAGAAGTGAATAATTTGCGCTTGTGAACAGTACATTACATGGTGATTATTAATGTGTAAACATCTAGGCGCCTATAATAGGAGAGGGTAAATGGTAATTCTGAGTCATACACTGGGGTTTCCCCGTGTAGGTCTGCACCGGGAATTAAAGAAAGCGCAAGAAAGTTATTGGGCCGGCAATATTAGCCAGAAACAGTTACTAGAGACTGGCCGTAAACTGCGCGTGCGTCATTGGCAACAGCAGAAAGACGCTGGGGTTGACCTTCTGCCCGTGGGTGATTTTGCTTGGTACGATCATGTCCTCACCACTAGTCTAATGTTAGATAATATCCCAACACGACATCGCCATAGTACGCATTCCAGTAACATCGATACTCTATTTCGTATTGGAAGAGGGATTGCACCGACTGGTGAGTCTACCTCTGCCTCTGAAATGACGAAATGGTTTAATACTAATTACCATTATATAGTCCCTGAATTTTCCATAGAACAGCAGTTTTGTTTTGGCTGGAGTCAGTTACTAGATGAAGTAGACGAAGCATTGACGCTGGGCTACCGCGTAAAGCCGGTGCTGCTTGGGCCAATCAGTTACCTCTGGTTAGGTAAGGTAAAGGGCAAGAACTTTGATCGTCTATCTCTATTGCAATCAATGCTACCAGTGTATTCATATGTACTAGGTGAACTAGCTAAACGTGGTATCATCTGGGTGCAAATAGACGAGCCAGCATTAGTATTAGAACTACCGAAAACATGGTGTGATGCCTATCGCGATGCCTATGAATCTCTTCAAGGAAAGGTTAAACTTCTTCTAACCACCTATTTTGATAGTATAGGTCACCACTTAAATATTATTACAACGCTGCCAATTCAGGGATTGCATGTAGATTTAGTCGCGGGGAACGACGATCTAGACAAACTGGATCAAAAACTGCCGTCACACTGGTTGTTATCTGCTGGTGTCATTAATGGACGTAACGTCTGGCGTGCCGATTTACATAAGTGGTTTAAACAATTACACCCTATTGTTAAGAATCGTGAATTGTGGATCGGATCGTCCTGCTCGCTACTGCATAGCCCAATTGATTTAAGTGTCGAAACCCATCTAGACAACGAGGTGAAAAGCTGGTTGGCTTTTGCACAACAAAAGTGCACGGAATTGGGTTTGTTGTGTACTGCCTTAAATATGCCAAATGATCAGAATAAATCAGAGCTAATCCAGTATAGTTTACCGATCTATGCCCGCCAGCACTCCATCCGGGTACATAATCCAGAGGTTAAAATACGTCTGGAAAAGATCACGGAGGCCGATAGTCAACGGAATCAACCATATGCTAAGCGCGCTCCATTACAGAGAGCACGCTTTAATTTGCCCGTTTTTCCAACCACTACGATAGGCTCTTTTCCGCAAACTAGTGAAATCCGCAGCCTACGTCTCAAGTTTAAAAAGGGACTGCTAGACAGCAGTCGCTATCATCAAGGTATTCGCGAACATATTAAACAAGCTATTTTAGCACAGGAAGAGCTAGGGATAGATGTATTAGTGCACGGGGAAGCAGAGCGCAATGACATGGTAGAATATTTTGGTGAACATCTTAACGGTTTTGTCTTCACTCAGAACGGGTGGGTGCAGAGCTATGGTTCCCGCTGCGTAAAACCGCCCATCATCATCGGCGATATTAGTCGTCCAGCGCCGATTACACTTGACTGGGCATGTTATGCCCAATCTTTGACTAAGAAACCTGTAAAAGGAATGCTGACTGGTCCCGTTACAATTTTATGCTGGTCATTTCCCCGTGAAGATGTGAGTCGTAAAACCATTGCCCGTCAAATCGCGCTCGCATTGCGTGATGAAGTAACAGATTTAGAACAGGCGGGTATTGGTATCATTCAGATCGACGAACCAGCATTGCGCGAGGGGCTCCCTCTAAAAAACTCGGAATGGAATAATTACCTAGAGTGGGCAGTAGAGGCATTCCGCTTACATGCCGCGGTAGCAAAGGATAACACCCAAATTCATACTCATATGTGTTATTGTGAATTCAACGATATAATGAATGCCATTGCAGCGCTTGATGCGGATGTTATTACAATTGAAACATCACGATCAGATATGGAGCTGTTGAAAACCTTTAAGGAATTTGATTATCCCAATGAAATTGGGCCTGGCGTATATGATATTCACTCGCCCAATGTTCCAAAAGAAGACTGGATGCTTGATTTACTCTCCAAAGCAGCTCAGAGAATTCCGCCGGAACGTCTATGGGTAAATCCAGATTGCGGATTAAAAACCCGAGGCTGGCTAGAAACCCGACAGGCTTTGGCTAATATGGTAAGTGCCGCCAAAAAATTGCGAACTAAACAACAACAATAAAGAAAAGAGCACCGGTGCGCCCTCTGGCGATCTCGACAGAGGGCGCAATAACTATTAGAAGATAAGTTATGATACGATAGGTACTGTTATTAAGTGAAATACCCAGTATTTATTCGTACAGTTGGAAACCAAAGAAATGAAGAATGACTCCAAGTAATAACTACTAGTATCTAAAATCGACTCTATTATGAGACTTTCGCTATTTCACGAGCGATGGGATAGCGTGTAAGTCAAGACGGCAGTCTACTATACCGATATGTGAATGATGAGACAAGCCATGCATTTCTGCTAAACGGTATGCTATGTGTATAGACTGAAATTGCGTGGTCCTCAATTACACATGACTGTTATGAGTAGTTATGTTCTATTCTTATTGGAAATAAGTTATTGAGATGTTTTGCTTTTGTTAAGATTTGTTTTCGGCGGAAAACTCTATAAAACGTAAATATGTCCAATAAAAATGTCTCTATACGTCTGCATCCATATTTTTTGAGAGAGTCTTATAGCAGAGCTACAGTTAATATCGGTCATATTAAGACCGTATTGTTTGCACACCAGCCACACTGAAGAACCTTATCGAAAGTTTAGACAAATATTAGACAGAGAGGTTATTATCTCCTCTCTTTTATTCCCCCAGTACTCAGGAGGGGGGGCTTAAGGGGAAATAGATGTTTAAGAACAATATGAAGATTGCTGATTATGATATAGAATTGTGGCAGGCTATGGAAAAAGAAGTCTTACGACAGGAAGACCATATTGAACTAATCGCATCTGAAAATTACACCAGCTTACGTGTAATGGAGGCGCAAGGCTCACTATTAACTAATAAATATGCCGAGGGCTATCCCGGAAGACGTTATTATGGTGGATGTCAATATGTCGACCAAGTAGAGCAGCTAGCTATCGATCGTGCGAAATCTCTTTTTGGCGCAGATTATGTCAATGTGCAGCCTCATTCTGGATCACAAGCTAATTTTGCTGTTTATAGCACTTTACTTCAACCAGGTGATACCGTATTGGGTATGGATTTAGCACATGGCGGCCATTTAACCCATGGTTCCCCAGTTAATTTTTCTGGAAAACTATATAACGTAGTATGTTATGGTGTTGATAATAAAGGACATATTGATTATTTGCAATTGGAAAGGTTAGCGAAAACCCATCAGCCCAAAATGATCATCGGCGGTTTTTCTGCTTATTCCGGTATTATCGACTGGGCTAAAATGCGACAAATTGTTAATAGCATTGATGCATATCTATTTGTCGATATGGCACATGTGGCAGGTCTTGTCGCCGCCGGTATTTATCCAAATCCGTTGCCTCATGCGCATGTTGTAACAACAACTACCCACAAGACTCTGGCTGGCCCACGTGGGGGTATGATTCTTGCAAAAGGCGGAAGCGAAGGGTTATATAAAAAACTGAATTCCGCCGTTTTCCCAGGCGTACAAGGGGGGCCATTAATGCATGTTATTGCTGCTAAGGCAGTGGCGCTAAAAGAAGCGATGGAGCCTACATTTAAAATCTATCAGCAGAACGTAGCTAAGAATGCGAAGGCTATGGTGCAGATCTTCTTATCACGTGGCTTCAAAATTGTCTCAGGAGGTACTGATAACCACCTGTTTCTTGTGGATTTAGTAGATAAAAATTTGACCGGGAAAGAAGCAGATGAAGCTCTGGGTCGTGCTAATATCACTGTCAATAAAAATGGTGTGCCTAACGATCCGAAAAGCCCGTTCATTACTTCCGGCATACGTATCGGAACGCCCGCGATTACCCGACGCGGTTTTACCGAACCTGACGTGAGGCGCTTAGCGGGTTGGGTATGCGATGTGCTAGAAAATATACATGATGATAAGGTTATTGAATATGTTAAAAATAAAGTTTTGGATATCTGCGCTCTCCATCCGGTTTATCGCTAAAGACATTAGACATTTATTTAGTGTATTGTTAAAAACACGAAAGTGGAATGAGAATCTGTACTAGTATCTTACTCTTGCGGTTGTATTAGTCCAGAAGAGCACAGATTTCTGATGCTCTTTTTAGTTTGTTACGCTCATCAGATGATACTTATCTCTGATGTAGCCTCACAACTTACTTTCAAGACGACTAGTCTCATCTTAAGTCTTATTTGAACTCTTTCTAAAAACTCTCTCAGGATAGAGATATCCTATCTTAATATGGTCAAATCAGTAATGCGAAAGCATTAGATAACGATTAATTCTTTTTCTTTCTCCAGCAAGATACGATCAAGAGTTTTAATCCACCCATCTGTTAGATTTTGAATCTTGTCTTGTAAACGGCGTTCTTCATCTTCACTTATAGCTTTATCTTTCAATAGTGATTTTGCTTTTTCATTCGTATCACGACGGACATTTCGCACCGACACTCTGCCCTGTTCTGCCTCGCTACGCACTATCTTGATTAAATCACGGCGGCGCTCTTCAGTTAGTGGAGGTAGAGGAACATGAATAACAGTTCCGATGGAAGAAGGATTTAATCCCAAATCGGAAGTCATAATAGCTTTTTCTACTGCTGACGTCAGGGTACGGTCAAAAACAGTGACAGTTAGAGTGCGAGAATCTTCAGCGATAACGTTAGCGATCTGACGTATCGGCGTCAGCGCACCGTAATATTTGATTTGAATACCATCAAGAAAACTAGGAGAAGCACGTCCTGTTCGAATTTTTCTAATATGATTTTTAAAGCTCTCAACGCATTTCTCCATGCGAATATCAGCATCTTTATGGATTTTATTAATCACCTTACGAACCCTTTAGACTTAGTGAATTATGCGGACCATAGCGATTAGTTGCTATGGTCCCGTTATAAATTATTTGGTAATCAAGGTACCTTCTTTATCACCCATGACCACCCGGCGCAATGCGCCGGGTGTGTTCATGTTAAATACGCGTATTGGTAGATTATAATCTCGCGCTAGAGTAAAAGCAGCCAAATCCATTACTTTTAGTTCTTTTTCCAGTACATCCTGGTAGCTTAATTGATCGTAGAGTCTAGCTTCTGGATGCTTTACCGGATCAGCGGAAAAAACGCCAGCGACTTTTGTCGCTTTTAGAACAGCCTCTGCTTCGATTTCAATACCCCTTAGACAAGCGGCAGAATCGGTAGTAAAAAAAGGATTACCAGTACCAGAGGCGAAAATGACTACACAATGCTTTCGTAGGAGGCGAATAGCCTGAGCCCAGCTATAATTATCGCAGACTCCATTCAGAGGGATTGCTGACATTAGCCTAGCATTAACGTAAGAACGGTGCAATGCATCGAGCATTGCTAGACCATTCATTACTGTGGCCAACATCCCCATATGATCACCCATAACACGGTTCATTCCAGCCATTGCTAACCCAGCCCCGCGAAATAAGTTTCCGCCACCTATCACCACCCCAATCTGAATACCCAGATCGACTAGTTCTTTTATTTCCTGAGCCAGGCGATCCAGTATACTGGCATCGATACCGAAATCTTCCGCACCTTGTAAAGCTTCGCCACTTAATTTGAGAAGGATACGCCGGTAGATGGGTTTTGCATTAGTTGCCATTGAATTTATTCCTTCAGGGGGGATTCTATCCCATAGTGCTTAAGCTCGGCTTATATATGATGATACCTGTCGTCTTATACCAACTAATTTAAGGAGAGAGCCTCCTGTAGATACTGATAAACACCTTGATTAAAACTGCTTACCGATCGCGGCTACTTCATCAACGAAATTCACTTTGGCTTTCTCAATACCTTGGCCTACTGCAAAATAAACAAAGTTTTTAACTTGAGAATCATGTTCACTTAATAGTTGCCCAACAGTCTTGCTTGGATCCATCACAAAGTGCTGGCCTATTAAAGAAATCTCATTAATAAACTTGCGTATACGCCCTTCAACTATTTTCTCTGCAATCGTCCTTGGTTTACCGGACTGCATCGCTATATTAAGCTGAATTTGATACTCATGAGAAACGACATCGGGCGGGACATCAGTCGTATTAATATATTCCGGTTTGCTGGCTGCAATATGCATTGCAATGTGTTTTAGAAGTTCCTGATCTGCATTAATTGCGGAGACTATAACGCCAATACGTGTGCCATGTAGATAGGAACCGAGTACGTCACCTTCTACCACACCAAAGTGACGAATATTGATATTTTCCCCAATCTTAGTCACCAGTTGGATTCGCTGATCTTCAAATTTACTCTTCAGTACCTGAATATCAGTAATACGTTCGTTCAGAGCCGATGTGATAATCGCGTCTCCAAATGTTTTAAAATCCCTATCTTTAGCAACAAAATCAGTTTCACAGTTCAGCTCAAGAATGACGCCATATTTACTATCCTGCGCAATTTTTATCAGGATGATTCCTTCAGCGGCGATGCGCCTGGCTTTCTTAGCGGCTTTCGCCTGGCCGGATTTACGCATATTATCAATAGCCCGTTTAATATCTCCCTCAGCTTCAAGTAGGGCCATTTTACATTCCATAATTCCCGAGCCAGTACGTTCTCGCAGTTCTTTAATTAGAGTGGCGGTAACATCAACCATGATTTTCCCTTTTTATTTACATACTTGAGGTAGGTATAAAAAAGGCCTGAAGACAGGCCTTTTAAGTGATATAATCAAATTTGCTTCATAAGGAAACCTGAGAGATATATTCTGTACTTATTTTCTTTCTAAGAAGCTGATTTCAGGCTCTTCTATCAGACCTTGACAACGACCTTCCTGCACGCTAGTCGCTACGGCAGTCAGATATAGGTTGATCGCACGGATGGCGTCGTCATTCCCCGGAATAATAAAGTCGATTCCATCTGGATTAGAGTTGGTATCAACAATGGCAAAAATTGGAATGCCAAGGTTATTGGCTTCCTTGATAGCGATATGCTCATGCTCCGCATCGATAACAAACAGTGCATCCGGCAGACCACCCATATCCTTAATGCCGCCGAGGCTGTTTTCTAACTTATCTAGCTCACGAGTACGTATCAAGGCTTCTTTCTTAGTTAATTTCTCAAAAGTACCGTCCTGCGATTGGGTTTCTAGATCTTTTAAACGCTTAATAGACTGACGAACAGTTTTCCAATTCGTTAACATCCCACCTAACCAACGGTGGTTTACAAAGAATTGATTGCAGCTATTGCTCGCTTCTTTTAGTGCAGAGCTTGCTGCCCGCTTAGTACCAACAAATAAAATTTTTCCTTTTCGTGAAGCAATTTTATTTAACTCAGCTAGAGCAATATTAAACATTGGGACAGTGTGTTCTAGATTAATAATGTGAACTTTATTACGAGCTCCGAAGATAAAAGGTTTCATTTTCGGATTCCAATAACGAGTTTGGTGACCAAAATGGACACCAGCCTGGAGCATGTCACGCATAGAAACAGTTGCCATAATAACCTCTATGTAAGTGTGGGGTTATACCTCCACATATCCCATGCAACCGACTCCAATCTTACGATCTAAGCACCCCGATACATGTGTCGATATATGTGTGTAATAACGCAATTGAGTTTCATTGCGGCAAAAAGCGCTTATGATATAAAAATCAACTTTAATCGTCGAGCGCGCGGCGCGCTTTATACCATAAAGTATAAATAGACTCCACAAGTTTTTCCTAAAAGCAGGAATGAAATGATGAATTGGCAGTGTTGAGTGATACTGATATGATATATATCATTCCCTAATGTATCTTATGTTATTCGTGACCCTTGCGTCGACTGTGGATTTCTATTATGTCTATTCCTATTAAAACATTTGACGATATTGCTCAAATGCGCGTTGTTGGCCGGCTTGCTAGCGAGGTGCTAGAAATGATTGAATCTTATATCAAACCAGGCGTTAGCACTGGCGAATTAGATCGTGTATGTTCCCAGCACATTATTGAGAGACAACATGCCGCTTCCGCATCTCTCGGTTATCATGGTTTTCCAAAATCAGTCTGCATTTCCGTAAATGAAGTGGTGTGCCACGGGATTCCGAGTAATAAAAAAAAACTTAAGGATGGTGATATTCTGAATATTGACGTCACAATCGTAAAAAATGGATTTCATGGCGACACATCAAAGATGTTTATCGTCGGAAAACCAAGTATTTTAGGTGAAAGGTTATGCCGGGTAACGAAAGAAACTCTTGATTTGGCTATTGGTATGACTCGGCCTGGTATCCGTTTATCTACCATCGGTAAAGCGATGCAACAATTTGTTGAAGCAGAGGGTTTCTCTGTGGTGCGTGAGTATTGCGGCCACGGGATCGGGGCAGGTTTTCACGAAGAGCCACAGGTATTGCATTATGCAGCAGAGGATGAGGGTATCATATTGTGCCCAGGTATGGCTTTTACTATTGAACCAATGGTTAATGCAGGCAATTCTAGTATCCGAACAATGAAAGATGGCTGGACTGTAAAAACTAAAGATCATAGCCTCTCAGCCCAGTACGAACATACAATCGTAGTGATCAAAGATGGTTGCGAAATCATGACGCTACGCACTGATGATACTTTGCCGGCGGTGATAATTCATCCGGATTCATATTAATTAGCTTCTAGCTATAGATACTTTGGAGGGGATATTCAATTAGTCACCACACGACATATTTTTTAAAAGACTGAGGTACTCTATGTGATGAACTTCTGATTAATCGATTGACTTCTCTAACTGTAACCTCTGATACTACTGTGAGTATGACATGGATTCACTTTAGCTTGATTTTATTCATTTTAAGCGCTATGGGGGTAAATTAGAGAAGGTAATAGCCGCTCTGAAGAAGCATGTTCAGAGTGATAATTTATGATGATAGCGATAAATACATCAGAAGATGTATACTGCACCAGTATACGGTATAAAATAATTTTATACAACGCATATGATTTAAAAAGACGATCTGTATTTTTTTTCCATTATCATCTCGGCTATCCGTAGCCTACGCACTAATTTCATTAGTAGCGTACCAAAAGAGTCCTATATTACCTAGGATCTTGATTTTTTCAATAAAAAGAATTAACAAACAATTTGTTAGTTCAATTGCTTGCTGATGAAATTAGGCGAACACACTTAAACTTCCTATCCATCTTGGTGCACTTATTAGTTTTTTAACGCTTTCTGCTTTTTCCTTATATCTTTTATAATTTATACATATGGTCTTTTTACCCCGCGCCTAAATTAACGGAGATGCAAGCTGTCTATAGACAGAATCGATCTTTATCCTCTTATAATCCCAGTTGACCTAAAACGGCTAGGGAATGTTCAGAGCAAGAAAAATCAGCAATACGCTGGATTTTTAGATAGAGTAAGGTCTACGAATCTAGGTATATAAGCTTGGAGGTAGAGTTGGTGGAGTCCTATCTATCTTTCTTTAAGCGGATATTGTAGTGCTGTAGTTAGCACAATAAAAAATCCTTTGAAATACAGCCTGTTCATGTTATTTTCATATAGTTCGACCTTAATGTGTACTCATGTTTATCCCTGTCCCATCACTCTAAATCTTCGGAGAAGGATCCCAGATCCGCTACTGCTGCGAGCCTACCAATTACCAGTTTACTATGTCTAATATGGGTATCGGGTAAAATAATGTTGCTTTCGAGATAACGTTTACGTAGCAATAGTCAAATCAACCCCCCCAGACAGTCAGGGTTATCGGTAAAAAAATTGCCACCGAAGAGTGTGTAATTTAGATTTTGATTGCCAGTTTTAGTCATGATTATTATAAACTTTTGCCCGGTTGTATACTGACCGGATCCGTACCTCATCTGCTTACTAAGCGAGATGAGGATGATACCACATTTACTGTAAATGAGCACACCGATTGATGTGATGTAAAATATCGTCTAGGGTAGACAATGAGGCTTGACCATCAAAACATGCTAAAGAAGTGTGATATCAAACCATTCATCTCACTTTTTTTAAAAAAAACTGAGTGCGCTGAAAAAACCACTGTATCTTCATGTGCCCTGCATAGCATGTATTGGACTCCTTCCTGGCAAGACACAGACTCTAGCGTTATTACGATTAGTGTGCCAAAACCTTTGTTCCGTACTTTCTGCCGTACCGCAAAAAAAAACGTATAGCGGCTTCATTATTGGCATTAACATAAATACTTCATACCGCCACTGGATGATTTTTTTTCATCTAATACCATCTGGTGATGCGACATGCTGTCATAGGCATCCTTCTCGGAGTCTAGGAACTGATGTAACGATTTACGTAATACTTCCCACTAAAACTAATAATATTGTTGAAACTCCCGAGCAGTTTCAGGAAAGCACAAGTGATACATTCGTAGTGCTCTTTCTTAAATATACCGTCCGATAGACTCGCCGTGAATGGTGAAAGCATCCATGCCTTATGGGTCCTATAAAAACCCGGATCAGTATCTATTTTTTTGTAAAGTTAAATACTAGAACTATCCTCTCCCGCTCTACCTGACAGATATCAATTAAGAGTGCTCTTCTTGTGTTCATCGATTAATATATAGTCATGTAGCGGATGTTTTTTTTTAGTGCTCTATCTCTATCCGGAGATAGAATTTTAACGTCGTAACTCTCTACCGTTTACCATTTTATAGGAACAGCTACCTGGTTGACTATTATATCAATACGATCACTTATCTCGATTGTATTTTTTATCTAATTGACTTGACCAGTTCATGCAGTAACGGAGTAATCTCCGTCTCTTATTAACTCAATGCACCAGATCTAGTATACCTAGAGAAATAGAATACGAATCACTGCTAGTACCCCATAAATTAACGAGTAAGACGGAAACAGAGTGATATAGAGAGCGAATACTTGTTCTCCAAGTGCAAAAATATTCCCGATAGTAGCGGGCACTAAAAGTGCATCACATGCTGGTACTTTTATGGTAGAACCAAGGTATATAGTAACCAGCATGAAGCATAAGGAAAGCAAAAGAGAAAAAAATCGCAATAGCAGCGTCAGTAGACCTTGAGTAGCATGCTCATGTAGCCAGATTGGCGAAAATAGATAAGAGCTTAGCATTAAGCTGATCTCTGTAAGTAATGGATCCAACGTCAACACCATCGAAAATAGTGGGTATAAAATTAGTAAAAAACAAAATAAGAAGCACAACACTAATATCAGAAAAAACTGAAAAATACTAAAAAGTGTAAATATTACTTTTACTAGTAGTACTAGGGAAAAAGGAAAACATACGCTAAGTGATTTGTTGGTACAGTAATATCATTGCGATAAACACGCTTTCTCAAGTATCGAATAACGCCTAATACCAGCATAAACTTTTTAAGCGAAGCATTCTCACCACGACCCCTTTACGGGGGTGCATAAATATGGAATGTCAAGTTTTTCTTGCTAAAAGCTAAAATATACTGGTAGGATCCTCCGGATCCTTACACTGACACGATAGATATCCATCCATATAACTTTCTTAATAATTATCAGATTGATTATTAAGAAAAAAGTCACCTTCTCCATTAATGCTTCTTGTTAGCAGAGTAAGAAGCATTAATGGCTCGTTAGCCTGTATGTATATTGCGTTATTACATACATGGAGTGTATAAACATCACCCTTCTTAGGAAACAGATAAACAATGGAACTATGATTGAATCATGTAAACTGAAAAAAGAACATCAGTGTTATAATGTATGTCTCTTTTTTGGTATTTACTTATACATAGTATAACCGCTTCTATAACATCTATATTTTCTAGCTACATACTTTTTAGAGCAAAAAAGTATGGGCGTTTTCCCCTTCTCACTTGGATTTATTGATTAAGTATGTTCTATTTTTTAAAAAATTAAATTATAATAATATTTAACATTATTACTATAATCAATAGAGCTTAGTATGATGGTGATCATACCATCAGGCTATTCATTGCAAATTGGTAAATAAACCATCTTAAAAAATAGTATTTTAAAAGCTATTACAGTTCAACTGAATATCAGTATAGATACGTAAAGTAAAAAAATTCTATTTTAATAAATAGGTAGCGGTAATCATCTACCGACATGCCTGGAATTTAATCGGGTATTGTTTCGATTAATCTAAAGGAGTCAAGAACTATCGCGGTTTATAAAAGATTGGTATTCAGTGTTGCATTGTATTTTATTAAAACACACCCTTTTAAGGATGTGTTCATCACTACCTCATTGAGATAATCAAGTTTTTATAACAATATTTGATTTGATAGAAAAGTGGAGGCTTGTCTCTAATGGAAGGCATGTAACAAACCGGAGCTCTTGATATATTAGTAAGACTCAAGATGTAAGTAGCTAAGCCTAGGTTATCGGCTATATTACAATATTCATCTAATAGATGAATTAAAACCCAAATATCTGGTTGACAGTATAGCGACACACTCTACACTGACGCCTTCTATTTTCTTCAAAAAACCGTGGATAATTGTTATGTCAACATCTCAACGCTGGACGCTAGCGCAGGCTAGGGCGCTGTTTGATAAGCCATTTATTGATTTACTTTTTGAAGCTCAACAGGTACATCGACAAAATTTCAGGGCAGGTGAAGTTCAGGTTAGTTCCCTACTATCAATTAAAACGGGGGCCTGTCCCGAGGATTGTAAATATTGTCCACAAAGTGCGCGTTATAGCACGGGGCTTGAGACAGAACGACTAATGCAGTTGCAGCAGGTGCTGGACGCCGCACGTAAAGCACGCGATTCTGGTTCAACACGTTTTTGTATGGGAGCCGCCTGGAAAAACCCAAACGACCGAGATATGCCGCTACTGGAGAAAATGGTTGAAGGCGTAAAGGAGATGGGGCTGGAAACATGTATGACGCTTGGCATGCTTAACGATTATCAAGCTAAGAGACTGGCAGAAGCAGGATTAGATTTCTATAACCATAACCTAGATACCTCTCCGGACTTTTATGGGAGCATCGTAACAACCCGGAGTTACCAGGATCGACTGGATACTCTCAGTACGGTTCGTCAAGCGGGCATCAAGGTATGCTCGGGAGGAATTATGGGGCTCGGTGAGAACATTACTGATCGTGCTGAGTTATTGGTGCAGCTAGCTAATTTGCCAACACCGCCAGAAAGCGTACCTATCAATATGCTGGTAAAGGTAAAAGGGACAGCACTGGCTGATAATGACGATATAGATCCATTTGATTTCATCTGTACTATTGCTGTCGCGCGTATTATGATGCCATGCTCGCATGTACGCCTATCGGCAGGCCGAGAACAGATGAACGAACAAACTCAAGCGTTATGTTTTATGGCAGGTGCTAACTCTATTTTTTATGGCTGTAAGTTGCTTACAACGCCAAATCCGGAAGAAAATCGCGACCAGGCTCTATTCCATAAACTAGGGCTCAAAATCGAGCCTCATGCTATCGCTCAGAGCGACGTAGAGCAGCAGATGCAATTGACTGGCCAATTACTATCAGGGGATACATCGCAATACTACAATGCGGCACGTTAATATCTCAGGGTTGGATGAGAATATGGTATTAGAAAACGTCTAATGTTCAGCAAAAACATTTTTAATACTGCTAATGTTTTAATCTTCACTGATAGCATAATAAATGCTACGCCAGGATTATATTTTTCTAAAACAAATAGATGTACTGTTTTTTAGACATAGTCTCAATTAAAAAAACCGACTGGCCCAGTTCGGTGCTGTGCCAGTGATTATCTAAAAATTCAACATTATTTCATGGAGGATGCTCCCTGCCAGGCAGGCTAACAAGGATTGTCTTGTCATCAAAAATCATATAGTTCAGTTCCTAATGGCGATGACGTTGTGAGGATTTTCTCTATGCTTTTTTTGCCACCGTTAAGTTTGTATTTGCATATTCCCTGGTGTATGAAAAAATGTCCTTATTGTGATTTCCATGCTATCGCGCTTCAGCGCGAGGTATCGCTTAAGGAATATGTGAAACATTTGCTGATGGATTTGGAGCATGATATTCAGTTAATTGCCTCTCGTACTGTTAACACCCTATTTATTGGCGGTGGTACCCCTAGCCTTCTTTCAGCTAGCGTTATGAAGTCTCTACTTGATGGAATCCGCCAGCGGGTATCGCTAGCACCAAATGCTGAAATCACCATGGAAGCAAATCCGGGCACTGTCGAAGCAGATCGTTTTATGAGTTATCAGAAGGCGGGTATTAACCGGATCTCCATTGGCGTACAAAGCTTCAATCAGGAGCAGCTCTTCCGTCTTGGGCGCATACATAGACCTGAAGATGCTCGATATGCGGCACGGTTAGCGATTTCGCTTGGTCTACGTAACTTTAATCTTGATCTGATGCACGGCCTTCCTGAGCAATCCCTCTCAGGTGCTCTTAATGATATTGCTCAGGCTATAGCCCTGAAACCTCCGCATGTATCCTGGTATCAATTAACTATTGAACCGAATACATTATTTGCCTCAAAACCACCAATATTACCTAATAGTGATACGCTATGGGATATTTACCAGAACTGTAATCAGGTGCTAACCTCAGCAGGTTACCAGCAGTATGAAATCTCGGCCTATGCCCAGCCTGGCTTTCAATGTCGCCATAATCTTAACTACTGGCGTTTCGGCGATTATCTTGGGATCGGCTGCGCTGCTCACGGAAAACTGAGTCTACCCGATGGTAGAGTGATGCGGACTATCAAAACGCGCTCTCCATACAGCTACATGCAAGGAAATTATTTAGCCAAACACTATGAAGTGTTGCCAGCTGATTTAACATTGGAATATTTCATGAATCGTTTTAGGCTGATGGAAGCATGTCCGCGTATTGAATTTACCACATTTACTGGAGTTTCAGAAACTACAGTTCGCTCTGCACTAGATCAAGCGCTTACTGGAAATTATATTACTGAAAATATCACTCACTGGCAGATCACGGATAAAGGAAGGTTATTTCTTAATTCCTTATTGGAGTTGTTTATATGAAATATTTTATTTTTCATGATGTTACCTTCTGTATAAAAATCTAAAGACCGAGAAATAATTTTGTAAAAAAACATGAAAATTTACTTTCATAGTCGATACAAACCTTTTCTTGCGACTAGAAAAGACATCAAGTTAGTAGTAATAAATCCAGACTATTATGCAAGTCATCATCTGTTAATTCTGGCACTTGACTAAAACTGAATCAGGTTTGCGTGTTGTTTATATAAGTACAATATTTAGATTGTCCATAAACTCCGCAAAACCCATACCATAATCAGAGTATGAAGAGTAGGGTGCTGTGAACCTAATGATTATAGATGAAACATCTCCTACTTAAATTGTGACTTTTTGGTATTATGAAACGGATGACGCGATAAAAATATGAATAAACCGCTTATGTAAAAAGCTTGAGAGAGAATACCGTATTGGCTTAATCCTATGTCTATACAAAGAGTCATCGAGTGATTTTATAATCATATATAAGATATAGTGTTTTTTTGCTTTTCCTGTTCTACGTAAATTGGTAGAGATGGTATAACATCAATATTATCTCTTAGTTGATCTTGAGGAGTTATATATCATAAAAATCTAACAAGATTAGACTACATAGTTAGAAATAAATCATTTAAAACAATGAGTTAATTTTACAAAAAGTAGCATGCAGATCAATACTAGCTTCCGTCTAATCAATATTTCTTCAAAATAAGAAATACATGTAAGACAATCACCAATTTTTATAAAATACACAATGTATATTCGCAGTAGAATATAGAATGGGTTCTCAAACTAATAATGGTCTCACATCTCAAAAATGAGATGATACCATTGCGTGTCTACCATAAATAAATAATGTATTAACAGAATTTATGATTCTGAATCACAGTAGATGCACTTCATGAAATAACCTGAAGTATGATTCTAATTTTCATAATTGTTTTTGTCTGAATATATAGATACATTATTATGATATTTTCCTTTTAATTGTATTCTTCAGTATATATCTAAGTAGTGCGTAATCTATCAAAATCAATCATGATGAGAAAAACCATGGCGAAAATATAGAGATCCGCTTTTTATCTTGATGCTTTTACTCGGCCCTGTGACACGAATTTTCATCTCTTGCGTTTCCTTATGGAGGAATAGTAATGCGACATCCGTTAGTAATAGGTAATTGGAAGCTGAACGGCAGCAAACTCATGGTCCTTGAATTAATCACAGTACTCCGAAACAAGCTCAGCAACGTTATCAATTGCAATATCGTCATCGCCCCTCCGATTCTCTATCTTCATTTGGCAAAAAAATACTTAAACGGTAGCCAGATTCTTTTGGGGACACAGAACGTTGATATTCATCTTACAGGCTCATTCACTGGAGAGATTTCTGCTGAAATGTTAAAAGATATCGGCGCAAAATATATTATCATCGGGCATTCTGAACGCCGAATTTATCATAAAGAAAGCGATGAACTGATCGCTGAAAAATTCGCTATCCTAAAAAAAACCGGCTTGATTCCGGTATTGTGTGTTGGGGAAAGCAAAGAAGAAAATAATGCTAAACAAACTGAAGCGGTGTGTGCCCGTCAGATTGATGTGATACTTAATCGGTTAGGTGCTAAAGCGTTTGAGAATGCTGTCATTGCCTATGAGCCTGTCTGGGCTATCGGTACTGGAAAAAGCGCTACTCCAACCCAGGCACAAGCAGTGCATAAATTTATCCGCGATCATATCGCCGCGTATGATATAGCAATCGCAGAACAAATTATTATCCAGTACGGCGGTTCAGTTAACGCCAGTAATGCTGCGGCATTATTTATCCAACCCGATATTGACGGGGCTCTCGTCGGTGGCGCAGCCCTAAAGGCGGACGTTTTCTCAGTCATTGTAAAAGCTGCCGCGCAAGAAAAAACATTACGGCCAGCAGGCTGCTATTCCTTCTGAGAAGGAATGTAGTTAAGTTGCTAAATTATAATGATGTTTTATAACCTAATCAAAATGCTCCCGATTTACACTATTTATATATTCCGATTTTTTCAAATCTCATACCCCTATACTTACATGGTGAGTCGACTGCATTTTTTTAAAAAAACAAGCTTTTCTTCCAACCAAGGATTGATATTGAGGGTCACCATCTGAATCTTAAAATAAAACTGTTAGATCATGGAAAGGTATTTCTATTATTGCGTTTTAATTCTAAAGAAAAGCATGATATGCGATGAAACTTTTTAGAAGAGACATAATATTTAAGAAGTATGATTAATAGTTGAATATCTTCTGTAACGTTATCTTATATGTAGCACAACCTAGTTTTGCTACATATAAGAGAAAAAAAGATATCTATCAGATCTAAATCTACGTTTGTTTATCACAATTAGGGTTCTTCAGAATACCAGTATTCTCCGATTTAGATTTACATCACTACAAGATTAAATTTAAATTTTTTCTTATTAAGATGTTTCATACTTATAGCGTAGGTGCTAATTTCATGGCATGTAACATATATTCGATAAAATACTTATTGACTCCACCAAGGGGATAGTAAAGACACTAAATTCCAATTTACGTTTGATAAACGTTTCTATGTGCATCTTAAGGATGCCGATAGGATAATTGAATATAGCCCGTATGAAATACACTAACATTCAAAAACATATCTCGTGGAGATATTTACCCGTTTTAGAGTACTGCTGTGCCTACATCTAACTGCGAGAAGCCAGATGTTTTTGATTCAGGACTCTCTAACCCTTACCATCTGTTTTGTTCAGTTGGCTAGAGGGTGTATAGTGTGTTCAAGGTAGGTATACCGTATCATTGATCATGCTGCTCTATCAAATCATTATCGGAAAATTTCCATCTTTCCATAATCTGAAATGTGCAATTGTGGAAATCCCTCATGAAAGAAGCGACGATTACGTCCGCTAGGTAAACCAGGATCGAATCCTATGGCAAGAGATAATGCTTAAAGTGTTCATCTTGTTTCACAATTTTAGTAATAAGCTCGGTGTATGTTTACAGTTTCGATACCGATAGTAGAGTGCTTTAAAATACCCGCTATAATTCCCCATAACCTGGCGGATCTGAATAAATAATATTATTAGTTAATAAGGTGGCGATGCTGTTTCATTCCCCATTGAGGAAACCATATTGGATTGTACCGATTTATAAAGAATGTTGAAGCGACTCGGAGTGATAAATATGATAGATAATTAGCTTAGATTAATTATTAATATATAGTTTATCACTTGACGACCATTATTATTCAGTATCGTACAAGCGATCTTGGAGTGCTCATGCCATGTGAACAACGTAGTTTTAAAGCTAAAAACGATCAACTAGGTTACACGAAGAATTCCCTGCTAGAAAATACGAGAGTGATATTCACTCAAAGTATGGAACAAAGCGCCTCTGATTTTACCAATCGTTTACGGAAAAACATTCGGGGGTTAAAAAAATGGATTGAGCAAGAGAAGATTGATTGCTACCGATTATATGATGCTGATCTACCCGAATACAATGTTACCATCGATTGCTACAGAGACTGGGTAGTTATTCAAGAATATGTTGCACCCAAAAACGTGGAACCCGCGAAAGCGCGACAACGATTATATCATGTGATTAACACTACTCTATCTATACTATCTCTACCAGCTAACCACCTTGTGCTAAAAACACGGAAACATCAGAAAGGTAGGCGTCAATATGAAAAAATCGCACAAAAAGACGAGTTCATACTAGTAGAGGAGTATGGTGCTAAATTTTGGGTCAATTTAAACGATTACCTAGATACTGGATTGTTTTTTGATCATCGTCTCGCTCGAAGAATGCTGGGGGATATTAGTCTAGGAAAAGACTTCCTTAATTTATTTTCCTATACGGGCACCGCCAGTGTACATGTCGGGATTCGTGGAGCCCATAGCACTACCTCTGTAGATATGTCGTATACTTATCTAAAGTGGGCTAAAAAAAACTTCCAGAGCAATAGTTTGATCGGGCATCAACACCGACTAATACAAGCCGATTGTCTTACTTGGTTACCCCGAGTTAAGGAAACTTTCGATATAATATTTATTGATCCACCAACCTTCTCTAATTCAAAGAGGATGATCAAAACCTTTGATATTCAGCGTGACCATCTTCAGGTAATGATGGATCTTAAGCGGATATTGCGCTCTGGGGGGGTTATTATGTTTTCTAGCAACAAGCGTGGATTCCAATTAGATTATGCAGGTCTCATTGCAGTAGGCTTACTAGCGAAATCGATCACTGACCATACTCGCTCACCGGATTGTACCCGTATCCGCCATATTCATCAATGCTGGCTAATAAGCCATGAAAACAAGGTTTTAAAGCCATGTCATTAATTAGCCTTTCCCACGCCTCGCTATCTTTTAGCGATGCGCCGCTCTTGCATGACGCCGCGCTACACATTCATCGAAAAGAGCGCGTGTGCTTGGTAGGGAGAAACGGTGCCGGAAAATCCACCCTAATGAAAATTTTAAGCTGCGAGATGCCGCTTGACGATGGTGAATTGTTTTTTGAAAAAGACCTCATCATCTCTCGACTTCAGCAAGACCTACCTCGGGATGCCGTTGGCAGGGTATTCGATTTTGTAGCCGAAGGGGTAAAATCTGAACTAAATGTATTGAAAGATTATTCCTGCATTTCTCAACGGATAGAGAAAAATCCGAGCGAAAAAAATCTAGCAGAGATGGCTCAGCTAATTGAGGTCATCGACCATCAAAATTTATGGAATTTAGAAAAAAGAATCTACGAGATAATAGCACAAATAGGACTAAGAGCTGACAGTAAGATCTCATCACTATCCGGCGGATGGATGCGAAAGGCGGCGCTATGTCGCTCATTGGTCTGTGAGCCGCAAGTATTGCTTCTAGATGAACCAACTAATCATCTAGATATTGAAAGTATCGGCTGGCTGGAAGCCTTTCTAAAGGCTTTTACTGGTAGCATAGTTTTCATTTCTCATGACAGGTCATTTATCCGAGAAATAGCAACCCGCATCGTTGATTTGGACCGAGGAAAGCTAATTTCCTGGCCGGGAAATTATGATAAATACCTAGAAAGAAAAGAGGACGAATTACGGGTTCAAAAGATACGCAACAGTGAGTTTGATTGCAAATTGGCTCAAGAAGAAGCATGGATACGTCATGGGATTAAAGCCAGACGGAGGCGTAATGAAAGACGAGTTCTCGAACTGAAAGTATTGCGGAAGAAACGCTTTGAACGGCGAGAAGTCCTGGGTATCGCGAAAATGCAAGTAGAAGAAGGGGGGAGGTCAGGTAAAAGCATCTTTCAACTAAAAGATATTAGCTATAGTATAGAAGGGAAACGGTTAATTAGCCAGTTCAGCGCGCAGGTTCAACGCGGGGACAAAATCGCTTTTATTGGCCCTAACGGGTGTGGTAAAACCACATTACTGAAGTTGATGCTTAGACAACTTACTGTTGACAGCGGTCATCTCAATTACGGCACCAAGCTGGAAGTGGCTTATTTGGAACAGTATAGCAAGGTGTGTAATCCGGAACTGACAGTAATGGAGAATCTAGCTGGTGGTCAGCAAGAAATCATGGTTCATGGTCGGATTCGTCACGTATTAGGTTATCTTCAAGATTTTTTATTTCATCCGAAAAGAGCTATGACCCCCATGAAAGTGCTTTCAGGGGGAGAGCGTAACCGATTGTTATTAGCTCGACTATTTCTTAAACCCAGCAATCTTTTAATTCTTGATGAACCTAGTAATGATCTAGATATGGAAACTTTAGAATTGCTAGAAGAATTACTTAGTACTTATCAAGGTACTGTGCTTTTGGTGAGTCATGATCGCCAATTTATAGATAACTTAGTGACAGAATGCTGGTTTTTTGAAGGAGAAGGGCGTATAGAGCGTTACGTAGGCGGCTATTTCGATACACAACGTCAACGTTGTAATCGGCTTGCACAAAGAGTGCAAATACCGGAGAAAAAAATCCCAGAATCGATGTTGATCACTAACTCTTCTTATCTAAAACGCCCATGTGGAAGCGGAAAGCTCACTTATAAATTGGAACGTGAGCTGGAAAAACTTCCTGCGCAGATAGGGAAACTGGAAGAGACAATAACCCAACTGCAATTGCAAATAGAAAAACCGCACTTCTTTAGTCAACCACAAGAGGTGATACAACCTCTCTTTCTCTTGATGAAAGAAACAAAAAAATCCCTTAATTGCTTATTTCTCCGCTGGGAAATACTAGAAATGCAAAAAAACAACATCCCGAAATAGATCATGGTAAACAACCTCATCACCCCCAGTTGCTCGAGAGAGCAGAGAGCACAAAAGGAGATGATTGTGTGTGACAATCCTCAATATCAGCATCATCTACTTTGTCCTGACTGTGATCTGTTGGTAGGACTCCCACCTCTAATACGTGGTCAAAAGGCAATGTGTCCGCGATGCCGTCACACTTTGCTAAACTATTGGCACGATCCGAAGCGCTCTTCAGTAGGTTTTGCTCTCAGCGCCCTAGTGATGCAGGGGCTAGCAAATCTATTTCCATTCGTCAATATAGAGGTTTCTAACTTAAAGCGCCAGATAACACTACTACAAATTCCAATGTTAATGATTAGTAATCATTTCTCTAGCCTAGCCACTATGTTTCTTCTATGTGTGCAGGCTATTCCAGCTCTTTGCATGATAATAATTATTTTATTGTACCTAAACATACCATTTCCGTTTCGACTAAAAACTTTCTTGGCAAAGTTATTATTTTCTCTTCGTGGCTGGGGTATGGCAGAAATTTTCCTTGGCGGGATGCTAGTCAGCTTTATTAAATTGATGGCTTACGCTCAGATCAGGATCGGTAACAGTTTTATTCCTTTCTGTTGTTTTTGTTTGTTGCAGCTGAGAGCGCTACAGTATATTGATCCGCGTGGGTTATGGGATATCATCATGCCATGCACAGTGCAGGTTAACCAATTTCATCCCGGTGAGAGTGGTTTAGGACAGGGTATACGCGCTTGTAGCTGTTGTACGCTACTTCTGCCAGCGGATATGAATAGATGTCCACGCTGTCGCACGCACGAAGGTGTGCGCCGTATGCATAGCCTGCAGTGGACCTTGGCGCTCGTACTAACTTCATTCATACTCTATATTCCGGCTAATCTACTACCGATCATGATTACCGATGGTTTTAGCAACATCCTCAACTCCACGATTATAACCGGCATTATGCTTTTATGGGCAGATGGCTCGATTCCAATCGCAATAATGATTTTTATCGCTAGCATTATAATTCCTATTGTAAAAATGATTGCGTTAGCATGGCTATGCTGGAAAGCTACTACCCGAAAAGAACGAAAGGCGAGTGATAGTGAACGGATGCATCGGTTGTATGAGGTGGTGGGATTCATCGGTCGCTGGTCGATGATCGATGTATTTGTTATTTCTGCCTTGTCTACACTGGTACGGATGGGAAGCCTGATGAGAATTATCCCCGGTATAGGTGTGGTACTATTTTCCCTGGTAGTGATTCTTACAATGATGGCTGCTAAAACATTTGATCCACGTCTATTGTGGGATAAGATTTGATAAAAATACACAGGAGTTGACTATTGACAGAAAATACTTATCAAGAAGCACGGGTAGAGAAGATCAAGCAGTGGTCTCCAGTCTGGATCATGCCGATCATTACCGCACTTATTGGTGCTTGGATTTTATTTTACCACTTTAGCCATCAGGGAAAAGTAATCATTTTGACAACGACGAGTGCCGAAGGTCTTGAGGCTGGTAAAACTGCCATCAAAAGCCGTAGTGTGGATATCGGCATCGTCGAGAGTATCAAACTAAGTGAGGATCTTAATCATGTAGAAATTCAAGCACGCATCCATCATGGCATGGAAAAAATACTCCACAAGGATTCGATGTTTTGGATTGTGAAACCACAGATTGGTAAGCAAGGAATCTCTGGGCTAGGCACATTATTATCGGGCGTTTACATTCAATTGAAACCTGGTTCAAGCATGAAGACATCATCTAAATTTAAACTCTTAGATACGGTTCCACTAGCCTTTTCTGATACACATGGTATCCGAATCCAGCTAGATAGCAATCAATCCGGGCAATTAACCAGCGGTGACCCGGTATTATTCCGCGGATTTCAAGTAGGTACGGTGGAAACTAGCCACTTCGATCCCCTAAATCGGATGATGAATTACCAGCTTTTTATCAACGCACCGTACGATAGTCTAATAACAAAAAACGTAAGATTCTGGAAGAATAGCGGTATCGCGCTTAATCTTTCAACTACAGGCATGCGTTTAGAAATGGGGGCGCTGACCACCCTATTTTCTGGTGGCGTTAGCTTTGATGTACCGAGTGGTTGGGAACAAGGAGCATTAGCTAAAGAACAACAGCATTACCAGTTATTTGATAATAAAAACAATATTCCTGATTCTCTATATACTCAACATCAGGATTATGTACTGTTTTTTGAAAGTTCGATTCGAGGTCTTCAGCCCGGTGCGCCAGTAGAATTTCGAGGTATTCGACTCGGAACTGTCGTGGAAGTGCCATTTACGATGCTCAGTACAAACCAGGAAATAAACAGCGATTATCGTATCCCCATCCTAATACGTATTGAGCCAGATCGTTTTATTAAGAAAATTGCTAAAAAATTTGATCTTCAGAAGCACCTGTCAGGAAGCGACAGACAAGCTTTTCAAGCTTCACTGAAGAGTAGCAATCTACTGACAGGGTTACTATATATCGATCTGGATTTCCAGTCACAGGATAAAATCTGGTCGCGCCCATCGACCATTCAAGGTTATCCGATAATTCCAACGACTAATAATGCTGGTCTAGCTCAGATAGAAAAAAAGTTCATCGAGGCACTAGATAAAATTAATGATTTGCCCTTGGACCCGATGCTTAATCAGATCAGTATCACACTACACGAACTACAGAGTACGTTAAAGGCTGTCAATGAAATCATCGAAAGCTCATCAATGCAGACACTTCCCCAGGCTCTGCAACAGAGCCTCAAAGAGTTAAATCGTACTATAACAGGATTTCAGCCTGGTGAACCCGCCTACAATAAAATGGTAACGGATATGCAGCATCTTGATCAGGTGTTACGGACACTCAATGCCAAGAGCAACGCGCTAGTTTTTGAAGTAAATAACGGCCATGATCTACAGCCGAAGCGAGCAAAATAAAATGCAACAATGGAATAGAATGGCATTAACCACGGCACTATTTCTTAGCGCCTGTACTACTGGTGACAACAATACTTACTATGAATTGCCGTTTAAGGCAGTTAATACTGTGGCTACGGTATACTGCGATAGTAGAGAAGTAAACACCTGCAATTTTGGTGGGGTAATGGACGAAAATGGAAGCAGTTCTACTGTCCATAGCAAGAAACATTGGATAGTGCGTGTGTCAGTGGCGGATTTTCTAGCTGGTAATGGACTGGTTTATCAGACCAGTGACGTTCAGTATGCTACAGCCAGAAGCAATTTATGGGCAAGCCCACTTGAGCAGCAACTGCAGCGAACACTAGTTGCGAATTTAAGCACCGAGATGCCGAATATATTTTTTTCTACGCAGCAAACCGGTAACGATACTGATCGGTTATCAGTAACAATTACTGGTTTTCATGGTCGGCATGATGGCCGTGCAGTTGTTCAGGGAGACTGGCTGTTAACACATGACGGATGCGTTATTCAAAAATCATTTAATCTAGCACTCATGCAGGAAAAGGATGGCTATGACGCCTTGACTCGGACGTTGGCATTAGCTTGGAATAAAGTCGGACAGCAGATGGCAAAAGATTTCGTAGCTACCATTCACTAATTATTTTTATAATAACACATATAAAACATTGTTGGTATGAATAGAAAACGTAGTAAAATAATTTGATTTCTCTATCTTTTTTATCCGTAGCTACGTCGTTCTGAGATGAGTAGTGATTGGAGTATGTAATCTTCGCCCCTTGCTCCTGTGGGGGAGCAGGAACAATATATTATGCACTCACAGTATTTTCCTTATTTCATGTATAAGGCAGTAGATTTTTTATAAAAAACATGTTCTATATATTGCTTGGTTTTAAATCGTGCAAATAAAATATATGTGTTCCTGACTTTTCACTAGGAACACAACTGCATGCCTTATTTATATGTTACTCTGATGTCTAGAATCACCCTATTACTGGAAATAAACATCTTACACGTATGCTTTCTCAGAAATAAAGAGAAAGCTCGAAGATTTTGAAGAATAGTATGCAATGTAATATTGAAAATATTCTTTTAAACAAGAATAGTGATTCTACATGATAATTGTAATTAATGGAATTACAACCCGATTTTCCAAAAAAATGAGACTTATATCACCTTACAAAATGATATATATTAATCTTATTATTTTTAGTGCATTACTAGCCTAATTTCATGCAGATGATTTTCTGGAATCCAACTAATATGCGTACTAGCCAATATCTACTTTCCACCCTTAAAGAAACCCCTGCTGATGCGGAAATGGTCAGTCATCATCTCATGCTAAGAGCTGGGATGATTCGTAAACAGGCATCTGGCATTTATACCTGGCTACCTAGTGGTTTTCGTGTTCTTCATAAAGTAGAAAAAATAATTCGTGAAGAAATGAATAATACAGGTGCAATTGAAATTACAATGCCTATTGTGCAACCAGCTAACCTATGGCAGGAAAGCGGACGATGGACTCAGTACGGTCAGGAGCTATTGCGATTTACTGACCGTCATGCTCGGTCATTTGTACTCGGTCCGACACATGAAGAAATCATCACCGATCTTGTTAGGAATGAGGTTAGTTCATACAAGCAACTGCCACTGATTTTTTATCAGATCCAAGCTAAATTCCGTGATGAAGTACGACCTCGTTTTGGTGTTATGCGTTCACGAGAATTTTTGATGAAAGACGCCTATTCTTTTCACACCAGCGAGCAATCGCTAGAAACTACCTATAGCGCCATGTATCAGGCATATGGAAACATTTTTACTCGACTTGGATTGGAATTCTGCATCGTGCAGGCAGATACTGGCACTATTGGCGGAAAGATATCCCATGAGTTTCAAGCTATAGCCGATACTGGTGAAGATGATATTGTATTTTCAAACGGATCAAATTACGCCGCTAACATTGCACTAGCAGAAGCACTCTCTCCGAAGATTAAACGCGCTGCGCCCTGCGAAGAAATGCGGTTGGTTGATACTCTTGAAGATAGCCCTATCTCTGAACTGTTAGCGAAATCCGAAGTTTCGCTGGAAAAAACCGTCAAGATAGTATTGGTTCGAGCTTGCGCCGATACTGGTTATCCGTTCGTAGCACTGATGGTGAAAGGGGATCATCAGCTTAGTGATATTAAGGCCGAAAAATTACCGCAAGTCGCAGCCCCGCTAACTTTGGCAAGCGAAGAGGAAAAGCGTCTGGTAGTCAGCGCCAGGAGTGGATTCCTTGAATTGATGAACCTACCGATGGTTATTGATCGTAGTGTGGCAGTAATGAGCGACTTCGTTGCTAGTGATAATGCTGATGGTAAATATTTCTTCGGCATAAACTGGGAGCGAGATTTTCCACTACCTGAAGTGGCTGACCTGCGTAAAGTCGTCAGCGGCGATAGTAGTCCGGATGGAAAAGGTAGACTTTACATCAAACGCGGGATTGAAGTGGGACATATTTTTCAGTTGGGCATGAAATACTCAGAGTTAATGAAAGCTAGCGTACAAGGTAAAGACGGAAAAAATCAAAGACTGAGTATGGGTTGCTACGGTATCGGACTCACCCGCGTAGTGGCAGCTGTTATTGAGCAAAACCACGACGAACAAGGTATTTTGTGGCCGGAGATTTTAGCGCCATTCAATGTCGGAATTTTACCGATCAATATGCATAAATCTTGTCGGGTTAAAGCTGTAGCAGAAAACATATATCAACAGCTAAAGACGCATGGTATTGAAGTTCTACTTGATGACCGTCAAGAGAGACTCGGTGTTATGTTTTCCGATATGGATCTTCTTGGTGTACCTCACCAGTTGATCATAGGTTCTCGTAATCTAGATTCGGAGGAAATCGAGTATAAAAATCGCCGATGCACTAAAAAAAGAATAATAAAACTTAATACAATCGTTAATTTTGTAATAGGTGAAATTAACAAGGCGATATAAAACACTGACGGAATACCATTCGTGCAGCATATAAAAATATATCAGAAGGTACAATTTTATTGTAAAGTATTATCGTTGATGAAGTATACATGAAATAATATTATACTGGTTTACTCTTAACTAGTATCCGTAAATAACTTTTTTGCCATAAAACATACTAACAGATAAGAAGCAATATACTCATAACTAATGACTAGCTAAAACCTAGTCGTCTACTTATATTGAAAATAATATAGGCGGAGGAAGTAAAATCATAAAAACACAAACATCTTTACAAGTTGCAAGATTTCTGAACATAAGGATTATAGTTTCCCTGTATCTTAGCAATGCGCCGGTTGCGCTTGCATTCCCATTCGCTAACTGGATAAGTACGATCCCATTTTTCAAATAATTGTGTTTGCGCTTGAGAAAGACGCAAATGATAACGGTCTCTCATGTAAAAGTAAGTCCGGGCAATAGCGCCGCGCGCCCGGACCGGTGGCTCCACCTGCTTGTTTTTAAAATCTACTTTCATTTCAGCTCGGCTGTATTGGCCTTCCTTATCCTGCCACTGATTATACTGATAATTACCACGATCGCCGTTTACTTCTCCAATTACAGGCTGAAGATTATGGAGATCCATTTCAATTTTCCGATACATTGAATCTTTAGCGCAGTTTTTTCGTCCTTTATTTTTCCAGCATTGTCGCTGGTGACCAAATTCCCATGCCGGCATAACGTGTTCCCATTCGATACGATTAGCTCGCACTGCATTTTTTCTAACCTGATAACCACAAGAATCGAGATTAGGAATGCCTTTCCGACCCTCCCACCGAATAGTGCAACCATAATAAAAAGTGCCAGGCGCATCGCGATTAATTTTTATCGCCTCCTTTTTTGCCTGATTGAAATCAGCAATCGCATGTAATTTAGCCTCGCTAAACAAGGGAAAGCAGAAAATACCAGTAGTGAGGAGAGTAAAAGTTTTGTTCAACATAATTAACAAGTTTGTATGTAATTTGAAGAAGTTTATATGCTCTCATTCTGTTATGACGGAAAATTGAGCGACTTGTATAAAAAAATCATCATAATGCAAATAAGCTGTTGCAGAAGATTCTTTCGAGTTCCAGGATATTGCCATATTGAGCATCGGGACTCAACTTTGCTAGATGATATTATGGATATTTGTTTTAACAGAAGAACAGAATCCATACTAAAATCTATATATTTTAAAACTCAACCCTGTCTGTTTGCATATCCATCTACTTTTTCTTAAAAATCATTCGAATCTCTAAGATGAATTTAATCATCGAAATGGAGTAGTGGAAACTGTTATAATCTCTCTATATCCATTTTCTATTTACTATAGGCATTATCTGCACTTTTCTTCTGTTAACTGTTACACTCTGTCAGTCACTCTACTGATCCTGATAGCGAGTTATGATATAAAGATACTTTATTTTTCTGGCTGAGCATCGCGGTTAACAAATTTAAACGGAATAGTTCAATCGATAAGCAGTGTAGAGATTTTTCTTTACTTTCCATCCATGTGATAAAGGTATTCCTATAAATATTCAAAGACTTCTCTCAGATAAAATCCAGAATGCACTGTTAATCTTAGGTACTCCTGCTGATTGTAAAGCACAGGTGAGACAATCAGTCAAACCTCAATTCGGGGATTATCAAGTCAATGGTTTAATAGCAATTGCTAAGCGCCTCGATCTTCCGCCCCGCACGCTAGCAAGAGACGTGGTCGATCGTGTTGATTTAAAAGGTATCGTGCGTAGAGTTGACATAGCTGGTTTAGGTTTTATCAATATCTTCCTCGATCTACGCTGGCTAGAAAAGCACCTTACTGAGATCTTGTTCTCACCGCGACTGGGGGTTTCTATCGCTTCGCCACAAACTATCGTGGTTGATTATTCCTCACCAAACGTCGCCAAGGAAATGCATGTCGGGCATGTGCGTTCTACTATTATAGGTGACGCTTCGGTACGCATATTGACGTTTTTAGGGCATAACGTCATTCGGGCTAACCACATTGGCGATTGGGGAACACAATTTGGCATATTAATTGCTTATTTAGAAACAATACACAATCACCAGGAATCCGAAATACAGCTCTCTAGTCTAGAAAGATTCTATCTTTTGGCTAACCAGAAATATCACGAGGATCCGGCTTTTGCCGAGCGCGCTCGCAACTATGTAGTGCAATTGCAAAACGGAGATGAGTATTGTAGACGCATATGGCGCCAGCTAGTAGATATCACTATGGTTCACAATCAAAAAATCTATGATCGACTTAACGTTACACTGACACTTTCAGATGTGATGGGCGAAAGTCTGTACAATTCAATGCTACCTAGCATCGTGGCAGATCTCAAGGCGAAAGGACTAGCTATCGAGAGCCAAGGAGCTATTGTGATTTTTCTCGATGAATTTAAAAATAAAGCTGGTGATCCCCTGGGGATTATCATCCAGAAAAAAGATGGGGCTTATCTATATATCACCACCGATATCGCCTGTGTAAAATACCGCTATGAGACTCTGAAAGCTGATCGGATTATCTACTATGTCGATTCACGTCAACATCAACATTTAATGCAGGTCTTGAATATTGTCAGAAAAATTCACTATATACCTGAATCTGTCAAACTTGAGCATCATATGTTTGGTATGATATTAGATAAAGATGGAAAGCCATTTAAAACCCGTGAGGGTGATACAGTAAAGCTCACGGCATTGCTCGATGAAGCAATGAGGCGAGCCCGCCGCTTAGTTGCTAAAAAAAATCCCACCATGAACAGTGATGAGCTAGAAAATCTAGCGCAGGTTGTAGGTGTTGGAGCACTAAAATATGCCGACTTATCAAAAAATCGCAACACTGATTATATTTTTGATTGGGATAATATGTTGAGTTTTGAAGGTAACACTGCCCCCTACATCCAATATGCCTATACCCGAATTTCCTCAATATTTAAACGTAGCGGTGAGGATGAAGGACACCTCATCGGCGATATGCATCTTGAGATGGAACAAGAAATCAAGTTAGCTGTTCGGCTTCTACAATTAGAAGAAGCTATTGTTATAGTCGCGCGATACGGTACTCCGCATGTCTTATGTTCCTATCTTTATGATCTAGCTGTGTTGTTTTCTGCTTTTTACGAAAACTGTCCGATTTTGAATACCGAAAAAAAAGCATTACGACAAAGCCGTCTTCAGTTATCATTGCTTACAGCGCGTACGCTGAAACAAGGTTTAAATTTATTAGGTATCGAAACGGTCGACAGAATGTAGATGATATTTAATATATACACCATGTAACTGATATCATTTGATGATTTCTTAAATATCTTAAGACAATACTATCTATCTGAGTGTGTACTGATATTGACCTAGTCAAGGCTGATAAAGATTGTTCAAAAAACCTAAAAGAAATAGAGCCACTACCGTAAAACTTTGATTTTTTAGGAAACTAAAATAGTTTAGTTCAAAATCAGCATTATATGCTGATTCAGTGAATGATATAGCTTAGCCACTAAGTTTGGATAACAGAATTTTAGCTTTTTGATTATAACCATATCAACTTAATATAATTTAAAGTAATAAAGAAATAATCTTTCAATACATTTGGTTGATATTCTGCCCACTTCGGCTATAAAATCGAATGCGCTCCCGAAGTCAGCCCGGGGTAGGACTTGCGGAAGTCGGGAGATAATAAGGTATTTCTCAAAAAAAACAATTCACCATCTTCAATATGAATATATCAGCAAGTAATCTAATAAATATTGGAGGGTAGAAAAGTCTAGCACATAATTGATATGCTCCAAGTTTCATGAGAAATGAAGTAAAATCATCTTAATCAGACAAGTGAACAGTTTTTAATAAAAGAAATATTTCTCTCTTAATTGAAAGGCAAGTATCTATAAACACAACCCAGTTCTTCTGATCTGGTTGAAATAAGAACACATCAAGAACTCCATTCCCATCGCGTTCTCTTCCAATAATCTTTTGAAGAATGTTAGGTACGCGTATTAGTCCATATGTTTATTAAAACCAAATCTAATTGAATTCAAATGAAAAGTAAAATCTATATGGGGAAGTTATTATCGATCTACAAGATATTATCAAAATAAAGAGACCTACAATATACAAATAAAAACACGGTTAATCATGGAGACTGATTTTATTAGGTTAACTAAAGTGGTTTGTATAAGTGCAGTGATCCCTTAGTTAGATAATTTGATAAAAAACTCATATTAATAGAAGGAAAGAGTAACCCCAAGACACATCCGAAAACAAATATTATAGTTGAATGATTGCGATTAAACGGATTTGGTAATCTAAATAGAGTTTAGCTTTCTATATAAACATAAAATAAACGTTATAGGTAAGAAATCTAGAAAAATAGTCAAATCACTTTAGTTTAAATAATAACTAATTGGTACTCTTTCTGTTTTATAGAAATCTTATAGTTTTAAAAAAAAGGTAGATACAATATTTGTTGTGCACGGAATTAGCTTATTTTTTTTATCCCTTAATAATAATTAAATTTTATTTTAATATAAAAACTATGAAAATAGTTCATGAATATTAAATCGTGCTGAAACAGATAGCGATCCTTATTTTAAGGAAAACTTATTAAGTTCATCACATAAAGCTTATTAAAATAATTGCTTTACTAATTAAATTACATTACTGATTAACGTATTTAATAATGAACTTAAAGGTATCTTGGAATACTAAACAACTACATAGATCTGCGATACTAATTAAAATTAGATCGTTATTAAGAGATGTAATTCAAGATTAAATCTTGCCATCATCTCTCGTTATTATCACCTTGGATGTTAGAAATGGTAAAAACTATCAAAATTTCTGATACACAAACAACAATATAATCATATTGAAAATTTTAATTATATTTCTTCTTTTTTTAGAGGATATTCTCCCCTGTTCGAAAAAGCATTTTTTTGTATTACTAATAGCTAGGGAGTATATGAACGCTCCAAATTTTTTCTTTCTCTCAATTTAACAAACGAATCCATTTGCAAAATAGAAAATATAAACAGATAATGATATATTATCTGAAATAAAGAATCCAGTCATATGAATGTGACTGTGGGTATGCAATATTTTCTATCATTACGATTATGGTGGCCTCTTCTTATTATGATAGAACGCGTGATTCAATAAGTTCTTGTATATTCCTATAACAATAAACATCACACAGCGTCTTACACACCAAAGCATCAAATTATAATGAAAATAACAAGATATGTATGGATTATCCATTTTGCGTAGAAAAATAGCATCTAGGAGATGCATTTATTGCATTTTAGTAGTAAAATAAGGTTGTGTGTATTGAGTGTTTTCTGTTTTTTAAAAACAGAAAAGATTTTATCGTGCAATACTACGGACTTCGAAGTTTCTTAAATCCAATACGATTTCATCTAAAGAACATGCTTTCTCAGACGAGAGTTTTAAAAATGTTACAAGTTTATTTATAATGTAGTTATACTACAGTCTTAGCAGATTGCCCCCTGCTGTAAAGCAGACTAAAATAGTCATATATATAAAATAAAGATCATCTCTAACAAACCATCCTTTATTGGGATTTATACTGGAACACACGAAAAACCTTCACTTATATTTTAAAATCAATACAGTTATCAACCATAGTAATTACATGTAATTCTAATTAAAAACAAGTTAATATCTTAGACAACTAATGTCTAGTCTTTTAGACTATTTTAAGAGACTGGACTGAGTGATATACCTGGAAAATATCACTAAAACAGAATTAAATTACTTTAATTTACCTCTCTGAGTAAACATTTTTACGAAAAAATGTTTATTTTTAGAAGTGATGAGCCCATGTCTATAACAATAGTATGGAATGATATTCAATTCTTCACGTTTATTAAAACATCTAAAAGAAATCTAATGAGGATGATAGAATCCCCTTTTTAAGGGTGTATTTTATAAGGAAATAAAATACATCGATATATTTATCTTCCCATTTAAACCAGATTAATCGGTATATAGCTGCTATAGCGTAAAAACTCAATCTTAAGGGAATATTTATATAATTAACTTGATTGATTTAGATACACAGTAATATAATGGTAATGAGAGTATTGAATCACCAAGTAAGCGTTATGAGATTTAATCGACAATCGATTGACATCGAGCATTTTATGTAGTAATGAAATAGACATTGTCTCGTTTTACCCCAATAGGGGTATACGTAAAATACAAGATAAATATCTATTACTAGAAAACATACTACGCTCTCAACGTATATCACTTAATCACAAATAAGTCACGGACTTATCGTGCCTTATTACAGTCTATAAAAACATAATACACAGTTAAAGTTATATGCTTGATAAAAATCATTTTCTGTTTAAAACAGATAAATTTAAAAATTAATTAAGAGTGCATCACTTTTCGCGATAACAATATCCAAAATAGTGCTTTAACAAGCACTCATTATGAAATAAGGAATTATTTCAAACATTATAGCTATATTTAGAAACAAGCTCCCGAATACATTAGAAAAATTTGCCAAGTAAGGTTGAATTCATCGGCGGTTAGGGTATCGTAAGCCTTTATACTCCCTGGTAACTCCACCGCAATGAGTCCCTATTTTAGAGATAAATATGCAAAAGACAGATGAACTGCGTATGCGGCACATTGAACCATTGATCACTCCTGCTGCGCTAGCTGCCGCCTTGCCAATAAGTGCGGAAATTACTGAAAGTATTTTACGGGTACGAAAACGTATCAAACGCATTCTTCAGGGTGAAGATCGACGCCTTCTAGTTATTATAGGGCCTTGTTCTATTCACGATACTGATGCAGCGATAGAGTACGCTCGTCGACTTAGTCCGCTGCGAGAAAAATACCAGGATCGATTAGAAATTTTAATGCGCACCTATTTTGAAAAACCACGCACTGTAGTGGGATGGAAGGGATTAATTACTGATCCCGGGCTGGACGGTAGTTTCCGGGTAAATGATGGGTTAGAGCTCGCCCGCCGACTATTACTCGCAGTCAACGAGTTAAACTTACCAACTGCTACTGAATTTTTGGATATGGTTACCGGGCAATATATAGCCGAGCTAATCAGCTGGGGGGCTATCGGCGCACGTACAACTGAAAGTCAAATCCATCGTGAAATGGCATCGGCGCTACCCTGTCCGATTGGTTTTAAAAACGGTACAGATGGTAATATTCAAATAGCAATAGACGCCATTCGAGCCGCCCGTGCCTCTCATTTGCTTCTATCGCCAAATAAATACGGCCAAATGACGATTTCTCAAACTCATGGAAACCCATATGGGCATATTATCATGCGTGGTGGAAAAATACCCAATTACCATCTAGAGAGTATTACTAATGCCTGTACACAGCTGACGTGTTTTGGGTTGCCAGCTCATCTAATAGTGGACCTCAGTCATGGCAACAGCCAGAAACAATATTTACGACAGCTAGATGTTGCACGTGTGCTCTGCCAACAATTAAAATCTGGTAGTCGTCAGGTAGTAGGGGTAATGATTGAGAGCAATCTCCTGTCCGGTAATCAGAATTTATGCCAGAATAAATCTCTTATCTACGGTCAATCTATTACTGATCCTTGCCTTGGCTGGGAAGAGAGTGAAACTCTGCTAGCAATCTTAAAGGATACAGTAGATTCCCGTTTCTAAGGTGAGTTTAGAAAGTCTAGTTACTATATGATTGCTAATCATCAGCAGTGATGGGAGAAATACGAAAAAATTTTCGCTTAGAAATACACTATTGCCGCGCAAGTCGCCCTATTACCGGTGAAAAGCATGTATTACTTCGCCAAGGATTAATATCTAGCCCACCGCGGCGTGTATAGCGGGCATATACTGATAGGAACTCAGGTTGGCAAAACTGCATCAGATCACAGAAAATGCGCTCTACGCATTGTTCATGGAACTCATTATGCTGACGAAAAGAAACCAAATAGCGTAATAGCGCCTCGCGGTTGATGCGAGCACCCTGATAACAGATTTGCACTGATCCCCAATCTGGCTGATTGGTTATTAGACAATTTGACTTTAACAAATGGCTAACTAGGGTTTCGTTGACCACCGCACCGACGGCGGCTCCTTTTAACCAACTGTTAGTCAACCTGTAATTGTCAATATGAATAGATTGATGGTCGATACATTCACCCTCTAAGTCTAGGATTGCGCTATCCGAGAACTCTGTCAGTCTGTGTAACGTGACCTCTACGTCACTAGCGGTGCACTGAGACAGGTCCTTATTTAGTTGTACACGTACTGCTTCATGAGAGGAAATTCGGGTTTGGTTAAAGCTATTTAAATACAATTTAAAACTTTTGGATTCAATCAAATTTTTGCTAGTGGCCTGTAAAACAACTTTACCAATCGCTACCTGAGGAAGACCCGAATCGTTAAGCCAAGAGAGTTCATATAGATTCCAGATATCTTCTCCATGAAAAGGCAAGGAGTATGCTTTTAATCCTAGTAAATCTCGGTTGATAGTACGCGGTACTGTTTGCAGTAGTGAGGGATTATAGTACTGAGGATAGGTAGTCGATTTTCCGAGTGTTAGTTGATCATAATGTTTCATAATTTTTACCTTAAGGTGTTACTAGTGACACTAGGCGTGGCTATCCAACATCATTAAGTTACATCATATCTTTCTAGGAAAATCAGAAATTCAATTGTCTAAAATTTTTTAAGAGATAACAGATAGTATATTAACTTCTTTAGTTCGAGCCCCTCATATCTCGAATATCGTGAAAAATTATACCCTACGATCAGGCCAAATGAGAACCTATATTTTTTGATTAGCTATAAGCTGCTAACACGGATTTCCATTACACGGATACCTTTTATGTGCGTTTGTCTCTATATACTCAGAAGGAATAATACCTGATTATAGTTTTTATTATTTTAAAAAAAATAAGCTTGTTCCTTATAATAAAACAGTTTTTAGAGAGTCCTGAAATAAAGGAAAATGCTATTGATACCAAACAGATACGAGTGCCTGTGCTTGAAAATAAGAAAGCAGGAAAATAATTTACTAACGGCAATATTTTAGCGCCAAGTTTAAAATAGGGTATCGGATAAAAAATAAATTAATGTTAATTGCTTGTCTATATCTCCCTCTCACCAGCAAGAAAACGATTGGTGAAGAGTAACTTTCCACTCTACTTAACCCCCCCCTCTGCGTAGACAATTCTCGCAACTGTGGTTTCATGGTGTCTTATATGCATGTGAAGTTGAATCGCAATACTCAGTGTTGTCCTCTCTCGCTCACCTATATAAGACTCTGTCAAATCAATCTTCCTTAAGAGGGGATATATTCATCAGTATAGGCTATATAATTTACATGCTCTTTCCAGTCACTCTACTCGCAAGATACGACTGATATTGGTAGTGCCTGCTCTATCCATGACGTCGCCTTGGGTAATCACTACCAGATCTCCAGACATTAAAAAACCTTTATCGCGTAGTAAACTGGTAGTTTGAATCGCTGCCGTCACTCCTTCACCAGCGATCTCAAAAAATACCGGTGTCACACCGCGATAGAGAGCAGTTAGCTTTAGGGTATGCTCGTGACGAGAAAGAGCAAAGATTGGCAGACTCGAGCTGATACGGGACATCATAAGTGCAGTGCGGCCTGATTCCGTAATTGAGATGATTGCGCTAATCCCTTTCAGATGATTAGCGGCATACATTGCCGACATAGAAATAGCTTCTTCAATATTATCGAACTGAATGTTAAGCCGATGTTTTGAAACGTTAATACTGGGAATTTTCTCCGCTCCCAGACAGACACTAGCCATTGCGGCTACAGTTTCAGCAGGATACTTCCCCGCTGCGGTTTCAGCTGAAAGCATGACTGCATCAGTGCCGTCCAGCACCGCGTTAGCCACATCCATTACTTCAGCTCGAGTGGGCATTGGATTGGTAATCATTGATTCCATCATCTGTGTTGCAGTAATCACGGCGCGGTTAAGTGTACGAGCACGGCAGATCAGTTTCTTTTGTATCCCTACCAGTTCGGGATCTCCGATTTCTACACCTAAATCACCTCGAGCCACCATCACGACATCCGAGGCGAGAATAATATCGTCCATGGCTTCCTCGCTAGCTACAGCTTCGGCTCGCTCCACTTTTGAAACAATTTTGGCATGGCTACCCGCGTCACGAGCCAGTTGACGCGCGTAATTTAGATCCTCACCAGTACGGGGAAAAGAAACAGCAAGGTAATCAACACCGATTGCTGCGGCGGTAATGATATCGGCTTTATCTTTTTCAGTTAGAGCCTTAGCGGATAAACCACCTCCACGCTTATTAATGCCTTTGTTGTTAGACAGGGGGCCTCCTACCATGACTTGGGTATACACCCTAATACCCTGAACTTTTAGAACTTTAAGCTGTACGCGCCCATCGTCTAGCAGAAGGATATCATTGGGTATGACGTCATCTGGTAAGCCTTTATAGTCAATACCTACTCGTTCACGATCGCCTTCTCCACAACCTAACCATCCATCCAGTAAAAATTCTTCACCAACATTCAGAAAAATTTTTCCTTCTCGAAACGTCGAAACGCGAATTTTAGGTCCTTGTAAATCGCCGAGTATCGCTACATGATGGCCGAGACGGGCTGAGATTTCACGCACTTTTTGTGCACGTAGAAGATGTTCCTTTGCGCTTCCATGTGAAAAATTCAGGCGCACAACATTAGCGCCAGCAGCGATTACTTTTTCGAGATTATTATCGCGATCGGTAGCAGGGCCGAGCGTGGTGACAATTTTAGTTCTTCTTAGGCGTCTAGACATGCATAACTCCGTTGGCGTAGGCAATGGTGTTGTTGCAACAAAAAAGACTGCTCCGGTGAGTTGATAAACATTTAATCGGTTCTCGCGGAGAGTCATCCCTGTTGCTAAAAGCCTTCTCGCAGTAGCCAAGCCACCGGAGAAGGGGAAAAGATTTCCCTAGATGTCTTCGTTAAAATTATGGTTCTGTGTAATTAAGCGCGATTCTTTAAGGAATTATTAGTTTGTTTTACTTTATTCCGGCAGTGTCGCTTAAAGCTGATTTCCAACCTATGGATTTAAATTAACTTCGCGAGACCTAATGTTATCGGCATAACCACATCCTTATTTTTCTCACGTCTATCACTAGGCTTAATGAAGCCTCCTTATGGTAGTACACCAAGCACGATGAATTCATGCCGATAACCGTAGCATTATTATTTCAGAACGCTACCACTGATAGTTCTATCAAGTTTTTGTATTTCCAGGATGGAAATTAATACCATAGGATCATCTTCAGTAAAATTTATACAGCTGATTTCCTTTACGATACAATCTTTTTGACTTAACCAGGCAACGCCTGAAACAAACAACTTATTCATTGCATCATGCGCACTGCCGCTAACCCAAAAAGGCAATCCTCTATTTTTGTATCAAGAACGCTAGTAAAGCCATCTCAAATTTTCTAACGTCTTTTAGACTTGGAATACCAAACTACAAGAGTTTATAAGTATTAGAAGCGACACGCTAATCTGCATTGATATTATAATTGATATACGGTTGTTTATTCATCAGACTCTGCGCAAATATAATTTAAAACCTGGAGATCCCTTTTATCCAAAATGCCAGTAAAAACTATTTACGGTTAATCCACTAACATTAGCTATTCGGGCAAGGATGGTGATGCTGACATGTATAGCACTTTGGAGAGAGAGCAGGATGATTTCCACAACGTTACGTATGGATTTTGCCAATTTCACAAAAAGAAAAAATATCACTGATATAATCAAATCATACTCTGAGTTGGTAGTAAAAGGCAGAAAAACTAATAAGCCCCTTGACCTTTTTCCCAAGGTCAAGTCAGTATCTAACTTTTAAAGCAGTAAAACAACCACAATATTATTAATAAATTACATGATTACAAATAAATTTAAGTATAATACCTCTTGAGAATTAGATGCTCATATTATATGTGACAATTAAATCGACAACACTCACACTATGTAAAAAAATACAAACTCTACACCAGGAGAAGAATATGTCGAAAACATCTATACTCCCGCCCTGTGATCTAGTTATTTTTGGCGCGAAAGGCGATCTAGCGAGGCGAAAATTATTGCCCTCGTTATATCAGCTAGAAAAGGCAGGTTCACTTCACCCAGATACCCGAATTATTGGCGTGGGTCGTATAGCCTGGGACATGCATACTTATACCAAAGTTGTGCATGAAGCTTTAGAAACCTTCATGAATGAGCCTATTGAAGATAAAGTCTGGAACACCTTAAGCGCCCGACTAGATTTCTCTAATTTAGATGTTAACGAGAGTAAGAATTTTAGTCGAATAGGTGAAAAATTAAATCAGCAGACAAGGATAACAGTCAATTACTTTGCCGTGCCTCCTACAACTTTTGGAGCAATCTGTAAGGGTCTAGGTGAAGCCGGTTTAAATCGGGAACCAAGCCGGGTGGTCATGGAAAAACCGCTAGGAACTAATCTAGCTTCTTCAAAGATAATCAACGATCAGGTCGCTGAATACTTTAACGAGAGCCAGGTTTATCGTATTGACCATTATTTAGGCAAAGAAACCGTGTTAAATTTATTGGCATTACGTTTTGCTAATTCTCTTTTTGTCTCAAATTGGGATAATCGCACCATCGATCATGTTCAAATTACAGTTGCCGAAGAGGTCGGCATTGAAAACCGGTGGGGTTATTTTGATAAAGCTGGCCAAATGCGTGACATGATTCAAAGCCATCTTTTACAAATTCTAACCATGATAGCCATGTCCCCTCCCTCGGATCTCACTACTGATCGTATCCGTGATGAAAAAGTAAAAGTGTTGCGTTCACTACGTCTTATAGATCGTAACAACGTGCATGATACTACTGTTCGTGGGCAATATACGAGCGGATTTATTCAGGGGGTAAAAGTACCTGGTTACTTAGAAGAAGAGGGCGCAAATAAGAATAGCCAAACAGAAACTTTCGTATCCCTCCGCGTTGATATTGATAACTGGCGATGGGCAGGCGTACCGTTTTATCTACGTACTGGAAAGCGTTTACCAACTAAATGCTCTGAAGTAGTAGTTTTTTTTAAAAAACCGGCACTGAATCTATTTCGTAATTCCTATCAGGAATTACCACAGAATAAATTGACTATACGTTTACAGCCGGATGAAGGAATGGATATTCAAATTTTAAATAAGGTACCAGGTTTGGATCATAAACATCGTCTACAGACTACGAAATTAGATCTGAGCTTTAGTGAAACTTTTAATCAGGCGCATCTTTCCGACGCTTATGAACGGTTGCTGTTAGAAACCATGCGTGGCATTCAAGCGCTATTTGTTCGCCGTGACGAAGTAGAAGAGGCATGGAAATGGGTCGATTCAATTATAGAAGCATGGTCATCAGACCATGCCGCTCCCAAACCTTATCCATCGGGCACCTGGGGACCAGTAGCATCTGGCACGATGATTACTCGTGATGGACGTTCATGGAATGAGTTTGCATGATTCCTACCGTAATAGATTCAGACTGCTTTCATCTAAGAAAGCTTGAATCTATAAAATATTCTATCGCTGATCTAGAAATCCCTTTTCAGGACTTTCAAAAAATAATATATGTACGATTTCTCTATGATCTGCTTATATGGATATAGTATCGTCTAATATGATACTATATCCATCTCAAAATATTAAAAAAAACAATATTAACTTCATTGGAGTGATAATAAAAAAAACTGGTCATCATCCTGGCGGTGAGAGAGGGATTCGAACCCTCGATACACTTACGCGTATACACGCTTTCCAAGCGTGCTCCTTTAACCACTCGGTCACCTCACCATCAACTAGTTTATCACTCAAACAGAATAATTATAAAAAATTAAGTTTTTATAGTCAAGCATAATCTTCGAAATTAATGCTAATTACTCAAGGTATGGGGGGATGATTTCGTAATGGTTATCATAAACACAATAGCATGCATTGAATAATAATGGATCATCCCCTATTTAAAGTCTTACTGAAATTTGTTATAGCATCCTGAGATGATGGTTTGTTTTTATCAAAAATTCATTTTTGATCATATCACTCACACAAACAGGAAGACTTCTAGAATAGAAGCATGTGCTAAATTAATAAGAATTGTACTTTACATAGCGATCATAGTTTAGTGGTATTCATCGGAGTATTTTCCTATGTATTTTAGATATGTCACGCAATTAAAGATAAATTGGTATCAGAGAAAACAAAACAGAAAAGTAGTACGCAACACATAAACTTGCTCTTAGCCAAGATGATATAAAAAGTAAGTTATGTAGCCATATAAGCTGAATTTTGATAATGTTCAGTATTGGTTATACGCTTAAAATAAGAGAAAAGAGTGAACTTTATTCTTATCTTTTAAAACCGAGAAGACCTAAACGCTATAGCTCTGATGCATACTGTTAGTAAATTTAAATTGTTTTTTAGTATGGAAGGTTATATGGCCCATGTATCAGGTTCTGTTTGATAGAACTGAACATATGGAAAATATATACCTAATGAATCCATCATGATTGCCTTTAATACAGATACGTGAATCAAACCTCTTGCTCCTAAAATCATCTCTTTAAGGATAAGAATCCTAAATAATATTTAATCATTTATCATTATCAAGAAATTTAAGTGAAGACAGTCAGAATATATTGACGGGGAAGACTCATCAGGTAAGGATAAAGCCAAAAGAAATTATTTAACACATGACTTCATCCGTGTTTTATTATTAGTCAGTTTCATCTGACGCTCACCTTCTAGCCGATGGTGAAAGCACGCATTATTTATGATTCTTTATAAGAGCTTTCTGAAAATATGAATAATCGTAAAAGCAATAAAAAATTAGAGATCGGCCGGTTTTCTAGAAAACCTTCATATGCTGAGATTTCGATCGTATCAAAGGAAAAGGAAACATGAATGTCTAAAATTACAAAAGTCATTGGACGTGAAATTATAGATTCTCGTGGCAATCCCACTGTAGAAGCAGAAGTCCACCTAGAAGGTGGATTTGTTGGTCTGGCTGCTACACCATCTGGCGCCTCGATAGGCTCATATGAAGCGCTAGAGCTCCGTGATGGAGATAAGTCTCGTTTTTTAGGAAAAGGCGTGACTAAGGCAGTTGATGCAGTCAATGGCCCTATTGCCCGAGGCCTCATGGATAAAGATGCTAAAGATCAGGTAACCCTAGATCAAATCATGATTGACCTAGATGGTACAAAAAACAAATCTAAATTTGGTGCAAACGCTATCTTAGCAGTCTCATTAGCTGCCGCTAAAGCTGGTGCAGCAGCAAAGGGAATTCCGCTATATTCGCATATAGCGGAGCTAAATAGTACTCCAGGTAAATTCTCCATGCCGTTACCGATGATGAATATCATCAATGGTGGTAAACACGCTGATAATAATATTGATTTCCAGGAATTCATGATTCAACCGGTGTCCGCGCGAAACATGAAAGAAGCAATCCGTATGGGATCTGAAGTGTTTCATCATTTATCGGATGTATTAAAAATGAACGGAATGAATACCTCGGTAGGCGATGAAGGTGGCTATGCCCCGAACCTGAAATCCAACAGCGATACCCTAGCCATTATCCAAGAAGCGGTTGAGAAAGCTGGTTATATGCTCGGTAAAGACATTACTTTAGCCATAGACTGCGCAGCTTCTGAATTTTTTGAAGCATCTAGCGGAGACTATAACCTGAAAGGAGAACGAAAACGATTTACCTCTCAATTACTTACTCATTATCTTGAAAATCTTACCCAGCAGTATCCGATCGTTTCTATCGAGGATGGGCTCAACGAGGAGGACTGGGCTGGTTTTGCTTATCAAACAAAAATACTGGGCGACAAAATCCAGTTAGTGGGAGATGATCTCTTTGTAACCAATACTAAGTTACTAAAAAAAGGTATTGAGAAAAAGATTGCTAACTCAATTCTTATTAAATTCAACCAGATTGGTTCTTTAACTGAAACACTAGCAGCAATAAAAATGGCTAAGGATGCCGGCTATACTACCATTATTTCTCACCGCTCCGGAGAAACCGAAGATGCAACAATCGCTGACTTAGCGGTAGGAGTAGCAGCTGGACAGATTAAAACTGGTTCAATGAGCCGTTCGGACCGTGTAGCTAAATATAATCAGCTAATTCGTATTGAAGAAGCGCTAGGCGCACGCGCACCATTCAACGGTTTACGTGAAGTCAAAGGGCAAGTGTAAACCTAGGTGCGACGCTGTCACTAACTAGTTTCGTATTTCTCGAAAAAACTGAAATCATTCGAGCCAACTGCAGTTCCCATGGCTGTTCCATCGGGAAATAACACGTAAGTTTTATCCGAACCTGTCATCATGAGATTTATATGCGGTACTACCCACTTAATGAGATTTTCCAGACACTCCAGGGTGAAGGCCATTTCAGCGGCATGCCGGCGATATTTATTCGTCTGCAGGGATGTCCTGTAGGATGCAGCTGGTGTGATACTAAACATACCTGGGAAAAGGCCCCAATTAATCAAGTCCACAGGGAGGCAATACTACTAAAAAACGCCGCTAGCAGTTGCTGGGCTAACCTTAAGGAGGAAGAGATTATCGAGATGATCCTGAAGCAAGCCTGGACTGCAAGGCATGTAGTAATAACTGGAGGAGAGCCTTGTTTATATAATCTTATGCCGTTAACTGATACACTAGAACTATGCGGATTTACATGTCAAATTGAAACAAGTGGTACTCAAACTGTTCAGTGCACACTGAAAACCTGGGTGACGTTGTCACCCAAGATTAACATGCGAGGCGGACTACCTCTACTAACCCAGGCGCTAAGCCGTAGTGATGAAATCAAGTATCCCGTATCTCGGCAACGCGATATTGATGAACTGGATACACTACTTCAATCTATAAAAGATGAAAAAAAACGGATTATTGCACTACAGCCAGTAAACAGGAAAGAAATAGCCACCCGCTTATGTATCGCAACATGCATCGCCCGAAATTGGCGATTTTCGATGCAAATGCATAAATATCTTAACATTGTTTGAGTCGTTCTGCTGCTTTATGGTCGAAAATAAAACTTCAAAACCCAGTAATACCGGGGACTCCCCGGTATTATAGTCGTTATAATCAGTAAATCGTGCTAATTTAATAAACGTGATTTTTATTACTACCCAAGGATCACAAGATTGCTTTTACTATATATTGTTTAATAATTGTAAATTCAATTTTAGTAATAAATCGATTGCCTTCTGCTAATGTAAACTAATTAATGATACTCCATATCAAAGATATGATACAGAACAATAAGATACTTCTCTTAGTCAAAGAGAAACCAGATATAACAGTTGTGTCTTCAGCTCACGTTCTGTAAGGAGAGGAACACAGGTATCTCTTTTAACATAGAGACTCCCTTCTTAATCTCAATGCTGTTGTCGAAATTCATTCTATTCTCTACAAACTTTAGGTTATATTCATATAAATAAACTATAGTTCACTCGTTTTTAAACAGATAACAACTATAGCGATAACTTAGCCATGTATTTATCGCTGAAAATGATGAGAAGATTTGCACTTGCCATAAGTGCATTTAAACTAACATATTGATTAAAAATACAATCCATACACATATCTTCATTTTTAGCGTTTTTCCACTCGCTTTTTATCATTGCTTAGCATCAGATATTTTTGTTATGACATTAGTAGTAGAAAAATACTGTCTATCTATTTTACATAGGACACTATAGCCTTAGCTATAGTTACTATACCCCGAATTATTAAAATTAATATTATTGATTGATACTTTTCTCAAGTATTTAATCGGTATGTGTCTGTAAATCTTTTATAAAAGGAAAGAATATTAACGTGAAGGGGGATCTAGAAATCTGTAAAAAATAGTGTGGACATGCTATCTGATTCATATCGCGTAACATTTTCATATATGCATCAATAACTCATAGCTATATATCGGGATATGCTCTTTGCAATTACACAAGTAGTACTGTAACATTGAGACTAATAGTGCTATTTTTAGAAGATGTTATACGTCTTCAGGTAAACAAATAAGTCTATCACTAGTAGATAGCATATTTTTATAACTTTTATGTTTTTTATGTGTTTTCGACCATTATTTGTCTCTTTATCTTCATTGGGTCTAAAAAACGTTATCTCTAATGTACATATAGATAAAGCCATCTTCTTAATGTCACAGACAAACAACAAAAAAAACACTTATGCGCAAGAATAGATTTATATACAGAAAAAGTATCAGGATCCGGCAGAATAAGGGGGGGAGTCTATATGAAACAAGATAGATAAAACCCACTTTCTTATTAAGGAAACTGATCAAACAACACTCTATGAAAAACAGCTGCTCTCCTAGAGCAGTCGTGGTGTTGTTACTTAAAAAAGTCAAAAGGTCGAGGGAAAAATAATACGTAAGGCTCTTACGAGGTTATTTAACCCTATGACAGAAACAGTAATATTTATGTATACTAATCTCTAACCCAAGCATTCTTGAGATTAACCTTGGCACTACTTTCTCCTGCAATCATCTTCTTTTCTCATTGCTCTTTTATCCGGGAATTACTTATGCACCTTAATCCGAGTCAACAGAAAGCCGTCGAATGTGTTACCGGACCCTGCCTGGTGCTGGCCGGGGCTGGTGCGGGTAAGACCCGGGTGATCACAAATAAAATTGCTTATTTAATTCGCCACTGTGGTTATCAACCGTGCCATATTGCGGCGGTTACGTTTACTAATAAAGCCTCGCGTGAAATGAAAGCACGAGTAATACACACATTAGGTCAAAATGAGGCGCGTGGATTAACCGTCGCCACATTCCATACTCTTGGATTAGCAATTATTCAGCGAGAATATAAAGCAATTGGTATAAAGGAGAAATTTTCCCTATTTGATGAGGAAGATCAGTTAGCACTACTTAAAGAACTTACTGAACCATGGCTGAAAGGAGATAAAGATTTACTAAACGAGGTTATCTCCACCATTTCCAAATGGAAAAATGATCTGTTCTTACCGGCACAAGCGGAGGCAGCTAGCCATTCGGAGAAGGATAAACTTTTCGCTCACTTTTATAGGCTTTATAACAATCATTTGATTGCCTGTAATATTCTTGATTTTGATGATTTAATTCTGCGCCCTACCAAACTGTTACAACATGATAATACCATTCGCGAATTCTGGCAAAACCAGCTTCGCTATCTGTTGGTGGATGAATATCAAGATACAAATACTAGTCAGTATGAATTGATAAAGCTGCTGGTTGGGTTAACCGGCTGTTTTACTGTGGTGGGCGATGAAGACCAGTCCATTTACTCCTGGCGTGGCGCTCAGCCAAGAAATTTAGCACTTCTCCAGAAAGATTTTGCATCTCTTATGGTGATCAAGTTGGAACAGAATTACCGCTCTACTGAGCGAATTCTAAATGCTGCAAATGCGCTCATTGCTAATAATTCTCATATTTTTGAAAAAAAACTGTTTTCTAAAATGGATCATGGCGAACCTCTAAAGGTTATCACCGCTAATAATGAAATTCATGAAACCGAACGAGTCGTGGGATCGCTAATTACCCATCAATTTCTTAAAAAGACTTCCTATAGTGATTACGCTATTCTGTATCGCAACAATTACCAATCAGGACTATTTGAAAAGATGCTTATACAAAACCGTATTCCTTATCGAATTTCCGGGGGAAAATCGCTTTGTTCACGCCCAGAGATTAAGGTGATTCTCGCCTATCTACGCATCCTCACCAACCCTGATGACGATAGTGCATTTTTACGGGTAGTAAATCACCCTCGCCGAGAGATCGGTACAGCACTTCTAGCGAAATTAGGTGCCTGGGCAACACACCGGGAAAAGAGTCTATTCACAGCTAGTTTCGATCTTGGGCTAGAGCAAACGTTAAGCGGGAGGGGGCTTAAATCACTACAACAGTTTACCCAATGGCTCAAGTGTCTCGCGCATCAGGCTGAGCAGGAACCGCTAATAGTAGTTCGAAAACTTATCGAAGATATTGACTATAATAAATGGTTATATCAGAGTTCTCGCAGTATTAAAGCGGCAGAAATTCGGATAAAAAATGTAAATACTCTATACTGTTGGATAACCGAAATGCTTACTGGAACCCATCTGAATGAGGCGATGACCCTAGAACAGGTAGTGACTCATTTTACTCTTCGCGATATGATAGAGCATCATGCGAGCAAAGAAGACTTAAATCAAGTGCAATTAATGACGTTACATGCTTCTAAGGGATTAGAATTCTCTTATGTATTCTTAGTCGGTATGGAGGAAGGGATCTTACCGCATCAAAATAGTATCGCAGATAATAATATTGAAGAAGAACGCCGTTTAGCCTATGTTGGTATAACCCGTTCTAAAAAAGAGTTAACCTTTACCCTGTGCCGTGAAAGGCGTCAATATGGTGCATTAGTTAAACCAGAACCAAGCCGTTTCTTACGGGAGCTACCACAAAATGATTTACACTGGGAGCAAGTCGGTAAATCGGTCAGCGCCGAGGATAAGATGAACCACGGTCTTAGTCATCTAGCGAAGCTTCGTGCCCAACTGGCAAAACACGCAGAGTTAATTGAGTAGTGCTGAGATCACCATTATTAGTATTGATGAGTAATTTATACAGATACTATCGAAGTAGTTTTAATTATATATTTGATGTATTCTAGTCAATGCGAGAGGACGGTAGGTAGAATACCTTCATAATAGCACTGCTGTTTATAACTTCGTTAAATTAATATATAAAACAATATTATGACTTTTTATAAAAGTCAGAGTATGCATAAGTCGTTATACAAACTATATCTCTCATCAAATACTTTCCAATACACTCGTCATTTCTCCATTTAATAAAGCAAAGATAGCCATAAGTAAGAAAATAGAAAAGAGTAAGGCTTATGAAAAACAGATAGCTTTAGATATAGTGATTAATGCATCCCGTTTTATATTAGAAAAAAAAGGTTACTCAAGAGCTTTCTCTTTATACTAGTGCACAGTAAATAATTTTATCACTACTTAACATAAAAATAGGATACAAGATCGATGGATGTATTATAGTGCATCTGATATCTCTATTTGGTTTTAGTAAGATTTACTTCATCACAAGGAAAGCGAAGCCATCCCCCGAAACTCGGAAGAGGGGGATAATTTTAAAAAAAATATTCAACCCAACTACCGCATAGCTCGGTACTAAGAGTACGCTGTTTACGCCAGGATTAATTAGTGTGCTTGTCCTCAAGCTGAGGTAAGCCACTGTTGTCGGTCACTAAAAGCAATCCATTATTAATATAATGCGTTAGCTTAACGCGGGTATCCATGATGTCTAGGTTTCGCATGGTGAGTTGACCGATACGATCTTCCGCTGAGAAAGTTGACTTACCTCTCTCCATCGTAAGACGCTCTCTTATATAGGTTAAATTCTCAGAAACTGTATTTAAAATAGAGTAATCATTACCGCGACGTAATTCAAGTGTTACCTCTCCGCTGATTTCGCTGGCAATCCAGCGCTGAGTCGCGTCACGTAACATGAATGCCTGCGGGTCAAACCAGCGCCCCTGATATAGTAAACGGCCTAGATGATAACCATTTTCATGATACTGATTTATAGTATCTTCATTATGAATCCCTGTCATTAGACGTTCGTAACCAATATGTAATAATGCCATGCCGGGAGCTTCATAGATACCTCGGCTTTTGGCCTCGATCATACGGTTTTCAATCTGGTCGCTCATACCCAACCCGTGACGACCACCGATACGATTAGCCTCTAATAGCAGGGAGACCTGATCAACAAATCTCCTCCCGTTAATTGCCACTGGAAAACCTCGCTCAAAGCGTAAGGTTACATCTTCTGCCAAGATGCGTATATTTTCATCCCAAAATTTCACACCCATAATTGGGTTGACGATCTTCATGCTAGAGTTAAGATGCTCTAGTGCTTTTGCTTCATGAGTAGCACCGAGAATATTAGAATCACTTGAGTAAGCTTGCTCAGCTGAGAGCTTATAATCAAAACCAGCGTCGATCATAAATTTTGACATCTCATAGCGGCCGCCTAGTTCATTGATAAAGCTCTTATCTAGCCAAGGCTTGTAAATTTTCAGCTTAGCATTAGCCAATAAGCCATAACGATAAAAACGCTCAATATCGTTACCTTTATAAGTACTGCCATCACCCCAGATGTTGACATCATCCTCTTTCATCGCAGTCACCAACATGGTTCCGGTTATAGCTCGCCCCAGAGGAGTTGTATTAAAATAAGTCATTCCAGCAGTTCTATTATGAAATGCACCACATTGAAGAGCAACTAAGCCTTCTGCCACTAACTGTTTTCGGCAGTCGATCAGACGAGCTTTTTCTGCGCCATAGGTAAGCGCTTTTCGTGGAATAGCGTCATAATCATCCTCATCTGGTTGGCCAAGATTCGCAGTGTAGGCATAAGGAAACACCCCTTTTTGCCGCATCCATATTAATGCGGCGCTGGTATCTAAGCCTCCAGAAAAAGCAATACCCACACGTTGATTGATTGGTATATGTTTAAGAATTGTATCCATTAATATGCACCCTATAAAAGAAAATAAGAATAACAGGTCCACTCACCTATCTCGGCAACTTTTTGATGGATCGTTTTAAGGAAACGTGACACGGAGAGCCACTCTAACCTTCTCCGATATACTAGTATACAACATCATAGTTTGCATAGGACTGGCCTCAAAGTTAGAGCGATATCTTAGAAAAGTAACGAACATACCTCTATTTCAAACAAATAGTTATATAATTATATAAGAGTTATTTATAAACAAAAAACGCAATTAGATACAAAATCATAGTTATGTTTTCCACTCTTTATCAATAATGTTTTTCATCTTTCGAAAACCATTTTGGTTTTTTTGGTGACCACCCCTTTGTCTTACTATTAAGAAGTATTGAGCAATCAGGACCACGTCCTGGACCACAACTTGATCCTCGTTAAGTTTAGACAAACGTATACGCAGAAGGAGCAGGGGGTATATGGATAAAATCCAGTAGACAATACTAAGAGCCTTAAAAAAAACGCTTTTCAAGCACCTGGAAGATTATCTGCATGTTGATATGAATATGGATCTATATCTAAACAGTCTTTTAAACATTCTCAACACAAGTACACAGCACATGTTTTAGTGAGCATAAATTAAGAGATCAAATCGGTTTTTCTCCATTTATGCCAAAGCTAGATTATACTTACTGCATCATAATCCTTACCTGATTTTCATGAGGATACTTTAACAAAGAAGATGCATTCTACATTCTAATATAAACTGTAGGTACGAAATTCATCATTATTCTTTTAGAGTAATGATTTAAATCAGATGGAAGCATCTGTAACTTCTTCTGCAACAGAATACAGTTTTAACTATTAATTGAAACATATTTAATCCTAATAAAACAGGTAAATGTTAAGCAATTACTTAGTTGTGTTTTACAAACAAAAATTGATCAAGTTTTCAATTTCGGATATTTGATGATATCTTTTTTAAATTTACTAACTCTACTGTAAATCTAGTGCTGCAATCTAATTAATATTGATTTTCTCAGGTACTACACTTGTCATTTTCCTCGCCTAGCTTTGGATTTCTGAAATCTATTTAATGAATTTATAATTAATACATCACTATAAAAAATAGTGGCTTAGTAATAATAGTTACTATCTAGAAACTAAAATTTTGAGGGAGTTTTCAATCAAGACTTCGGAAGTCATACAGACAACAAAAAATAAAGTACTAACATCTTATGTATTAAACTTTCATGGATTTATAATATATGCATATAACTCTATTAATTTCTCTATGATGATGAAATAAAATGATGTTTTTTAAATCTCTTTCTTTCGAATTCAAATAATCGGAAATATTATGAGCAAAATTTATGAAGATAATTCACAGACTATCGGACACACCCCGCTAGTTCGTTTAAACCGTATTGGTAATGGCCGCATTTTAGCGAAGGTGGAATCCCGTAATCCTAGTTTCAGTGTAAAATGCCGAATTGGTGCCAATATGATTTGGGATGCGGAAAAACGTGGAGTCCTAACGCCTGGAGTAGAGCTTGTGGAACCGACCAGTGGTAATACGGGAATTGCATTAGCCTATGTGGCGACAGCTCGTGGCTACAAGCTAACGCTAACGATGCCTGACACAATGAGCAGTGAGCGGCGTAAGCTCATGAAGGCGCTAGGTGCTAATCTAGTATTAACTGATGGTATAAAAGGAATGAAAGAGGCTATAGCTAAAGCGGAGGAAATTGTTGAAACTGATTCCGATCGATTCTTGATGCTAAAACAGTTTAGTAATCCAGCCAACCCAGCAATCCATGAAAAAACTACTGGCCCAGAAATTTGGCAAGATACTGACGGAAAGTTAGATGTATTTATTGCTGGCGTAGGCACGGGCGGTACCATTACGGGTGTAAGTCGTTATTTAAAACACACTCGGGGGAAAAATGTGTTTATAGTTGCGGTGGAGCCAAGTGCCTCTCCAGTTATCACACAGACTCTAGCTGGTGATATAATCAAGGCAGGTTTACATCAAATCCAGGGAATCGGGGCAGGTTTTGTTCCTGAAAATTTAGATCTAACTCTTATTGATCGGGTAGAGCGAATTACTAATAATGAAGCGATTATTACTGCGCGCCGATTGATGGAAGAAGAAGGCATCCTAGCCGGAATTTCCTCTGGCGCCGCCCTCGCGGCGGCGCTGAAATTACAAGAAGAGAAAGACTTTGCTAACAAGAACATTGTGGTAATACTACCCTCTTCCGGCGAGCGATATCTTAGTACTGTGCTATTTTCTAACTCTATTGACTTTGCCTAAATCATCAGCATACCTACTATAGTCATTTTTGTGGACTTGATCATATTTCTAACCTATCGCGAATTGATTTTATTGGTCCCGTCTTGTATTTAAGTGAATACTTAATCCCAAGCATAAAATTAATCATACTGCTTATTATAATGATAAATCAATATATATACGAGTCTGAAGACTCTCCATAAACCGTGAAAGAATTGTCAATACCAAAAGAATTTTTTCCTAACCGGGACAATAAAACACTTCATACACTGATACTCTTATCAAAAAGAATATGGCCCACAATTGCACCGTGAACTCTGTGATCAAAATATAAACTAAAGTAAATTTCTTAACCTACACTTTAGTTCCATAACACTCATATTAACTAATAAGTTGGGGAAATTAAATGTACCAGAAAGACGTTATGATTACCGCTCCTAATGGTCTGCATACGCGTCCCGCCGCCCAGTTTGTCAAGGAAGCCAAAAGCTTTCTTTCCGAAATCACAGTACACTCAAATAGCAAAAGCGCTAGCGCAAAAAGCCTATTTAAACTACAAACCCTAGGTTTAACAAAGGGTAGCATCGTTACTATCGCTGCAGAAGGTGAGGATGAAAAACAGGCAGTTGAACACTTAGTGAAACTAATGGTAGGGCTTGAATAAGAGTCAGCTTGGTATTTTACTCAAAATATGTCATAAGTAAGGTAACGTTATGATTTCAGGCATTTTAGCATCACCAGGTATCGCCTTTGGTAAGGCTCTTGTACTGAAAGTAGATGAGGTCATTATCAATCGGCACAAGATCACCGAAAACCAGGTTAGTCGGGAAATTAAACATTTTCTTTCTGGACGCGATAAAACCTCTTCGCAACTAAAAGCAATTAAAAATAAAGCAGGTAAAATCTTTGGGGAAGAAAAGGAAGCTATTTTCGAAGGTCATATCATGCTGTTAGAAGACGAAGAACTTGAACAGGATATTATAGCTCTTATTAAAGAAGATCTCATGAAAGCAGATGCAGCTGTCTATACCGTGATTGAAACACAGGCTAAAGCTCTAGAAGAGCTTGAAGACGCATACCTAAAAGAACGCGCTATCGATATACGCGATATTGGTAAACGTTTACTACGCAATATTCTTGACATCCCTATTACAGACCTAAGCGAAATTCATGAAGAAGCCATCGTGGTAGCTGTAGATTTAACACCTTCAGAAACAGCGCAGTTAAATCTCGACAAAGTAATGGGATTTGTTACTGATATCGGTGGTCGGACTTCTCACACATCCATTATGGCGCGCTCTCTAGAGCTGCCGGCTATCGTTGGGACGGGTACGATTACTAAACAAGTCACGAATGGCGATTATTTAATTCTAGATGCCATTAATAACCAGATTTATATCAATCCAAAACCAGCGATACTCCAAAAACTCAAAGCACTAAAAAGTCAGTATAACAATGAAAGAAGCGAACTAGCAAAACTAAAAGATCTTCCTGCCATCACGCTTGATGGTCATAGAGTGGAAATTTGCGCTAATATTGGCACTCTACGTGACGTGGCCGGAGCGGAACGTAACGGCGCGGAAGGTGTGGGCCTCTATCGTACGGAATTCCTTTTTATGGACCGTGATTTCTTGCCCAGTGAAGAAGAACAGTTTCAAGCTTACAAAGCGATAGCAGAATCCATTCGCACAGGTGCAATTATTGTGCGAACTATGGATATCGGCGGCGATAAGGATCTAGCGTATATGCATTTTCCGAAAGAGGAAAATCCCTTTCTGGGTTGGCGGGCAATCCGTATTGGACTAGATCGTAAAGAAATATTACATCCACAGCTACGCGCAATTTTACGAGCATCTGCATTTGGAAAGTTACGTATCATGTATCCTATGATTATATCCGTAGAGGAAGTGAGGATACTTAAGCTAGAGCTCTCTCTGTTAAAAACGCAACTACGTAAAGAAAAAAAAGCATTTGATGATAACCTTGAAGTTGGCGTGATGGTGGAAACACCTGCTGCAGCGGTTATCGCGCAGCATCTTGCAGAAGAAGTGGATTTCTTTAGTATTGGAACAAATGACCTAACTCAATATACTCTTGCTGTAGATCGAGGTAATAAGCTTATTTCTCACTTATATAATCCTATGTCACCGGCTGTACTCATGTTAATTAAACAAGTTATTGACGCATCGCATGCTGCAGGTAAATGGACCGGCATGTGTGGTGAGCTGGCTGGAGATGAACGAGCTACCCTACTTCTAGTTGGTATGGGACTGGATGAATTCAGCATGAGTGCAATCTCTATACCACGCATAAAGAAAATAATTCGCAACGTTAATTTTATTGAGGCTAAGATACTAGCAGAGAAAGCCTTATCTCTTCCAACATCGATTGAGTTAATGAACCTAGTCAATAACTTTATGAAAGAAAAAAAGATTCATTGACCTGAATCCACAACTAAAAAGGGTGTCCTCTGATTTGATCGTTTAGAGCACAAAAAGAGTATAGAGATTACACCCTCCTTTCATTGTATTTTTTCTTTTATATATATCTAAATCAAATTTATGTTTTTTTTGAAAAGGTCTGGATATCTTCCTTATGAGATAACTTTTCCTGAAATTAATATTGGAAATGCTTCGCTGAGGAAATCCATACTCTTTAGCGATATTAAAGGCAAGAAAACTAGACTATCTTTATCTATAAAAACAGAATATTTTAAAATAAGGTATTTAAAATAATTATTTATAGAATGAATAGATTTTGAAATGCCATTCAAAATATTAAACGATACCATATTATATCACAAGATACGAAACATTCAAACATCTCGCTAACTTACTCTCTTTCCATCGCAGTTTTTTGTATATTAATCAAGGCATCAATACCACTACTAGCTAATTTAATTAGCGTATTAAGATCTTGCTGGCTGAATGGCGATTTTTCTGCGGTTCCCTGCAACTCAATGATGTGACCATCTTCCATCATTACTACATTCATATCAGTGTCAGCTGCTGCATCTTCTGAGTATTCTAAATCACAAACAGCTTCCCCTCCTACCATTCCCACTGAAATTGCCGCGACAAATCCTTTGATTGGATTGGTTTTGAGCTGATCTCTCTGTTGCATGGTAACTAAAGCTTCAGCCAGCGCGACACAAGCACCAGTAATAGATGCCGTACGTGTACCACCATCTGCCTGTAAAACATCGCAATCCAAAATAATCGTGTGTTCACCTAGCTTGCTCAAATCCACTGCTGCGCGCAGCGAACGGGCGATAACGCGCTGAATTTCTAAAGTCCTACCACCCTGCTTACCTTTTGTTGCCTCTCGAAGATTGCGGACGTGGGTTGATCTCGGTAGCATGCCGTATTCGGCAGTGATCCAACCTTGACCTTTCCCTTTTAGAAAGCGGGGTACACCTTCTTCTACCGTCGCAGTACATAAAACATAGGTTTTTCCGAGTGCTATTAACACCGATCCTTCCGCATGTTGAGTGAAATGACGAGTAATAGTTACTGGACGTAATTGCTCTACGCTTCTACCTGCTGGTCGCATAGGAAAATCTCCATGGAGGATTAACACTTGGGTATGCATTATAAAGACTTGACTCACTAACTCCTATCTTATTTTTACTTCGGCATATGTCCTGATAACTTATTTTATTGTTAAATTATTAAAGTTAAAAATTGATGAAAAATTAGTTTTTCAATGCCATAATGAAACCATTTTATACCGGCTTTTCCAGTCGTTTCAGCTGCTTTGTTTTCTTCATCTTGAACCTGGCTCCCAGGATAGGATGGTGGTTATTGAGTAAAAAATATCCAGTGCATCTTGCGTATAAGATGTAACGCTTACCGTTATTTTATAATACCCTTTATCTTTTTGTAAAAGATTATAAGCAAGCGTGTCAGTTGCGGGACTTTCGCTGGTCAGACGACTAAATAGATTATCTATTTGTATACAACGGTCAGAAAGCAGATGATTACTCAAGGTCGGGATGAATGAGAAAAAACACTAAGCCATATTATACATCTTTTAAGATGTATAAAATAAAACACTCATCTTCGCTTTCTTTATAAAAAATTGTACTGTTTTCTTTTGCATGCCTCAGGGTTCATCACCCGTGATAAAACTTTACGCTTCTAACCCCGATTTATTTATAAATCGGTTGAAAAGTAAAGTCATTACAAGACTTTTGATTATCTAACAGCATTCTTATAAGTCGACTTAGCGTGAATATAATTTATGTTTTTATTCAGAATTTAATACCCAATCCATCAAAACAGATGATGTCTCTGAGTATCGCTGATATCCTCAGTAATAAATCTAGATTCTTGATGGTACAAATATTTTTCTAACATTATTATACGCTGAAATTCAAAGGAATAATCGGTTGTTTTGAATACAAAGGGAATTTTTACTAAGTATTTTATATTCATCATTACACAACAAAAGACTCTTAGCGCACGTTCTAAAGCGAACGATACACGAATGCCATAAGCATTCTTCTTGATTTAAATCAAACCATGAAGAATAAGAACAGCATCTTTAAATTAGAGTCTATATTTTTATTCTTGTACTTGTTGATGATTAACTGCCTTCATGTTAAAAACATATATATCAGTACTTTATAAAACATTGAATAAAGTATGAACTTGAAATTAACTCGATTACATAAGTTCGAAAAACCGTAATATACGTAAATAATATTTTTAATATAAATTACTTAACTTCTCTCAGAGAATCTCAAACATAATATTATCAGGTCTATAAAAACATTTTTCCTAATCAACATTGATATACAGTTAAAATTAAATGATGTCGAAAACACAATATTTTTTAGGAATCGGCTATCTAAAGATATCTTATTGCGACTGCCCGCATAGTCGCGTACAAAATTCAATCATCTCACTAATACACAAACCTGTATTAAAAAGGAATTATCTATTATGCAAGATAATAAGTTGCAGGTAGAAGCTATTGAACGCGGCACAGTCATTGATCATATTCCAGCGCAGGTAGGCATGATACTATTAAGTCTGTTTAAGCTGACTACTACTGATGAACGCATTACTATTGGGCTAAATTTACCCTCTAACCAGCAGGGAAAAAAAGATATTATCAAGCTAGAGAATATTTTCTTGACTACAGAGCAAGCCAATCAACTAGCTATTTATGCGCCCCGCGCTACAGTCAACCGTATCGATAATTACGATGTAGTGCGTAAACAGATATTAATGCTACCAAAGCGTATAGATGGCGTACTCACCTGCCCTAATTCTAACTGTATTAGCAGAAGGGAAACGGTGGCATCTGGATTTGATGTTTACATTCGAAGAGAAAAGATGCATTTACAGTGTAAATATTGCGAAAAAGAGTTTGAATATCAAGCGGTAATTTACCCTGCTTTCTAACTGTACACTAAGCTTACCATATTTAAATAAACAGTTTTGGAATTAATTAATGTTTATAACACTTCCTTATTAATAAGAGTCTGATTTTCATCATCAATAATCAACATGCGCTAATAACTATTCCTCTGTATATACATATAATTAATATATATACAGAATATAATCTTCTGTTTTTACTGGATGCATCTATTTTCATAAAATTTTTAGATACTAACTAGTATTAGTAATTAGACGCAAAAATCCCTAGAAAATGTTAAAGTGATAAACAAGGAAGTGGGTATTCAAATGAGTTATTAATAACCAATGTTTAACATCTTATCCCCAAGATGTGATAAGATGTTTTTAAACAAGTCATATTCTACGTAATATTACTTAAGTTCAAAATTGGCCTATCATTTTTATATACTCCTTTAGGAGTATATAGATCGCCGTAACGGATCTGCAATTATCACGTAATCACTGAATTTGCATACATCATCTTGATGATATATGCAATATGTAGATCTTAATAAAGATCGTTTTTATTCCTTTTGTATCCTCAATTAATCTTAATATTGGCGGGTTATTAAACGCCGTTTTTTACGAATGTATCGCGCTTAATCTAGTTCTAGAATCGAGAAAACACATGGATATCAGGCTATTTTGTATTTCAGCTCTCATCGGTAATCATGATATATGATATTATATTTCCAGAAGAAATACAATATGCAATAAAATATGATTAATCTTAGATTTCTAATAAAATATTCACTTATATAATTGCCATATTATAAATCTAATTAAATACTGCCGAAAAAATAAAAAAGATATAGTTGTAATAATAATTCTATTATTAGTCTACATTATATAATGTAAATTACCAAGCTGTATACATAGAAATAATGCTTACTATATGCACTTAGTAAATGATGATAAATTACTAAAAATTAAGAGTTACCCAAGAGATAATTCAAATTTTAAAGATCATTATTAGATTTTGATTAGAGTGAGTCTATTCAAACACGTTTTTCTTAAAAAGAATTATAAGTAACCATCTTATTACAAATATTACTAAGAAATAAAATGTCTTTATAAAATAGATCACAGTAGACGATAAAACCGATACAGGCTTCTTTTTGAACTTCTAAACGAATACCGGCTTATAGCCATATATTTCATATTTCTTTATATGTAGTGCTTGATATAGAGCACGATCTTGGTCTATCGATATATCTGTACCAAAATGGTATGGTATAACCATTAAATAAAATTATTCTAAATGGGATAAATGGTTATCTTTATTTTGATGTAAGATTTGAAATTACATTTCGTCGAAACATTGGGTTCTATCCTGAAGAATTCCCCCAATGCTGATGAAAACTAATTATTTAATAAATACACTACTTTTTGGGGTATTATAGCTATGGAGTATGATGAGATTTTTCTAGCACGTGCCTTTGAACTGGCGCAACGAGGACGATTTAGTACTTCGCCAAATCCTAATGTTGGTTGTGTTATCGTGCGTGAGGGACAAATCATCGGTGAGGGTTACCATCAACAACACCCTGATGAGCGACATGCTGAAATATATGCACTATGTATGGCGGGGGATGCAGCGCGCGGTGCTAGCGCTTATATCACACTTGAACCCTGTAGCCATCATGGCCGAACGCCGCCCTGTGCAAATGCATTAATAAACGCTGGTATAATTAGGGTAGTGTCTGCAATATCCGATCCTAATCCAAAAGTATCGGGACGCGGCTTCTACCAACTTCGGCAAGCGGGCATTGAAGTACGTTATGGTTTAATGCTAGCAGAGGCAGAAGCCCTAAACCCTGGGTTTCTTAAGCGTATGCGCACCGGATTTCCCTGGATTAGACTGAAACTTGCCTCATCTCTTGATGGCCGCACAGCTATGGCTTCGGGAGAAAGCAAATGGATTACGTCTCCCGAAGCTCGGCAGGATGTACAATGTTGGCGCGCTGAAAGCGATGCGATTCTTTCTACCGCAACCACGGTCCTAACCGATAATCCCGATTTAACAGTGTCCTGGCCAATGCTACCTAAGGATATCCAAACCTTCTACCCGCAGGAGCGCTTACGTCAACCCATTCGCGTTATAATCGATAGCACTAATCGAGTAACCCCAGCTCATCGGATTATCCAGGGTGAAGGGAAGACTTGGTTAGCTCGATTAAAACAGGACAATCTAGCGTGGCCTGCATCTGTTGAGCAGCTTCTTCTATCACATAGAAAAGGATCTGATAGCACGCATCTTGATCTGGTGCTACTAATAAAGAAACTAGGGTGTCGTCAGATTAACACACTATGGATAGAAGCTGGTGCTACTCTTGCAGGTGCATTGTTGAGTACTGGGCTGGTAGATGAATTGATATTGTATCAGGCGCCAAAATTGCTGGGGAATAATGCCCGACCACTTTGCTTCATTCCTAGACTTGAGCAACTCCACCAAGCTATAGAGTTTCAGCTGATCAATATCAAGCAGATCGGGCCTGATATCCGCCTACGTCTAAAACCTAGCAAGAGCGCTGAATTAACTTGTCTTATAGATAAGAACTTATGTTAGCATCAGCTTTTGTATTTCATAAGGAATCACCATGAACGTTATTAAAGGTGTTATTGCAGCCCCCAATTCACATGTCGCTATTGTCATTGCTCGTTTTAATCATTTCATCAATGAAAGCCTATTAAGTGGTGCTGTCGATGTTTTAAAACGCATTGGCCAGGTTAAAGATGAAAATCTTACTTTAGTATGGGTGCCAGGCGCCTACGAATTACCATTGGCAGCTAGGGCATTAGCTGATAGCCAAAAATATGATGCGATTGTAGCACTAGGCACGGTGATCCGTGGCGATACTGCTCATTTTGAATTTATCGCTGGCGAATGTAGCACTGGCTTATCTAGGGTGTCAGCTCGTTACGAATTACCAGTTGCCTTCGGCATACTGACTACGGAGAGTATTGATCAGGCCATCGAACGTGCTGGAACTAAAGCCGGAAACAAGGGTGCAGAAGCTGGACTGAGCGCACTGGAAATGATCAATGTGCTCAAGATGATTAAATCACCGTTGATTTAAATAATTTTATGTAACCGTATTCCTTACCATTTTTATAAAATGGTAGGCATTAAAACATATAGTTTAGAGAAGAATATTTTAATGATAGGTTTCGCATAACTAGATAATTAGTATTTCTAAGTTCAGAACTTGTATTCTGGATAAATAGGAAGCCTGTATGTAGCTTGATTAAATACAATAATGTTTTCTCCCCTTAGAGGAGAGAGGTTAGCGCTCGCATGAAAATGCTTACCCCTATTTTTTATAGGGGGGGTTGGTATTCATATACCAACCCCCGGTCGAGGGTGATAAGAGCATAGAAAATAATACTAAAAATCTAATCGCTAGGTTATATAAAACCCCCATATTCATTCTAATGAAACTTAGTGAAGTTGAAACAAATTTCTCTCTATATATAGGAACATTTTTATACTCTCCTATATCTACCGATGCGCAATTCTGGAATACATATAACAAAACCATATATGTTTCAAGAAATTCTTTGGTGAAAATTATTTCACCCCGATATTACCTCAAGATGATACTCTAGTCAAAAGACTTTAACTCAGAATAAGAAAATATTATATCAAGTCGGAAAGAAATTTTCTTAATTGGAAAATTAACTAGTGGTTCTCTAGTAAATACACGGGTGGATATCTAAGTGCTCAGCATAGCACCAACTTAAAATAATCAAGCTCACTGGTTTAACCAGTATATTTACTTTCCAAGTATACATTTAGTGCATATCAGATAAACAAATTATATAGAGATTTTCTTTTTTTCTAACTATATAACAACTCTGTTGAACGATAGTATATGAATATATTCAAGTCACATTTTTCTATCTACTAATACCTTGTCCTTATTAATAATATATTACAATTCAAAAATGTTATCAACAAATGATAGTCTAACTATGTAGAAAGCTTTGCGATCAGGATCGATATAATTATTTTGATATTGCACAATAAATAAAAAGTACTCTATAAACTAGTATTTAGTACTAGCATAGAATTTGTTGATTTAAAAGTATTACTTGCTATACCAACGATATTCAAGTATATATCTGTTCGACTTTATTTAATACTTTCAATATTACACAGTAATGTAATTTCGATTCCTGATTATTATACTCACGCCAGTTACTCACGAAAGTAGATAATTTTAGTAACAAATCATCATAAGAATAAAATATGATGACACATCGTCTTAGAGGTAGATAACTATCTACTTATAATATTTAAGTTATACTTCAGATCAGTTATTAACTCACCTCCACTTTAAATCGATACTCTGCGATTTCTGTCTTCACTCTTTATTAACTTAGGATCCTCTTGTCTTATTAGGATTGGTTATTCCTAAGCAATATAATAGGAAATTGTCACAAGATAACGTAACAAAAAAAGCAACGCTGCAGAATACATCATTAAAAATTCACTCATCCAGTTAGCGAATGTAATTGAGAATATCTCTAGATAAGGCAAAACACTGCCAATACACTATATTTCTTATAAACTTTAAACGGATCATCACCTGCTGATTTACCAGGCGCTAAAGGTAAAACCGAAGGAAATTTAGTAGCTATCTTATTGATATATAAATATTTAGTTACAATGAATATCAATCAACAAGTTATCTACAGAGACTGATTATAGAATATCATATCAAGATACTATGGCATCTATAAAGATCGAGGATACTGAAGCGCTTATAGAATTTCTATTTCATATACAGTCTAAAAAATATTGTCCCAAAATCTTTAGCTTCAAAATTAGATATAGGTCTCATTAGTATTAAGTAATAAGAGGTCATTACTCTTTGTAAGAGATTAATATATAGTTCAATCTAAATTTTTTAAAAAACAAACCATATTGCATTGCGAAATATGCTATGAAAGTAAAGGGGAATGTTGTGAAACCAGCTGCTCGTCGCCGTGCTCGTCAATGTGCCCTTCAGGCACTCTACTCATGGCAATTATCAGATAATGAAATTGCCGATATTGAAATTTATTTTTTGTCAGAAGAGAATACGTCTGATGTGGATATTCCTTATTTCCATGATCTCTATATCGGTGCGGCAGCGAATGCTAAGGAATTAGATACACTTATGGTGCCCCATCTCTCTCGTCAGTTGGAAAAGCTGGGATATGTAGAGAGGGCAGTATTGCGTATTGCACTATTTGAATTAAGTCAACATCATGATGTACCTTATAAAGTTGCGATCAATGAAGCTATCGAGCTCGCTAAAACTTTTGGCGCAGAAGAAAGCCATAAGTTTATTAATGCAGTGCTAGATAAAGTTGCTCCACAAATTCGTCCCAATAGGAAATAGTTCAGGAAGGACGTATACACTATTACTCTCGAGTCAGTATCAAGACATATTTGGATAAAGTATAGAATGTCGTGAGTTTGACCGCATTGAGCGCTATGTCAACCGAATGCAGAGCGTGCGCGGAGATATAGTGCTTGGTATCGGCGATGACTGTGCTCTGCTATCGGTAACTAAAAAAATGGATTGCGGTTAGTACCGATACGTTAGTGGCCGGCACGCATTTTCTTCCGGATATTAGTCCGTCCGATTTGAGTTATCAGTCACTGGCAGTTAACCTCAGTGACCTTGCTGCCATGGGCGGTGTTCCGGCTTGGCTATCTCTCGCTTTAACCTTGCCTTCAGTAGATGAAGACTGGCTCGTTGCCTTTAGCGATAACCTATTTCAGCAGTTGGCTTATTATGATATGTAGCTCATTGGTGGCGTCATATCCCGAGGTCCAATAAGCTTAACTCTGACCATCCAAGGATTAGTTCCAGCTAGAAGAGCACTAACTCGCAACGGCGCCCGCATCGGTGACTGGATATATGTAACTGGTACATTAGGAGATAGCGCCGCGGGTCAAGCGATACTACAAAATCGATTAAAAGTAACAGATGCACAAGATCGGCATTATCTACTTACTCGTTATTTACGTCCAAAGCCACGAATTGTACATGGGCAGGCGATTCTTAATCTAGCCAGTGCTGCCATCGATATCTCCGACGATATGACAACAGATTTACAGCACATTCTTTTGAGTAGCGAGTGTGGCGCTAGTATTAACTTAGATAATATTTCTTATTCATCAGCACTAGTTCGTCATGCTACACTAGATTAGGCGCTTCGATGGGCACTAGGTGGTGGTGAAGATTATGAACTATGCTTTACAGTGTCTGAAATTAATATCCTTTCGCTAAATGTCGCACTAAGTCATACCGATGTCCATTTACCTGTATTGAGCAGATCATACCCAATAGCGCAGGAGTTTAATTTATACGTCATCACAAAATCGTAGAGTACGATTGGTACGGATATGATCATTTGAAAAAAGGACGATATTGAATAATAATCAACATGTTAATTGCTAAGCAACGAATAAAACTTTCCAACCCGTGGCATTTTCTAGCTACGGGTTTCGGCAGTGGCACATTTTTCTGGATGCCCGGTACATTGAGTGCTCTCATAGCGATTCCGATTTGGTGCTTTCTTATATTACTACCATGGCCGCTTTATTCAGTTATACTCATCTTCAGTTTATGCCTGGGAATATACTGCTGCCATCGAACTTCAAGAGATGTGGGCATCCACGATCATGGTTGCATTGTCTGGGACAAATTTCTCGGAATCTGGATTACTTTAATAGGCTTACCGCGCAATAACTGGGAGTGTGTGTTGGTATGATTATTGACGATGTAGTGGCGGGGCTCATCGTTGCTAACATCGTGTTCTGGGTTTTGCATGAATACTGGCATGTATATTCAATTCTATTTAAGGACTTAACATCAAGTTACGCTGATCTCTGTAGTGCTATAATCAAAATTCTCTTGATTAAAGTTGAGTAACTTACTCCTATATTGATTCCTCTCAAAGAGGAGTAAATAATGAAAATGATTATGGGGGAGTATGGCAAGTTAATGCTATTTTTATTTCGGCTATAGTATTAGCCATAACTAGAGAGGTATGATTTTCCATATGATCACATTATAAATGTTGCGGAGCTGTTGTTTTTAAAATCAGAAAAGATACGCATTAATAAAATTAATGGTATATAGCAAACTATTTTTCCTATTAATTCATGGGTATATCTGATAAGTGTAGGCGGCTTTAGTGTAAAAGTATGGGATAACACTTTTCACACTAGAGCCGCCTCAAAAAGGTCGAAACGTTTCTAGCTTAAGCAATAACTTTTGCAACAACACCTGCACCAACAGTATGTCCACCTTCACGGATAGCGAACCGCAACCCATCGTCCATGGCGATGGGGGCTATAAGATTAACAACCATCTTAATGTTATCACCAGGCATCACCATTTCAACTCCTTCTGGAAGTTCAATAGTACCGGTTACGTCAGTGGTGCGAAAGTAAAACTGTGGCCGGTAACCTTTAAAAAATGGAGTGTGTCGACCACCTTCTTCTTTGGTTAGAATATAGACTTCCGATTCAAATTGGGTGTGTGGTTTAATAGAACCCGGTTTAGCCAGTACTTGACCTCGCTCGACATCATCACGTTTTGTACCACGTAGCAGCACACCAACATTTTCACCAGCTCGACCTTCATCTAACAATTTACGAAACATTTCAACACCGGTACAGGTGGTTTTCGTGGTATTTTTAATACCTACGATTTCTACTTCTTCACCCACTTTGATGATACCACGTTCGACACGACCAGTGACTACGGTACCGCGACCAGAAATAGAGAATACGTCTTCTATCGGCAACAGAAACGGTTTATCAATAGCGCGTTTGGGTTCTGGAATATAGTTATCCAGTGCTTTTGCCAGTTCGATAATTTTCTGGACCCAAGCTGGATCGCCTTCTAAGGCTTTCAGCGCAGAACCCCGGATAACCGGGGTATCATCACCTGGGAAGTCATACTGAGATAGTAGCTCACGCACTTCCATTTCCACTAGCTCCAGCAGTTCTTCGTCATCAACCATATCGCATTTATTCATGAATACGACGATATAAGGTACGCCTACTTGACGACCCAGTAAAATGTGCTCACGAGTCTGTGGCATCGGACCGTCGGTAGCTGCAACCACCAGAATGGCACCGTCCATTTGGGCAGCGCCGGTAATCATGTTCTTTACATAGTCAGCATGTCCCGGACAGTCTACATGCGCATAGTGGCGGGCTGGGGTGTCGTATTCAACGTGCGATGTATTAATTGTGATACCACGAGCTTTTTCTTCTGGTGCATTATCAATTTGATCAAAGGCGCGTGCGGTTCCACCGTAGGCCTTTGCTAGAACAGTAGTAATAGCTGCGGTTAGGGTAGTTTTACCATGGTCAACATGACCAATAGTGCCGACGTTAACATGCGGTTTAGTGCGTTGAAACTTTTCTTTAGACACGGCTATATATTCCTTACTTTTGTGCTTTTACCAAAAAGTGAATGCACGGGATATTAATTACAACCCTTTCAGCTTATTTAGCTCTGCGGGTTTCGATAATGGCTTGAGCCACGTTGTTCGGTGCTTCATGGTACTTCAAAAATTCCATGGAGTACGAAGCACGGCCCTGAGTTTGTGAACGTAAATCAGTAGCATACCCAAACATTTCAGATAGGGGGACCTGGGCGCAAATGGTTTTGCCAGTTGTGGTATCTTCCATACCGTCAATCATACCGCGACGACGGTTTAAGTCACCAATGACATCACCCATATAGTCTTCAGGCGTTTCAACTTCAACCTGCATAATGGGCTCTAGGAGAACCGGTATGGCTTTCATAAAACCTTCTTTAAACGCTATAGAAGCGGCGATTTTAAACGCTATTTCTGACGAGTCGACTTCATGATACGAGCCATCAAAGACGGCGACTCGGACGTCTACAATAGGGTAGCCTGCTAGAATTCCGTTTTTTATCTGCTCCTGAATCCCTTTGTCTATCGCAGGGATGTATTCTTTAGGCACTGCCCCTCCAACGATTTCATTCAAAAACTCGTAACCTTTTCCACTAGATTCCAACGGTTCAAGACGCAACCATACATGACCAAACTGACCTCGACCACCAGACTGACGAATGAATTTACCTTCTTGTTCAACAATAGAGCGGATCGTTTCTCGGTAGGCAACCTGGGGTTTCCCGACGTTGCCTTCCACATTAAATTCACGCCGCATACGGTCAACAAGAATTTCAAGGTGTAATTCACCCATACCAGCAATGATAGTCTGACCAGACTCTTCATCAGTCCACACTCGAAAAGAGGGATCTTCCTGAGCCAGTCGACCCAAAGCTAAACCCATTTTTTCTTGGTCGACCTTAGTTTTCGGCTCTACGGAAACCGAGATCACTGGTTCTGGGAATTCCATACGCTCAAGGACGATAGGAGAAGACAGATCGCAGAGAGTATCTCCGGTAGTCACGTCTTTAAGTCCGATGGCAGCAGCAATATCACCGGCACGCACTTCTTTGATTTCTTCACGTTTATTAGCGTGCATTTGCACGATACGGCCAAAACGTTCTCGCCTATTTTTTACTGAGTTCAGCACGGCGTCGCCGCATTTTACAATACCGGAATACACACGAAAAAAAGTTAGGTTACCGACAAACGGATCAGTAGCAATTTTAAACGCTAGCGCTGAAAATGGCTCATCATCGCTAGACCGCCGCTCGGCGCGAGTTTCCTGAGCGTCGTCGATCACTCCATTGATGGAGGCAATATCTGTCGGCGCAGGCAGGTACTCGATGACAGCATCTAGCATTGCCTGAACCCCCTTGTTCTTAAATGCTGAACCACAGGTGATCAAGATAATTTCATTGTTTAAGACACGCTGACGAAGACCGTGCTTAATCTCTTCTTCTGTCAGATGTTCGCCGTCTAGATATTTATCCATTAGTTCTTCAGACGCTTCGGCTGCGGATTCAATTAAGTGCTGGAGCCATTTGTCAGCCTGTTTTGTCAAATCGGCAGGGATCTTTTCATACGTAAAGGTCACGCCTTGATCTACTTCGCTCCAATTTATAGCTTTCATTTTTACCAGATCAACAATACCGGTAAATTTCTCTTCAGCGCCGATAGGAAGCTGAATTGGAACCGCTTTCGCACCCAAACGGGTTTCTAACTGTTTAACCACACGCAAATAGTTCGCACCCATACGATCCATTTTATTCACGAATGCGATGCGCGGTACTTTATATTTATTTGCCTGGCGCCAAACGGTTTCAGACTGTGGCTGAACACCACCTACTGCACAGTATACCATGACGGCCCCATCGAGTACTCGCATAGAACGCTCTACTTCGATAGTGAAGTCAACATGTCCTGGGGTGTCAATGATATTAATTCGGTGAGATTGAAACTGTTTAGCCATCCCGTCCCAGAAACAGGTTGTCGCGGCTGAAGTAATTGTAATACCACGTTCTTGTTCCTGCGCCATCCAGTCCATAGTTGCAGCGCCATTATGAACTTCACCGATCTTGTGGTTGACACCTGTATAAAATAAAATACGTTCAGTCGTAGTGGTTTTACCAGCGTCGATATGCGCACTAATACCAATATTACGGTAGCGTGCAATAGGTGTTATACGAGCCATTTGAGTCCTTGATTACTGGGGTAGGACAAGGTGAAGAGCGTCCGCCGAGTTGGCATCTAACTACTTTTATACAATTTACCAACGGTAGTGGGCGAATGCTTTGTTGGCATCTGCCATACGATGCACGTCTTCACGCTTTTTCACAGCAGTACCTTTGTTTTCTGCCGCATCAGAAAGTTCGTTCGCTAAGCGTAGCGCCATGGATTTATCGCCGCGTTTACGAGCAGCTTCAACGATCCAACGCATTCCTAATGCATTACGGCGAACCGGACGAACTTCTACTGGGACCTGATAAGTAGACCCACCAACACGCCGTGATTTAACTTCAACAGTGGGACGTACATTGTCCAGAGCTGCGTCAAAAGCGTCTAGATGATTTTTACCCGAATTCTGAGATAAGGTCTCCAGGGCAGTATAAACAATTGCTTCTGCAATAGATTTCTTACCGTCTACCATTAATATATTGATAAATTTCGCTAAAAGTTCTGATTCAAACTTCGGATCCGGTAAGATTTTGCGTTGACCAATAACGCGACGACGTGGCATGGAAATACTCCGTTATAAATTCAGGAATCTCTAAAACTTGATGAGTTTCTTTGAGAAAGTCAATAAAAAATGGCCTTACTTAACGGAAAATAATTAAGATTTTGGCTTCTTCACACCGTACTTGGAGCGACCCCGTTTTCGATCTTTCACACCTGAGCAGTCAAGTGCACCACGAACCGTGTGATAACGCACGCCAGGTAAGTCTTTTACACGACCGCCGCGGATCAAGATCACAGAGTGCTCCTGCAAATTGTGACCTTCACCACCGATATAGGAAGTAACTTCAAATCCATTAGTTAAACGAACACGACATACTTTACGCAGCGCAGAATTCGGTTTCTTTGGGGTGGTGGTATATACACGGGTACATACCCCACGTTTTTGTGGGCAAGCATCCAGCGCTGGAACACTGCTTTTTACAATCTTCATGGAGCGCGGTTTACGTACCAGCTGATTAATTGTTGCCATTTAATAAAACTCCTGGGTTTGGTTTCGTAAACACTTAATAAGTTGTTTTATAATCCCGCGAGGCACAGTACGAGGACGCAGAATTTTATGGCTGACCGGTAAAGGTGTCAAGTAAGATATATTCCCCGTCCTATCCTTACCACGCTATTTGCTGTGTTTGTTTTTCAGTAAGCCGGACGAAGTCAGTATAATTGATTATTGCAATCTTAGGCGAAAAATGTGCAGATAATCCACGAGCAGCAATATCATTTTCTAATGCGTGCACTGTCAATGGAGAGCGAATCAACACACGCAAGACAGGTAAGCCCGTCAGACCAACGATAACACCATCAGACAGAAGCAGAAGATCATCCCCGTACCGTACGGTACGTAGCATTGCTGATAGATCGCATGCATAGGGAGAATGATTTAAAATATAGAGCATACAAATCTCCAGCGTTAAAATGTCAAAACGATATTATAATCTTCTAAACGTTCTCTCCAGTCTAAGGCTAACAACCATTCGGGGGTTAGAATCCAGTCAGCACTAGCATCGAGGCCACGCTCTGCGGCGGAATCAGCGCAAAGATAAATCCTGTCGATATCATAGAGCAACAGAAGAGAAAAAGTGGCAACGAAATCGCGTGCCAGAATTTTCGCTGGCTGTTGATGTGATAGTAGCAGAAGTATACCGTCACTAATAAAAAATACACCCACATTCTTCTCTGTCAGTGATGAGGTAGCTAAAAGCGCATCGAGTCCTTCCCGTCCAGCTGCAATGCCGTGTGGTCCGTGAGTGAAAACAAAAGCAATACGATTCATCTCATCCTTAAAACTGAATAAAGCGATCGCATCTCAGCGCTGCCTGAGCTAGCCAGCCAAGGCCGCTGAACTCAAAACCTGTCTGAAGATTTTCGCCAGTATGTTTAATCAGAGAGGCCTGTATGGCATCCGTAACACCACGGCGAAGAGCGGCGGCGATACAAACATGCAGTCCAATGTGATATAGCTTCGCTAAGTGGTACCAGGCTCGCACTAGATCCACCTCATCGCTAGCAGGCGCGATCAGGCGATTCGCATTAGCAACCCCTTCTTGATAAAAAAATACCGTGCTGAGACGATGACCGCACGCTAGTAAAACCTGAGAAAATTGCAGTGCACTACTGGAAGATTGACTACCATAGGGAGGGCCGGTTACCATTAGGCAATATTCTAAATTCACCGTTTTTTTCCTAAGATTCTCTGATGTTGTATTACTATATATGCAAATAGAGCGGATGTTTAGAAATGCTTCTCGTATCAGTGATCGAGTTAATTTCATTTTTTGATATCTTTATATAAAAATGAAGGAATATCTGGGGATTCTGCACGTGAAATCATAGATTTCAAAAGCCAAGCTGCTGGAATCGTCACCGACGAAGCGAAACTCATGAAAGCATCTATATCTTTTTATGTTAGCAAGTATAAAAATATGTGTAATCTACCAGAAAGGTATCTCTAGATTTATCTATATGCAAAGACGCTTATCCGCTATACTTCACGCGTGAGTAGAATAAACGTAAACAATTCTATCAGAAAGCCGTTGTGCACCCCACAGAAGCATGAGAGATCCCATATCAATGAACTCATTCTTTGATATGGGATCTACCCCGTTATCCATACAAACCACATAAGTATTTCAGTTCCTCCAGCAGAGATTGATGAGCTTTCGTAACACATGCCAATAAAAACCACCAGAACCATTAAGACGGCTTTATAAGCGATATAAAACTTACGGAACTCCGCTATCCAAACATTCATCTAATATATATGAATATATGAATATATGAATTTCAGAGTAAGGAATGCACGTCGTGCAACAGCATTAACATCCATGATGTGTCAATCTAACAAGATAATATCAAGAAGTCTTCGCATAAGTTTTATCTGAGTACTATTTTAAAATATCTAATAAAGCGCACTCCTTCTCTTTTATATAACATTAATTATGCACTATTATACCAGAATCTTCAATGGGGCAGTGTTCTTCTAAATCCCCTCCCCTTTCTTTAAAAACCCCTTTTGCTTCCGGAAAAGCTAGCAAGTCCTGATTCTATTACTCTATCTTGAGTGGGCATATGTTAACGTTCGAGTACTCATTGATACCAAACGGCGCTATTATATAGTGCCGTTTGATATTTTAAGGAGATTCGCCTCAAATATTAAAATTGAATTTCTGAAATACTAACGACAGAAGTTTTCCGTCGAACTACCTCACCGCTATAAATAGCTAATCTTTTTTCAAATTCTTAGATTTCTGAGCGCCTTGATTCTAATCACCCTCTTCACTCTGCGCACATAGCACAGAAGATCCATATTATATTGAAGAACTCTTGTTTTGCTGTTTATTGTTTAAATCTTTTCATTAACTTAGTGCATAGCCGATACATAGTGTATGCATATTACTGATATAGTATATGCAACATATAATTTTTATTAAAGCATAGACCTCTTGTAACTATGGAAATGCTGATCATAATCATGCGTTTTTCATGGCTTCTGAAAAACAACTTATATGATATATATCACATATGAAATCAATGGATGAATCTGATGCAGAGCTGCAAGAAGATGGACGCGGAATCAAGCATCAATAGAATCAAAAATAAATAAAAAATTGAGATAGAAAAGTACTGATTATTCAGCTAGACGGAGGTGATACCCACAAAAGTATACCATTATATAATCTGGTTGAAGGAAGAAAAATTAATAACGGAGAATTCACAAAATTATCTGTGAATATTATATGAGTAAAGTATCAAGTCACTTTATAAATTACTTATACTTCCACACCAAGTAGTTCACAGATTCCTCACATCGGGTCTAGCTTAGAGCTTCTTTACCATATTGGTGAATAAAGAGTACTGGTTTCAGCTTTTATCACCACTTAGCCCTCGGGAAGATCTACCCAATAGGCTTGCTCACGCTTTAGAATCCAGGTAAATCAGCTTATACTTAGGATAAAAGCCAGCGGGAAATATCAGTATACCATTACCAATGAGAGATCTTGACGTTGGTCATTGATCAATAATTGTAGCCCTAGAAGTTTTAGGGAAAGCATAAACTGATTTTTTAAAAAAAGATTAAAGCGGGGGGGAGTATCTCTCTAAATTGCTTTACGATGATATTTCGGCAATATTGCGAGAAGAATCGGGAGCTCTTAATTAAAACGGGTATGTTGGTCTATTCTAAAATACAGGTCAAATAAGGCTGCATACTGCTGTGATTAATGCCAAGACAAACCTCCTTTAGTTGAGCGAGACCCATTTTAGTCATGCTGAAATCTATAGATATTTTAAAGCGGCGTTTACGTTTGTCACTGCTGATAAAATATAGTGCCAATGGTGTTCTATATCCACCTAACTTAATTGTTATCGATATTATAATGTTTAGCGAAGACAGATTAAGTTTTTTGATTGCCAGATCATGTATGATGCCGCATAATATCATCACTCTCGGTATGAAATAATTTTCATTTCTCGAATAACCTTACTAGACTATGCGTAGTAAACTGAAGTATTTCTTTTCCCACTAATTTCGAATTTTTCGGTTGTATCAATCCATCTTTAGCACTTATTTCAGTAAATAGGTTATAAACTAATTTAAATATACCGGAGGCACTGAGAATTATCTGCTAACCAATAATGCGGTTAGTAAAGTACTCGTCTCGAGCTATAGCGCCCCCTGCTAGCCGCATGCGCTAAAAATTAACAGGACTTATCTCCCCCTAGAAGGAAGAAATCAATACCCAAAGTAGGTGTAGCTCATGCGGCGACTGTTAATTAATATAAACTCAAAGTTTTCACCGATAACTAATTCAGTAAAGCCACCGCCAATATCAATTATTAGTCTGCGTCCTTTTTCGGGTTGAATATACTTAACACCAATTAAAATTAATCGAACCTCTTTATAGTCAGAAACCATTCCCATTAGATAGAGGGTTTACCCCGAGCCCCATTCTAATAACGGGACTGCATTAGCCAGATCATGCAAAGCATGCGTCCCAACAATCATAACCGGGCATCGGGGTAAACCCCTATCATTATTCAGCAAACAGACTGAGATAGCTTACTTAGATTACGTTGGATTGCTACTCAAGTTCAGTTTGAGCTCATGATCAAGATCATCAGAAAAATATACCGATTTTAGTTCACGTAAGGTCTGCGTCATACTGTTGATTACTTGAATTAGTTACCTGTTATTTTAACCGTAGATCCAGGAGTGTCACCCCCCCCCACTTCAATACGATAATAAATATTATCGGGTATCCAGTCGGCAGAATCGAGTAATACTTTTATTCCCTCCATGCGTACATGTACAGATCCGATCTGTGTTCTAATACACTGATCTACAATACTGGTTACTTAGATATTATTGCTAATACCTGGTAAATCCGGGATTAATGAGCACATTCTACACACCAGGACACGGATGTTCACTCCGATTATCGGAAGACGCACAAAAACGATCTATTCACCCCTGATCTGGTCACTTATTCTCCTTAAGAACTGTGTCTATCTCTTCTCTAACTTGTGTATTTTCAATCGCTGGGTCAATCATTTCATGCAACATATATCGTGAGTTTTGTCCAATACTATTATTGGAATGAAACTGACTGGAGGTAGAGGTTTTCGATGACATGAAAAGCATGACGTATGTTATTAGTGATGCGAAAATCAAAGCTTAGAAATAACTAAGTAGTATATACAACTAACAATTTCTGTTGCTGGATTAGCGTAGATGTAATCTATTAAGGCTGTTACTATTTATAGTAGTGTCACAAGCATTCGTATTCACAAGGACAAAGCTGGTATTCCTTAATCAGACCGATCTTCTTGCGTGTCATTTTCAACACTAAAGTAGTGTACTAATTATTACATTCCTGTTTTATATCAAATAGATCATCCTGGATATGATTCAGTAGATAGCATGCTTAGAATATGTCGCTTTAGTCCTTAGCATATTATCTTTATCAAAGACTCTTTTGAAACTCTTTCATTAAAAATGAAAACCAGCTTAATTCTATTTCTATATAGCGATCGCGCTTTTCTGACCCATATTACTCCATGGATTGATTCAGGAAGGTGCTGAGTGTTTAGATCGTTCTTACCTATGTTAATTAATACACCCTTGACTGCATAACTGCGATTCATTAACAATGGTAAGAAGTTATATACCATATGATGATCTTATCGTAAAAGTTTCCGCTTTCAGTGTGTAAGAAAACATTCTTTATAAGAAAAAGACTTTATATAAACATATAGATGTAATCTGTGCCTCTCTATTTATTAGCTGTATTTTCCACTTTTCCACAACTCCCTTAGAATAATAAATTCATCTTAAAAGGTCATCTGTAAATTATGCAATAAACACCTTAAGTTGAATAAGAATCACGACAAGATTAATATCTTGCTCGCGCCACAAATAAAATTTATTTAATTGTTCCAATATCATCGGACAACAATCCCCAGTTTTTTGTTTTTTACAAGAAAGGATGCTATATATCTTTTATGATTAAATATAACTGAAGAGTTAACTCTTATCTAGAATATGATTCCTGAATCATATTCTAGATAAACCATCATAAATTCACCAATTAACTGAATTTTTAATTAGAGATAGCAGTCTAAAAAAAAGACATCTATGTAATAATGAAGATTTTATTTGCTTTTTATATGCGCTCTATTCAGTTCAGAATCAATGGGGGGGTATGTAGATATGTACTCTATCTCACTCAGAAATATTAGAAAAGAATTCTATCATTCAGCACTTTGTTTAGATGTATTCTGTTCTTTCAACCAGGTTATATATGGCATTCTCACATAGACATTCTGTTTTTCTATTGAGACGCACCAGTTTTTTTATAAAAAAACTAATTTTATTAGTTCTTGAGCATGCTCGTTAATACTGCTGCATTGACGCTCTTTTCGCTAGTGAATTCACTTGTTGCGTTTAGCTAGACTTAAATTACACAGATTTTATTTCACAAATCACGAAAAACTTAGTAGTATGATAGATCATCTTTATCGCTTCAAATAGGTTTATTATTTAAATAATTCTGATCGCAACATATATCCACTCTCCTAGTTGCTAATGTGGTTATTATGTCACTAGCAAAGATATATTCCAGTAAAAAAAGAGGTGTGTTTCTGTATATATAGACTCTATTTTCACATTATAGGTATGTCATCAAAACAAATTTATGGTGATGATTTCTAGTTAATATCCTTTACCTAAACAGTTATCCTCGCACCGAGTCTCATTCGGTTGTATATTCACTATTCTTTGCCTTGTGATTAAGATATATACCCCTTGTTACTCAGTCGCATTACCACTCACTAGATACTGAATTAAATGAAAAGGGAAAAAGACAATGATGCGTTCCTATAGTAGACCATACTTTCTTTTAAGGGCAGAAGGGCTGATTTAGATAAAGCACAAATCTAAACCAAGCGATATTAAACGTCATAATTTGAGATCAAAGATATCTGTCTTATCATTTTTAGATAACGATATCTCATGTTTAAGAAGGCGTATTTACTGTGAAAACCACTCTTCTCAATCTGCTTGAGAATTCTCTAGCCCCGTATATTGATTCTTCATTCTGAAATAGCCGAATCAGGATTGAACCGTTATTTACTCAGGAAGAGTAGGATGAAAATTTTATCTGATATTTAGCAGAAATAGCCAATGCTAAAGTAGTTCAAAACACCATTACTTCTTGTTTGCATAGATCGCAAAATTTGATGAGCTTCATCTTTCTTTAAAGAACTAATGCAGTAGTTAATATATCATGTTCCTAGTGCAATTTTAACTCACTTCTATTTTATCATTACTCTTGAAACACAGATAGAAAACATCAAAAAATTTCCGAGTTTTTTAGATTAAAACATGCCGAAACAGGCGAATCGGAATTTGACTATTTATATATAGAGCCCTATCAGTCGATAGACATCGATCTAGTATCGAATATGCTTTAAATCCACTCTAAAGCTGTAAATTACACTACACTAATACCGTTTTACTTATAATTAGAGCGCACATTAATTACTATTGATGTAGTAAAATATCTTTGTGGTATATGAAAATCATCTACCTTATGAAGTTAAAATATTTAGGGAAGGCGACTCTTAGCGACTTTTTTAAGCAGATACTCAGATTTAAAAACAGTAACGGATGTTTTTATCGAATCCTCCATAAATGGAGGAGGTACTAACAATGCTATTAAGCACGTTAAAAATAATTGATTTTATCACTACCATGTAGTCTATTTAGAAGTCTTCGACCAGACTCAATGAGTTATGTAATCGGAAAAGGTGCAACATAACTACATCGGACTCATGTCAATACTCTCATCTACAGTGAATGTACGGCTTGTAAGCCATCTGCTGTTAAAAACATTAGAAAGATACAAGAAAAGAGTTATGGAGTAATACATGACTATCTAGTCAGCATCATTTGCTAATCCACCTCATGCTTAATAATAGTGAGACACTTAGAGATCCGATTTTTTTTCAATCTTTTCAGGAGAAAAGAATGCTTGTTTTAACTCGTCGAGTTGCTGAAACTATCATGATTGGCGATCAAGTGACAGTAACTATTTTAGGAGTAAAAGGAAACCAAATCCGCATTGGTATCAATGCTCCCAAGGAGGTTTCTATATACCGAAAAGAAATATATCAAGCTATACCGGCTAAAAAAATCATAACGTAATTCCAATTGATTGATTTGACATGAAGTACATAAATAGATAACCTAGGAATCATCGCATTGATTTTAAATAATGTTATTTAGTATCGTTTGCATAAGATGTAATAAACGATAATTGACAGAGATTGGATGAGAATCTATGTAAGTTGTATCTTACTAAGATTTAAAAAGGGTTTGACTTATCAAGCTTAGAAAGTAATATATCGAATACGCAGTGCTAAGTATCTGTAATAGCCCTTGCGTTGGTGAGGTGGCCGAGAGGTTAAAGGCGCTCCCCTGCTAAGGGAGTATACAGTCATAAACTGTATCGAGGGTTCGAATCCCTCCTTCACCGCCATAACGATGCATCCGTAGCTCAGCTGGATAGAGTACTCGGCTACGAACCGAGCGGTCGGAGGTTCGAATCCTTCCGGATGCACTATTGATAATACACATAGTGGTTAACTTAACCATCCCTAATGTATTCTTATTTCATGATGAAAATTGTTTTTACTTTTATTTCTCGACATGATCAACGCTGGATATTATCCATGGTTAAAAATTTTAATAAAAATGTAAATCCGTCGGAACGCACACTATTAATCTGCTTCACTTAATTTCATTTATAGAAATAATGACTCATAAAAACAAAATTCCGAGTAATATACCATTATGATTTCTTTCTATAACCAGATACCGATCTGCTCTAAGGCAAAAGAAAATTTCAAGTAAGCGACATATCTTCATCTGCTTTTAAAACCTAAATAGATCTCCAAAGCTACTGTGAATAACCGATTCAATACATAAATATTTTATTCCATGCGATTGTATAGAACAAATTTTATTTTGTTGCCTAATTTTCTAGCAGTGAAATCTAAATTTCTACAATATATGCAACAAGGTATAAAAACAGTAATAAAAAGAATTTAAATCCATAAACACCATTATCTGTATATAAATATGAAATGTGTTCCATATATTCAAACAGAATCTGACGCATTCAACTTTAGATATGGCTTAATTATACGAGATAACATTAGATACATAACGCTTATTATATCAGTTTCAGCAAACATCTCCCATAACTTTCCACCATTCGCCCTACTAAAGAGAGCGGCTTGATATAGGAAAATATCTAAAGCTATTTAGACAAATATGCATTTTAATGAAAATTATTTTGCACTCCAATCAATAACTGAGTTATATAATCAAAACCTTATTTATTATATGACGCTATTGAAATAATGTGGATGTCATCCAATATAACTTATACATCTATAATTTATAGAATTTCTGGAAATTTAAACGATTATTGGGTGCACGATAAATATATCTAGCAGATTGATCTTTTTTGTAAAAAAATCCATTTCCCACACCATGTACAGTATACAACCTAGTTTTCATCAAAAACTACGATTAATCGTCATAAAATTTCCGTGGCACGCAAGAATATACTACATTTATCATAGTGGATCCAGTTTATTACTGACCTAAAGCGTGGGTCTAATTTTACTGATTCTATTTCTGAGATAAATTTTTCCAATATCGTACTATAAACGATATCGTTCAGAACCTACCGAACTTGACATAAACCATAGATAACAGCTATCACAATACAGAAAAAAAACACAGTATATCGTTAAGAATCAGCCTCTATAAATCAACAAATCGTTAAATCAGACAAATCAACTCTTTTAGACAGAACCTCGCCATCTCTCTTGAAGAACTCACTGCCTTAAGACCTCACTTAATTCGTCGCGCATGCTTAATAAGAGCGCTTTCACCACACGGGGATTACCAGCTACAATATTGCCGGACCGTAAGTGATTATTACAACCGGCAAAATCAGTGACTAGACCGCCCGCTTCACGCACTAACAGTTCACCGCTAGAAAAATCCCAAGGTTTTAAACCGATTTCAAAAAAACCGTTAACGCGCCCCGCAGCTACATAGGCGAGATCTAGCGCTGCAGAGCCGGTACACCGAAAATCTGTACACTGAATGAACAGTTTTCGCACTAAGGTCATATAACTATTAGCATGTTGTTTTTGTTCAAAAGGAAACCCTGTAGCCAGGATCTTGCCATCTAAATCATGTGCCGTGCTGACACGAAGACGGTAGCTATTCAGCTGGGCGCCATGACCGCGAGATGCTGTGAACAGCTCATTTCGCATTGGATCGTAAACCACGGCAACTTCTGTACGCTCTTTGATACGTACAGCAATAGAAACAGCAAAGTGGGGAAAGCGCTTGGTAAAATTAATTTTTCCATTTAGTGGATCGATAATCCATTGTGTGTCAGTCACTGCGTCAGTTAGCTTGCTACTTTCTTTATCGAGAATACCGTGTTTTGGATAGGATTTTCGGATAACTTCAAAAATCAAACGTTTTGCTTCACGGTCAACGTTAGTAACAAAATCGTTGTTACCTTTCTGTGTGACATCGCTGGCATCGGGGTTTTCATAATATTTAGCAATTAAATTACCCGCCATTCGCGCCGCGCGAATGGCGATATTCAGAATCGGATGCATGGATATTGTCCAATAATAAGATGTTAAAAAATTGAAACAGCGCGGGGTAACAGAGGTTTATAAAACCTACGGTCGTCACGATATTACCTATAATTCTTATAAATTGTAAGACTCTGTGTTACATACCGAAAGGTAATAGGATTTTTTTAAAAAAAATACGGGTGGGTTTTTTAATGGACTTTCTAGTTAGACACACTAACTAGTACGATTTAATACGAATTAAGATGATATTGAACTTTAATAGGCAAACATAGCCATGCACTCTACTCCCTTACCCTTCATTAGAAGGTAAGGATGATTTGATAACCAATCCGTCTATGACACCACTCTTGAATTGATTAAACATGACTGTTATCTACAGTCTGTAGATATGATCTAATACAAGGTATTATACGTTAAATCATGTAAACAAACGATCAACTTCATTGTCTTTATGGTGCTACTCTCTCGCAGAGAGATTAGTATGTATGTCTTCCATGAATCCTGATCACATTTCAATAGCATGGAGGGGGGAGGCTGATAAGTAGTCTCAAATCAAGCAGGGATATTCAGAGTGGTTGTTAACAAATTCGAGAGGAAAAACCTCATGTTACTTTAACCTCGACCACACCCTTCACTAGTATTCTTGCCCTATAAAAGATCACAATCGAGGATTTATATAACAATATGGAACTGAGGAGCAAAGAAAAATAGGAAGTGACGATTTTTTATATATCAACACTTTTCCTGACATTCATCGCCATTTTAATTTTAATTATATTTAATAGGCTATTATTTATGATTCCTTAACTAAAAACCTTTCGCGTAGTACTTTATTTTCCTGAAAACCAAGTTTTTTCTCCAGATAGTGAATATCAGCACCTCCCTGCTGGAAATGTTGATCATTCATAATCTGCAATTGCAAATCAATATTAGTTTTAATACCGTCTATAATTAGCTCTGCTAGAGCATTCTTCATACGGGCGATAGCTACTGATCTTGTTTCACCAAAACAGATAAGCTTACCTATCATAGAATCATAGAACGGCGGTACCGAGTAACCAGCATAAATATGTGATTCCCAGCGAACACCTAACCCCCCAGGAGCATGGAAGCGGGTAATTTTTCCTGAGCTTGGGAGGAAGTTTATAGGATCTTCAGCATTAATACGGCATTCCACTGCATGGCCAAATATCTTTACATCATTCTGCTTTAAAGATAATGGATATCCAGCAGCAATACGCAGCTGCTCTTTGATTAAATCCACACCAGTGATCATCTCAGTGACTGGATGCTCTACTTGGATTCTAGTATTCATCTCAATAAAAAAGAATTCATCATTCTCGTATAAGAATTCAAAGGTACCCGCGCTACGATAGCCAATTTCCAGGCACGCTTTAACGCAGCGCTCGCCAATCAAACGTCGTAATTCTTCGGTACTTCCTGGAGCAGGTGCTTCCTCTACTACCTTCTGATGACGTCGCTGCATGGAACAATCTCTTTCAGCTAGATAAAGAGCATTACCCTGACCGTCTGCTATCACCTGCACCTCGATATGCCGCGGATTCTTCAAATACTTCTCCATATAAACAATATCGTTATTAAACGCAGCTTTCGCTTCTACTCTAGTCATACCGATAGAGGCTTCTAGATCTTCCTTAGCGTAGACTACGCGCATTCCCCGACCGCCTCCGCCACCAGAAGCCTTTATGATCATGGGATAACCGATACAATTGGCAATAACAAAGTTTTTATCCATATCCTCCCCTGTTAGGGCATCAGAACCAGGAATGCATGGGATACCAGCTTTCTTCATGGCGTTAATAGCGGAAACTTTATCCCCCATTAGTCGAATAGTTTCCGCCCGGGGGCCAATAAAGATAAATCCTGAACGCTCAACCTGCTCTGCAAAGTCAGCGTTTTCAGACAGAAAACCATAGCCAGGGTGAATAGCCGCCGAGCCAGTAATTTCTGCCGCGGAGATAATAGCCGGGATATTAAGATAACTTTTTATCGAAGGCGCTGGGCCGATACAGACAGTTTCATCAGCTAAGAGTACATGTTTTAAATCGCGATCAGCGGTGGAATGTACAGCTACGGTTTTAATACCCAGCTCCTTGCATGCACGCAAAATACGCAATGCAATTTCACCACGGTTTGCAATAACGATTTTATCTAGCATTTGGTGCCTCGTTATTCGATGACAACGACCGGCTCATCGAATTCGACCGGTTGACCATTATCCAAAAGGATAGCCTTTACCACACCGGCTTTGTCCGACTCAATTTTATTCATCATCTTCATCGCTTCAACGATACATAAGGTATCGCCTACATTAACTTTCTGATCGATTTCGACAAAAGGTTTTGCATCTGGGCTGGGAGTACGATAGAAGGTCCCCACTATAGGTGAACGCACAAGATGTGCGCTTATAGTAGCAGGTACACCTGAGGTTACAGACTGCTGGGGTAACGCAGGGGTATAAGTTTCTTGTAAAGTTGGGTAGGTTGTGTTTGCTATGGCACGATTAATACGAACTGATTCTTCACCTTTAGAGATCTCTAGCTCGGAAATGCCGGATGCCTCAACTAGTTTAATTAGTTTTTTAATCTTGCGAATATCCATGAGTCTGGTTCCATACTCAAATCAATTGGATTTTGGGAGGCGTTTGATCGCCATCTTTAAAGCAAAATGATACCCATCAATACCAAGACCACATATCACCCCAACTGCAATATCAGAGAGATAAGAGTGATGGCGGAAAGGCTCCCGCGCATGAACGTTGGAGAGATGAATTTCAATGAACGGGATATTTACCGCTAAGAAGGCATCACGTAACGCAACACTGGTATGAGTAAAAGCAGCAGGGTTGATAATAATAAAATCAGTGTTACCCTGAGCCTGCTGGATACGGTCGATTAGGGCATGTTCTCCATTTGACTGAAAATGACTAAATTTTACCCCCAAGATACTCGATAACGTGCTGAGGTTTGCAATAATGTCGCTAAGAGTAGTCTTACCGTACTTATCAGGCTCGCGGGTACCTAATAAATTTAGGTTAGGTCCATTGAGAAGCAAAATATGGGACTTATCGACCATGATAAGACGTTCCCCCTTTAATACTGATGATTTTCCATGGCAGTGAGATATTATAATGATATCATGAATTTTCGTAGTACATTACTTACACTATCCGCAAAGATATCTTTTTAGAACTTTTCAATCAGGCGTTCGATAGAACTCATCGACTAAATTTTAAGTTGGTTATTTAAAGTAAGAATAAATTGAGTTTCTCATAATGATAAACAATGTTTGCTTTCGTTATATCCAGATCGCATGTAGATAACATGTTTCATTTTTACTTGTATTCATTTATCTTTATATCAGATGAAGATCTGGTGAATATATGGACGTACGTTCTAGAATTGTTCTATGAACCCTCTGCATTTACTCTAAAAATAGCGAGGTCACCTTTTACAGTGTATATTAAAGGAATAATATCATGATAATTCGTTTCTATGGTTAGGGAACGACCCGTTACAAGATAAAAACCATAGATAAAACTACTCACTAAAAAGTAAGTCGTGAGGTTCCGGGTATTTTAGTTAAACATTAAATCTAGGATAATAACATTATTTTCAATAACATTGATTGAAAGATTTATAAATTTCAACCTTACTCTGATGGTGATTGACTATCTATACTAATTAAGCAAGGCAAGTATTATAGTTTAATTCCTAAACATATCGGTATAGTGTAACCCGTCATGGATATACTCCTGTATGTAATACAACAAAAAAGCAACAAGGAATCAACCAACTGTGTTTAATCTAAAGAAAAATAATACACCAAGGCACGTACATTGGTTACCCCTGTTGTGTGATACATCATGATATGAAAAATATTAGCAAATCCCGGTACTACATAAGCAGTCTATCGTTGTAGCGATAAATTTAGCGCTATAACTATACATAACCATAACAAGGTATGGCCTTAAGGAGTAAACCGCCACTTTAATTATCCACAAGATTGCTTCTGGCATGCAACTCCGACATTAACTCTCATGACTAGACAGTATTAAGTTCACGAGAACAGTAATCCCTGCACCAATATAAAAGTTAAAGGAGAGCCAACTTACTATTCACAATCACCTTATCTTTGGTAAACAACATCTTGAACTCATGAACATTATAGTGACTGATTGGGAACTATAGAAACACCGACATATTAGAGTACGCTGTTGTATAACCTCATCAAAACAGTACGCATCCATAGGGGGGAAGTCAATAAACTTCTTTACTAATATTAGTACATCAAATATGAACTGGAATGCTTCCAGATACATTCTCTAGCTGTAAAATACATTAAGCACGCTTGCCAAAGTAAAAAAAAACATTCGTTATAATACAGCAACTCTGTTCTTAAATCTGCCCTATACAATAAAGTGACCTAGCCATCCATATAATTTCCGTGTAGCAGTTATAACATGTCACGCCCTATTTTTGCTAACTAAAAAAGGAAATACACTATGGTCAAAATCACAAACAATCCATTAATATTAGTAGATGGTTCTTCTTATCTTTATCGTGCTTATTATGCCTACCCACTATTAAAAAATAGTATTGGAGAACCTACTGGAGCGATCTATGGCGTATTGAATATGCTAAAAAGCATACTAAAACAATATAAACCAAGCCATGTAGCGGTGGTCTTTGACGCAAAGGGTAAGACCTTTCGCGATCAGTTATTCAAAAAATACAAATCCCACAGACCTAGCATGCCAAAGGATTTAAGTGACCAAATAATACCTATATATCATATGGTTAAAGCAATGGGGCTAACACAGTTATCCATCAACGGTGTCGAGGCGGACGATGTTATCGGAACGCTAGCGCTGGAAGCAGCACGCAATGGTCGTAATGTGCTAATTAGCAGCAGCGATAAAGATATGGCACAGCTCGTGTCGTCTAAAATCACCATAATTAATACTATGTCGAATACTATTCTCGGTCCAGAAGAGGTAAAACTGAAGTTCGGCGTGCCTCCGGCACTGATCATTGATTATTTAGCGTTGATAGGTGACAACGCTGATAATATTCCTGGCGTGATCGGAATAGGAGAGAAAAGTGCGAAGGTGCTATTACGGGAAATAGGAGGGGTGGCCGCTCTATATCAACAACTCGATAAAGTTAGCACCCTGAACTTACGGGGAGCCAAAACAATAGCCGCTAAGCTTGAGAAGCATCGAGAGGTAGCTTTTCTCTCTTACCAACTAGCGACGATTAAAACTGATGTCCCCTTAGATGTATCTTATGATCATTTGATAGTAAAAGCACCCATGGTGCAAACGTTAACACTATCATTTCAGCGCTATGAATTTCAACGCTGGCTAAACGATCTTAAAATTGGAAAATGGCTAGAGAAAGGAAAAATCAGTGGCGTCTCACCGGGACTTTTTATCAGACATCGCCCGATAGCTGTTGAGGGAACTATGCAGGTTTTCTTAAAAGACGACTATCAAATTATTGACAACATGATTATGCTGAATAAGTGGATCACAACTATTCGTAACGCCGGAGCATTCGCCTTCAATACAAAAACTGATGGGCTAGATACGCTTACTGCTAATCTATTAGGATTATGCTTTTCCGTGAAACCGGGTAAAGCTGCTTATTTGCCAGTGGGGCATAACTATCTCAATACGCCGAATCAGCTCAACTGGAACGCAGTATTAGCTTTACTTAAACCGGTCTTTCAAGACTCTGGCATTGCCAAAATTAGTCAAAATCTAAAATTCGAATGCGGAATTTTAAAACGGCACGGTATCGAGATAACAGGGATCACTTTTGATATTATGCTGGAATCCTACGTCTTGAATAGCGTTGCTGGCCACCACGATAAAACCAGTCTAGCTCATCGTTTTTTAGCGCACAGCGGTATTGATTTTGAGAAGATAGATAGTAAAGGTTACCATCAAATGCCATTTGATCAGATGACCATGGAACAGGTAGCTCTTTATGCTGCCGAAGAGACTAATGTGACATTACGTTTGCATCAACAGTTATGGCCGCGCATTAAGGAATCACCAGAGCTAAAAAAGATCTTTGAAGAAGTCGAAATACCATTGGTACCAGTTCTGTCGCGCATCGAGCGTTCTGGGGTGCTAATCGATGAAAGCATGCTTGTCTCGCATTCCTTAGAGCTAGTTCAGCGTCTAAAAAAGCTAGAAGAGGAAGCGCATCAGCTAGCGCAAGAACCGTTTAATCTGTCCTCGACAAAACAGATTCAGATAATCTTGTACGATAAGCAACAAATATCAGTACTAAAAAAAACTCCAGGTGGAGCCCCTTCGACTAATGAAGAGGTACTAACCGCACTTGCAGTAAACTATCCGTTACCAAAGTTAATTTTAGAATATCGCAGTCTGGCTAAGCTTAAATCCACCTATATTGATAAACTCCCCAAAATGATCAACCCATTGTCAAAAAGGGTGCATACTTCTTATCATCAGTCTGTCACTGCCACTGGGCGTCTGTCATCAAGCGATCCAAACCTACAGAATATCCCGGTTCGGAATAATGAAGGGCGGCGTATTCGGAAAGCCTTTATTGCGCCGCCTGGCGCGCTTATTGTAGCGGCGGATTATTCACAGATTGAACTACGTATTATGGCGCATCTCTCACAAGATCCTGGGTTGCTACATGCCTTCATCGACGGTCAAGATATTCATCGCACCACCGCTGCTGAAGTCTTCAGGGTGCCACTGAAGAAGGTGAATTACGATCAAAGACGCAGTGCAAAGACTATTAACTTTGGCTTGATTTACGGTATGACTGCCTTTGGGCTAGCTCGTCAATTATCGGTCTCAAGATCAGAGGCACAGAAATATATAAACCTCTATTTTGAACGATATCCTGAAGTTTTAAACTATATGGAACGCACGCGTAAGCAGGCTAGTATTCAAGGTTATGTAACGACCCTAGACGGACGACGTTTATACTTGCCAGACATCCATCACTCGGGAAATAGCAGGAAAAAAAAAGTGGCGGAGCGTGCTGCTATTAATGCCCCTATGCAAGGTACAGCTGCCGACATAATTAAACGAGCAATGATTGCCCTTGATACCTGGATACAAGAGGAATCGTTACCGATTCGTATAATTATGCAAGTACATGATGAACTGATATTTGAAGTTCATCATACCGCGCTTGAAAATGCAATCATCCGTATTAAAGCTCTAATGGAGGGATGCTTCACTCTTGACGTACCTTTACAGGTAACGGTAGGTGTTGGTAACAATTGGGACCAAGCGCATTAAGTATGGAGTTCAACTCCAGATAACATGAAAAAACTCTAAATCATGCATCATTAATAGAGAGGAATCTTTCTTACCCAGAAAGATGTAGCACATTGTCTTATGACAATGCTTTTTATAATAATTTCGGGTGCTACGTTATTTACTTCTAACAATCTAATAAAGTTTAATCAGGCGTAGATCATTTTTCATGCATATACATGAGTAGTAAATATTCCTATGAAAGAAAATATAAAGAACTAAAATTATAGTATAAAAAATTTTAAAACAAGTAGTCTAATTACTAGGTATATAAACGTTAATACATTCTGAAAGAGACTTGATCAAACCTCACACAACCATCTAGTCATCGTTAGAGATCAAGAGATTCTATCCATTTTTTTAAATAAACACGATTACGCGGAGAAACCATGCACAATGCATCTTGCTAGATCTGCAATCAGAATCTTCCATGCATCTTTATCGAAGATACGTAGATGCATAGGAAGAAATGAATCGACAGTCATGTAACGACTGAGACATGAGATTATTTAGAAAAATATGAATGGCACAGCCAATGTGAGAAATTCGATATGGATCACGCTTTTAATTTACCGCTAAATCCATATACAAAGAGTATAGTCGAATTGTCAAAACAGCGTATAGAAGTTATCCTATAAACCTACTTTCGGCATTCTACAAAAAGACTGAACAGTCTACTTCAATCAGGAACGAGTTCTTACTCATCATAATATTTTACTCTCAACGAGATCCATTCATAGACATCTTAAAAGAAAGCAAACTGATCAATCTGAATTACTATGCTTGTCTGCAACTGAAAATTTTTAAAAAAAACCTCAGTTAAGGTAAAATACCACATATCGAATCACTATCATGGATTCCCTTTCCCGCATCAATGATTGATAATACTGTCTTAATTTAAACTGGGAATTAGGAGACCACATGTTATACCCCATTATCAAGCAGGCGTTATTTCAGCTCGACCCGGAACGAGCCCATGAATTAACTTTGCAGCAGATTAAACGTATTAGCAGTAGCCCACTCAAATGCTTACTCCGACAATCGGTACCGACAAAAACTGTTACTTGCATGGGCCTTGTCTTTAGAAATCCGCTCGGATTGGCTGCAGGATTGGATAAAAACGGTGAGTATATTGATGCACTTGGATCCATGGGTTTTGGGTTTATCGAAGTTGGTACGGTTACACCTCGTGCCCAGTTAGGTAATGAAAAACCACGACTCTTCCGTCTGGTGAAGGCTGAAGGGCTGATCAATCGTATGGGCTTTAATAACAACGGAGTTAATAACCTTATTGAAAATATTAAGAAATCCCATTTTGGTGGTATTCTGGGCATTAATATTGGAAAGAATAAAGATACGCCGATAGAACAAAGTATAGATGATTATATAATTTGTATGGAAAAGGTCTATCCTTACGCTGGTTATATCGTACTGAATATTTCATCACCAAATGCACCGGAGCTACGCACACTGCAATTCGGCGATGCGCTAGATGATCTGTTGCGATCAATAAAAAACAAGCAAGCAGAACTACAAACACAACACCAAAAATATGTGCCGATAACGGTAAAAATAGCTCCAGACATCAATGAGTCAGAATTGATTCAAATTAGCGATAGTTTGATACGGCATAATATCGATGGTGTCATTGCAACCAATACTACCACGGGTCGTGAGCTAGTTCAGGGTATGGATCACAGTTCTCAAATCGGCGGTTTAAGTGGCCGCCCCTTACAATTACGTAGCACGGAAATTATCCAAAAATTATCCGCAGAGTTACAAGGGAAATTACCGATTATCGGGGTCGGTGGTATTGATTCGCTCATTTCAGCTAGAGAGAAACTAGCGGCAGGCGCCTCATTAATTCAGATCTATTCGGGGTTTATTTTTCACGGTCCTCGTTTAATAAAGGATATTCTCAGTGATATTTAGACGATCTTAAACATCGCTGATGTTTTAATGATAGTAGATGGTAAGATATATACCATCTAACGATCTTGTTCTATATCGTTGCTGAATTTTAAAAATAGATACTTTATAGAAGCAAGACGTTTAATATGGATACGTGAATTCAGGTTATGACGCCTTATACATTATTATAAAATCCTCACGGATTTATCTTATCTTCTTTGAGATCAAGATAATATAAAATGTACTTGAGGGTTAAACCCCATGATAATACGTATCCATACATATCTAAATCCGTTTATAAATAGAGAAAACGTAATAACATTACAGATCTCAGCGCTATATTCACTTTACCTGATGCATATTTATTTATGTATCTTCTATATCTCAATTATGGGGTCGATTCCTATTTAAGTGCACGCTGAACACACTAAGATTACAACGCATCTAGAGAATCTAGTATTCATTGATCCTCGCAGTAAATTAAGAGTGTATTGAACTCATATGTTCTTTAAAAGAAAATATTAAATATCATAACATCCTTTTTTTATAAAAATCAATCAAACAATTCTAGTAGGTTTTCCTCTTTAAAAAAACAAAAAAACTGAGATTAATAAAGAGCCTATTTCTATACTCTTATTAGAGTATCGCTCATAGGTAATAATCGGGTACAGATAAAAATAATTATACAGGGATAAATTAATAGAATTTTATATGTGGAAATTTGATATCACACTCTATGTGATCATGATCGATAGATCATATCTTAATAATATGCTGAGACCTAACATTTAGTAATTAAACACTATTATTATCTATGAAAGATTAATAGACGATTACGCTTAGATTATTTAAAGACATCATATCAATTTCAGGAAATAAAACTGATTTCTTAGAGAAGAAAGATAATTTAGTTAATGCATTAAAGATAATTTTTTCTTAATAAAAGCATAATAAAAATAGATTCAATAATAAACTCAGGAGTTTAACTCTATTTAGACTACTAGCTTTTAAAAAAAGCTCATACCTACTTACTGTTCCCATATAGATATCACTTATTATCTAACATATAGAAAATAAATTGTTATTACCATATACTTCATATAAAATAATTATAACTTTTAAGTCAGTAGTCTTAAAGGTTAATTTTCTGCACAATATGTACACTATGATAAAAATATTCGTAAGCAGTTTTATCCAGCCATAAGCAGGAATGTACTCATAAATCTTTCTGGCGCATAAAGCCAATATAAGATATGATACTCATCATTACAACATTTTGATACTTTTATAAATTTCCCTATCATGTAGAATTTAAGAACCCAGATGACTATTCTGATTAAATCTATATCACATATTTACCGTTATTAGTATAATTCGGACTGCATGTCCAAATATGCAGCGCCTATAATAGCGTTTTCTTATTGCATTCACTTATATTATATGCAGATTCAGTATGCAAAAGTTTAATCCAAAAGTCTTTCAGGGCTTAATTCTAACTCTTCAAAATTATTGGGCAAATCAAGGTTGTACCATCATACAACCGCTGGATATGGAAGTTGGCGCTGGAACTTCACATCCCATGACCTGCCTCCGCGCTCTTGGTCCAGAGCCCATGGCAGCTGCCTACGTGCAACCTTCTCGCCGGCCGACTGATAGTCGATACGGTGAAAATCCTAATCGATTACAGCATTATTATCAGTTTCAGGTAATCATAAAACCTTCGCCTGAAAACATTCAGGAGTTATATCTCAATTCGCTTAGAGAAGTTGGTTTAGATCCTACAATTCAGGATATTCGCTTCGTTGAAGATAATTGGGAAAACCCAACATTGGGCGCCTGGGGATTAGGGTGGGAAGTCTGGCTAAATGGCATGGAAGTAACGCAGTTCACGTATTTTCAGCAGATAGGTGGACTGGAATGCCGGCCTGTCACGGGAGAAATCACTTATGGACTTGAGCGATTGGCGATGTATCAGCAGGGTGTTGATAGCGTCTATGATCTAATATGGAACGATGGACTACTAGGTCGGATAACTTATGGGGATATGTTCCATCAAAACGAAATCGAGCAATCCATGTATAACTTTAAACACGCTGACGTAAATTTTCTATTTTTCTGCTTTGAACAGTATGAAAACGAAACTAAAAACCTACTAGCGCTAGAAAACCCGCTACCGCTACCTGCTTATGAGCGCATACTCAAAGCAGCGCATACTTTCAATTTACTAGACGCCCGAAAAGCTATTTCAGTTACGGAGCGCCAGCGTTATATTTTGAGGATCCGCACCTTGACTAAAGGGGTAGCGCAAGCCTACTACGTTTCACGAAAAAAGCTAGGTTTTCCATTGTGTAAAAAGCATGATAAATAAGAGGCTGACATGGCACAACATACTTTTCTGGTGGAAATTGGCACAGAAGAACTACCACCAAAAAATCTTCGTGCTTTAGGAGAAAGCTTCGCCGCCCAAATTGGCGAAGAACTTGATACCGCTCATATCTTCTACGGTAGGGTAAATTGGTTTGCAACGCCTCGTCGACTAGCAGTCAAGGTCACCTCAATTCACGGTAACCAAGCCGATAAAAATATTGAGAGGAAAGGTCCATCTATCGCCATAGCGTTCGATGCCGCTGGCAACCCTACAAAAGCAGCTGAGAAGTGGGCACAATGCTGCGGTATCACAGTTAGGGAGGCTGAACATTTAACGACCGAGAAAGGCGCATGGCTACTATACCGAAACCGGGTAAAAGGAAAACCTGTACAGGATCTGCTATGCAACATTGTTAATACTGCTATAGGAAAACTACAGATCCCGAAAATGATGCGTTGGGGTGATAATAATGTTGAGTTTATTCGACCGGTACACACCGTGACACTTCTGCTAGATAATACCGTAATTCCAGGAAAAGTACTTGACATTGAGGTGGATCGCGTTCTGTATGGCCATCGCTTTATGGGTGAACGAAAAATTAACCTTGAACACGCTGATCAATATGCGCAAGTATTGCTGTCTCGAGGAAGAGTAATGGTAGATTATCTACAACGTAAAGAAACGATTCGCCGAGACGCGACCGCAGCGGCTAAAGAATTAGGCGGTGAAGCAGACATAAACGATAACCTTCTGGAAGAAGTTACGTCGCTAGTGGAATGGCCAGTTGTTCTAACTGCTTGTTTTGAAAAAAAATTTTTGTCATTACCAGCCATTGTTTACACCATTAAAGGCGCTCAAAAATATTTTCCAGTGTATGGGATTGCAGGTAATCTACTACCGTATTTTATCTTCGTTGCGAACATCGAGTCAAAAGATCCATTTCAGATTATTGCCGGTAATGAAAAGGTTGTGCGACCACGGTTAGCAGATGCAGAGTTCTTTTTTAATACTGATCGAAAACAACGCCTAGAAGATCGACTGCCATTCCTAGATGCCGTACTCTTCCAAAAACAACTCGGAACCTTACGAGATAAGAGCACACGCATAGAAGCTCTTGCAAGCTGGATAGCAGATCAGATTGGTGCAAATGTATCACAAGCAGCACGAGCTGGTTTATTATCTAAATGCGACTTGATAACCAATATGGTTTTTGAATTTACTGACTCGCAAGGTGAGATGGGTATGCATTACGCACGTCACGATGGCGAGCTAGAGGTAGTGGCGCTGGCGCAAAAAGAACAATATTATCCTCGCTTCGCTAACGATATACTCCCTACAACCTCAATCTCCTGTACAGTGGCTATCGCTGATAAAATAGATACAGTAACCGGTATTTTCGGTATTGGGGATTTTCCTAGAGGAGACAAAGATCCTTTCGCTTTACGCCGAAAGGCCCTCGGTGTACTACGTATCATCGTAGAAAAACAGTTACCCCTCGATCTTCAATCACTAATTGAAGAGTCTGCACGCCTATACGGTAAGATGCTTACCAATCCAGCGGTGGTGGATAATGTTATTAACTTTATGCTGAACCGTTTTCGTGCCTGGTATCAAGAAAAGGGACACAGGGACGATACGATCCAGGCAGTACTGGCATGCCGACCGACCTGCCCGGTGGATTTTGATGCTAGGATACGTGCAGTTAGTCATTTCCGAACCCTAAAGCAAGGTACCGTGATGGCAGAAGTCTACAAGCGAGTATCAAATATTTTAGCAAAATCTCATGATCCCATTTATCAAAATATACAAAGTACAATACTTCAGGATCCAGCGGAAATCAGATTGGCGATTCATTTATCGATATTAAGCGAAAAACTTCAACCGTTATTTAAAGAAGCTCGTTACCAGGATGCGCTGATAGAATTGGTCACGCTACATGATCCAGTGAATACCTTCTTTAATAACGTCATGGTCATGACAGACGATCGCCAGATACGAATGAATCGCCTTACGCTACTCAACCAATTACGGATGCTTTTCTTGAGAATTGCGGATATGACACTACTACAATGAAAGATATATATTTCATTACGATTTTTCCAGGTGCCACCTAGTGGTGTGTCTCAAAAAAGCATGGATACTATATACTGACTTCGAAGTAGTAAGATAAATAGTAAAAAACTTATTCAAGGCATTAACGACGTGTATTTTATCTTTTTCAGCATCTGCTTACAATAAAGGCTGATTTTTTAATGAACCCCACGAATAGCGGTACTAGTAGTAACTGGCGCATAGACAGAATTATATTCTTTGTTCGCTTTGCATAACCAAGGAAATCAACACAGAAACAAAATTACTTCGTCTTACTTAAGGTAGGCGCCAATACGGGGTGTCCCCCTCTTTTTCCACCATTATTTTTACAAGATGTATCCGCTCTATACCGAGCTTAAGAGCCAGCGCCGATGCCACATAAATTGAACTTACAGTACCTATAATTACACCAATAAATAGTGTCGTCGAAAATCCGCGAAGCATTTCACCACCAAAAATCAATAATACCACCACTACCATAAGTGTAGTGGCAGAGGTAATGATAGTCCGATTTAAGGTTTGCGTTAATGAAATGTTAAAAATATCATAGGAAGTGCCATTCCGGATTTTATGAAAGTTCTCACGAATACGATCTAATACTACAATACTATCGTTTAGAGAGTACCCAATTACTGACATGAGAGCAGCGATAATCGTCAGATCGATCTCGATATGAAATAACGACAGTACTCCAAGCGTAATCGCTACATCATGAGCAAGTGCTAACACCGCCCCCGTTGCCAAACGCCACTCAAAACGAAAACCCACATAAATCAATATACAAACCAAAGCTAATAAAAGTGCCATAGCACCTGATTGAATCAGATCGCTACCGATGCTCGGTCCGATAAATGCTACTCGCGTAACAACGGCGTTCTGATTAGTTGCGTGATTAATCACCCCAAGTACTTTATTACTGATCTCCTGTCCTAATCCATTTTTCATCGGCGGAATACGAACTATTATAGTTTGGCTACTACCAAAATTCTGCACTAAAAGATCCATAAATCCTGCCTGCTCAAATGCAGAACGGATCTGATTTAGGTTCGTAGCATTTTCTAATTGCAGTTCAATGACTGTACCCCCTGTAAAATCTAATCCCCAGTTAAAGCCTCTTATTTCTATGATCGTGATGGAGGCAATTAAGAGGATGACCGAGAGGGTAAAAGCCAGATGATCCCAACTCATAAAGTTGTAAACTTTACGACCGTAGTTTAATGCTTCAACATTTCCCTGTTGCTGAGCCACAGATCACTCCTAGATAGATAACTTCTCAATCCGTTTACCGCCGTAAAGTAAGTTTACAATAGCACGTGTTCCAAAGATCGCCGTAAACATAGAGGTAGCGATACCGATAGCGGTAGTAATTGCAAAACCCTTGATTGATCCTGTTCCCACCGCGTATAAAATAATAACGGTAATAAGCGTCGTAATATTTGCGTCAATGATACTAGAGAAGGCGCCCTGATACCCCTCATGAATAGCCTGCTGCACGGTGCGACCATTTCGTAGCTCTTCTTTGATACGTTCGTTAATTAAAACATTGGCATCTACCGCTACTGCCAATGTTAGAACAATCCCCGCAATACCTGGCATTGTTAGAGTTGCACCGGGCAATAAGGATATAATTCCGATAATTAACATTAAGTTAACAATAAAAGCTGTGCTGGCAATCAGACCAAACTTGCGGTACCAAATCACCATAAATAAAATTGATACCATCAGTCCAAATAGGCACGCTTTTAACCCTTGAGTAATGTTTTTCACTCCCAAGGTCGGACCAATAGTGCACTCTGCTACAATCTGAATTGGTGCAATCAACACTCCTGCGCGAAGCAGTAATGAGAGCTGACGTGCCTCATTAAAATTATTAATCCCGGTAATACGAAAAGTATTACCAAGTCGACTTTGAATAGTGGCAATATTAATAACTTCCTCTTGCTTCGTTAAAATGAATCGACCACTCAGATCTTTTTTACCGCTATTTTTATATTCTACAAATAGAGTTGCCATCATCTTATCGATATTATTCTTGCTGAATTGGGACATGATTTTCCCGCCCGCACTATCTAGGGAAATATTAACTTGTGGATGATGATATTCATCAGTGCTAGTGCGGGCATCAGTAATGTGATTGCCGGTTAAGATAACTGCTTTGTACAAAACCACAACTTGCTGATCGCGAGTGTTTTTTATCTCGGAATCGCTCGGTACATGGCCGTTAGCGACGGTGTTTAGATCTACTGACTGATTAACTAAACGAAACTCAACTGTAGCAGTCCCCCCTAGAATTTCCTTAGCGTGAGCTGTATCTTGGATACCCGGAAGCTCAACTACAATACGATTACTCCCCTGACGCTGTACCAGTGAGTCACTGACTCCTAGCTGATTGATTCGATTACGTAGGATACTGATATTCTCCTGCACTGCATATTCGCGGTTTTTTTGCAAATAATCATCTGTAAAAATGGCATCCAGACTGTTATCTCCAAAATCAGAGATCACTAAATTTTGATGACGGCTTCTCAACCACGATATCGCCTCATCACGAGTCTTAGGAGCGCTAAAATACACTTCAATGCCGTAATTCTTAATTTTACACATTGTTACATAAGGAATCCTCTTATCGTATAAATCACGCCGTAAGGTATCCATCGCCTGCTCCCGCAGTTTATTGAATAAGGTATCCATATTTACTTCGATTAAAAAATGAACCCCACCACGCAAATCCAAACCTAGTTTTATCGGTTCTGCACCTAGAATATTCAACCAAGCAGGTGTGGCTGCAGCTAAGTTCAGTGCCACGACGTAATTTTTTCCAAGCACGTTTAACAAGGCTTCACGAGCTTGTAGCTGCATGTCCTGGCTGGAGAAACGAGCCAAAATTGCACCTTTTTCCAGGGTGATTGATGTACTGGTAATATGTTGTTGTTTTAATATGGTTTGAATTTTTATTAGAAGCGATTCGGTAGCGATGCCACCTCGCTTAGGCGTAACCTGTACAGCGGGATCTTCCCCGTACAGGTTAGGAAGAGCATAAAGCAACCCGATGATTAACACCAGAATCATCATGATATACTGCCATAAGGAATAACGATTTAACACAGTAGTTCCCTTCGGGAAAATTGGCTCTTACAGCGCTTTTATCGTACCTCTTGGCAACACGGCGGCCACAAAATCACGTTTAATAAGCACCACGTTGGTCTCGTTAAGAGCGATGAAAATATAGCCACTATCAGTAACTTTTTTCACGCTACCAACTAACCCTCCGGTTGTCAGCACTTCATCCCCTTTGGAAATGGAGCTAATCAATGTTTTATGAAGCAGAGCGCGTTTTTGCTGTGGACGTAAAATTATGAAATAAAAAATCAGACCAAAAAAAATTAACATCACCAGCATCGAGTAGGGACTTGACTGAGATGGAGGATCGATAGAGGCAACAGCATTAGAAATAAGAAAACTCATTTAATTTCCTCATCGTTATTTCACTTAACAGCTAAAGATGCAACGGGTTTTACCTATCTGGGAATAAAACTCACGCACAAAGTTCTCTAGTTTACGTTCCGAGATAGCCTGCCGTAAACCCGCCATCAACTTATGGTAATAACGTAAATTATGGATAGTATTTAATCTAGCACCAAGTATTTCATTGCAACGATCAAGATGATGCAAATACGCGCGACTATAATTTCGACAGGTGTAACAATCACATCCTGCATCAAGCGATGAAACATCATATTTATACTGGGCATTGCGAATTTTTACGATTCCAGAAGTGATAAAAAGATGACCGTTACGGGCATTGCGAGTCGGCATAACACAATCGAACATATCGATACCACGACAAACACCTTCTACTAAATCCTCGGGCTTCCCGACACCCATCAAATATCGAGGTTTATCTATCGGAAGCTGGGGGAATAGATTTTCTAGCATACGGTTCATATCCACTTTTGATTCACCCACCGCTAATCCACCTACAGCGTAACCATCAAAACCGATCTCTACCAGTCTTTTTACCGATGCATCTCGTAAATCCTTGTAAACTCCCCCCTGAATAATACCAAATAGTGCGTTTCGGTTTTGAGATTTGTCAAAATACTGACGGCTACGAGCCGCCCAGCGCAAAGACATTTCCATTGACTGTTTAGTATAATTCCAAGTGGAGGGGTAAGGTGTGCATTCATCAAAAACCATGACAATATCAGAACCTAAATCATACTGTATTTCCATCGATTTTTCTGGGCTAAGAAAAATTGCATCTCCGTTGATTGGATTACGACAATAAACCCCTTCTTCGGTGATTTTGCACATATGGCTTAGGCTATATACCTGAAATCCACCGGAATCGGTTAATATCGGACCATCCCAATGCATAAAGTCGTGCAAATCGCCATGCAGTTTCATTACTGCCAATCCCGGCCTGAGCCAGAGATGAAACGTATTACCCAGGAGAATTTGCCCTCCGGTCTCCTTTAACTCTTCAGTTGTTATACCCTTCACACTACCATAAGTACCTACCGGCATAAATACTGGTGTTTCTACAATGCCACGATCAAATACTAGTCGCCCACGCCGGGCATGACCATCGATTTTTAATAGTTGATACTGCACACATCCTCCAACATCCGATAAACAGACCGATGTTTAATAAAAGAAACGTATTCGATCAACCCAACCAAGCGATACACAAAGCGGTTTCTTATGTTATCAGTTTATGCAATCGGGATAAGACTGATATAAATCATTGACGCATGCGTCAAGTAATTAATTAGGGCTTTCCTATCTGCTCTTTATCAGCCGTAGGATTGCGAGTAATAAACATAGCATCCCCGTAACTAAAAAAACGATAGGACTGCGCTACTGCTTCTCGGTAAGCCGCTAAAGTATAGCGATAACCAACAAATGCAGAGACCAGCATTATTAGGGTGGACTCTGGTAGATGAAAATTAGTGATCAGCGCGTCAACGACGCGAAAATGATAACCTGGATAAATAAAAATACCCGTATTCCCAAAAAATGGCGTAAGTATTTGATTACCTGATGCTACAGCCGCACTTTCCAGAGAACGTACGGAAGTTGTGCCGACAGCCACAACACGTTTTCCGCGCGCCCTACATGCCAGCACGGCATCAACTGCTTCTTGCGGTACTTCAACATATTCCGCATGCATCTGATGTTTTTCAATCCTATCCACCCGTACTGGCTGGAAGGTTCCGGCTCCCACGTGAAGAGTGACAAACGCCATTTCTACACCTTTAGCCCGCAGTGCTTCGAGCACAAACTGATCAAAATGGAGACCGGCAGTTGGTGCTGCGACTGCTCCAAGACGTTCCCCATACACTGTCTGATATAGCTCACGATCCACTCTCTCATCGAGTCGATCAATATAGGGCGGTAAAGGGATATGACCGGCTTCGTTTAACAATGTCATCACATCGCGAACATCGTGAAATTTTAATTCAAACAGCGAATCGTGACGGGCTATCATAGTAGCAATAATGCTATGATCATCTCCTAATAACAGCGCAGCGCCAGCTTTTAATGCATTGGAAGCACGCACCTGGGCCAACACTCTTTTATCATCGAGAACTATTTCAACTAGGACTTCGATTTTTCCGCCAGTAACCTTATGACCGAATAAGCGCGCGGGAATTACTCGAGTATTATTAAGCACCAGTAAATCACCTGGAGTTAATGCATCTAGCAAATCCGTAAAGACCTGGTGGGTCAAATTCCCTGTCTGTCCCTCTAGAGACAACAAACGACAGGCACTTCGTTCTGCTCGAGGATATCTAGCAATTAGATGATTTGGTAATTCAAAATAGAAATCAGCAACACGCATGAGATATTACTTTAGCATAAAAATAGGAGGTTTTGTCTAAAACTATGTATGACGTGCTGCAAAAATTAGGCATAGTAGAAGCAGTTTTGTCTATACTAGAAACATATCATATTTTAGAATGACTAGGTTTGTTTTTTTGCGTAATCTTATACGCAACTATTTAAAAAATCCCAATAGATTTTGTTTGCATTTTATTACTCGAGATTAATTAAAACAATACCGAATAATTCAGTGATGTATTTATATAGCTTTATGTGTAAGTGGATGCGTAATACTAATTAGTTCAATAAAATTGAAAATGAATTTTTAACACTTCTTTGAGAAGTTAATTCAATCGTTCAAGCATATTATTTCTTAATCTAATAGGGCGTTAGGAATATTCTTTATGTTAACATTCAGAGTTTTAGAAAACGTGTCAAGTTTAGAGCATTTTAATAAACATTATTTATTCGATTAAAGTCGAACTACAAAATCTTTGTTATTGTCTATCATAAGCCGATAGAGAGTCATGGCAAATACTTAACTGAGATTTCTTACATAAATGTCGTGAGATTGACGTTAAAATCAATAGAAGAGACTACAGCGATAGAATAATCCGTGCAGTGTTTTTGAACGCCCAATACAAAAAACTTCGTGTTATCTGATTGATTTTAAAATTTTTACTTGTACCTACGTAAAGCACGATCCAACTCTAATCAAGGATGAAAATAGTTTTAAAATTACCTATTATCATCAATAAGTTATTAAAAAATAAGGAAAAGATATTGTTATATAGGCAGAAAATCTAGATGGCTTCCTAAAACAGGAAGACGGCGTCATTTTTAAATAAAACCAACATAACTTTATTTTTTTTAACCAATGATTTTTATTAGAAAATGCTTAGTGAAAGCAAAGCGATAACACTTACTTATAAACACATGTAGCCTAATAAGTGACTTCAAAGAACTCATGATTATGATGTTTTATTCTCAGCAGTGTTTTAAATCGTCCAATCTCACCAGATTAAGTTATTGATAAGAGATCAATAACTTGATCTGGGAAAAATGAATTCATTTTTCATCGTAATAAAATATAGGGTCAATATAGAACAGTATTCTATATTAGAATACTTAATATTAAATCAGGAATCCAAATAGTAATATGTGACATTAAAACTAAGTCACTAGTTTTTTAACTGCTGCGCGATCATCTTCCATTCTTCGATTATTATCGCTGGTAGAATGGTGTTTACCTTATCTAAGAATTGAAGAAAATCACGTTAGTGTTCTAACAGACGTGGTTATATATCCTAAGGCTTAGCAAGCCCTAGCAAGGCCTACATTAATGAGAAGTATTTATGTTTACTGTTTATCATTCAAATCAGCTGGAACAGCTACTGACGCTAAATGCAAGGATAATCTTAGAACAGCCCCTACACGATCCGTTCCAGCCTGAAATTATCCTGGTGCAAAGCACTGATATGGCCCGATGGATACAAATGGAATTAGCTAAACATCTTGGTATAGCTATCAATATAGAATGTTTACGCCCAGCTGACTTTATCTCTAAAATGTTTACTCGTGTCCTACCGGAACTTCCTCAAAAAAGTATATTTTCTAAATCGTTGATAACTTGGTTTCTACTTCGCCTTTGCCAGATGCCGGATTGCGAGACAGTAAGCGTATATCTGCGTCATGATCATGATAAACATAAAACTTTCAAGTTTGTTACCCAGATAGCAAATCTATTCGAAAAGTATCTACTATACCGTCCTGATTGGTTGGAACGCTGGGAACGCGGCGAGTTAATTCAAGGAATAGGTGAAGCGCAGCGATGGCAGGCACCGCTTTGGTGTGCTTTAGTAGCTGAAACAAAACGAATAGGGAAACGGATATGGGATAACCCTAATCTCTATCAGAGATTTATTCAGACTCTAACGCAAAGCAAAATTTGCCTAGCGGGATTACCGAATAGAGTTTTCATATACGATATCTCTGCCATATCTCCTAGTCAGTTTGACACATTGATAGCGCTAGGTCACCATATTGATATCCATCTACTCTTCAGGAATCCCTGCCGCTATTACTGGGGAGATATCCGGGATCCTGCTGTTCCTGCGCAATTGCCACAGCACCGCCAGAGTTATTTTCAAGAACAGCCAGAGGATAGGCTGTTCCGGAGTCAATCAAAAGCTTGCGCATTCATTAATAAAAAGATGGAACAGAAAATAGACAACCCACTCTTAGTCTCCTGGGGCAAGAAAGGACTTGATACTCTCTACTTACTGACCCAGACAGACAGCATTGCTCAGGTGGATGCATTTATTGAGCCAACAGGTAATTCTCTCTTAAGTATACTAAAGCGCGATATCTTAAGACTAGAAGATCACACTCTAATAAACATGAGTGCTAATAGAGTGTCCGGAAATAAGAGACAGCGACTACTCCAAGCGAATGATCGTTCGCTCAGCATACATGTGTGCCATAGTCCTCAGAGGGAATTGGAAGTACTGCATGATAGTCTGTTAGCAATGATTGAGGAAGATTCCACGATTGAGCCACATAACGTGATCGTTATGGTAGCGGATATCGACCGCTACGCGGCAGCAATTCAATCAGTATTTAGTAAAGCTGGCAGAGAACAATATCTTCCTTTTACTATTTCCGACAGTCGGGTACGGTCAATCCACCCTGTTGTGCTTACCGTTCTTAACCTACTCGAATTACCCCAGAGTCGATTTTCGGCTGAACAGGTTCTAGCGTTACTCGAGGTACCAGCATTATCGGCTCGCTTTAAAATTAATGAGACAGAGCTCCACATACTACGCAAATGGGTAGCAGAGTCTGGCATTCGATGGGGGTTAGACGACGATACATTTCGTAAACTGATGTTACCTGCTACTGGTCAGAATACGTGGCAATTTGGTTTAACTCGAATGCTACTAGGCTATGCAATGGAAAGTAAGAGTGGGGATTGGCAGGGTATTGTGCCTTACGACGAATCCAGTGGCTTGATAGCAAATCTAGTTGGTCAACTAGGGGAGCTGTTAAAACAGCTTCGTCAATGGCAAGACTGGCTTGCACAACCGCGCTCTTTAGATTCCTGGGGTCCTTGCGCTAGAAAAATGATAGAGGATTTCTTCTTACCTGACCCTGAAGCTGAATCGGCGCTTGCATTGATGGAGAATTATTGGCAGCAGATCTTACGATCCGGTATACAAACGGGATACAATCAGCCGGTACCAGTGAGACTACTTCGAGAACAACTAGCTCAAAAGCTAGATCAGAATCGAGTTAATCATCGATTTCTAAGCGGTGGTATAAATTTCTGTACCCTACTACCGATGCGCTTGATTCCATACCGTATTATCTGCCTACTAGGCATGAATGATGGTGTTTATCCGAGAACACCAATGGTAGAAGGGTTTGACCTGATGGCGCAGCAACCTAGACATGGTGACCAAAGCGATCGTTATGGTGAGCGCTATCTGTTTCTAGAGCTTCTCCTGTGTGCACAGGAGAAACTGTATATTAGTTTTATCGGCAATACTCTTCAAGATAATACCTCACGCTATCCCTCGATACTCATAAGTGAGCTCAGTGATTATATCACACATAGTTTTTATCTACTTGATGACATGCACCTGAATGTTGAGAACAATACCGAGCAGATACGTGCACATCTGTGGCAATGGCACAGTCGAATGCCTTTCATGCCAGAAAATTTTCTACCCGATAGCAAGTTCCAAAGCTTCGCTAACGAATGGCTACCAGCCGCCAGAAATGAAGGCAAGCCAGAGTCGCCTTTTATCACCCCGTTAAAACCGCTGGACTTCAACACTATCAGTTTAGATGAATTGATGCGATTTTATCGACATCCGATCCGTGCGTGGTTTGTACAGCGTCTAGGGATCTCCTTTCAGCAGACCTCAATTGAGCTGCTCGGGGAAGAACCTTTTATCTTAGATAATCTGACTCGATATCAACTTAACAACCGGTTGCTAAACGTAATGATCAACGAGGAAAGTACTGAAAAACTGTTTCGCCAAGTCCGTGGCGCCGGCTTGTTACCCTATGGCGCGTTTGGTGAACTATATTGGCTTAAAGAATCTAAAAAGCTGGCACCGCTTGCTCAGCAAGTAAGAGCGTGGCGACTCTTAGATACACAGGATCTTGATATTCATATCAAACTAGACAATATATTGCTTTCTGGTTTGCTGCCAAAGGTACAGGAAAACGGATTATTACGGTGGCGACCTGGCACTCTATCTGCTCGAGACGGCATACTGTTGTGGTTGGAACATCTAGTCTATTGCGCTATGGGGGGAAAAGGAGAGAGTCGGATAGTCGGTATGCGCGGAGCATGGCATTTCGCACCCCTGCCTAGCTGCCAGGCAAAAGATTTTTTAGTTTTCCTGATTAACGGATACTCTCAGGGTATGACGTCACCTCTTTTACTTTTACCTCGGTCGGGAGGAGCATGGCTAACCCACTGTTACAATAAAGTAACACAGAGCGTTAACAAAGAGGAAATCCGACAACTGGAGGCACATGACAAACTGATACAAGCCTGGCAGGGGAATAAGTATTATCCTGGCGAAATCGAAGATCCTTATTTGAATCGAGTACTTCATCCGTTAGATAAAAAACAAATTAAGGCGATTATCTTAGCTGCGAAACACTATTTTCTACCATTCTTTAAATGTAATTTGTTTTAATGTGTAACGCTAAAACGCGAAAAGAAACACTAAAGTTAAATGATAGCATCAAGATGTCCCTACTTAAAAGGACATTAAACACCATTATTTTCTTCTTATATATAAGTGATATGAATCTGAAATAGAAAAGTGAAAAAAGATCGATAAACTAATTATCGGATAAATTAATAGCATAACTGCTAAATAGATTAGAGTATTTTATAGTGATAAGCGAAAGTCGATGAAAATAGTCACATGGGCTATTAATATTAGTCATTACAGGTAATCTAAGAAGTACACATGCGTGACTTTTAATAACCTCTGTTTTTAAAAACAGAGATTCTCTATCATGAGAAGGTGGTTGATGAAAGGAATTCTGATAAGAAAGTATCTAACGCAAATCTTCTCTAAACGAATGAATAAAAAAAATCATGTACGTCTAGGCATTGATGACAGAATATAAAAAATATTTGAGTGATGGTCGCTTATTCAATGATACTGTTATATCACCTAGATAAAATAGCACCAATCTATCGGTTAAACGAATACGTTTCTTTACTGATCTTTCTTTAGTTTATATTAAGTTTTTTTTGCCAAAAAAAATATTAACAACACTGTTAGTAGAGCATTAGGTAGATTTCTTTAGAACCACTAGATAACCAGTCATATCCGTCTCCCGTATTTAAAAAATGTATTCCTTATTAGAAATAAGAATCGTATGCTTTTTTAGCATTTAGAATATCTTTTTTTATATTAAAAGATTAATGCAATAATCATCTCGCCATCGTTATATCCTAGCGAATAATATTGATTTTCAAGATAAAAGGCTACGCACTATAATGCGTGTAGTTGCCTCGTTTAGGATCGAAGATAATTTAAATAATTTTACTACTCGTTTCTATAAGGGATATGGATCGCGAAACTGGGTCCTTAGAAATTATTTTCTTAGGTGCCAGTGCTAAAATAGCAAGAGATTCAGTGCAGTTATCTTCAGGTGATACCCAATTCGAATTTTTTTCATTAGGATTCTGCTTGTTTAGAGACAAGGAGTAATAAAAGTGTATAGTTAAAGAAAATGTTTTTACACCGCTATGTAAATATTAAATCAATAGAAAAACATAATGTTATTGAGAAATATGGGAGAACTTCTTTCAATCTTTGTAAGATTAATTATATATATGAATTAGATCTATCCCAATCGATCTAATCAAATATCTTTACACATACTATTTTTCGCCAATACTTTATAATGCTTGATATATTTTTGTCTCTATAAAAAGACAACATCTGATGAATGCCTTCAATAAAATATTGATGCTGACTAATCTCATATTTAAATAAAGGTTTTTTAAAAGGCACCAGCACTTTTATGCTGAAGCGGTAAAGAGTACTAAACCCTGAAACGAAAGGTGATAAAAAAAGCAAGCGCTTTCATCAAAAGATGCTACTAAAATACCTTTGCAATCTATGAAAGATACATAGACAATTAGATAAATTTAAATACGCTAAAAATAAACCGTACTCTTTCCACTTTAAAATGTCAGATGCCTTTATAAATGTAAAAGTTAATACCATTTCATCTCAAAGGGAATATATGTTGGGTTTTACTAGGATAGTAATCAATACATGACTAATAATACCTAGCGATATTTTCTCATCACGAGAGTTGCGTTTGTACCACCGAAACCAAAGCTGTTACTCATAACGGTAAATAATTTTCGTGGGATGAGCTTAGTTATAAGATTCATACCTTTGGCTTGCGGATCAAGTCCCTCGATATTAATACTTGGTGCTATAAAACTGTTCTGTAGCATCAAAAGCGTAAAGATCGTTTCATGTACCCCGGCTGCTCCAAGCGAGTGACCAGTCATCGCTTTAGTAGATGAGAAAGCCGGGTTCTGGTTGCGGAAAGTTTCGCGAATTGCCCATAGTTCTTTCACATCCCCGACTGGGGTGGAAGTACCGTGAACGTTAAGATAATCTATCGGCGTATCGACATCTTTTAGCGCCATTCTCATACAGCGAATAGCACCTTCTCCAGAAGGAGCGACCATATCAGCACCGTCAGAGGTTGCACCATAGCCGATAATTTCAGCATAAATATAGGCTCCTCGGGTTAGAGCATGTTTCAGTTCTTCTACGACAACAATACCACCACCCCCAGCGATAACAAAACCGTCTCGGTTGACATCATAGGTACGAGAGGCTTTTTCCGGTGTTTTATTATAGTGGGTAGACAAAGCGCCCATAGCGTCGAATTCACAGGCCATTTCCCAACATAGTTCTTCACCGCCGCCGGCGAAAACTAAATTTTGCTTACCTAACTGGATTATTTCCACAGCATTACCGATACAGTGCGTTGAGGTTGAACAGGCAGAACTGATGGAGTAATTAATACCGCGAATTTTAAAAGCTGATGCCAAACATGCCGACACCCCAGAAGCCATTGCTTTTGTTACCATGTAAGGCCCAACACCTCGCAAACCACGAGTTCGCATTCCGTCTGATCCAGCTACTTGATTACGTGGGGACCCCCCTCCAGAGCCAACGATAAGACCAGTACAATCATTAGAGACCATACTAGGAGTGAGGCCGGAATCAGCAATTGCTTGCTCCATTGACAGAAAAGCGTAGATAGAAGCGTCACTCATAAATCGCACCATTTTACGATCAATCAGCCCAGTAGTATCGAGTTTAACATTGCCCCAGACATGACTACGCATGCCTGAATCTTTTAGTTCCTGGGAAAAAGTAATCCCAGAGCGACCTTGTTTCAGTGAGGCTAAAACTTCTTTTTGGTCATTACCGATACTTGATAAAATTCCTAGGCCGGTAATCACAGCACGCTTCATTTAGCACCTCTTATAAAATTTTTAAAATTCCCGTGATGCATTTTAGCTTACAGATGTAAGATAAATAAGTCTGATTGGCAGATATTAGAAAAATTTTCACTAGAAAATCTATATACCTAAAGCGTACTACTCTCCATTCAATAATCTAGCTTTAGATAAGCTACAATACGATTTAACCCGATGTTTTATGCTATAAGAATTATAGTAAGCGTATATTCCCAACATTGATAACATTTACCTCTCAAACCAGAACACTCTGACAAAAAAATAAGCGTGTCATATATCACCAAGTGGCATAATTTATTTTTGACGCTATAAATTTAACTATATTCAAATCTTGAATAAACAGCAATGCTGTTTATTCATCTAATAGTATGATATAAATCATCTTAACCTTTTAAAAACACACGATATTAACAATTGATAACATCTAAGCTAGTAATAATCAAAGAAATGTAGTTTGATCTAATAGTCATTCGGCAGCAGATATAAAATAGCATATCCAAAAATAATATCTTGTTCCAAATTGTTCTCAGCCATCAAAAATCTTAATCGGGCATACATAAAATTATTTTGATATAGTAATAAACAATTCTCACTTAAAAGAAATTATATAAATTTAAGTATTATATTAAATAATACTTAAATGCATTAAGCCATTACCACCACTGATAATCCGCTATACAGTAGCGCAATAATGATTTTATATCATAAATATATAGCAACATGATTCCGCTCTTATTTTTTAGAAAAAATATAAATTAGATAGAACTAACATTATGTTACATAATTTTCTATCTGAATAATGCTCAAAAGAATTAGGAAAGTATTCTTTTCAATCCGTGACATGGAAAGTTTTTACTTAATTCGCTTTGACTTGTGGAGGTCATAGGTTTCCTTATGATAATTATAGGATCTTATGGAGAAGTAAAATTAAAATTTAGATAATACCAGTATTTCAGAAGAAAAGGTCGACGCTAATATACTAACTGCTAGTGAATTGGTTTAGTGTCGCAAACAACCAGAATGAAAAGGACCACTATAAAGAAATTGATTGATGCGGGCGATAGAGGTACGATGAAAGTACGCTACGGTATCATATAGTTAAAATGATATTTCTTCATCTACTTACCCAGTAAGCTGATCTATGAATATAGTGTGATTTTTTATCAGGTCAAATGCTTTTTATATATTCGCCAGATCTAAAATGAATCAAATGAAAATAAAAATGATATTCGTTATAGAAATAACCCAATCCTACTAAGATGCTAATGAGTATTTTTTTATCGGACATTGTAAGCACGCTCAAATTAATGAATTAATATCAACCCTATTACTCGCAATAATTATCTGCTTTTATAACAAAAAACTATATAGAATAAGGCGATGACATAACAGGTAATCATTTGTTTTTAAAGAAAACCCAGAATCATAAGTCTATGGTACTTGATTGATATTTTACAAGCAAAGGCTACTTCTCATAGAAAGCAGTAGCCTTTGCTTGATGTAAGTTCTAATATTCTGTCAACTATAGCTAAATCTTATACCATCTAAAAACTAATGATTCATTAACATTAATTATGTGTTATTATTATATGTATTCATTCCGGTCTATATCCCCTTAGGAAGTCTTTATTTTAGAAGTAATCTTGCCGATATAGGGTAAATGACGATAACGCTGTGCATAATCGATGCCGTAACCAACGACAAACTCATCAGGAATAGTAAACCCAACCCAAGCTACCGCCACAGTCACTTCACGGCGATCAGGTTTATCTAACAGAGTGCAAATACCAATAGACTTAGGCTGGCGCAATGCGAGAATCTCATGAACCCGGCTTAGGGTATTACCCGAATCTATGATGTCTTCCACAATCAATACATCTTTACCAAAGATATCCTCATCCAGGTCCTTAAGAATTTTTACATCTCGGCTGGAACTCATGCTTCTCCCATAGCTGGAAGCAGTCATAAAATCCACTTCGTGAGAAATCGTGATAGTCCGGCAAAGATCTGCCATAAAGATAAATGAACCCCGTAAAAGACCAACTAACACCATTGCGCTGCCACTATTTCGATAATATGCACTAATGGATTGCCCTAATTCAGAAATTCGCTTCTCGATCTCCTTTTCGGAAATCATAATTTCCACGCGATGCCTCATAACTCACCAATTTTACTAATCATAATCCGTTAAACAAATCACAACGGTAAAAAACTATTGAAACACCCACTAATCAACGAAATATCGCTTTCTCAGGTATAGTAAATGGAGTACATAAATCTTTTTAAACCGAAACCTTATATCCGTTAACAGAGCGAGATAGGCTATAAGGATCATAACAAATACATGCTTTTAACTATGCCACTTGCAATTTTTTAAAGAGTATAGTCTGAGTAGTGATCTATGAAGTGTAGAGGAGGCTATATACTCTCAAATTTAAAAATAATTTTCTAAATTAATTAAAGTCTCACTATATACAAACATCTTGTGGAATAAAGTTCCATTTCACTATCCTACATGAATAAAAGTATTTTATGCTTATACATCTAAAGATATCGCAAACTACGTAATCTAAAACCACTAAACAGAAGAGATATTCTAGATTTAAGTATCTCTTGGAAGCCTCGTCTCTAATCATGAAATGATTCTTCCTTGATCTGCAGTGTTAATGGTAAGCTACCCATAGCTCATCTATACAGTCATGAAGTTGATTTCAGATAAAATCTGATACAAATTCTGTGAGACTATAAAACTCTTAAAAAGAGTCATGTTATTTCAATCTCATATGATTTAAAACAATTATTTATGCATTTTCTAGAACTACACCTACTAACGTATACGTCAATAGTACAAGAAAGATTTCCGTTACGACACAGGAAGTATATTCCAATATATGAGGTAAAATTAAAATCAATTAGATATAAAACTTATACAGAAGATAATATAAAATATTGCTTACATGGTCTAAATTAGAAATATCTAATGGGTATTCATCAGGTAATAACAGCAAAATAAAGAAGAATTTATCAACCATTTTTCCTAGCCGGTGAAAAATACATCCATAAAAAACATTAACTCTATCGTTTAGATACAGAGCCCAGTATAAAATATCAATTTATATTAACCCCATCTTTGAAAAAGACTAGTATAATCAAGCAATTTTATGGAAATATGTACTATCAAAAAATATCCCGATTTCAACATAAGTAAGTGTTCTACTGTTTTTTTGGATAAGAAACTAGATATTATCTAATATCTTTTATTAACTCTGAGTAGTTGATATATATAATATATGGTTAAGAAAATTTATTTCTTATTGACCTATACAATGTGATATTGATCAAGGGAAAAATTTACTTATTTCACTCTGTATCAGACATGAAACGCTTCTTATTTCCATCTAGAGATCACTTCTTGTCTAAATTCAACTGCATCAGTTCAACAAACAATATCATCACAATTAAAGAGTGAAGCTATATAAAGACGTCACCGCCTCATATCTAGATATCCTGCTAAGGCAGGATATTAGTTGCAAAACACTTCTTCACAAACAGGTAAGTCTATGATCCACAGTATGACCGCCTTTTCCCAGCGCGAAATCAAGGGAACTTGGGGCACTGCCGCCTGGGAACTACGCTCTCTTAATCAGCGATACCTAGAAATTCAGATTCGTCTTCCTGAACAATTTCGCAGTCTAGAGTCAGCCATTCGCGAACGCATTCGCCTTCGCCTCACCCGGGGAAAAGTGGAATGCAATTTACGCTTTGACGTTAATCCCAGTGTACAAAGTACGCTACTCCTTAATAAAAAACTTGCTAAAGAACTCGTGGAAGCTGCTCAGTGGGTCAAGCTCCACAGTCAGGAAGGTAAAATTGATCCACTAGCTATTCTTCGCTGGCCAGGGGTAATGTCCGTAACTGAGCCAGATTTTAATACTGTTAGCACTGAGTTCTTGTCTAAAGGGTTTGACCAAATTCTAGATGAATTCATAAACGCTCGTGAAAGTGAAGGTAATACCCTTAAAACATTAATAGAAAAACGACTGGTAAGTGTCATGAATGAATTGCAAAAGATACGTCAACAGATGCCAAGAGTTTTAGTTTGGCAACATGAGAAGTTACGGAGAAAATTAGAAGAAGCTCAGATACATTTAGATACTAATCGTCTGGAGCAAGAGTTAGTGATGCTGGCTCAGAGAATAGACGTTTCGGAGGAATTGGAGCGTTTAGACGCTCATGTAAAAGAAACTTATCAAATTTTAACTAAAAAAGAAGCGGTAGGGCGTCGGTTAGATTTTATGATGCAGGAATTTCACCGTGAGTCAAACACACTAGCATCTAAATCAATAAATACTAATGTCACAGCATCTGCCATAGAACTAAAAGTCCTGATCGAACAGATGCGCGAGCAAATACAAAATATCGAGTAATTCCTTATGAATTATAAACCAATGGGAGATATTCTATAAATTATTTAAAATTATTATTTATTATTATAAATAATAATTTTTAAAAAAACCTCACATATAATTTAGAGATATACGGTATAAGATGTTCGAATAGTATTCGAACATTCCTTATTCTCCATACAGTTCCTGTTTTTAAAATACAATCCATGATCAACGTTATCTTTTATTTTATATAATGATTAAAACTCAAAAAAACAATACATCTTATATAGATAACGTAACTTCCTAAATCTGTATTAAAATAAAGCGTCTATATTCTAACAGAGAACTTTTTTTACTTCTCTTAAACCGTGTAAAGATCCAGTGAATATATCAGCAAGTCATCCATTACATATCGCATATCGATAATTTTAGTAAGTTATTTATTTAAGTAATAGGAATTAGAAATTAATAACAACCTGAATTACAAAATCAATTAAATCATCTGTAATATATTACAAAGAAAAAAAGCAGTTTTTCACCAATAAAAAGATAAGCGCTGATGTAAGTACTTTTCCATACCCCCTACAACTCTATTAATGTATATATATTAATAGAGTTCACTATCTCAGTTATAAACTTATAAATTATAATGTTAATAATATATACAAGAATTGTAAACTTTATTAGTTATTAAAAATCTAATAGTAACAGAAAATAGCTTTTACTTATGTTATTAGGTAGAGAATACAAACATTTTGTATTAATTGTTTCTCTTTTTTACTTATATTCGAAATAATTTTCATGAGATTGATTCCTGTTTGATTTAATAGAGCGCCTTTATAAACATAATAATATATCTATTAGATAGAGCAACATCACCAGATTTAAGTAGTTATCAATTTTTAAAAACTAGAAGATTTGGCTGATACAATCCTTATAACGATTAGTTCTAAGGCTATACTGACGAATTAATGATTTACAATACCAATTGAATTTCAGAACTAATCATGTAATTACAATGCAGACTCATTACAAGTCTATCTATAATAAACTTGTGTATTAAGTATATGTTTTTCAAAGATCAAGGAAAGCTGGTTAGTCTATACGATAATCTATCATAAGATATTCATCCGTTTTTATCACGAGGTGACTACTCAGTTTTACTGCTTCCATGGCGCTTTTTATTGTCCAGCATCGTTACCGTCTCCTTTAATTTCATCGCTATATTTCTCATGCCCGTATTCATTTTATTTTATCAGGTAGGGGGGGGGATCTAAGGATGAACTGTTGATTTTTAAGGTATTTTTTCTGGAATCAATTTAAAATTGTCTATTCATTTATTAAATATCTTTAAAAGTTTAAATGATTTCATAAAGATTTACTCTTTAAATAGCGAATAAAATTCATATCAGAACCTGCCATAAATTATTTATTTGAACTGATTAAGTATTTTTTTGAGGATCTTTTTCTAAAAAACATCAATGTCTAAAATAAATCAGGGGATTGTGCTGTGTTATTCCGGATTTGTATGAATATTTATTGTTTAATAAGAGTTCGGATTAAAGAATGTACCTTAGGTAAGTATTATGATAACGGAGACTCTTTAACATATTTTTGAAAAGCTAAGTGCATCGCTTAGATATATACCCTGTATTTTTGGGTATAGTACGAGAAAATCTGGAGTAGTATTTGCTATTAAGTTTTTTATAAGACTGTGTAAATTCATGTTTCCATGTTATGAGATATTTATCTTCGGGTCATAAGTAAACCGATTAAACTGTTACGTAATCTGAACAATCAAGTAATAAAGATATCTGTTTTGATATAGGAACTCTCTTCTTAATATGAATAATATGTTCAAGGTAAACACACTGGTTTGTCGCAGTAAAAAAATTTTTGAAATTTAATTTCATTAAAGATCTTAATGATCGCTATAGCCAATGCTATTGGCTTTTCAGAATAAATAGTTACCTCCCTCTTCATAGAGTCATTACAGTCATCGATACATTCCTAAACTAAGACAGATATCAATCAGTCTTCGATTGCTTTTTAGATACGCAAAAAGCAAAGCAAATATGAGTCAAAATAAAAAATGAGCACGGAAATCGTGCTATAAAACTTTCAAAAATCGAGGATCAAAGTGATTTTCTTTTTGATATAAAACTATACTTTTAAATGTCTAACGATATCTCATTGATGATTTCTCGACAAGTATGAAACATGTTATGAAAAAACAATGCTTGTTTTACGCTTTTAACCATGCTTTTCAAATAACAGTTGCAATAGGAGTACTAAAGTATGAAAAGGATTTTAAGATCGTTTTATTGAGCTGAAAAAATACATCATTATAAATTTTTCATAAATCGAAATGGCTTTTTTTGACTGTATAGGTAATTAAGATGATGCTAATTTCTCAATTATATATATAAGCTAACAGCTAGAGATTTACTAAAATGGAAATCATGACTTTTGCATATTTTTGTATATTCATCATATTTATTGATGATATATTGATTTCATATAAAAAACAATTAATTCGATTACACGTTATACACTAGTTCTAGAATTTATATATCTTACTTACAGTATATTGTTTCAGAGAGACACGCTCTATTATGGATAGATACTTAATTACGCTTGATAAAGTAGCCTTTTTTATAACTCTATCACTGCGTTTCCTCATTCACACTCACCCAAAGGAATGAGTGTGAACTGTATCGAGCTTAAGATAATATCTTTAGGTGTATGTAGAATTTTTAAAGATACTTTATATCTATAGGATAGATAATATCTTTACAATTTTGAAGGTTTAATACTGAAAATTCAGTATCTTTTCCATTTAATTTTACCCAAATATCCTGCGCCACACCTTTAAAAAACAATCTTAACCTGGTTAAAATAAAATAGAGTAAAATAAATATCGAATTTTCAAATATTCTCAATAATAGAAATAAATACAACCTTGATCTTTAGTAGTATCACGTTTTTGATAAATTAATCATATCTAAAAATAAAACTAAAACAAAAGAGTGTCTTAGCTTATGCCATTATTTGAAATACGCATCTAATCTTTAAAAGAATTCTCATCTGACTATCCAGTTAAATTAAAATAACATATTAATTTTAATTAAATCTCTTAATAACCATATTTCCATGCGCAAAGACTACCATTAAGAGCATTTATATAATGTTTACAACCCAAAGACTAGATGATAATTATATTTAACTTTATCGAGTGCATGATAATACAGGAAGAAAACATTAATACTTCGCATTATATATTTTTTATAGAATCAAAGATACTTTCTTACTCAATATATGTTGCGATCATAATATTAAAAAAATAAAAATAAATCATTTAAAAAATATACCACCCAATTTAAAGTAAAACAATATCTATTGCAGTTCCTTATACTTAAGATAAACCACTGTACTAACGGAACGATGTTTATCTTTGTTTAGCAATTCTTGAAGAATTGGTATATGCCCACACTGAAAGAAACTAAACTTCTGCCAAAAACTGAAAAGCCCATTCATCTCAACCGCTCATATTATTCAATTCACCTAATCTAAACCAAACCACAGTCACTAGAAAAATCCTAAGTAAAACTTAACCTTGGTTGTTAAAAGCAACAAAGATCTCTAACTACCTGACTCTCAAGTAAGCGGCGTTATCGTTGAGGACCCGCACTTACCAGTGATGCTACAGCGGGACTATCGATAAATTTACTAAAATTATCAATAAATTGCTGGGCTAAACCTTCAGCCTTAGCCTGCCATTCGCTAACACTCGCGTAACTGGAGCGTGGATCTAGACTCTTGGAGTCTACTCCCGATAATGCTGTCGGTATCATCAAATTAAATATTGGTAGAATATTTATCGGGGCATCATCAAGCTCACCACTTAAAATAGCATTAATAATTACCCGAGTGTCTTTAAGTGAAATGCGATTACCACTACCGTTCCAACCTGTATTTACCAAAAAAGCGCGAGCGCCAGAAGCATTCATACGTTTAGCCAATACATCAGCATAAACGGTGGGATGCAGTGTTAAAAACGCAGCACCAAAACACGCAGAAAAAGTAGGTACTGGCGCAAGTACACCCCGCTCAGTTCCAGCCAGTTTGGAAGTAAACCCGGATAGGAAATGATACTGAGCCTGTTGCATCGAGAGACTAGATACTGACGGTAAAACACCGAACGCATCAGCAGCTAGAAAAATAACGCGCCTAGCATGTCCAGCACGAGATACTGGCTTAACAATATTCTCAATATGATCAATGGGATAAGAAACACGGGCGTTTTCAGTTTTACTTGCATCATCGTAATCTACGCTACCATTTGACCTTACCACTACATTTTCCAGCAGTGCGTTACGGCGAATCGCCTGGTAAATTTCCGGTTCTGCCTCAGGGGAAAGACGGATCGTTTTAGCATAACACCCACCTTCAAAATTAAATACACCTTCATCGTCCCAGCCGTGTTCATCATCACCTATCAATCGTCGATGAGGGTCAGTTGATAACGTTGTTTTTCCAGTTCCAGATAAACCGAAGAACAGAGCTACATCTTCTTCTAGACCAACATTGGCCGAACAATGCATAGAGGCGATCCCTTTCAGGGGAAGAAGATAGTTCATCACTGAGAACAGCCCTTTTTTCATTTCGCCTCCGTACCAGGTACCGCCGATAAGCTGGATCCCTTCTGTCAGATTGAAAGCGACAAAGTTTTCCGAATGCAAACCCTGTTGAAACCAATCAGGATTAGTGCATTTAGCACCATTTAACACTACGAAATCCGGCTGAAAACCATATAGTTCTTTTTCGTTTGGCCGAATAAACATATTTTTTACAAAATGCGCTTGCCAGGGGACTTCTGTAATAAAACGCACTTTCAAGCGGCTATCTTCGTTAGCGCCGCAGAAAGCATCAATGACAAACAGGCGCTTTCCACTTAGCTGCTGACCCACTAGTTGTTTAAGATGATTCCAAGTTTTCTGATCAAGTGGATGATTGTCATTAGACCCTTTACCTTGATCAGACCACCATAAAGTATTACGGGTCTTATCGTCACGGACCAGATACTTATCGAAGGGTGAACGACCGATAAAAACCCCGGTATCAACCGAAACTGCGCCAGAACTAGTAACCGTAGTGCGTTCAAATCCCTGTAGGGTTGGATCGGTTTCTTCTTCAAAAAGCTGATCATATCCTGGGTTATATATCACTTCACAATATCCTGTTATTCCATAACTAAGCCATTGTTGCTGGGTAATACTCTCACTTACCATGTCACTGCTCCTTAGTTCAATAAGTACTATTAGCGATAAATAGGGGGTGAGCGGTGGGCTCGCCAAGAGATGAATCAAGGATTAACCTGACCTGGAAGCTTTAGATTATTCTCCAAATGATTCCCCGGAAAATAAGTTATTACCTTAACATATGCTGCCAGAGAGGCAATTATCTAGCAGACTTGATAGATGAAATCTATAGGTTAGTCACAGATCTTCTTTTAACGCCAACCGCTCCAGAATTCTGATATTGTCTCAGACAATATGTTAATAAGATTAAAACAAAAATATAGTGCATATCAATCATCCTGATTTTTTTTCAATTGCGTCGTTGAGTTCCAATATGTCGAAGATAATTAACATATCAGTACAGCGCTAGAGTGAAACAATATTGCGCGCCTTCAGATCTCACCAATATATCAAGAAATCTTTTGTCTAATTCTGACGAAAGAAAATCAGCAAATAACCGCGCTATTTTTCCTATTGATATCTTCTTTTTCCATCAGCTCATAGAAATACAAACAGCGATAAGTTCTTGCCTCAATCGTGTTAAAAGCATTTCTGTTATTAGTCACGATTTCACTATGACCAATAGCTAGATTAGCTGTTTGACACGATTCTGGTAGACGCCCATCTATCCCTCTTTTAAATATGCATCAACTTTAATAAAGTTTCTTCTACAAAACTATAGCATCCACACCTACAAACTATGCTACTCGTAGTAGAGAACTTAATTCTCTACAAAAAATATTTTTTTTGCAAATCTATCAGTAACAATACTAAATATTTTCCGTAATGTTTTTCCAAACAGTACATGGCATGAAATTCTGTAATTTTTTGAATCGTGAATATGTAAATGTCTGCCTATCTAAGATAGGCTGAAATAGCCTTATACTTTTTAACATTAATCTAAGGCGTTTCTCATTATAGATCCAGACATACCAATCCTGCATAATTTCAGATTCTTCAGTAATATGAATATATTCGTTTTTAACGCTTTGTTGTACACTTATACAATCGTCTAACCATATTCTATTTTTATATAAGTAAAAAAAAAATAAAGTAAAAAATGAATTTTCTCCTATATCAGGATTATCACTTAACTCACGCAAACGATCTGTTATTTTCCACTCTTATCTGTAACAATACTAAAATAGTAGTGTAAGAGCTACATGGCATATATCGCGTAGAAAAAGAGATTATTACTTCCAGTCTTGGTTTTTAAAACCCAATCAAATCACATCAAGTTGCACAATCTACCTATAACCGCTAAAAAGATAGATTTATAGGATTTTATCTAAATTTATAAAAAATACTGCATCTTCCCTACCAAATAACTGTATCCGTAGATTGGAATGGTATTAGAGTATGTTTCTATTCCTTTTTCTTCTGCAGGTCTCATATTTTTCCACTGCAAAACTAAGTAGACAACGATTCAATTTTAATATTATTAACCCGAATACAACAACTGACGTCTAACCGTTACACATCTTTAAAAGAGAGGCAATATTTTTCATAGGAAAGTAATATGGTTGTATTAAAAATTGACGACGTCATCTGTTATCAATAGATAAATACAACTTTAATCCAAATACTATCATAGTGTTTCCATTGAAAAATTGATTCTTTTGAACACCCATCACAATACGCCCATTTTTCCACTATCTTGTGACTTACTTTAAATACAACTTTGATCCAAAACTTGGTGATAACCCGGGAATAAGAATTATTCATCATGATATTTCCTCTTGGAGCATATCCCGGAGAAGCAATCTTTCCATTTAAAATAGCTAAACGGTCATGGACAATAGAATATTTAGGAACACATCATTCCAGATTCAGTAATTCCAAACTTAAGTGAATAGACCTAGATATCAATGAAAAACAAAAAAGATAATCTTTATGAGATATATAACATATTGCCACTCTAGACTATATCATCGAAATTAGGTCGCTTAGTTGTTTTATCGGATAGGTTTTCTGAAAAAACCTTAAATTCAGAAAATAGGTGGCGTCCTAAATCATGGTATGCGTTGACACATGGGTATAAAAATCTAGGTTAATCTAACCTCGCAAGGTTTATAACTATTTTCCTATCCAGTAATGTTTACCTTTGATATGGTTCAATAACTATAACAATCTAACGACAATCGCTATCATCAAGACTTCTGTAATTACCAATCAAGATTGGTACGTAACAATTGATTAACAATTCTTGCGCACTATCTATTCCTAATAGAAAACCACCTAGTATTTATGTTATACCGCATCTATAACAGCACAGAAAAAATAGAGGATGAATGTAAGATAGGCACAATGTTTATCTTCTATTACGGCAACCGCTTGATATAATTATGCAATATATGATTTACCAAGCCTTCTATTATTTATCGGAATATAAAATTACGCAACCTACTGTGTCATTTTTTAGACATCAACCATGCAATTTGTTAATCTTCTTACTATCTCGAGTGTTATGGATCTAGAACCATTGTTTAAACAGGGCGAAATTATTTAGCTTTAGGAAATCGATGCGGAATAGATATACTAAGAGAAACAGTCGTTTAAACATACTCAACAATATGTTTGCTATCTAATCAATACTGCTCGGGTTGTCAAGTACTGTTTGGACGGGCCACAATAACATGAATCGGTTTCAGAAAGGGATGACTGAATATTAGTCATTTTTACAATAGTAAGTAAAAAAAATACTTTAAATGTAAAGAATACTGTATATCGAACTGATAATGCTATTTTTTAGCTTGAAAAGCTATTAACAAATATCATCTGTTATTGTAATGAATAAGTTTATTTTGGTAACTAGTCACGATTATTAATAGTGCACTCTATAAATACGAAACACAAAAATTCCCGTCACATGATTTACCCAAGTCATAAGAAATCCGATAGAGACAATGGATTACGTTAATTGCGATACGTTGAATATGGCTAGCCCGATAATGCCAAATATCACCTTTAAAAGGTACTGATTATCCTTGACCATGACATTTTTCTACTGCAAAGGGCACTATGGAAGTGGGGCATACTTTCCATCTTAGAGATGGCTTTGTCAGGATATGCCATTGAAATATATATACTATTTCATTTCGCATGGAGCTCATCATCTCTCTTAGAGAGAGCATCTTTAGATGCTGCGTCCATAGATACGTCTAAGCTACTAGATTTTAATGGTATCCTTTTAAGGACTGTTTAAAACAGTTTTTACTAATTAAAAGATCTTAATCATCCAATCGGATACTTAAGCAACTACGTTACCCTTTTTTAATACGGGTATTGTTCGATAGGAATCTCCATTTTTTTCGCAATCATTTTATTTAATATAAATAGTGATCTTTTATCAAGATGAACATAAAACCAAATTTTCTCTCTATGAACCAGTATGTTATAGAGAGATCTCTATGTAAGAGATAGATATTGGATTAGAGTCAGAATGACATAATTAAATCAAGTAAAGTTAAGTAATAAATATTTATATAATGATCATGGATTCCAAAGTTAAATTTATATAAAGATTATTTGTTCTTAACTTAGCTCTCGTCTGATAGATATTTCCTATTTCTTCACGGATTTCATCAGGTGGTTCTAATGGATTTTATAGTTTCTCTTAAGAAGAGCATAAGAAGTCTTCTAATCTAGAAAACGAATCGATGACGTTTAAATGTTTTAAATAAAACTGAAAATAAATCATTAAGAGATAGAAAATGTTGTCTAGAGATAAAAAGAGAATTTCTTTTAAAGAAACGATAGTGTTTATTGTCAAGCTTAGCTGATATTTATAATCCATTGATAATGGTAATGCTCTAACCACATTTAGTCACGCTAGATCTAAACGCCTTAGTATATACAACATAAAGTGTTAATATGAATTAATATCATTAATCTCAATAAGGTAGATAAACATTATATTCCCATCCGTATAGTGAAATTAATTTAAAACAACACACTATATTCATGCATGAATTATTCATTCCATGTGTATAAAATACATACATTAAAGTTTGATGAATTACTTTACTGTATTTAAATGAAATAGATTTTTTCTAAAGTCCTCATTTTTTAAAATGAGAAACGCTATCAGATAAAGTCATAGATAAAGTCATAGATACAGTATATAAAAAATCCATAGCGCGTTTACTACGAGTACTTCGTATACTCAAGTACTCATATTGATAAATCAGATCATATCTCTCATTAACATATTCGCGCAATCTATATTTTATTAAACCCCAATAAAAATCAGCAAAAAAATAAAAAATATTCGTATGCAACACCATTACTCATACTCAATTTTTAGCATATAATTACTATTATCACATTGATCTACAAGGAGATGTTTTTTAAACTAAATGAGAGTCTATATAGTGATCTTTGAAGGAATAGTTAAATTTAAAGGATGAATAATTAGAGTGCCATCCTGCAAAGATAACCGTGCGCCCTTACCTAAATACTCAGCCGGAATTTGATCACTTAACCAATACTGGCCGGCAATCGATAAAAGTTCGGGGAAGAGATGGGTACAGAATATCTGGCACTCTCCTTCACCTGACGCACCAGCTAATGCACGACCCCGCATCATGCCATAAATATGTATATTGCCATCCGCAATAAGCTCAGCGCCAGCGCTGATACTACTCGTGACTACTAGATCACTGTTACGGGCATAAATTTGTTGCCCAGAGCGCACTGGAGTGTTAATAAGCTGCATTTTAAGTGATGCTGGGGAAGCAATGCGCTTTAGTACTTTACCTTCAGTTAATAATGGAAGGCCACTTCTAACAATCGCCTTTTTTAGTTTACTGTCATTGCAGCCACTAACACCGACTAAATGTAAACCAGTAGCTAGTAATGCCTGTAAAAGAGCCTCCCAGGGAGGATCGCGCCCAAGACCGGCGACATTGATAACAACCGGCGCTTCTTTTAAAAATTCAGGTGCTTGTTCAACTTTTTCCTCTATCGCCCGGCGAATTTTCTCTGGCTGATCATCACGTATATGAATTACCGATAGAGTAAAATTACTCCCTTTCAACTCAATTGGCATTGTAGAGATCTACCTTGACTCAGTCTTAGACATGTATTTCCCGATGTGTCACGGGATATGATATATCATATCCCTACAGTGATGTTATACATACCGCTATGTATTGACATATATACTTCAATATGGAAGTAAAACAAAAAAATATGTTTTTATAATTTATCGCAGTAAAAAATAAACCACTCTAGTTTGTTTTTCCAAAAAAACAAGATATATCCTCCCTCTTAGACAACTGCATAATCGAATGCAACAAACCGAATTTTTTAATTTCTTGAACTTTTATAGACAGGATTAAAATATTCACTTTTAGGAAACATACAAGAAACAATTATAAAAATTTTATCTCTATATCTTCCTATCGATAGACAGTTTATCATTTTTATCTAGGATAGAATCAATTATTAATTAAGACATTTTGCTATACTTTTAACGGGATAAAAATATTATGATATTGTGGAAATAAAATTTAATTCAAATTCACATTTATTAATATGAGATAGATGCCAAGAGATGATCCAATACTTTATTTTATGCATTATATTTAGTTTTAAAGTGTATATTTTTCCGCAAACAACTTGAATCCGGATATGTATATTTAAGTTAAACAACTCTATCTTTTTGTGTTTTTTATTACTGCATAATTAGATTAATCTAAAGATATTTTATAAACAGGCTGTCTATCCACGATAGACATAAGTATATTTCATTAGTTTAATAAAAGCATTTATTGCTATTTAATAGCTGTATCTTATTATCTGATGATAATCAATGAGGGGGTGAATTCATTCGAATATAATTGCTAAACAACTTATTTTGTTGATTTTTCTTTAAATCTTAGAAGATTGCATCTTGTCATTTTTAGTGATTTAGATAGTGCTCTACACCATATTATAGCATTAAAGATATCAACAAACTTAATTTTTAGCTGTTCATTAGCATGACAATGCTAACTGTGCATCACATTTCTTACATATGATTTATATATGAATACACTGACAAAGTCCCATCATGTATTAAATCAAATATTTAATCATCTTATAAAATCCAGAATGAGATTACCTGATTTATGATGGATTTTATAAATCAAAATCCACCCATACAGCCGCGTGATCAGACGGTCTCTCCATAGATCGGATAGTATAATCAATACCCGTCGTCTTCACAGATGCCGCTAGCGGGCGCGAGGCTAATAATAAATCAATACGAAGACCATAGTTTTTATCAAAGCCACGAGAACGATAGTCAAACCAAGAGTAGCAATTATTAGTATCTGGATGACTCAAACGGTACATATCGACTAAACCCCATGCCAACAAGCGTTGTATCCAAGCCCTCTCTTCAGGCAAGAAAGCGCACTTTCCAGCACGAAGCCAGCGCTTACGGTTTTCTTCACCGATACCAACATCTAGATCCGTAGGGGTGATATTCATATCCCCCATAATAAGAAGCAGAGATTTATCATTATGATTGTCCTGCACATATTTTTGAAGATCACGGTAAAAACGTTCTTTAGCTGGAAATTTTATGGGATGATTACGGTTTTCACCCTGAGGGAAGTAGCCATTAACCACCGTCAAAATTCCTTTAGGTAAAACATAATCAGCCATGATAATACGGCGCTGTGCTTCAGCACTATCCGTACTAAAGCCTCGACGAATAGCTAACGGCTTTTGTCGACTAAATAATGCCACACCATAGTGGCTTTTCTGACCATGGTAGTAAAGATTATAATCGTAATCTGCTATTGCTTCGATTGGAAACATATCATCGTGAACTTTAGTTTCTTGTAAACCAATAAAATCTGGGTTTAATGTCGAAATAATTGCTTTAAGCTGATGAAGGTGTGCACGTATCCCATTGATATTAAATGAAACAAACTTCATTGTTTATTCCAAAATAGAATATTTTATTGATGTTATCAGAAAAATTCAGTAAAAGAAACGAAGTGCAACAAACTCGGTTTATAAGTGATAAAGATGCAGATCTTGATCTACTTCTGATTAGGTTTTTCTTCCTTTAAGAAAGAAGAACTTTCTTTGTGCTATTAAGATATGTCATCATGGGATGACATCCAATAGTTTTCCGATCTGCTATACCTATCATCTAGGATATATTTTCTTTAAATAGTATTTAACATTCATCTATTGATTAATCTGGTGGATTGTGACTGTCGTAGTGATTAAATTGTTATAGGCGATATAACTATCCGAAAATTTCTCCCATAGCTTTATAGCTATGCATAATCATGAAAAATTCTCAGTAAAGACACTAAAACCTATCAAGTTCCATAATCAAGATGTCAATCATTTAATTTTGTTGTTTTTTTGATTTTTTTGTGATGGATGTGGTATTTTCAGCTGTATTTCATACATATTTTTTACTCTTTTCCTATGTTCATTACGTTTTAAGTCTGATTGAAAAATAGCGAAGTTAGATGTTGACTTGTAATCATTAGATTAACGTCAATAAAATTGAAAAATTGAAAGAATATAGCTGTGTTAAGAACACATCAGAATCTGTCAATAACGGCAAACTTAAATGTGATCTATCAGACAACCGGCGTTTGTTGCTTTTAATCTATTTCTCTTCAGATAGTCGCTAATTCTTAGCATTCGTCGATGCAAGCTAATGACTCACATAAAGTACCAATCTGATCTTAGGGCTATATGTTACTTGTCTATGGACATATATCGTCCCAATGATTTACTTTAGCTTAAATCTCTTAGAGATCTGGTTATGAGTATCTTGTTATTCGTAACATTACACAATAAAATTTCACCAAGTACTTTACTAATTCAATAGAGGTTAATATATCTTGGTGTTTTATGTGAGGAGGACTATAAAATCAGTGAGGTTGCTAGGTAACAGGAATCAAAGTAGGTAGGGCAACCCTTATTTGATAAGGTACGTGTTCGATAAACTATACTTAGTGTATCAATGAATACGCATTTATATTAATTGTTTAAAACATTAGACTGCCTCTCTATAGTCTGGTGACTATGTGGTGATTTAATTAATATATGACTAATAATACCGAAGTTACTTATCGGTAAGTAGTGGTACTTTATTGGTATTCGTAAGGTGCTGAGAACATGGTATTTGCTTGCCTTCTCAGTTTACTTTAACAGCGTTAATGACTAGTGTCAAGTTCAGGAAAGGATTTTAGGAGTTCATCAATCATCTTGATCTGGAGTAATAATGGCTCCAGTTGAGCCAACGGTAAGGCGGAGGAGCCATCACATTTCGCCTTCTCCGGGTCAGGATGAGCTTCAATAAAGAGACCAGCAATACCGACCGCTATACCAGCTCGCGCTAATTCAGTTACCTGTGAACGACGGCCACCGGAAACGGCGACAAACGGATCTCGAACCTGCAGTGCGTGCGTGACATCAAAAATTACCGGACAGCCGCCGGAAACTTGCTTCATTACATTAAATCCCAACATGTCAACGACTAGATTGTCATACCCGAAATTACTACCACGATCGCATAAAATTACCTGATGGTTACCAGCTTCACGAAATTTATTAACGATATGACCGACCTGTCCTGGACTAATAAACTGAGGTTTTTTTACATTGATTACTGAACCGGTATGGGCTATTGCCTTCACTAAATCGGTCTGGCGAGCTAAAAATGCCGGTAACTGGATCACATCCACCTCTTCCGCTACACTTTTTGCCTGACTAACTTCGTGTACATCTGTGATCACTTTCACACCAAACTGCCTTTTTAGATCGGAAAAGATCTTCATCCCCTCTTCTAAACCGGGTCCGCGATAAGAATAAATAGACGATCGATTAGCTTTATCAAAAGACGCCTTGAATACATATGGAATGCCTAATTTTTCTGTCACGGAAACATAGTGTTCACAGACGTGCATTGCCAAATCGCGGGACTCTAGTACATTCATACCTCCAAACAACACAAATGGCCGATTGTTCGCCACTTGGATATCCCCAATACTAACTACTAAGTGTTTCATGCGTTACCTTTTTAATAGAAATTAAACAGGAATCTGCGATATAGTCGACTATAGCCGATTAATGATGGCTAAGCGACTTTATGTTCATGACATTATCACCTATCCTTTATTGATTAGATATATAGTTTTTTTAAAAAAAGACGTGTGGGCATGTTATATAGAGACTTTCTCATATAACAGATCCCATGGAGAGAAATGTAATACGCATTCTTTATTATAGACTAATGCTTCCATCTGTCAGTAATCTTTGCAAGTATTTTGGTTCCATTTTTGCTATCTATCAGCGCGATTAGTTATACATCACACCATCATTGATATAGAAATCCTGACCTCTAAGTAAAAAGATGCTCTATGGAACACACATTAGCAAGTTTAATTTCGTATATTACCGAATTAAGTTATTGATAGCTAGGTCACAGCTAAATTTATTAGCTTGTGTTTTAAACATGCATAGTGCCATTAGATGTAATTTACATGTCAAGAAAGTAATCTTGTTGGTATCTTTTAAAAAAATTGTAGTGTCTATTGACTCTTGTTCAGATTACAATGGCAGTTTTTTCTTAAAAAACCATTAGAAATCACTTAACTTATAAAAATATCTAGTATGTGTTAATCTAAATCCTTAATTCTTTTACTTTAAAATGCATTGACTTTTTAATATATGATATATAGTAGAGAAAAAATATACTTGCTATTGACTTATCGTTTCTTATGATAAGTCGATTTGCAAAGTTAAAAATATCCTACAAAATCTTAGTGTTGTCTGTAACTTATTGATAAACAATGGTTGGTTGTAGAGGTTATATAACATTACGATTTTTACCCTTTATGCATGGAAAGATAGCTACTTAGCGATATGGTTAATTGGGGAATATCATCATAATTTCATATCGAAAGTCTGCTAATAATAAAATATAATAATTATATCCTAATTCAGGAAATGCATTAATCTGCATATACAAAATCAGTGAGTATACTCTTTATTATTTTAAACCGAGCGTGTTTCTATTTAGGTAAAACCGGCGTATATATATAAGCAAAATTCTTTTCTTTCGCTAGAAGATTGACTAAAAATTCTAAAGTGAATTATTAATTCTCAATAATTATGCGCGATTTTCTTATAACTTATAACAGGGATCTCTTCATCGTTAGAAAATTAATACTAGAGTTAGTCTATAACTCTTCTTAACTATAATTTATTCATTACTGACGCTAATAGTAAAACTAATCGGCTTTTAAAGCTAAAAAATCGCGCTACCAATAAGCATGTATAGATCGCTTACATTCCATCGATTGATATGTGGCACTGATTTAGCTTATCTTCTAGATAAAGAAATATAAAAAAGATTCTTATTACTATAATAATTACCCTCCATTTATAATAGAAAGGATAAAATTCAACTAAAATGTTGATTTCTAATTGCAGAATGCTTTTAATACACTTAATTACGACCTCCAATAAAATTACATGGCGTATTAAGTTTCGTACTGAGCACATGTTAAATTAAGTTATAAACTTACTAAGAATTCTACTATTCTAGCCCACGAATATCAAGTCAAGGAGAAAAACAGGGATGCATCAAACCGATTTTTCCATTATCTGCAATTCACTTTAACTAGCCTGTCTAACAGACCTGTGGCTACTTAACTAGTAAAAAAAATAAATCGCTCCAACTTCAGAATATAAAAAGAAAAAAATAGGAAAGAAATATCGATATGGTCTAGATTGTAGAAACACAAACAAATTAGATGGTAGTGATAAATGCTAGATTGTATTCTAGACAACTCACTTCCTTGTCAATGTAGTTAACGCCAGAGATAACAGCGATATGTTTAATTATTATTTTGTATAAAAATTACCTTCAAAAAAATAGAAATCAATATGTTACATATTAGCTGCTTGTTAAGCATACTAAACCACCCGGCGGAGAAGATGCCAAACAAAAAAAATCTCTTCCCTTACCCGTATGGGTAAACTCAATCTTACGCTTGCGAATAGGATTTGTTCCCCTCCCCCATGATGACCTTTTATACCGTAATCAACTGGCTATTGCTATTTGGCTATTGGTTGTTGATCGCAGGTGTAACCTTGAAGGTAATGATAAAAAGGCGAGCGGTTCCCTCTTCTATGGCTTGGCTGCTGATCATCTATATTCTACCCCTAGTCGGAATCATTACTTATCTATTATTCGGAGAACTCAATTTAGGTAAACGCCGCGCTGAACGTAGCAAAGCGTTCTGGCCTTCAGCTGCTAAATGGATGGAAGACATGAAAGGCACTCCGTGTCTTTTCACTAATAGAAGTAGCGAAGTAGCTCGCTCCGTATTGCAGCTATGTGAGCACAGGCAGGGAATGGGTGGTCTAAAAGGTAATGGGATACAACTACTCACTAGTGCTGATGATGCACTAAAATCGCTGATTCACGATATCACCCTGGCAAAAAATAATATTGAGATAGTATTTTATGTTTGGCAATCGGGTGGCCTAGTAGAGCAGGTTGGTGAAGCATTAATGGCTTCTTCTCGACGAGGCGTTCGTTGTCGGCTAATGCTTGACTCGGCCGGCAGTTTAAGTTTTTTTCGTAGTCCCTATCCCGCACTTATGCGCGATGCTGGAGTACATGTGGTAGAGGCGCTTCACGTAAGCATCTTGCGCGTATTTCTAAGGCGCATGGATTTACGTCAGCATCGCAAAATGGTACTAATTGACAATTATATTGCCTATAGCGGCAGCATGAATATGGTTGATCCGCGTCTTTTCAAACAAGATGCTGGTGTTGGCCAGTGGATCGATATCATGGCGCGCATGGAAGGACCCGTGGCTAGAGCTATGGGTATCATTTTTGCATGTGATTGGGCAATAGAAACTGGTGAGCATATTCTTCCATCTTTAAATACCAACCTAATACCTTTTAAGCCAACTGAAGACCATAATAGTATTCAAGTCATTGCCTCAGGTCCAGGTTCCCCCGAAGGCGTAATCCATCAAGCGTTGCTTATCTCTATTTATTCGGCACGTAAAACATTAGTCATGACAACACCATACTTAATACCAAGCGATGATTTGCTTCAGGCCATTTGTACTGCAGCACAGCGTGGTGTAGAAGTGCATATTATCGTTCCACGCCATAACGATTCAATACTAGTGAATTGGGCTAGTCGAGCATTTTTTTCCGAGTTACTAGAAGCCGGCGTGTTGATACATCAGTTTGAAGGCGGTCTACTGCATACTAAAAGTGTCCTGGTAGATCGGCAGTTAAGTCTTGTAGGCACGGTAAATCTAGATATGCGCAGCCTTTGGCTGAATTTTGAGATCACACTAGTCATTGATCATAATGCTTTCGGCTACGATTTAGCTAGGGTGCAAGAAGATTATTTGGCCCGATCACAGCTGATCGAAGCGACAATCTGGTCTAATCGACCCTACTGGCAGCGTATTATCGAAAGGCTATTCTACTTCTTTAGTCCCTTGCTATAATCGTATCTGAAACAAATAGATCACAATACGTTTTTTAAAAGACCTGTGTTCTTTTAATTTCAACTTTTACCTATGAAATGCGAAACAGATCATTGCTATTTCCTGTGATGCATCATATATAATATCAATTCATAACATATAGTTATATGTTGTTCTTCTAGAAGTGAGAAAACTTAGTTTTCCTTAAAAACAGAACACATATTGATGATATGGAAAGTGATTTCCATTAACTCACTAAGATCAATAATTCCCATCATATTTATATATTATTGTTTCAAAAAAAACAAATTCAGGCCACTGAATCTAATGCAATCATAAATGAGAAATACTGAGTGAGAAGATTATTTGTTCAACGTATACTGCTATTATTCCTCTTCTGTAGAAGAGATAACGATTTTCAAAATTTTCTTATATTTAAGAGGATCAATTGATAAGATTGTTTTAAACACATTAACGATATTAATTCTGATTTCTAGTACCAAAATACTTTTTTTTGAATCGTCTCACTAGCATCAATAACACTAGAAAGTCTTTTTAAGAATTCCCGATAAACATGATAAGATTCTCACTAAAAATTAAAAATTCAATTAAATATCATCCGCTTTATCATTCCAACAGTATATAATATAAATGTTTACTATAACACATATTAAAATGCATGAATAGTCAATTATTTAGTAAATTCTAATTACATGGTTTTCTTATCAACTACTATTATATGGAATAAGATACATATCCTGTTTGGCCTGATAAAAAAGATTGCTAAGAAAAAACTTAACGAATTCTTTTTGAGAATAGAATTCTATATATAGCGTTATTTCTGAAAAAATCAGCGATCAGTCTCTCCTTGTTATCAAGGAGAGACAATGTCAGAAATATAATTCATAGTAAACAATATAAAAACGGGTCCAGCTGGTAAGGCAGTCCCGTCATTGAATAAACGCAATTTAATTTTATACTCAAAATACCCCAGCGCCAACATCTTTCTACTGCTAAGTTTATAGGTGATATAGATAAAAATAAAAATAAAAATGGAGACTATATTTCATAAAAAGATAATTTAGCCATAAATGGTAAAGCCCCTACTGGTTTATCTCTCATGGTATTCGATTACTTATCTAGTGTATCAACTGGTGTTTACATATTATGATTAATAAGAACAGCATGTTACAGAACCCCATTAAGTCCAGATGATAAAAACTATCTACGAATTTAGAGCACAATAGATTATATATATTTAAGCTGTATATCAATACACTAGCTAATGAAGTGTCTATACCTAGACTAAATAGGAGGATGTTTAATTAATTCTTGATTTATAACAGCAGGAGGATTTAGATATCTATATGTAATAGACAAGATTATATATAGTAAAATCAATAATTTAGTGTGAATTACCGCTATCTTTTAGTCTTAGCTCGACCAATACCCTCCTTATGCTATTTAGTCTAAATAACTCAATATCGCTATTGAACTGTACTCAATAAAAAACAATACTGAAAAAAACAAGAAATCCCAGTCAAGCTGAAAAATATAAACGTGATAATCTGCTTGGTTGTTATTACAGATATATTTAGGATATCGACTTTATATTAAGTCAGTATCTAATAAACTGATTAAATATATCGTTTTATGCACCAATGTTGTTTACTATATATTATAGTGTCATTGACAATATCTGATATTAGTAATAAATTCTAATTTTTTTTTCCTGTTCACGCTGATAATGATGAAGAGCAGGTTAATGAGCAATAGAGCAAACTATAAAAGCAGGATTTTTTTATGATTCTAACTATAAGTGATGCGCTGCTATCCATATGGATAGCAATCAGCGACGTTAAAAAAATCGCTTGGCATGAGCCAAGCGATAGTTTTATCTTTGAAAAAGCGGGAATGGTCTTTTTCTGTTCTCTTTTTTTTAAAAAAAGGATAGTTCTTCTGAAGAAGTTTTACTTAATAAAATTAATAGCTTTTACTAAAACATTTGTCATAAAAATTATTAGATATTTTCCTGTTTAATCTCATTCGCTTTATCTAAATAGAAAAACTAAATTTACGATTGCCTTGTTATTTTTTAGACGCAAACACATTATTAATACGCGATTTTGTATTAAATATAAAATTCTTTCCACAATCCTCTTAATTTATATTTCCATAAAAATAATCTATAAATTATTTCATACCCCCTGTTCATACTCGATAGTCTGTAATTGGGGATAATGGATTAAGACAATGAAGGAAATAATCTTTATTAGCATAATGTTATTTCTGAAAATTGAGAAAACACATCAAGATTTAGGTAAGTAAGTTCGTCTTTTAAAAACAAATTAAAACCGTGTCTTTGTTTTTATTTTTTATAAAAGTTCTTACCTTCATACTTAGGAAAATCAAGTCGCTTCTGTCTCGTTCTGAGGAACGATATAATGTAAAATTTACATCTAATTACCAGCTATTTATCAAATAGGATAGCGTTATTTTTTATCATTTATTAGAATTTCTTCAACATACTACATGCTGATCTATAAACCATGGTAAATATGGTTATAATAATCCATATTATACATTGTAATATTTACCAACCTTAGATTTAAAATTGATTCTTTATCACTAAGTGGAGCTAAGTTTTATATCCCGCCATTTCTATCTTTCTCTCTCAAAATCTGAGCAGTTAATGTTGAGATAATCAACGAGAACTAAAATATAGCTCTTTTTGTGTTAACTCTTCATCAGAGAAAAGCGAAGATTCTAAAGTAATTAATAACATAGATTTTAGGAACGGATATGTGCGATATTACGTCATACTCACGTATAAGTGATAAATAAAATAGCAATAGATTTTTTATAAATTAAAGATATACCAAAATAAATATTTATATCAGATCGATTTACCTTCTTTCAAGGTGATCGAACGACAGAGATAAGGTAACCTTCTGGTACTTTGCCATAACGGATGTAGAAAAAATAAAATACACTTAAAGAACTGAAGTTTTTAAAATAATATTATTGTTATCGCTTTTTTACTCTTCATTTTTTTCTTATTGGATGTGACTGGGTTTTACTCTAGTAAATATATAAAAAGCAATATTCTCCTAGAGACAGATATGGTATTAGTGATATTCACTAGGAATGATGACTTAGATTTTTTGAGATAAAAAGATCCTTATATGCTAATCAGCAATCTTATTGTATATTAGTTATAAAGTAAAAAATAAAAAGGAGTGGAAAAGGTGTCTTTGACACTAAAGAGTGTACTATTTGACATGAGTATTAATGCCAGTATATTTTATATAAACTTAACAAACAACATACGCTTAGGTACTAATGTTAGTATGTTAGATGTCAAGGTAAAATTCTTACCTTGATCTTTTTGAATCTAACGCTGCTTAAGTATAAGCGCAAATAAAAGTACATCTTTCTTATGATACACACTTTTCTTCTTTCTGCATTTAGGGGATATAAGAAAAATAAAGTCACTTAGTCATATCGACAGTCTTACCAGTACCGGTGGAAAAGAACTCAATATGTTATGCAATAAACAATCATGTTGTTTAGCAATAGCTAAAGAACTATAGAATTAGATAGCATAATCTTAGTCCTTCCCTAGTACCACAGTAACCACTGAGCTCTATCCCCGTCTTAAACACAGTTATCAATTAAAAATTGATACTTTTTAAAAGTGCTCCTGGTATTCAACCCATCGTTTAACAAGATTGAATACTATTACCTAACGTTGGGGGGGTAAGAGTAATACACGAATTTAATATGTTAAGGAATGCTAATAAATGCAAAAAAGATTAATGATCGTTTATTGTCTTGCCGCCATACTATCAGCTCCGGTTTTTGGGGATGATGCCGACGTACTGAAAAACCGCCTAAATAAGATCAATAGTTTTTACGCTCATTTCGTTCAAAAGGTGACGGGAACATCGGGTGATCTGATCCAGGAAGGTAAAGGGGAAATCTGGGTAAAAAGGCCAAATTTATTTAACTGGCATATAACTGAACCAGATGAAAGTAGGCTGATTTCTGACGGAAAAACTCTATGGTTTTATAATCCTTTTGTTAAGCAGGCAACTGCTAATTATCTAAAAAAATCGATAGAAAATACACCATTTATGCTAATCCTAACCAGCAACTCCGAAGACTGGCGGCAGTACCATGTCAGACAGGATGGAAACGATTTTTGGCTAGTTCCGAAATCTGACGAGGGTAATCCGAAAGAGTTTAGGATAAACATCACCGATAACGGCACCATGAAAGCTTTTAGTATTGTAGAGCACGATGGTTTATGTAGCGTTTATGAGTTAAAAAACCAAAAACAAACATTTATAGATAATGTTCAGTTTAAGTTTACAATACCACAAAACGCAACGCTCGATGATCAGCGCTAAAAAAGCTATATCACTATATTTTTCACTTATATTATTAGCTCCAACTAGTCGCTGGAGATGAAAAACGTTTATTGACGATTAGGCTGTATATTAGTTCAAGAGATTTTCTGATTGAAGATAAATCGCTAACCTAAGTAATCAATATAGTCATCGCATCCAAAATTATTTGAAAACCCATAGAGGAAAGAGGAACAACTCTAGAAAAACTTGTTCCCCATTACAACCTGATTCAGTTAGAGAACACTAAGGGTAAGGATTCTACGTCTCAAGGATGAGAAAAAATACTTAATTAAAGAGTATCCGCTAGATTACAATACAGAATTAGACACTCAATACCATGAGTCAATGAGAAACACAGTATTTTTTTCATAAAAACAACCTAGACGCCTGTTACATAAGTAATTATAGAAGGTTATCATGATCTTTATCAACGACACCATTGAGAACTAGGGTTTTAAACTACATTTAAGGCTGCTGTTGTCTCTTAGTAGTATTCTATTACACGGTCCAAACATCAATTTTTTTTATTGATTAGTGAATCCGTACAAAGAAAATCATATATACTCAGTAAAACAATATATCATACAGCAGTCGGCAATCTATCTTCTTTCAGAAGATAAAATAAACAGTAATATGCACTTGGATTTCAAAATTTTACGCTCTCAACAAGAAATAAGTACAACCGACAGTAAGGCTGCATGAGAGAAGGGGCGTTCCTTGATGAGATACGCTAAGTAGCAATCGTTTTAGTATAGATAAGATCCGGCTGATATAGACGCCTGCCAGGCAACTCTATAACAGCCTGCTAACCCTATTGTATCGATAGTGGCGTGTATCATTCAACCAAATCGCTACTCGAATAAAGTGATATTATCTATCTTGAGTTGAAAACCGAATAACGATCTCAATCCTCATTTTAAACAGCAATCTAAAATAGACCCCCGCTTATCCTTGCGAGCCCTTTAGCTTATCAAGCTAAGATATAAAGCTTATGTATTGAACATAGGCATCTCAAGGCAAACTTAATATCTATCTCTGCTGATAAAACTATATTCTCTACTGTATCACTCATAACCGAGACTATTATTCAAAACTAATCGACATAGATTGAGCTAGCCAGACAAAAAAGTATCGATCACCCCATTGTTGGGGTAAGGTTAGTAATATTTATCATACGGCGTCCGTTTATTGGTCGTAAGGCCGATAATTTACATTAGATACTCATCACTATAGGACTAGCATGCTCGATTTAAATCTGCTACGCAATGAACTTAACACTGTCGCCATAAAATTGGCACGCAGGAAATTTCAACTGGATGTGACAATCTTTCGCCAACATGAGAAGCGTCGAAAATTGCTCCAGGTAGAAACCGAAAATCTACAAGCAGAACGTAATGCCACCTCTAATTCAATCGGCAAAGCCAAATACCGCGGGGAAAATATCGCCTCAATGCGGGAAACGGTTATGAGGCTTAGTGAGCGTTTAAATGCTGCGAAAAAAGAATTAGATGTATTGCAAACCTTTCTTCGTAACTACACGCTCTCGCTACCTAACATTCCTGCCGACGAGGTACCAGATGGCGCTGATGAAAACCATAACATAGAAGTTTTGTACTGGGGTGAGCCACGCCACTATGATTTTCCTATTCGAGATCATGTCGAGCTAGGTGAAATGGCGGGCGGTTTAGATTTTGCCGCTGCAGTAAAACTAACCGGGTCCCGTTTTGTAGTAATGCGTGGGCAGATTGCCCGCCTTCATCGCGCATTACCACAATTTATGCTGGATTTACATACCGAAAAACATGGCTATTTGGAGTATTATCTACCCTATCTAGTAAATAACCTTTCGCTGTACGGTACTGGACAACTACCAAAATTCACTGAAGATCTTTTTCATACTCAGCCACTTAGCGGACAACCAGACACTAGCACGTATGCACTGATCCCAACTGCGGAAGTGCCGCTGACTAATCTGATACGGGATGAGATCATCGAAGAAGAATCGCTACCGCTAAAGATGACCGCCCATACGCCCTGTTTTCGCTCGGAAGCCGGCTCTTATGGACGTGATACTCGTGGACTTATTCGTATGCATCAGTTTGATAAAGTGGAAATGGTACAACTAGTAAAACCAATACAGTCGATGCAAGCTCTCGAAGAGATGACTGGACATGCCGAAAAAGTACTGCAATTACTAAAGTTACCCTATCGAAAAATACTCCTTTGTGCTGGGGAAATGGGTTTTGCCTCATGTAAAACCTACGATCTAGAAGTGTGGTTGCCAGCACAAAACACCTACCGCGAGATATCCTCTTGCTCTAATATTGGTGATTTCCAGGCGCGCCGGATGCAAGCTCGCTATCGCAGTCGGACAGAGAAGAAACCTCAGTTACTACATACGCTTAACGGTTCTGGACTCGCAGTTGACCGTACCATGGTAGCGCTTTTAGAAAATTATCAATTAGCCGACGGTCGCATTGAAATACCAGAAATACTGCAACCCTACATGAAAGGTTTGACCCATATCGGCTAAGTAATCACATGCATAGTATGTCGTTAATAAGCGCATTTGTTCACTATATTGACTATCCTGCGATATATTATAAATATAATATATTGATTCAATACTGTTTTATTCACTTTTTCTGCCATATCCGAGATGGAAAAAGTTATTTTGTTGGATTTTTTTAGTAACTCCTATATTTACAATCAAAACTATGTTTCAGATCATTCGCCACTAGATTAACAAAGAGAGCGTTACGTCTTCATGGCTTATTCAAGCTGAATCACGTTGATAGAGCAATAATAATGCGTATTACTGCAACCTATTGATCACAGTACCCATTGTATCTCCTTATCCGTTTATGTATCAACGCATAAACACCGATTTCTCTCAATCGCATATTGAAAACAGCTTTATTAGTCAATCAATACAGGTAGTGTTCATCACAACTCTCAGCATCTTTTAATGAGAAAAACCAGTTTCGTCTATTATTTATGGAAAACCTAAAATTACATCACTTCTTATATCATCCCTGCTTAAACACTATGTTAATAGTCATGACATATACCAAGCATGAGAAGATGCGGAATCGTCTAGCAGACGATCCTTGATCACTAAATATCTACTTGAACTATTTCTTGGATTTTCGTTGGCTTGAGAATTCGCTGAAAACAAGCGAAAAAAATAGATACTTCTTTCTATATAATTTTTTTCATTCTAATTTGTCTTTTATCATCCACACTCAGCGAATAAACTTTTCACAATTGGTCAATCTGTTGCAAACATCACAGATATCCTTTTGAAGGATATTCAAACAGTTTTTATAGAGGACTGATGATACATGCTTTATCAGCATGTATTACTTGATAATTAGATATGATTAATAATCAGTATTAAATAACAAGAGATTGCTGTAGGCGATCAAGCATGAGTTAATAGTAAACCTATCTATATCTATAGATATAGATATAGATATAGATATAGATATAGATATAGATATAGATATAGATACATTCTATAAAATAGGCGCTGACCGTAGGAATCTTACTTATTTAGTAATCGAAATATATCCTTATAATATAGTAAATACGCTATCTCTCTCAATACTCATTAATATAATAGATGAAGTTTAATCTTCAATTATAGTAAAACGGCACTTCACCCTTTATAATAGAAGCAACGGTTTCTATCGCTTCCATTATAAATGGAATTGATTAATATCAATATTATGGGATTGGATAATGCCGAAGGCCGGACTCGAACCGGCATACCGCGAAGGCGGTTGATTTTGAATCAACTGCGTCTACCAATTTCGCCACTTCGGCAAAGACTATACGAGAATTTAAGTTCCATACTACCGTATCATAGATACTACTGCAATAGTAATTCACTTTTCTATATGCAGGACTAAGTACAAAAAATCTAAAAAGTATATGATCTCCTCAGTCAATGAGCAGTGGGAGAAAAGGACTAGTGATTCATCTAAAATAAGGTAATTGTAGTCATATTCTTTATATTATTTATTAAATATATTCCAGTGTACGTCATGTGTTAAGGCTAGATAAAATCTTGCAAACCAAAGATTGGAATACAGCAGTGTTTCATAGGAAAAACTATATTTGCTTGCATTGAATATCATGATTCAAATTAATGAATTAAAATAGGATTTCATCCTTGACAAGATCTTAATGTTTATTAAGCGCAATGGACAAGAACTTGATTGGTTCTCAATAAAGCATTAGGAATGCTCTCACACAACTCTAAAGCATGTGCAAAAAGTGTTAGAAGCTAAGGGAAGTTTTTAAAACTCCGCTCTAAAAAGATACAATCTAACTTATTTGATAACAAAAATTGTTTCTATGACACCTTACCAGAGGTTTAAGGCCTCCCCTGAAAATTAATAAGATTTTACTTTGAATAAATCAGAAAACCAAAAACAAAGAAAAATAGAGTTTTTTAATAAATATTCTAACAATTGTATTGTACTGGATCTTATCTTTTTCTCTTTAAAAAAACTTCATCATTGTGATATACAAAAGCACTTTCTAAAAACTAAATATTTAAAATCTATCGTCAGTATGGAATATCTATTCCACCCAATTTAGAAGATCCAATTGAGTATTGAAAATAAAAAATCATTATGGCGTAGGACTCTGTTTAGAGAGGGTATAATACCCATGAAGTCAATTAGATAATTTTTAGGGATAAGGTGAAATGTTCTAATGTTTTTTTGCTTACCTATATGCTGTCTTAGCAATTTTAGCATTTAAAAGACTCTTCGAAGAAAGCAAGTACCATAATCAATACGAGCAAAACATACCATCTCTTCTTCACGAACATAACAAGGCCCGCACGATAAATGTTCTTTTCAACTGCATTAATTATATTTTAAAATAGCCAAACGCGGACGATGAAGCTAGTTAATGTATATTACCTCAAGATATTTTATCGGAAATGGAAACAGGCCAAGATAACCTCTAATCATGGTAGCATCCTGTATGATTGTGGCTGATAAGGATAGGGATTTAAGGGCAATAAACCTTTAATATTATAAAATCTCTTTTTATCGTAAATAAAGTGCTTGAAGACGACTCATGACCCCACGTTCACAGTATAAAAGGTAGGTGTGTGTCTGATTAAGAGTACAAAATTGACTACCTAGTTTATAGAACAGTATGATCTTCACTGCTGCATGCTTTAATGTTAGCGATCTATCTTCCTGTTCATCAGGAGATCTAATATCCAACAAGAGATGACTATTACTCAATGCATCAGTCGTTTTCACTTCTATGAAGTTTACAGCATTCTCCTTGCAACAATGCTGTAAAACTCACATACCTGTACCTAAAATAACGGAACGTCAAGCACTATACAATCAAATCTCTCTCTCTTCTTGTTTGAGTTGACTTTTCACTGCCTAAACAGTCGATTTTTTAGAAAAATCCATAGTATTCTGACATACTTTGAATATATTTCTATGCCGACCTGACGTGCCAGATTGATCATATTTTATTTATTATGGGAAATACAGGGTCAGGACCAGTGAGTGCATCCCAAACATTGACAATCCTGTACAGATTAGTGAGTCTCTGAGAGAATACTTGAATACGTGCTTCGCCTGTTACTAGCGCTTAAATAGCATATCGCTTTATAATAAATGATATGGTACACACCATGATGCGCTTTAGGAAAATCCTATCTATCAGGCCGTCATCTACCTTTTTTAAACTTTCGTTGCTCACCTGAACGAAATCAAAAGATATAAAATATACGTTATGCGATATTAAAAATCGATGCCATAAGAGATAGCAATACCTAACAGATACCGATTTCATGAAACATGTGGATAAAATTAAAAAACAATAACCACCTAAACCTTCGAAGTACTCAAATTATCAGGCCTAGCTGATCATATGTAATTTCTAGTAATATTATTGTATCGGGATGAGTGCATTGAATACAAACATGTGGCTATCATGGCTTGATAAACATCAAGCATTTTTTTTCAAAAAATAACCTTATATCTTGAATATATGATAGATACCGAGAAGATGAGTCAAAACATTGGATAGGTAGTGCTATGTACTGAAGTACTAGCTTATACCTCGATATAATCTCAATAAAGTAATACCGAACATAAGATATCGCAAAGTTTAAGAATATTACAGGTCTTACTAACAAGTATTTTTATAAAATATAACTGTGCAATTTAACTTTTTATCGTGATTTTCTGCAACAGTTCGATGATGAATTTCAGAAGAATAGTCATGCCCTACTGATTAAGTAGTAACGCCTTGCAATCTATTATATAATAGAAAACCAGGTACACTGTACCCCCTACAGAACAAAGCAAGAGTACTATTTTCACATTTCATACGGGATTCAGGTGACATTTGCTAATCATCACACTCTAGATTAAAATTGAATCTTATCCCTACTTTAGGTAAGTAACCGGTAAGATATAAACCATGAAAAAAAAACTGAAAAACTCGCGAGTTTTGATACTACCATCAAAAAAATTAAAGCAGAAACTCACTAAACAAGCAAAACAGCGAGTTCATATCCTTTTGAATAACAAACCAGAAGACCTACTTACTTATTTTTATTCAGAAAAAGATAGAGTATGAGCGATTTTGCAAGAGCGCTAGAAGATAGTCGCAAGAAGGTAGATGCCGTACTTGAACATTATCTTAACGCCCTCCCTAGACAACAAGCCCCCCTTATCAAAGCTATGCGCCATGGTACACTACTGGGTGGAAAGCGTCTTCGGCCGTTTTTAGTTTATCAAACAGGGCGTCTTTTTGGTCTACCTTCCATCAATCTTGATGCCCCTGCAGCTGCGATTGAGTGCATTCATGCTTATTCGCTGATTCATGACGATCTACCAGCAATGGATAATGATAAATTACGGCGAGGTTTACCAACCTGCCATGTTAAATTCGGCGAAACGATAGCCATTTTGGCTGGCGATGCGCTGCAAACATTGGCTTTCAGTATTTTAGCTGATGCAGAGATGCCAGAGGTATCTTTACAAGATCGCCTAAAAATGATCTCCATTCTAGCTTCCGCTAGCGGAGCTAAGGGGATGTGTCTCGGACAAGCGCTAGATATAACGCTAGCAGAGAAACAAGTCTCACCTAAAAGCTTAGAGATTATGCATCGGCACAAGACAGGCAAGCTTATTCGAGCAGCAGTAAGGCTAGGTATGCTGGCACCAGGCCAATACAATAGCGTAACGGGTCGTTATCTGGATCGTTTCGCTGAGACGATCGGTTTAGCTTTCCAGGTACAGGACGATATTCTTGATATTGTGGGTGACAGTCACAGCACTAGAAAACAACAGGGTCAAAATCAAAAAATAGATAAAATCACCTATCCGGCACTACTAGGACTGGATATGGCGCGAGTAAAGGCTAAAGCTCTATATGATGCATCGCTAGCATCCTTAAAATCTATCGCTTCGCTCGGTTATAATATAGCCCCGCTGGTAGCGCTAGCGCGCTATATCATTGAACGTGATAAATAAGTCGATGTGGTTCTTTACATCTCAAACATGAGTACTCCATGAGTCTTGACACAAAAAAATACCCAACACTGATCTTGGCTAACAATCCTATAGAGCTTCGCCAGTTACCACAAGAGAGTCTAGTAGCTCTATGCGAAGAGCTACGGAATTTTTTGCTAGATAGTGTTAGCCGCTCAAGCGGACATTTCGCTTCGGGACTGGGTACAGTGGAACTGACAGTAGCACTTCATTACGTTTATAATACGCCGTTTGACCAGTTAATTTGGGATGTTGGCCATCAGGCTTATCCACATAAAATTCTAACAGGACGCCGCGATCGTATTACCACTATTCGCCAACGTAATGGGTTACATCCATTTCCCTGGCGTGGTGAAAGCGAATACGACCACTTATCTGTAGGACATTCTTCAACCTCCATTAGCGCTGGACTCGGTATGGCAGTGGCGGCTGAGATTGAAGACTTAGATCGTCGTACAGTATGCATCATTGGTGACGGCGCCATCACCGCCGGCATGGCATTCGAAGCGATGAATCACGCAGGCGATATAAAATCAAACCTGCTTGTGTTACTAAACGACAATAACATGTCCATTTCGGAAAATGTTGGGGCGCTGAATAAGCGGATAGCACAGATCCTGTCTGGTAAACTCTACTCTAGTCTGCGTGAAAGCGGAAAAAAAGTATTATCTGGTATTCCGCCGATCAAGAAATTAGTAAAGCGCACTGAAGAACATATTAAAAATATGGCAGTACCGGGTACTCTATTTCAGGAGCTAGGATTTAACTATCTCGGTCCGATGGATGGACATGATGTCCATGGCCTAGTGAACACGCTTAAAAATATACGTAACAAAAAAGGACAACATCTTCTGCATATAATGACCCAAAAAGGCCGTGGCTATGCACCAGCAGAAAAAGACCCTATAAGCTGGCATTCGGTACCAACATTCGATCCCAAAATTGGTACACTCCCAAAAAGCGGAAACAGATGCCCCTCCTACTCAACTATTTTCGGTGATTGGCTTTGCGCTAGTGCCTCTGGTGATAATAAATTGATGGCGATCACACCGGCTATGCGTGAAGGTTCGGGGATGGTCGAGTTTTCTCGCCAGTACCCGAATCAGTATTTTGATGTAGCTATTGCTGAACAGCATGCAGTTACCTTTGCTGCAGGACTAGCTATTAGCGGTTATAATCCTGTGGTCGCTATTTATTCCACCTTTTTGCAGCGTGCGTACGATCAGTTAATTCACGACGTGGCCATTCAGAATTTACCGGTTCTATTTGCCATCGATCGCGGCGGGGTAGTTGGTGCTGACGGCCCAACTCATCAGGGCGCATTCGATCTCTCTTACCTACGCTGTATTCCGAATATGGTCATCATGACGCCGAGCGATGAAAACGAATGCCGCCTAATGCTACACACTGCATATCACTACCGTATAGGGCCAACTGCGGTACGTTATCCACGCGGCAACGGAACCGGAATCATTCTTAGCGATCTGTATGAATTACCACTAGGAAAAGGAATAGTTCGACGCCAAGGTACGGGGGTAGCTATTCTCAATTTTGGTACCTTATTAATTCACGCAGAAAATGCGGCGAAGGCCCTGAACGCAACACTAGTAGATATGCGCTTCGTCAAACCTCTCGACGGTGCGCTAATAAGCGAAATGGCAGATAGCCATCGGGCACTAGTCACAATAGAGGAAAACGCTATCATAGGGGGCGCCGGCAGTGGAGTAAATGAATATGTTATGAACAGTCGGCTACAGGTGCAAGTATTAAATATCGGCTTACCGGATCACTTTTTACCACAGGGTAGCCAGGACGAGATCCGGTCGGATCTAGGACTGGATGGTGAGGGGATCCGTCGGAAAATTGAGGCATGGCTAGCTTAGCCCTTAGTAAAAAATATATTCTCCTGGCTACATTACTTAAATACCCTATATTACTAGATTCTTAACGGATATATGCAGCATTTCCTATTCATGATCATAGACTAAAGATTCAATTTTTTCCCGTTATAGTAGCTAATCTATTTGAATGCATTAAGCATAGCACTGATTCTTAACTCTCCTCATGTTTTTTAGCTGTGTTTTATGAAAAAATTCTATACGTTGTTAAATTACATCCGCTTTTTATAGAATAGCACTCCCCATTAAAGAGATCCTAAATTACTGTTGTTATAAAAAACTGAAGTATTCTAGCTGTTTTAATAAGTCTTCTTTTAATTTTATCTCCAACTTGTATTCATTCAGATTTAACTAACATGTAATCAAGCATTTTTCTTTAATAAATCCAACGAGATACAACGCAGATATAATACAGAATTTCTTTACTGTTATCTCGTATATATACACTTTTTTCTGTATAGTGTAGCGCAGATTGCAAGAAAATCATGGCATTATTCTTCATCATGCATGCCTTCAATACCCCATCAAGATAGTTATGCTTGATATCATATTCACCACCTTCTCGCTCATATCTCTACTTCAGGTAAGACTACGGTTACCTCCATCCTTATCCCAGCACTCCCTTAAAATAAGAAGTAATAATATTAATGTTTACAAAAGAATCATATGCAACAAATCATAATCGATATTAAATCTCCACCGGAATACTGCACTCTATAAAGAGCTATCAATATTAACGTATAAAATCATATTAATGTTCAAACATCGCGGAAATAGACTCTTCATTACTAATACGACGAATCGCTTCTGCCAGCATCCCAGATAATGTTAGCGTACGCACATTAGGTAATGCCTTTATTGCTGGATCTAGCGGAATAGTATCACAAACAATAACTTCATCGATTACCGATTTTTTAATATTGGTATAGGCATTGCCAGAAAAGATCGGATGCGTAGCATAAGCAAAAACCCGTTTAGCGCCATGCTCTTTCAAGGCTTCAGCGGCTTTACATAGGGTGCCTCCAGTATCGATCATATCGTCTACTAGTACACAGTCACGACCTGATACATCTCCAATAATATGCATAATCTGCGAAATATTCGCGCGCGGCCGTCGCTTATCAATAATTGCCATATCAGTATCATTAAGCAACTTAGCTATTGCACGCGCACGCACCACACCCCCAATATCGGGAGAAACGACAATTGGATTTTGCAAACCCTGTTGCAACATATCTTCTAAAAGAATTGGGCTGCCGAATACGTTGTCTACCGGTACATCAAAGAAACCCTGGATCTGTTCTGCATGTAGATCGACTGTCAGAACGCGGTCAACACCAACGCTTGATAGAAAATCCGCTACTACTTTGGCAGTAATTGGAACGCGAGAAGAACGGACACGACGATCTTGACGGGCATATCCAAAATAAGGAATAACAGCAGTGATACGGCCAGCAGAAGCACGACGAAGCGCGTCAACCATAACCACCAATTCTATTAAATTATCATTAGTGGGTGAACAGGTAGATTGAATAATAAAAATATCCCCACCGCGGACATTTTCATTAATTTGCACAGTAACTTCGCCATCACTAAACCGACCAACAGCAGCGTTACCGAGATTGGTATACAAACAATTAGCAATACTATTCGCTAGTTCCTTGGTAGCGTTTCCAGAAAAAAGCTTCATATCAGGCACGAGAAAAACCTCCGACTTGCATCTAGAAAAAGTCTTGCGGCAACTAGACACCGGAAAAGATATCGAGCTCTACGCAGCAATCCTAAAAAGAATATAGTACGCTATATGTTATGCTTCTAATAAGACTCGGTGCAATGGGGAAACATTAACACCTCGCGCTACAAAACCGCGCATCCATACCGGAGCCTGAGATAAAACCTGGCGTGCAGCCATCTCAGTGTCAAATTCATGAAATACACAAGCCCCTGTACCTGTCATTCGTGAAGGTGAATATTTTAACATCCATGTAAGATGCTGTTCCACGGAGAAAAAACATTTTCTGGCAATCGGTTCACAATCATTATAAAAAGGCGTGTCCATAAGCTGAAAGTGTGAGCGTACTGGCGTATCTCTTTTTAGCGCAGGATTGCTAAAAATATAAGGCGTAGAAATATTAATCGGTGGAATCAGAACGAGATACCACTTTTCTTCCGGGCTTGCTGGCGTGAGGCAAGCACCGATACCTTCAGCCAATGCCGCTCTGCCGTATACGAATACCGGAACATCTGCACCCAGACTTAACCCAAGCTCTGCAAGCGTTGACAAAGCCAGCCCGCAACCCCAGCGGACATTAAGCGCCACAAGAACAGTGGCGGCATTTGAAGACCCGCCGCCTAGCCCCCCCCCTATGGGTAGCACTTTCTTAAGCCAGATATCTGCCCCCGGCGTTAAAGGATCATCTAACGTCCAGCAGTGGCGCTGCAATAACCGAGCGGCACGAAGAATAAGATTCTCTTTTTCCGTAACGCCAATAATCTGATTTTTTAGGCAAATTCGGCCACCCATAGTGGGTACTATGATTAGGGTATCGCTATAATCAAGAAACTGAAATAGAGTTTGTAAAAGATGATAACCATCGGCACGCTGTCCAGTAATATATAAAAATAGGTTAAGCTTAGCCGGGGCAGGCCACTCGTTCGTCATGATAATCTCCAGCTATCCATTTTTAATTTGATGCAATTATCTCCCTGATTTAATTGCATTCTCTCTGGCATAGCTGGTACAATCTCTTCATAATACTTTTGATAATTTACCGTCCAGATCTGCCCATTGTAGCACTGATGCAGTGTATGCAAATATCCTCGGGAGTCCAGGGTAAAATTCGATGCATGACCAGGTAGGCCTAGCATCCATTGGCGTAAGTCGTTTATCGGAATAGGTATACCAGCCAGTTTCTTTATCATCATCTCAGGATCTGTGCCAGTATAACATTTACCCTGTTTATTGATAAACCTCCCTTTGTTTAGCTGGATATTAATATCCATTTCTGTGGCACCAAGCGGGTTAGTTAAAATTAACCGATAACGATTAGCGCTAATCTGGTGCCAATTAAATCTAGCATAGACTTTTTGATCACTAGAAAGATAAGCGAATGCACCACACGTCTGATAATGCGTGAGGTTTGATACTTTCTTCTGATGGGCGACCCATTCGGGTGAGCTGTGAATTTTAGCAGAAATAGAAGAAGAAACACCACAGGCAGAGAGTAATAGGCTAAGAAATAAAAAGAATCGACAAACAGTGTGGTTAGGCTCTGGCATGACTTTACCGTCCTTCAAATGCGAGGAATAAAAAAGTTTTTTTACGCTAGCTTAGAGGATAGTGAGCGTCAATAGCTATCATTATTAAATTTCATCTCCCAATTGATGAGGAATAATGTAGAAAGAAAAATGCGGTTTAGTTTTTCTTCTTTCTGATTATCAAATATAAATATCATTGCTTAATCAATGATATTTATAAAATGCAGTATCAATAAAAAACAGTATCGTTGGATTTATGTAAACGGGTAACTTTTTAACCAGATATGATAGAGGCAGCACTAGATGACTTAGTGGCATACTTCCAGATCAAAAGTACTCACGTCCTTTCTAATCGTAATCACGCTAACTTAGTCAGTATTGAATAGCAAGTTGACTATCACGAGGCGGCTGCCTCAGTGACTGAGATATAATATATCCCCATCTAGAACCTATCAAAGCATCCTGTAGTCTTTCTGGATCTCAGCTAAACCACTATCCGGCATCTAATGCCCGTCATATAAACTTAGACTCACTAATCCTCATCAAGCTCTATATTCTCGAATCAATGGAGAAATTCATTAAATCTCACTAGGATCACCACCTATCACTAAATAGACGTTAATCCTTTTGAAAGTCATTATTTATGGTTGATAGAGTACACACTAAAATAACGATCAATTCCCTCCCAACATCAAAATCATCTCTATTCTGGATCTAGAAGATTTTTAAATCTCTTGTAGAAATGACCCTCATGCTACTATATAAAGAAAAACCATGCACATAATCGCATGAATAATATTGACACTAAAATTAAGATTAATCGACTTATCATAACCACATGCCTGCGCCTATATCAATAGGCGATGGAACTAAGAACAAAAGTTAGCGCTCATGTTATTAGCTACGTAAAACTTGATTAGCAGTCAAGCTATTCCTTTCGTTATCACCACTCACACTTCCAGTACCTTATCAAATATAGCTAAAATGCTAAAGAAAACACTTAAAGTGAGTCGTTTCTTACCCAGCTTGCTAGGGTAAAAGCTCGATCACATATATATCTATATACTCTGCGTGATCTTCATTTAATTCTTCCACAATAGAATTGTATTAGAAATAACTATCATCATCTAAAAATATCTGGATATTATAATGAGCAGGCAGTTATAGCGATAAATTGCAATTAAGATAATTTATAATTAGCGGCCTACGCGAGTAGACAACTTGAAAGAGGTATTTAAAGCCCGCGCTTTAATGGGGCTCTACACTTACTTCTCCATAAGCCGGTGTAGGTAGTGCAAGGCATTCCGGGATGCTAACAAACTTTCATTACAAAAACACCCAGCGACTATAAATTTTATGCAATCTCTCAAGACTCAATGCACACTAAATAAACATAAGGTAAATTACCACTCATGAAATCTTCGATGGTCGAAAAATTAGAGACGTTGCAAGAGCGTTGGAAAGAACTAGAAGTTCTCCTCGGCGACCCAGATGTGATTGCTAATCAGGCGCGTTTCTGTACTCTCTCGAAAGAATATGCACAGTTGTCTAATCTGAGTAACTGTTTCCAACGCTGGCAAAAAATGCAATATGATATCCGTAATGCGGATCATCTGTTGCAAGACCCGGAAATGCATAGTATGGCACAAGAAGAGCTAAGAATATGCTACGACCACAGAGAACAGCTGGAAAATCAGCTAAAAGCACTTCTAATACCGAAGGATTCTGATGATGAACGGGGGTGCTTTATCGAGGTGCGTGCTGGAACTGGAGGTAATGAAGCAGGACTGTTTGCGGGCGTTCTATTTCGCATGTATAGCCGTTTTGCTGAGACGCGCCGCTGGCATATGGAGATTGTTAGCACCAGTGACAGTGAGCAGGGCGGCTATAAAGAAGTGATCGCTAAGATCTCAGCTGAAGGCGCCTACGGTCTACTAAAATTTGAATCCGGAGGACATCGTGTACAGCGGGTGCCAGAAACAGAATCCCAAGGACGTATTCACACCTCTACCTGTACCGTCGCAGTAATGCCAGAGATCCCAACAGCAGAATTACCGGAAATAAATGCCAGCGATCTACGTATTGATACCTTCCGCTCCTCTGGGGCAGGTGGACAACACGTTAACACCACCGACTCAGCTATCCGCATCACCCATCTGCCGACTGGACTTGTAGTGGAATGTCAGGATGAACGTTCCCAACATAAAAATAAAGCCAAGGCTCTCTCAGCGCTGGGAGCACGTTTATATGCAGCCGAAGTCCAGCGACGCCAACAGGAAAATTCTTTAACACGCCGGACGCTACTTGGTAGCGGTGATCGTTCTGATCGTATTCGAACCTATAATTTTCCACAAGGACGAGTGACGGATCACAGGATCGCACTTACCCTATATCGGCTAGAGGAGATTATTGACGGAAAACTCGATATACTCATTAAACCTATTATGCAGGAATATCAAGCCGATCAGCTTTCCAACGTATCTGAGGGATCTTAATGACTTGGCAGGAATGGCTAACGATAGCCTATGCTAGGCTTCGCGCATCCAAGAGCCCTAGCGCTAAACGTGATGCTGAAATTTTGCTGTCAAAGGTAACGGGTGCAACACGCACCCGCGTGTTAGCCTTTGGGGAAACCCTATTAACGGACAGGCAGCGAACTGTATTAGAATTGTTATTAGAACGACGCGAACAGGGTGAGCCTATAGCCTATCTAACTGGCGAACGTGAGTTCTGGTCTCTACGGATTCGAGTATCGCCCGATACCTTAATTCCACGACCTGATACGGAATGTCTAGTGCAACACGCACTAGATCTATTGCCTCCTACACATGCTAATGTGCTAGATTTAGGTAGCGGTAGCGGCGCGATCGCGTTAGCGCTCGCTTCAGAACGACCTGCTTGGAAAGTAACCGGACTGGAACGTCTATTAAGCGCAGTGACTTTAGCTCGCGACAACGCCACTAAACTTAACCTGAATAACGTAAAATTTTACGAAGGTGACTGGTTTCAACCATTTCAAACCAGATACTACGATCTAATTGTTAGTAATCCACCATATGTTAAAGCGGACGATCCTCATCTAAATGAGGGCGACGTGCGCTTTGAACCCCGAATCGCCCTGGTAGCTGGAAAGGAAGGTCTAAAGGACCTAGAGGCGATTTCACGAGCTGCAGGCCCGTGTTTGTTAGCAGGCGGCTGGCTCCTGCTGGAACATGGCTGGCATCAGGGTACAGCAGTACGTACACTCCTTGCCCGTGCTGGCTTTTCACAGATTACTACCTTCTGCGATTATGGTGATAATGAGCGCGTTAGTCAAGGACAGTGGGTTCACAAAGAACTATGATCCAAAAGATAAAAAAAGAAACCTTTCTATATAAGACAGGATCACTGAAGTTGATCAAAAAAAACAATTAGTACTTGCCTTCAACCTCACCTATCTAACCAATATTTATATATATAATCATAAATTTGTTTTATTGATAACCGCGATTACTTTATTCGACTTTATCAGGATGAATCCGTAAACAAAATATACTATATTAAATAGTATAGGGTAAATCTGGCATTAGTATTCTACTAACTGGAGTGCACTATACTTTGGGCAATTTTTCTATGATTTTCAAGAAAAATTGATATACTTAATTCAGAGCTATATATCCTCAATATAGCATGGAGTTTATTGTATCACCTATTGATTTTCGCTGGAAGCAATTATTCTATCTGTTTCTCACCTCTGTTATTGTAATTTTTGCAGCAGCACGCAGATTTACTAGCAATGCATCAAACGTTACCCCCTTCATCCCTTGAATTAACTGCTGAACAAATACTTGGCGCTGTTTCGCATTCAACTTTTTCGATCTAATCTTATCTAGTGATATCAGTACAATATCACCATTCGTATTAGTGACCATGCCGTAACTACTTTTTCCTAGAGGCGGAGGTTGTAACTTAAATACTGCTGCTACTACTGGATTACCCTGATTTACTGAATCAAAATATTGTGGAGCACTAAAAGTTAGGCCGATAACCTGCAACGCTTTACTGCTGTGATTCTGCTTAAGAGAAGCCAGCGCTTTTTTAGCTTCTAGAGTAGCTTGCTTTATAGCTTTATAACGCTTCACTTCCCGTTCGAGCTCTGTATGCACCTCATCAATCTGCTTTTGTCGTTCGGGACGATGATCCGTGATCCGAAAAACTAAAGCACAACCGTTATCAATAGTTATTATATTTGCATTGCTACCCGATGCCCCACTTTTGCCTACAAGTGAACCATTGAACAGTACTTCTTTCACTAAGTCATAGTTTAGTGATTTAGGTACATCATCACGAGTAAACCAATCGGTTTGCTTCGCTTTAATGCCTGATGAAATTTCCGCAGATACAAGTGTTGCATTATCGTTATTTATTGCATCTTTCACTTTCTGTAAAAGTGCATAGTAAGCGTTGATCGCTTTTTCGTGTTTCACCTTTGCCAGCACCTTGTCACGCACCGCATCCAGAGGCGTTAATTTTGACGGTTCCAGATCCTCGAGACGAACAATAATAAAGCCTACTGATGATTTAATCACACCAGACAACTGACCTTTCTTGGTCAAATTAGCCTGCTTTAGCTCATCCGGGGACTCTCGGTCACTTATCCAACCGATATCACCGCCATTTTTCGCCGAAATAATATCAGTAGAGTGGGCTTTAGCTAGACTCGTAAAATTCTCGCCCTGATGCAATTTTTTAAGCCAAGTGTTGGCGTCATTTTCAGTTTGACTTTGAATAATACTGTAACGTTTATTCGTGGGAATAGTGAATTGTTCCTGATGCTGATCATACCAGTATTGAATCTCTTGTGCATTGACAACGGTTTTTTTTTCTATAGATTTAGCGTCCATCGAAATATAACTCACCTTAAAGAGTTCTGGCGATAACATTTGGTTTTTATGGGTGTTATAGATGGCTTCAATTTCAGCAGCACTCGCAGTTTGCTTATCTTCCAACGATGCGATATTAAAAGTAGCGAGACGCGCTTCACGCGTTTGCAGCACTAATGCTAACAGCCGATCAATTTCCGTTGGCAATAGAAAATCTGTTTCTCCTATTCTTTTAATTAGCTGCTGAGTAAGTAAATGTTTTCGAATTAGCGCAGCGTATTGCACTGGCGAGAGCGATATCTTATTTATTAGAAAGCGAAACTTAACATTGTCAAATTTATTGTCCGTACGAAAAGCTGGAATCGCAAAGATCTCCTGTTTAATTTGATCGTCACTGATAGTTAGGCCCAACTTAGTTGCATACTGCTCTAGAAGAGCCGTATCAATTAATTTTGAGAGAATCTGCTGACGTATGTAACCTTCATTACGTGTTAATTCAGAAAGCTCTTCCCCCATGAATTTTTTCTGGCGATTACGTTCATTTTCCACCATATTTTCCAGATGTACACTGCTGATTTTCTCACCGTTTACCGTAGCAGCATACCCTGCCTCCCCTTCGGCATGATTGGTTAGATAGTTCCCCATCCCAGTTAGCATAAATGAGAGAGCAATCAAGCTCAGAAGAATTTTGAATATGACGTGATTAGCGGCTGCTCGTAAATTATCCATCATGATATGACCACACTCCGCTGTAAATAAATAAAACTTCCACCTCGATCCATATACTGTGCCCCTACCCTCATCATCCAGAGGGATGCAACAGTGCGTTATCGCTATTCTGTCAACAAACAGAGAGAAGTTAACCTTAACAACTTAATAAACTACGATTTCTATGTTATCTTCTACCGTGAAATAGAGGATAACATTTGTCTAGTGACATTATAAACAAGTTATAGATATGATCTATATCATCCCTTTTTTCCTAAACAATCCTATTATTATAAGGGAATTAATCGTTTTCTATTTGTTTTACCGATTAAGTCTAGTATTAGAAGAACGCTCTTGTATGCAGAAAATATCACCTCTCACCAGGGACTCTTCCATCCCTGATCTAATCATGATATCCAACACTCTAGCAGCAGTTATCTTTAAATAATTAAAACACACAGTATTTTTAATCAGTTATAACTGATTCATGTTTCTCTCCTCAATTAAAATTTATATCGAGTCGGACGTGTCTTTAAATTCCACATAAAAAACGCTATACCCAAACAAGTAGTTCAGAATAAAGCAATCCACTTTCAACTCCGCATTAATAGTCTACTAACTTTAAGGTGTAAAAAAACTGGTCAGTACTAATTAACAATTAGTAATACATTACTTTGTAGATTTAGCTAACATTTCAATTCCAAACGGGGTATCTTGCAGTGCAAGATTTAGCACTTCATCAATACGCTGTACCGGATGAATATCCAGATCGTTTATTACATTAGCTGGCATATCTTCTAGATCTCGTTTATTTTCAAAAGGAATAAGCACAGTTTTTATACCTCCACGGTGCGCCGCTAGCAATTTCTCCTTCAGGCCACCAATAGCAAGCACCTGACCTCGCAAGGTAATCTCCCCAGTCATTGCTACGTTAGCCTTAACAGGATTACTGGTTAGGCAGGATACTAGTGCGGTACACATCGAAATACCAGCACTTGGACCGTCCTTTGGGGTGGCGCCTTCTGGTACATGTACATGAATATCTCGTTTTTCATAGAAATCAGGATTAATACCAAGCTTATCTGCACGGGCACGTACCACTGTTAGCGCCGCCTGGATAGACTCCTGCATCACTTCCCCTAAGGAACCAGTATAAGTTAACTTCCCCTTACCGGGTACGCCGGCTGTCTCAATAGTTAGTAGATCGCCACCAACTTCAGTCCACGCTAGACCGGTTACCTGCCCAATCCGGTTCTCACCTTCTGCTCGACCATAATCGAAACGTTGAACTCCTAGAAAGGACTTTAAGTTATCGGCACTGATAGTAATATGCTTTTTACTCTTATCCATCAACAGAGTCTTCACTGCCTTACGGCAGAGTTTAGAAATCTCTCGTTCTAGGTTTCGCACACCAGCTTCACGGGTGTAATAACGAATTATCCCCATTAACGCGCTATCTTCCACCGTAAGCTCACCCTTTTTTAGGGCATTACGCGAAAGCTGCTTAGGCAATAAATGCTGGCGAGCAATATTAAGTTTTTCGTCTTCGGTGTAACCTGATAAACGAATGACCTCCATACGATCTAGGAGAGGAGCTGGAATGTTCATCGAGTTAGAAGTAGCCACAAACATCACGTCAGAAAGGTCATAGTCTACTTCTAAGTAATGATCATTAAATGCTACATTTTGTTCAGGATCTAATACCTCTAATAATGCAGAAGCTGGATCACCACGCATATCCGAAGACATCTTGTCAATTTCATCCAACAGGAATAGTGGATTTTTCACTCCGATCTTAGACATCTTTTGAATAAGCTTACCTGGCATGGAACCGATATAAGTACGACGATGCCCGCGGATTTCTGCTTCATCGCGGACACCACCCAGTGCCATCCGAATATAATGACGACCAGTCGCTTTGGCGATGGATTGTCCGAGTGAGGTTTTCCCTACCCCAGGTGGACCTACTAAGCATAAAATCGGTCCTTTAATTTTAGTGACCCGACTTTGCACCGCCAAATATTCCAGAATACGATCTTTAACACGTTCAAGCCCGTAATGATCTTTATCGAGAGTCTCCAGCGCTTTAATCAAGTCTTTTTTAACTTTACTTCGAGCGTACCAAGGTACAGATAGCATCCAGTCAATGTAACCTCGCACAACAGTAGCTTCAGCAGACATAGGTGACATCATTTTTAATTTCTGCAGCTCTCCCTCAGTTTTTTCCCTGGCTTCTTTTGGCATTTTCGCGGCTTCAATCTTGCGCTTCAACGCTTCATTTTCATCCGGTGCATCATCCATCTCTCCCAGTTCTTTCTGAATCGCCTTCATTTGCTCATTCAGATAGTATTCGCGCTGACTTTTTTCCATCTGCTTTTTGACGCGATTCCGAATCCGTTTCTCTACTTGAAGTAGGTCAATTTCAGACTCCATCATCGCCATTAAGTATTCTATTCGCTGCGTGATATCCGTCATTTCTAGTACCGACTGCTTATCAGCCAGCTTGAGTGGCATATGAGCGGCAATAGTATCAGCTAAACGAGCCGCATCATCGATGCTGTTAAGCGAAGTGAGCACTTCTGGCGGAATTTTCTTGTTTAGTTTGATATAACCTTCAAACTGATTGATAGCAGTACGTACCAATACTTCCTGTTCTCGCTCATCTAATGCGGGGCTATCAAAATAGGCTGCCTCAGCAGTAAAGTACTCATCGCTCTCCAATAAATCTTTAATGCGAGCACGTGTCACCCCTTCCACTAACACTTTTACTGTGCCATCGGGTAGTTTAAGCATCTGCAAAATAGATGATACAGTTCCGACTGAAAAAAGATCATTAATACCCGGCTCGTCAGTTAACGCTTCTTTTTGAGCCACTAACATGATTTTTTTATCACTGTCCATGGCTGCTTCAAGACACCGAATCGATTTTTCCCGGCCGACGAACAGCGGGATGACCATGTGCGGATAGACCACCACATCACGCAAAGGCAATACGGGAATTTCTATTCGTTCGGAATGCTGAGCATTCATAGAGCTCTCTCTTAGTTTAGCTTCCATCAGTTTTATGGAATGCGAAAAAATCGGTTTTTACTCGTTTTAACAAGTAGGTATCTGAGTATATGGGGATCATATTGCTTACATTCAATCTTGACTGATAATGAAAAAAAACGGGGGATTTCATCCCCCGTCCGGATACTATCAAGCAGATGGCATGTTAAATAATCCCCGATTACTCACCTGAGGCTTGCTTCGCTTCACCATTGCCATAAATAAGCAATGGTTCTGATTGTTCGGTGATAACTGATTGATCTATTACCACTTTTTCTACACTGTCTTGGGAAGGAAGCGTATACATGATTTCTAGCAAAACTTCTTCCACTATGGCGCGAAGACCTCGCGCGCCGGTTTTACGCAGCACGGCTTTTTTAGCGATAGCTGCCAGTGCTTCATCTCGGAATTCTAATTTAACTCCCTCTAGATTGAACAATGCTTGATACTGCTTTGTCAGCGCGTTCTTTGGAGTTAGCAGGATCTCGATGAGTGCTTCCTCGCTTAATTCATTCAAGGTTGCCAAGATGGGCAACCGACCAACAAATTCCGGGATAAGACCGAACTTGATCATATCCTCAGGCTCTACCTGCGCTAATAGTTCCCCTTCAGTAAGTGTTTGTGCACGACTTTTTACGGTTGCGCTAAATCCAATTCCACTATTAGTTTCAGTGCGTTGTTGAATAACTTTGTCTAACCCAGCAAAAGCTCCGCCACAAATAAACAAGATTTTTGAGGTATCTACTTGAAGAAATTCTTGCTGAGGATGCTTTCGTCCACCCTGTGGTGGAACCGCAGCTATAGTCCCCTCTATTAGTTTCAGTAGCGCCTGCTGCACGCCTTCGCCAGAGACGTCGCGAGTAATAGAAGGATTATCAGATTTTCGGGAGATTTTATCAATCTCATCAATGTACACAATGCCCCGCTGAGCTTTTTCTACATTATAATCACATTTTTGTAATAGTTTCTGGAGGATATTTTCCACATCCTCACCTACATACCCAGCTTCGGTTAACGTAGTGGCATCAGCCATCGTAAAAGGCACATCTAAGAAGCGCGCTAGTGTTTCCGCCAATAAAGTTTTACCGCTACCGGTAGGGCCAATCAGTAAGATATTGCTTTTACCAAGTTCAATTTCATCATTGGCATCACCACTACGTAAGCGCTTGTAATGGTTATAAAGTGCTACCGAGAGCACTTTTTTAGCTTTTTCCTGACCGATGACGTAGTCATCTAAGTGTTGACGGATTGCATGAGGTGTCGGTATTGCGCTACGTTCAGGGTACGGTACAATATCTTTTATCTCTTCACGGATAATATCATTGCATAAATCGATACATTCATCACAGATATACACTGAAGGCCCGGCAATTAACTTCCGCACCTCATGCTGGCTTTTACCGCAGAAAGAGCAATACAGCAGCTTTCCTGAACCGTCTTTGCGCTTCTCTATCATTAGTAAACCTCTTTTTTTCTACGACGATTAAATTTAAAACCGGATGCCGAAAACGCTGACGTTTCTAATACAACACACTGAATTCACTATAGTGCAATCCATCCCCAACCATGAAGAAATCACATGCGATGACTCAAGACTGCATCAACTAATCCATATTCTACTGCTTCAAAAGCGGAGAGGAAACGATCTCGTTCAGTATCTCTAGCTATTACTTCAAGAGGCTGACAAGTATGTTTCGCCATTAATTCATTCATTCTTTCCTTGACCTTTAAGATTTCACGGGCATGAATTTCGATGTCGGTAGCCTGCCCTTGAATACCACCGAGTGGCTGATGGATCATCACCTTTGAATTCGGAAGACAGAAGCGTTTCCCGCTTGCGCCAGCTGCTAGTAAAAAGGCACCCATAGAGGCAGTTTGCCCTATAGAGTATGTACTAACATCTGGCTTAATAAACTGCATAGTGTCATAAATCGACATTCCCGCACTAATAACCCCGCCTGGTGAATTAATATATAAGTGGATATCTTTTTCGGGATTTTCTGCTTCTAAAAACATCATCTGTGCGACAATTAAATTCGCCATATATTCTTCAACCTGGCCGGTCATGAAAATAATCCGTTCTTTCAATAAACGCGAAAAAATATCATACGAACGCTCTCCGCGTGAAGTTTGTTCTACCACCATCGGTATAAGCGCCATATGACTTGTTGGATTGTCTTGTTCGCTACTGTATAACATTTTCATCTCCTAAAAAGAGAGCTTTTAAGACCAGGCTTTGAATTCTATCTAAACTTTGGTATTATTTTACTCCCTCTAAGATATCACCGATTTCAACCTGCATTTTACTTAAAGTATATTTTTTCTCTTTACTCTCTAATTAGAAATATGTTTTACAAGTACAAATAACAGCATTATTTCCAGCGTTTAATTGATTTAAGCGTTCTATATCGATACAGCCTATTTTAAACACTACTGACTCGTTAAACACACTTCCTTTGCTCCATACCAACTGTATTCAAGAGTAACTATCCACCCAAAATTATCCACCCAAAGTAGATCAACCATGATGAGCACTGAGCTTTAAAACGCATAACCGAAATCTCACGATACTTATCGTAGGCTGGCCTGCTTCATTAACTCATTAAAGCTGGTTTTTTTTTCAATTACGCGGGAACCGGAAAGCAGTACTTCAATCGCCTGTTCTTCTAGGGCTACGTTACGTATGTCATCCATCAACTCTTTATTCTTGGCATAAAAATTAATTACTTCTTTGGGATCTTCATAGGCAGACGCTATTTCTTCAATTAACGCACTCACACGAAGCTCTTCTACTTTTAATTTATACTTTCGAATGACTTCATTGAGTAAAAAACCGATCTTAACGCGGCGATTGGCCTGTGCTTCAAACAACTCACGAGGCAATTCCAGCGTGTTTTCCTGATGAGACTTGAAATGCTTTGGAACCTGACGCTTCAGTAAATCAATTTCAGCATCGATCAGCGAAGCGGGAACATGAATATCGTTCGCGTTAAGGAGACCATCGATCACCTGTATTTTTATACGGTATCGAATAGCATATTTTAGCTCACGCTCCATGTTTTTACGTACTTCATTACGAAGATTATCAAGAGAACCATCGAGGATACCAAAATTTTTAATGAAGGCCTCATTAACCTCTGGAAGTTCACATTTCTCGACTTTCTTTAGCTTAATAGAAAAGTTTGCAGCTTTCCCTTTCAGATTGTCGAGATGATAGTCTTCAGGGAAGATAACACTGATATCAAAATTTTCTCCGGATTGATGACCGATAATACCATCTTCAAATCCAGGAATCATGCGTCCTTCGCCCATGACCAGCATAAAATCGGTAGCTTCGCTACCATCAAACCCTACACCGTTAACAACACCAGTAAAATCGATAGTAACACGATTTCCTAAATCGACAGTGTCAGAAATTTCTTTCCAAGTTGCCTGCTGTTTACGTAACGTTTCGAGCATGGTATTAATATCAGTATCATTGAGTTCCACCTGTGGTTTTTCGACTTGAATAGCCTCAAGCTCTTTCAGTTCTACTTCCGGATACACTTCAAACTCCACAGAATAGCGGAAATCCTCACCGGTCTTATATTGACTTGGAAGATAATTTGGTATACCCACAGGATGGATTTTTTCTTGGAGCATGACCGAAACAAAATTACGGTGCATCAAATTAGTCAAGACCTCCTGACGGACAGAGCTACCATATCGATGCATCACAATACTCATGGGAATATTCCCTTTACGAAATCCATTAATTCTAACTTTTTTGGCCATGTTCACTAACTCGCTATTTACTTCCTGCTCAATTATGTTAGCAGCAATGGTAATATTTACACGGCGTCCTAGACCTTCCGTTGTCTCAACAGAAACTTCCATTTCGTTACCTCAAAAAATCACAGTGCTCAGTTAATGCCACAGGACATTTTTAAAGAAGTAGTTATTCAAGTCCCTTAAAGTTAAAATAACATATTCAGATCCGCTTGGTGTGAGGAATTAAAACTCATTACCCTTCTTTCTTAGAGCATCTCGCACATCTTCAAGAACAAGATAAGATAAGATATTATAGCGAAATAGGATTTACTGTCGAGGACAGTACGTAAATTGCATTTCGGTGGGAAGGAAGAAGCCACCGATTAAATCTTGATAACACCGCTCTAACTAAAAACACAACATCAGTTCTATTTTTTCTTTTACTTCTTCCGCTTTTAATTCTATATAGCTTAAATTTGACAAAGATGCCGGAAATGAATTCAATCAATTAGTAAAAACTGATGCACCCAGTCTACAATAGTCAAAACAGAAAGAACTAAAACCATCCTAAACAGGGATGACAGCGATCTTTAGTACAGTCAGGAGTCACTCTTTATTAACACAGAGAAGGGGATGATAAGGAAGGAGGTGTGCCATTTCCCCACCCTTATGCATCGTGCACGTATTAGTAGGTTCTTAACCAGTATAGAAATTTAGCGACATGCAAGTCTATCAGTTATAATTGATAGCAAAAAAAGAACTATATGTTGTAGTATAAATACCCGCCTTCTTAGTCTAGGAAGGCATCTTCTAACATAATTAGTTAGCTATACCCCCTACCTCATGATTCATAAAAGATCAAAAACAAGTGAAAGCTAAATTCTGTCAACAAGAAAACATATAAAGTTTTAATATTTAATTTACAACTAAAATCAAGGATTAATTAGCCCAAAATGGTAGCTAAATCAACGCTAACCTTTTTTAGGTTAGCACTGCTATCAAGTATAAAATAACGGATGTGGCCAGTATGTGCTTTTTTACGAAAATACTCGAGTAGGGGGGCAGTCTGCTGATGATATTCAGCTAACCGCTTACGGATAATCTCTTCCTGATCGTCTTGACGAATGCTTAGCCATTCACCAGTGATATCATCCTTCCCTTCGTGCTGAGGTGGGTTGAATTTCACGTGATATATACGCCCTGAAGGGGCGTGTACCCGCCGCCCGACAATACGTTCGATGATAAGACTATCAGGCACCGTAAACTCTAGTACATGATCTACAATGATACCGGTTTCTGTCATGGCATCTGCTTGAGGTAAAGTGCGCGGAAAGCCATCGAGTAAAAATCCATTACGGCAATCCTTTTGTTTAATACGCTCCTTGACTAATGAAACCACCAGATCATCTGGTACTAGTATGCCAGCATCCATAAGTACCTTAGCCTGCTCACCTAGTTCAGAATTCGCCTTCACCGCGGCACGTAACATATCACCAGTGGAAATGTGAGGAATCTCGTACTTTTCCATGATAAATCGTGCCTGAGTACCTTTACCAGAACCTGGTGCACCCAGCAGAATAATACGCATTACATCAATTTCCTTGAAAACATAACATATTTTAAAATATGTTTTTTATTCGGTATATCCAATTATGATAGTTCAATCTTAAAGATTAGCTCCTTAAATGATCGTATACTCTAGATACAATGCGTATTATATTTAATACGCACTAAGGTAAAAATGTTTTAACTTGCATAAAGAAAAGATTACTGTTAAATGTAACATTAACATGTTCCAATTTTCAGACCACATTCCCCCGTCTCCTTTTAAAGAAATATCTAAAATTCACTAAGCATTATATTCTGCACACTGTCTTGATTTATGTTATGCTGTTATTTTTTCATCCAATACTTGTTTGGCGATTTTTCCTCTCTTCAAGAGAACACCAATAACTACTGAAGAAGTTTAGCTTTACCAGCTGTTTACTCTTCAACTCAATCAATCCTCTGATAAGGATTCTGGAATCAGGCAACGTGTTATGCTCTCTGTAAGACAAGGAGAGCATTCTCGTTAACACATGAAATCAAGCGACATAACACAGTCCCTTGCTTACAATGACGGGATATTTTGAGAACTTAACAGGCGATTCATTCGACGAATAAACCGGTTAGGGTCTTCAAGAGTACCGCGTTCAGCCAACAACGCCTGTTCTAGAAGTAGCTCTACCCATTCACCAAATAAACTCTCATCGTTAATAGTAGCGGCAGCCTGTTTTACTAATGTATGCTCCGGATTAAGTTCAAAGATATATTTTATCTCTGCTGCCGTCTGGCCTGCCGCGGCAAAGAGTTTAGCCATTTGTGTTGTCATGTCATTGGAATCGGTAGTGACAACTGTAGGTGTATCAGTCAAACGATGTGTCAGTCTCACTTCTTTAATCCGATCACCGAGATAGGTCTTCACTCGTTTAACAAAAGGTTGAAGTGCTTTTTTAGCCTCTTTCTGCTCTTCGTTTTCCTTATCAAGGAATTGATCTAGAGAGGGATCAGCTTTACTAACGGATTGAAACATCTTTCCTTTGAATTCAGTAAGGTGACTCATCATCCATTCATCAATACGCTCAAAAAGCAAAAGCACCTCAATACCTTTCTTACACAATGGCTCGATATGTGGACTGCTTTTAGCAGAAACATAGCTATCGGCAGTAATATAGTAAATTTTTTCCTGCCCTTGCACCATGCGGCCGACATACTCCTCTAGCGAGACAGTTTGTATAAACGTATCATTATAGCTTGAAGCAAAACGCAACAGTGTAGACACCGTTTCACTATTAGCTGGATCCTCAGCAGGACCTTCCTTTAGTACTAAACCAAATTCCCGCCAAAACGATTGATACTTATCGACATTATCCTTGGCGAGTTTTTCTATCATTGCTAAGGTTCGTTTAGTAAGCGCCCCTTTTAAATTCTGTGTAATTCGACTAGTCTGCAGGACTTCTCGCGAAATGTTTAGCGGTAAATCATTAGAGTCAATTAATCCCTTTACAAAACGAAGATAGTTAGGCATAAATTGTTCGGCATCATCCATGATGAATACACGCTGCACATATAATTTCAGACCGTGTTTATGCTCGCGATTCCACATATCCCAAGGCGCCTTCTGCGGGATATAAAGCAGACTAGTATACTCCTGCTTCCCTTCAACTCGGTTATGGCTCCAACTTAACGGATCAGTAAAATCATGGCTTAAATGCTTATAAAATTCTTTATATTCCTCTTCGTTGATATCAGATTTATTACGAGTCCAAAGAGCTTTCGCTTTATTAATCTTCTCCCAACTCATGATTTCTTCGGCACTACCCTCCTTATCGGTTTTAATGTGCACCTCCATTTCTACCGGTAGTGCAATATGATCTGAATATTTGGTAATGATATTTTTAAGACGCCAGTCATCGAGAAATTCCTCCTCCTCCTCACGCAAATGAAGGGTGATTTCCGTACCTCGCTCTACCTTAACAATATCAGCAATCGTGTAATCTCCCTCACCAGCAGATTGCCAGAACACCCCTTCATCAGTCTTAGCGCCGGCAGCTCGGGTAAGGACAGTGACTTTGTCTGCTACTATAAAGGCTGAATAGAACCCGACGCCAAACTGGCCGATAAGGTGACTATCTTTTATCTGTGTAGAACCCATAGATTTTAGGAAAGCCTTAGTGCCAGATTTGGCAATTGTTCCTAGATTATCTATCACTTCATCACGGCGCATGCCGATCCCATTGTCGCTGAGCGTAATCGTGCGTTTTTCTTTATTATAGGACAGGCGAACACGCAATTCGCTATCTCCTTCATATAAATCCGGCTGTGAGAGGGCGAGAAAACGTAGTTTATCTGCAGCATCTGAAGCGTTAGATATTAATTCGCGGAGAAAAATTTCTTTATTAGAATATAGTGAATGGATCATCAGATCCAGAAGCTGCTTGACTTCTGATTGAAATCCGCGCGTTTCTTGTCCTTTCATACTCATGTTATACCTCGATCTAAAATACTAGAAAACCAGGGAACTAAAGACATCAATAAAAAAGTAAGTGGGGTTAAGATGGAAGTATTTCAAGCGACAAGAGAAAAAACATCTATCCTAATAGGATATGTCTTAGAAAGACATATAAAATGTAGTCTATCATACCATCCCTAATTTATCATTTGTCGGTATACTTTAGACAATATGACTTCTAACAAGATCGAAGTGCGTTAATATATGACTGGATAGTTAGTACACCCCTCTTTTTTGGTTGAAAAGCTAAAAGAATCAGCTCCAGGATGAATATTTTCAGCCTCTCCTACAGCTAATAAAACTAGTCATTTTATGGAGATCTTTTTATTTACACCTAAAGATGCACTGTTAAACGAATACATAATGTGATGGATCTTAAACCGTATCTAAAACACTAAGCACATGCATACACCAATAATCTATAAACTGAACAATAGACAAAAATATATGAAAGATATTTAATTAAACTATTAAAGCGTAGAAAAAGTTTTTCCCATCTAATATGTATAGGAACATTTCCTGAAAATTTTACTTTTTAAGTCATGATAATATATTATAAGAATCGTTTTTCTAACAAACATTGGCAATTACATTATTGTCATAGAAAAGACCAATTTTCATACCGCTTTTGTAATAAAGCTTTTAGCTATCCTTTCGTCAGATTTAAATCCCAGAATAGATCTGCTGTCTTCATTTTGCATCATATCATCACCATAAAACGGTTAAGTTATTTTATGGAAGTAATTCATAGTGCATAACTGGCAGAAGTGAAAAATATAGGCTGTAGTACGTAGCGGCAGGCTCTTTACTGATTTTCTATCACAAGTTAACGTTGTTTTGAAACTCATGATCGAGATAATTATCTTTTATTCTTATCTGTTAAATTGGACTGTAATTTACCCTACTCATTAAGTAAGTAGGGTAAATTGCAAATTTCAAAACCATAACTAAATACCAAAGATTACACCTAGTAGTAGGGATTGTCAGATATCATCACCAAGACGACGGCGACCAACTGGTGTTACTTTACTATTATCGTGACGACGTTCACTAAAGGTACGACGAGGACTTTCACGACGTTCACCGCTGTAATTTCCGCGACCACCTCGCGATTGAGATTCACTAATAAACTGTATATTTATCGGCTTGTTTAGAATACGCGTACGAGTGAAATGAGACAGCATATCTTCAGGCATACTTTTTGGTAACTCAATCGTCGAATGAGAAGAAAACAATTTAATATTCCCGATATTCCGACTACTGATGTCCCCTTCATTAGCGATGACACCAACAATATGACGCACTTCAACTCCATCCGCACGCCCCACTTCAATACGATAAAGATTCATTTCACCCATATCTCTACGTTCCCGACGCTGCGATTTCTCTCCAGTATTACGCCGCTCCTCACGCTCGTGCAACTCGCGACTTGGACGACGTTCGATGATTAGATCTGGCGGAAGAATTAGCGGATGTTCGCCCTGAGCTATTTTCAACAACCCTGCTGCAAGTGTTTCCATACTCAATTCCTCTACCGGCTGTAGCTTACCTAGTAATGCTCGATACATATCGAGATCCTTACTTTCTAATTGACTTTTCACCTTAGCAGAGAACTTGGCTAGACGCCTTGTGCTCAACACTTCAGCAGTCGGCAGTGCTACTTCTTGGATAGTCAGTTTCATAATGCGTTCAATGTTTCGAAGCAATCGACGTTCGCGATTTTCTACAAACAGTAGGGCTCGGCCTGCTCGACCAGCCCGGCCGGTACGGCCAATACGATGCACATAAGATTCAGAATCCATTGGGATATCGTAGTTAACAACCAGACTAATACGATTAACATCTAGACCACGAGCAGCTACATCGGTAGCGATTAGAATATCTAGACGACCATCTTTTAAACGATCTAATGTTTGCTCACGCAATGACTGGTTCATGTCCCCATTAAGAGCCGCGCTGTTATAACCGCTACGCTCTAATGTTTCAGCAACTTCTAGCGTCGCATTTTTGGTACGTACGAAGATAATAGCAGCATCGAAATCTTCCGTCTCCAGAAAACGCAATAACGCTTCATTTTTCCTCATTCCACGCACTGTCCAGTAGGACTGACTAATATCTGGACGAGTGGTAACGCTAGACTGAATTCGTACTTCCTGAGGCTCATTCATGAAGCGACGCGTAATCCGGCGAATAGCTTCCGGCATGGTGGCGGAAAATAAAGCAGTTTGATGTTTGGCTGGTATCTGGTCCAGAATATTTTCTACGTCTTCAATAAAGCCCATGCGTAGCATCTCATCAGCTTCATCCAGTACTAGTCCGCTCAAATGTGACAAATCCAGCGTACCGCGTTTTAAATGATCAAGTAATCTACCCGGGGTACCAACTACAACTTGCGGCCCTTGTCGGAGCGCGCGTAATTGCACATCATAACGCTGACCGCCGTACAGAGCGATTACGTTAACACCTTTCATATGCTTGGAAAAATGGGAACACGCCTCCCCGACCTGTACCGCTAATTCGCGAGTCGGCGCTAAAACCAGAACCTGTGGTGCGGATAATGCAGAATTGACATTATGTAATAACGGTAAAGCAAAAGCCGCAGTTTTTCCACTACCGGTCTGAGCCATACCCAGTACGTCATAGCCCGCCAACAAAGGAGGAATACAGGCGGACTGAATAGGTGATGGTGTTTCATAACCGAGATCAGTCAGTGCATTAAGAATGGAATCCTTTAAACCCAAATCAGAAAAATAAGTTTTTACTTTTGACATGTACACGTGCCTCATATCTTAATGGCGGCCAGTCTACATATCTCATCGTGAAAACTTTTCTCTATTTTATTTTCATCGAAAGTGTGAACCGGCTCAAGTTTAATTTAAAACGAAAAAAACAAGCCATTACTTTACATCGATATCGACAAAGCAATGCTAGCTGCTTAAGTTTTATTCGTCATCTATTGCTGGCCAAATTCTGATAGATTGACTTGCTCTTGCGGAAACACCACTAATTCCAAGAGTGCATAGTGGTGTTCAACAAAATCATTCATGTTTATTAGCAACCGTCGTTTTAAACTCCGCTGAAGCAATATCTTTATCCCCCAGATTTAAATGGCCCTTACCTAAAAAGAAATGCGTCTCACTGAGATACTCAGTAAAGCAACTGTGATCCGTCGCATCTGCCTGGAGTCGATGCATCAACGTTCATTCGCTAATGCTTCCTAAATAGAACTCGATAAATATTCTATCCCCATTGCATTTTATCAGATTTTATATCACGCCTTTTTAAGGCGTCATCTGCCTTCTTATGATCGATTTTTTATCAATCAAGAACACCAGAGTGAACAAAAGGAATCGTTTGGCTAATCATAAAAAAATACCTGTAAATCATCCTTTATAACCAATCATTTCGTGTTAACTCACTCTCAGTGAGACACTATCATACAACACTCCTCGCTTATATAATAGCCGTGCTCGTTCATCAGTTAGAATTCAAATTTTTAGTGTCTTCTTTATAAATAACAGCATGCCTTATTGTTGTATTGTGGATGAAACATCATCTGTACTTTACCCACTATTCTTGCTGTATCCTGTCAATATTAATACTATTCCAAACAATCACCAGAATAAATAGAGCTTCATAAGAGAAACATCCTCTTTTCCTTTTAGCTTGACACAAAGCATCCTACGATGCTTTGTGATGTAAACAGTTTTTTTAGCAAGGATAGAATTGATCTCATAGGCTAAAGAATTTAAATCCATTATTGTTTAGGTACCCTTTCAGCCTGGCTGTAGGCGGTGGCTTCTTTTATACTTAGACGCACGCGACCCTGACGGTCTACTTCAAGAACTTTGACGAGTACTTCTTGCTTAACCGATAGATAATCAATAACTTTCTCCACGCGCTTATCGGAAATCTGAGAAATATGCACCAACCCTTCCTTACCACCCCCAATGGCCACAAAGGCACCAAAATCCACGATACGAGTAACTTTTCCATTATAAATATGACCTACTTCGATTTCTGCAGTGATCTCTTGAATACGGCGAATAGCATGATGGGCCTTATCGCCGTCAATTGCCGCCACTCTCAGGGTGCCGTCATCTTCGATCTCGATTGTCGTACCGGTTTCCTCAGTCAGAGCACGGATAACAGAGCCCCCTTTACCAATAAGATCTTTAATCTTATCAGGACTTATTTTTATCATATGAATGCGCGGTGCGAATTCGGAAATATCGCTACGCGGTGAACTAATTGCCCGTCCCATCACGCTAAGAATATGAATGCGCGCACCCTGTGCCTGTATTAATGCTATCCTCATGATTTCTCTGGTAATACCTTCGATTTTAATATCCATTTGAAGCGCAGTGATACCTTCAAGGCTGCCGGCAACTTTAAAATCCATATCTCCCAGATGATCTTCATCAGCCAGGATATCTGATAATACTACAAAGTTATCTCCTTCTTTTACCAAGCCCATCGCGATACCGGCAACAGCTGTCTTGATGGGTACTCCAGCATCCATTAGTGCCAAGGAAGCACCGCATACAGTAGCCATAGAGGAAGAGCCATTCGATTCAGTGATTTCTGACACTATACGGACCGTATATGGAAATTCGCGAGCGTTTGGCATCACCGCTAGGATAGCGCGTTTTGCTAGACGTCCGTGGCCGATTTCACGTCGCTTCGGAGAAGTCACCAGGCCAGTTTCTCCAACGCAATATGGAGGGAAATTATAGTGTAGTAAGAAACGGTCTGTTCGTTCACCTGTCAATTCATCAATATTTTGCGCATCGCGTTCAGTACCGAGAGTGGCGGTAACCAGGGCCTGAGTTTCACCACGAGTAAACAGTGATGAACCATGGGTACGCGGTAATACACCGGTGCGAATGTCTAAACTGCGAATCATATCTTTTTCGCGACCATCAATACGTGGTTGGCCGAGCCATATACGACTACGTACTATATTTTTTTCCAATGTACCTAGAATATCCCTAATTTCACCTTCCTCTAACGTTGCATCTAGGCCCATAAGTACCTTTACAACGTCAATCTTAATAGCATCAATAACAGAATGACGCTCTTGCTTATCAGTCAGTTGGTAAGCGGCAGTCAAACGAGATTTTGCTAATTCGTCAATTTTTGCTTGCAATTTAATGTTAAGCGCCGGCGCTTGCCATTGCCACTTAGGCTTGCCCACTGCAGCCACTAGATGATTAATATTCTCTATCACTACTTGCTGCTGCTCATGACCGTACAGCACCGCACCTAACATTTGATCTTCACTCAACATCTTCGCTTCGGATTCCACCATCAAAACGGCATTAGCTGTACCTGCAACCACTAAATCTAGGCGGCTTGTTGCTAATTCTGATTGTGTCGGATTGAGTACATATCGATCATTGATATAGCCAACGCGTGCTGCGCCGATAGGACCGTGAAATGGGATGCCGGATAGGCTCATCGCTGCGGAAGCACCAATCATTGCTACGATATCCGGATTCACTTGTGGATTAACCGATACCACAGTAGCGATTACCTGCACTTCATTTACGAAACCTTTCGGGAACAGCGGACGAATTGGACGGTCGATAAGGCGTGCAATCAGTGTTTCAACTTCGCTTGGACGACCTTCTCGGCGAAAAAATCCACCTGGAAAACGGCCTGCCGCGTAACTCCTTTCCTGATAGTTAACAATCAGTGGAAAAAAACTCTGTCCTGGTTTGGGATGTTTAACACCCACAACTGTTACAAATACTGCTGTGTCATCCATGCCCACCATGACTGCGGACGTTGCTTGACGAGCTATCATACCAGTTTCCATCGTTACAATATGTTGACCATACTGAAACTTGGTAACAATCGGATTTAGCAAAATAATTTCCTTTTTAAAGTATACGGAGCTTTTTAAAATAAATCAGCTACCGTTCACTAACAATCTTCTCATGGTATCTCGAGGCTAATAAAAACACGGTAGCTGCATTTACCTTAGAAATGCCAGAACCGACTAAGCCTCAACCATATTTCAGCCATTATACCTCACATGATACGAGGGGTATTCAAGAAAAAAGGGGCCTTATATGGCCCCTTTTCTCTTGCAACTATCTAGGTTATCGCCGCAAACTTAAACGTTCAATTAGGCTGCTATAATGCGATAGATTGTGGCCCTTCAGGTAGTCAAGTAGCTTACGACGCTGTGAAACCATATGCAACAAACCACGGCGGCTGTGGTGATCCTTTTTGTGTTTTGCAAGATGCCCCTGCAAATGGTTAATTTGAGCTGTTAAAAGAGCAACCTGAACAACAGTAGAGCCGCTGTCTTTGGCATTATGGCTGAAATCAGAAACAATTTTCGCTTTCGCTGCAACACTTAGAGACATCATAAAACTCCAACAATGATTATAAAATAATAAGCGCCGATCTCTAATTTATCTACCCGGTCTTATAAAGACCGGGGTATTTTACTCTTCAGGTATGTTACTCGCAAGACGATGGCATGATCAAGCAGGCGATTCTGCCATCAAGCGGCGCGGAATTAATCGGCCAGGCATTACAATTTCACCAATACCGAGAAATTGCCTAGAATCTCCTGCGATAATACGTACCAGAGCAGCTTTTTGGTAAACAGTAAGTAATACGGTTTGCCCAAACCGTATCCGTTCTGCAATATCAGATGGAAGATGTACTACTGGCATATTCGTAAGCGCGCTATCTACCGATAACAACAGTGAATCTAACTGAGTTAGAGTTGCTGACGCCTCAGGCGCGCCAAGAGCTATGGCCTGTAACGCCTCAAAGGTTACCATAGCTTCAGTAGGATACTGTGAAACAGCTAAACGGCGTAACGCTATAACATGGGCGCCACAGTGGAGACGTTCACCTAAATCATCGATAATAGTACGAATGTAAGTACCTTTAGAACAATGAATTTCTAATTCAACCTGAGTCAGATCCCAGTAATGTAACTTCAAATCATACACGTAAATTCGCCGTTCCTTGCGCGCCACCATGATGCCTTTTCGGGCATATTCATATAATGGACATCCCTGATATTTCAGCGCGGAAAACATCGATGGAACTTGCCAACTTTCACCAAGGAACTGAGATAACGCTGCTTCTAATTTCGCTTTATCTAGAAATACCGGGCGTAGGCTAATCGTCTTTCCGAAAGCATCAGCGGTATCGGTACGCTTACCAAGCCTGGCAGTGACCCGATAACGCTTATCGGCATCTAGCAAATACTGGGAAAATTTAGTTGCCTCACCAAGGCAAATAGGGAGCATACCGGTCGCTAGAGGATCTAATGCACCGGTGTGTCCAGCCTTATTAGCGCGAAACAAGCGCTTAACTTTTTGAAGAAGTTCATTGGAAGACAGCCCGATCGGTTTATCCAGAAGAACGATACCATTAATATCACGACCACGACACCTTGGCCGTCCCATCAGTCTTTCTTATCCTGATGCATGCAGCTTTCATTATTCACTAAACTTCTATCGCGACGTAGACGGTCGTTTTTTACCACCTCACTAACTAAATCAGCGAGGCGCATACCTTCAATCAGAGAATTATCGTAAAAAAAAGTTAATGCTGGTATAGCACGTAGGCGCATCGTTTTACTTAAAAGACCACGTACAAAACCCACTGCATCTTGCAGTGCCCGTACCCCAATTTTAACCTGCTCAGGGCTGTTTTCATTTAGAAAAGTAACGAATACTTTAGCATAGGCTAAATCACGCGACACTTCAACTCCAGATACCGTCGTCATACCAATCCTTGGATCTTTGATCGCATGTTGTAAAATGATAGCAATTTCCTTTCGCATCTCCTGCGCAACACGCTGGGTACGGCTATATTCTTTTTTCATTGTACATTCTCCAGAAAAATAAGCAGAATATTCACCTTTCTGTAGTGCAGCAGCGCTATTGATGTATTATCAACTAATAGTGCGCTGTATTTCAATGGTTTCAAATACCTCAATCACATCACCTATACGAATGTTGTGATAGTGCTTAACGCCAATACCACATTCCATACCATTACGCACTTCGTTAACATCATCTTTAAAACGACGAAGCGATTCTAATACACCTTCGTAAATGACTACATGATCACGTAGAACGCGGATCTTATTATAACGCTTCACCACACCCTCTGTCACCATACAACCGGCAATCTCGCCGAATTTAGGTGAATGGAACATATTCCGCACTTCCGCTAATCCAATAATTTCCTGTTTATACTCCGGAGCTAGCATGCCACTCATTGCCTGCTTAACTTCATCAATCAAATCATATATGACAGAGTAATAACGAAGATCTAAATTTTCTGTTTCGATAACTCGACGAGCGGAGGAATCAGCCCGGACATTAAACCCGAGTAAGATGGCATTAGAGGCTGCTGATAGCGTCGCGTCAGTCTCAGTAATACCACCAACACCAGAGCCTATAATTTTCACTTTTACTTCATCTGTAGATAAATTTTCTAGCGCAGAGCTGATAGCTTCAGCTGAACCTTGTACGTCAGACTTCAAGACGATATTCAGTTCAGATACTTCACCTTCAGTCATATTAGCAAACATGTTTTCCAGTTTTGATTTCTGCTGGCGAGCGAGTTTAAGTTCGCGGAACTTGGTTTGACGATATAGAGCTACTTCACGTGCTTTCTTTTCATCGCGTACAACCGTTGCTTCATCACCTGCAGCCGGCACCCCCGATAAACCGAGGATTTCAACCGGAATCGAAGGGCCCGCAAAAGGTATCTCTCGAGCCAGTTCGTCACGCATGGCACGCACGCGCCCATACTCGAAACCGCATAAAACAATATCCCCTTGATGCAAAGTACCTTCACGTATCAGCACGGTCGCAACTGGACCACGTCCTTTATCCAGGAAGGATTCAATGACGACACCGTTAGCCATACCATTGGAGTTTGCTTTTAGATCTAGGATCTCCGCCTGTAAAAGGATAGCGTTTAGGAGTTCATCAATGCCCTCGCCAGACTTAGCCGACACATGAACGAACTGGTTTTCACCACCCCATTCTTCTGGAATAACACCATATTGGGTTAGTGCATTCTTGACGCGATCAGGATCTGATTCCGCTTTATCAATCTTGTTAACCGCTGTCACGATTGGTACTCTGGCCGCCTTCGCATGCTGAATAGCTTCGATGGTCTGCGGCATAACGCCATCATCAGCAGCCACCACCAGTACTACAATATCTGTTGCCTGCGCACCGCGAGCGCGCATCGCAGTAAAGGCTGCATGCCCAGGAGTATCAAGAAAGGTAATCATACCATTCTCAGTTTCCACATGATACGCGCCAATATGCTGAGTAATACCACCTGCTTCACCTGCTGCTACCTTTGTAGAACGGATGTAATCTAGTAGTGAGGTTTTACCATGATCAACGTGTCCCATAATAGTTACAACAGGTGCGCGCGGTTCCGCGGTGGCAGAGTTTCCAGTATCACGGTCAGACATCAATGACTCTTCCAGCTCATTCTCACGGAGGAGGATTACCTTGTGACCCATTTCTTCCGCCACCAATTGAGCGATTTCCTGATCAATTACCTGGTTAATAGTCGCCATAGCACCTAATTTCATCATCATTTTAATGATTTGCGATCCCTTAACTGCCATCTTGTTAGCTAAGTCAGCTACAGTAATGGTTTCGCTGATGAGCACATCACGATTCACCGCTTGCGCTGGCTTATTAAAGCTTTGCATTAAAGTGCTCGGTTTTCGCTTGTTTTTCCCGCCACGGCCAACCACACGCGCTTCTTCCCGATCTGCTTTTGATTCAGATAATCGATTCGTCTTTTTCTGCTTAGAAGATTTACCACCGCGGTTACGAATGTGACGATCGTTTTCTACTTTACGATCGTTTTCATCTTCAGCTTCCCTGGCGTGATGAGAGGTGGTGACATGGTAATCAGTGGTATCTTCCTCTATCGGCTCAGATGCATGATCCCATATACCACCGAATGAATCGGCCATACGACGTGCTTCTTCCGAAACCTGACGAGCCTTTTCTTCGACCTTCCGCCGAGCTTCCTCTTCCGCTTTTCGCCTCAGCTTAACAATTTCCGCTTCGCGGCGAGCTTTTTCAGTTGCCTGTGGTAACTTACTCATAGTATTTGTCTGCTGATTAGTCAATTTATCACTTTCTGCCAAACGCTTTGCTTGTCCAGAATTTTTTTGTTTAGTCTTCTCTTCAGCAGCGCGTTTTCCTTTTGGATTTTCTTCATGTTCAGTCTGGTGCTTCACCAGATTTTCTTCTTCGCGTCTACCCTGTTCTTCTACTTTTAAATCTCGTTGCACATAGATGCGCTTTTTGCGCACTTCAATTTGAACTGACTTACTTTTACCACCGGTGCTGGGAATGTTTAAAGTACTGCGTATTTTACGCTGCAAAGTTAATTTGTTGAGCGCCGAACCGCGATCGCGGTTCAGATACGCCAGTAAAATGTCTTTTTCCTGCTGGGTTACAGAATCAACTCCGGTTTTATTAATGCCAGCATCAGCAAATTGCTGTATCAGGCGATCAACCGAAATCTGCATTTCTGTAGCGAGCGATTTTACAGTTAAATCTGTCATGCTGTTCCTTTCCTGCTACAGTTTATTACTCATTATCACCAAACCAGCAAATATTGCGTGAAGCCATAATCAGCTGACCGGCTTTTTCACTACTCAATCCTTCAATATCTGACAAGTCGTCAACACCCTGTTCGGCAAGATCTTCCAGTGTACACACACCACGTGCTGCCAATTTCCGCGCTACATCACACTCCAGCTCAGGCAGACCTAACAAGTCTTCAGCTGGCATCCCTATTCCACGATTATTTTCCTCTAATAAACTAATCATAGTCAGCGCATTCTTCGCTCGTTTTCTCAGGTCTTCTATAATTTCTATATTGAGCCCTTTAATCTCCAGCAGTTCATTGAACGGTACGTAAGCTAACTCCTCAAGAGAAGAGAAACCTTCCTCCACTAAGAGTGTCGCTAATGTTTCGTCAATATCTAAATTACGAGTAAAGATATCAATGGCTGCACAGGCTTCAGCTTGATGTTTAGCCTTCAGATTTTCCACTGTCATCACATTAATCTCCCAACCACTGAGTTGCGAAGCAAGGCGGACATTTTGTCCATTTCTTCCGATAGCCTGCGCTAGATTGCTTCCTTCTACCGCAATGTCCATAGTGTGCTTATCTTCATCGAGTACGATTGAGGAAACATCAGCGGGCGCCATAGCATTAATCGCGAAAGTGGCCGGATTATCGTCCCAGAGTACAATATCAATACGTTCCCCCCCCAGTTCGCTAGAAACTGCTTGGACACGTGCGCCGCGCATACCGACGCAGGCACCCACCGGATCAATACGCTTATCATTAGTCTTTACAGCAATTTTTGCACGTGAACCCGGATCGCGCGCGGCAGCCTTTATTTCAATAACTTCCTCACCTATTTCTGGTACTTCAATGCGAAAGAGCTCAATGAGCATCTCTGATCTCGAACGACTGATAAAAAGCTGTGCACCCCGCGCTTCTGGCCGCACAGAATACAACACACCGCGGATACGGTCACCAGGACGGAAATTTTCACGTGGCAACATATCCTCTCGGGTAATCACTGCTTCAGCATTACTGCCCAAGTCTAGAGTAATGCTATCCCGATTCACTTTTTTTACAATACCGCTAACGATCTCCCCTTGATGCTTACGGAACTGCTCAACCACCATCGCCCGCTCTGCTTCACGCACTTTCTGAACAATCACTTGTTTAGCTGTCTGTGTGGTAATGCGATCAAATACGACTGATGCGATTTTATCTTCGAAATAGCCGCTAAGCTTCGCCTCTGAATCGTCAAATTGAGCAGCATCCAGTGTGATCTCTCGGGTGGGCTGAGTCACTTCCTCTACGATAAGCCAACGACGGTATGTATCAAAATCTCCAGATTTACGATCAATACTGACGCGCACTTCAATATCCTGTTCATGCTTTTTCTTTGTTGCAGTCGCCAGTGCCATTTCTAGCGCTTCAAAAATTTTTTCCCGTGTGACAGCTTTCTCGTTAGACACTGCCTCAATAACAGCCAGAATTTCTTTATTCATCCTAGTTGCCTCAGTAGAACGTTAATAATGAAGTATTTGGTTTGCTTGCTAGATAGTTATTCATAGCAAAACACTTTATCTTTCCCATCTGCCATCACCATAATTACTTCACCATCAACCGCCTTGATCATCCCCTACTACCGATGAATCCGTTCAAATGTGCGCTAATAGATAGCGGGCGATCTAGATCCAGTACGGAGATTTTAAGGTTACAGACTGCGGAGAGAAGATTCTTGATCTCCAGTAGTCTAGGAAAGTAGTTTTCAGTAGTCCTGTGGGATCTCTATTAATTTTTTATTCTCATATACACACGGTCACCCCTCTTCAAGACATAAAAAAAGGGCTAATTAGCCCAATATTTCTGCAGTGCAATGATAAAAAAACCCCGAAAATTCGGGGGTGTTAAATAACTAAACCTTATACAATTATAGGCACTGTTAAAAAAAATTAAAATAATTATATTAAAATATAGATCATGATAAACCTGATTCTTACGAGCTGAATATGGTTGCGGGGGCCGGATTTGAACCGACGACCTTCGGGTTATGAGCCCGACGAGCTACCAAGCTGCTCCACCCCGCTTTAGAAATAGTACGCTACTAATCTTATAAAAGCAAATTATCTATAGCATTGGTGCCGAGGACGGGACTTGAACCCGTAAGCTCAACTGAGCACTACCACCTCAAGGTAGCGTGTCTGCCAATTCCACCACCTCGGCACTTTATACTGTTAATTATATCCTGTAATCATTATGCTAAATGATTACTGTGAAATATCGTGGCCTGCTTTCACTGGCGCTCCGGCTAGTGATTGATCTGGTTTCTGAGGCTGATTTAGAGTATCCCACTGGCTATTTTTTTCATGCTGACTACTTAGATTACCTAATAACAAACTGAGCAAAAAAAAGAGCGTTGCCATTACCGCAATCATGCGAGTCATAAAGTTACCGGAACCATTTGAACCAAATAAGGTGCCAGATACGCCTGTACCAGACGAGGATCCCATGTCAACACCTTTACCTTGTTGAAGCATAATTAATGCAACTAGAACAATCGCTATTAACAGAAGCATCACTAATAGTGCCTGGTGCATAACCTTTAAACATCCTTACCATCTTACGCTAAGATAGCGTGTAATCGATATACATCTTTATTCAAGCGGATATAAATATTAACTAATATACTCACCCTCCGCAAGCAAATTTTATAACCAACAGGATCGTTTGTTAGTAATAGATGCTTATCAGCTACCACCTCTAGCTTTCATCTTTCAGGGCATCAGCAATATAATATGCCAGCCGGCTTACCTCATTAGGATCTTCTCCCTCAACCATGACCCGGATAAGGGGTTCAGTACCAGATTTTCGTAACAACACCCGCCCGCGCCCTCTAAGCTTTTGTTCTACATTAGCGCTTGCTTGCTTTACTGACGCAGTTTCCAAGGGATCATGGTGTCGAGTCAAATGAACGTTGATTAGAGTTTGCGGAAACAGTCGCATACCACCACACAGATCATGTAAAGTAACATGATTATCAACCATTGCTGATAAAACTTGAAGTCCAGCGACAATACCATCACCAGTAGTTGACTTATCCAGGATAATAATGTGGCCAGAGTTTTCCGCACCCATACTCCATCTTTTCTCCTTCATTTTTTCAATCACATAGCGATCACCCACATGAGCACGTACAAAAGGGACCCCTAGTTTTTTTAGTGCCAGTTCAAGCCCCACATTGCTCATCAGTGTGCCCACTACGCCACCGGACAACTTTCCCCGGCGCAATCTTTCCCTGGTGATGATATATAAAATCTGGTCTCCATCTACTCTCTGACCAAAATGGTCCACCATTATTACCCGATCGCCGTCGCCGTCATAGGCGATACCTAAATCAGCTTTCTCAGCCAATACCCGACTTTGCAACAAACCTAGATAAGTCGCACCGCACTCTTGATTAATATTTATGCCATCCGGATTACATCCCAGAGTCACTACTGTCGCACCAAGTTCACACAATACGCTAGGCGCGATATGATATGTGGCTCCATTAGCACAATCAACAACAATCTTTAGTCCATAAAGACTTAAATTGCCTGGGAAAGTTCTCTTGCAGAACTCAATATAACGCCCGGCCGCATCAACAATCCAACTACCTGTTCCCAACTCTGAAGAATCAACGCAAGATAAAGGTTTAGCTAGTTCCTCCTCAATCGCTGCTTCTACCTTATCGGAAAGCTTCGTCCCATCAATGGAAAAAAACTTAATACCATTATCATAAAAAAGATTATGGGAAGCCGAAATAACAATGCCAGCCTCAGCACGAAAGATACGAGTTAAGTAGGCGATAGCCGGAGTCGGCATCGGACCAGTAAAAGCCACGGATAAGCCGGCAGCAGACAGCCCTGCCTCCAACGCTGACTCCAGCATGTAACCAGAGATACGGGTATCTTTACCGATAATAATTTTACGTGAGCCATGGCGGGCAAGTACCTTACCGGCGGCCCATCCTAATTTTAGAAAAAAATCCGGTGTAATTGGGACATCACCAACCTTACCGCGGATTCCATCGGTACCAAAGTATTTATGCTTACTCATTGAAAATACATTACCTTCGCTGCAATGATAGCCTCCACAATATACATTGCCTCCAGAGTCTTACTGACATCATGTACCCGGATAATATTTGTCCCCTGTATAGGTGCAATAAAGGTATAGGCAAGACTATCCGAAACTTGTTTCTCAAATATGCGCTAATGTTTTACCAAAGCTCAATCCCAAATCAAGAACGAATCTATTCTTAGTAATTCTAGCCTCTTTACAGCGCTTGATATGCTGTAACGAATAAACATCTTCTTCCAAGAAATTTTCATGATGCGATGCCTTCCACATGGCACCGGGTTCTTCCTATATATGCATCAGGTAAATAGAGCCTTGACTCTTTCTATCAGCAAATAAGCAACCTTGGCTCCTTGAGCGAAGGATATCATGAATTAAATGAGCCCCGGCCGCTACACTTTATCTCACCAGTAAGGCCTGGAAGGTATATACCAAACGAAATAAAGGCATCCAAACGCAGAGAGAGGACCGATAAGGCAAGCACCACATATTATATTTTCGCCTCATCACTAACATTCTCCATACCCGGGTAGCCGAAAGATTCTACGTATGTTATTAAATAATAACTTGCAAAACGGTAGTTTCTTTATTCTATAAAAACTGCACATGCTCCTCTCTTATCTTAGCATCGTCTATACTGAGTCTGCGCTACAAACCTGAGAAGAAAAAAATTATTGGTTATGGTATTCTTCTGATATGACGTTGCCAGAATTGGAGGCTCGTGGCTCATCTACTGGCATCGGTTCTCGTGGTGTCCCATCGTCAATACTACTACCAAAAATCGTATCATCCCAACCTGCTGGCGGGCGGACGGACTTACGGTCCATTAAATCGTCGATCTGTGGTGCATCGATAGTTTCATATTTCATCAGTGCATTCTTCATGGCATGTAGAATATCCATATTTTCCATTAGCAGCTTATGGGCACGGATGTAATTTCTTTCGATCAACAATTTCACTTCCTCATCAATTATGCGCGATGTTTCATCTGACATATGCTTTGCCTTCCCTACTGAGCGACCAAGGAATATTTCTCCCTCTTCCTCCGCATATAGTAACGGACCTAACTTCTCAGAGAATCCCCACTGAGTTACCATATTACGGGCGATGGAGGTCGCTATCTTGATATCATTAGACGCCCCAGTGGAAACCTTCGCGGGAGTGTAAATAATCTCCTCGGCCAGCCTCCCTCCATACAAAGTAGAAATTTGGCTTTCAAGCTTCTGTCGGCTAGCGCTAAGGGTATCTCCTTCTGGTAAAAAGAAGGTTACCCCCAAAGCACACCCACGTGGAATGATCGTTACTTTATGCACCGGATCATGATCAGGAACCAAGCGACCAATAATCGCGTGACCAGCTTCGTGATAGGCAGTAGACTCTTTTTGCGCTTCCGTCATTACCATAGAACGACGTTCTGTCCCCATCATGATCTTGTCTTTTGCTTTCTCAAATTCCGTCATTGACACAACACGTTTCGTACCTCTGGCTGCGAATAGTGCCGCTTCATTTACTAAGTTCGCCAAATCAGCGCCAGAGAAACCAGGTGTCCCACGAGCAATCACTGATGCATCCATATCACTTGCTAACGGTACACGACGCATATGCACTTTTAAAATCTGTTCACGACCCCTAACATCGGGAAGTGCGACCACTACCTGGCGATCGAAACGGCCAGGCCGCAGTAATGCTGGATCCAGAACATCCGGTCTATTAGTCGCAGCAATAACGATAATCCCTTCATTCCCTTCAAAGCCGTCCATTTCGACGAGCATCTGATTGAGCGTCTGTTCACGTTCGTCGTGCCCCCCTCCAAGACCTGCCCCCCGCTGCCGCCCAACAGCGTCGATTTCATCGATAAAGATAATACACGGTGCCGATTTCTTTGCCTGTTCGAACATGTCCCGTACACGAGAAGCACCTACACCAACAAACATTTCTACAAAATCGGAACCAGAAATACTAAAAAACGGGACTTTAGCTTCTCCAGCAATGGCCTTAGCGAGTAATGTTTTACCGGTCCCCGGAGGACCAACCATCAACGCCCCTTTGGGGATTTTTCCACCCAGCTTTTGAAAACGGCTTGGCTCACGAAGATACTCGACTAGCTCACTAACTTCTTCTTTTGCTTCATCACAACCAGCAACATCGGAAAAAGTTGTTTTAATCTGGTCTTCTGTCAGCATTCTCGCCTTACTCTTTCCAAATGACATTGCACCTTTTCCGCCAGCACCCTGCATTTGCCGCATAAAGAAAATCCATACTCCGATTAATAATAGCATCGGAAACCAAGAAATAAAGATCGAGGCTAGTAGACTAGGTTCTGCGACCGGCTCGCCTACAACCTTAATGTTTTTAGTTAACAGAATATCAATGAGTTTCGGGTCGTTAACCGGAATATAGGTAATGTAGCGATTACTGTCTTTTTTAGTAACAGTGATCTCACGCCCATTAATATGGGCTTCTCTAACCTGATCTTGATTTAGTTCAGACATAAAAGTGGAATAATCCACTTTATGTGTATTAGACTCGCTGGGCCCAAAGCTCTGGAATACTGACATCAGCACGACTGCAATAACTAACCAGAGAATTAGGTTCTTCGCCATGTCACTCAAGGAATTCGCCTCATATTACAACGGTATTAACAATTAGCGTAGGGACTATAATTTACACCCTGTCGCCACAATGTAGACTTCCCGAGAATGAGCTCGGGAAGCGTCTGGTTTACGAATTTTGACCTTTGTGAACAGGGATCGAATTTCCTGTAGATACTCATCAAAAGCCTCTCCCTGAAACACTTTCACCAGAAAACTCCCACCCGATACTAAAACATCTCGACATATGTCCAGGGCTAGCTCTGCGAGATACATGGTCTTCGGGATATCGACCGCCGGAGTACCGCTCATATTAGGCGCCATATCGGACAGTACTACCTGTACTTTCTTCGCGCCTATACATTTAAGCAACGCCTGCAAGACTAGTGGATCACGAAAATCTCCCTGCAAAAATTCTACACCGAGTATTGGTTTCATAGGAAGAATATCACAGGCTATGATGCTCCCTTTCTTACCAACGTGCTTAACGACGTATTGCGACCATCCCCCAGGCGAAGCACCCAGATCTACTATGTTCATCCCTAGACGCAATAAATTGTCGCTTTGCTGCATTTGATCAAGTTTAAACCAAGCACGAGAACGCAGTCCTCGTTTCTGTGCCTGATGAAGATATTTATCGTTGAAGTGCTCTCGTAGCCATCGGGTAGAACTTGCAGACCGCTTTTTAGTTACCATCTAAATATTCCAACTATCCTGAGAAGAGTCCAGCAAGCAAAGATTAACCTGATCTAATGATGCGTATCAGATGGCGGTAGAAGATCCAATTTTCAATCCTAACTACAGTAAAAATGATTTTATTAAAAAAGTAATCTTACCACTAATAAATGAGTAGCTAATTTTAAAGTCTTCAGAGTGCTCTAATCATAGATAAATTTAACTTCATTTTAATTAAAACATACCGATTAAAAACAAGCGTTCTGTTTTTTTAATTTTCGCTCTTGCCCATTTAGCTCTCAACTCAAATTTGTTAAAGATGGTGAAGAGTTATATGAAATATATATCATGTCATGAGAAAAAATTGACATGTCTGATATCCAGAATAAGACCTAGACGATATTAACAACTTGATTTTTATCAATTCACATTAACACGATACAAGGCAACATACTGATCTTTTAAGTGCTATCTATTCCTACACCTTTAATTAAGATCGTGCCGGATTGTAGAGCTATATATATCGGTGTAGTGTATTTTCTGGAAAAAAAGAAAATAAATTACTAATTTCAAGTCATCTTTTCTGTATATTATTAAATTTCTTCACTATTTCATTTCTTTATAGATACAGCCAGCCATAAACCAGGATATTGCTCTATCGCTAAATTAAGTAACTCTCATTGTTACTATATACACTATAGACAAAGCGTCTATCTTATCGTTGATACCTTTTTTAAAGACCATATGAGTCACTTCGCGTCCATAACGGTTTTATAAATATGACATCTTTTCTGAAAACCGGAGAAAAATACGCGAGCTTTACTCCAATTATCTTGTCTCATAAAAAGATGTCACTCTATAAATCTGCCGGAAAGCTAGTCGCGAACTGCTAGTTTTGCTTAGAAAAGCATTAACAGCTCAAAACGGAGGAAAGATAGATAGAAACTGGCTGAATTGCAGAAAAACTTACAGATAAGCAACTTTTAGGATCTCGTATTCCACCTCTCCACCAGGAGTGTTAATAACAACTACGTTTCCTTCTTCCTTACCTACCAACCCTCTAGCGATAGGGGAATTAACAGAAATCAAGTTTTGTTTAAAATTGGCTTCATCATCCCCTACAATGCGATATGTTTGTTTCTCTTTTGTATCTAAGTTTTCAACGCTCACGGTGGATCCGAAAATCACCCGGGTGCTCAGAGTCAGCTTAGTTACGTCGATTACCTGTGCATTAGATAATTTAGTTTCGATTTCCTGGATACGACCTTCACAGAAACCCTGCTGTTCTCTCGCAGAATGGTACTCAGAATTTTCTTTTAAATCGCCGTGTTCACGAGCTTCTGCGATAGAACGGATAATTTCAGGACGACGGACACTTTTAAGATATTCAAGCTCTTCCCGTAGTTTTTCAGCACCGCGTAGGGTCATTGGAATCTGTTGCATAATTCTACCTCTAGATAAATTCTTTCTACTAAAGTTATCGCTGGTCTGATAAGATATTTCTATAAATACGTCACTTACTCAGTGTAAAATCTAGCCTACCCAAGATGATATCCTAAGTACAGCGCTTTGCTTTATACAGCACTGCGTATTTTACCGCAGACTTTAGTGTGCTCATTGTTTACTTTAGTTCCTGTTTCAACTGTACCAAGAGAATACACTATCTTTATACACCTAAAAATCAAGTGGTTATACCAATTGTATAGAATACATCAAAACACAAAGCTAATCGTGTATAAAAAACAAAGGTTCACAGCACGAGGTAAATTATTAGGAGGTAATCTAGATATGGATACACCCACACCATATAACTACTCGCTAGGTTATTGATTATTAGTAGCTAAAGACAAACTACCGATGTAGGCTCAATCCAGAAATATTTTCGATGTCTTGATAGTCTCCAAAGTAATAAATTCCCAGTATCAGGCTTCTTATCCTGATCGTTTAGAATCTATCGGCTATACTTAACATCTCGACGAACTACTGAATAATCTGATGTAATATTTCATCCCCCCTCTCCAGGGGGGGGCTTCGTGTTACACTACAAACACCGGAATTCTACTCTTAATCTCATTCGCCTACTCACTACCAACCATATCTATGGTAAGATAGCGCTAAAGCGGTATATTTTATAATTGATACAGTATCATGACTATTTATCTCCGAAGTGGCCTATGACTAAGATCTATGAATTTGGGATAGGTAAGTTTTTAATCATTGTCTAAATCCGTTTATAAAATTCCAGTAGGAATGAGTATTCCCATACTGAATATAATAGTAACAGATAAGGCAATATCAGTAGATATTATCTTATCAGATTCAAAAAAAACCATGCACAAATAAGATTCATAGGTGCTATATGAACATCTTTATGTCGTATTGCCAAAAAAACGCGCGAGAGCTTGATATAAAGATACAAGCCGATTTAATATCACCACCTGAACGAGATGATTTCCGATAAACAAAAAAGCATTCTATATTGCTAGATTTTAATAAAAAATCAATTCACTTCAAAACCCTGGGACTGAAGATCTGCGTAGTAGGAAGAGCGCACGAAAGGCCCGCAGGCAGCATGGGTAAAACCCATGGCAAACGCTTCTTGTCTTATCTCATTAAATTTCTCCGGAGTGACATAGCGCTTAACCGGTAAGTGATTTCGGCTAGGCTGAAGATACTGTCCTAGCGTTAACATCGTTACACTATGACGACGAAGATCATGCATCACTTCGATAATTTCATCATCAGTTTCACCTAGGCCCACCATGAGACCAGATTTTGTCGGCACTTTCGGATTGGAAGCTTTAAAACGCTCCAGTAGCTTGAGTGACCAATTGTAGTTGGCACCGGGCCGAACCTGGGGATATAGGCGAGGTACGTTTTCTAAATTATGATTAAACACATCAGGTGGATTTGCGTTAATAATATCTAGTGCCCAATCCATACAGCCACGGAAATCAGGCACTAGCGTCTCAATACGAATAACGGGATTTTTAGCGCGTATCGCGCTAATACAAGTAGAAAAATGTTGAGCACCTCCATCGCGTAGATCATCGCGATCCACGGAGGTCACTACAACGTACTGTAAACCCATATCCGCAATGGTTTTTGCCAATTGTATTGGCTCATTAGTATCCGGATCCATGGGACGACCGTGAGAAATGTTACAGAACGGGCAACGTCGAGTACAAATTGCACCCAAAATCATAAAAGTGGCTGTGCCTTGGTTAAAGCATTTTTCTAGATTCGGGCAGCAAGCTTCTTCACATACGGAGTGTAAACCATTTTTACGCATCGCAGCCTTGATGTTATCAATACGGATCGTATTTTGGTATAATTTAATTCTTATCCATGGAGGCTTACGCAATATTTCTTGACGTTCCGTCATAAGGTTTTCTACAGGAATTAACGTTATTTTTTCATTATTACAATGTTTCATACTACGCTCTGTTTTTGTTTATTTGTTCATAATTATAGAGGTCGAATCCCGAAACTGAGAGAATAAAAGTCAGTCCTTCACCCTGAGATGTGAATTTTAAACAAAAATTATGTAGTTTTTAAAAACTATAACAAATTATTCACCATCAATCAATATACAACCTATTTTATATGGCAATAGGTATTCTATAAATATGCTACAAAGTCTTAATCATCATATGCCACAGGATCCCAACCTTGAATTTCACCAGAAAAGACAGGTAGGCGCCATATACATTCCGCGAGTAGTATTGGTAGAACGTCGTCAACGCTGGTTCCCGAGACTAGATCACTTACCTGCGTCATACAAAGACCAGCATGCCCACAAGGGTTAATGCGCAAAAATGGCGATAAATCCATCGCCACGTTGAGTGCAAGACCATGGAAAACACACCCTTTTCGGATACGTAAACCAAGCGAGCAAATTTTCTTAAGACCAACGTAGACACCAGGAGCAGAAACAAGCGTGTACCCGACAATAGAGAATCTCGCTAAGGTGGCTAGGACCATTTGTTCTAGTAAAGTGACTAGAGATCGTACTCCTAGTTTCCGACGGCGTAAATCCAGCAAGACATACATCACCTGTTGTCCCGGACCGTGAAAGGTTACCTGACCTCCTCGATCACTTTGAATAAGTGGGATACCACCCAGCTGCAATAAATGCTCAACTTTACCAGCTTGACCCTGGGTAAATACTGATGGATGCTCTACCAACCAAATTTCATCAGCACTTTCCACGCTACGATGATCCGTAAATCGATGCATCGCTAACAACACCCTTTCATAGGGCTGGAGACCAAGCTGTCGGATTACCAATCTATCTGACATGATTATCCTCTAACTTAGAGTACTATACGAACGATATCTATCTTACCCAGCTCTTCATATAGCATTTCTATCTGCTCAATGTGAGTTGCGATAATAGTAATAGAAATGGAATGGTACTTCTCTCTTCTGCTGGGTGTAACCTTGGACGAATAATTACCAGGAGCGTGACGCCATAGAACTTCGCGCACTTGAGCCAGTAATGTTGGCTGTGCCATACCTACAACTTTATAAGTAAATAAGCACGGAAATTTAAGAAATTCATTTAATTTAGTTTTCATAATAACTCTTAATAATCGACGTATATATACACCGAAAATACGGAATATAACCAATGATGTTATATAGCAGAAGGGGAAATAAGAGAGAAGTATTATAAGAGTCCAGATATTCTTGCTGACTATAGTAGCAAGAACTTAATTAAAATAATGGTTAAAAATTAATTTAAAATAATCTACTACGCGTTTCAAGAGATTGCCTTTTTTTACTTCGTTGAGCACAATAAGCTGTCGTTGTTCGATAATCTCATCATCTAACTGAACAGTAATCACACCGAGACTCTGATATTTATCCAGAGGTGCATATAATTCATGATCATTCAATACATATGTTAACTTTAAATCCTTTATCCGACCTCTTGGGATAGTTAGATAGGCATCATTATCTACGCCCAATGTCACATTATCAGTATCTCCAAACCATACTCTCGCGGTAGTAAACTTCTTATCCGCTTTTAGAGGCATTACTGTTTCAAAGAAACGAAAACCCCAAATCAACAGTTTTCTACTTTCATTTTCTCGACCTTGTATTGAATGTCCACCGAGTATCACAGAGATTAAACGCATCGGCCCTTCTGTCGCCGACACCACCAGATTATATCCAGCAGATTTGGTATGACCAGTTTTTATTCCATCTACATTCAGATCCTTATCCCATAGCAAGCCATTACGATTCATTTGGCGAATATTATTAAAAGTGAATTCTTTTTCTTTATACGTGGAGTATTCTTGGGGAATATCACGAATCAGCGCTTGGCCGATCATTGCCATATCCCGAGCAGAGGTAAACTGTTCTGGCGAATCCAGACCGTGAACAGTTGAAAAATGGGTGTTTTTTAACCCTAGTACATTGACATAATGATTCATCATTTCCACGAAGACATCCTGGCTACCCGCGATGTAATCTGCCATTGCTACACAAGCATCATTTCCAGACTCTAAAATAATGCCGCGATTAAGCAATGATACCGGTACTCGGTCGCCTGGCTTCAGAAACATGAGCGAGGATCCTTGGAATATCGGATTACCAGTTGCCCAAGCATCTTTATTTATTGTAACCAAATCATTTAATTTAATTTTTCCCTCTTGGATCGCTTTACTAATTACATAGCTGGTCATCATTTTTGTTAGACTAGCTGGATCACGTCGGACGTCAGCGTTCTTTTCCGCTAGAACTTTACCAGAATTGTAATCAATGAGGATATAGGATTCAGCATCGATTTTCGGTATGTGCGGAATCATGATCGTTAAACTTAAATTAGCGGCACAACTTCCACCAACAATGCCTATTACCCATATACTACTTAAAGTTAAGCGCCGTAATAAGCGAGGTGTAATTATATTTTTCATCTTAAAAAATGATCCACAAAGTTCTTTTTCCATTATACTACATCGTAGTAGATGTCAATAGTAGCGCTGTCTAATACCACGAACCTTAATTGATTCGCTTTACCAATATAAAATCGGGGATTGGATACAATTCAATACCTGATGAAGCAATGGCCGGCGACTTCCGAGAGGAAGGGGATGGTTAACACAATACTTCATTCGATGCACTCAAGATTTTATACCAGATATTATCTGGTATAGTAACTACATTAGTTATAACAAAACCAATTAATTTTATATAGCTCAGAAAGGTAGTATTAATTTAGTCATGTAGTATGATAATAGCATTTCTGTGTTAAACATAAACATCGCATGTTGAGATTTTTTTATGATTTGCTTGTTTACATTGGCGTATAATTAGATATAGATCGAGGAATTTTTTGTATAAATTATTATATGGATTTAGGTTCATGTATTATCTTTTCCTCTTTAATGATTACATAACAAGTCATCACTTATCTTTTTAGGGATAAAAGTAATTAGAGAGACACGTAAGAAAAATATTATTTTGATTCGTCTGAAGAACTAGATAATGATCACTTGTAATATTAAAGCACTACTCAGGCTAATTATAATTCCGCATACACTTTAGCGTAGAATTACAGGCTCTGTGTATTAACACTTCATCTGTTTAAGAACGTTTGGTATTTCTCTACCACAATATTTTTCTTCCTTTTTTCGATACTTTACTGACGGTTATGCATAAATCCTGCAAAACTTTGTCTCTTAAATAAATCATCAAGTCGATGTGCGTATAAATAGAATTCAATTTTTGCTCAATAAAAAATACCAGTAACACCGAAGAGGAATATTACCAGAATGAGAATCTAATATTTCTTCTAAAAATGATAAATAAAACTCTAGAAAGCTGACTTGTTGTCAGCATGGTTTTCTACACTCGATAGGTCCGTATCTGTCTCTACAAAAACACCATGGATAATATAAGACCTTTCTTTTTCATTATTAAACACGTAACAAACCCGATTCTTTTAGAATCGCTAAGAGATAATGGCAAGGAATTTATAGACTTTTATTAAAATCAAGAAAATATACAGTCACTGAATAACAGAAATATGATGCTTTGTGTATAAAAATTTAGTGATAAGTCATTCAAAATGATATTTTTTAAAATATAGCTATTAATTTATACTTCATCATCATAACCGAATATACAGATAGAAAAGACTTTATTTTTTTATCAAAAATAGACAAAGCATTATTAACAGTCTAACGTTAAGTTGCTTGCTGTTCTTCTTATTAACTTGTTAAGGGTATTCATACCATGAATCTTTTAGCTTTTCTATTCTAAAACGTATCGAATATAATATAGTTCTTATGATGACAGTCTACGAACTCGTAGGATGAAAGAACGACTGTGCTATTTAGTAAAGATTTTCAACGGGGCGATAAGATTAAGTAAGAATATCTATTCTAAGTAGAACGAAATGTAGCATAGAGTTTTATAATGAGTTTGTACTTCCTCAGTGTGTTTTCTATTAACGTCCCTGACGTAGCCCGCTCCATCATTATTAACACCAGAAAATATAAGTGTAGTCTTGGGGCGATAATGCGTTGCAGCTCTGATGGAATAAAGTGGGAAAAGAAATATTGCTATATCTAGACACTAGTCGAACTCAACTGCAGGACTCTTAGGGTTTTACTCTCTCTTGGAGAGAGTATCAGAGTATATGCGCTATGTCTAGTAGATTAATATTTTTCATCAGCCATGGGATCTTGATACCACACGAAACCGAGAATCGCGCAGAGTTTTAATAGAACGCATTCCTTGAATAGAGGGACACCAACTGCTGATCAGGAGTTGTTAGTCATTTGTTAGGAATATGCTAGCGTTTTTATAGATAACAACGGGTCTATATCAATCTTCGTAAAGTGGTCTTTATAGATTTAATGGTATATTTCTATAACTTTCGTCGAAAAAGCATATAATTACGCCTATTTTTATGACTAGCACCGGCTAGATTTTACCTAAATCAATTCATATAATTTCTCATTCAGCAAATTATACTATTAACAATAATCTTCTTTTTTTTAAAAGTGGCATACTCATTAATAATAGTGCAAGACCCACATTAACCCAGCAGTTATCAATGCCGAGAAGTAGAATTAATACTTGCCATACTAATAAAAATCAGTAGATTAATGTCTAATATACGTGATACATATCATTCCCCAACAATCGGGGAACACTCTTCTTATAAAAAAGAGTTTTTTATTTGTCCCTAGCCACTTTAAAATATTCATTATCTAACCTTGATCATAAACCCGTAACGTATAGAAAATAGTATGTTATATTGTGGAAAGTATGTTTATCACGCACCTACAGTAGAATCATTGCGAAATATAGCAAAGTTTCTTTGTGCTTCCACATTCATTTATAGGGATAATAGTCCCTATCACTATATAGACTTGTTGGATAAAGTTGATGTAAAAAAATTTTGAAGTAAGATTGAATTTTCATCTAACGCGATTTTTTATACTGTCAAGGTACCTAGAGCGTAACAAAACCCATATATCTTTACATGACGAGAGAATCCCCTTCAAGCTGGGAGGCATTGCCCCCCCCTCAAAAAAATGGTGCATTATGCAGGTTTTAATTATGCGTCATGGCCATGCTGTTTCTAAAAACTCTGACGATATAGTTCGACCCCTAAGCAATATAGGTCGAAATGAATCAAGAAAGATGGCACGCTGGCTCCATACTCAAAGCGCGAACATTGAACGGGTGTTGGTCAGTCCCTATCTAAGAACCAAGCAAACACTGCATATTGTCCAAGCCTACCTCACGTTGCCTAACGACCATGAAGTGCTTATAGAACTAACACCCAACGGAAATTGCAAGATAGTATCCTGCTACTTATGGACCCTAGCAAATCAGGGGGTGAACCAGGTACTACTGATTTCCCATTTGCCATTGGTAGCACACTTAGTGCAAGACTTATGCTCTGGAGAGCAGGCCCCAATATTTAATACCTCCACCATTACTAGGGTTGATCTCGATGTCATGAATGGTAACGGAAAATTATGTTGGACAGTTGCTCCCAGTCAGCTTCTGAGAAAACTAGGAGAATACTAGGAAAACACTCTGAACTATATTTTCTCCTGAATTCAGGAGCACTTAAATGAACAATTGTATATTCTCTCTCTATTGTAAGAGAACGATTTTATTAAAAAATCGTTTAAGACGCCAGCTCTAATAGAATTAACAATGCAGCGCTGCCTCCAAATGCTTTAGGGGCTTGATGAAACCCCTTGACATGAGGGTGCTGTGCTAACCATAGAGGCGTCCTCTGCTTTAATATATGTCTTCCGTGTCCATGGATAACACAAGTACAATATATATACTTTCGTCGACAAGTAACCAGTAATGCACCTAACTCCTGTTTTGCTTCAGTTTGCGTAAGTCCATGTAGATCTAAAAACAGCTCTGGCGTGTAATCACCGCGCCGTAGCTTTTTCACCTCATAAGGATTCACGTCCGTTCGAACATAGTGAGGCGGCCCAGCTTTCTGGAGACACGGCTGGAAGTCATCAGAAAAATAGAAGGTGGTCTCTGATTTTTCAAGGAAAAAGTGCCTAGAAGGCAGAGTAGTTTTTATACGTTTTATCGGTGTCAGGCAAACCCGGTCTTGTAGCATGGGTTTAACAGTCAATACTGACTGCCTGAACAACCTCAGGTCACCCTCCGCTAAGGTAAATGGTTTCTTCATGATTTATTAGTCTATTCTTTTCAAAGTTTTTTATAAGTTTACTCTTTTCTTGTCGGTAAAACCAAAATACAGTATTTTCTTGTTGTTAATATTCTAACTACTTCTTTGTTTATCAGAGTAAAACAGCACATTAACGCTACATGATAAAACTGTCAAACTGAGAACGGAGAAAATATTTTTTGAAAAAAGTCCTGCTAATAGGCATAAGAAAAAAAACGAAAAGATATCTATTATGCCTCAGAGACTTTTCAAGTCTGTATCGTCTGATGCAAAATTTAGTTGTTTAGAAAAACAGTCTACAGACAACATAAAAGTTATCTTGCTTACCGGTATGGTAGCAATAAAATGCGGAATTAAACACCAGAGTCTTTACAACCAAGTGTTTCATGTCTAATAGAGCTAGCCTGCATTAATAATTCATGAAGATAACGTTCAGCATCTAGCGCCGCCATACAGCCTGTACCAGCTGAGGTAATCGCCTGTCGGTAGTTTCCATCCATCACATCACCAGCTGCGAAGACACCCGAAATCGAGGTAGCAGTTGCATTACCTTTAATACCTGACTGTACACGTAGGTAACCATTTACTAAAGCTAACTGAGAGGCAAAGAGAGCGGTATTAGGAGTATAGCCAATAGCAATAAATACCCCGCCGACCGCTAGATCTTCATAGGCACCATCAACTACTGCCTTCAAACGAATACCAGTCACCCCCATCTTATTACCTAACACCTCTTCTAGCGTGCGATTTATATGTAAAATAATATTACCATTGTTGACCTTATGCATCAGGCGATCGAAAAGCATCTTTTCTGAACGGAAACGATCGCGGCGATGGATTAAATGCACTTCGTCTGCAATGTTGGCTAGATATAAAGCTTCTACTATCGCTGTATTTCCCCCACCAATTACTGCCACTTTCTGATTGCGATAAAAAAAACCATCACAAGTAGCGCAGGCAGAAACACCTCTCCCTTTATAAAACTCCTCTGAGGGAAGACCGAGATAACGTGCTGAAGCACCGGTAGCGATGATAAGCGCATCACAGGTATATTCACCGCACTCGCCGATAAGGTAAAATGGACGATTCTGCAGATTGACCTGAGTAATATAGTCAAAAATAATTTCTGTATTAAATTTAGTAGCATGGGCTAACATACGTTTCATCAGGATAGATCCCGTGAGCCCTGTAGAATCACCTGGCCAATTTTCTACTTCAGTGGTCGTTGTTAGCTGTCCGCCTTGCTCCATTCCAGTAATCAAAACCGGATTTAGATTCGCGCGTGCAGCATATATTGAAGCAGTGTAGCCCGCCGGTCCTGAACCTAATATAAGTAGTTTACTGTGTTTTACCATTGTTATCACCTCCATCATTTAAGGATTGCAATAAAGTCACTTGAGTGAAAGATAGACAATAAAACATTTAATTATTATTACATCTAATTGAGAATCGTTCTCAGCACATTATTGTATATTTTAACAAATATTTTTTCTCTTAAAGGGATGAAAAACTCAATGGTGAGTTAATAACGAGAAGAAAAATCAAAGAAAAAAAACAGTGTTTTACCTATACAGATGTTTTCTTCTTCGTACTAACATGATCAAAATCAAGTTACCTATAAGCATATATGAGTTTTTTTAAAAAAATATCACAAATTACTGATCTAATGCTGGACAAAAAGCCAACTAATTGCTGTACTAATCGGCGACACAGAGTGTGTATCCATCATTTATTTAAAGGTAAGTTTGATGTCTAAGATTAAAGGTAACGTTAAGTGGTTTAATGAATCCAAAGGATTTGGTTTTATTACTCCTGAAGATGGCAGTAAGGATGTGTTTGTACACTTCTCGGCTATCCAGAGCAACGGGTTTAAAACCCTATCTGAAGGTCAGCGCGTAGAGTTTGAGATCACTAATGGCGCCAAAGGCCCTTCGGCTGCTGACGTTACTGCTATTTAATTCGCTCGTTTTCTAAAAAACCCGACGTAGTGCGGGTTTTTTTTTAATTCACTAATAAGACGAGTTGATTTTTTTCTTATACAAATCACATTCAGAACATGTGATTTACTCGACGGTAATGATATCCATAATCCGCAGCTATGATAAGACCGTTATCTATTAGATAGATAAGACGCGATTCAGATAAGTTTTGAGTTCACATCCAGTTTTATACTCCCAATTGTCGTCTATTTATAACAGGCGTGATATTTATCCCCGGATAAATTTTAAGTTAATAATAAATAAGTTACAACTCAAAGTATTGAACCTAATAACTTGCATACTCATTTTATAGCTTGTAGAAATAAACAGTGATATGTATTTCGTTTGGTATGAAACCAAAACTTTCTCTATCCTTTAATCAACATAAAAGGGTCTGGAGAAATCTCCATTGCTATTATTGTGTTCCATGGTCACGTGTAAGATTATAACCCAATAAAAATATGTTTGTTGTCTATAGTATTATAGATTACATAATAAGTATTATGAAGATAAAACAGTGCTGGAGTCTACATTAAGACTGCTTAATTTCAGAAACCGCTTCTTTTCGTGACAACTTATGAAGAAAAATAGTGATTAAAATTAACCAGCACAAACCACCACATAGATTAAATATACTAAAAGCATCTTCTTGTCCCCATAGATAAAAAATCTTAGAAAGCTCAATGCCTAACATGAAGACTAACATACTAATGATACCCATAGCAGCAGATACAGTTCCTTTACTAACGTCACTAGAGAACAATGTTAAGCGCGTTAAACAAGCATTAGTTGTACCAAGACCAAATGAATACAAGCTTAAACCTGCCGTTATCCATAAGTAAGAGCTTGATGAGTAAAATACTGAAACAACCGTAGTTAACAAACCTACAACCATGGGCTTAGCGCCGAACTTTATCAACTGAGTTAAAGTAATTTTTCCAGTTAGATGACTTAACGTGAGATTGCCTGCAATTAATCCTCCAAAGACGGGTATTTGTAATATAGCATAGGTAAGAATTGAAAGTTGTTTGCTACTCATAAGTATAACGGGAGAAATTGCAATCCAGGCTAATAATGGTACGTTTGCCACGCCTATTGCCAGTGTTCCACAGACAAAATCTGGATTTTGTAAGACTTGTTTATAATCGAACCATAAACGGGAAAAAGATAAGATTTCTCCTTTTAGCGCTACCGTTTCCGGCATAAAGAAAAACAAACCGAAAAACGAAATCAAAGCTAGAATAGCAAAAATAATAAACATGCCTTGCCAAGGCAAAATATTAATCAATGCAGCGCCTGCCAATGGCCCTAGTAGGGGCGCTATTAAAGCAACATTTGCCATTAGCGAAATTATTTTCACACACAGCGTTTCCTCAAATACCTCTTGAATCGCCGCATAACCCACCGCACCAATAAAACATAACCCCATACCTTGCATAAATCGCATAACAATAAACTGTTCGATGCTTGAAACAAGAAGAATAGAAACACAGCTAACAACAAAAAACAGCACACCTACAAGCATAACAGGACGTCGTCCACGCCTATCTGATAAAGGGCCAAACAACCATTGTAAGAACACTCCACCAGCTAAATAAGCGGTAAGAGAAGTAGGCACCCATTCAATTCCCGCATTAAAATTTTCTACAACTTTCAGCATGGCTGGTTGTATCATATCGTTAGCGATATATACAGAGAACTCAAATAACACCAAGCTTAATGGAAAAAGTATACGGTTAGGGTTTGACAAAGATGATATATGCATAAATGTAATCTTATTAAAATATAATAGATGTATTGCCCTACTTGAGCGTGAATCCGATAGTCAATAACGGATTAAGTGTAATTCAGTTACACTCAGTATAAAAGTCAAGGTGTATTGATTGTACAGATATCATTTAAATATCTGTCTATACATCAATTGGTTATCAATGATAGATCGGGAGATCTAAATAACATAGCGTCAAAAATGGCAATTTAAGCATTGACGTTTACGTCAATATATTTTGCAAACGTGCTCATGCGATAATGTTGTAACTTTACTGTTCTCAGTGAAAATATAGCCACGTGACTTAACTCGTATTACTGCGTCTAGAGTAGACATAAAATCCCTGATGTCATATATCCAACTATAATGTGAAGCAGGATTGCGTCAGCATAGAACGCTAATATTCAGATATACTCCAACATATACGACACGGACTCAAGAAGTGATAATATATCGCATAGGTAAAAATTAATTGAGATATGAAAATGTTCAAGATATTTTTCAGTTAATTTTAGCTATTTTTAAATTTATGTATTCTTTCTATTATAGGAAGAACGCACCTATAATACCTGACTAGATACTGAACATCGATAATGCTTTATGGAATTATTCATTAAAATTGCATGATTTTTATGAAATACTGAGATGAGACATAAAAATACACTATCATCAGGCGATGATGTTATCTTTTATATATTATATATAAAAATATTTTTTACATGCACCTCCACTTCACATTGATAGTATCAAATAAGATTTCTTATCTTGTTCGCAACAAATTGTTTTATAAAATCTAAAAGAATAAACCATAGGAGTTTATGGTTAACTTACTTCGAGACATAAAAATCGGGGCAATCAAGATTATTTCACTTTTCTAGTACTTCAACTACTGAAGGTTTTAATTTAACTTGATCAACCAATTCAATATATGCCATTGGCGCCTTGTCGCCTTGACGGAAGCCATACTTTAAAATACGAGTATAACCACCGCAACGAACTTTAAAACATAGGCCTAAATCATTAAACAGTTTTGCCACGATCTCGTTATCACGAGTTTTAGCGAATGCTAAACGACGATTTGCAACAGTATCTATCTTGGACAGTGTAATTAGCGGTTCGACAACACGGCGTAGTTCTTTTGCTTTCGGCAGGGTTGTCTTGATGCGTCCATGACGAATTAAAGAATTGGCCATATTACAGAACATAGCCTTTCGATGACTACTATTACGGTTTAGTTGACGACCACTCTTACGATGGCGCATAACCTTATCCTTCTCAGTAAAACCTTAAACTATAATCCGGTTATTCATCAGCGATACTTTCCGGGGGCCAATTCTCAAGTCGTATACCAAGAGATAGCCCACGAGAAGCCAAAACATCTTTAATCTCAGTAAGAGATTTTTTTCCAAGATTAGGAGTTTTTAAAAGCTCAACCTCGGTTCGCTGAACCAGATCACCTATGTAATGAATCGCTTCTGCTTTAAGGCAGTTAGCAGAGCGAACGGTCAATTCTAGATCGTCAACGGGACGCAGCAGAATCGGATCAAACTCTGGTTTCTCTTCTTTTACTTCTGGCTGACGTACATCACGCAAATCAACGAAAGCTTCCAGTTGTTCAGCCATAATAGTTGCTGCGCGTCGGATCAGTTCTTCAGGATCGATCGTGCCGTTAGTTTCTATTTCAATCACTAGCTTATCCAGATCGGTTCTCTGCTCAACACGTGCCGCTTCTACATTATAAGCAATACGTTCTACTGGACTATAGCACGCATCTATCAGTAAACGACCAATAGGTCGCTCATCTTCTTCTGCATGAATTCGAGCAGAAGCTGGAACATAACCACGTCCACGCTGAACCTTAATACTCATATTTATAGATGCATGTTTATCAGTAAGATGGCACAGAACATGCTGCGGATTGATAATTTCAACATCCCCATGTTGATTGATATCAGCGGCTATGATAGGGCCAATACCCGATTTATTTAGGGTTAAGATAAGGTTATCTTTTGTTTGCATTCTCACGGCCAACCCTTTGAGGTTAAGAAGAATCTCCAGGATATCTTCCTGTACGCCTTCTTTTGTGCTGTACTCATGCAGTACACCATCAATTTCAACCTCGGTTACCGCGCACCCCGGCATCGATGAAAGCAAAATACGGCGAAGTGCATTACCTAGAGTATGACCAAATCCACGCTCTAAAGGTTCAAGGGTTACCTTCGCATGCGTTGAACTAATTTGCTCAATATCTACCAGGCGCGGTTTTAGAAACTCTGTCACAGAACCCTGCATTATGTCCTCACTTAGAGTAAAGCTCGACGATCAGGTGTTCATTAATGTCCGCAGATAAATCAGTGCGCTCTGGAATACGTTTGAACACTCCTTCCATCTTGGCGACATTAACCTCAAGCCAAGTTGGCTTTTCTCGCTGCTCAGCCAGCTCCAATGAGGCGCGAATACGTAATTGTTTTTTCGCTTTCCCACGGATGCTGACAATGTCATTCGGAGTCACTTGATAAGAAGCGATATTAACCACACGACCATTTACCACGATCGCCTTATGGCTGACTAATTGCCGCGATTCAGCGCGGGTAGCACCAAAACCCATACGGTACACGACGTTATCAAGACGCCCTTCTAGCAATTGCAATAGGTTCTCACCAGTATTGCCTTTAAAGCGAGCTGCTTCTTTATAATAGTTTCGAAATTGACGCTCTAAAACACCATAAATACGGCGAACTTTTTGTTTTTCACGCAACTGGACGCCGTAGTCAGACAGACGAGGTTTACGCGCACCATGCTGACCGGGTGCGTGCTCAAGTTTACACTTGGAATCAATTGCGCGAACGCCAGATTTCAAGAATAAATCTGTTCCCTCACGACGGCTTAGCTTGAGCTTAGGACCCAAATATCTTGCCATTTTCTTTCTCCAACTAACCTAAAAACGGCGTTATACGCGGCGCTTTTTAGGCGGACGACAACCGTTATGGGGGATTGGAGTCACATCAGTAATATTTGTGATGCGAAAACCAGCTGCATTTAACGCTCGCACAGTGGACTCACGACCCGGACCCGGTCCTTTAACCATCACTTCTAGATTCTTGATAGCATATTCTTTTACTGCTTCAGCACAACGTTCGGCTGCAACTTGTGCGGCGAAAGGAGTAGACTTACGAGAACCGCGGAAACCGGAACCACCGGCGGTCGCCCAAGCCAACGCATTTCCCTGACGATCTGTAATAGTTACGATTGTATTATTAAAAGATGCATGAATATGAGCTACACCGTCTAAAATTTGTTTTTTAACACGCTTACGTGCGCGAATAATTGTCTTAGTCATAATTTATCTACCCCGATTATTTCTTGATCGGTTTTCGTGGACCCTTACGCGTACGGGCATTAGTCTTAGTCCGCTGACCGCGGACTGGCAGACCACGACGATGCCGCAAACCACGATAGGTACCAAGATCCAGCAAACGCTTAATACTCAGGGTTACCTTGCGGCGCAGATCACCTTCAATGACGAACTTAGAAACTGCGTCACGTAACATATCAATCTGCTCTTCAGAGAGCTCACTGATCTTGACATTTTCGGCAATACCCGTACCTAAACAGATCTGCTGTGAGCGGGTTTTACCGATACCGTAGATTGCCGTTAGTGCAATCACGGTATGTTTGTGATCAGGAATGTTAATGCCTGCTATACGGGCCACTATGCACTCCTAGAAAATTCAATAGCAACATTATTCTGAAAAGCCCACTTTTAGGATACTCAAACAATGTCACAACGACATAAAAAGATTGACTGGCCAATCTAGCCAGCTCAACCCAACTTTGCAAGAAAAAATGTTGAAATATATTAGCCTTGACGTTGTTTATGCTTGGCCTCAGAGCCACAAATTACACGAACGACACCGTTGCGCTTAATAATTTTACAGTTACGACATAACTTCTTAACGGAAGTACGTACTTTCATTTTTACTCTCCGTAACCTATTACGATTACTGAATTAGCGATTATAATCTTTCAAGTTGGCTTTCTTTAACGCGAACTCATATTGACTCGACATCAATAGGGTCTGCACTTGACCCATAAAGTCCATAATGACAACAACGACGATTAATAAAGAAGTACCCCCAAAATAGAAAGTGACTTTCATTGCGGTTCGCATGAACTCTGGTATTAAGCATATAAAAGTAATATACATAGCGCCGACTAGCGTCAACCGAGTCATTACTTTATCAATATACCTTGCAGTTTGCTCTCCTGGACGAATTCCTGGTACAAATGCACCAGATTTCTTTAAGTTATCGGCTGTCTCACGTGGATTAAAAACTAATGCGGTATAAAAGAAACAGAAAAATATAATCGCAATCGCATATATTAACATGTACAGGGGTTGGCCGGGTTGCAAATAGAATGAAATCTCAGTCAGGACCTCCCAACCTGTACCATCCCCAAACCAGGATGCAAGCGTAGCCGGAAATAGAATAATACTAGAGGCAAAAATAGCAGGGATTACCCCAGCCATATTAACTTTTAATGGTAAATGGGTTCTCTGAGCTGCGTAAACACGACGTCCTTGCTGACGCTTCGCATAGTTAACAACTATACGGCGCTGGCCACGTTCAACAAACACTACAAAAAAAGTTACTGTAAACACCAGTATTCCAACCAACAGCAAAAGCAGAAAGTGCAAATCGCCTTGTCGAGCTTGCTCGATGGTTTGACCGATAGCGGGTAATAATCCTGCCACGATACCCGCAAAGATAATAATAGAGATACCGTTGCCAATTCCTCGTTCAGTAATCTGCTCACCAAGCCACATGAGAAACATGGTTCCACTAACTAGGCTCACTACGGCAGCAAAATAAAATGCAAAACCTGGATGCACAACTAAACCGTGCATTCCAGGCATATTTGGCAGACCGGTGGCAATACCGATAGACTGAAAGATCGCCAACAGCAACGTACTATATCGAGTATACTGGTTGATTTTTCGCCTACCGAATTCACCCTCTTTTTTAATTTCCACTAGCGCTGGGTGCACTACTGTTAAGAGCTGAATAATAATGGAGGCCGAAATATACGGCATGATCCCCAACGCAAAGAGAGAAGCACGGCTAAGCGCCCCACCAGAGAACATATTAAACACTTCAATTATAGTACCGCGCTGCTGTTCGAGTAATTTTGCAAGTATGGCGGCATCAATACCAGGGATGGGAATAAAAGAACCAATTCGGAAGACAATAAGCGCACCAATCACAAACAATAGTCTGCGTCTTAGTTCACTTAGTCCACTTTTGGTACTTTGAAAATTCAATCCCGATTGTTTAGCCATCTGAAATTGTACCGCCGGCAGCCTCGATTGCAATACGAGCACCTTTACTTACGCGAAGACCACGTACAGTAAACGCACGCTTGACTTCACCGGAGAGCATGATTTTAACGAACTTCGTTTGGATACCAATGATGTTGGCGGATTTCAATGTGGTTAGATCTACCACGGAATCTTCTATATATGCCAAATCTGACAAGCGCACTTCCTCAGTGAACATAGATTTTCGCGCTGTAAAACCGAATTTTGGCAGGCGTCGGTATAAAGGCATCTGGCCACCTTCAAATCCGCGACGTACCCTACCGCCAGAACGAGAATTCTGACCTTTGTGTCCTCGGCCACCAGTTTTTCCTAAACCAGAACCAATACCGCGCCCCGCCCGCTTAGATGCGCGCTTAGAACCCTCAGCCGGAGACAGCGTATTTAAACGCATCTCTTACTCCTCAATTGTAACCATATAGGAAACTAAATTAACCATACCGCGTATAGAGGGTGTATCTTCACGCTCTACTGTGTGGCCAATACGACGCAGGCCTAAGCCAACTAGCGTTGCTTTATGTTTCGGCAGACGACCGATAGAACTGCGAGTCTGAGTGATTTTAATAGTCTGGACCATCGTCAATATTATCCTAGAATTTCCTCAACGGATTTACCACGCTTAGCGGCGAGCATTTCAGGAGACTTCATATTCCCAAGAGCATCGATAGTTGCACGAACCACATTAATTGGGTTGGTCGAACCATAGGTTTTTGCTAGTACATTATGAACTCCAGCAACTTCTAGGACAGCTCGCATTGCACCACCGGCGATAATTCCGGTACCTTGAGAAGCTGGCTGCATGAAAACTCGAGAACCGGTATGTGTACCTTTAATTGCATGCTGCAGTGTTCCGCTATTTAGCGAGACAGTCATCATATTACGACGAGCTTTTTCCATCGCTTTCTGGATTGCTGCTGGCACTTCACGTGCCTTTCCGTAACCAAAACCAACTCGACCGTTAGAATCACCGACAACCGTCAATGCGGTAAAGCTAAAAATACGACCACCTTTTACAGTTTTAGATACGCGGTTTACCGCGATTAGCTTTTCCTGCAGTTCACCAGCTTGTTTTTCGACATGTGCCATCTTGCACCTCTACACTTAGAACTGAAGGCCAGCTTCACGGGCAGCATCTGCCAGTGCCTGGACTCGACCATGATATTGAAACCCGGAACGGTCAAAGGAGACATCCTTAATACCTTTTTCTAAGGCGCGTTCGGCGATAGTTTTACCAACTACTGCAGCCGCATCTTTATTACCGGTACCCTTTAATTTCTCCAGGAGAGCTTTTTCTAGAGTAGAAGCGGCTACCAGGACATTAGAACTATTTGGTGCAATAACCTGTGCGTAAATATGACGAGGAGTACGATGTACGATTAAGCGGGTTGCATGCAATTCTTGAAGCTTACGTCGTGCACGGGTCGCACGACGCATACGAGCGGCTTTCTTATCCATAGTTGTTAGCTTACTTTTTCTTAGCCTCTTTAGTACACACGACTTCATCGGCGTAACGAATACCCTTACCTTTATAAGGCTCAGGACGACGATAAGCACGCAGATCTGCTGCGACCTGTCCAATAATTTGCTTATCCATGCCTTTTATCACAATTTCAGTTTGATTCGGGCATTCTGCAATGACACCTGCCGGCAATAAATGGTCAATAGAGTGAGAAAAACCCAGGGATAAATTCATTATATTCCCTTGAACCGCAGCGCGGTAACCGACCCCTACTAATTGTAACTTTTTACTAAAACCATTTGTAACCCCAATAACCATATTATTAAGCAACGAACGCGTAGTGCCTGAAAGTGCCCAACCGTTAACTCGATTTTCACGCGGAGAAACGGTCAGCTTATTATGAGTATGCTGAACGTTAACAGCATCATGGATAGTACGAGTTAACTCGCCATGTTGGCCCTTAATCAAAATATCCTGACCGTGGAGTTTTACTTCTACACCCTTAGGAATAATTATTGGCACCTTAGCAACACGAGACATTATTTACTCCAAATTACGCTACGTAGCAGATAATCTCGCCGCCCAGACCAGCTTGGCGAGCTGCACGATCAGTCATCACCCCTTTAGAAGTCGAAACAACAGCGATACCCATACCTGCTATAACCTTGGGAAGCGCATCCTTTTTCTTATAGATACGAAGACCGGGGCGACTAATACGTTGAATACTTTCCACTACTGGCTGACCCTGGAAGTATTTCAGAACCAGTGATAGTGTTGGCTTAATCTCCCCTTCAACTTTATATTCCTCAATGAACCCTTCTTCTTTTAACAAGCTTGCAAGTGCTTTTTTAAGCTTTGAAGAAGGCATGGAGACCGAAGTTTTATGTGCGATTTGACCGTTACGGATACGGGTTAGCATATCCGCGATCGGATCTTGCATGCTCATCTATCTTTACTCCCGTAATTCAATTGGTTATCGTTTACCAGCTAGCCTTTCTTAGACCCGGAATTTCCCCGCGCATAGCAGCTTCACGGACTTTGATACGGCTCAACCCGAATTTCCGCAAAAAAGCGTGCGGACGGCCAGTTTGTCGACAACGGTTACGGTGACGAGACGGGCTGGAATCACGCGGTAGAGTCTGGAGTTTTAGAACCGCAGCCCAACGCTCTTGATCAGAAAGATGCATGTCAGAAATGATGTTTTTAAGCTCAGCGCGCTTTTCGAAGAATTTCTTAGCTAATTTCAAGCGTTTTACTTCTCGTGCTTTCATAGATTCTTTAGCCATCAGTAACCTTACTTACATACGAAATGGGAAGTTAAAGGCGGTCAACAGCGCACGGCCCTCATTATCGGATTTCGCAGTGGTGGTGATGGTAATATCCAAGCCACGCACACGATCGACTTTGTCATAGTCAATTTCCGGAAAGATGATCTGTTCACGCACGCCCATGCTATAGTTACCACGGCCATCAAATGACTTAACAGATAGTCCACGAAAGTCTCGAATACGCGGTACGGCAATAGAAATCAGTCGATCAAAGAAGTCCCACATTCGTGCACCACGTAGAGTTACTTTGCAGCCAATCGGGTAACCTTGACGGATTTTGAAACCCGCAAGAGATTTACGTGCTTTGGTAATTATCGGCTGTTGACCTGAAATCGCGGTTAAATCGGATGCAGCGTTCTCTAGCAGTTTTTTATCAGTAACTGCTTCACCGACACCCATGTTTAGGGTGATTTTCGCGATCCGAGGGACTTGCATGACAGAATGATAGCTAAACTCCTTCATTAGAAGGGGAGCTACTTTAGCCCTGTAGTAATCATGTAGTTTCACCATCATAGTGCTCCAAATTACTTAATAGTTTCGCCGTTAGATTTGAAGACTCGCACTTTCTGACCATCTTGAACCTTAAAGCTCACACGATCCATCTTTCTTGTTGATGTATTAAAGATAGCAAGATTAGAAAGATGGATACCGGCTTCTTTTTGAAATATTCCACCTGGCTTGTTCATATCCGGCACTGGTTTTTGATGTTTCTTTAGCAGATTAATGCCTTCAACAATAGCCTTGCCGTTAGAGAAGATATGTTTTACTTTACCACATTTACCTTTATCTTTACCAGTCAGCACGATGACTTCGTCATCACGACGGATTTTTGCTGCCATGATTCGCTCCTTAGAGCACTTCAGGTGCCAAAGAAATGATCTTCATAAACTTTTCAGTACGCAGTTCGCGTGTCACTGGCCCAAATATACGAGTACCGATAGGTTGTTCACTGTTGTTGTTTAATACAACACAAGCATTACTATCGAATCGAATTACAGAACCATCAGAACGACGAATGCCCTTCTTGGTTCGCACCACTACTGCTTTCAGGACATCACCTTTTTTCACTTTACCACGAGGAATCGCTTCTTTAATGGCAATTTTGATAATATCACCGACGCCTGCGTAGCGACGGTGCGAACCACCTAGAACCTTGATACACATTACACGACGTGCGCCGGAATTATCGGCCACGGCCAGCATAGTCTGCTCTTGGATCATATTAGTGCTCCGCTAATGTCAACCACTAGTTATACTTAATGATCTCAATCGATCGTGAAAAACCATAAGTCATCACTTAGCATTATAACACTAAGCCTGATGTATTGGTAGAAAAGATGCATCTTTAGAGAATTGCTTTCTCCAGAACGCAAATCAGCTTCCAGGACTTAGTTTTAGAAATCGGACGACATTCACTAATTTCAACAATGTCACCGATCTGACTATCATGGTTCTCATCATGTACATGAAGCTTTGTCGTGCGTTTAATGAACTTACCGTAGACCGGATGTTTTACAAAACGTTCAATAACCACAACAATGGATTTTTCCATTTTATCACTAATTACACGACCTTGTCGAGTACGGACTTCATCACTCATTTTACACCCGTTTTCTCAGTCAATAACGTTTTTACGCGAGCAACATTACGGCGCACTTCCTTCGAAAAATGAGTTTGTTTAAGCTGGCCACTGGTCGCCTGCATACGCAAGTTGAATTGCTCCCGCAAAAGATTTAGCAGTTCAGCATTTAACTCTTTAACACTTTGTTTACCTAATTTGTTTACTTTCATTACATCAGCGTCTTAGTTACAAAGGTGGTTTTGATCGGCAGTTTTGCTGCTGCCAACTTGAAAGCTTCACGGGCAAGTTCTTCCGAAACACCGTCCATTTCGTATAAGACTTTTCCCGGTTGAATCAAGGCAACCCAATATTCTACATTACCTTTACCTTTTCCCATACGTACTTCGAGTGGCTTTTCGGTGATCGGTTTATCCGGAAAAATTCGAATCCAAATCTTACCTTGACGCTTAACTGCACGTGTTGTGGCACGACGTGCGGCTTCAATTTGACGAGAAGTTAAACGACCACGGGTAACAGCTTTTAAACCAAAAATACCGAAGCTAACATCCGTACCTATTGCTAGGCCACGGTTTCGACCTTTATGCATCTTACGAAATTTTGTACGCTTTGGCTGTAACATCAGCGACTCCTTTTACTTTCGTGCTTTACGCTGCGGCTTTTTAGAATGGACAGCTGGTTCGAGTGCAATGGAAGCCATACCCCCTAAAATTTCACCTTTAAAGATCCACGCTTTTACGCCAATTACACCATAAGTAGTGTGCGCTTCGGAAGCGTTATAGTCGATATCCGCACGCAAGGAGTGTAGAGGTACACGACCTTCGCGATACCATTCAGTACGCGCGATTTCGGCCCCACCTAAACGTCCACTAACTTCAACCTTGATTCCCTTAGCACCGAGACGCATAGCATTTTGCACGGCACGCTTCATTGCACGACGGAATATAACGCGACGCTCCAACTGAGAAGAGATACTCTCAGCAACTAATTTGGCGTCTAGTTCTGGCTTACGGACTTCCGCAATATTAATCTGCGCTGATACGCCAGCGATACCTGCTACAACTTTGCGTAATTTGTCAACGTCTTCGCCTTTCTTACCGATTACAATCCCAGGACGCGCTGTATGAATGGTTACGCGAATACTCTTTGCTGGACGTTCTATCACTATACGAGATACTGACGCCTTTAATAATTTTTTGGCTAAAAACTGACGAACTTTAAAATCACTATCTAAATTATCAGCAAATTCTTTTGTATTCGCATACCAAGTAGAATTCCAGGCTTTAACAATACCCAGGCGAATACCATTCGGATGTACTTTCTGACCCATTGCTAGCCTCCAGACTCTTAGCGATCGGACACAATTACAGTAATGTGACTGGTGCGCTTCAGAATGCGACTGGCTCGCCCCTTGGCACGCGGCATAATACGCTTCATACTTGGACCAGCGTCAACGAAAATCCTCACCACTTTGAGATTATCGATATCAACGCCATCATTATGTTCAGCGTTAGCAATAGCGGACTCCAATACCTTTTTTACCAGAGTGGCGGCTCTCTTTTTAGTGAACATTAGGATTTCAATAGCTTGTGACACTTTCTTGCCACGAATCAAATTGATCACCAAGCGAATCTTTTGAGCAGAAGAATGAGCGTGGCGATGTTGAGCAATAGTTTCCATCTCTTCCTCCTGGTTTATCGCTTCTTAGTCTTTTTATCAGCTGCATGACCACGATAAGTTCGCGTTGGCGCAAATTCACCGAGTTTATGCCCGACCATTTCATCGGCAACAAAAACAGGAATATGCTGACGTCCATTATGAACAGCGATGGTTAAACCAATCATGGTTGGAAAAATTGTTGAACGACGGGACCAAGTGCGAATAGGCCTCTTGTCAGTGCTTCCCACCGCTTTTTCTACCTTCTTCAGCAAGTGTAGGTCAATAAACGGACCTTTCTTGAGAGAACGTGGCATGGTGTATCCTCTAATATTATTTGCTACGGCGACGTATGATAAACTTATCAGTACGCTTATTACTACGCGTCTTCTTCCCTTTGGTCTGTATCCCCCACGGGGATACAGGATGCTTACCAAAATTACGACCTTCACCACCACCGTGGGGATGGTCAACAGGGTTCATTGCTGTACCACGAACCGTAGGACGGACCCCACGCCAGCGGCTGGCGCCGGCTTTACCTAGCACACGCAGCATGTGTTCAGCATTACCTATCTCACCCAAAGTGGCGCGACATTCGGAGTGAATTTTTCGCATTTCACCAGAACGGAGCCGCAACGTAACATACGCGCCATCACGGGCCACGATCTGAACATAAGCACCCGCCGAACGTGCCAACTGACCACCTTTACCCGATTTCATTTCGACATTATGCACAGTAGAACCAACCGGTATATTGCACATCGACAGAGCATTACCGACTTTAATTGGGGCATCAATCCCAGAACGAACCTGATCACCAACCTTTAAATTTTTTGGTGCCAAGATATAACGACGCTCACCATCTGTGTATAACAGGAGTGCAATGTTGGCAGAGCGATTCGGATCACGCTCTAGACGTTCTACTATTGCTGGGATACTGTCTTTATTACGTTTAAAGTCAATCAGACGATAATGCTTCTTATGTCCGCCACCGATATGGCGGGTAGTAATACGGCCATTGTTATTACGGCCACCGGATTTACTGAGAGTGTCTAGTAACGGGGCATAAGGTTTGCCCTTGTACAACTCAGGGTTGACCACTTTAACAACGTGGCGACGACCCGGAGATGTCGGTTTACATTTAACAATTGTCATTGTCTTTACTCCTCCGCCTCACTCTGCGGCGCCAATGAAATCCAGATTTTGGCCTTCTTTCAGGCTAACGTAAGCTTTTTTCCAGTCTTTACGACGACCGAGACGCTGTCCATGACGTTTGATTTTCCCTTTGACCCGAAGGGTGTGAACCTCGTCGACTTCGACTTGAAAAAGCTTATGCACAGCGGCTTTAATTTCTGCTTTAGTGGCATTTTTATCCACTTTAATAACAACGGTATTATGTTTTTCCATCGCGGCAGATGCTTTTTCAGAAACATGCGGCGAGCGTAGTACTTTCAGGAGGCGTTCTTCACGAATCATGCCAGCATATCCTCCACTTTCTTAACAACGTCAGCCGTCATAACAACTTTATCAAACGCGATCAAACTAACCGGATCTATACCTTGAAAATCACGCACCTCTACTTTATAGAGATTCCGCGCAGCTAAAAATAAGTTTTTCTCTAATTTACCCGAAATAATTAACACATTATTCAAGACCATATCTTTTAGTTTCTGTGCTAGTAACCTGGTTTTCGGAGCTTCGAGAGAGAAATGTGTCACAACAAGCAAACGATCTTGACGTACCAGCTCAGACAAAATGCTTTTAAGCGCTCCCCGGTACATCTTTTTATTTACCTTCTGACTATGATTCTGCGGTTTGGCAGCGAAGGTAAGACCACCAGAACGCCATATGGGACTCTGCACGCTACCGCAACGGGCACGGCCAGTACCTTTTTGACGCCAAGGTTTTTTACCAGAACCGGTAACTTCTGCACGAGTCTTCTGACCACGGGTCCCTTGCCGAGCACCCGCGGCATACGCCACAATAACCTGGTGGACTAGCACCTCATTAAAATCACATCCGAAGGTAGTTTCGCAAACGGTCAATGTGCTTCGCGTGTCTTTTAATACCAACTCCATTCCCATTTCCTCGACGATTACGACTTAACAGCTGGTTTAACAATCAAGTTACCACCGGTTGCTCCCGGGACAGCACCTTTGACCAACAGCAAATTGCGTTCTACGTCAATACCCACCAGTTTTAAACTCTGAACAGTTACGCGTTTATTTCCCAGCTGGCCTGGCATTTTTTTTCCCTTGAATACTTTTCCTGGAGTCTGATTCTGACCAATGGAACCCGGGACACGGTGAGACAATGAGTTACCGTGTGTGGCATCCTGAGTACGGAAATTCCAGCGTTTTACAGTACCAGAAAACCCTTTCCCTTTAGAGGTACCAGTGACGTCAATTTTTTTTACATTGGCAAATAGTTCTACGGAAAGACTCTGACCAACGGTAACTTTTTTGTTATCCTCGACACGAAATTCCCACAGACCACGACCGGCTTCAACACCGGCTTTTGCAAAATGCCCGGCTTCTGGTTTAGTTAAGTGGTTAACCCTTTTTGTACCAACAGTAACTTGAATCGCATGGTATTGGTCTTTTTCGAGATTTTTAATCTGAGTCACACGATTCACTTCGATTTCAATAACAGTAATGGGGATAGAAACACCATCTTCGGTAAATACACGAGTCATGCCCGCTTTACGTCCGATTAAACCCTGCATTGCTTCAACCTCTCAATCGTACCTGATTAACCTAAACTAATCTGCACATCCACACCGGCCGCTAAGTCTAACCGCATCAACGCATCAACAGTTTTTTCGGTTGGATCAACGATATCCACCAAACGCTTATGCGTGCGGATCTCGTACTGATCACGCGCATCTTTATTGACATGCGGAGAAATCAAAATAGTAAATCGCTCTTTGCGAGTTGGTAAGGGAATAGGACCACGAACCTGCGCACCGGTACGTTTGGCAGTCTCGACGATTTCTACGGTTGATTGATCAATCAAACGATGATCAAACGCTTTCAAACGAATACGGATTCTCTGGTTCTGCATGAGATCAGAACTCCAATTATTTTCAAATGGAAAAACCACCCTCCCCCATCCTTGATGGGGAGCATGATTTTTAATTTAGTATCTCCACAAAAGATAAATGTGCAGTTAAATTATAGAATCACAGCTATAACGTCAGTATAGCTTATCATAAAACATCTACAAAACAAGCCCTCGTACTATCTGGATATATATACAGAAAGAACCTCCGCAGGAAGTATCTCTCTCTTTAATTTACAGAGAGATAAAAAACATAGAAAAACACTCACTATTATTACGCTTAACCTAATGCATTCGAGTATGTTAAGATGATCTCTTTACGCTACATGGAAACATACGTCGAAGTCTAAAACGTATGACCTATCTCCATTGTATTCGCTCTTCGTTGAAGAGCTATGATAATTCTACTCTTCAAAACTGACTGTAGCAATCGCTGATTGTAAAATCACACATATCGACCTTTTATCACCGGCAAAGAAATGCTTGTTTGGTAACGGCTATTGCAATTTATATATTGCATTTTGATTATACACTAGTCTGCGTGGCTCTATCGGGGGTTAAGCAGAGAAAACTCCATATAAATCACTACAAGCGAAAATATTTGACTATGCCCCATTTTATAACGAGCACTTTCTTAACCCAATAGAGAAGTACTATTATTTGTTAATAACGGATAAATAACTATGGGATTTCCTCGGTTTAAATCAAAAAGAAAATATCATATATTAACTACAGCCTATCTATTCTACAGATAAACAAGCACTTATTTAAGTTCCATAACCCCCTCGAGAAAAACAGGCTATCAATAAGACTTAATGGGATACATATGAAAATATTTCATACCTGAACATAATATAACTTTTAAAAGTTTTATACTAGGCTGATGTTTAATACTTTTTTTCACGGCAGTGGCTTCACTGCGTACCCCTATAAAATGTAAAGTTCTTTAGCTTAGTCCAGACGTGGCGGGATACGGAGAGAGTTTAACTTTTAGTGAAGATGAGGTGGTGTGCTAAACCTGCCGGAAGTTCGGAGATAGTCTTAGTGACTCCTCCTTTCATTCGACATCACCTATCTGCATATTAGGCTAGCCAAAAATACACGCATGCTTGTTAAGAAACCAAGCATTCTAGGACGCTATGCCCATGCAGTTCATAGATAGTTATTAAAAATATTCAGATAAGAGCATATCTTATACTTAAGTGCGATATATATGATCCAGTGCACTGAATTTATTTTGCACTCTCAAATCTAAAACCCATTAGAGATATATGCAAGGCATAACCTGGATCATAACAAATACATTTTAGAGTTCTTTTCACATTGACTCTATCAATATTTAGATTAAGAGAATAATATAGATTAATCTCTGGTAACAGAACTGGCATAGGTAATCTTTTTGATATGATTTTTTGTGTGAACGGTGTTTTTGTAAAAAAACACGAATTCTACTTACAATTTATCGAATGGTATTCGCACAATATCTAATAAAATTCACTGAATTAGCCATATTAATGCCCTGCTTGTTAGTTGAGCACCTGTCGCAACATTTATGTTACAAACCCATCTAGATAATATGCGTCTCCTAGAGACTACCATGTTGGTGATACTAGTAGTATACCACTAACCCTATTTGCGCCGCGCAATGCACCCCCCACTATAGGCGATGAGCATAAGCTGATAGCTGTAATTACGGGGTTGATTATCCAGCTTTCGATACCGGTTCGCAACCATCTCATACTATGCCAAAATGCACTCATTGAAATATCGAATACTGATCGTTTTCTCGATCGGGATATATTATTGTCAGGCGCCATATGCTTCTTCAAAAAGCCTACGCGGAATACCTTTACATCGGTAAAAGAGTACCTTATCGCACACCCTGCGTGTGCTAGTCATTGAGTGCACTGCTAATTATCATCACTTAACGAACAGTCCTTTTCAACTGCGTCAATGTTTTAATCTGGGGAGACGAGGGATAAAGTTTTTCAAGAATAGAGAAATGTGTTGATATTACTATTTTTCGCTAAAAGTTGTTTTCATGCGTATCGTAAGCACGACATTTTGTTGATTAAATGACTTTACAATCGTATCTCATTGGATTCATTAAACGATGCCCTAAATATCATAGTGTTATTCTTTACTGTGAAGTGAATCTTGTAATTGCAACAGTTGAGTTCTGAATTCTTTCTCTTAAAAACCACTTACACTCTTAAAAGAGTGCGAACAGATGTTTCCAACATAAGCTCTAAGTATATTTACAGCACTGCAACCTTTCCGTAACATACTCCCCAGTGAAGAAACGACATTAGCACACATTTTATTGAGGTCGTTAAATGAGATTCAGGAAATACAATGAGGCTTTAAGGATTCTATTCCTCTTGAGCATTGTCCTTATAATTAGCGGCTGCAGCGACATGGCGTTAATGAATCCAAAAGGACAAATTGGACTAGAGCAGCGCTCTTTAATATTAACCGCTCTCGGGCTAATGTTAATCGTCGTAATACCTGCTATTGTAATGGCGCTTGTCTTTGTTTTTAGATATCGTGCATCGAATGTTAAGGCGACCTACAGTCCTAACTGGGCCCACTCTAAAAGAGTGGAGTTGGTCATCTGGACTGTGCCTATCCTAATCATTATCTTTCTAGCAACCTTAACCTGGAAATCGACTCATGCTCTGAACCCGAGCCAACCAATTGCATCCAATGCCAAACCCATTACGATTCAAGCTATCGCGTTAGACTGGAAATGGCTCTTCATTTACCCCGAGCAGGGTATTGCCACAGTCAACATAATTGTTTTTCCGGCTAATATACCTGTGAAGTTTGAGATCACTTCTAATTCAGTGATGAATGCTTTTTTTATTCCACAATTAGGCAGCCAGATTTATGCGATGGCCGGGATGAACTCAACCCTGTATCTTATCGCCAAGGAGTCAGGCCATTATAAAGGTATTTCGTCGAACTTTAGTGGACGGGGATTTTCCGGCATGAAATTCACCGCTATTGCCACACCGAATCAGACCACCTTCAATCAATGGATTAAAAAGGTCAAAACATCATCAGATACGCTGAAGACTATAGACGCTTACGAGCAATTAGCGGTGCCAAGCGAGTATCATCCGGTCAAATACTTTTCTAGCGTCAAAACAAATCTATTTCAGGATATAATTGGTAAATTCATGGAAAACAAGGAGAATAGCGTTGCAATCGCTCACAGTAAGAGGATGAGCATGAATAAACGCTCTCACGCGGCTACTGAGGAATAATAACAATGTTTGGGAAATTAACTCTTAATTCTATTCCCTACCACGAACCGATCATCATGATGACTCTCGCCGCCATTACGATGATCTCTCTGGGAATTGTGGCAACTATTAGCCATTGTGGTAAATGGCAATATCTTTGGAAAGAGTGGCTTACCTCAGTAGACCATAAAAAGATCGGCATCATGTACATAATTGTAGCATGCGTAATGTTTCTGCGCGGCTTTGCCGATGCCATCATGATGCGAACTCAACAGGCATTAGCCTCAGCAGGGGGGGAGGGCTTTCTACCACCCCATCATTATGATCAGGTGATGACTGCTCACGGCGTTATAATGATTATCTTCATGGCAACACCCTTGGTGATTGGCCTGATGAATTTGGTAGTACCACTGCAAATCGGAGCACGTGATGTTGCCTTTCCTTTTCTCAACTCCCTTAGTTTCTGGCTCTTCGTCGTCGGTGTGATCTTAATCAATATTTCTCTCGGCGTTGGTGAATTCGCCCAAACCGGCTGGGTTGCTTATCCGCCGCTGTCTGGTAAGGAATACAGTCCCGGCGTCGGAGTTGACTACTGGATCTGGAGTATCCAGATAGCTGGTATCGGAACAACCCTCACTGGTATTAATTTCTTTACCACCATTCTACGAATGCGCCCTCCCGATATGCCGATGATGAAAATTCCAGTATTTACCTGGACGGCGCTATGCACCAACGTACTAATTATTAGTGCATTTCCAATCTTAACCGTCACCATTTTGTTGCTAACCTTAGATCGCTATCTTGGTACCCATTTTTTCACCAATAATCTGGGAGGCAACATGATGATGTATGTGAACCTATTCTGGGCCTGGGGGCATCCGGAAGTATACATTTTAGTGTTACCAGTATTCGGTGTATTTTCAGAGGTCGTTGCGACCTTCTCAAAAAAACACTTATTTGGCTACACCTCACTCGTATGGGCGACAATCGCCATTACTGTGCTGTCCTTTTGCGTCTGGCTTCATCACTTCTTCACCATGGGATCTGGTGCCAACGTCAACGCCTTCTTCGGTATTATGACCATGATCATCGCCGTCCCGACTGGAGTAAAGATTTTCAACTGGCTGTTTACCATTTATCGGGGGCGCGTAGTATTTAATTCAGCAATGCTATGGACCATAGGTTTTATTATTACATTCTCGATTGGGGGAATGACCGGGGTGCTTTTAGCAGTCCCCGGAGCCGACTTCGTACTACATAATTCCCTATTTCTGATTGCTCATTTCCACAATGTCATTATTGGTGGCGTGGTCTTTGGCTGCTTCTCCGGTATGACTTACTGGTTTCCAAAAGCGTTTGGTTATACCCTCAACGAATGCTGGGGTAAACGCGCCTTCTGGTTATGGATTATCGGTTTTTATGTAGCATTCATGCCACTTTATGCACTGGGTTTTATGGGGATGACCCGTCGATTGAGCCAAAAAATTGATCCCACTTTTCATCTGTTGCTAATGCTGGCTGCCGCCGGATCCATACTGATAGCATTGGGCATCCTTTGCCAGGTAATTCAGATTATAGTCAGTATTCGAGATCGAGAAAAACACCAAGATTTAACCGGCGATCCATGGGGTGGACGTACCCTAGAATGGGCCACGTCCTCTCCACCACCGTTTTATAACTTCGCCGTCATCCCGAAAATAAATAATCAACGCGATGCCTTCTGGCAGATGAAAGAAAAAGGTACTGCTTATAAAAAACCACTCGCGTATGAAACTATTCACATGCCAAACAACACAAGTGCTGGCATAATAATCTCCGCCTTTAGTCTAGCGTGTGGATTCGCCTTAATCTGGCATATCTGGTGGTTGGCAATCTTCGGATTCGCTGGCATTATCACTACCTGGATACTTTATAGTTTTAATGAAAACGTCGAATATTGCGTATCAGTGGAGGAAATTGAACGCATTGAGAACCAGCACTTTAAGCAAATCCAGTCCGCGGATATACAAAATGTTAACTAAGCGCTTTTCTAATTGTACAGAAACTCATGCACAGCATAAGCATGACAATTCAGGAGCTACAAAAATATTTGGCTTTTGGATTTATCTGATGAGCGACTGTATTTTATTTGGTACCCTATTTGCTACTTATGCTGTTCTAAGCAATAGAGTAGCCGGGGGGCCAGCAGGTAAAGATATTTTTAATCTACCGTTAGTTCTCCTCGAAACATTTTTTTTGCTCTTCAGCAGTATAACTTATGGAATGGCAATCCTGGCAATGTATCGGGCCGAAAAGACGCGAGTCAATATCTGGTTAGGTCTAACTTTCTTTTTGGGCTTAAACTTTATCTGTATGGAACTATACGAGTTCCACCATTTAATCAACGCAGGGTATTCCCCAGATCGGAGCGCTTTTTTATCTAGCTTCTTCACACTAGTGGGTATGCATGGTATGCATGTGACCGCTGGTCTTCTCTGGATCCTTGTTATGATGCTTCAGGTCTCCTGTTGTGGATTGACCTCAATCAATCAAACTCGTCTTCACTGCCTCAGTCTATTCTGGCACTTTCTAGACTTGGTATGGATTTGCGTCTTTACTGTGGTGTATTTAATAGGAACAGTGTCATGAATAATGCATCTACAAAATATAGTGGTGGCAGCCCTAAATCATCTTACATAATTGGTTTAATTCTCTCCATAATCCTCACAATAATACCATTCGCCATGGTAATGCAGACTTCTACTAACAAAAATAGCCTGATTGCGTTGCTGGTGATTTTTGCCGTGGCTCAGATTGTAGTACATTTAGTGTATTTTCTACATCTAGATAGTTCATTTGAGCAGCGGTGGAATCTAATAGCACTTGTGTTTTCGGTAATAATCATTGCAATTCTCATGTGCGGGTCTTTATGGATTATGTCTCATCTTAATTATAACTTAATGAGCCAACTAGTAAGTTTAGATATTAATGATTAAGAAATATCTAGAAGTAATAAAACCAGGAATTATTTTCGGTAATCTCATTTCCGTTATGGGGGGGTTCTTACTCGCCGCAAAGGGTCAGATCGATTGTACTTTATTTCTTGCTACACTCATAAGTGTCTCGCTCGTAATGAGCTCAGCGTGCATATTTAATAACTATATAGATCGCGATATCGATCGGAAAATGGGAAGAACTCAAAATAGAGTTTTGGTCAAAGCAATCATTTCTCCGTCAATTATTTTAGCATATGCGACAATAGCAGGTATTACCGGTTTTATACTTTTATATCTACTCATCAATCCGCTAGCTATGTGGCTTGCAGTTATTGGTTTTTTTGTCTATATATTCGTCTACAGCCTATATATGAAGCGTCGATCTATTTACGGTACGCTTATTGGGAGTTTATCCGGGGCTATACCTCCGGTGATTGGTTATTGTGCTGTTAGCAATCGCTTGGATACCGGTTCGCTAATTTTAATGCTAATTTTCAGTCTGTGGCAAATTCCACATTCTTATGCTATCGCTATCTTCCATTATAAAGATTATAAAACAGCCTTGATTCCCGTATTGCCAGTTAAATGCGGTATTACGCTTACTAAGCATCATATTATCTTTTATATCCTCGCGTTTATGCTGGCAACACTGCTGCTAACAATAACCGGTTACACGGGATATAAATATTGCATTATCACCGCTTCACTCACCCTCTGCTGGCTAGGTATAGCTTTACAGGGGTATAAATCAACTAATGATAATAAAGTTTGGGCACGGAAGTTGTTTATCTTTTCGATCATTGTAATTACCTTACTCAGTATAATGATGTCGGTAGATTTCAATAACAGCGCATACCTTAAACCTCCACTTCACTAATGGACGCCTAATGCAATATCCCACCTGGATATCCATTCCAACATATCAAATTTTATTTTTCTCTTCTGCCCATGTTTACTCATTGTATCGCAGTTTTTATGCTAAAAAGAGAGCAAATGTAAGATACCATGCCTTATTTAAAGGTGAAAACATATCAAGGCACTATTGGCGTGGGCTTCACGGAAAGAGAACATCATCGTCACCTTCAAGGGTAGTAATATTTCTAACGTGCTTTCTATCTAGTCTCCGGATCTAAAACTGGCAGGATATAAGTAAAAAGATACAAGGTATTTTTTGCAACATAGAAACACTGTGTGTATACATGATATAATAAAAATTATATAAATTGGTCATGCATTAACCCAGAAAACATTCCTTGAGGTTGTAATGAACGACACAACAATGACCAACATAGAGCTAAGAGCTACCTGGGGTCTAGGTACAATATTTGCATTGCGCATGCTAGGGATGTTTATGGTATTACCAGTCTTGAGTATTTATGGAATGGCGTTGGAAGGGGCTAACCAATCACTTATCGGCCTCGCTATCGGCATTTACGGGCTGGTACAAGCGATATTTCAGATTCCCTTAGCCCTGATTTCTGACCGTGTCGGCCGAAAACCACTGATTGTCGTTGGCTTACTAATCTTCGCCCTTGGCAGCATCATCGCTGCTTTGACTAGCAGTATCTGGGGGGTTATTCTCGGGCGAGCGATTCAAGGTTCAGGCGCCATTGCCGCGCCATTAATGGCGTTACTATCGGATTTAACCCGTGAACAAAACCGCACTAAAGCCATGGCGTTTATCGGTGTTAGCTTTGGAGTAACCTTTACCATTGCCATGGCGCTAGGTCCGATTATAACTCGACTGATCGGTCTTAGTGGACTGTTTTTAGGCGTCACTGCACTAGCACTAACTGCCGTTGCGCTTACAGTTTTAGTAGTGCCTAGCACGAACTCTCATACGATGAACCGTGAGTCAGGCGTGGTACGGGGTAGTTTCACTAAGGTTCTTGGTAATCCGCAACTCCTAAAATGCAACGTAGGTATTTTTTGCTTACATACTATACTGATGTTGAATTTCATTGCTCTTCCGCCGATGATGGCCAAAGCCGGTTTCGTAACCAGTGAACAATGGAAAGTATATTTAGTGACTATGCTAACTTCGTTCTTAACGGTAATCCCAGCAATCATATACGCTGAAATAAAACGTCAGATTAAGCGTATATTTTTTTCCTGTATGACCCTACTACTGTTTACCGAAATCGTATGGCTCTTAGCTGGCACCCATCTCTGGCTAATATTTACTGGTACTCAACTATTCTTTCTATCGTTTAATATCGTAGAAGCCCTACTGCCTTCGCTGATTAGTAAAGAGTCACCGGCAGGTTATAAAGGCACATCAATGGGTATTTACTCCACCAGTCAGTTTCTTGGGGTGGCATTCGGCGGGACACTCGGCGGGTGTCTATTTCAACTCCAAGGCCAATGGCTGGTATTTCTTGCTGGGGCATCGATTGCGCTGATATGTTGTCTAGTTAGTACCACACTGCGGGAGCCACCCCATATCAGCAGTCTTCGTCTTACCTTGCCCACCTGCTTACTGACTGAAAGTCAATTAACGCAGCATCGTCTTCAGGCAAAGCCTGGTGTAATCGAAGTACTCGTTATTCCTGAAGAGCGTAGCGTCTATGTTAAAGTAGATACAAAAAAAACCAACCGCGATACGCTAGAGAAAACAGTAACGAGTCTGAAGGAAACACTAGAGAATAAAAACTAGCGCAGGTAGGGTAGGTATAACTCCTGAAACTACAATCGATAAACATCTCGCAGATTCGTCCCTTTCTTGAAGCGTGAGTGAAGATTTATCAATGATTGTTCACTGTTCTATAATCACCACACTCTAAATCAGATTCTACCAATTATTATTGGTAACCTAGGGTCTACTTATCTTGGACTTTTACGGGAACAATACTATACCGTCCCCACTTTTCCCATTTGAAATATATCGCTTCAATAATTTTCTACGCAAGATCTCACGCAATATTTCTACCCGGATATCTGTCTTATAATTAGCTTGAGTTATCTTATTTTTTCTTGAAAAGAAAAGGATTGAATTTTGATAATGGGATATAAACAGAGCACTAGAGTGTTTGTGATTTACAGGATATTTTTAACTTCTTTTGCTGCTCCACTGACCAACAATCTGTTGATTATATCAATCATGACCATTTTAAGTATCTGTTTTAGCAATTTTACAAAGGATAGAGAATATTACTTCTTTATTAAATAATATCGTTCCGTCTTAATTGAGTGTTATAGTCGTCCTGTAGACGGTTTTATTTTCTCTTCTTTAAAATTGTTATCAATGTTGACCTAACTCCCTCTTTCTAACAGCACACTTTATTTCAATTATCAATTCTAAAAATACTTAAAAAGTATAATTTTTATCCCGGTTTTCTCTAAAAACTGTCTGAACATAATAAAATATCCCTCTTTCCACAAGAGATAGAATATTTAATAAGTTATTATTAACATTGGGTCCCTGACATCATCATTAAGGCATATTCACCAGATACCAATCCTAAAGAGGTAGAAAAATAAAAAGAAATATCTATTTTTACAAAAACACTCTGTTCTCAATCTATCTGAGTCTCACTCGATAATAAAAACAGCAGCATTTCTCTAGTAATGATCTTAAACCATATGAAATGATATAATATATTAGAACATAAATAAACTTGATAAAGACTATTAAATTGTATTGATGGTGATACTAAACAAGTTTCCATTAACATAAGGTTAGATAGTAATGTTAACCTTTAAATTATATAGCAAAAATCTTACCCCCTCTCTGGTCTACTATGAAAACATACGATAATCTTCGCGTTACCACCGCTAAAACGGTGACAGAAGTCCTGGATAATAAGCAATCTCTTAGCGTCTTATTACCGGTGCTGAAAACAGCCTTAAACAAAAAAGACCGCGCGCTACTACAAGAATTGTGCTTTGGTATTATGCGGGTCTTACCGCTGTTAGAATGGATCTTACAGCAGCTAATGAAAAAAGCACTGACTGGTAAACAGAGGACACTTCATCACCTCCTCATGGTTGGATTATATCAGTTAATGTATACTCGTATTCCTCCTTACGCCGTTCTTGCAGAGACGGTAGAAGGTGTGGTCTCACTACAACAACCTCAGCTAAAAGGATTGATTAACGGAGTGTTACGGCAGTTCCAGCGAAAGCAAATTTTCTTGTTAACCAAAGCTACGAAACTAGAAATCTGTCATTTTCACCCATCCTGGCTGAAAAAACGAATTTTAGCTGCCTGGCCGATACACCACGCACAGATAATCCATGCTAATAATCAACGACCTCCAATGTGGCTGCGAGTTAATCGTCGGCACTTCACCCGTAACGCTTACCTGATATTGCTTGCCAATAAGAATATCGAAGCTGTTGCACACCCGAAACTACCGGACGCTATCAGGCTAAAAACACCATGCAATGTTAGCAAACTACCTGGTTTTTATCAGGGTGATATAACAGTGCAGGATGCATCAGCACAGAGAGCTGCTTTACTTCTACAACCCCAAAACGGCGAGATCATTCTTGATCTCTGCGCAGCTCCCGGAGGAAAAACCACTCACATTCTAGAGATCGCCCCTACAGCGCAGGTTACCGCAGTGGATCTAAATGCGAAACGGATTACAGATATCCATAAGAATCTGCAGCGACTAGGGATGACTGCGAAGGTTCTAATAGGAGACGGACTATCACCGAATGACTGGCGAGAGAATACCATTTTTGACCGTATCCTACTGGATGTACCATGCTCCTCAACCGGCGTCATCCGGCGGCATCCGGATATTAAATGGTTGCGATGCGATCGGGATATTACTGCATTAGCCGAAGTACAATACCAAATTTTATGTGCTACCTGGGAAATTCTTAAGCTCGGTGGAACATTGCTATACGCCACTTGTTCTATTTTACCAGAAGAAAACTACTTTCAAATCAAGGATTTTCTTTCTACGCATCCTGATGCCAAAGTACATGAAACAGGCGATGCGATTTCACCCGGCTTACAATACTTACCTTCACCAACATCGGGTGATGGTTTCTTTTATGCAAAAATGATAAAAGGGATTTTATCCCATTAGAGATGCGCTATTCCTAAAAATAAGGATTCATTTATGAAAATCATCATTCTTGGTGCAGGGCAAGTCGGTGGTACGCTTGCGGAAAATCTTGTCGGGGAGAATAATGATATTACGATTGTCGATACCGACGCGGAGCAGTTGCGCCAGTTACAGGATAAGTTTGATCTACGTGCGATCCAGGGATACGGATCTCACCCGCGGGTCCTGCGCGATGCCGGAGCGGAAGATGCCGATATGCTAGTAGCCGTAACAAACTCCGATGAAACCAATATGATTGCCTGTCAGATAGCCTATACGCTATTTAAAACGCCAAACCGTATCGCCCGCATCCGATCTCAGGAGTATGGTCGAGAAGCTGAGTGGCTATTTTCGCCGGAAGCTGTTCCCATTGATCATTTGATCTCACCTGAACAGCTAGTCATTGATAATATCAATAAACTAATTGAATATCCTGGTGCCATTCAGATAGTAAATTTTTCTAAAAGCAAAGTTAGCCTAGTGGCTGTTAAAGCCTATTATGGCGGGTTGCTAGTTGGGAATGCCCTTTCTTCGCTCAAGGCGCATATGCCACATATCGAGACCCGAGTGGCGGCTATTTTTCGTCAAAACAAACCAATTCGCCCGCAGGGATCAACGATTATCGAGGCAGATGATGAAGTTTTCTTCGTCGTCGCTTCCCAGCATATCCGTGCAGTTATTAGTGAAATGCAGAGACTAGAGAAACCTTATCACCGCATTATGATCGTTGGCGGTGGCAACATCGGTGCTGGTTTGGCGTATCGACTAGAAAAGAATTATAATGTGAAACTAATAGAACGTATTCAAGAACGCGCTGTTGAACTAGCGGAACAATTGCATAATACTATTGTTTTTTACGGTGATGCCTCAGATCAGGAGCTGTTAGCACAGGAGCATATTGAGCAGATTGATGTCTTTATCGCCCTTACTAATGACGATGAAGCCAATATTATGTCCGCTATGTTAGCTAAGCGCATGGGGGCAAAAAAAGTATTAGTACTAATTCAACGACGCGCATATGTGGATCTTGTTCAAGGCAGTGTAATCGATATCACCATTTCCCCCCAGCAGGCTACGATTTCATCGCTGCTAGGACATGTCCGCAAAGCGGATATCGTCACTGTTTCCTCATTGCGAGGCGGAATAGCAGAAGCAATTGAAACTATAGCTCATGGCGATAAAAACACTTCACGAGTAGTTGGCCGTCACATTGAGGCTATTAAGCTACCACCTGGTGCCATTATTGGTGCTATTGTTCGCGGAGATGAGGTTATTATCGTCAACCGAACCAGCCGGATTGAAGAGGGTGATCATGTGATCATATTCCTCACTGATAAAAAGTTTATCAATGATCTAGAACGCCTTTTCCAACCCAGTCCCTTCTTCTTTTAGCAGTGACATAAAACCAATCTATTCGAAATAGATCGCTCCTTCTTTCTTTAAATTTAATTTGTTTATAACAATAAAAACATATATGATTTTATCATACTTTATTCTATGTATAGAATCATGGTCATCGAGTAGTCGAGTTAGTATTTTTTATAAAACTAGATACTTTTCCAGTAAAACCACTTTAGCTTTAAAAACTAATGTTATTAAGCTTATTGTAAAATTGTAAAACGTTAGGATTAACTTTAAGAAGTTCAAGTGGATGCTGAATTCGAGACCAACAGATCCTAAAACTATACTAATAGAATCGGATTTTTTTATTCAAAATAAAATTTTGATTACATCTTTATGCAGTATTTTCTATAAGAAAGATATCTTTTTGGTAAACGACATATATGGCCACAAACAAAACCACCTGTTTCTCTACCTAAGTAGAATAAACACAATCTGTTCCAACCGAAGAATAATAGCATGGAAGTTCTAACGCTTATCCTTAAGTAACCATGACCTGATTTCCATCGCTCATTAGCTGAATCGTTTAATTCATATTAAATTAACAATAATTAAATATTAGTATTATTTGTAATAATTGTACAATGATCAGTAATAATAGAGTAAAGATATTTTTTCTTAAAATATCAAAATAAACCCTGTTTATAATCAACGATATTATCATCAGATGATATATAACTATCCATAATGCTAAAAAATAACCTGATTCACGACTCGTGATAGTACAGTACTTATATCATTTTAAAAATCTGAAAGACATTAAGTATAAATGGAAAGTAAAAAAGATATCCGTTTAAATATAGTAACTCTGTTCTTTGTAAAAATTCATCATAACCCTTAAATCACTTGGTGATATTAGCTAATAATTGTAAATTACTTATATTAGGTACTATGAGTACCTAATATTATCAATGACTTTAAATGTAGACTGTATATGTTCATAATAACCTCTAAAATAACCCACCATCTTAAAAAAAAGAACTAAACCATGCCTGATCCACTCAAGCGACCTACATTTCTAGTACACGATTACGAAACCTTTGGTAAACATCCTGCCCTTGACTGGCCAGCGCAATTCTCAGCTATTCGCACCGATAGCCAGTTTAGAATTCTAGAGGAACCAACAAACTTTTTATGTCATCCGGCTGACGATTATTTGCCAGATCCAGAAGCAGTGTTAATTACTGGGATTACACCCCAAAAAGCGTTAAGTGATGGTATATCAGAGGTGGAGTTCGCCCGGCGTATTTATAAAATGTTTAACATGCCAGACACTTGTATTTTAGGTTACAACAATATCAACTTCGATGATGAAGTTAGCCGTAATTTATTTTATCGCAATTTTTATGATCCATACGGCTGGAGCTGGAAACAGGGTAATTCCCGATGGGATCTGCTGGATGTCATGCGTGCCTGCTACGCCTTGCGCCCTGAGGGAATCTCATGGCCAATAAATGAAGAAGGTCTACCCAGTTTCCGTCTTCAAGATCTCACTCATGCAAATGGTATTGAACATTCGAATGCCCATGATGCGATGGCCGATGTTTATGCTACTCTCGAAATAGGAAAACTAATCTATAAAATGCAACCGAATCTATTTAATTTCCTCTACCATTACCGCGGTAAGAGAGAGTTAAAAAGACTTATCGCTCCTCTTGAAACAATGACACCATTGGTACATATTTCAGGTATGTTTGGCGCGGCGCGAGGAAATACTGCCTGGATTGCGCCTTTAGCCTGGCATCCTTACAACCCTAATGCGCTTATCGTCTGCGATCTAAGCGGTAATATACAGCTTCTTGAGGAGCTCGATAGTGATGCTCTACGTAATCGGCTCTATACAAAGAAACACGCGCTGTATAAAAATACTTCAGTACCATTAAAGATCGTGTACCTCAATAAATGTCCAGTGCTGGCACCCGCCAATACGCTACGCCCGATTGATGCCGAACGACTGGGTATCCATCGGAAACGATGCCTGGATAATTTGACCTGGTTACGCAAACGGCCAGAACTCAGAAAAAAAATAGTAGCTGTGTTTTCCGAAAAGACAACTGTTTTTACGCCTTCAGACAACGTCGATACCCAGCTATATGATGGATTTTTCAGTGAAAGCGATCGGGCTACTATGAATATTATTCTCTCTACCAATCCGGAAAGTTTACAGACATTAAATATAAGCTTTATAGATCCTCGCTTAAATCTATTACTTTTTCGCTATCGCGCACGAAATTTCAAGCACACGTTAAATCATGATGAGGCACTACGCTGGTTAGAACATCGTAATATCTATTTTAATAAAGCGCGTCTAGACGGTTATCTACAGAAAATAAAGGAGCTCTCCTTAATGCATCAAGGAAATACGCAAAAAATACAGTTACTAGACGCACTTTGTGAATATTGTCAGATATAGAAACAGGAAAGAAAATCAAAAATCATGTACTAGTGTATTACAAAAGATCTCTGTTTTACTTTTCGCTTATCTCTATTTGTACTTAATCTATGTCTAATCTAGCTTCTATATAGAGAAGCAATTTCTAACATGTCATAGGCTATTTTCCACATAAACGTGAACTTTTAAGGATGCATATGCTTAACCCCAAAAAAAATTCTTAATAAACTATTTTATTCTTTTTCCAATGAACGTAACGTTCCTTTTAGATATGTAGTGATATAATCACCATATAACCCAATTTTAAAGATCATATATTTATTACGAGTCGCCTATTGTAGATAACAATTAGCTTAATCAGATCCTTGAAATCAGAAAAATATTTGAAGTTAACAATACCACTGAAGTCATTCTTAAACACAGCGAGTCGTATCGTAAATAAAAACATTCGATTCATTGATTAATTTCAAAATAATAAACCGTGCAAGGCAGTTGCCTTAGATAGGCATACGCTGATCTATTACAATTAATAGATGTACAATCGTGATTTACCATAAACAATCATAGTCACGAGTACTAATAGTACTGTTATATAACAAATATTTAAAGTAATAGTATTTGCTACAATGGTTGCCATGGCTGAAAGAGCTAAAATGGCTGCAATATCTCCACTTCTTCTATCTGTAATTGATGATCTGTTTCTAAAAAAATAAATTTTTCTCAATGTAAGTAATGAGGTATCCAGGTATATATCATAAAATCAATTGCTCCATAATTCTCTGATACATTCGACTCAGTAGCTGAAGATCAGTCACTCTTACGCATTCATTCACTTTATGAATAGTAGTATTTACTGGTCCCAGCTCTACTACTTGCTTACTCAGTCGGGAAATGAACCGACCGTCAGAGGTACCGCCGGTAGTTTCAAGACGTGGTATAATGTTCTGATATTGCTTTACCGCTCGCACGGCTGCTTCTGCTAAAGCACCGCTTTCGGTTAGGAACGGTTGGCCAGATAACGACCACCGGATCCGATAGCGTAACTCGTACTTCTGTATAATAGTCTCTACTCGATGACGGATAATCCTGTCTGTCAGCTCAGTATTGAAACGAAAATTAAATTGCACTAGCAACTCACCAGGGCTGATATTGTTACTCCCGCTACCAGCATGGATATTGGTAATTTGCATCGTAGTAGGTGGGAAAAAATCGTTACCCTTATCCCAACGAGTATCTATTAATTCTTTTAGCGCATTCATCGCGCCATGTACCGGATTCTCCGCTAGATCTGGATAAGCAATGTGACCTTGTATCCCTTGCACAATTAGATGCGCGCTTAGCGAACCTCGCCGACCATTTTTGATAACATCCCCAAGCTGGGCACTACTAGATGGTTCACCTACAAGACAATAATCCAGACGTTCTTGACGTTCTATAAGCAATTCTATTACTTTAACCGTGCCGTTTTGCGCGTTTGCTTCCTCATCAGAGGTAATGAGAAACGCTAACCGACCCTGATGATGATGATGTAAAGAAACAAAGCGTTCAGCGGCAATAACCATCGAGGCTAAAGATCCCTTCATATCCGCGGCGCCACGCCCATACAGCATACCATTGTGCAAGCTTGGTTGAAACGGTGGGTTATCCCAACAACCGATATCACCAGGAGGTACTACATCCGTATGTCCAGCAAAGACTAGTGTACGACCTTCGCCACGCCATGCCCAAAAATTAAGAGTATCGCCAAATGGCATTGGTTCAATTGTAAACCCCAAAGCTTCTAGGCGCGCCATTATTATCACCTGGCATCCGGCGTCCTCAGGGCTCAGAGAGGGACATTTTATTAACTGCTTTGCTAGTGCTAAGACAGGACAAAACATTTTAGACCTCGCTGATGGCAAAAAGATAATATTTTTGTAGAGAGAATTTTAATAAAAATGGTTATCTGTAACCAATGATAGTCATAGACTATTAATGACAGCTGCCTAGAAAAGCACTAACCTTAACCCACCTGAACTCCATTTTTTATAGATATTGTTAGTATTCAATGCACTTCTGAATACTTTAGTTTTCCAAACTGGTACTAGTAAGTGTTAGAATTCGCCTAAAAACCTAGGAAGAATAAAGACTGATGTCATACCTACTTTAGGGTAACACGCTTTAATATTATTTCCTTAAGCAATACTGAAAACTATATAATTCGCTGTTAAGCGAACTGTAGAAAATATACGCTAGACTATAAATAATTCAATGTTCACAAGAAAAAATCTTACAAGTCCTAAATCTAAATATTATTTTTCCTTATAATTTATTTCAACATCAATCAATGCGCCTTTGTGAATCCAAACCGATCATTAAAGTTATCATGCTTTATAAACTAGATAAATCATTGTTCGATATGATAAAAAAATAACTCTCTCTCCGCTTCATCCTTAATTATCGGAAATGGATAAACTACTCCAAATACTGGAGCATCAACGTTTTCTTACATTCTCTAGCCTAGGATGTATTGATTCAAGTAATCTACACGATAAAATCGCTTAAATAGCTAGAAGTTTCTGCTAATGAAGCAGAAGTAATAAAATTAGGATTGCAGAAAATAAGTAGGTTATTTTTAAATGAATTTAACTTGTTATAGCCATAATAGTGACTTTATTCAAAGTGTCAGGATACTGTTCATTATCTGGGATATGAACAAATCCACTAAGCTGTATCTTTCCAATGATTTTCATTTATCACTAGAGTAAAACCTAGTTGAATTATCTTTTTGTAACTTGATAACAAGTAAGCAACCTTAACTAATAAATAACATTGTGTGAGATAAGATTTTAGAAAACTTTTTTCAGTAGCGCTGCTACACTACCCCCCCCTTGGTTATAATCTATATTAACGCCAGTGTTCATAGCAGTCACCTTATCCTGACTTCCAGCCAACTTTCTTGATAAACAGATCGCTTTAGACTTATGGTCCGTGAAAATAGCAGCCGGAATTTGATTTGAGAGACCATCTATCTTTTGATAGAGCTGTTTTTGCTGCTCAAGCAGTTGAAATAACCGGTGTTGATTTTCCTGAATCTGACCTCGAAGTAAATCGACATCATGCTGCTGATTTCGGTACTGCTGATATATCTGAATTAGTAGTTGCCTATGCGCATTAGCAATACGCTCGAGTTGAGTAACTCGATCTTCTAGCGAATTGAAGCTAATATTACTAATTATCACATTCGCCGCAGCAGACTTTTGGAGGGGGGGGCTAACTAATAATAACAGACTGAAGAAATAAACTGTAAAATTCTTACTCATGAAAGACTCTTAATAGACCAGTATAACGCGACGGTTTTTGGTATTAGCTAATTTATCGCGATAAAATGAAATGGGTTGATCATTACCGTAAGATACAATAAAGATCTACTTAGCAGCGGCACCCTTACTCTGAAGATATATCTTCACGGCATCAGCACGGCACTCACATAGAGCAATATTATATTCCGGTGTCTCGTTTTGATCTATATAACCTTCAATAACTACTTTTTGTGATGAATTCCTACGTAAAAAACTGGCATGAGCGTTAAGCCTTTTATAAAAGGGTAAGGCTAGTATTATACTAATCCACATCGAAGTAAACAACATTATTTCGCTGAAGATTTTGCATCTCCGGAGTTACCTGCTTTTCCGGCGAGATACTGTTGTGGAGATTCTCTATGTTTATTTTTGCCCCCATACCTGGTATGTATGCATTATTAGTATGTTGATGTAAACTACATCCACCGATCATGATTAATGTCATGCTCAAGAAAATCTCTTTGAACCCTTTATTGACTGGCATCTTTCTCTTCCTTACATATTCACACGTATATTATAGATACGGCGACCACGCAGGAAACTTAACTGATTCATGAATGACTGGAAAATGTGCTTTAAAATCCCCATTAGCCGAGACTAAATGTAATATACAAGTTGTCCCTTTTTGTGTAGCACTGTAGATAATCATGCTACCATTAGGAGCGATACTAGGGGTGTCATCCATGAACGTATCCGTTAATACCTGTACAGTTCCTGTTATTAAATTTAATTTAGCGATGTGCTGTATGCTGTTATTACGGCTAACCATAACTAAAAACTTTCCATCTGCGCTAACATTTGCATTCTGATTGTGGGTCCCTGTCCAGGACAGACGTTGTGGAACACCGACATTGATATTAATTTTATAAATTTGTGGAGACCCACCTTGGTCAGAAGTATACGCTAACGTCTGACTGTCAGGAAACCAGGTTGGTTCGGTATTATTGCTACGACTGTCGGTTAGTGCACTAATCTGATTGGATAACAGATCCATTATATATAAATTCAAACTGCCGGTCTTTGATAACACAAACGCTAACTTACTGCCATCTGGTGAAAATGCAGGCGCGCCGTTATGCTGAGGAAAACTTGCAACCTGACGAATAGCGGTGCTATCCAATGTTTGGATCACAAGCGCACTATGACCGCTTTCAAACGTAACATATGCAAGTTTACTGGCATCAGGAGACCAGGCAGGCGACATTAGAAGTCGTGGCGAACGATGCACTGGAATTTGATTCCAACCGTCATAATCTGATACGCGAAGTTCGTATGGATACATACTACTACTGGTATGGACCACGTAGGCAATACGGGTACGAAACGCACCTTGAATTCCGATAAGTTTTTCAAAAGTTTCATCACTGACGCCATGTGTAGCATAACGCAGCCATTTTCCTGAAACTTTGAACTGATTTTCCGACAAAACGATGCCAGGATTATGAAAAGTATCTACCAATTGGTAAGAAAGGACATAGCTGTCATCGGCGCTTGGCCATATTTTCCCCACAACTACAGCGTTGATGCCAATTCCTGACCAGGCAAGAGGCGTTACTTCCGATGCAGTGGTTGGATATTGAGGTAGATGAGACTTATCGAGAGGCTTGAATTTACCACTATTACGTAGATCAGCAGCTATAATTCCAGCGATATCTTGGGGTGGAGCACCGGACCCACCCCATTTAAACGGAACAACCCCGATCGGCTGCGCCGAATATGCCTCTTGATTGATCTGTATGCTCACTCCTGCATATGATACATATGCCCATGACAGAAAAATACCCAAGGATAGTCGAAATACCTGGTTCATTGTATCTCCCGGTACACCACCAGAGTACCCGTCGCTATTTAAAATTAGTACATATATCTGGTGAAAGCACATTACCTCTTCAATTTTCAACCATTATACAAAATCTTCAATCTAAAACAGAGCGTTTTATAATTACCACATCAAACTATGATGCACTGCGTTTCAGTTTCGCTTGAATGTTACCTTCTTATAGCTTACTGTATTTTCTGGCTAGGCGACTGATAATAATCGTCAGTTCTATCAAGTCAAAACTCACCGAATACCACATCGTATCAGGCGATATATGTAATTAATACATAAAGTTAACTTCTTGAAAATACATTTAAAAGATTACAAAATTCACCATGTATCATTTTAATGATGAACGATGATATTATTTATTTCTGTAAAAAATAGTATTGTTATACTTTGTATTACAGTTACTTGCCTCACATACAATTGACGGTGAGCATGTTCTTAACAAGTAGTTTAACCGTGAAATATCATTTATACTGTGCTTTTTATTGAGAACAGCCATATTGTACTAACAGTTATATTAGTAAACTATAGCCTGGAAACTAAGTATTACTGTGATCATTGTTGGCTTTCGTGTGTGCTATTCTCTTCTTGGAGATAAACGACTTTTCAAGTCAATACAAACATTAAAAGATGTTAATGTGCATTAATAGAATAATGACTCTTTATAGTATATATTCTATATATGTGCCCTTTAATGCAATAAATGTTATAAACTATTTAAGAAATAAATAATATACTGTATAAGCTAAACCTCAGTAAGCTGAGTTATTGGCTCGATTCACTCCATATCTGACCTAATGAAATAGTAATTACTCTTAACTGTATCATATTCGCATGATATACAACACTTCTTTAGATTGGCTGACCCCTGACTTAAATAATAGTCTTTTAAGACTAGATTTACCCATGTCTGACAACACGATGATAACAAGTAGATTCTCATTGTTACTCAGGATATCTCAATAGATAGCCTTGAAAAAATTTTTCCTTAACGCCATAAGCAATCATCGGTATGATGCCTATAAAAATTAATATAGGGATAGAACGGTTTAATACTATGACTCCGTCAATAACGCTGAATCAGATGATATTACTATCAATCAATATGTAAACATCCATGTTCCAGATACATTTTCAGGGGGGGGGCTTTCTTTAAAGAAAGAATTTTTAATACCTTATTATACTTAATAGATCGACACACACAATGTATAATCTAATCGAGAAATTTAGGTTTTAAACGCTAGAAGCGGTAGCCTTTTTAAGGCTACCGCGCCATGCGAGGCTCTTTCTACTAACACTTTAGATAGCTAACCATTCTCTTGATGAAAGAAAGAGAAACGTGATCACGCTATAGCAGCACGTTTTCTATCCCAACAACATAAAGCAGCATAATGCAATCTCAGAACAACAGATAACCTCAAAGAATGCTTGTTTAAGCATTCTCGATATCAAAATACTACTACGCTGGACAATTATCCCAAAATACAGTTTTGTCGCCTATTAAAATAGGCATAGTAACTTTCAGACAAGTTACCATTAGCGAATAATTTAAAATTATCCACTCATTTACTGGTGAGACCCGCTATACAAATAGCAAATTTAATTAGCTGAAAAATATATAGCTATATAGCTAATACAGCTATCTATCTATAGCTAATACAGCTATCTATCTGACCGGAAACTATTCATTAGAATTTCGAATAAGTAATGAAATCTTCATAGAAATAAAATTGAAAGAGGATTTCGCTTTTATTTCGAATAGATTCCCCAGCAGAGAAAAAAGTAATGTTCTACTCCCATGTCCTTTTTAACGCTTAATTACCATAAGGATATTTTCGATCTCGACTACTTTTAGATTGAGAGACTTTGCCTTCTTCGGAAGGCGTTATCTTTTCTTTTTTTTTCAGTTATCACTGTAATATCTAGATTAGCTATACGTTACCTAATGGTGACATTAGGTGACTTCAATTAGTCTTTCTCATGTATTATTACATGATTTACAGAGAATATTATAATAATTTTTCTATTCTAGGTTATGACTACACTTAAATCTCGATTTACAATAGATAGACAAGCCAGAAAACATTCGGATCACCAGTGACAATAATACACTCATCAATCACTTAATATGTTTGTGATAACAGCATTAATCTCTTATTAATTCGAACGGTAGCGCTTATAACATCAGTAAAAAATACACATTTAGGAGGCTAATTCACTACCATTACCTGCTGATTTTCGAAAATCAGGATAAAGATCCAACACAGTCAATTTACACCATATAAGATATGGATATTTTTTAGTCTTTCATGCCTCAACAAAATCAGAGCGGATTTTTTACTTAGCCTACTCGGAGAATTTTAAAACTAATTTGTACAAAAAAATCGGCATGCTTTAATAAAAATCTTGGATACTAAAAAACCTCAACACAGTTTCCGTCTAATTTTTTTAACAAATACAACAATCTATGTATTTATATACGTTAAAAACTCTCAAATAGTATCTATAATTAAGGTTATATTGTTTTTCTTATCTTGATGATTCGTACTTGAAATATCGCTAAGTGATCCCATTATAAAAGTGGGTTTTATTTTATATATCTTTAAAGGAGTACAATATGGCCTATCGTTCTTTCTCATTCATCCCGGCCTTGAGTAATCATCTGCTTTCGGACCGCTTTACACAAATAGATAATCTATTTAGTCGTCTGACCGGGGAAAACCCCGTAACTGATACGCCTGCTTATAATCTTTTACAAAAAGATAAAGAGCATTATGAAATGACGGTAAGCGTGCCGGGTTATACACAAGATGAACTGGATGTTTCTTTACTCAATAACCACCTTACCATCATGGGTAAAGTTCAAGGTGAAGAAAACAAAGCAACTGAAACGACTGAAAAAGAAACCGGTGTAAAATGGTTTCATTGTGGCATTAAAAAAACTAATTTTTCATTAAGTTTTAACCTTGAACACAAGATACACATTCAAGATTCGCATCTAGACAATGGATTGTTAACGCTTCGATTTACTTGTGAACTCCCCCAAGAGGAAAAACCACAAAAGATCTCCATTGGCTTAAAAAATAGATCAAGTCGAACACTTGAGCATAATAAAGACTAAAAAACGCCCCAGTCAGGGGCGTTTTTTCTCTTCATAAGGAAGAGTGTATTACTGAACGCGCTTATAGTAAGCAAGATTTACATTAAATATATAATGAAAGTGATATTAAATATTATTACATACATCATTCTTTTCTTTGTTTTATCTAAAAACAAAACTGATTTTGATTCCAATATTCATCCAAAAATACAACCATATTACATTAATGAATAAAATGTAATATGGTACTTTCTAGTTTATGCTTTAGTATACATCTACTAAAAAATTATCAAATCTGGGTAAAATGGAATCATTTCTCATTTTACATAATACGCTTGATGATCTCTGGAAATACTATTTCTAGTCTTTGATATTTTTACTCATTCCTTATTTCAAGGAGAAGATTTCTCAATCAATCATTATTCAAGATCAACTTTAAAACACCCTCGGATAATATCCGATGGGGGGATAATAGTCTTTCAAGTAAAGACATCATTGCTTTTCTTAACCTGATATTATTGGTTATCAAATTTAACAAAATATATCATGGCATGTTTTAAACATACAGGCGGTAACATATATTTTTGTATCCATTGAATAAAAACTTTTACTCCTTCATGCTTTTTGATATTATCCCTATTGATTCGAATTAATATCTGACGTATCTTTTCATTTAGATAATTCTATCCAAATCTAAATTAAGAACAGAGTATTTTAGTTTTAATGGAGTTCTTCTTTTTTTGAATGTTCACTGTATCGTAAAAAAGATATAGGAAACGATTTGAGCAAACACCCTGTTTTTATACCAGGTCTCGCGTGTTCTTTTAGTATCAATGACTAGAATTCTTAAACATGCATGTCTTTAAAATTGTTAGAGAGTGATGCGATGATAATGCATGTCAGCACGTGCTTTAAAGAACAACGATCTCAGCTGGTATACTTCTCTCTAAAAGAGAGTCAATACAGCATCAACCAATACCTGTTATATAAAATTAGATTAAATAATCTGGGCTCGTAGTAGTCTATATCTCTACATCTATCAATCTAAATTTGACCGCATTATAAACAATATAATTTGCAAATTATCTTTCTCTTTTATTTTCTCACTTTAATTCCAAAATCACGTAATTTAACTCCATGTAATTACAAACCTTGAACAGAAAAGAAACGCACGAATTTCAGCATATCCTCTGCATGTCAACAACATTACTTGACTATACTTTATAGTTATAGATAAAAGGGGAGTATGTTCAACAATTCATATAAACAATCACATTTATATTCCCTTCTAGTTATATATTTTCTGAGGTCCATAAGACAATCCATACATGCTTTTCTATATCGTTTTAGAACCCACTATCTCACGATAAGAGATACTTATTCAGTATCAAGAAAATAGTTTTTTATTAGTTATAAATCTTGGTTTTTGTAAAAAAACATGAAATACGTAGAGTATTTTATTATTTATATAAAAAACATATAAGTTTCATTTTGTATTGTTTTAAGTGATTTTCCGTAACTACTTTCTGTTTTATTTTAAGGAACTCTCCCACTCTGTATTCATCTAAATAAATAGAGCACTACGCTTTCTTTTGATACAGAAAGAATATAGATGTTTACGTATTTCTGTTCAGAAATCATTCAGCGAGAGAAGGGTACTGATCGTAGGAAAACGATCTTACTTTTAAAAATAGAAAAACGTCTTTAACCAATAAAGAATATCCCCCTCATAATCCTAAAACAAAGACGCTTCTTATATTAACTAGATGATGTTAGTATCATCACTCTTAGTTAAAGACTAAAGACATATTTTTTTACACAGAAGAATGTATTATCCATATAATCTCACTCAAAAATAAATCGGAAAAAATAATGTTTCTAATATTTTACTATCTCGAGCATGACTAGTTAACCTTATACCCAATTGAGAAACAAGAAGCACTGTATATTTTTCTTAACTTAAAACGAATGTAGATACAAATATTCAGCAATACAGCTGTACAGTAATTCTCATAATAAATCCGGTAACAGCATTCCTCATGCTAAAAAATGCGTTATATGTTGTTTTAAAATTAAATAGTGATGAAATTTTTAATCGCTAGATGACCACATCCTCTTCACTATTTTTTGAAAATAATACATTAATATGTGATTTGACGACCATTACTAGTAACTGTAACAACAGTTATTATATTTTATAATTCGATGACAGTAATTGTGATATCACTCATAGACCTTATATTGATAACCTGCAGATAAGTTTTATTGAACATATGTTAAAGGAGCATAATATGAACTATCGTTCTTTCTCTCTTATTACCAATATTAAGCAACAATCTGCTTTCTGATCGTATTATGCAAATAGATAATCTATTTAGTCATCTTACTGGAGAAGACCCCCGTGGCTGATACGCCTACTTATAATGTCCTAAAGAAAGATAAAGAACATTATGAAGTAAGGGTAAGCGTACCAGGTTATACTCAAGATGAAATCGATATATCATTGCTAAATCATCAATTAACCATTAGCGATAAACCAAAAATTGAGAAAAAAGCATCGACCAAGGAAAAAGATAATCTCCAATGGTTACATGAAGGGATGAAGAAAAGTGAATTCTCTTTAAACTTTAACCTTGAACATAGAATAAAGATCCAGCAAGTTAATCTCGATAACGGATTACTAATCCTACTATTTACCTATGATATCCCTGCACAGGAACAGCCCCCCAAAATTTCAATTATTACTACAAACAAATCAGATGGAGTGTTGAAGTACAATGGGGATTAATTAAGACGCCCCAAGAGACGCGTCTTAATCTTAAAATACAAGATTTATCCTAGGAGGGATTACAATTAAAAATTCGATTTTTACTTAAATATAAAAGTAGACGATTTTAGTTATATATCCCCTTGCAACGTTTGTATCAGTCAACCAAATAAAAATCGAGTGTGATTCTCACTTTAATTAATTTAATTATTACCGTGGTACTACAAATCCAGATCAAATTAGAACAAATTAAGGTCATAAGACTAAATACTGTAAATCATCTTATAAAATTGAGTCTTGAAGAAAATAATCAATGATAACCTTTATCTTTTTATAAAGATATAAAAGCAAAATAATTATCACTAGCTTTCCTGAAAAGTACAGTACAGAAATATATTTCTAAGTCAATGGTGAAGCAGAAGATGAAGAATTATGATATAAAAACTGCACATTTGTTATTCCCACTCAATCGTGGCAGGCGGCTTACCGGAAATGTCATATACCACACGGGAAATACCATCTATTTCATTTATAATACGGTTAGAAACATGCCCCAAAAACTCATAGGGAAGCTTTGCCCAATGAGCGGTCATAAAGTCAATAGTTTCTACAGCACGTAGTGCAATCACCCAGTCGTATTTACGAACATCACCCATCACGCCAACAGAACGCACGGGTAAGAATACTGTAAAAGCCTGACTGAGTTTATTATACAGATTTTCCTTGTGCAGCTCTTCAATAAAGATTGCATCAGCCCAACGCAATAAATTGCAGTATTCTTTTTTTATCTCGCCAAGCACCCGAACGCCTAGACCAGGCCCAGGGAATGGATGACGATAAAGCATATTGTACGGTAATCCTAACTCTAACCCTATCTGGCGAACTTCATCTTTAAACAATCCTTTCAGAGGTTCCAGTAAGCCCATATTCATCTCTTTTGGCAAGCCCCCGACATTATGATGAGATTTGATAAAATGCGATTTACCAGTAGTTGAAGAGGCGGATTCAATGATATCGGGATAAATAGTACCCTGAGCCAACCATTTCACATCGCTAAGATAAAGAGCCTGTTCTTCAAATACTTCTACAAACACCCGACCAATGGTTTTCCGTTTCATCTCTGGATCGTTGATACCAGCTAGAGCGGAAAAAAACCTTTCTTCTTCTAGAAGAAGAATGATATCTAGATTGTAATCCTCACTAAACATTTTCATTACCTGACCAGCTTCATTAAGACGTAGAAGGCCGTTATCAACAAATATGCAAATAAGATGTTGCCCGATAGCGCGATGCAATAGCATCGCGGTAACCGAGGAGTCTACGCCGCCAGATAAAGCAAGAATTACCCGAGAATCACCGACCTGTTCTCTAATGCGAGAAACGGAGTCTTCAATGATTTTAGTGGGCGTCCACAGTGGTTTGCAACGGCAAATATCAAGTACAAAACGTGCTAGCAAGCGCTGGCCCTGATGAGTATGAGTGACTTCTGGATGAAACTGGACACCGTAGAAACGTTTTTTTTCATTGGCTATAACGGCCAATGGACAGTTTTTAGTTCTTCCGATAGTAAGAAAATCCACCGGAATAGCGGTGACTTTATCACTATGACTCATCCAAACATCTAATAACTGGATCCCACGAGAATCAATAGCATCCTGAATGTCTCTCAATAAAAAACTATCAATTAAAACTTCAACCTGGGCATATCCAAACTCGCGTGAAGAAGAACTCTGTACTGTTCCGCCGAGCTGCATCGCCATGGTTTGCATACCGTAGCAAATTCCTAGCACCGGTACACTCGCTTGGAAGACGTACTCCGGCGCACGAGGACTATCAAGTGCCGAGATACTATTCGGCCCCCCAGAAAGAATAATTCCACGGGGATTGAATTCTCGTATTTTTACTTCAGTTGCATCCCAGCGCCAGACTTCGCAATAGACGCCTAGTTCCCTTACTCTTCGACCAAGCAGTTGAGTGTATTGTGATCCAAAATCCAGAATTAATATTTGGAATTGATGACTATTTTCTATCATTAATGGTACATTCTAACATATAGCATATAAATATTATTATCCAACTATAAAGGAAATATAAAAACTCTATTAACTCATGCGGTAATTCGGGGATTCTTTAGTGATAACGACGTCATGAACATGGCTCTCCTGCATACCAGCGCCGCTAATACGGACAAATTCGGATTTAGTACGAAGGTCTGTAATAGTAGCACAACCGGTTAATCCCATACAGGAACGTAACCCACCCATTTGTTGATAAACGATCTCCTTTAGGTGGCCTTTATAAGCCACACGGCCCTCTATCCCTTCCGGAACAAGTTTGTTAGTGCAATTAGCAGTCTGGAAATAACGATCTGAGGAACCCTTTAACATCGCCCCTAACGACCCCATTCCGCGATAAGATTTAAAGGAGCGACCCTGGAAGAGTTCAATCTCGCCGGGTGACTCTTCGGTACCTGCTAAGAGCGAGCCTACCATGACGCATTCAGCGCCAGCGGCGATTGCTTTTGCAATGTCACCGGAAAAGCGAATACCGCCGTCAGCAATGACCGGAACACCCGTACCTTCTAGCGCTTCTACCGCATTAGAGATAGCAGTAATCTGCGGTACTCCCACACCTGTGACGATTCGGGTCGTACAAATGGAACCAGGGCCAATACCTACTTTCACTGCACTCACACCTGCCGCTACAAGCGCGAGTGCGCCGGAACCAGTGGCAATATTGCCTCCGACAATTTGCAGATCGGGATATTGGGTTCGTGTTTCACGGATACATTGTAGCACCCCTTCGGAATGTCCATGGGCAGAGTCGATAAGCAAGACGTCCACTCCTGCTTTAACTAAAGCAGCGATACGTTCTTTATAGCCAGCAGAAACACCCACGGCTACGCCCACTCGCAAACGGCCATACTCATCTTTACAAGCATGAGGTTTTCGTTCCGCTTTTTGGAAATCTTTTACAGTAATCATACCAAGAAGATGGAATTGGTTATCCACTACTAGTGCTTTTTCAACGCGCTTTTCATGCATTTTAGAAAGCACAACTTCACGAGTTTCACCTTCTTTTACTGTTACCAGGCGCTTTTTTGGAGTCATGACAGCAGAAACTGGCTGGTTTAAATCCGTGACAAAACGAACATCTCTGCCAGTAATAATCCCTACCAATTCATGTTCTTCCGTCACTACCGGATAACCAGCAAAACCATGATATTCAGTCAGTTTTTTAACCTCAAACAAAGTAGTATTGGGGATGACACATTGTGGGTTAGTAACGACTCCGCTTTCATAGCGTTTTACCCTACTCACTTCCTCTGCCTGGCGTGCGATAGACATGTTTTTATGAATGAAACCAACCCCCCCTTCCTGCGCTAATGCAATAGCCAAACTAGATTCAGTTACTGTATCCATTGCCGCAGATAGGATAGGAATATTTAAACGAATTTTCTGAGTGAGTCGGGTACTAAGATTGGTCATGTTAGGTAGTACCGTAGAGTGAGCAGGAAGGAGAAGAACATCATCGAACGTTAGAGCTTCTTTAAGAATACGTAACATAGCAATATCTCATCACAGTAAACGTGAAACAAATAAAATATTGCCGTGGCAATATACAGAACGCAATCGGTTTACTCCAGCACTATTTATTAAAATTCTTGCTTATAGTTTTTTAAAAAGTATAAATCCGTTACAGCTTTCTGATAGAGTCCAACTTTTTTATGTGCATGGTGCTTCTTCTAATCTGGTGCTAACCATTAACAAACTGAATCACATAGTGCGTACACTTCTGGAAAGCAATCTCAATCAAATTTGGTTCGCAGGTAAAATATCTTATTTTTTTCATCATAGCCCGCATCTAATTACTAGTTTTTCACACTCAAAGCCAATCTCGCATAACCGAGCGCACAATGTTGTATTACATCCATTTTCTCAAACCAAATTGTCATCCTGAAACGGTCAATAAGTATGAGTACGCGTATATCTCACGCCTTATGAAGCACGCGGAAACTATCAACGCCTTGACAAAAACATGCCACTAAGTGTGGTGAGAGATTACTAAAATAAGAGTTTTAGCAGCTTAAACAACAATTAAGCAATGAAAGGCGTGGTTTAAGAAATATTTTCAGTAACCACTACCCATTCTATTCGCTGCATGGGGGTTGATTACCACTGCTAACGGTACAGTGCTACATAATATTTTACAGATTCTAAAACAACGTGATCTGGCGATCACAGTGATACTTTATCTTTTGTATAGGATAAGAATAGAACACACCAGCACAGAATATACGTACTATCGATATTCCTAATAAACGCACAGAATGCATAATCTCTCCCTCCTCAGTCCTAAGAGGGTTTCCCGAGAGAAACTTGCCTATTTTAATAATAAAAACTAGCACAGTCGATTTTTAATAATAAGCAACCGGTAGTGAGTGTAGTCCGCTATGTTACCAACGTAAATATCGCTAATTTTATTGCTAATTTTTATTTGCCAACACCATCATCGTCCGATGAAATAGTCAGCCGTAATCAGGTAACGCTTCTGGGTCAACTGCACTCTCAATAATTGAAATTAGAAATAGCAATGGATTACTTGCTTACATAACTCCAGAACGACTAAGTCGCCTTAAAATACCGTCGACCTCCACCACATTCAAGAACTCAGCTCACTCAGCAGAAAATCGCCTTATTGAGAACGGCCTTGCCAACTGAATCACAGTTTAGAGAGATACCTTCTCCAAATGCAAAGATACCATAATGTTTATCTACAAACGAGGTGAAGACTCAACTACAGGTCTTGCTTTAACAATGGACGCAAAGAATAAACCGCGACGTTAACTTATAACATCATATTTTATAACTTTATCCGCTCGGCTAGCGGGCCTTAGCCCGCTGGAAACCTTAAAAAATGGGGTGTTAGCGTCTTCGCCGATAACTTTGGCGAAGTAGTAAAAAAACGAGTTATACGCTATAGTAATTAGCTGACCATCCAGATTAGCGATGGTTTGGTAGAGAACTAGGTATTCCAGAGCACTCCGCAACCTATGAGGTTCGAACTATTTATAGGAATGTCTAATCACCCATTCTCATTCGACTAAACTGTTCCATATAATGGCACAGGACTTGTTTTTACAAAGTGTAAGAGTATATTCTGGATATAAAGTTGACTACTTTGGTTTTCATTAAGGAATCAATCTGACTTATTTAATAAATTTTATAATTAACACAATATCACATTAAAAATATTTAATCTTTTAAAAAAATAATTTTCACATACCTAAGCAGGTATATTACCTGATTAAAATCATATGATACAGTTTAACTCTTCCTGCATATAGAACATAATATAGATAACCATGAGCGTTATAAACTATCAAATAAAATTTAACTCGTGATAGACAATAAATAGATTAGATTCGCTAACTTTTAAAAAGTTAGATATTTTGATTCCCCTAATATCTTTTAGAAACGTTCTACATTTACTTAATATCACAATTGATCTCATAAAAATATATTTTTATAAAAAAAATAACAAATACAATATGATTTCTGGGATTTTTATCAAATTAAAATTGTTAACGCGAATTAGACTATCCTTTGTATGAAGATGATATCTCGGATAAATTCCAGTATCTGATTAATATATTTAACTGATTATATTTACAAGTACGTTACATAAACTATATTGATGAGTATCTATGTTATAATAAAATTTTTTTTGTTTTTGTGATATCTAATGGAATATAAAATATATAGTTTATATTAAAATTTTCGGGCTTAGTTAAGTTAACTGATATCACACGGATAGTCACATCACAATGAAGGTCGTTTTACTAAGTCTTACAGTATCGAGTTTTCATTTAATTCTTACTCTTGCATATGAACAAATTACTAAGTAATTTACATCATCATAAAAAGATATATTGTTTGTTCAGAATCGTGCTTAATAATCTTCGATTATTGTTCAGTACTGAATTTAAAGCACAGCGCATTATCGAAACTACTGAATTCCTAGATAGCCAAGAAGGGATATATAAATATGATACATTCTTTATACGTAAAATAGTTTTTCAGTAGTACAGAGATCAGTAAGATTGAAGAGGTTTGCATTTATGCCTATAATGCGATAATCTGATCTAATCCTAACGTTTCTCGTACGATCTTAGTTTCCCTATTTCCAATAGGGACCTGTTGTTTACCAATCGATCCTGTCACAGGACTGACAGATCATCGTTTAAATCTAAGAAAATTAGCACTCAAAAAGACAAATAATTTTTGACTTTTTATAGGGATAAATATAAAAATCATCTTAGCTCTGGATCGCATTGGAATAAAAATTCCGTAGCTGTAAGGTTAGATACCCAATCTAATTTGATATTTCTACTCAATAAGAATTATCAATTCTTATTGAAATTCACAAAAAATGCGAAGGAAATCCTACTCATTCTTCTTTTCAAGAAGAATCTTCCTCTTAGGAATGCGAAAAGAAACTAAATAGAAGAAAAAGCAGAAACAAACCAAAAAATATACACTAAGGACTTTTTCTGTGTTTACATACTTGATCCAAAATCCAGCCACTGTAAGTATATCAGCAATCTTACACAACCGTCATACCAAAACCAAAAGAGAAAAAGTCTTCAAGATTATATATTGATATGTAATATCATGCAGCTGAGAATTTCATATTCTGCTCTTGCGACATTATCGGTGAGAGAGGATTCGAACCTCCGACCCATACGCCCCGAACGTATTGCGCTACCAGGCTGCGCCACTCACCGCGATACATTTTATATGATGCTAATACTAAGATTCATATGATGCTGTTACTAAAATAACAAGCGTCAATCTCTTTGCTGGATCAGATTAATGTTTTATGTTTACTGTTTAATAAATTTTAATGCATCCGTATATACTAATAATGTCCGAAAAACCTAGAGACTATACTCCAGTACGTATAGTACAACTATACTATCAAGTCCACTCTTTTACTACAATAGAATTGGTAACTTTATGGCGATGGTTTATGCATCAATTAAAGTATTTGATTATATTCTTCGTTTTGAGATAGTACAATAAACTCAAACGGTGAGTTCTATATCAAACTCTGCCCATTAAGCAGTCATATGCATATTTTTCTCTACTATTAGCGAACTTCACAGTTCTAAAAAACTCTATAAATATCTTATGACTCTCTTTTATATAACATATATACCATTCAAATTGCGTAAAAAGACTCATAGATTGAGTGCTTGTCTCAATATTATAGAAACAAACAAAACACATTGCATAATTATGCAATCAGGATTGATGGAGCATGTATAAACAACAATATTTAAATGCTTTCTACCAAGAGGTTAAAAACGCCTTACTTTAGGGAACTCTGTAGAGCGCTTTCCAATAACCATCATCTCATGTAAACAAGATTAGAAATTGGTATCATTATTTATACCACCATGTGCCGATTTTCAATAAAATACTCAGAAAAATAGTGTAAAACTATTATATGGATTACTCTTAATCATGAGTGGGTATAGAACAGAAAGAAATAATCACACAATATTCCTTAGCAGAATAAACTAATACCATTAGATTATTTTTGATCGCTTTCTATACAATTAATTCATAGATTATTTATGGGGTTATCTTTAATATTAATGACTCGTATTAGATATCTATCTAATAAAACGCGATTTGTAGAATTAAGAAAAAACACACAATAAAAACATCAAAAATATTTCACTAAAATACTATACTTAATAAATCTATGTTTCCTGGCAAACGAAGAGTTTTGCCAGGAAACATAATTAACGTGTATATGAAAAATATGCAGAAAATAGATTATTACCTTACTACAAGGTTACTAAAACTTTTTATATCTGGAATTAATTTAGTAAACTATTTAACCCGCTTAAAAAACACCATTTTTCAAGATGTAACATTTAAGATTAAAAGGACTACCATGGCATCTTATAATACCAATGAATTCCGTTCCGGTCTTAAAATCATACTTGATGGTGAACCGTACGCAATTATTCATAATGAATTTGTAAAACCTGGGAAGGGACAAGCTTTTAATCGAGTCCGTCTGCGTAAACTAGTCTCTGGTAAAATACTGGAAAAAACCTTTAAATCCGGTGACTCGGTAGAAGCCGCTGATGTAATAGATGTCTACTTAACCTATCTTTACAATGATCGTGAATTCTGGCATTTCATGAGTAATAAAAACTTTGAACAGTTAGCTGCTAATGCTAAAACCGTGGGAGACAATGCTAAATGGCTTGTAGAACAAACTGAATGTGTACTCACTCTCTGGAATGCTAAACCCATTATTGTAACGCCACCTAACTTTGTGGAGTTAAAAATAACCAAAACCGATCCGGGTCTGAAAGGTGATACCGCTGGAACAGGCGGGAAACCGGCTACACTAATCACGGGTGCACTGGTACGAGTCCCACTGTTTGTTCAAATCGGGGAAGTGATTAAAGTAGACACGCGTTCTGGTGAATATGTATCCCGTGTGAAATAATATGTAGTTGAGGATGCCGATTTTCTAGCGTTTATGGAACATAAACCAAGGTCTGATTAAGAGACATAATTTGTCTAGCTTTAAATCCAATTAAATCAGTATAACTCAACGCCAAGAAAAGTAATATTCATATGCAATTTAGAGCAACTCTATGTTGTAGCTTATTACGGATTCCTCATCCTAACGCTCTTAGCGAGTTGATCAATCAAAAAAATGTTGGCTATGAAATTCCTAAAGCATAATCACTGCGATTGTTGCTAGTTTTCCGTACTTTAAAACAGTACTGATCATTGCATATCAATTGCCATATGTACACATCAAAAATAATTTTACGCTGTGCTTGTATTGATGAATGAAGACAAGTAGAATAGAACATTAATTCTAAGCCGCACCGTAAATTATCACGTTCCTTGCTTCCATGGAAAGCAGTTGACCATGCCAGGAGGCTAAATAATCCGTAAGGAGCAATTTCATGCGTCATTACGAAATAGTTTTCATGGTTCATCCTGACCAAAGTGAACAGATTCATGGAATGATCGAACGTTATACTACCTTTATCACGCGTGATAAAGGTCAGATCCATCGATTAGAAGACTGGGGAAGACGCCAGCTAGCATACCCAATTAATAAACTGCACAAAGCTCACTACGTTCTACTAAACGTAGAATCGTCGCAGAAAGTAATTGACGAGCTAGAAACAGATTTTCGCTTCAATGAAGCTATCATCCGCGGTATGATCATGCGCGTCAAACATGCAGTAACTGAAGCTTCACCAATGTTGAAACCGAAAGACGAACACCGTGAACACCGTGAAGATTTTGGTGCCGAAACTAATGAGTCTGGTGCTAGGGATTCTGAAGAATAATCAGTGATAATGATAAATCTTCTACATTCTACCTAAAATTATGAATTATTGATGTTTCTTACTACAGCATAATTCTATGATTGATCGAGAATCACCCACCGGGTAAGCACACAGATATATCCTAAAAGGGTTTATAGTTGCAATCAAGGTCACATTGACTCCAGCGACATGAGCCTAAACGCTATACATGCTTGATTTAAAATATTCTGGAGACTAGCTCTATGGCACGTTATTTCCGGCGGCGCAAGTTCTGCCGTTTTACCGCTGAAGACGTTGTTGAGATTGACTACAAAGACATTGCAACTCTGAAAAACTACATCACTGAAAGCGGTAAAATTGTTCCAAGCAGAATTACGGGTACAGGCGCCAAATACCAACGTCAGTTAGCACGTGCTATCAAGCGCGCGCGTTACCTTTCCCTGTTGCCGTATACTGATCGTCATCAGTAATTTTTTATTCTCCAGTAAACTGTAGAGGAGCAGATGATGAAAGTCATTCTACTTGATAAACTTACTAACCTAGGTAGTTTAGGTGAACAAGTAAACGTGAAATCCGGTTATGCTCGTAACTATCTCTTGCCAAAAAGTAAAGCGGTGCTAGCCTCCAAGGAAAATGTGGAGTTTTTTAATGCTAAGCGGACTGAACTTCAAACTAAACTAGCCGAAGCTCAAGCAACAGCGGAATGCTACGCCGCACAAATTACTGCACTAGGCAGTATAACCATCACTTCTAAAGCAGGTGAAGAAGGTAAACTTTTTGGTTCTATCGGTGCCCGTGCCATAGCTGACGCCATCACCGATGCCGGCGTAAACGTCACTAAAAATCAAATACGTCTTCCTCACGGAGTGTTACGTACTACAGGTAACTTCTGCATCAGAATTCAAGTAAACAAAGAAGTTTTCGCCACTCTCAATGTGCTCATTGCTCCAAAAGCATAACCATAAGATAAAATGCATGCTTACACAATTTTTAAAAATTATTGAATCTCAATATGTAAATTTCAGTGCTCTCGCTCTATAAAAGCGATATGTTTTGTCATCAAAACAACAAGTTTTATTATGCTCTCACAGATATATGAGAGCTAGAATAAGTACATTACTCTCATTTTAATATTTAATATCATCAAGGATGATATAACACCAGGGTTGGTATAACCCATTGATCCACTAGTAATTATACGATTAATTTAATATCACATACTCAATTGTGATAAAATGTTGACCTTAAATACCCTTACTTTTATAGTAAGGTGACTGTTCTCAATCCTAACAGTTATAGTCAAGAGACTTTTGATGTTTTTTCAAAAGGGGAATTAAGGTCGTCTAGATATTTTTAACCGTAATTCAAATATATTAATTCAATATCGGACCCATGATCATTACTCAGCATGGTTTATGCCAATAGCGCTAAATAATCCCTCTAAATCACCAGATAATTAATATTATCAACATTTCTTATCAATGATCGCATTCCCGCACTAAGTTAATTAGTGAAATTGCTTTTTTCATAATCATATAAATCTTGCGATTTAATTACTGCTTACCTATTTATCTAACACAAAATCGCAGCTAAAGTATCAGGATACTACTAATATTAAGACAGCATAACTCATAAGGATGATATATTGGATACTAAAAGAGAACGAAAAAAAATAGAGACATTACCTTTTATCTCCGAGAAATAAATACTTCAGATAAACAGAGGTATTAACATACTTAGTTTTTATTAAATGCAGGAGCGCAATATAAAAAGACTTATTTCACTTTTATTACCACAAAAATCGCCCGCCAATGAAATTGAATTAATCCGCTACGCGGATATGCTCACAGGATATACGATTGGTGAGTTATCCGCACATGCTGCTCTAAAAACTCCCCCTAATCTGAAATATAACAAAGGATGGATTGGCGGGCTTATAGAACGTTACCTGGGAGCCAATGCCGGCAATAAACCCGAGCGAGATTTTTCTAACATCGGCGTGGAACTTAAAACGATCCCAGTAGATGAAAATGGAATACCTTTAGAAACTACTTTTGTCTGCGTAGCACCACTAACTGGTAATAGTGGTGTGATTTGGGAAACTAGTCATGTACGCTATAAATTAGCACGAATTCTCTGGATTCCAGTAGAGGGGAAACGGACGATTCCGCTAGCACAGCGCCGTATTGGTGCCCCCCTCTTATGGAGCCCCGATACAAAGGAAGAACTACAGTTAAGATATGACTGGGAAGAACTGATGGATTTAATTGTATTAGGGAAAGTAAAACAGATTAACGCCCGTTATGGGGAGGTTTTACAATTACGACCCAAAGCTGCTAACTGTCGCACATTAACCGAAGCTATCGATGAATTTGGTCAGATTATCCTGGTGGTGCCACTCGGTTTCTATCTAAAGAAACACTTTACTGCAAAATTGCTGGCTCGACACTTCTTGTCATAACTGCATGTCTTCTATCAACCACTGCGACAAATATTCAGGTCATAAAAAATACGTAAAAACAGATAGTTAACCACCTAATCGATGATTAACATATCACAATAGTTTTCGTCTTTTACTAAAAAAAACGAAAATTTAAAGGGGTAGATATACACTTCAGATAAGTAACAAACTCACATAAACTTTAAGTAATAACCATATTTCGGCAGGTTAGCATTTTGCTTCTTCAATAAGTTATTAAGTAACACATTTCATCAATATGTTATCACTATACAATGCAATATTTTCTAAATTAAGATTGAAAAAGAGAACACCATTAGAATCCAGATTAAATTAATCTACGGTTAGATTTGAATCATTTAAAATACCGATATTTTGAAAACTTCAAATTATAAAATAGCAATTTAATGAAATTAAGAAACACGGCTACTTCTTCACACCAAGTTGCGCCATATTCTTGATTATCTTATGATGTAGCACTTTAAACACCTATGATATTATTTCGCTTATTAAACTGGAACTCTTTGGAGTAACTGTATGAAAGTGATCTTGCCTGATTTCCGAGGATCGTGCGTTCTGGTGGTGGGGGACGTGATGTTGGATCGATACGGATACGGTCAAACTACCAGAATCTCACCGGAAGCACCAGTTCCTATCGTAAAAGTGGATGCCATTGAAGAACGCCCTGGCGGAGCAGCAAACGTCGCAAGAACGATTGCGGCGTTAGGCTGCCATTCTCGATTAGTTGGCCTGACAGGTATTGACGATGCCGCCAGGGTACTGGAAACGCGCCTCAATGAACTAAACGTAACCTGTGATTTTATCTCCGTTCCTACCCATCCCACAATCACTAAGCTTCGAGTATTATCTAGAAATCAACAGCTTATACGTTTAGATCTGGAGAAAAGTTTTTCCGATGTCGATACCACACCCATGATAGAACGAATTCGGATGGCATTACCAACAATCGGTGTTCTCGTGCTTTCTGACTATGCGAAAGGCACACTAGCGTGCATACGTGAAATTATTACACTAGCACATATCGCTGGTGTAACCGTGCTTGTTGATCCTAAAGGCAACGATTTTAGTCGCTATAAAGGGGCAACGTTACTGACCCCCAATCTATCCGAATTTGAAGCAGTAGCAGGGTCTTGCCAAGATGAAGAAACACTACTGAAGCGTGGCATGAAAGTCATTGCTGATTACCAGCTATCATCGCTGTTGATTACCCGTTCGGAGAAAGGTATGACCCTTCTGCAATCTAACAAGAACCCCTTGAATTTACCAATGCAAGCGCAAGAAGTCTATGACGTTACCGGCGCAGGCGATACCGTTATTGGTGTGCTAGCGGCGGCAATAGCAGCCGGTAATAGTCTCGAAGAATCCTGTTTTTTAGCCAATAGCGCGGCCGGTTTAGTAGTTGGAAAACTAGGCACTTCCAGTGTGAGTCCTATCGAGTTAGAGAACGCTATTCGCGGACGCGCCGCAATAGGCTTTGGTGTAATGACAGAGAACGAGTTAAAACTAGCGTTAGTTCTGGCACGTCAGCGAGGCGAGAAGTTGGTTATGACTAACGGTATTTTCGATATTCTACATGCTGGGCACGTCAGATATCTCTCTAATGCTCGCAGGTTAGGCGACCGACTTATCGTGGCTGTAAACAATGATGCTTCTACTAAACATCTAAAAGGAGAAAAGCGCCCGATAAATCCTCTTCTAAATCGCATGAGCGTCCTGGCTGCACTCGAGGCAGTAGACTGGGTTGTACCTTTTAGCGAAGATACACCACAGCGACTAATCGCCAATATACTACCCGATATACTGGTTAAAGGTGGAGACTATCAACCGTATCAAATCGCCGGCAGCCAAGAAGTATGGAAGAATGGTGGACAGGTGTTACGATTAAATTTTGAAGAGAACTGTTCTACTACTAGTATTATCAATGCTATTCAGAATAGCAATCAGAGTTAGACCCATTCTTCAAATGGAGGAAGGAACGGAACGTATACTGAAACCTATATTATATAATTCTTTAAAGGGGCATATGCTAATCTAATAGTGCTAGTTTGACTAGCATAGACCTCACTAGGAAGTTACGTCTCTGTTCTAATATCCTTATCGTGTTTTATTACAGATTCTAGAGAATTGAGTCGCAGTTCTAACTGATTTAATTTCTCACGAGTATGCAACAGCATTTGGGTCTGCATATCAAACTCTTCTCGGCTTACCAAATCCATACGAGCGAATTGATTTTGTAAAACTTGACGGATTTTTTTCTCCACGTCATCGCCCAAGTGGCGTATACCTTGGGGTAGTGATTCCTGTACCTGATGCGCAAGCTGTTTAAGTTTTTTTGGATCAATCATAGTAAATTCCCCAACTAGTCACAATATATGCAATTATACTGAATAATTTGATATGATTTTTTAAATAATCTTATCAAACTGGATATCTATATTTTATAGAGTATTATGATGCTTTACCATCCCATTTGAATTGATGCCATACCTGATTATATAGGTATATATAGACCCCAGATTATTTCTAACTCTTATTATCAGAAATCAGAATGGATTTGCGGCTGACTTAATCCATTCAAGAACGAATCGAATTAGTATTTCCTTATAACAGTGCATCTGAGTAGTGCAAAACTATAGTTTATCATTTTTTCTGTTTCCTATAATGCAGGATAAATAACCATGAAAAATAATCAATCAATATCACCCTAAAAATATTATATATGAAATGCAATTTCAGCGTCTTAGGAAATGATAAATTAGATGAAATCAGATAATTTGACACCAATGAAAAAATAGAGTTATAAAGTACAATGTAGAATTAAAAAAAAACACTTCACATATATTTATGTAACCATAGTCATTGATTTTAAACAGTTAATAATACAACTTGAGTCCTTTACTAAAAAGCAGCCTCTAGCAGAAGAAAAGCCGTATTTCACAAGGAAATACCACATGTAAGAAATTTGGGTTATCTCCCTCAGTAATGAATAACGTTTTTCGATTGTAACTAAGCAAGACTCCTCAAGATCGATATCCCCCTTTCTCTGATTGCTAGTGGTCTTCACAGCGCCTTCTCCCGCTAATTTAATATTGTATAATGGAAACCACTCTGACGCTCTAGTATCTTTTATTAACTGATACAATTTCTAGTGATATTCTTAAAACTAGTTAAAAACTATATAATATCTTTTACAGTCAATAAATATCTGAGTTTTTTCTCGTCAGCTGGATACACCTCAGAAATATGTCTTCTGTAGTTCTGTAATCTACTCTATACACCTGCGATTTTCTTAACATTTGATGGTTAGAATGGAGTAGCAGAAAATACCAAAAATAGTACTCCCCCCTCACTAGATAGTTTATAACCACCCAACCATAGCTCACCCTTTAGTTGATTTAAATTCGTCTTAAATATGATTTTTTAGCTAAACAACCTTTCTTCAAAAGAGCTTGAAAAACAATTCAGGATTTGTAAATGTTTAGAAAATGATAATTCTCGAATACAGCGAGTTTTATTTTAACCTTTCCATCTTACCTCACTTTTTTGTCTCAGTAACTAGCATCCATCTTTCTACAGGCTTTAAAAGTGGTTAACTTTAAATGCTTTATACAAAATGTAGTAGTATCCAGACAGATAAAAAATAAAGATATATTTATTCATAAACTTACAGGTTATTTACCTTGACAGTAAGTTGGACTGTTAGGATGTATGAGATAGCGGTTCGCTTTTAGATAATTATATAAATTTGCACACGCTATAAATCGAATTGTTTACAGCTGGAAATGATAAATGGGTTGTGATGTGTCTTTAGGGCACTCTCAGCATAGCAGCAATACACCGATACTTTCGCCCAATCTTAACCAAGGATTGCCTTTCAGGATTGATTGAATACCAATAATTAAAAACAAAGAATTTGTAGACTACCTTTTGGGTCTAGGAAAATGTTATGTAAAAGGAAATAGATATTCAATACATATTGAATATCTATTCAAGACAAAGCACCAACCTAGACCAGGCTATATTTAAAAAATAAATCACATATTCCTTCAGGTGAAAAATAATATATCAAACGTACCTATAAGGGTGACTACCTGTATAACTTGGATTTTTATATCCATATGAATATAAAACTTACAAACCGATTCACTATCAACGAGGGGGAAAATTCCGGATAATTTTACTAAAGAGATTTGATTCTTTGTTATGATAAAAATTTTTAAGTCAGTCTTTTTTTTTGATCGAAATAAGAGGACTTGATAGAATCAAGAAAAATCGAGCAATGATGGGTCGTGCAGGATTCGAACCTGCGACCAATTGATTAAAAGTCAACTGCTCTACCAACTGAGCTAACGACCCTCTTTATAAACTTTATCAAAAATGGTAGGTGATGACGGGCTTGAACCGCCGACCCCCTCCTTGTAAGGGAGGTGCTCTCCCAGCTGAGCTAATCACCCTTTTGCTGTATGGGGTGAAATTATAGGCTATCGCAAAAAGGAGTCAATGGTTTTTTAAGTACATTTTCATATTTGTATTTAATTTAGCTATTCTACCTGGAATTTTCTCATTCAGGGATAAAATTAATAAAATATAAACAGGCATTTAAAATGCCCCCTCTAGTCTGCTAGACTATTTTCCACTCTTTTGGTAAAAGCAAGAAATTCTATTAGATAGTTACGGTATACTACAGTATATAATTTTATTACTGATCATGTTATATACCGTTGTCATTGATATGCATTAATTATAATAACATTATTCTAAAAACACGCCAGATAATAAAACCACATACTATTAAATGAGTAGGCCATATTCTCTGTTATTTATAAGTAATTTAATTGGTTATTGAAATTACCAGAGTAATTTTTCACAACAATACTTTATACTATTTTAATGCTTTTCTAACTCTCGAACATGAATATGTTCTCCACTCAAGTTTTATAATATAAATCCTAGATCGTTTTATCTAAAGTCATGGATAGATAAAAAGACCGGGATTTGAATGTTCATTGTCTTCTAAAAAGACTAAAGACACCACTAATAAAAATACACATGTAAATGCTAGGTATACTCAGGTAATGGGTATGGTGTTTTTATTTTCTAAATAACCATCGGAGCTTCAGAGAACCATCATCTTCAATAAAAGGAATCCCTATGATATTTTCTCTTATTTATCCTCCTTAAACAGGTATATTTTCTATCCTGATAACTAAGCTAGAAGGAGTATGGAATCATTCCAGATAAAACACTTAACTATAACAATATACTTCAATTCTCAATTAAACTCATCAGATGAAAAATAAAGTGTAAATCATTTTCAATGTCCTTTTACAGATCCTATTATTTCCATTAATAGAGATTACTTGCCTCATTGATAAAATGCGCTGATAACAGAGAGTTTTGTTTGTATCGAACCAATCGTTATTGTATAATGTCTAACGTTTTGTTATAGGTTTGTCTATTTAGATAAATGCTGGGTGGACTGTGGTAGCTCTTGTTTCGGATTTTGAGGAAATTATGTTAACTATTAATGCTACAATCCGTAAAGACCAGGGAAAAGGTGCCAGCCGCCGCCTACGGCTTGCAAATAAATTCCCAGCGATCATTTACGGCGGTATTGAAGCCCCGATCACAATTGAATTGGATCATGATCTAATGTTAAATGTCCAGAAAAAAGAAAGTGTTTACAGTAAAATTCTCACTCTTGTAATCGATGGTAAAAAAAACACAGTAAAGATACAAGCGGTGCAACGTCATCCATTTAAACCAAAACTGAGTCATATCGACTTTATTCGCACCTAAATATTTATCATCGATGCACATCTCTTTTTGATAATCTTTTTATCAAAAACTATAGCAGGCAGTTATTTAATCAAATAGATCCTATAATTAGTTTTGAGTCATTTAGATTTATCACGAAGCTACGGCATGATGTGTTCTTAAGTATCATTATATTTCATCATGATGTTACTCATGATGAACAACTCACTTAAACTTTATGAGAAAAACGCAGTCACGATCTACGTTGTCCTTTGATTACCACACACCTTGGAACTAACAAAATAGCTAGCAAGAAATATAGTTAGGAAAATATTATTTCTTTAGAGACTCACGTCAGCTAAATAAAAATCTTTCCCCTATTTTCGCTATACGTTCTAGAATCTTTAAATCGATTCATTATCCACATTAAAAGTAATGAATCTTTCACATTATAGTCATATGACTAAATTCATGCTCATACATTACATTCCTAGATTATTCCCGGAAGGTTATGTCTGTATTTCTTACACTTCGCTTTATCCAATGAAATCAAAAATTTATTAATATATTTTGAAAAAATAATATAAAAGCATACAATTTGAAAAATCACTGCACGAAGGCATCTAAATGTGATATCGATTTTACTCAGGAAATAGCACATAAAACCTAAGCACACTATCTCTCATTGAGAAGACAATGAAGACGGTTCCAGATATTCTTGAGGATTTTAAGTGCGTTACTGATGCTAATTTCGGAAATCCCCACAAAAACGTGGCTGGCTACGCCGCCGTAGAGGCCTACCAGAATAGATAATACGATCTCAGGTACTAATATATTTTGCTAATTCTTCCCACAGTACGGGATACTTGATTGGCTTATAGCGGCGGTCTATATGTGATATAGATGCTTTTAAACAAGGGGGCCGGTACCTAAATTCCAATATATTTTTTTGCTTAACCGTCAAACTTAGCGCATGGAACAGTACCTTAATGTTAAATTGATAGTGTTTGGACAAGGAGCACGGGATCCCAAAATGCAAGATGTTATACCTCTTCCAATCAAGAAGAGCAGTATCAGCTAATGAAATATCTATATTTGGTAATACTGGATCTTGGTTAAAACTGAGATAAATACCACAACCCTCACAGATAAGGCAAGTAATCAATCGATTATCACCGAAAAAAACCTAGATTCAGCTCAGGTGGCAATAACTATAAATTAGTAGTCTCAGCGACCTGAAAACACCAATCCTTGCGCTTTTTTATCATCGATATCTGCTACTATGTCGGTACCACCTTAAAGATAGAGAACTATGTCAAAAAAAAATCCCGCTAGGCGCTTTCCCCTACCCTCGAAAACCTTAAAACTATTAACCACCATTTTAACAGTATGTTTTTGTAGTGCAAGTTTCAGTAGTGCTACTAAAATATAGATATCTTTATTGATTAAAACTCAGATATAGCCCTGCTTGATAGCTTTGCAAATATTTTTTTGCCCCTCTTTTCACGATTTAACAATAGTCGTTAAGACGACTAACCATTTATCTTCTGCTTGTAAAAATACACCCTCTACCATCTATCTGAGACTCTCTGCTACCCATCAGCACATTCTTATCCAAGAAGCGAGAGATACCAATATGGAAACATAAAAGACAAAGATAATTATAGATCTCGATGATTGTTTCTACTATCAAACGAGGATCATAAGACGTGAACTTTTATTCAATTGATACAGAAGGCAATAATTTTTCTATATAATCAAGATGTTGTATATCTAACAAAGATAAAAACTATCTAAGATAGGGAGAAAATAAGTCTATATATAACCGATGCCCGGCATCATACAGCGTATCGAATGCCACGGATAATTTACTGGAACCAGATCACTACACCGCATGGATTCTCGTGTTCTACACGTTTAACAGCAGCACAGCAGCACAGCAAACTACCACCTGCGCTTAATAATTGTGATTTTTCTAATTTGTTGATATATTGTCTAAATTTAATAACATATTCTTTACGTGAGAGCCCTGATCATGTTATAATGATAAAATTGCTTATTAATTTTATCATTATCAGGATACTTTTATGGCTAGTAGAGGCATTAATAAAGTAATTCTAGTCGGAAACTTGGGTCACGATCCGGAAGTTCGCCATATGCCTAATGGTGGTTCAGTTGCCAATATTACCCTAGCCACCTCGGAGAACTGGCGCGATAAGCAAACCGGCGAAACCAAGGAAAAAACTGAATGGCACCGTGTGGTGATTTTTGGTAAACTAGCTGAGGTAGCAGGTGAATATTTGCGGAAAGGTGCTCAAATATATATCGAAGGATCCCTACAGACTCGTAAATGGCAGGATCAAAGCGGGCAGGTTCGTTATACGACCGAGATCATAGTCAATGTTAACGGTACCATGCAAATGCTCGGTGGTCGCCAGGGAAGCACACAGCACAATACCTGGATAGAACCTCAGCAACTACAGGGCAATCGCATAGAATTGAGCAACGCAAATACCCCGGTAGAAAGAGCAGCGAAAAACACGACATCCGTAACTAATAATGAATTACCGATAGATTTTGATGACGATATTCCATTTTGAATCTCAAGAAAGACACCATTAGCTTAAAATTACTTCTTAGCCTCATTATACGAGGCTTTTGCTTTTTTCAGGGTTGCTATTATGGATTTACAATCCAGAACGGACTCACATTGTTTACCAAAAAAACAAAAGAATTTTCAGCATTAAGTATGGAGCAATAAACATTATCAATACCTTCTTTATCGCTATCCTATACTTAAAACAATTTTGTTTTGATATGTCTAACAATATTTTATATATTAGTCATGTAAAACCTTATCTGATTTAAATAATCATCATGTTTCATTCTACGTGGCAAAAGAAAAATACCGGTACCCAGTTATATTAGACCTTGTGTAGAAAAAAAATGATACCTCATTCCCATTTCAAAAGGAATGCTTACCGCCAATATACTAGTAAAAACATATTTGATGTTAGGATTAACCATAACCTTTTAAAAAAAGAATATATTTTTATAAGTCAGGTAACGTTATTGTTTATTAAAAATAAATAAACACCTATAAAAAATAAACCGCACTATGACCTAGTGCCACTAGATATATTCATGGAACAAACTATTACTAATATCTGATGATATCAATATGTCAGATATCAGAAAATTACCAGATCTGGTAATCATTAACCACCAATAATAAAAAAGAGTATCCGCTAATGTAAACAGATTTTTTTATAGTTGAGATAGTATGATCAACAAAAGTCCATCATTATTGTATTTTTAGTCTGTTATATCGCTCAGTAGTTCTCTATCTTGCTATAAAACATTAGCGCTAAAAGTCTCGATCATAATCCGAAAGCGAAAAAACATGTGTCAAAATGGATGATAACTTTCATCACGTTAGGAACTTATATCAGCTGACTTAGGTATATAACAACATAGATCAACTATGAATAAAAAAGGAGATATCAGTAATTTATGTACTATAAAAATACAGCAAACGAATCTAATTATTAGATTAGAAAAGAAACACATATTTCTTCAAATTCATTTTGTGCAGTTGCATCGTCTACGTTACTCTCTGGAACAATAGCCTAGTTTTTATCGCTCTATGCTGGTCAAACCACCTGCAACGAGATCCAGTAAAGACTACCAGCTAAAATAATCGCCACCGGAAACGTTAGTAACCAGGCTAACAAAATCTTCTTTACCGTCTTCCCATGTACGCCACCACCATCGACTAACATGGTACCAGTTACTGCGGAGGACAACACATGGGTGGTCGATACCGGCATGCCAGCATAGCTGGCAATACCGATAGAGACAGCTGTAGTAATTTGTGCCGACAACCCCTGAGCATATGTCATGCCTTTTTTGCCAATTCTTTCACTAATCGTGGTAGCCACACGCCGCCAACCAACCATGGTGCCTAAAGACAACGCTAACGCCACAGCGACTATGATCCACATCGGTGCATACTCCACTGTACAAAGTAGATCATGGCGCAAGTTTAACAGCAACTGTTTATCAGCACTTAATGTTTCTGGCCGCTTTGCTATTTTATCAGCGGTATCGGCAATGCATATCAAAAGACGGCGTATACGAGAACGCTCATCTGAATTAAGTGATTCATAACTATCTAGATTTTTTAACAATAATGAGGTGTGATTAATGGTTAATAACGCTTGAGATAGATCGCAATGAAAGATTTTAGTCGGCTTTATCTTTACCAAATCTGGATACTGGTTGTTTCTTATCGACAGAATTCTACTACTGGAAATGAGCAAATGAGGGTTCTGCATATAATAATGTTTTAAATGATTTACAGCATCGCGGGTTCGGCTAATGTCATAGCCAGTAGCGTTTATATTTACGACAAATCCTGCTGGTGCCACACCTATTAAAACCAGCATGATCAGCCCAATCCCTTTTTGTCCATCATTAGCACCGTGGAAAAAACTCACACCAACCACAGAAAAGATTAAGGTGATACGGATCCAAAACGGCGGTGTATGCTTACTATCTTTCTTTTCCCGCTCCGTCGGAGTCATATGAATACGGCAGCGTTGTTTTGTGCTGCTCCAGTAGCGACGAAGAATAAAAACCATTATTCCTGCAATTACTAAACCAACTACCGGTGAAATAATAAGCGATAGGAAGATTTCAACAAGTTTTCGGAGATTTAGCACTTGCACGATTGAGAGATTATTAACTAATGCGTTAGTTAAGCTAATACCAATAATCGCACCGATTAAAGTATGTGAACTCGAAGCCGGAAGGCCAAAATACCAAGTGCTGAGATTCCAAAGAATTGCTGCGAGTAACAAAGAAAAAATCATTGCTAAACCGTGAGCAGAACTAATATTGAGCAAGAGGTCAATAGGCAACAGATGAACAATAGCATAGGTTACACGCAACCCGCCCATTAACACCCCGAGGAAATTAAAAACTCCGGAGATAACCACCGCTAACTGAGAACCTAAGGCCCGAGTGTAGATGACGGTGGCTACCGCATTCGCCGTATCATGAAACCCATTAATAGCTTCGTACGCCAGAACAAAAATTAAAGCGATCAGTAACATTAAACCGGTATAAAACTCTAACCCAGTGAATAAATGTAGCATAAAGAGTTACGCCATTGTTTGGACATCGACGGGATAAATCATCTGTAAAAAATGTCACGGAAAAATATATTCAGTTTAATAACGGCTCTTAAAAAGCCGCGTTATCATCTATCCTATAAACAATTTAATACAGTAAAATATATTTTACTTACCCGACCATGTTAATAAAAAAACACAGTATCACCGCGCTTATCACAATCTGGCTGCAATCTTCATTTTTCTCAGAAATGATTAAATGACTTGATTATAATCATATAATTAAAACTGAAAAACCAAGTTTCTTTATCGCAACAGATATCTTTTTATTGCTTTTCACTTGTCATCCATGGCCTTAAGAAGTACTGATTATATCAGAAAACACTCTACCTCTTGAGATCTAACGCAGTAATGTCAACAGACAATTATACTCATTTATCCCATAAACAAGTGCCGTTTCAACCGGATTAGATAACAATACACTAGCATTAACATTTAACTTCTATATATTGGCAAAAAACACTTAGTTCTTCGATTCAAAATCGCTTGATGATCTACTTAGCATAATTGTATGTATGCTAATCTTACTCTCTTCGAGCTCATCTATTTTTCTCTATTGTTACTTCTGGTCGCATTGCGTAACAAAAAATTTATCCCGGCGCCTCTTTAAAACTGCATGATCATGATGAAGAACTCTACTTACAACACCGTAAAACCTATTTACCATGTTAAGCATCTTGCATATGTTCTTACTTATATCGTCGTTAGATTTACGTAAAAACATATAACTTAAGATCAAATAAAAGAGATTCTGATAAAACAACAATCTGTTATAAACACTCTAACGCCTTGAAAAATAAATTAAAATTTTTCACTTAACTCAGTTAATAACGCTTACGTTTCAGTAAGCGTTACATTGTTATAAACAATGAACCAGAGTGCTATTATCCTTTCAATCTCTCATGTGGAATCTAAATGCAAGAGAGCTACCTAATGATTAGAAGATTTCTATTCTCATGATGAAATATATTTAAAAGAGGACCCCATAGATATAAGGAATTAATCTTTAGATAATATCTAGTACCTTTTATATTGCTTGATATTTCGCAGTACCGGTTATATAGAAGATGAAACTCTCATCTAAGATATTAATAAAATTTCTTAGAGATTGTATGAAAGTTATGTACTGTTTGAAAGGATGGTATCGAATAATATCGCTATAGGTCAATGCTCTATTGTTTCTTTCATGGTGATAAAGTCGTACGTTAAAATATATTGATATTAAAGATATATCTTCTTGTATCTCATTAAGAATATACCGCTATATGTCAGTTAGTTAATTAAGCTGAATACACCTTCTTTCCATGTACAGTGGACTCTCTGGTAACGAGAATCAATTTAATATTGTTCACTACATAACTCTAAAATTCTACTGCTTTAGATAGTAGATCGCTATTAGTCTTTTCACACCCATTCAACATAAATAATACCTAAAAAATAATTTTACCCGATAAATAAAAACTTATAATTTATTGACTCATAGAGATAACACTATTGAAATTATCGTTTTAAAAATGCCAAAGATTTTTTTATGATTGGTATCTTCATACCATGTAGTAATAAGTAACCATGGCTATATATGAGCCTTATGTATGTTAAGATATTGTTTCCATTAGAATAGCCATTGAAATCATCTTATACTCAATCAACAAAACTACATTAAGACTGTTTCTTTAGAAATTGATATTACGTGGACTTCGAGGGAAAGGTATGATATCACGGATGTTTTTCAACCCGGTAATATAAGCTATTAATCTCTCAAAACCCAATCCAAAACCTGCATGCGCAACAGTTCCATACCGACGTAAATCGCGATACCACCAATAATCTTCTTTGTTAAGACCCATGTCTGCCAGACGCATATCTAATCGATCCAAGCGTTCTTCACGCTGGGAACCTCCAATGATTTCACCAATACCGGGAGCCAGAACATCCATCGCCGCTACAGTTTTACCATCATCGTTCATCCTCATGTAAAATGCCTTTATATCCTTAGGATAATTTTTTACAATTACAGGAGCTTTAAAATATCCTTCTGCTAAAAAGCGCTCATGTTCTAAAGATAAATCCATCCCCCAAGATACAGGCTTTTCAAAAATCTTATCGCATTTTTGCAAAATACTTATCGCTTCGGTGTACTCTACCTGTGCAAAAGCTACACTAATGAATTTTTTTAGACGATGAATCACTTCTTTATGGACCTGATTAACGAAGCATTGCATGTCATCAGGACGCTCGGTTAACACGGCTTTAAATATATATTTCAACATGGATTCTGATAATCGAGCAATATCCTCCAGGGTACCGAACGCTACTTCTGGCTCAACCATCCAGAATTCAGCAAGATGACGAGTAGTATTAGAATTTTCCGCTCGGAATATTGGACCAAAGGTATAGATTTTTGATAAAGCACAGGCGTAACTTTCACCGTTCAACTGTCCGGAAACCGTCAGAAAAGCCTCTTTCCCGAAGAAATCTTTATCGTAATTAATTTTTCCCTCAGGTGTACGTGGCAAATTTTCCAAATCGAGAGTTGAAACTCGGAACATTTCTCCGGCACCTTCGGTATCTGAGGAAGTAATTAATGGGGTGGAAACCCAGAAGAAACCTTGAACATCCATAAAACGGTGAATAGCCATCGCGACGGTATGGCGTACTCGCGCTACCGCGCCAATAAGGTTAGTACGTGGTCGCAGATGCGCCAATTCGCGTAAATATTCGAGACTATGGGGCTTGGCAGCCATAGGATAGCTATTAGGATTATCCACCCATCCAATCACTTGAATGACCTGTGTCTGAATTTCATAATACTGACCGATCCCTAAAGATTTTACTACCCTTCCCTTTACTGATACAGAGCATCCGGTAGTTAGACGCAAAATATCGTTCTGATATTGTATGATAGTATTATTAATTACTACCTGTAAAGTATCGAAACAAGAACCGTCATAGATAGTTAGAAAGGAGATGCCGGCTTTAGAATCTCGACGAGTGCGCACCCAACCCTGTACGGTAATTTCACTGTCAAGCGGGATTCGTCCTTGTAGTATATCAACCACAGATACTACGCTCATAAAATTCCCTCCCACTTAGTTAACAAAACAGGATTTTCAATTAAATAAAAAACGATAACATAATATGTTACTTCGAATCGGAAAGCCAAGAATGGAAAATCGCATATTTCACGTCTTTGATATTAAAAAGAATCATAAAAAAATAAATAAACAGCAGAATTTATATCCAATTGAGTTTAGTAACTTTTTAGTATCAGTGTTGCGTAAAAATACTTAGAAAAGACATGAAAAAAAGTAATTTTATATTTTTTTAAATTTATATATTAAAATACTCTATTCTTATAGATAATCCAAATTTTGGGTAAATCATTAAGATTTAGTTGCAGATACACCTCTTTAAACTTGTCAGAACCTTGAATATCTCAGACTACATCATAAATATTATGAGTGTAGAATATATATATTCATGCAGTATGCTCTTAAACTTCTTAGGAGCATAATCAAATTTATTATATATACATATCCATCCTTAATACCATATTGGAAATTGTATAAGAAGATGTTTTACAATCAGTGTTCTACATATCATGTATATACCAGTATCAAAAAGCGCCTCATATCATCTATTAGTACCCCATAGATATCTTACAAACCTCTTTCTATTACATATCAATCCAATAACTTCAACTATTTTTTGGGATAAATAATAACTGACAATATTCTTGGGAAGAAGAAATTATGACTATTCACTTTCCAGTTCAACAATACTGAACAAAAGAAAGGCTCACTCCCAGTAATTTTAAAACATCATGTTTACTTCAATAACGTATTGAGAAGTCTTAAAAATAACTTTTACACTGGTAACACCAGATAACATGGAGGGCAACCGCCATGTTATTATTTAGATAACGTTATTACGCATTCAAGAATGCGCGAGGTTTTCCCCGTGACAATACATGTTTCTAGGCATGAACAATTTTTAAAGAATCGTACGAGCACTGTGGAAACTCAGCGTTTCTTGATAAAACGACAGTTAGTGTTGATATAAATAAAAATAGAATTTTTTCATAAAACGTGAGAGAGAGGAATGTATGAGGAACGCAGATAAATCCAGATAGAAATAAAGCCTTTCCCACACATCTACGCGATTGAGAAGAATTCTCCTCTCTATTCCCATTTATCAGATATTGAGATGAAAAGACAAGAAATTTATCGATTCTTTTGAAAGTCATAAACTAACCTATTGCGTTCAGCGCAGATATAGAAGATTATCTAGACAACAATTGAATTTTAAAAAGAAAAATGCTATCCTAATCCCTAATAGGGACATTGGAATCTGATATCCCACGTCAATTTATAAACACCGTGAATTCAGTCGCAACTTGAATTGCTCAAAAAAAATCATACTGATTTTTTTACAGTATAGCCTTATTCGAACCTGCTTAAATGACGTTGGCTAAGTATAATCTTTTATATAGATATAATTCCGCAATCCAAAATAGACTTAGAGTCTATTCGTATAATAATCCAATTATTCCAAACCTCCCGATATTTACTGCCGATAAACGATAACAGTATTCCTTTTAATTACAGTTACTTATTCGTAAGAATATTAATTATGCATCAGAAAATGATAAATAAATTTCAATGTTTTGCTGAGGCTTTTTCAACCCAAAAGAACACAGTAAGTTCGAAATCTATATCGAAAAACATGGTACAAGAGACACCTTACTCCTATTCTATCTCTGTAACTCAAAACCACAATAATCACCGTTATAATTGTGAGTTGAATTGATAAACACAACCGTATGATTTTATATGGAAAATATTTCCTCTTGCTTTCAAGGACCACCTTTTTAACTATCGATGAATAATGTGATCAGCTCCATTCCAATATTAGAGAAAAAGAATGAATCCTATAAGAAGAGATAGTATTATCTGGTTGTCTATAATCTTTATGAAGCATATGCCTCTCGATTGTATATAAAAAACTGAAATCGGCGTATTCAAATACTTTATGCAGCAGAATTTAGTGCTTCCTGTTACAGGATATCAACACGTTTTATACCACATCGGTATAAACAGCGCTATAAACAGATTGATAAAAATACAGCTGGAAAGTATAGAAATTTACGGATGATAACCAGATAATCTTCAGAAAGGAGAGAAAACTTTTTTCAAAAAAAGAATCCTTAAAAACTTGCTAAATTTGTCGTCAATGTCGTCCGTGTCGTCTGTGAATCACGATCTGAGCCGGAACGCGAAAAAAAACAAACCCATCAACTAAGTAACATCATTACAATTTGTATACTGTATATTAAAATAGTATTACTAGCGTCGCATTTAAATATCGTGTTCTTTAAGTTTACACTTATAATTCATAAAATTTCAACTCGCCGTATAGATACAAAATTACTCTCTTTAATCTTCATCCTGGCACGTCTTCAGACAATATCTCTGTTTTAATCTATTCATGCTTATACTTTAATATAATCATATGGTCACTAACTTAAACAAACTCAGACTAGGGCCTTAGTATATAGCGATCCCTATTCTTTTTTTATCAATACTTTTCTTATCTCTTTAGTAGAGTGATTGTCAGTGCTGAACAAGAGACTAAATTCTGGCTCACTCATCTGCGTTAATCATGTCTTTCTATAAAATATAGAAAGACTATTCACTATTCACTATTCACTATTCACTATTCACTATTCACTATTCACTATTCACTATTCACTATTCACTATTCACTATTCACTATTCACTATTAGTATGGATACTAAATAAACTTCCATATAAAATATCGTGATGACATCTCTAGATATATAGATAAAACTTTTTCCATACCCAGGAAAAAACTCCAAACATGGAACCTGGCTTTATTTATATTACCTAAGTGTTATACTCTTTCTAAGAGTATTATTTATAAATCTTCCACATCATTATATAAAATATCTATTTTTATGGTATTTTTCCTAAAACTTAATAAGTTTTATCCAGATCTGTAAATTATAAATACCGTCCAACATACAACTCTTCTTGTGTAATTTGCACTCAGAATCAGCATAGATATTCAACATTTAATGATAAACAAGAATCAACAATGTATCAACTACTTTTTTAACCTGAGAGACGAAGCTCCTAAATAGGAGGACTATACTTTCATCTCCTTCTGTACAGATGACCCTCTTCGCTAACTACTGTACCTCTAAGCCTCAGGCATTATTATCGAGCCATTCTACCGGAATTTATACCATTATCTTTATTCTAATATTAGAAATCAAAATTAAACTACAGCCATATATTGATTTTTGTACCCCAACATAATCTCGATTTATATCTCGGCATTCACAACAAATTTACAACAAAATCCGGCTACTTTCTCGTAGGCTCTCTTATGTTCTTAACTTCCGAATTACTATGTAATGGCAATAATAACCTCTTATTTTTCATGAGAGGTATGCGATTTTATGCATCATTGTTGAACTTGGCTATTTACTACAGTATTTATCTACAAATGTAAGTGCTTTTTACATGACCAAACATAAAAATACACAACCTAGATAGAAAAAACAAAGAAATGCATACTGAGCGATCTGGAGCTTGTTCTGAATCCGGATTCAGTACTTCACACGAGTCTCCTTAAATATAACACCACCAATACTCTCTCCGTTTCTTATCAAGAAAGCGGGAAAAAGCGCTATTAACGTTAGCACGTAACCAGCATTTTTACTTCTTGTTGGCACGAAGATAAAGAAGGCACCGATTTAACTTTATATCTAATGGAGCTTCTATCCGAAATGTTTTTCTGCTAGTCGGATGCTCAAAACACAGCGAAATGGCGTGTAGAAAAAGACGATTTAGGGCACACACTTTTAGTGTCTGATTAAACGCATCATCCCCGTAACGATTATCAAACGCAATAGGATGACCAGCATATTGGGCATGAACCCGAATCTGATGCGTGCGACCAGTAACCGGAGTGGCTCGAATAAGTGTTGCTAACGCAAATCGTTCTTCCACTTTGAAACGGGTTTCTGACGGCTTACCCTCAGCATTAACCCGCACGATGCGCTCACCACTAGTGAGCGCATTCTTTAGTAGCGGTGCCACTACCTTTTGAGAACGGGATTTCCAATAACCTTTTACTAGCGCTAAATAATCTTTTTTTATCCCTTTAGTACGAAATTGCTCATGCAGAGAACACAATGCCGAACGCTTCTTGGCTATCAACAAGACCCCAGAGGTATCTCGATCTAGGCGGTGAACTAGCTCGAGAAAACGTACATCGGGACGAAGTACTCGCAAGCCTTCAATGACGCCAAAACTGAGACCGCTTCCACCATGCACAGCTGTACCAGCTGGCTTATTCAGGATCAGAAGATCCTCATCTTCATAGAGCACAGCATCATTTAATATCGCCACATTATCTAATGTAGTAAAAATACATGACTTCTCTACCTCTGATCGCCGTACTGGAGGAATACGCACTTTATCATCATGTTTAAGTTTATATTCCGGTTTGACTTTTTTTTTGTTAACTTGAACCAAACCTTTTCGAATAATTCGGTAAATCATACTTTTCGGCACCCCTTTAAGGTGAGTACGCAAAAAATTATCAGTCCGCTGACCAGCTGCATCTAGAGAAATGGTGATAAAATAACCACTAGGTTTATTCGCATTCATAAAATGAGATTGTAAATATATCGACACCATAGCGCCACTTCTTTTTATATGTTTAACTATGGGTTCATGGGTGAAATATCTTCTGTAATCTCTTCACTCGTTATCCACTCTGATTAAGAAGCCATTTAGGATAAGTCTGAAACCTATCATTGATGCCTAAAGTCATCTTGCTATCCACCTGTCACCAGTGGAATAATACGTTTACTTTCCACGCTTTTTTACTTTAAACAACTAAACGAGAAATCAAACATGAACCAGATTTACTCATTATGGTAATTAATATATCACGCTCTACTCTTATCAAACGATAGTCTCATTCATGACAGAAAAAACCTTAAATTTATATGATGTAGACCAAACGCCGCAATGGCGTAAGATGTAATGGCTAATCAAGCAGTTAGCGGGCTGCGATTACAGCTTGGTGGGTAATGGGAATCCGTTCTGGCAATTACTATCAGACGTTATTCTATCCGTAAAAAACGCCGTTTTCTGTTATGAAAAACAGGCTGCCGAAATATTTCGCTCTTTAGCAAGGAACCACGGTAAGGTTGACGACTTTTCACCAAGTTACGGGATCCTCGGTGATTATCTGACATGCGTTTTTTACCCGCAGCTCTGATACCAACAGATAAAAAATGAGTAAGTTACGATGAAAAGAATGTTAATTAACGCAACTCAACAGGAAGAGTTGCGCGTCGCCCTGGTGGATGGCCAGAGACTATATGACTTAGATATTGAAAGCCCTGGACACAAGCAAAAAAAATCCAATATCTATAAAGGTAAAATCACCCGTATTGAGCCTAGCTTGGAAGCGGCATTTGTGGATTATGGAGCAGAGCGACACGGCTTCCTTCCTCTCAAAGAGATCTCCTGCGAATATTTTCCTTCTCAATATTCTGACTATAGTAGCCGACCCAACATTAAAGATGTTTTACGGGAGGGTCAGCAGGTCATAGTGCAGGTAGATAAAGAAGAACGGGGTAATAAAGGCGCCGCATTAAGCACCTTTATAAGCCTGGCTGGAAGCTATCTGGTGCTTATGCCAAATAATCCACGGGCTGGCGGTATTTCGCGGCGTATCGAAGGTGATGATCGAATAGAGTTAAAAGAAACTTTATCCTCTCTTGAGCTTCCGGATGGTATGGGATTGATTGTTCGAACTGCAGGCGTTGGCAAGTCTGCGGATGCCCTGCAATGGGATTTAGCTTTTCGACTGAAACACTGGCAGGCAATTCAAAAAGCTGCTGCAGGACGTCCTGCACCATTTTTAATTTATCAAGAAAGTAATGTTATCGTTCGCGCTTTTCGCGATTATTTACGGCCTGATATTAGCGAAATCCTAATTGATAATCCAAAGGTATTGAACTTAGCGAAGGCTCATATCGTATCACTGGGTCGTCCGGATTTTAATAGTAAAATTAAACTTTACAGCGGAGAAATCCCCCTGTTCAGCCACTATCAGATCGAATCACAGATTGAATCCGCATTTCAGCGAGAAGTAAAATTACCCTCCGGTGGCTCTATTATTATTGACACTGCCGAGGCGCTTACTGCTATTGATATTAACTCCGCGCGTTCAACACGCGGAGGCGATATTGAAGAAACCGCTTTTAATACCAACCTTGAAGCAGCGGATGAAATTGCTCGACAACTGCGCCTACGTGATTTGGGTGGCTTAATCGTGATAGACTTTATCGATATGACACCACTTCGCCACCAACGCGAAGTAGAGAATTGTCTACGCGAATCAGTGCGCCAGGATCGTGCCCGCATTCAAATAGGACGCATATCTCGTTTTGGATTGTTAGAGCTCTCCCGTCAGCGCCTGAGTCCCTCGCTTGGGGAATCAAGCCATCACGTCTGCCCCCGTTGTAGTGGCACTGGTCGTATCCGCGATAACGAATCCCTCTCCCTTTCCATATTGCGACTAATCGAAGAAGAGGCCCTGAAAGAGAATACTCATGAAGTCCATGCGATCGTACCAGTTCCCATAGCATCTTATTTGCTAAATGAGAAACGCGAAGCAGTCAATGCAATCGAGAAACGTCAAGGCGGAGTGAGAGCAATTATCGTCCCAAACGATCAAATGCAGACCCCACATTATGGGGTTTTACGCGTAAGAAAAGGCGAAGATGCCCCTACTTTGAGCTATCTATTACCGCAACTTCATGAAGTAGAGATGACGACACACTCATCAGAGGATGCTATTACAGAGCGAAAGCGTCCCGAAAAGCCGGCAATAGAGGATTTTATGATGCCCAATCCTTCATTGATCTGCGATAAGCCCGTTTCTGCTAACACCTCTACGGGTACTCTTATGTCGCGTAGTTTATTCTGGCGTCTCATTGCTGGTTTCAAATCTCTTATTAGTACCCAACCTCATCAACAGGAAACTGATTCCACTGATGCTCTGATGAGCGAGACACCGCCCGAAGGAGCTATGTCACAGCGTCAGAAACTCCATGCTTTATACAGGAACAACAAAGAACGACGCGAGCGCAATAATGGCGATCCTGAGCATGCTCATCAGGAGAATCATCAGCGACACAATAATCGTAACGACCCCCCCCGAGGGCATATTCAAGCTTTCACCGCTATACAATCAACGGGTAATCTCATAAATAAAACTCCGCGGGAAGAAAATGAGACACTACAACGTGAGGTACCTCCAGATGCCCCATCCTATCGCCGTCAGCAAGCGCTGAAAACAGACCCTAGCGCGCAGGAGAGCAAGGCTCTGATCATTAACAATGATATAAAGATAAAGAGTGGCGAAAAAACAAATGAGGCCGATAAACTGATGCGGTTACCGCAGCATCAGGTACGCCGACCGCTGAATCAAAAAATTCATCTTGACGATAAATCAGCTATCCCTGTCACCCTGACTTCTACTATCACGGATAGTGCCACAGTTATCTTTAATACAGCAGTAGTCAGGCAAGATAATGGAATCAACCATCTACAATCTGAGAATAGCAACGAGCTCCAGTCCAGAAGCATGGATATCAGCCGTAATGGTAATAAAACCGGGCTACCGCGCCGTTTACGTCGTTCACCTCGCCATCTACGCGTTAGTGGACAACGTCGGCGACGTTACCGTGATGAACTTCATCTATTAGTATCACCAATGCCGATGACCAGGGCAGTGGTATCTATAGAAATAGCCTCAGGTAAAGTATGGGTTCGCTATCCTATTACTCCTATCAGTCCTATTCAACAGACAGACAATGATGGAATTACGCATGTGGTTTCTCACGTCCATCGATCATCAGTTTCAGCATTTTCTGGGCAACAGCAGCAGACATTAGAAACAGCCATAGCTTTAACCATGAAAGAAACCTTAAATCACGAACATCTCTCGCAGTTAATGCTTATCCCACTGAAGAATCCTGTACCTTCACAACCATATAATGCTGAGATACTGCCAATAATTGAATCCCTTCAATCCCCGTGGAGAGAAAAACAGATCCAACATACTGTTAGTAGCAGTATGCTGCTAACAACGCACGTTATCAACCAACAACAAGAGTCTGTAGATTTAAAGACGACATCACCTATTAAAGATAAACAGAAAGGCACCTGCGATTTTGAGAAATCCTCCCGATCAACTGAAACACACTTCTTCTCACGACTCTCTGATAAAACAACTAATCCTACGGAAACACCGGAGTTATTCTCTAACGCTGCTGCATTAACTGCAGCCATCTTAGGCGAAGCTAGTGACATGATCGGTCAAACAACGCTAGTTTCCTCCCCTCTAACCGTACAGGGAAACAAATATACGAGACATGCAGAAAATAAACGTTCGTTGCTAGTTATCCCTGAAACTCGTTTTAGGCGTCATGCTAGCGCGCCAACAACTACACCCTCTATATTACCGGATTATAAAGATTCGTCTCTCCCAGGAGGCGACTGGGAAAGAGAAAATTACCTATTTGAAGGCAATGGCGGCGCTGGCGGTCATACTGCAGACAGGCACTCTAGCGCACCAGAAACCCGTCCAGATTCACCAGATCTACGCTAACGCATATTCTTTTCCACCCCCAACTCAAGACTCGCTTCGGCGGGTCCTTTTTATCTGCTTTATGAGGTCATAAAGATATTAAATTAAGATAAGGTAAAATACGGTAAGGTACGGTAAAGTACGCATCTCTCTTTATACTTCTTCTAATAAAGTGCTTTCATAAGCAAAGTAATAACTTTATCCTAATTTAACCGGAGCTAGACAATATGTCTCAACAATCACCAGTACTCAAAATTCGACGACCGGACGACTGGCATGTGCATTTACGCGATAATGAGATATTGCGTACAGTGCTGCCCTATACTAGTCGCCACTTTGGCCGAGCGATAATCATGCCTAATCTAATGGTGCCAATAACCACTCTCGAGCAGGCGAGAGCCTATCGAAAACGCATTGTTTCTGCGCTCCCAAATGGACACCGGTTTACACCATTAATGACCTGTTATTTAACAGATACCTTAAGAAAGAAAACACTTATTGACGGATACAAACAGGGGGAATTTACTGCAGCCAAGCTGTATCCAATGAATGCTACCACTTACTCCCAGCATGCTGTTACTAACATTACAGCAATGTATCCTCTCTTTGAAACAATGCAAACACTTTGCATGCCTCTACTTATTCACGGCGAAATGATCGGGAGAGATATCGATATTTTCGATCGTGAAGCTCGATTCATCGAAAAGATCATGGAACCTATTCGGCGCCAATTTCCAGAGCTAAAGATCGTTTTTGAACACATTACCACAAAAGAGGCCACTGAATATGTGCTTGCCGGTAATTCTTATTTGGGCGCTACAATCACTCCACAACACCTGATGTTTAACCGTAACCATCTTCTAGTGGGAGGCCTACACCCTCATCTTTACTGCTTACCAATCTTAAAACGTAAGATCCACCAGGAAGCATTGCGCGGAGCTCTCGCAAGCGGCTGTAATCGTTTGTTTCTCGGTACGGATACCGCGCCGCATACCCAATCGCGTAAAGAGTCAGACTGCGGCTGTGCAGGAATTTTTAACGCCCCATCAGCATTAGCGGCTTATGCCACAATATTCGAAGAGATCGGTGCACTAGCGCATTTAGAAGCTTTTTGTTCGGTTAATGGTCCATTTTTTTACGGTTTACCGCTGAACGAAGATTTTATTACACTAGGCCGTAAGACAAACCGCCAACCCATGACAATTCCTCTTATAAATTCCGATCTCGAGACGCTAGTACCCTTCCTTGCTGGCCAGCTGCTCAATTGGAGCGTACTAAATGACAGTGAATGTGACGCTGATAAATATACAGTCAATTCACTGGATAATATAATGGGATCCATCCCTTAGTAGCCTAGTTATTTTCCTAAAACATTTGCATAAAACTTGAGGCGTATTAAAGGATACGAATATACTTCATTAACAATGAAGTATCTTAAACACCGGTATTTAATCATCTTAAAAAGTATAGCATGAAGGATATAAATAAAATAATAAAGACAAAACTAAAGCTTAAGCATAAACGTTTAAAACTACGCATTCGGTTATCTACGTTAGGATCTAAATCTCTTAAAAAAAAGAAATGAAACCCAATCACTTTATCTTGCTTAAGTGTAAATCTTATAACTCGCTTAATTTTTATCCATTTCTACATTATACCGCTCCATCGGCTGCCAAAAGGTAGGGGAAAGAAATTTACAAACCTTTTAAAAAATCTTGTAAAAACAAGGCGTTATAAGAAAACTTAAATTCCATGGCTTGTTTTAAAGCTTATTAGAGCGCTCTTTTCACTGAAAAGAGAAAATATAAAAAATATGACCGTGTTATTGAATAAACAGTATTCAGATATAGTCAAAGTTACTGTTTCATTTTAGTCAAGAAATTGCGATCATATCAAGTTAATGTGTTGCCATGAACAATCAAGCATTGCCACAATCAGTCTTGAGGAGCATAACGCCATTTTAGTCTTTGAAAGAGTTGTACAAGATTAAAGCGAAATGACTTCAAAAACACACAATATTACAGAATGTCAAATTTTTACTAAAAATACATGTGCACCTTGTTTATAAAAGCAAAAAAATTTTTATCTTAAAGGTGAAGTAGAATAACTATACCCTTAAAAAACCATGAATAACCAACAGGCGAACAGGTAGAAACATTGGAAGATAGCAATCAAAGTCTGGATAAAGCTAATCTATAGCTAAAAGCTGTTGGATGTGTTAACGATATAACTCATTGCTACCTGTTAGATTTATAATTAAAAAGATCCATGACATCTGACGTACCAAGCATGCCACAGTAAGCAAGGAGATAGGCGTGAAGCAATTACCGAAGTTCCTGATAGCTATCGGGGTCAATCTTATCATCCTTGTAGCATTGACGGTTACCGGATTGAATCTAGCCATAACGCATCTAAATCACTTCCGTCCACAAATAGTCGCAATTTTAAATCACGATTTCCATACCAATATCCAGATAAACCGGCTCCAAGCTAGCTGGGAATCCTTTGGAATCACTTTGGATATTAGAGGACTGGAAGCTGTGAATTCTACCGAGTTGCTGAATGTAGAGCACCTTACGCTAGCTCTAGATATCTGGAAATCGCTTCTGCAGTGGCGCTGGAAATTCCGAGATGCAACCTTTTATAATCTTCAGGTAATTGTTAACCCCACTATGTTACAACAGGATCAGCATAATGCTTTTGTCAAGGCCTATCATTTTTTTGATTTTTTTCTTCGCCAGTTTGATCAGATCATGCTGATCTGCAGTAAGATCACTGTTCTAACCCCATCAGGAGAAGAGAATCGGCTTTCTTTACTACACGTCACCTGGTTTAATACCCTTAATCACCATTTTGCTAAAGGAAAGATACGCCTCTCCAGTCGACAGATAGAGCAAGGAGAGATCGAGATACAAATAGATTTGTATGATCAAAAAGAGGTACTAGACCATGGCAAGATCTCTCTACAAGCCAAGCATTTTAACTGTAAACCTTGGTTCAATAAACTATTAAAACAGAATATCAACCTAAAGAGTGCTGATTTTGGTCTAACAAGTTGGGTAACTATCACTAACGGAAAGATTGCAAGCGCAGATGCTTTACTCAACAAGGGATCTATGCTTTGGGAAGAGGATGTTCAGAAACATTGGATTGATATTCATCAGATAAGGCTGCATCTAAGAAAACAGGAGAATACTTGGAAGATAGATATACCAACAATAGATCTTACCACAGATGGTCAAGCCTGGGCACCTGCAACGCTATCATTTTACTGGTGCCCATCACAGGGGTATCTCGTTAGTCAAGATCCAAAAGGTGAGATACGTCTGCGTGCGAGCGGACTTGTTTTCGAAAGGTTAACACCATTGCTATCGCTGATCTCATGCGTAACGCCAACTCTATGTGCACGCTGGCATGACCTGCAACCACATGGAGAACTGTCAACCTTAATCTTAGACATTCCACTTAGTAATGTCGTTGCCACGCATTTTCAAGGACGCTGGCACGATCTCAGTTGGCAGAGCTGGAAAATGCTGCCTGGCATGGATCACATCTCTGGATCAGTAGAAGGCTCGATAGATACGGGAGAATTGCAGTTAACGATAGAACATAGCAAAATACCCTATCAGGTGATGTTTCGCAAACCAATAAATTTATTTTATGCGTGCGCGACTTTTTATTGGCACCATAATCTAAAAAAAGAGCTAATTCTCTGGGGGCGTAATATTCATGCCCAAGCTCCATCAATATCAGTTAATGGTGATTTTTGTTTTCATCAACCAGTAAAAGGGGAACCTTGGTTAGATGTTCTTGCCGGTCTACGCTCAAACAACGCTAGCAATACTTTACGTTATTTTCCCACAAGACTGATGGGAATCCGCTTAATGGAGTATCTAACCAGTGCGGTTAAGCACGGCAAAGTAGATAATGGCATCATGCTATTTTCAGGCAATCCCACTCGGTTTTCATTTAAACATAAAGATGGACATCTTCAGGTATGGCTACCTTTAAGACATGCGGAGTATCAATTTCAATCTAATTGGCCGGCCCTCAAGCGGTTAGAAATCGACCTAAATTTTGTTAACGATGGTTTATTTATGTATGCTAAACACACTATGTTTGGCGAAGCCAAAGGTCGAAATGTCACCGCTAGCATTCCAAATTATTCTAAAAAGAAATTATTAATCGATGCCAATATCAGCGGCACTGGTGACGCTGTTCGTAACTATTTTCTTCAAACACCGCTTAAATCATCGCTTGGAAAAACACTCAATGAGCTTCGGGTTTCAGGGAAACTACATGGAAACCTGCATCTAGATATCCCACTTAGCGGTCCAGCAGTGACTGCTTCAGGTGATATAACGCTTGAGAACAACTCACTTTATTTAAAATCATTAGACATCACTCTACAGCATTTAAACGGTACTTTTCATTATACTAATCGTAATATAGACAGTACCTTTCTTGACGGGACATGCTTCGGACAACCTATAGTGTTGAATTTCATAACGAGAGAAAAGTTCGGTAGCTTTAACGTTAATGTTGGACTAAAAGGAGACTGGATACTTAGAAAGTTACCTTTAATACCAGATAGACTGACCAAAGTAGTGAAAGGTCATATACCCTGGGAAAGTAATATTAAGGTTGTTTTACCGGTAAAAGGGAAAATGCACTATGAAGTTATAGTGAGGAGTGATCTAAAAAATATCAAGAGTCAGTTTCCTGCTCCATTCGATAAAGAAGAAAATCAGCCCTTAACGCTTGTTATAAATGCTAAAGGAAATATGTATTCCTTTACATTCAGTGCCTACACGAACAATCTTAATGCTTTTAATAGCCAATGGCTATTATTGCCAGGAAAAAAAGTTCAACTAGCGTTTGGAGCGTGGACAGACAATGGAAAGATACCTCCACTTCCCGCTGATACTGCTGCTCTAACGTTATCGATAAAGACTCTGGATGGAGATAAATGGCTACACCTACTTCAATCACTACCGCCGTCACGAGGTACAGTATCAGATATACCTTTCTTTTTTCCAGAGACGCTGAAAATACGGATCTCAGATCTAACACTAGGCGGGCAAACCTGGCATCATCTAGATCTGACTGATCATAATATGAGTCAGGGAAATAAAGTTATTATACAGGGTCAAGAAATCCATGGTATTTTAACTATAACTAAGAATGCACACTGGCGTGCCGATCTAGACTATCTCTACTATCATCCAGGTTTTTCCATCGTCACTGCCAATCCCAGTTCCTCCTTGAGCAAGAAGCAACGCTCTGGGTACAGTGATATTTTTGCTAACTGGCCTACCACATTCAAAGTCACTTGCCGTCAGTGCTGGATTCAAGGTCAGAATTTAGGATGGGTTAGTGCCAACATCAAGGTAAAACAGAATCAACTTACACTGACCGGCGGTGTTATCGATAACGGCAGAACGCGTCTGATTGTCGAAGGTAATTGGCTGAATAATCATCAAGAGAATAAAACTTCTCTGAGAGGGAGAGTAGAAGGGGAAAATATTGCAGCCATAGCTGATTCTATCGGGATAGATACACCGCTTCGTGAATCCCCTTTTAATATAAATTATAATTTACAGTGGCATGGTGCGCCATGGCAGGTAGATCTAACGCTTTTAAATGGAGTTCTATATGGTCGATGTGGAAAAGGAAAAATCGAGAATATCACCAGTAGCAGTGCCGGGCGAATCCTACGCTTACTGAGCTTAGATGCGCTATTTCGTAAATTTCAATTTGATTTCAACGATGCTTTCGGGAAAGGATTTTATTTTGATTCAATCATAGGAAACGCCTCATTACATAAAGGAATTTTACATACTAACAATCTACTGATTGATGGCTTAGAAGCAGATATTGCTATGATGGGAAATTTAGATTTTACTCAACACCTAGTGGATATCGAAGCTTTAATCGCACCAAAAATTTCTATTACGCTTGGTATGGCGACGGCATGCGTCATCAATCCGGCGATGGGCGCGGCAGCCTTTGCTGCCAGTAGAGTTTTGGCACCATTATGGAATAAGTTATCGCTTATTAGTTATCATATAAGCGGAAACTGGGCAAAGCCGAAAATAGAAGAGGTTTTACGCCAACCTCGCATTCCGAAACAACGATTAAAATAAAAACCTCTTATTCAACCGCAACACTTATTTCCCGTAGATTAGTTAAAAAGATTTTTAATTCTGGATCATTATCTAGACCCCTTATGAATAGATAGGTGTTACGATTTTTTTACACTTCTTGTCATATAAAACATCATTTAAATTACTTATAAAGTATAGGCTTTTTCTCACAACAGGTTTTTTTTAATTATATACCTCTATAGGCGCAACCAAGATCTGCTCAATATCTACGATGCATACTTTAGTGAACATCAGAATCAGCACTGTCATTGGACAGTCAATCTTTTATTTTGTTTCACTCAGATTCGACAAAAATAAATCCTGATATAAATATCAATCTCTATATCTTGCTTCTATATTGCACACAACCCGTGTGTCATCCCTTGTAAAAAATGCACTTACTCTTTTGATAGAATTCTTTTTGATATTGCAATCTTTCTCTTCCAGATAACATATGAGATTTCGTCATCGCTTTTAGAAGAACTTTATTCTTTATAAATCTTAATCTGAAGAATAGTGATAAAATTTTACTTGTAAAAATAGAACAACTATCATCGATAATAGACATTACCCGGATAAGATCTTGATTGGAATGGGATTCCAGATAACCTATAAAAAAGGTGATACACGGAAAAACCACTATTCTCATTCCAGTAAATACGATAAATAGTACACCACACGATATATATACCTCACTATAATTAAACATTACTTCCATCTTCACTGTAGCACTAGTAAACAATAATATGTAAAGTTAACAGATATATGAAAGTTCTCCCTTATAACATAAAGATTCTATCTATTACAACTAGAATAAATGCATCGTCTCACAGTTAATTGCAAACGAACGACTATCATCCTTAATAAATAATTTTAATCAATTGTACGTAATAGATCATTGATCCCAACCTTGCTGCGAGTTTTTGCATCAACTTTTTTTACAATTACTGCGCAATAGAGACTATGGCAGCCATCTTTAGACGGTAAATTACCAGACACTACGACTGAACCAGCAGGAATATAGCCATAATGCACTTTTCTAGTTTCCCGATCAAAGATTTTAGTACTCTGGCTAATAAATACACCCATGGAAATCACCGAGTTTTCTTGTACAATTACCCCTTCGACGATTTCAGAACGAGCACCTATAAAACAATTGTCTTCGATAATAGTCGGATTACTTTGTAGTGGTTCTAGTACACCGCCAATACCAACGCCGCCAGATAAATGAACATTTTTGCCAATTTGCGCACAGGAGCCGACTGTCGCCCAGGTATCCACCATGGTTCCCTCATCTATATAGGCTCCAATATTAATATAAGACGGCATAACTACTGCGTTATGTGCAATATAAGAGCCCTGGCGCACACTGGCTAGAGGGACAACGCGACACCCAGTCTTCTGGAAGCGATCATGATCCCAGTTAGTAAACTTCATAGGTATTTTATCGAAAAAACGCATTTTTCCAACTTCCATTAACTGGTTATCAGCAATCCGAAAGGAGAGCAGTACTGCTTTTTTCAGCCATTGGTGAGTGATCCAAGATCCACTGATTTTTTCTGCTATACGTAGCACCCCACTATCCAGAGAGGCTATGACCTCATTCACTGCATTTCGAGTAGAGGAGCTGACATTCTTTGATGTTATTGAAGTATGTTGTTCAAAAGCAGTTTCAATAATCTGCTGTAATGATGGCATCTTGTCTTATCCTTTTGATCGGGTTGAGGGACATTAACAACAGTACTTATATTCTATTTGGTTATTTACATTGAATAACTCCTTCAAGAGTAATTGGGGTTTTCCTACTGGAATATCTTTAGATTACGAGAGTTTCTCTGTTCGGTAAGTGATGTTGGCTCTGAATCTCTAGTCGAGATGTATTATTAAATGATTGCAATTCAAGTTTACGTATATCCTTTATTCACCGAAATAGTGTTTTATTTTTTAATTTTAGTTAAACTAGTATAGTAAAGATAATTACTACCTTATTTGTCCCAATAAGCATAATACATTATATTCTTTAGACCATTATAAAATCGATTAGCTATATTGTTAATTTCAGATTCAGTATTAAGTAAACGATGCTTTTAAATATTAAAAGTTACACAAAATCAGTTGAAGTTATATCTTAAATTGAACAACGCATCTTTGTAAGCGAAATAGCTTATAAATTTCTTGCTATTATCTGTTAGCACCATGAGCAATGCTTATGGAACAGGCTTGATAAAAACACAAAAGAAGAATTGTGTATTTAGGGATGTCTTCATATCATGAAGTTAGACAGAAATTCATAAAAACCACTAGGCCGAGACCTGATATTTGATCAGACATTTGCAAAATATACACGTTCGTATATTTTGCAAACTTTCTAAGTTCGTATCTACGTTAATACTAATACAAACCTGTTTATGATAAGTCGAATATTACAGTATATTTACACCGCCCTAAAATGCTTAACAGAAAGAATAAATCAGACTGCTTATTTAAATCAGCAGTTTGGTTTCTTCCATGCCCTCATCCTCAAGATGAGGATAGTATATCCTCGTATCAAAAACACTAATAACAGATGTTATCTAATCAATTTTTCGCAAGAAAAAAAACATTATACCGCTTTTTATACGATTACAAACGAATAATAGTACAGAAAATCATATCCCTGCTTTATCAATCCAGGTATCTCGTAGGGTCACCGTGCGATTAAACACTGGACGAAACGAATTATAGTCAGAAGGATCAGCACAAAAATAGCCTTCACGCTCAAACTGGAAGGGTTGATATACATTAGCCATTGTCACACTCGCTTCAACAAAACCCTGGCAAATAAGTAACGAATTAGGATTCAGAGCAGAGAGCAAATCTTCAGCGCTTTCTGGGTTTACTATACTAAACAATCGATCATAAAGACGAAATTCTGCCGCCAAACCATGAGCGGCCGATACCCAGTGGATTACGCCTTTCACCTTTCGACCGTCTACAGGATGTTTATGTAGTGTCTCAGGGTCGTGTCGACAATAAATAGTAGTTATTAGCCCATTGTTGTTTTTTTCTAGATGTTCAGCTTTAATAACGTATGCATTACGGAGGCGCCCTTCCTGACCTAACACTAAACGCTTGTATTGCTTATTAGCTACTTCACGAAAATCAGCACGATCAATATAGAGTTCCCGAGTAAACATAACCTGACGGGTCCCCATCTCTGCTTTATACGGATGGTTTGGCATCAAAAGATTCTCTTGGTAGCCTACTGGCAAGCTTTCTATGACTACTCGAACGGGATTGATTACCGCCATAGCGCGGGGAGCGTTCTCATTTAGGTCTTCTCGGATACAAGCTTCCAGCGCAGCCATCTCTATATTGTTATTCTGCTTTGTCACACCAATGCGTCGGCAGAATTCGCGAATTGAAGCTGCCGTATAACCGCGGCGACGAAGACCAGCAATCGTCGGCATTCGTGGATCATCCCAACCTTCAACGATTTTTTCTGTTACCAAAAAATTAAGCTTGCGCTTAGATGTAATAGCATATTCAAGATTAAGCCGGGAAAATTCATACTGCCGGGGATGTACATTAATAGTGATATTATCTAATATCCAATTATATAACCGACGATTATCCTGAAATTCTAGCGTACATAATGAATGGGTAATCCCTTCTATTGCATCGGAAATGCAGTGAGTGAAATCATACATCGGATAAATACACCACTTCTTACCAGTCTGGTGATGATCAACAAATTTAATTCGGTACAACACCGGATCACGCATCACCATAAATGGTGAGCTCATGTCGATTTTTGCCCTCAGACAGGCGTCACCTTCAGCAAATTTTCCATTGCGCATTTTAGCAAAAAGTCTCCGGTTTTCTTCTGGGCTCCGATCCCGATAAGGACTATTTTTACCTGGATATACAAGAGTACCTCGAAAATCTCGCATTTCATCTCCTGAAAGCTGATCGATATAAGCCAATCCTTTATCAATCAGCTCAAGTGCATAGTCATGCAAAATATCAAAATAATCAGAGGCGTAGTGAACATCACCGCTCCACTTGAAACCCAACCACTGCACATCGTGCTTGATAGCATCAATATATACTAAATTCTCTTTAACTGGATTAGTATCGTCAAAACGCAGGTTACATCGACCATGATAATCCTGAGCAATCCCAAAATTTAGACAAATAGATTTAGCATGCCCAATATGCAAATAACCATTTGGTTCCGGCGGAAAACGAGTATGCACCGATTTACACTGACCAGAAGTTAAATGTTCGTCAATAATTTGACGAATGAAATTAGTTAATTGAGTTTTAGTTTTACTCATGTTAATATTCCTCTACACCGCAGCGCAAAATTTATTGCTCTTATATTCCAAGATGCTACGCTAGGACAGACATACTAATTAGAGCAATTTCTCTTACATAGATATCAAAGAAAATAAAAAACGGGTTTTTTTCTTACTCTTAATTCAATGTACCAAGCTTTAGAAAAAAAGGATTAGGATAATGCTAGAGAATTCATCTCTAAAATCTAGGTATTTGATTTTAAATAATTAATTAGATATCGCTAAATTTTAGTTTTATCATATTAGATTAACAAAACACTCTATCTTGCACAGAGACATCTCCTTTTTTTTAACTCTCCCCTTCAGAAACCATATCACAGCCATGAACACATTCACGTTTTTCGAAGCAAGCAATATTTATTCAATCTCCTCTTCATGGACAACGACAAAAAATAAAAAAGAGATCTTTTGGTAACACTGAGATTTTAGTCTCATTCGAAATCATTTTGTCACTTTACCTTACTGAGGTATATGCAAATTCAAATATGATAAAGATCACACAACGCCATCCGAAATATTCAAGCTCTCTCTATATAAGCATAAAATCAGTGATTCAAAGATCTTTATCTGTTTACATATTCACTTGAGAAAAAACACTGACATAGCAAATATCAATATGGGTCTTTTATATAAAATCTTATAAAGGGCGATGTGTTACTCTATCAATACATCTGAAAATACACCGTATGATCTAGATATTTAATACATTTAAAGAAAATATGCTTTAAAACTAAAGCCTATCCTACCTTAATCCCATCCACTAGATTATTAGACGTTTTCTGGATCAAAAAATATAAAGTGAAATACTATTTTTTCTCTATGAAAGATGCGTACACAATCAACCTTTAAAAATTCCAAAAACATATTATCTGCTGATATATAACAGCCCACAAATTCTGAGACCAGAACAGGCGAGAGAGAAAAAATCAGCGGACAGGTAATTGATACGGGTTAGGATCTCCAGGCTTACGCGTTTTTAGTAGTTTTAGCACCCAGGCATATTGTTCTAGATGCGGACGAACTAGTGTTTCTACTACTTGATTCATGCATCGTGCGACAGTAGCCTCATCAGCGTTTCGTAATGCTTCCATAGGCGGAAGCATATGGATATGTAATAAGCTAGTACGCCCGTAATACACTGGAAATAAAGGGATTACTGTCGCGCTACAGACTTTCATTAATCGACTAATAACCGGCAGTGTAGCTTTATACGTAGCGAAGAAATCCACAAATTCACTGTGTTCTGCACCATGATCCTGATCCGGTAAATAATACCCCCAATATCCCTGACGCACCGACTTAATAAACGGTTTAATACCGTCATTACGAGCGTGCATACGCCCACCAAAACGACGCCGTACACGGTTCCACATATAATCTACTAACGCATTGCGCTGATTCTGGAACATGGCCGCCACTTTCTGACCACGTGCCGCCATCAGCATAGCTGGTATATCAACCGCCCAACCGTGAGGAACTAAAAAGATGACGTTACCCCCTTGCTTTTTCAACTGATTTAAGAACTCAGCCCCATGCCAACGCACTCTTCTCAAGACTCGTTTTGGATCACGGCAAGCTAGCTCAGCTATCAGAATTGTGGACTGCGTGACACACGCAAACATATCATCAATGATGATTTCTCGCTTTGCCGCATCAATTTCTGGTAAACAGTAGGATAAATTAACATGGGCACGAAAACGTGCTTTATAGGCAAACCGTCCCAACGCTCGTCCTAAACACCCCAACATCGGATCACGCATCCGAGGAGGAATCCAGGCAACAGCAGTAGCTATACCGATACCAAGCCAAATCCCCCAGTAACGAGGCGAATAGAACGCACTTTTAAATATCGGGATGAATTCTATCTGTCTATTCTGCTTATTTTTCATGAGTATTTTTCTCAAAATTGATCAGTAATTATATACTACACCGATAGTTAACCATCATATCCAATAAAAGGATATGGAAGAATATAGAAAATCCTTCATCATCTACAGACAATCCGTAATAAAGTACAGAAAATTAAAAAAATAAACCATCGCTGATTCCTTAATCAGCAACAGCATTCTTTATAAGAGAGAAGAATATATCTGCAATCCTCAACAGCACACACGTTTTACGTGTGTGTGAAGATTCTTTCCTTGTCTGCAGTAAAGGTCTAATACCAAAAGATATTATAGCCTACCCATGGAGATATGAGCATAATAATACTTAATAATGCAACTACATCTATCATTAGTCATCTTATGAGAAACCTAGTCGATGGCTGGAGGAGCTAATCATTAACCATCAAAATAAACATATTATAAAAAGTTATTACTTTAAACAGCGATGACGATAGTGCTCTATCAATTTAACCAAAACTGCGGTATCATCTCTTTTACTTAGTTGAGATCTTCAGTAAAATCTTCACTATTGAAGACTTTTTAGGTAACGGTGAAGAAGTTAACTGTTTTCTAGTCAATTTAGAGTTTATGATATAAATAGAGACAGGTAAAGCGCTCGGTATTACCAGAAAAATCAATATGAACGTGACGCTTCATGTTTTATTATCCTAATTTGAGCATATTTTCCAGTGATCACAGCTTGTTATATCCTGTTGACCGTAGCGAATCGTCCTATCATAGATGAAACGAAAGATAACCCGTAACTAAGTTTACGCCTTCACGGATTGAAAGTAGAAGAAATGCGAATTTCTTTAGGGTCGGTAAGCATACTGAAGCTATACAAAATCATAATGATTTTTATCGACGGTATAATAAATAAATACCCCGAAATTGATTTCGATAGCTCTTCGCGCATAGCGTTTTCTTAAAGTTAGATTTTAAAATTGATGCTATTTATGACAAGAGCCAAGATAAATCCACCACTCTGGTATACTAACTACTGTGTAATATCACAGTTTTTGTCAAATTTAGGAGAGAGGCGCTAGCAATCATACTAACCCTTTATCTGGCGGGTTATAGTGATATTATATCATCCGATAGTCATCGAGGTAATCCTGTCCTTAAAATCACCCCTAATGCATGAATTGACATGAATTACAGGTCGAGCAAGATCTGATCTTATCTTATCTGATGTAAATAACTCAGACATGAGTCACAAAGAAACCGGGTCGTCTATTTTCAAGTTGTATATGATAACCAGTTGTACATGATAAAATGCTTAATGAGCAACTATACTGTTAGTTACAATATCAATGCAGTACTTTATTTTTTTGTTTTTCAGGGAAAACCCTGATAAGAATTGAATATTCAGTCACATCGGCATTTGATTTAAGACGTTTATTTACTCTTTTATTCGTAATACCCAGTTTAATTTTCAAATTACTCTGAATAGAGTAATGTCTATTGACTGATTGGTCAACGATGCGGATGTTGCTAGTGGATTGTATAAAATATACCGAAGATTATTACATAAATCAGTATCCTCATGACTTCTTCTCCAGGCAGCTCACGTACTGATGCGATAGTTGTAATAGGAAACGTGCATAACTGTCCTTATCCAAAGCGATACCCATCCCCAATGGATCCAATGTACCAATATGCACAGCTGTCCCACGGATAACAGCATTAATAATACTTGGTCTAAATTGTGGCTCAGCAAAAATACAAATTTCTTTTTTCTTGAGTAACTGTGTTCTGATTTTATACAATGCTTGAGCACCAGGCTGTATTTCAGGATTAATGGTAAAATACCCTGACGGCGTCAGGCCATAATATTCTTCAAAATATCCAAATGCATCATGGAATACATAATACTCTTTGGCAAGAACGGGTTCCAGGATTTTAGTGATGTTTTTGTCGTTTTTCGTCAATAAGCGATTAAAAATCCGAAGATTATCGTCTAATTGTTTTTTCTTCTCTGGCATTAATTCGGCAAGACGATCATGAATCGCCTCACCTGCAAGCCGCACAATAGCAGGTGAAAGCCATACGTGCATATTAGATCTACTATAATGCTGATCTTTTTCACCCGATCCATCCGCATCTTGCCTATCATCTTTATGGAATACCTCGCTGGTTTTTTGTAAAAAAGGCATAATAGATGGTAAATTAGACAAAGTGATATATCGTTTAGAAGGCAAGGAGGATACTGATCCAGACAAAAATGTTTCTAACTGTGGTCCCACCCATATTAAAAGATCAAGTTTTTTTAATTGTAGCGCATCTGTCGGACGCAAAGTGTAATGATGAGGGGAAGCCCCGTCGGGTAAGACTACTTCTACCGGCATCACGCCGTTAGCAACGATAGCAGCAGCAATAAACCCTAGTGGACGAATCGACGCGACGAGAGTAGCATGCCCATCGACGCTCGATATTATTCCCAAAACAATGATAAAACAAACGCAATGAAAAGCAGAACAAAAAACACGCAAAAAAAAAGAGGCTATAACCGCTGGCATAGCAAGATTCTCATCAGCAATAAATTAAATTATTGTGTTATAATAACACGGTAATTTAACAACTGTAATCATAATGACTAATTTAGTAAGCATTCAACATGTTTTTGTCACCTTTAATAAAAGATCAGTTTTACACGATATCTCCTTTACCTTGCGTCAAGGAGAAATTCTAACACTTTTGGGACCGAACGGTGCTGGAAAATCGACTTTAGTGCAAGTAGTGCTTGGCCTTGTTATCCCCGACACTGGTATATTAAGGCGCCAGTCCAAACTCCGCGTAGGCTATGTGCCTCAGAAGATATACCTTGACCCTACTTTACCTCTGACAGTAGAACGCTTTATGCGCCTACGACCAGGAGTGAAAAAAAGCGATGTAAAGCCAGCGCTAGCTCAGGTGAAAACTCAACATTTGAATAATGAGCCTATGCAGAAACTTTCTGGAGGTGAAATGCAGCGGGTGTTGCTGGCACGTGCCCTACTCAATTCACCGGAACTCTTAGTCTTGGATGAGCCTACTCAGGGGGTTGATATCAATGGACAGGTCGCACTCTATGACTTAATTGATAATATTCGCCGTACAATAGGGTGCGGCATATTGATGGTTTCTCACGATTTACATCTCGTAATGGCAACCACCGATGAAGTATTATGTCTCAATCATCATATCTGCTGTTCTGGCACCCCACAAGTAGTCTCCGCCCATCCTGATTTTATCGCCATGTTCGGACAATCCGGAGCAGCAAAACTCACTATTTACCGTCATCATCATGACCACCGACACAATCTACAAGGGGAGATCGTAGGGGGCACGCATATAAACGGAACTTCTTGCCGTGATTGAATTATTGTTTCCTGGCTGGTGCGCTGGTGTACTTCTATCTCTAGCAACTGGTCCACTCGGTTCTTTTATAGTCTGGCGCAAAATGTCTTATTTTGGCGACACTCTTGCTCACGCCTCTTTGTTAAGCGTCGCTTTCGGTTTGTTACTAAACATTAATCTTCTTTATGCAATAATCGGGGTAATGCTAACAATGGCACTCGGGCTCGTGTGGTTAGAACGTTTCCCGTACTTAGCTATTGACACTCTTCTAGGCATCATGGCACACGGTTCACTATCTTTGGGACTAGTAGTAGTGAGCCTGATGCAAGGTATCCGAATAGACCTGATGACATATCTGTTTGGGGATCTGCTAGCAGTTACACCGCAGGATATTTTACTGGTGGGTATAGGCGTAACAGTGGTACTAACGCTGATTCTCTGTCAATGGCGTTCTTTATTATCCGTAACTATAAGTCCCGAATTGGCCCATGTAGACGGCATCCGTTTACCCCATATTAAGCTACTATTAATGTTGGTCACGGCATTGACTATTGGACTAGCAATGAAATTTGTTGGTGCGTTGATTATTACTTCACTGCTCATTATTCCCGCCGCTACCGCCCGCCGTTGTGCACATAGCCCAGAGCAAATGGCAGTATACGCGACCTTAGGCGGTGCACTCTCAATTACTTTTGGACTAGCGTTTTCAGCGGTATATGATACACCAGTGGGCCCGTCTATAGTATTATGTGCATTAATTCTATTTCTGCTGAGTCTTACTCTGAAAGTGCGGTTATAACACATACTCGAGTGTATGGAATGTCCTATCCAAGACTACATTTATACTCAATCCTCTCACTACTTTCTCTAAAAATGCTTAGAAAGCAACCTTTAGTAAAGTTATAAAATCTTTCTTCCCTGACTCTGATGCCAAAAATACCGCTCTATTTATACAGAGTATTATACAAACATTGGCTGCGATTTAAAATTGCATTGGCATATCATGCCATACTTTCTTGTCCATTCATCAATCACCAGTTGTAAGATGATCCCACCCCATTATTCCTTATATGTCTTCTATAAAACAATACCAATGAACTTGTTTATTGTGATTGGGTTACATAGACGCAGCATGTACTCATTCTATCGTAATACATATGCGTATTTTTCCTGTATGACTCATCTTTCATTGAGTTTTGTCTAACAAAGAATATCGCTTATGCAGAATAACACCGCTTATTCTCGCTCTAGCGTTACCTATAACTCTCTCGAAGTTTTTAAGAATCCATTTGACAAAAGTTGCTGTATTCTATGTCAGCTTATAAACAAGATCTGAGATCTACACCTTGCCACAAGACTCTTGTCGTAGCAGGGATAACACGCATACAAAAATAATCCATTTATGTTTGAAAAAACAAGTCTATTATATATTATATATATGATATATATGATATATATGATATATTTTATAGTAAATATGAATATACTATACTAAGTGTAGTGATCTTCTAATATTCTCAAACCGGGATACCATCTAGAATGTTTATCTATATAACTCTCGAATCTGAATGATATTAAGAAATGAAAAACATACTCGTTTAAATTGCTAGAACTATCCTATGTATTATACATACAATATGTTTGAGGTACCTTGCGAGTTAATCAAGTTGAAAACTTACCCATCAGACATTAACCCACAATAGTGTTTTATAAACATGATGGAGTCACTACCGATATTCCCATGTTCAGTTGGCATGTCATATCATGTAAATCTAAGTAGATTCCAGTTGTTTTTACCTCGCTATTGCTTATTAAGCAAGCATCAGAATCTCAAAACCGCGCACTCTTATAAAATCTACTAACTTTCTATTCTCCCATCATGTTCTTCTTTATTTTCAATGAATAGTCTATCATGACTGATATGATGAGCAGTCTTCTATGTTCTTTAACCACTATTACATTTCATGAAACTCACTGAACTCTTTATTGCTATTAAAAATGCAAAAACAACACAGGTGATGATAAATCACTGCATCACTCTTTCCGTCCGACCAACACAGCCAGACTACTGACTTACCTTCCTAATAGAGCGCAGGAGCGCATTTCCCTGATGATTGTAGTTTGTATATACAGTAGGCATCTCATCCGGAGCTACCTGAGGTCATATTATTGTTTCTCTTGAAAAGATATTGCGAATTGATTATGCGATGAGATCGATTATTTTTTTACCTTTCCTGCTTTTGAGAACGATAATCTCTATACAGAGATCACGATTTATCTCAATGCATACCCATGCCTGCATATGCGGACAATGCTTCTAGCGTGGTAGTAAGTTTATCTGTGCGAACGGCATCTCAATATGAGTGTAACTACATCTCTCCGCACACTTCTGCAGGAAAAATTTCCTATTATTACTATCAACTGGGGTCTACCGCGAATTAAATTGGTACTGGAGCTGAAGTTCCTCTGCACATCTGCAGAAAAAACAATCTGATAGTCTCTCTAAACGTATTAATTTCTATTTTTTTTCTTTGTTAACTGGTTTTGTGAGGGGTATATCCATCTCATATACACTTAGAACTTTCTGATTTACTACTGCTAGATCCACCATTCTCTTCGAGAAATGACTGATTGTTTATTATTCAGTGTTTTTGTGTATTTGACTGTATTTCCTAGTAAATTACGTTAGTATATACCTTTTTATAACATTTAAAAATATTAATAACATACAGCTATCGAAATGAGTACCTGCTCTTTTCTCTAGCACTTTATCTCCAAGTTGTTGTATTCATATTCACAAATCAATACGGCCACTTTTCACAAGAAAAAATTGTTATCCCAATAGGATTGAGTTACACGACAATCCTACCTTGTGGTAGGACCCGGTTATAGTAATAATCGGAGTACCAAATTACAGGGGAGGGTAGTGGTACTATTTGTTTCCATTCACGCTATATCAGTATTTTTATGCATCTGTCGTTTCATGATTATTATGTAAATTAGCAATAGATTTTTCTGAACAGCTTCGGATTCAGCAGAAACATTATTGATCTAGGCATGCTCTAGCATCGGATCACATAGTAACACTGTTCTGACATGTAGCTTCATACACGGTCTGATGCTAGAAGCGCTTGGAGCTACCAATCTGCTATTTTCTGGCAGCAGACCGTTATGCTCGGTAACTAAAACTGTTATAAGATCATTAGCTCTACCATACTTCTTCTGATGTATGTTATAAAAACTTTTTACAATGAAAGAGTTATAAGAGCATATGCAAATTAATTACTAAACATCGTCTAGGTAGACTAGATGCTTACAAGTGACATAATCATACCGCAGAAACAGCCGGGAGCGCGTATTAAGAACGCTGAGTGCAATATTCAAATACTAAAATTTCTAGTTCTGATACCGATAATTTTAAGATCACGATATAGTATGACTCTCGATTAAGACGACGAAATCATTCCATAATTAATACGCTAACGGATAATTTTTTATAGCGTTCAATAGAACAAATGACTATTACCCCCCCCAAACGAGGAAGGGGAGATTCTTAGCATATCCTCTGGATATAAAAAAACAGCACATAACACCGCTCCCAGTCTTTACCGTTGTCTTCTAAAAAAAGACTCGTCTTTCCGCTTTATTGTATCTTCTAGAGAGACTTCTCATCTTCTTCCTCTAGTACCACGAGCCAAGAGGTAGTTTACTGAAGTTTGATAATAAAATCGTGAAATGATTTGCAGAAATATCTGCGCTCAATACTAATATTAAAAATCGCTTTTGATAAAATTAAAAGATCTATTTACATGTATGATTATCACTAACTAGAAGCGTTAGAAATACATCGAATAAATATGTCTCTCCAGAAAGAGACAAATTAATGAGATAGTATTAACGCCCCGGATTCATTCTATCGTCTGGAGAATAGTGGATTTTATACATTCGGTTTTTCATCAAAATATAAAACAGATATACGAGATAAAATCTAATATATCAGCTTCCCTAAAAGTTCTGAAAAGGCACTACAGTTGAATATCAACTGATTTTTGGCGCCAGTTATCATTAATTAAAAGCTTATGAAGCTAGAAGATAAAAATAATCTACTACCTAGTATTATCAGTTATTTATTTAGATAAATTATTGTTTATAAACCAATCAGTAAAGTTGTCGTAAAAGAATACGGTTCAATAACCGTTAACATTTTAAAATTCAAACCAATATACTTTCTTTGAACATTGAGGCTTTACGCTATGCTGATGATAGGTTATGACTTAGATTTTTTTAATTAAGAATGAATAGTAACAGAGCATATTCCAATCAAATATCTAAATATTAATGACCATATTTTCTTTCTCACTAACTGAGTTTAAAAGGATGTCATAAATCCTCTCTGCCTTTATCAGTAAATTATATTGAAATGTTAATTAACAGTATTGGAAATACTCCATAGTATGAATGCTATATACCAGTATAGAAAAAATTATTTAATTATAAGCATAAAACAGCTAGACCGGTTATCTATCCCTTATAACATAGTCGTTCATTAACCTCAGGTTAATGAACGACTATTAACGATAACATCACCATCAATAATTTCCCATAAGTAATATCCCTAGAATAAATTATCTATTCTTCAAGGTAAAAATGCCTACACTAGGCAGTGTCCTACTATCTACAGTGATTGATAGGGGGTCTGAAAATGGGTTATGATATCAATTCACTGAATTTCCTGAATAAAAAATATATACGAAAAATCTTTTTCTAAATTCTGTCACCATCTTGACTTGGTTTCTAGTGTTTTTAGTATGGGTCTAGGGTTTAGATAGTATCTGTTATGTCTACTCAAACATGTCGCTATGAAATAGCCATGCAGCTTAACCGAATTAAGAGCAGTCTCTTAGTTTACTGTTGAATATGAAAACACATGACGTTCTCGCGCTTTATAGCACTATAGAACAACAGACATTTTATTAAATACCATATCCATGGTATGGATATATTCGATTTTAGAATTCAACACTCATTAATTAATTATAAGAAATAAAATATTTTATAATATTTTGAGATTGATGCACTATCAAATCCAAGTTATTTAATGAATCCCAACACTTTCTGAGATGTAATTGGCTCTATCAAGAGAGAAACTCTACTATTATCCTTAATTGAATCGCATTTCGCGATTAGACGTTACCTAATCACGGAGACAAATTATTACGATTTTTACTCTCACCCATATTTAACAGTAAGCATCTTTCTATAAAGCAGGATGAACCATAAAAAAATCATTATAGTCATCCGATGCAAAATACCAAACCTAATTCACAACATAAAGAAACACTATGTTTCATATCCAATATAAAACACACCAGCATTATCATACTGATTGCACTACATTGATTTCTATGCTAAAAATAATATTTTTATGCATATTATACCAATAATAAACATTCAGCTGCCATATAGGCGCTGAATTTTAGTTATATCTCATTTAGAACCCTAAAATAGTTATTTGAAATCACATTAAAATTAAAATATTATTGATGTTTTAGCATTAGTCGATAGATAACATAATAAATTTGTTAAGTGCCTTAATCAGTTTATCTGTCAATCCACCATCATAAATATGATGGCTATCATTCCTGGTTAGGAAGTATCTATCTAGTAGATAAACACTCCGTTCTTGTATTGCCTCAACCCGCAATTTTATATGAAAAATTATACGTATCAAACATTACTACGCTAGGTAGTAGCCTCCCACAAAGGAGATAAATTATCCTTGGTCAATAATGATTAACCATGTATAATAATCAGCCATGATTAGTAAAATCCAGGTTACAACAGAAAAAAGAATGAGTAAAAATCGCCTAACTAGTAATCTTACTTGATTAGCATCCTAGCGAGATGATATCCGTAACATCCTAAGGTTATTTATCCAGCCCCAAGCCTAATTTATATACATCAATATGCATTGTAGTTATACATAGAAAGGAACGTTTTACTCATCATCAAAAAATCATGTTCCTACGACCGGATAACAACAAAACACTTTGCTGCGTTAGCAGTAACTCAAAAAACATTTTATGATCCACGCGGGGAACATAGTTAGTAGGCCTCTCTCAAGATGAGAGCAATAATATGCTTTATTTGTTAATAAATCTGACATCTGAGATAGGATATCCCCCCAGGGGGATATCCTATCTTGTTAGATACATTAGAATATTGTTGACAATAGCAATCTTATGAATATTAATAACCTAACCCAGATTCTTTTCAAACCGATATAAAATAGGCGTCGCGTTGATTACGATGCCGAATAGAAAAAGAAAAGACTAGATAATAAAAGCTAGCGAATAGACGCCATAACAGAGCAGAAAATGATATCTTTTATCCAACAACTGAGATCACCGCATCGTTATGATCATGAAATCATCGTAAAAATTGTAGTAGTACTGTTCAAGCAACGTTGCTGTTACCAGCCACATTACTAGCCTGGGTTGCTATGTAAGGTGGTGTCTCCTCCATCACCCGCCTACAGGCGATATAAGGCTATGTGTGTAAATTTCCACGCGCTACGACATACATAGTTGAGCACAGTTTTCAGGAGAGTAAGTTATGGGACTTTGGGGAGGGAGATTCACTCAAGCAGTGGATCAACGTTTTAAATCTTTTAATGACTCGCTAAGGTTTGACTATCGCCTGGTTGAACAAGATATTCTAGGCTCCTTAGCTTGGTCTCGCGCCTTGGTCTCCATCGGCGTATTAAGTGAAACGGAACAGCAGAAATTGGAAAATGCCCTAAATCTAACACTCCAAGAAGCAAATGCCGCACCAGAGACTATCCTTACAAGCAATGCCGAAGATATTCATAGCTGGGTGGAACAACGTCTGATTGATAGAGTAGGAGATTTAGGTAAAAAACTACATACTGGACGTAGCCGTAACGACCAGGTAGCTACTGATCTGAAGTTGTGGTGCAAAATGGAGGTAACAGTACTACGCACTGGAATACGGAAACTTCAGCAGGCGCTGCTACTCACGGCTGAGTCTACACAAGACGTAGTGATGCCAGGCTACACCCATTTACAACGCGCACAACCAATTACCTTTGCTCATTGGTGTCTAGCCTACAGCGAAATGCTGTCCAGAGATGAAAGCCGCCTACGAGACACTTTAATGCGTTTAGATGTCAGCCCGTTAGGAACGGGTGCATTGGCTGGAACTGCTTACGCTATTGATCGTAATCAACTCGCTGCTTGGCTTGGTTTTACTACTGCAACTCACAACAGCCTAGATAGTGTTTCTGATCGCGATTATGTTCTCGAACTATTATCGGATGCAGTAATTGGTATGGTACATCTTTCTCGCTTTGCTGAAGACCTTATTTTTTTTAATACCGGCGAAGCGGACTTTCTTGAATTATCAGATCGTGTCACTTCCGGCTCCTCCCTGATGCCACAAAAGAAAAACCCCGACGCATTGGAGCTGATTCGAGGTAAATGCGGTCGAGTTCACGGTGCATTAACGAGCATGATAATAACACTCAAAGGCCTACCATTAGCTTACAATAAAGACATGCAGGAAGATAAAGAAGGGCTCTTTGACTCACTGGATACATGGCTTGACTGCCTTGAAATGGCAGCACTAGTGCTTGATGGAATCAAGCTAAAATCACCAAACTGCCGAATAGCAGCTCAAAAGGGTTATTCGAATGCAACCGAACTAGCCGATTATCTAGTGGCAAGGAATATCCCTTTTCGCGAAGCGCATCATATCGCCGGCCAAATAGTAATAGAAGCCATTCGTCAAGGTATCGCATTAGAGGAAATGCCACTCATGCAACTGAAGGCTTTCAGTCAAGTAATCAACGATGATATTTATCAAGCGCTGACACTTGAGTCTTGTCTTGAAAAACGTCAGGCTAAAGGTGGGGTAGCCCCAGAACAAATCATGCAAGCTATCGCCGAGGCTAAACAGCGTTTAGAGTTAAGCATCTAGCACCAAAGACAGCATCTATGGGTAAGTCGTTAAAGGAGAATACAGACTATACCAATCACTACTATCGAACTCTCCTAGGAGAGACAGGAGTGTCTTTATCAACCGCAATGATGATAAAAATCATTGCGAAAATTAACAAACCTAAATGCATTTTTCGACGCCAAATGCAGAGATACCATATCCATGGTAAATACCACTTGGAAAATTTCAAATATTTTTACAAAGAAATAACGTAGGTCTTACCTATACAATAGAAGGACTCATTCCTAATGAAGACATTGCGTTCATATTCTTCTTATATCTTCAGCTGTACAATCACGCCTTATGACTATTTATGTTAAGATAGTCACACCCTATCACAAGATGCCAGAGAATGAAAATATCATGCAAAAGAAAGAATTTTTAAAATGATTCTATCAGATATCTAATAGTTAAATCCCTCTATAAATCTCTATACATCATACATCAAGAACGATACTTAACGTATTACGTACAGTCACTTCCCAGTTAACCCAGTTAACGCTACACTATCCTATCCTTCATGAGCTGGCTAAAAATATTATGCATTGCCCGTTTTGTTCTGCAGTCGATACAAAAGTAAGCGATTCGCGTCTTGTGGGGGATGGAACTCAGGTTCGTAGACGCAGGCAGTGCGTTATTTGTAATGAACGCTTCACAACATTTGAAATCGTAGAACTTCTTCTTCCTCGTGTCATCAAAAGCGATAATATACGGGAACCGTTTAGTGAAGAAAAATTACGACACGGCTTTTTAAAAGCACTAGAAAAACGGCCAGTGAAATCTGATGATATTGAAATAGCTATCAATCAGATTAAATCCCAGATTCGCGCCACTGGCGAGCGCGAGGTACCTAGTAAAAGGATTGGTAATCTCGTTATGGATTCGCTAAAACAACTAGATAAAGTCGCTTATATTCGATTTGCCTCGGTTTACCGAAGTTTTGAAGATATTCGTGAGTTTGGCGAAGAAATCGCAAAAATACAGGACTAAACTTCTTCATAAAGCAGCATAACCTATGTTTTTTAATTTCATGTCCTTACATCAATTCTTATTTCTTATATCTTTTATAGCAAAACCCCACTAAAGAACATAGTTAAGAGTGAAGAATTTTGATAATAATTATTTATCAAATAGATAAAGAATTCAGAGAGATATGTCCAGTTTTTATACAAGATCTTATTTTCTATTTGCAAATTAGAGTTATTTCTCTTCTAGATATTGGTTTTTTCCTTGTATGACTGCACTAACTATAGTGCACAAATACCAAAACACAGCTCTATCTCATTTAAGGTGAAGTCCCGTTTTCGGTAGATTTTAAAAATTCCAATATAAGCAACAATGTCGTCTGAGAATGCAGCGATGCTCAATAGCATACCTTGACTTTTAATAAAAACTTAGAATCGTGAATTCATTACACTAACCCAGCATCACTATAAGCGAATTAATGATATAAACGACAGATTTACTTTAGAGGCAATAGTTACATCCCGATTACAAATGTAACTTATTATGTTATTCGCAGTTAGCCATCTGGGCTAAATTATCTCGCTACAAAAAAGCTCAAGCTATACATCTCTACACAATAATACAAAACTAAATATACGACGTGGATTACATGATCTTAATAATTCCCCCCCATCTGTCTCTAAAAAACCTAAATCGCAACTAATGTATACTGACATTGTACTTGTCTAACAAGTTTCATAAAAAAATAATAAATCAACTTAAATTTTTCTATTCATATAAAAATCAACATCACACAACACGATGCTTACTCATACCATTAGGTGTGGTATGAATTTATATTGATTCGTATTAGGTTTTCACGAAATAACACACAGTGATATTTAAATTATTTAATATGATCTTTTCTAAGAGAAAGAAATCAGATATAATTGACGTGTATCAACATTCTTATGATACAAATCAATATCACCTTCTGTCTTTATAATATCAACTAATAAGTTCAATTAAAAAATCGCTAGGCATCGGATTTTTGATAAAACATCTATCTACAATATTCAAAAGAGTTTTCATTTACTTCCATGCTCATCGATTCTACCAGAAATCAAACAAATCATCATTGATATAAAAACAATCCCAGATCTAGAGATGATTCAGAGAATTTAAGTATCAAATAAAATAATATCATGACTTATCTAAAATATTATTTTTAGTTGATAGTAAAGCCCTCAATAAAGTATTTTTCCGTTTTAAAACAAACAAGATAGCTTTATTTCCATTACAAGTAATGCTCGATAAAGGTTTTTTACTTATCATGGTATAAATAAAGAAACGTTGATAAATATGTTTTGGAATAAGTACTCTACAGAAATTTTAGATATAATTGACACAATATATTCAACATATCATGCCACTCTAGAGGGCTAATACGTAGCATGTTTATAAATCTCTATTAAACTTGACAGATCAGACAATAAAGAAAAAATATGTTTAGATATATATAGATATATAACTTAAATTTAAAGACTTATATCAAAAATTATCTCTTATGAAACGATCTGCTATTAATAGCAGCAACAATGCAGGATAAAATTATTGAATACTATATGACCTCCGTTTCTTCTTAACAAGAATCTAAATGAAGCTTCAATCGTAGCTTACGAAACAAATAAATATATTCCACAATTTTAAGAACATGTACATTTATAAAGAATATTTAAATTAATTACAATCCAGGTGTTGCAGAACAGAAAGTAGCACTCTATTATCAGAAAGACGTACCTTTTATAATATTCGAGATTAAGTCCATGAGCGAAACACTAAAGATTCTTCATAACATCCGTACTCTCCGCGCGCAGTCTAGGGAATTCAGTCTAGAAACTCTTGAAGAAATGCTAGACAAACTCGAGGTCGTTGTTAATGAACGCCGTGAAGAAGAGAGTCAAGCGCAATCTGAAACTGAAGAGCGTACTCGTAAATTACAACAATATCGAGAAATGTTGATTGCCGATGGCATCGATCCGAATGAATTGCTATACGCTATGAGCGCTTCTAAATCCGGTGTAAAAACTAAACGTGCTACTCGTCCACCGAAATACCATTATATCGACGAAAACGGGAATGTTAAAACGTGGACTGGCCAGGGGCGTACCCCAGCTATAATCAAAAAGGCAATGGATGAAGAACATAAATCTTTGAAAGATTTTTTGCTCTAATTGCCCAATAGAGCGGAAAGTTACGACTTTAAAACAATTTAAATTTAATGATGTACCAATCTCTCATAGACTGCAAGGGTCCTTAACGCTTTCATGCTTGATTCAAGTCATCTTTAATCGTAGAACCTCAAAACCTAAAACTCTTCAGCCAAATACAAGAGGATCATTAAATCACTCGGCTATATATTCAGTATGTGGATGAAAGAGATAAGATACGATAAAAACAATATCTTATATTAGACTCTGTAAAAATACAGTCAAGATTTCTATCGTCTTATATCGAGATGGCACAAGAATATGGTGGATTGCAATTAAGACACCCAAGGGATAAATATCCTCCATTGATTTATAACGCTTTATACTACAGATTATAATCTTTCTTCGTCATAGAATTAATGAATGAAAGCACGGTTCTCATAAATAAATATGATGGGGAAATCTAACGATGATCCTCATCAACATTATAGTTTCTTTGCTATATTAAAATAGTTAGTTTAGAGCATTTAAAACACTACGCTAACGCGAAATGCGAGTTGTAATTAACTTAAAATGCAGTTTAGAAGTTAGAGATAGTACAGTTTAACGACTGCATTTAAATTATCGTATATAGATTGCATAATACAGTTTCAAACATATAAAACCGTATTTTACTTTTAGTAAAAAGCAGAGAAAAATTATATCCGATTCTCTCTAGATAACTCTATTTAAATTATAGATATGATAATTTAAATTCAAGCGATAAGGGATAGCATTAGGTATAACCTGGGGTGACAAGAACTAGAAACTGCCAAATAGAAACCTAGAATTAAACGGTTCCATTTACATTAGGGAGAATAGTGATTAATTTACCAGATTATATCAAGTTATTTCTCTTAACTAATCTGATATTATTCGTCACTGAATGACTAGTACTAAACATCGTATGCCATATACCTTTCATACCAGGGATGCTTGATAAAATCGAAAACTAAACACGTGATCACAGCACCAGATGTTAATCATTACTATTTGTGATAAGTTCAAACTTGGAAGTTACGTAAGATTTTGATAAAATGTTTTATGTACAGATCCTGACAATATTTTCAGAGAATCCTAGTATATATTAGGAACTATAGCGTTGAACAAACCATGTTTAGTACCATATTACCCCTACTAAGAGCAGATTTATCTGAAGCTTACCTTATTGAACAGGCGTGCTACACTTTTTCCTGGAACCTTAAAACCTTTACCACTCATCATGGTAGGCGCTATTTAAATTTTAAGCTGTGTATAGAGGGTCAAATTGTAGCATTCGCCATCACAAAGATGATGCTCGATGAAGCTTCTCTATTTAACATTGCAGTACATCCTAAATTTCAACGGAAAGGGCATGCACGGGCGCTGCTAAAGCATCTCATTACTGATCTAGAGGCACGACGGCTAGTCATGCTATGGTTAGAAGTGCGTCAATCTAATACACCGACTATTGCGCTATATCGCACTCTGGGTTTTAATGAGGTCTCAGTCCGGCACCATTACTATCCTTCAGTGAACGGACGTGAAAATGCTATCATTATGGCGCGTCCTCTAAGTAGACGCTTTTTCTAATTACGATACTGTTTAATATCTGCTAGAACATTTTCTTTAGACACCATATACGGTTACCGTGACCATTGCGCATTCATCGAGAAAATAACTATGAAGAATAACCTCTACATCGACGCGATTGCGGCACGGCGCACCTTCGCGATCATTTCGCATCCTGATGCGGGTAAAACAACCATCACTGAAAAATTACTACTGTTAGGGCAGGCTATTCAAACTGCCGGTACTGTTAAGGGTCGTGGTTCTTCTCACCAATATGCTAAATCAGACTGGATGGAAATGGAAAAGCAACGTGGTATCTCCATTACCACGTCGGTTATGCAATTTCCTTACCGACAAGCACTGATTAATCTGCTAGATACACCAGGGCATGAAGACTTCTCTGAAGATACCTACCGCACCCTCACCGCAGCCGATGGGTGTCTGATGGTAATTGACGCTGCGAAGGGGGTTGAGGATCGAACCCGAAAACTAATGGAAGTAATCCGTCTTCGTGCTACACCACTTCTTACGTTTATGAATAAGGTGGATTGTAATATACGCGATCCAATAGAACTACTTGATGAAGTGGAAAGTGAACTGCGTATCGTTTGCGCGCCTCTTACTTGGCCTATTGGCTATGGTAAGTTATTTAAGGGCATCTACCACCTGTCGAAAGATGAAACTTACTTCTACCAAAGCGGTCAAGGATATATGATCCAGACAGTGCAAAAAGTAAAAGGGATAAACAACCCCGCTCTAGATCAGGCAATAGGTGCAGACATGGCTTCTCAGTTACGCGAAGAGCTAGAACTGGTAAAGAGTGCTTTCTACCCGTTCGATAAACAAGCTTTCCTCAGAGGAAAACTGACACCAGTGTTTTTTGGTACCGCACTTGGTAACTTTGGCATCGATCATATACTGGATGCCTTAGTGGCTTGGTCACCATCACCAATGCCTCGTCCAACTGATATTCGGGTGGTACATGCAGAAGAAGAAAAGTTCACTAGCTTTGTATTCAAGATCCAAGCAAACATGGATCCGCGACATCGCGATCGAGTGGCATTTTTACGCGTCGTATCCGGTCGATACAAAAAAAGCATGAAACTTCGCCAGGTTCGTACTGGTAACGATGTGATTATCACTAATGCATTAACTTTTATGGCAGGTGACCGTTTTCATATCGAGGAAGCATATGCCGGTGATATTATTGGTCTATACAATCATGGCACTATCCAGATTGGCGATACTTTCACTCAGGGTGAAGCACTGAAATTTACTGGTATTCCTCACTTTGCTCCGGAATTATTCCGCCGTATCCTTCTTCGTGATCCACTGAAGCAAAAGCAATTACTCAAAGGATTAGTGCAATTATCAGAAGAAGGAGCAGTGCAAATCTTTCGCCCACTCACTAATAATGAGCTCATCGTCGGCGCACTCGGCATGCTGCAGTTTGATATGGTTATAGCAAGACTGAAAAGTGAATATAATGTAGAAGCATTATATGAGTTGGTAAACGTTTCTACGTTACGCTGGGTAGAATGTTCCGACAAAAAAATACTAGAAGTGTTTAAGTCTAAAAACAAACTAAATCTAGCACTTGACAGAGGAAATCATCTTGCTTATATCGCACCAAGCAAAATAAACCTAAATATAATACGAGAACGCTATCCGGATATTTTATTTCATAAAACGCGAGAACATTAATTACACAATGTAAAAATAATACCTTTAACAAAACACATGACAATATACGTGGAAAACTAAAGCATTATAGGAAGTGTAATTCCAACAACTTCTTCCATAATAACAATCCGGCCCTAAAGCCGGTTTTTGCGTATATAATTGTCATTAACATAACACATTAAGATTTATTATACAGTTCAAGAATATTTTTTTCTAATTTAGCCATCATTTTACTCAGTAAATGAATCTCCTCTTGACTAATGTCATGGAGAATTTCGTCTCTAGTACTGTCTATGACATTATTCACTTCTTTAATAATAGGCTCAGCAGAATCCGTCAGTTTAATTCGCTTGGCTCGACGATCATTTGCGCACGTATGCCGAGTGATTAATCCTTTTTCTTCAAGCTGATCTAGTGTTCTTACTAACGATGGCTGTTCAATACCGATGGCTTTTGCTAGTTGAATCTGAGACTGCTCAGGTGGCAATTGGCAAATAGTATGTAAAGTGATCCAATGCGTCTGTGTGAGTTCTAAAGGCTTTAACCGGTGGTCAATTAAAGCGCGCCATACTCGAACAAGTCGTGCTAAATCTGATCCTAATGGCGATTCCAATTTTCTCTCCTTATAATTAAGCTAATCCAGCCTACTCCACTGGATTCCTCTCCATCCTAATGGGTGGATGAGACAATGACAAATACATATACCAATAACCTGAGCTTATTGAAATATGCATTCGTAATGAATGTTATACGTTATGCACAAGAATTAATGACAGTATATTTTTTAATTACACAGAGACATATATAGTCTGGCAGACCACCACCTCTCATGTGGTACCTTTATTAATACATATAATGGTTTATTATTAAGTAATATTAAAGGTATATACTAATGAACACTACTATCATAGTGATATAATTTTAATGCATATCTAAATGATATGGTGAAAATAAAACCCTAAATGACGTTTTGTACGTTCTTGTCTCCTTTTTTTTCTGAGGCTACAAAGCTAGACTAAAAGTTTTCAGGAGGTAATTGAAAGTCTGGCCTGCTGTCGTGTAGAAAACCTCCTATATCGACAGTCCCTCCTCTCTTTTATTGCTCTTACATAATTCAATATATATTTAATCTTAACATCTAAATAAATTAATGAGTAGTTTATATATAATATATAAACTACTCATAAGATCAACACAAAGGCAAGTAACAGTACTACTATGAAGAAGAAAAGATCATCGCTTGCCGCTTTAATAATTTCGCCCGGGATTTCTGATGGTTTTCTAATTTTTCTCGCTCTTTTACTACCACTGATTCTCGCGCGCGGTCGATAAAAACCTTATTGCTTAGCCTAGCTGTAATACGATTGATTTCGCTTTCAATGCGCACCACTGCTTTGATTAAACGTTCTAACTCAGCAGTTTTATCGATAAGACCTACCATCGGAATTACTAGTTCCGCACCGTCGATAATCTGGCTGACAGCAACTGGTCCTATCTCCTCTGGCGGCAAAAATGTAATACTTTCCAGGCGGGCTAAGAAAAGAATTAATTTCAGATTTTCATTTACTCTACGAACCACAGCGGGAGTAGCATGTCGCAAAATCATTGTTAGTGATCGACTGGGCATAACATTCATTTCAGCACGGATAGTTCGTACAGAAACGATAACTTGCTTAATCCATTCTAAATTAGCAATAACCTCGCCGTCGACTAATCCTGCACTATAAGCAGGAAAAGGTTCCAACATAATAGTTTTATTCTGATTGCCGCTGAGGATTTTTACTCGCTGCCAGATGCTTTCGGTAATAAAGGGAATGATTGGGTGTGCTAAACGCAGAAGCGCCTCAAGCACACTAACCAATACATGGCGAGTACCTCTCAGCTCGATATCGCTACCGTTGTTTATTACTGGTTTAGTGAGCTCAAGATACCAGTCACAAAACTGATGCCATGTAAATTCGTATAAAATACTTACAGCTAAATCAAAGCGATAACTATCCAGCGCCTCACGGAACATCTTCACCGTCTGATTAAATTTCGCCAGAATCCAGCGATCTGCTAGAGAGAACACTTTCTTTCCACCGTTAAAACCACAATCTTGATCTTCGGTATGCATTAGTACAAAACGGCTAGCATTCCATAATTTATTGCAAAAATTACGATATCCCTCGAGACGCTTGATATCCCATTTAATATCACGACCGGTAGACGCTAGAGCTGCCAAAGTACAGCGTAAGGCGTCGGTACCGTATGACTTAATCCCGTTAGGAAACTGTTTTTTAGTCCGTCTTCGAATCTTCTCCGCAAGCTGCGGCTGAATCATATTCCCAGTACGTTTTTCCAGTAAATCAGTTAGATTTATACCATCCACTATATCCAGAGGATCTATAACATTACCTTTTGATTTGGACATTTTTTGCCCTTCTTCATCTCGGATCAACCCGGTTATATACACTATTTTAAACGGTACCTGTGCCTGACCATTCTTATCCTTGATAAAATGCATAGTTAGCATAATCATGCGTGCTATCCAAAAAAAAATAATGTCAAAACCACTTACCATCACGCTGGTGGGATGAAATGTATGAAGCGCTTCTGTATCTTCTGGCCAGCCAAGAGAGGAAAAGGTCCATAATCCTGAAGAAAACCATGTATCCAGCACATCGTCATCTTGATAAAGTGTAATATCTTTCCCCAACTGATACTGCTCACGCACTATGATTTCACTCTGCCCCACATAGACTTGGCCATTGCTATCGTACCATGCCGGAATACGGTGCCCCCACCACAGCTGACGGGAAATACACCAATCCTGAATATCAGACATCCAACTAAAATACATATTTTCATACTGCTTCGGAACAAACTGGATCTTACCCAGTTTCACTGCCTCTACCGCTGCTTGTACCAGGGGGGCAGTACGCACATACCATTGATTGGTTAACATCGGCTCGATAATAACCCCTCCCCGATCACTATAAGGGACTATAATATCATGATCTTGTATTGCAACTAGGAGACCGAGTCGATTAAGTTCCGCCACAATCGCCTTTCTGGCAGCAAAACGTTCCAGGCCACGGAAAAGCATTGGAATTTCGCCTGATAACTCTGTACTAACCTCACCATCAGTGTTAAAGATCTCAGCTTCCTGTCTAATTGCGCCCTCACAGGTTAAAATATTGATCATCGGCAAGCGGTGACGCTTACCGACCTCATAGTCGTTGAAGTCATGTGCAGGCGTAATTTTGACGCAGCCAGTTCCTTTATGAATATCTGCATATTTGTCACCCACAATTGGAATACAACGACCAACAAGTGGTAACATGACAAACTGTCCTATCAAATCCCGATAGCGCAGATCGTCTGGGTTTACAGCAATACCGGTATCGCCGAGCATCGTTTCCGGTCGCGTGGTTGCAAGGACTAGATAATCTAAACCAGCGGCAGTACGAACACCGGCCGCCAGCGGGTAGCGAAAGTACCACATAACACCTTTCAATACCCGTTTTTCCACTTCTAAATCTGAAATCGCAGTGCATAATTTTGGATCCCAGTTCACTAGGCGCTTACCGCGGTAAATTAAATTTTCCTGATGAAGACGAATAAACACTTCTTTTACCGCGTTAGATAATCCCTCATCCATAGTGAAGCGCTCTCGCTCCCAATCTACCGAATTTCCCAGGCGGCGCATCTGATGAGTAATAGCTGCGCTAGATGTAGCTTTCCACTGCCAAATTTTCTCAATAAAATCGTCTCGACTATAATCCTGGCGATTTTTTCCATCTTCATCAGCAATCTTGCGCTCCACTAGCATTTGTGTCGCAATACCAGCGTGATCAGTACCTACCTGCCACAAGGTATTTTTACCCTGCATACGCTGATAACGGATTAGAATATCCATAAGGGTCTGTTGGAAGGCATGCCCCATATGCAGACTTCCGGTAACGTTAGGGGGAGGGATTATAAGACAGTAACTATCTTGTCTGGTATCACCATTGGGTTTAAAATACCCTTGCTGCTCCCAGCGCTCATATAGTGGCTGTTCGATATCTTTGGGATTATATTTTTTTTCCATTTTATCTTGTTAATCTATACGTTATCGGCAGCGCCGTAGTCCATTCGCAATCTGTATCCACTATCTTTTTCCAAAGATAGTGGATGTTCTGTTTGCAACTCTCTCTATTTAGACAGAGATTATCTCTGTCTAAAACATAAAAATTAGAGAAAAACAGAGTAATCATATTTTAACAACCATGTCTTTTTATGTTTTTTTGCTCAGGCTCATTAATTTTTAATGAGCATACAGTTCTTTACTCTAGTGAGTACTCTATTTTCAATATCACTTATCAAATTTTATTTCTCTTTTGAAAGAGAAATGGCATAGTTTATTATACTAATATAGTATTTAATCAAAGCTAAGATATAACTCAATGCATCTCAAGCATAAAATATAGATAATGCTTTCGCTCCCTTAATCTCTGTAAAGCATCGATGTAAAATACAAAGGACCTTTTAAGGTCGAATTCTGTGGATATGGATCCAATCTAAACAGCTTGAATCCAATAACAGTCAAAGCGCTCTGTCTGTTGTTTTAGAAAAGAATCTGGATATTGTTGAATATATTTTGCACTTGAAATTGATAATTATGGTTTTGTTTAATAAATTCAATGAGATATAAATATAGAGCCAGTATAATGTTTTTCTTTCATTATTACATGTACTGCCTTTCATTATCGTATATAGATATATATACATATTACAATCAATCAAGTGATTGAGATGTACATGTAGCAAAAGTTCTAATGATGAACCATATCATGATAAAGTGTCAAAAAATCCTAGCATAAACTGTTATATCGTAATCTGGCACTTAAAATCACAAAAAAACAATCAGTTAATGTTTTTTATAGTCACTCGTCAACGTTGAATTCAGCGCGATTAAGCAAGAATTGGGATAGCATCGCCACAGGCCGTCCAGTAACACCCTTGACTTTACCGAAACAACAAGCCGTACCAGCGATATCTAGATGTGCCCAATTATATTTACGTGCAAAACGCGATAAGAAACAAGCTGCGGTAATTGCACCACCTGATCGTCCACCGACATTTGCCATATCAGCACAATTGGACTCTAGCTGCTCTTGAAACTCATCCCCCAGTGGCAAACGCCAGACGCGATCCCCGGCCTGTTCTCCGGCGGCGATCAGTTCCTGAGCCAAAGGCTTATTATTCGCCATCATTCCAGTGAAATGATGCCCTAGTGCAATAACGCACGCACCGGTTAACGTGGCTATATCGATTACAACATCGGGATCAAAGCGCTCAACATAGGTTAGAACATCACATAACACAAGTCGGCCTTCAGCGTCAGTGTTCACCACTTCCACTGTTTGACCGGAAAGAGTAGTCAAAACATCGCCAGGCCGAAATGCTCGGCCGTCTACCATGTTCTCAGACCCCGCCAGCACACCAACGATATGCAGTGGTAAACTCAGCTCCATTGCCATCTGCATCACCCCGTATACAGTAGCACTACCACACATGTCATATTTCATTTCTCCCATATTATCGGCTGGCTTGATAGAAATTCCGCCAGCGTCAAAAGTCAAACCTTTACCCACTAGCACAATCGGACGCGTATCTAGGATTCCTTTATATTCGATAATCGACATCATCGATTTATTAGCAGAGCCCCGACTAACCGCTAAATAGGCATTCATCCCAATTTCTTTCATCTGCTCTTCATCTACAATCTGAGTCTTGCTAGTGTTGGCATAGCCAGCAGCTAACTGGCAAACCTGCGAAGCCAGATAAGCTGGATTGCAAATGTTAGGAGGAAGATTTCCCAAATCTTTAGCTGCCTTCACACCAGAAGCGATTGCTAAACCATGTGAAATAGCACGCTCACCGCTAATTAACTCTTGACTCGTTAGAACATTGAACACTATCTTTTGTAGCGGACGACGAAACTCGGTTTTAATACTTTTTAGATGATCGAAGATATATAGCGTCTCTTTAACCGTTTCTACAGCTTGGCGTACTTTCCAGTAAGTATTTCGCCCCTTGACGTTCAATTCAGTCAAAAAGCACACGACCTCCATAGATCCAGTGTCATTCAGCGTATTGATCATCTTATGAATCACTTGCTTATACTGGCGCTCATCCAATTCACGCTCTTGACCACAACCGATAAGTAATATCCGCTCAGACAGAACATTCAAAACATGATGCAGTAAAAGTGTCTGGCCAACCTTGCCTTCCAGTTCACCTCGCCGCAATAGCGCGCTGATATAGCCTTCGCTAATTTTATCAAGCTGTTCGGCAATAGAGGACAAGCGACTGGGCTCAAATACTCCGACGACAATACACGCACTGCGTTGTTTCTCCAAACTACCGCTTTTTACACTAAACTCCATGCCATCTCCTGATTTTTTAAATAAAAAACAAGAATGCCAGAGAAAGTAGACTTTCTCGTTATTGCCCTAACTTTGCATACAAAGCTATATATGCATCTCAACGATGCAAAAGAAAATATTCTTTGACAACCAGTAAATTCTCATGTTTTAAAGGAATTTTTTCTCTCGTTATACTTAATCTCACTAATGTAAGGTGGCCACTTTGATGTAAATTAATCAGGTTAATCATTTTCATAAATCATCTATGAGCTGATCACGTAGATTTATTCATGATAGTCAATCCTTACATTTCATCTAATATTTTTCTTATGTACTGTTTCTTATTTTTAATAAAAATCTTCTTTTAGCAAAAAGAAAGATATATTTTGATTATATCATTTACTATAGGTAAGTGTGATATGTTTTAAAAAATACATTTAATTTTGGGATATTTTATAGGTGTTAAGAGTACTTTACTAGATATTGCTGATTTATAAAATCTTTAAATACAACACTAAGTATATCTATCTAATAGAATATCTTCTCATTAGTAAAATAGAAATTATGGTTTTATATGCTATTAACTATCTCACCAGAACACTCCTTGACTACACTGTTTTTTAACATATACATAAAGTGAAATACAAAATTCAAGTGCATTATCTATATGTATTAAGATAAGAACGTTAATACTTCTTCATCCTTTTAAATCTCCATTCTCATTTCTTACGTATTTAAAACCAACCTAGCCCTGCTCAAGTAAAGATAGGTAATTTGGTTATGCACCCCAAATTACTTAACAATTTTTCAAAGATATAATCGAAAAAAAACAGGAGACTATTCTAAATAAACGCAAGAGTTATTTTTTTTGAATTATAGAAAACATGTCTATTATTAATACCATTATGTTTTTCATCGAAGCGATTAATGCATAAATCATATGCTGCATAGTTACAGTGAATACGGCTTCATCACTTATTAAAAGCATGACTCTAATCTAGAATCCGAGCTATTATTTATCTACAAAGATAAATAAATGGCACATTGCGTCCACATCAAATGTTCCTCCATGGATATGGAGCATAAACAAGGTTGCGCGATGAAGATCTATAGAAGAATTAGAGATGAAAAATAAAAATAGCGGATAAAATGGCATCACTAGGATGCAAACCCTTTTCCCTGAAATATTACAATACCCATGCTTTAAAAGAAGAAAAATACACAATAAATGCACCGGTTAATATATCACTATTCATTTCCATCAAATAATATAAGTTACAACTTATATATAATGTTGACATGTAGTTACCATGGATTATTACAAAACAAATAATATTGGTTTTCTAGGATAGAAGATATATCTTCCAATAATTTCCCTTATACTTTTTAGACTTTTCGACACCTAAGTTCGATTTACACATCAACATGCAGTATCTGCAACACTGCACTATATTTAGTGAATTTGATATGTATCTTAAGGTACTTTAAAATAAGCAGTCAGCCACTTTTCTTTCTGAAGGCATTGCTTTTCTCAATCATAGATTGACTATCACTGCATTACTGTTAATTACTTAATTAATACAATATTCATACAAGATACTCAGTTTTATGGCTATCGAATACCACTTCCCTAAAAATATGCATATTATCTGAAAACAATAAAATCAAACGAGTGTTTATGAATAGAATGTTATTCTGAATAACACTATCCTAATTGTCATGATAGTCTTCGCCTATCTATGCAGCGCATTATCTGACAGAGTTCTGTACTCTAGACTTATTCGACTACCGGATCCATATACTAGCGGCAGCGACACCCCCCCCGATGCGACTAATGTGATGCGGAGCGGTGGCAGGTGCAGCGTGATAATGTTTGATGTTCTGAATCCGGTCTGGAGACCAGCTATAGTCTTAATCTTCCGCCGTTCTAGCTGAGTTTCATAACGATTGCCGCGTGTCTTAGCCAAGATCGCGCAGCCCTGATGATAGGCACCTGGTTGTTAATAGTGCTGCTCCCCGGCTATTCTTCATTAGGTGTAATTATCAGTGCGTACTTGCACCTGTCTATAATATGGTGGTTCAAGCCGCCGCCACAGTTTACTTTCCCAGTCGCCATGCTCTGCTGATTAGCACTCGTACATGTACGTCACCACGAGAACATCCAGAAACTATGGCGCGGTTAAAATAATACTATATAAGACGACGTTGAGTTAAAAAACTCGAATATGAATCGTTAGCAGAGTAAAAACTAAACGCCTAGCGCCGGTAGTTCCTCCATCGACCAGCGAGGTCGAACCGACACAGCTAGCTCCGTCTTCATCCCAGTTTTTATCCGCATAATACCGGCGTAAGCGATCATGGCACCGTTATCCGTGCAAAACTCAGGACGGGCGAAGAATACTTCTCCGCCCCGCGGGAATATCATTTTCCCCAGGCGTGTACGTAGGGATTGATTGGCACTTACGCCTCCAGCTATAACTAATCTCTGGAAACCAGTTAACTTAAGCGCACGTTGGCATTTTATCATTAGCGTATCCACCACCGCATCCTCAAATGCCCTTGCTACATCCGCACGAGTCTGATGGGTATGATCGCTAGAACGAAACGTATTGACAGCAAAAGTTTTTAATCCAGAGAAACTAAATGCCAGACCAGGTCTATTCGTCATTGGACGAGGAAACCTATAACGCTCCGGGTCCCCCTGCTGTGCTAAACGCGATAACATTGGTCCGCCGGGATAATCTAGTCCCAGAAGCTTGGCTGTTTTATCAAATGCCTCACCAACAGCATCATCAACAGACTCTCCTAGAAGCTGATATTCGCCAATACCAGTCGCTGAGATTAGTTGGGTATGGCCGCCTGAAACCAATAGAGCCACGAAGGGAAACGCTGGGCGAGGGGTTTCTAGCATAGGTGTTAACAAATGTCCTTCCATATGGTGGATAGCGATAGCCGGAACCCGCCAGGCATAGGCTAGCGCGCGTCCAACACTAGCCCCAACAATTAACGCGCCTACCAGGCCGGGGCCAGCCGTGTACGCTACTCCGTGGATATCCGATGACTGAAGATGTGCCTGCACTAACGTATCCTGAATTAGGGGAATAATTTTACGACCATGATCACGAGAAGCTAATTCCGGCACTACTCCGCCATAATGAGCATGCAATTTCACCTGGCTATATAAGTGATTCGCCAGCAATCCTCGATCTTGATCGTAAATCGCTACACCAGTTTCATCACATGATGTTTCAATACCCAATACCCGCATAGTCATTACCTATAAATTTCAAGAAGAAAGATATGATTGATTGTATAATTCAGTTTTTCGAAACTTTCATATATCTGTGAAATTACAATATCTCCCTTTTCTAAAAGATCGAGTACTAGGCAAGACAGAGTTTTATATATGGTTCTGTCAAGCAGCATTTTTTATATAGATCTCGCTCAATGACGCCTCGTTCTCTAAGACACAAAAACGGTCTGTCAAGTTCTGGTTACAATGTATTAATATACGATTGATGACTTCTTAAAGTAATCTTAATTACAATTGCTTCAAAAGCATCGAAAAAACATTCTGAACCGCACTCTTCATTTTATGAAGGCAAATAAAACCTCTATAAAATAATAAGTACTCTTCTGATAAAAGATTAGGGGAAAATCCTTTTTGCTATTGATGGAAAATACTTCACATCTATATTCAGATAATATGAACGCACCAGTTATAAAAGTATTACTATTTAACCTTGCTGATTTCTAGTGAATTTCCGTTAAATTCTCAAGTATCCATCTACCCAATCACCCTTTAGGTGTCTAATACAGACACATTACAACTGGAACTTTATATGTGGTAAATGAAACCTTCAGGTATAAAAGCGGGTAATCATTAAAACTTCCTAAACAGAGAATAATGCGTCGCCTATTAACAAGAAAAACATAATCGTAATTCTTAGGACTATCATGTTCTATGATCAATAAAAAATGCCAGTTCAAAACACTAATAATGCATAACCAAAGTGGATGCAGACGCTTCATGCATATGCAGTCATGCTCTTATTTTCAATACATATATGTTAAATCATATCTTTCATTAACTCAGTATTCATGAGCACAGTATGAGATGTGTACCGATATATATCTCATGAATATCCAATGGTTTTCTGATTTTTTCTCTAGCATCATGAATGTTTCACATCATAAACAGCAGATTATCTTTCATGTCGCAATCAATTGTGGCTTCATTTTAAAAAACACACCAAACCGGATCTCTAATAGAGAGATGAATGCTAAAATCGTTATCTATTATGAAATAAAGGAGTTATGAGCTTATGTATAGTCGACTAAGAGCTACCTGTCTGGGGTACACATACCAAACAAATGAATCGAGGTTATATTTTTGACTCAGAAAAATATGTGATACGGAAATGTTTATTGCTATAGAGTTAAAGCAACGTTCTGTATTAAGGATAAATAACCCGATCATATTAAATTATTTAGTCAATAAAAAGATAGACAATAGATAGAACGACAAAACTTAAATTTACACATGCAGATCTCAGCGTTGAATGTTAAGACCATCCAAGTGAATAATTATTCAGTATTTTTAATACATGCAATTCGTAAACGGTAAAGTGACATTTTTCAATACCTTGCGATGCAAGTATGCTTTCTTTCTAAAAGCTAGTAAAGATTTAAAATTTTTCATTCACTTAGATGTGTTCACTTTCACTGCGTGTAAGTGGATGGATTTAACTGCCTTTAATTAAATCAATCGGAATAAAGACCCCAAGTAAATAAAAAAGTCTGTATTATTTTTGTACACATAATTCTTAGTCTATTTGCATGAGATCACAGTTTAATTACAGTAAACAGAATAACTCACATACACTATATCACTTATATTTAATCTTTTAGTAAGCTCTCTGTCTTTTTGCAAAGACCTTACTGCCCGCGGTAAATACACCCAGCAGTACAGGTTTCTTTAAGAGTGACACTACTTAATAGCGTCACTGTGGGTTTCAGATGTTGCCAAATCCATTTTGCTAGTACTTCACTAGTAGGATTTTCCAGCCCGGGAATATCATTTAAGTAATAATGATCAAGCCGTTTTAGAATTGGTTGAAAAGCGGATTTCAATTCGCCAAAATCCATAATCCATCCGGTCTTGGGATCGACTTCACCTGTCACTTCCAAACGTACTAAAAATGAATGTCCATGCAGTCGACCACATTTATGCTCCGCAAGAACATGCGGCAATCGATGGGCAGATTCAAAGGTAAAATCCTTATATAACGTACTAATCACGATTATTTCTCTAAAATATATTTTTCAAATTAAGCAGAAGGTTTGATTAATGCGATGCTAATATATTGTCACTGAGCACAACTGTTAAATCCACAAATGCTATTAACAGATCTACCTATTAATGCGCTTGACTACGTTTTCATACCATATAGATTACCGATTGATCTTTTATCATACATATATACTATAAGTAGACGGTCCATATAAAAATAGACATCTTTTTTGTATTTTTCTTGACTCATCTCACTTTCATTACGTTTAAAGTTAGAAACTATATATAGCAAAACAATTTATTAAAACTTGGCATAAAATAATAGGCCTATAGAACTTAAGATACCCACATCAGCATCATGTGATTTTTAGGGAGTGATAAAGTTAGAATATGAATTATCCCTCCAATTATCATTCCCCCAAGTCTGCTCCAGAATAAAAGAAGCTAGCGGACTAATTGGAAGAGAGCGTGTACAGCACTAATAAACCACGTGCCCAGTATGAAATACTAATGTCAGAACAGATATCACTTATTAAATAAGTCGTATGGTTTTTTAAATCATTTAATTTTATATCGATTCTTCCTAAGTTGCAATAGAAGATAAGTATATCCATATCATGTCATCGACATCCATTTAAGTAAATACTAATGGTTGTTTTTTCTAAAAATTCGCGATATCTCTATTCAAATTATATATATACTCTTCATTTTTAATATTGCGGTAAACTCTTAGTGTGAATTATATTCAATAGTCTAGAAAAAAGTAAAATCAATATTTTCATGTAGCGATATGTTTTATCAGGACTATAAAAATATTCGTAACTTTTACTATTCTCGCTTTTACCTCATGGGTAACGGTCGGTAGGAATAGCATAGATTATACAGATAAAAATATATACTGAGGTGAAACTAGCTATATGAGATCAGATGATGAATTTATAGCAGAAATTACAAGATAGATACGATTAATCGGGAGTCTCCTCTTTAAATCTACTATGGTATAACTTTTGCGATCTCCACTTTATTAAATCTATATTCCTGACTCCACGTCTATGTCATCAGCCATCTAAACCTGAACTGGATACGTTAGAATGCACGCATGGATCTACCACCATAAAATTATCAAAAGGAAAATAATACACTTTCGCAGAACTACTGAAAAGATTGTCTAAATACGAGATCATGTTATTTGTAACATATAAGAAATATAGCCACGATCTGCAATATAATTTCATTTTTCTCACTGATAAATAATGAATCTAAAAACTCTATAACACTTATCTTAACTAGAAATCAGCGCATAACTTGTGCATAGAGTTCAACTCTACTCTTAATTACTTATCGTTACTATGCTATCTAAACAACAAATTTTATTTATTCTTCTAAAAATAGAGAAGATATCGATTACTCAGGCATTTTTCCAAGTAACTATGAAAACATGGAGAAAGGAAAATCTATATAATGATCAGGGATCCTATAGATAAAGAGTAAGAACTGCTTGTTTGACAAAATCGTGCTGTAAACAAAGTAGATGCTCATAAGAAAAATCAGTATCAATCACCCTAACATTACTGGGACATTTACTTAGGTAGAGCACATCTCTCAATATTCATTCTTAATCTTCCAAGAATGAAGTCGCGTTGCTATATATAAAAAATATACCCTAGTCATACAGCGAGGTGACTCTAGTTTACATATCTAGATCTAACGTCTTAGTTACACAAGTATCTTTTTTAAAATCAGAAACGATACACGCCAAGAGTCTTAGATGGTATACAACTACTTACTATTATCAACTGTTCTCATTCAAGACCGATTAAGTTTTATTTAAATAAAAGAGAGGTGGTTCATGTCTTCTAATATAACAAAAGTAAAAAAAGCTGTAATCCCAGTAGCAGGATTGGGTACACGCATGTTACCGGCAACGAAAGCAATCCCAAAGGAAATGCTCCCTCTGGTAGATAAGCCTTTGATTCAGTATGTGGTAAATGAATGTATCAATGCAGGAATTAATGAGATTATCCTGGTTACTCATTCTTCCAAGAACTCTATTGAAAATCATTTTGATACTAGTTTTGAACTAGAAGCGATACTGGAAAAACGCGTAAAACGCCAGCTATTAGCAGAAATCCAGGCGATTTGTCCTCCCCATGTCACTATAATGCAAATCCGGCAAGGGCTAGCCAAAGGATTAGGTCACGCGGTATTGTGCGCACACCCGTTAGTGGGTGACAAACCGGTGGCGATAGTGCTTCCTGATGTGATTATTGATGAATATCAATCCAATCCAAAAACAGAAAATCTAGCTGCTATGCTAAAACGTTTTGAAAATACTGGTCATAGTCAGATTTTAGTTGAACCTGTAGAGGATGTCACGAGCTACGGTGTAGTGGATTGCCTAGGTAAACAGCTCAAACCAGGTGAAAGCGTAGCAATGGTTGGAGTTATCGAAAAACCGGTGGCAGAAAAGGCACCGTCTAATTTATCCATCGTTGGTCGCTATGTACTTTCTTCTGATATTTGGACGCTTTTAGAAAAAACCCTGCCGGGTGCCGGAAATGAAATTCAACTAACAGATTCCATTGCCATGCTGATGGACAAAGAAACTGTGGAGGCGTACCACCTAAAGGGGGTGAGTCATGATTGTGGTAACAAACTAGGTTACATGCAGGCGTTTGTTGAATATGGCCTGCGTCATGAACATCTTGGCAAACAATTCAAAACATGGTTAAAAGAACTCATCACACCATAAAGTATTGAAGTTTTGTTGAGTATATCTTACATAGAAACCAGGATCTTATAACATGAAAGTGACCATTTTTGGTATTGGCTATGTCGGCTTAGTACAGGCTGCGGTTTTAGCCGAAGTTGGACATGATGTGTTGTGCATTGACGTGGATAAGTACAAAGTTGAAAATCTGAAAAAAGGAGTGATTCCTATTTTTGAACCAGGGTTAACGGCACTGGTACAACAGAACTACACAGCCAAGCGCTTAAACTTTAGTACAGATGCCCAAACCGGCGTCAGCCATGGCGTCATACAGTTTATTGCAGTTGGTACACCGCCAGATGAAGACGGGGCAGCAGATTTAAAATATGTTACTGCGGTAGCCAGCACGATCGCCCAGCATATGAACGATTACAAAATTGTGCTAAATAAATCCACCGTGCCAGTAGGCACCGCGGACAAAGTCCGTGAAATCATGAAGAAAACGCTAAAAAGTCGCAATAGCACATTAACTTTTGATGTTGTATCCAACCCTGAGTTTTTAAAAGAGGGAACTGCGGTAAATGACTGTATGAGTCCTGAGCGCATTGTCATAGGTAGCGATAATGAAGATGTACTGGAGTTACTTCATGAGCTGTATAAGCCTTTCAACCACAATCACAACAAGATAATACTAATGGATATTCGTAGTGCCGAACTGACAAAATATGCTGCTAACTGTATGCTGGCAACAAAAATCAGCTTTATGAATGAAATTTCAAATCTAGCTGAACTACTAGGTGCAGATGTGGAAAAAGTGCGGCAAGGAATAGGCGCTGATTTTCGTATCGGATATAGTTTTATTTACCCTGGGTGCGGGTACGGTGGTTCTTGCTTCCCGAAAGATATCCAAGCTCTTATTCGCACTGCCGAACAGATAGGTTATCAACCTAAACTTCTACAAGCTGTGGAAGACGTGAACTATCAGCAAAAAGATAAATTACCCACGTTTATTCAGCGCCATTTTGGAAATGATTTAAGCGGTAAAACTTTTGCATTATGGGGATTATCATTTAAACCTAATACAGACGACATGCGCGAAGCATCAAGCCGTCTGTTAATGGAGGCGCTGTGGCAAGCCGGTACGACTATTCAGGCTTTTGATCCTGAAGCCATGCATGAAACACAACGCATTTACGGACATCGTTCTGACTTAAAATTGATGGGTACTAAAGAAGCTGCGCTAAAAGGCGCCGATGCGTTGGTTATCTGCACCGAATGGCAGAACTTCCGCGCACCAGATTTTGATGTTATTAAAGCGTTTTTAAAACAACCCATTATCTTTGATGGGCGTAACTTATATGATCCAGAACATCTCGCTCATCGTGGATTTATTTATTACGGTATCGGTCGAGGTGCTTCAATTACTTCTCGGTCGTAATTTATATCGATAGAATTGAATACGATTTTTATATCTTTTTTACCGTTTTATAATAGATGCCTGTATGAATAAGATATTTAAGAATAATCATGTAAATCTAAGGCACAGGATTCTATCTGCTAAGTGTATTGTTTTTGCTTAATGTAAGACATTTTTACATTTAAAACGGTTTTTAGTATGATCTTCTAGATTTAAAGATGATTTTATTGAACTGACTTAACCATACAATCTAATATACTTAAAAGCACTCTCAGAAGGACATCTACTTTATAAGCAGATGACTACTTTAGTAATATAATGAAGGATAAAATGTCATGATAATTTATCTTCATAACTAGGCAATCAATACTCTAAAATCAAAACCAGATATTAGATCAATTATAAGACCATATTCACTCTAAATTAACAATATGCCCTATCTAAACTGATCATCTATTAATTCTAAGACATCATATTATTTAAAATGATAAAAATACTTCTATCTTTATAAAAGACTTAGAATTATATGTTTAAAACACTTTGTCTTCTTCATAAAACCTCGTGGAGAGTTTAATGCCTATAACTATATCCTGTCGGATGTTAATGAAGTTGATAGTAAATAGTAGGTTTATATAAAATAAGGTAGATCACACGAAAAGCTCCCAGCATGACTCAAGCGCATCAACTTAATTATATCTAATTAATTAATTTACATTGGTATTTTTAAGATCTTATATGCCTTATCTAACGGAAATTATAGAAAATCACCGCCACCTAACACATGGCGATATCGACGCCTTTACGATTACTCTCTAATCAATAGGTAAGCACTCCTAATAAATAGAAAATTGCTGAGGGGTGAGATAATTAAAATTATTGGAAGAGAATATTGAAAGGATTGAAGTACACTACCTATGTTTATCCTAAAAATAATAAAATTGTTGAAATTATTTTCACCTATCTCAAGACTAAATCTAGTTGCATTTTACAACTGTTGAATAAATACCCATCATGTTCTCAAAAACTTTTCAGGGGAACCATCCAATCTATCAAGTACAAAGAAAATTAATTTGTCCATATATGATTGTGATATCCCTAACTAAAAATAATATGACGTACTAAATAAAGTTTTTGCTTAAATATTTAATCTCTATGTTATCATGTTAACCTTCATTGCTCCCGCCCTAATTCATACAGGACATATCTTTCTAAATTAGAAAAATATAGACGTAATGAAACATCTTCTCCCCTACTGACATACTTGAGTATATCAAGTACAATTTTATACATACCTAATGTGAGCTTATAAAACTACCTTATCATTAGAACATATCATAAAACTCGGTAGTTTTTTATCTGTCTTCATACAATAAAACTAGCTTTAATATAAAAAATATTGAGCGATTTATACCATCTCATCTCGCAATGCCTATCTATCGGATACTAAAAATCCCATAGATAGCAAGTTATAAACTGTATCTTTTAGCGGTAAAAATATGCTACTATGGAAAACTAAATTATATATATAACCTTATATCAAGCACTGTCTGAGTACAGATACATTATCTGAAAACCAAGGATATTATCCACTAACTTAATAAATGAATTAAAGATATGCTAAAAAACTCTTTTCATTCTAACATAATAGATTATTATAATGTATTTGACTACACTATTGGGTATTCTCTCAATTAATCTTAGCAACTAAAAAACGATGACTATCTAGAAAAAATGGATATAAAATTCAATATAAATTTATCTACAATAAACCATGCACCACCTCCCGAAACAGGATATCCATATACCTCTTATTTAAAATGCAACTGATGATTTTTAGCGTTTTTCATCATCGATGCAACTACTCTATAAAATGATACATGCTCTGTTACTTGTACAATACCAGAGAAAAAGTACGCTATTGACTATCATGGGATGAAGATTATTTCCAGAAATCATCAAATACCGTCACTGGTAGATAACGTTTATGCTTGGTCTTCTCATACCATTTTTCAATAATATCAGATGAGGCAGATTCAATAATTTTACCCTCTAAATAGTCATCAATCATTTCGTAAGTAACACCCAAAACTGTTTCATCTGGTAACAAAGCATGTTCTTCTTCTAGATCAGCTGTCGGCGTTTTTTGATAAAGATGCTGAGGACAGCCAAGATATTGCAATATAGCACGCCCTTGCCGTTTATTTAAACGAAAAATAGGATTAATATCAGTAGCACCATCTCCGTATTTAGTGAAAAAACCGGTTACCGCCTCTGCTGCGTGGTCAGTACCCACCACTAGTCCCGAGGTTATTGCGGCAATGCTGTATTGTACTTTCATGCGTTCACGCGCTTTTTCATTACCTTTTATATAATCACTTAATATAATGCCTGTTTGTCGTAAGGTAACCTCGCTAGCCTCAATAGCATTTTTAATATTAACCCTGACTGTACGGTCAGGGTTAATAAACGTAATTACGTCCCGACAATCAACTTCATCTTTCTGTTCACCATAGGGTAGACGAACAGCAATAAATGCATAATTACTTACCCCTATTTCCTGCCGGAGCTCCGTGATGGCCTGCTGAGAAATCTTGCCTGTGAGCGTAGAATCCTGACCGCCGCTAATACCAAGCACGAGAGATCGTATAAAGGTATGCTTTTTTAGGTAAGATTTAAGAAAATTTACGCTTACTCGAAATTCAACCGCCGGATCAATGGTTGGTTTTACATGAAGCGCCGCTATAATCTCCTGCTGTATTGTCATTTTTCTCTCCTGAGGTCTAAAACTTAAGGACAGCTCAAACGTCGCAATGACAGTACGTTATCTATAAAAAAAAGATAGAATAATATTTTTTCGAAAATTTAAATTTATCTATATACCTATCTTTGCAAGAGTGGGATGAATGTTTGCATCGCTACAACGCATTGAAGAAATATATGCTGATAGTAGCAGATATACAGATAGATAATATTTTCTACCTATTAATTAAAATCATTAAATTATTCTAAAATACCTTCCGGTATATATACTATATATATAAGATTAAACAACTGGTATTATGTGAATGCTAACGTGAATACAGATTCATCGATGTCTTAAAGTTGCGCTTTGATTTTATAGCGTGCATATAATTCTCATATAGTGATACATCATCATGATAGTTTTCAGTCTCTTCTATTCCTTAATGGAGAGAGTCTTCTATAGAAGACTAATAGGTGATATTAATAAAATAAACAGGGAAATACAATCTATACCTACTCTGATAAATGTCATCATACATGTTGATTAAATGTCTTAACTAACAGTTAACATCTTAATTTTCTGGTTAATGCGAGGATTAAGACCATATTTCAACGATTTTATAGTCGCATAGCGAATTTTATTAAAACTTTTACTATTGGAATAGTACTAAAAATCCGTAGATCAAAAAAAACGAAAAAGAAAACGACGTAAAACTGTAAGTTACTCCATGTTGCCATTATTTGACAAAACACATACTGGCTCTCGAGAAACTAGTTGTTAATACGAGTCTATTATTCTTCCATTAAACTTCACCTATTAGTCGCTATCTTAGATTGTACTTTGATTAGTTATCAAAAAAAAATTATTGAAAATAAAATAACACCATGGCAAATATTCAAACAAGTTAATCCACTCTAGTTTATAGACTGCTAATCGCCTTTAGTAGACAAGATCAAATCTTCCTACACAATGAAAAATCAATGTAGTTCTCATCGTACAATATACTTATATTAAATCTCACACTTCCTGTACATAGTCTAACTTCCATCAAAAAGATAAGGTATGTAAAGATGAAAAAACAGATGACATTGAAAATGAATCATGGATTAATACTTTATTAAACTCAAAAGTACTCAGTAAACGCTGCTAGAAACTGATTCGCATTCCATATACGTGTCATAGATATACTAATTACAATATGAGGGCTAAGCGTGCTCCTTGCCAAGCTAAAAACAACCCTACTTAAAGTCAATCTTAGATTCACAAGAATACAGCCTATCTCGAAACACCATGTAAGCACGCTGAAATACATTTTTTTTGGTGATTTAAACAAATTTTTCTACCTTAGATAAGGAAAAAATATAAATTTATTCATTAGCACAATAAAAAAATCGTTAGAATTACATCGACTATCTGATGATAAGTTAGCTTTATCCAGATAAAGGTAGTTCTTGCTCAATCGGATGATATAGACCCATAAAAGAACTTAGAAATAGTTTCTAAATCTAATAGGTACAACAGATAAGAAATTAACATAAAAAACTTAGTATAATTAATTCCAAAACAGAGGAGTCTTCGACTTCAGTCGTTAACAAAATCGAAAATAATATTGACAGTTACCCTATTTCAGGTAAAACAAAATACATAAAATGAATATAATCCTTATGTTTAATACTACTCACTGATTAACGTCATTATTAACGGAATTATTAGATCTAGAAGGGTTCTCTATCTAAATCGCACATGATGGGGAATGAGCAAAACCCATAAAACAGTTATAATAACTTATTGATTTTAATGTTATTATATCTCATTATCCCTCGAGTTAGGGACGGATTATTATTTACCTCAACCCTAGAACGATCGTGATTAATAACAAATATTCGAGCAGTGTTACGTCGTGCATAGTGGTGGGGCAACAACAGCATAGTAAGTTGAAGACGCCAGTGCTTGAAGCAGATTTCCTACGCCAAAAACTAGGTTAGCATGAGTCATGCTGACACAACTCTCCTCTTAAATTTACTCCTACTGAGTTTGCTTTGCTATATGTGCAAGCACAGTATATAGGTCAGGTTCTATCGCGTGAATATTTAATCCATAGATAGTCTTACTTGGAAAAAATCAACGCCATTCTATCGGGCTGTAGATATGTATATTTCGAGTATGCGGCATAGGTTGCCGAAAGGCAAAAATGGGCATCCATAGTTTAAAATATTGTGGGGACAAAGTTATTTCATGGTATCCATCTAATGGTTAATAGATTATCTTTATATATTTTTATTGCCTTATGGTTAACTCTAGTAACAGTGCTCCTGTTACTACTTCTGGTCGCTACACTAAACTCTAGTGGAAAACAACAAAGTTGATTAATGGTGAGCAGTCTCAAGGTATGCTTGTACAACAGCATACATAAGCAGAGTTAATGACTTTGTCAGATGATGATTTAATGTGGTGGCAGCGGCTATTTGTAGCTATTGATAAACTCGTTTTCCCCGTCTAGCATGTAATTTTAGTCACCAAGAAAGGGTAGGATATCAGCACCCAATAAAACAAAATGAAAATCATCTATATTTTTATTGGCCAATTAAATAATACTGCTTGCCATCTTCAGAAAAAACGATATGGCGCTCAAAACTAGTAGGCCCCTTGATAATTCCAGACAGCGTGAAGAATTATCCGGTTTACCCAATCCATCCAATTGAGGGTATTCAATCGGATTTTATCAACCTACCATACAATAATCGCTCGATACTATTATTTATCGTCGTCATACTTCTTAGTATTCTTCTTCCATGATAGGAAATCTCGAGCCTAGCTAAACCAGCTTGAAAACTATAATAAACTGCAATGAAGTGGCGTCTGGAAATATTCAACAGCATTCTAAAATTAACACAAGACCTCAAGAATTTTAATCTACCGGTGTCAGTTTCAATTAGATGGTCAGTGTAATAGTGAAAATGATAACAACTCAGCAACATTTTCTTTCCGATATTTCTTATGAACTCCGTACACCTCTTACCCAATTGCAGTTGGCTACTGCACTGATATGAGACATCGGCATGGTGAAGAATGTAAACTTGCGCGTATTGAAACGGAATTACAGCGGATTAATAGAATGATTAAGGGTTTACTAGTTCTATCTTAAAATCATCATAAAGATATACTATCGGAAGAAATCTACCGAGCTAACGATTTAGGGTTAGAGGTACTTAATAATCTCCAATTTGAAGTAGAACAAACAAGAAAAATTCTAGAGGTTGCCTCGCTACCAAACAACTTAACGCTATTAGATAACGCTACCGCGCTGAACAGCGCCCTAGAAAATACCACTCAAAATACCCTAACTTATTCAAATCATCAGATAATTATAATGTTTAGTACTGATCATAATAGAATTACCACCGCTATAGACGATGATGGTTCCGGTCTCTATCCAGAGACCTACAAAAAATTGCGATCATTACACTTCCTAAGTTTAGCGGAAGTGGGCTGAGACTATCGATTATCGAAAGTACAAGAATTCCGCAACCTAGGATCAATAAGAACCAAGAATAGTCCGCTTGGCGGGACTACGGCTGATTATCTGATTTCCTCGATTACTTTAGTACAAAACAGTACTGGTCATGGATGAGATTTTATCTCGACGGACAGGGAACCTTACCAATTTTTAATATTATAGGACAGGAGGTACCCTAGAGAAAACATTTTCTATTCATAGTTGTGATAAAAATCTTTTTTCTATAAAACATTTATATATCTATAAAATAGATGGGTCTCCTTCTATTTAAAGAATTTATTTTTACTTACTAAATAAGTCGCCGACTCTTATAACATTGCTACGCCTCAATCTATATTTAAAATTGTGTACTTTTTCCAATGGTGTACTCAACGTTTGATTACACTATAATATCAACTCTTTTCACTTAATCTTTTCCATAAAAGATACAAGATCTATAGAAAAAACATGATCATCGCTCACCCTACTATTCCAGAATAGGAAGCGTGTAAAAATCAGAGCGTTATTGCTTTATATACCTCATGAATCTATATCTACATTTCTCTAAATCTTATAGGATCTTGGCGGAGGATTTCTAAAAAGCTTTAAACATCATAGTGATAATAATCTTAAGTCTATTGCTAGCTCTTTAGACATGTTAGTATCTAGTACATCCATTGGCAAAGAATTAACTTTCAATGTTTTAAAACGCTATGCGGGGTCATTTGTAGGTAAATGTAAAGTACCTTTTAGAGATGGTATTTAAAACTTCATAATACTCTTTTTTCTATAAAAATGTAATTTAGTTACATAAGTACTACAGTCAAAATTTACAAAGGATTGCTAATCCTTCACCCAGACTTTATCAATGCCATACATCAATACGCTCTTTTTGAGCTGAGCACGCACTCCGCCGAGTGATTAATGTTCCAGTCGATATCACTTTATATATAACTTTCATGGTTAACTTAAAGATGAAAGGTATAAAATATGTGCTTTAAAACTATTTTCATCATCTTGATCAAGCATATAAGTTCACACCGGAGCGATTTATTTTACTCTACAATAGGATCTATAAGAAATTGCTAAGCTATTCAAGCTTCTCATTTAATTAAAGAGTGCGATGCCTATCTGGTAGATAATGGAATCTCCCGTTTTTAACGTTTCTTAAAATGAGAAAACAACCCCCTCTAATTATAGAGGGATTATCTCGATACTCAGGCATCTTGCAGAGATAAGCCCTGCTGCTCTTAGGTATAGATAAAACGTGAAGCGGCTTCATCCCAGTTTACTACATTCCAAAATGATTTAATGTAGTCTAAGCGTCGGTTCTGATATTTCAGATAATAAGCATGCTCCCAAATATCTAACCCTAGAATTGGGTAGCCAGAAGTTCCAGATATTGCTTTTCCCATTAAGGGGCTATCCTGGTTAACGGTAGATACTACAGCTAATATCTCATCTTTTTTTACAAGCCATACCCAACCGGAACCGAAATGAGTCGCAGCAGCTTTCTCAAACACCACTTTGAAAGTGTCAACACTGCCAAAATCACGCTCAATAGCATTTTTTAATTCACCTTGAAGGACAGTACCTTGTTTTAAAATTTTCCAAAAGAAACTATGATTCGCATGACCACCAGCGTTGTTACGCACTATGTTTTTTTTATCTAAAGGAACCTGGTCTAGTTTTTGAATAAGATCTTCAACTGGAAGATTCGCAAATACTGGCAAGCTTTTCAAAGTATCGTTGGTATTGTTGATATAAGTTTGATGGTGTTTAGCATGATGAATTTCCATGGTTTCTTTATCGAAATATGGTTCTAAAGCATCATAGGCATAAGACAGAGCTGGTAGCATAAAAGTCACAATAATTTCTCCATGTTGTATTAAAGTGGTTCCTTTAAAATATATCTAACATATCGCGTCAAGATACTGCTGATTATGTGAATAAATATTAATGGATATAAACACTCCATGAAAAATAGAGTGTAGCCATTATTCCACAATATCAAATTGTATGGTAATATTTTTACTACGTTAAACGGCCAGTCCGTGACTTTATTAATGTTTTTAACGCTGAATTTCCAACGTTCATCTGTTAAGTGAAACACAACTTAAACAAGCTGCAGCGCTTTCTTATATTTTTCATTAATAACAGCCTGGATTATTAGACTGGAATGAATACTTTGCTACCCAATACTGTTATTGACAAGATTTTTATCCAGTTTGCTATAGTCTATTATGGCAATAATATCTATTATACATTTAAAGATGTATATTTGCATTCCATTTTTGCCTGACCACCTCACGCCTTCTAAGACAAGATTCTTTGCTTATATTATATATCGAAGAAGTATGTTAAATATTGTTAAATTTTAATCACCTCGAAATGCTTTCTTATTTTTAAATATTCATAATTCGATTTAGGTTCATTATCTAATATGCTTAGCACCTTATTTTAAAAGAAGCTAGATACTTAGAAAGTGATACACTTGAGCACAACACATCATAATAATACATCTCTATATAACTAGACAACGATCCCGTTTAAACTTAAAGAGCAGTTAGAAGCCACAAGTCTTCATGTTTTTTTTGGAATAAAATTCCGCGTGATTTGAATTAACTATTTATGATTCATGGCAATATAGTGATATTAATAATTAAGATTTCATGTTTTATAAGTACCCAGTAATATAGATTGAGTAAATCATCTTGTGGTTCTCTAAAAATAAGCGACTCTTATGATCCCTGAAACAAGAAATAGGAGATGTACAAAAAAATAAAATAAAAAAATACTAAATCAATAGCAAAAACACTAAAATATTATATTTTCCGTCGTTTACATGAAAATTTTAAAGTCAAGCATAGTACTTCACTTTCTTTTAATTACTGGTTTATACAAAGCATATCCATCTATACTACAACCATTTTATATGGACTCTAGGTCCATATCAGATACGTTTTTACTTAACACATCTACAATCTTTAACTACACCTAAGCAATAGATTAACCAATCTAAAATTAAAAAAGATCTCAAATAATATAACGAGGTTTACTAACAGTAACTGAGTGCGAACTTTACTATTTCGAATTAAGGTTACTGAATGCATATCTAAAATAGATAGATGATCATAGATCATGATAATTTTTACTAGATCAACAGTGTTTCTAACAGATTTACATTGAGAAATCGAGCTATTTTTATAGATTGAAACTTTCCTCAATCAAGAAAAATAACCCACTATGGGGTTTCTGTTTCTTTAAACAGAACTCTAACTTTTAAATTATTCATTTATTTTTCTATAAAATACAAAATCAATCCCTAGTCATCAATATTGCTTTCGCACATTCTCGCTCCTGCACGATATCATACTGATTTCCCATTTTTCGATGACTAGCAATATCAAGACATTCCGGATAACATTCGATCAACGCTACTCTTTCTAGTAAGATGCCACACTATCCAACCTCGCTAACATTGCCACAAAGGAGACACCAGGTACGCCCGTAATCCCTTTAGAAGTAAAACCATTAAAATCAACACTCACACTATCTGCGGATCGAGAGATCACTCAATTCCGTAAAGTTGAGCGATGAAAATAACGGTAACACTTTGATATAACGCCGAACCATCTAAGTGATATGAATAACCGATCGGCACCACGAAGCGCCTAATGGCTGCCGGTACATTATATTCCTCTATTTTTTTCGATAATACACTTTATAAACTAGCAACAAAAAAAGCCAGAAATAACCCCTTTTTTAAAATTTAGATTAACGTCAAAATCCTAAGGCGACAAAGCCGAGCTACAGCTCGCAGGACAACTAGCACAACAAATAATAGCACTCTAAACTAGAAAAACTAATTTTGCTAGTTTAGAGTGAAGTCATACCAAAGGTCGCTACAGTGACTGAAATTACTGAAAAACCCCACTGGGGAATATCCCATGACCATTTACATGACTTTAAACATCGTTTCGGCTATTACAATAGAACAAATACAGAAGAGGCTCTCTGGTATTTATCAGTAATGCAGCTAAATCAATCCTAAATAAGACAGAAAAGAAAACAATTAGTAACATATCCTCCCAAGGCTATTAAAGCTAAAAGCTCCTCTGGAATCCGAGGAGGAAATTATTTTCACCAGAAAATAAACGCCAGATTGCCTTACAACAATAGTTTGTTCGTATTTAGATATATCCACTCCCATCAACGTGGATATATCCAATCCATCTCCAGATGGATTACAAGAATCGTGATTGTCTCGACATATACGATAACTTTACATCAGATACTTTTAAACCTTTTATCATCGCCAATATCGGCAATCCCGACAACCAAAGTTGGCACCACAATAGTAACCACGATCATTTTGATTATCTGGATAAAAACATCCCTAACAGGGGAAAGAATATTGAAAATTACCCAATCACCTACTTTTCCCTGGTTATGAAATACCACTCCAAGCAAAATGCTGAATATCAAAATAATAAGAATTTTCCAGGCAAGCGTAATTTTAAACTGCTTTTATAAAAAATACCTTCTATAGTAAACCTCATCGTCACAAATATTTCTCAATCCCTGTTACCAACTTCATTTCATTGATCTCTTATCATCATGCATAAACCAAGGTGTTTTAAAAAACTTTATAAACCGAAAACAAAAAAGTATTGGCCATTCTGAGTAGCCAGTTTAGACTTGATTTGTAATTATTACTTGAAATCAATATTTCATTACTGTACGAATTTTATAAAAAACTCTATTCAATTATTGATAAACGTTAATTAACATAAATTAACCCACAATATTTCTTATTATAAATCTTGACTATATTTTATCTATGTTTTAAAAGCGGATAAAAATAATGAAGTGCTATAAAATAGTGTAAATATGTCATGTCTGTTTATTACCTCAGTGTTAGTAAAAATATCTTTTCCGGTACTTTTAAGCGATACACAATCTATTTTAAAAAAAGAAACAAAGCACATTTTATTGAATTTAATCAGAAAATCGTTGAGGCTTTATTGAGAAAATGAAGGAAAAAGAAGTCAATATCAATTGACCTTATCCTTACCTAATGTGTTTATGAACATATGATCTAGAAAGTAATATAATTGGTTTTAAAATAACTTAAGTTTCAACATGTGCCAGTCCATCATAAACTGCAGTGGCATGTTATCACCCATTAATAATCAATTCATTTATTTATTATGGAATTATTCATATTCATGCCAAATAAACCAACACTCCTCAATAAAGGAAGATAACAGTGCATTCATATCTTCTGTATTGAAAATGTAAAGCCGAGTGAAAACAATACTAAATATCAATCACTACATGTAATTGCTCATTTTAATCTATTACTCTGATCAGATAGATATGAAAATTTAAAAAAAACTATCTATATGTTACCTAACCATGATCTTAATAATACCTTAACGAATAGTAACCAAGCAGCAAACTTTTCATCTTAATAACAGTCTTACTGTTATTAAGATGCATATTGATTTATTAAGTTCTATAATTCATATAGATACAAGATATCATAATAAACTTTTAAGGATAGGATGCCTCACTCAATGAGGCACAAGTTCAGGAAAATATTCCAGCTTCTGGGTTATATCACTACAAGCAACGGCTTAAATTTTCATTACTGCATCGCTTTATAGAAATGATTTGCTCTGTACCGATGTAAAACGTATTTTACAAATCTGATTAAACAATATTCAGCTTGGTACATTGATGTGAAACAACCAAAAAATCATTGAGAAAAAAATGTTTTTTGTTGGAAAATCATTATCGCTTTCTAAATAAATTTAAGTGTTATCTGAATAAGAATAAGAATAAGAATAAGAATAACCAATATATCTTTATTCTTTATCATTACTATGTTTTCCATGTCAGAATACAGGCAGTGCAGAAATATCATAATATTAAACTCAAGTAGAAACAGCGTTGTCACTTTTCTTGAATTTCGTTTTGATGTTAGGCATCGTCTGTAATTAGCTATAGTGATTCACGGCTATATGAACTTAATAATAAAGTATGTAGATTACATTACCTGGTCATTTTGTAATAAAAATCTTATTAAACAAACACCTTGGTAAGGTATACAGTTAAATATGTTAGCAGACTGCTATTTGGAGTTTTTTAATAGAAAAAAAGCACGTTAGCCATGCCTTTTTTCGTGCGATTGGTACATCATTTCTTTATCAGTCGCAACTTAGATGTAAGAATTAAATATATGTGATATTTTAAATATATACTGACATTAAGAACAATGTTATTAATCTATTGACTCATCATACCGATCGATACAAATCATGCTGATCATGAAGAGTTCTATAACTATAGAAAGTTTTTTAGATATTAGAAATACAATCGTTTTTCACTACTTTGTGATAAATATCATACATCTACTTAATTTTAATCAGACTTAAATCGCTATCTATTTCTAAGATATCTTCAAAGAGTTGCTTTAGCTACAATAAAAAAAACACCATGCTCCTCGAGACAGCTAGCTACATGTAGTATGACATATCTAAAAAAATAAAAAACATCAGGATTTTGTCGTTTCGTTAAATAAATCATAAGGCTTTATAAGTTTTATATCTTTTACGCAATAAAAACCACGATTAGGATAAAATCCTTCTTATGGAATCTTAATCCAGCATACTTTATCTTTATCTATATTGCTTTATTCATTATAGATATATAATAAGAAGGAATGGACACAGTATCTTCTTGATTTAAGATGCACCATCACATAAAGCAAGATACATTCGAATAGTTGCGTTCAAAGCTTAATATAAAATCGCTTGCTTAGGCTATTGTTACATCTGAAAAACAAAAGCATGAATGAAAAGATTCCAACAACTGATTCACATAGAAAAAAATACCATACACGCAATACTATATGACATATAGCAATATTCAGTTACAGTACATGCATATACTTCACATCACACTTAGGTATTCTTACAATGACTAATCCAACACTTGTTAGTCTCTAAAACACTAGGAAACACTGACACTGGAAATCATCTTTCCTTTCAACAACCAATAGCCGTTCTATTTTCCATTTTATTTAAATTCTCTCAGTCGGCAATTCCTTAGAGATACTCTTAAGGGTGCTAAAGATATCTATTTACATTCATACTTACTGTTAAGGATTTACAATTTTATATTGTTTGATAATGATCATTTCGCATTTCCTGTGTCTTTTTCTACTTGTTGCTCTCATTCAATGCGGAAGCATGAAGGATTGATCACTTAAAATCGTTTTTTACGCCGAATGCTGGCGCGAAAACCTCTGTACGGTTATGCTGGCCATCGGTTTTAGAACCATCATCACAGCAACAGTGTTTCCTTTAAACTATGACAATGTCACTCAAAGAGTGAATGGATTTTTTTCACGGGAATTTAATGCTTGTTTGACCTTAAATATTCGGAGCGTAGATTAAATTGATTCCTAGTCACCTGAATCAGTACAGTAAAATTAACACCGTCTTTAAGATAAAGGTTTGCAGGAGGAAGTAACGAATGTTTACCCAACGTCAATTGTTGCTTACCGGTCTGATTACCGGGTTACTCATAGCTGCTTCTGTATCCGCTAAGCAGAAAACGCTACATGTATATAACTGGTCAGGTTATATTGGAGCGAATACCGTATCTAATTTTGAAAAAAAAACCGGTATCAAAGTGGTTTATGACGTTTTTGATTCAAATGAGGTACTCGAAGGCAAACTGATGGCCGGTAGTAGCGGATTCGATATTGTAGTCCCCTCTGTGAGCTTCCTGGAACGCCAGCTATCAGCTGGGGTATTTCAGCCTATCGATAAAAGCAAACTACCAAATTATAAAAATCTTGACCCTCAGCTACTTAAAGTTATTAGTCGCCATGATCTCGGCAATAAATATGCCATTCCATACATGTGGGCTACGACTGGTATCGGTTATAATATCGATAAGGTAAAATCAGTATTGGGCACGGCTGCACCCATAGATCACTGGGATCTAGTACTTAACCCGGATAACCTTAAGAAATTTAAAAGCTGTGGAGTCTCGTTTCTTGACGCACCTTCTGAGATTTATGCAACAGTGCTCAACTATCTAGGGAAAGACGCTAATAGCGAAAAATCCACTGATTATACCGAAGCAGCTACTAACCTACTGTTAAAACTACGACCTAACATTCGGTATTTCCAATCATCGCAGTATATTAATGACCTTGCTAACGGTGATATTTGTGTCGCGATCGGTTGGGCTGGAGATGTAATATTAGCTGCCAACCGAGCCAAAGAGGCGAGAAATAATGTCCATATTGCGTATTCGATTCCAAAAGATGGAGCATTAATGTTTTTTGATGTGTTGGCTATTCCAGCAGACGCTAAAAATCTCAATGAAATATATCAGTTCATTAACTATTTACTCGATCCACAAGTAATTGCTAACGCTAGTAATCAGATTTTTTATGCTAACGGAAATAAGACTGCGACGGCGCTACTGAATCCAGAAGTCCGTAACAACCCGGGTATTTATCCACCACCGGAGGTATGCACTAAATTGTTTATGCTAAAAGTTCAGCCACCCAAAATTGATCGCGTGATCACTCGCTCTTGGATGAAAGTAAAAAGTGGTAAATGAGTTAATATGTTATTGTATTCACAGCTTAAGAAATAGGCAGATTCCCTCCTGCCTATTCTGCTTTGTTCACGGTGATGCACCGTACCGCCTAATCTGGTCTGCTTCCTCGCCGATATCGGAGAGTAATATTAGTGAACGATGCCATACCCCATCCCCTGTCCAATGGAACCAAAAAAAATGGTTATACCCCTCCTAGAAATCCGAAATCTCACCAAGAGATATGATGGACACATAGTTGTAGATGATGTGAGCCTAACGATCTATAAAGGGGAAATATTTGCTTTATTAGGCGGTTCTGGCTGTGGAAAATCTACACTGTTACGTATGCTAGCAGGTTTTGAAACACCAACCCACGGCGATATCATTCTTGACGATCAAGATCTCTCTCATACACCCCCCTATCAACGACCTATCAATATGATGTTTCAATCCTATGCGCTATTTCCCCACATGACGGTAGAACAGAATATCTCCTTTGGTCTAAAACAGGATAAACTGCCAAGCCAGGAGATTAAACAAAGGGTGACACAAATGCTAGCGATGGTACATATGCAGGAATATAAAACGCATAAACCACATCAGCTTTCCGGTGGTCAACGCCAGCGGGTTGCTCTCGCACGAAGTTTAGCTAAACGGCCTAAACTTCTTCTACTTGATGAACCATTGGGAGCATTAGATAAAAAGCTACGCGATCGCATGCAGTTAGAAATAGTAGACATTCTTGAGCGAGTCGGTGCGACCTGCGTCATGGTGACCCACGATCAGGAAGAAGCGATGACTATGGCAGGTCGTATCGCTATAATGAATCGTGGAAAACTTATACAAATCGGTGAACCAGAGGAGATTTATGAACACCCGAATAGCCGATTTAGCGCCGAATTCATTGGGTCAGTAAATATATTCACAGGATTATTGAAAGAACGTTCCGACAATGCACTTGTCCTCCAGAGCACAGAATTAGTCTCTCTTCTACGAATTAACACCGATGCATCAGTAGTAGATGGCATACCAGTTTACATAGCACTGCGACCAGAAAAAATTATGTTTTGCAACGATAGACCGGCGGACAGCTGTAACTTCGCCATCGGCGAAGTAATCAATATTGCATACTTGGGGGATCTATCTATTTATCACATCCGCATTAAAAGCGGGATGATTATTATCACTCAACTAACTAATGCATACCGTTACCGAAAAGGCATGCCTACCTGGGGAGATCAGGTAACTCTATGTTGGGATGCGGATAGCTGCATTGTTCTTACCGTATAGGGAGGGGTATGTTTAATCCTCACTCCACCCAAGCACCCGGCGGGATACGAGATACGCTCATTCCAATATTTTTAAAATATTGGAAAACATTACATAGTCGTAACTTAATCATTTTCCTGCCATATCTTTGGCTACTGCTATTTTTTATGCTGCCATTACTCATCATATTGAAAATTAGTCTAGCTGAAACAGCACGCGCAATCCCGCCATATACAGATTTGCTTAACTGGCTCGATGGAACGCTAACAATATCACTTAATCTCGCTAACTTTATGCGACTCTTAGATGACCCTTTGTATATCGAAGCTTTCCTACAATCCCTACAAGTGGCAACAGTATCAACCTTCTGTTCACTGCTACTAGGTTATCCCATGGCTTGGGCAATAGCACATAGTCGAACATCCACTCGTAATATTTTGTTACTGCTGGTAATCCTACCCTCGTGGACCTCATTTTTAATTCGCGTATACGCCTGGATAGCTATTTTAAAAAATAATGGTATTCTAAACAATATACTAATATGGTTAAGGATTATCGACCATCCTCTGATTATTTTACATAACAATCATAGCAATCTAGCAATATATATTGGTGTCGTATACGCTTATTTACCCTTCATGATCCTACCAATCTATACTGCGCTAACCCAACTAGATTATTCACTAGTAGAAGCTTCGCTAGATCTAGGAGCACGCCCATTCAAAACCTTTTTTAAAGTCATTTTGCCACTTACGAAAAGCAGTGTTATAGCAGGTTCCATGCTTGTATTCATCCCAGCTTTTGGAGAATATGTGATCCCCGAATTGCTTGGCGGATCAGGTAACATTATGATCGGCCGAATTTTGTGGGAAGAGTTTTTTTATAACCGAGACTGGCCAGAGGGATCGGCAGTGGCAGTAGTAATGCTGGTAATGCTGATCGCGCCTATTATGTGGTTCCACAACTATCAGAAAAAAGCCATGGAGAAACCCTGATGAGCCATTTACCGATCGTGCGTTCACCATGGCGTACTTTAATTTTACTGGTAGGCTATGCGTTTCTCTACACACCGATATTAATGTTGGTAATTTATTCCTTTAACAGTTCGCGGCTGGTAACTGTCTGGGCTAGCTGGTCTATAAAATGGTATCAAGTTCTAGTGCATGATGATGTGATGATTAGGGCTATGACATTAAGTATGATCCTGGCTGCCTCCACAGCTACCATGGCATCAGTACTGGGGACCTTGTCATCGATCGTGATTGTCCGATTCGGCTACTTTCGGGGTTTTAATGGGTTTGAATTTATGCTCACTGCACCGCTTGTAATGCCTGATGTGATTACCGGCCTCTCTCTACTACTGCTCTTTATCTCTATGGGGAATTCGATAGGCTGGCCTGAAGAACGCGGTATGCTCACTATCTGGTTAGCACATGTTACCTTTTGTACTGCATATGTAGCAGTAGTAGTGAGCTCTCGTCTACGCGAGGTAGATCAATCAATCGAAGAAGCTGCGATGGATTTGGGTGCAACTCCAGTGAAAATATTTTTTATTATTACCTTACCAATGATTATAACAGCTATTATTGCATCCTGGTTCCTGGCTTTTACCATATCGCTTGATGATTTAGTTATCGCTAGTTTTGTTGCTGGTCCCGGTTCCACCACGCTACCAATGCTTGTTTTTTCCAGTGTTCGCATGGGAGTCAACCCTGAGATTAATGCCCTAGCAACGCTTATTTTAATAGCAGTAGGCATGATCGGATTCATGGCTTGGTGGTTAATAACCCGGAAGGAAAAGCAACATAAGCATGAGGGCCAACGATCTTCCCGTAACTAAAATAAAGAGGTTTGCCCATACTAAACTAGTATCGTATGCAGAGAAAAAACGACACTAAAAGTAATGCTATCTAATCATCTCTCTTTAATAGAAGAGAGATGATTTTAAAATCACTACCAAACATTTTAACAGTAATTTTTATAACCACATGATGATATTCATGTATTTAAATACTAATTTAGTAACATCTGTTTATTACAGATAAACAGATTCATGCGAAATCTTTTATACTCTTTGCGAAAAATGGAAATACCAATACTATATCTTATACGATTATTAAAACACTTAGCTATGTCTTAAGTTTCTCATGTTCTTCTCTATCTTCGTCTCTAAATAAAAGCAGATATATGTATATCTCAATTTTTACGAAGCATTATCACAACCTACCCCCCTCGCTTAATAAAGCGACGTGATATTTAATTTAAAACAAGAAAAAGATATTATGTATTTCACTAAAGCTCTGTCTACTGACAATACACGTATCACAAATCATCATGGCGAACAATCTGCATCAATGCTGCTCTATCGGAATAAGCATTAATATTATCATCAGGAATCACTGTACACGTATGTATAGAAAACCTCACTTCTTTTACCTAAAACCGTAAAGGCACACTTTTTACCGTTCGGATTTAATTCCATACATATTCTTTTTTCCCTTTCTCAGGTAATGTGAGAAAAAAACTTGATCAAGAAGTAGAGGAATTTATGTATTATTGTCAAAACTCATTAAGACATCAGGCATTTTTTCCGGACACCAATATGACTTATTCATGAAGCGAAAACGTCTTCTAGACAGAAGAGAACACCCAGTTATTCTTCACTAAACTATCTGTCTTGTACCGATTGAAAGACAATACGGTATATTGAAAATATTCTCAGCTACCTATGCAGAAGTCCATAACGATTTCATGCCTTCCATAATTCCTCGGAATTATACTCTTATCATAAACATGTCTGACAAACAAGGATATCTCTAATAATCTTTTAGATTAAAATATTCAGTTATATCTGAGTCGTTTAAAAAAACTACAAACTTTCTCATACATGACACCAACCACTTTCCTAGGAATAAAAGGTTATTCGCATCCCCTAACGCACAGAATAGAACTGCTATGCTATACTAGCACAATTTACAACAATCAGGGAAAATGAACCCCCTGAAAGACTGGTATAACGATACCCCCGATAGTAGTATCCATTGGGGCGAATAGTACAAACAACGAGATCGTGGCAATTAATAATGACTCATTATCTAACCTTTCCTGAAATTGATCCTGTTATCTTTTCTTTGGGACCATTTTCTCTTCGCTGGTACGGTCTAATGTACCTAGTGGGTTTTATTTTTACTATGTGGCTAGCGATACGGCGAGCAAAGCGCCCAGGAAGTGGATGGGGAAAAGAAGAGGTAGAAAATTTTCTCTACATTGCTTTTCTAGGACTATTTCTTGGCGGGCGTATTGGTTATGTTCTATTTTATAATTTTCCGCTATTTCTTGAGAACCCCTTGTATCTGTTTAAGGTGTGGACAGGGGGCATGTCATTTCATGGCGGTCTTATAGGCGTCATTATGGTAATGTTATGGTTTTCCCATCATACTCAGCGTCATTTTTTTCAGGTAGCCGACTTTATTGCACCAATGGTACCTTTCGGGCTAGGTGCTGGCCGTTTAGGTAATTTTATTAATGGAGAGTTGTGGGGGAGAATAGCTACTGATATACCTTGGGCGATGCTTTTTCCTGGTTCTCGGGATGCCGATTTAGCATTACTAGCGAATAATCCAAAGTGGAAAACACTGTTTGAGTTTTATGGTGTGCTTCCCCGGCATCCATCCCAAATTTACGAAATGATACTAGAAGGTGTCATACTATTTATCATTCTCAATCTCTTTATCCGTAAGCCGCGGCCTATCGCTAGTGTCTCCGGTTTATTCCTGATTTGTTACGGCACTTTTCGTTTTTTTGTAGAATTTTTCCGCCAACCAGATTCACAAATAGGCCTGTTTATTGGCATTCTTAGTATGGGGCAGATTTTATCTATACCGATGATTCTGGCTGGCGTGATTATTATGGTGAGTTTAGTGTATCGCCACAGTTCTCGGTAATATATCTCCTGAGGTATTATGAAACAATATTTAGATTTAATACGCATGGTTCGCACACAAGGGATCCCGAAACCGGATCGTACTGGCACCGGTACCTTATCATTATTCGGTTATCAGATGCGCTTTAATTTATGCCAAGGTTTTCCGTTAGTAACGACTAAATATTGTCATTTTCGTTCAATTGTTTACGAATTACTCTGGTTCCTGAAAGGCGATACTAACATTATTTATTTACATAAGAATAATGTTTCTATCTGGGATGAATGGGCAGATGAAAACAAAGAGTTAGGCCCAATCTATGGTCGACAGTGGCGCGCCTGGAATACTGGAGATGGACACCAAATAGACCAACTAGATAAAGTAATACACCAACTTAAACATGATCCGAATTCCCGCCGCATTATAGTTTCTGCCTGGAACGTCGGCGAACTAGACAAAATGGCCTTGGTTCCATGCCATGTACTGTTTCAGTTCTATGTCATCAATAGCACTTTATCATGTCAGCTCTATCAGCGTTCATGCGACATCTTCCTCGGTCTACCGTTTAATATTGCAAGTTATTCTTTGCTAGTACACATGCTCGCACAACAGTGTAATTTAAAAATCGGTGATTTTATCTGGACTGGGGGCGATATACATCTCTATAATACCCATTTAGATCAAGCAGATCTTCAACTAACTCGAGATCCCCGGCCATTGCCAACATTACTCATAAAACGACGACCGCTATCGCTATTTCATTATTGCTTCGAAGATTTTGAACTAGTGGGCTATAACCCACATGCTACGATTAAAGCACCAGTTGCAATATGAATATACATGACTAGAGCACACCGAGGGTGTATGGAATCTTATACACACATAAATGCAAGGTGCATTGAATTCACCATTATATTTTATCATGCTTATTCATAATAAGCAAAACTCTTTACCATTATACTATTCCAGTACCGCTACGTCTTCCGACGCAGAAAATAATTGCTTCTAAAATGTATTCTAGAACCTCTATCCTAATTTTATGCGTTCTCTAATGTAATCTTTTTTAATGATAACAACTTAGTGGTTTTGAAGATCCTGGCTATCTCATCTATTACCTATTACAGGTAAACATACCTATTAAAAGAACTGTTTTAGTATTTCTCTAAAATAATTTTATATTTTTTAACGATTACTGGATGATCGAATATAAATTTCGGAACTCTACAATATTTTAATTAGGCTAAGTTTCGTACTTATACAGGTAAAAACATAAGAGATTCATATCAAACATAGTACGACTGAGTTTAAGAAAACCGCATAACCATCTCATACGAAACGAATTATAATGTTGATATATTAATCAAATTATCTTATAGATAATGCTATATAACACCTCATGGTTCTATATTTTTTACTATAAAAGACAGAACATTATACATTTTATTCATATTTGCAAGACATAATATATTATGCATTCACTATAATTATTTTTTTGATACTAACCAAATATCATTAAAAAAATGAATTTACAATTCATCTTTTAATCTAATGATGCGGCCAAAAGAAGAAAATATATATTTGAAAAGATATATGTAAAAGGGTTATCTAATTGATAGATAGAACATAGCCTTAGAAGCTACTATTTCACATCTGATTAAGCAACTTTCTAGCTCACCGTGCTAAGCTAACTCGTTCTAGCATAAATTCTTTCTTATGGGCAGAAGAAAGAATTTAAATAACATGATACTCTATAGATATATTTTTAAAGATGCGTTCTTCAATAAGAACGCATAAACCTTAAGAAGATACTCTCTCTAATATATGCGAGGATTGTATCCTAAAAATAATCATATGTTAACTCAAATATAACTTAAAAACCATAAGTGATATACAATCATAAAGTTTTCATCAAGCCTTATAAAAAACTATTTCCCAATACAAAAGCTAGAAAAAATCTTGCTGAGCAAATCATCTGAGCTAAATTCACCTGTAATTTCACTAAGCGCTTGCTGAGCTAACCGCAGCTCTTCCGCCAAAAATTCTCCTTGAGAAGTGCTTATCCATTCCTTTTTTCCCTGAAGCAAATGAGTAGCAGCAATTTCCAGTGACTCGAGATGACGACGACGCGCTAAAAATCCTCCCTCCTGGTTCCCAATAAAATCCATACTCTTTTTTAGATGGCTTCGAAGTAGATCCACAGCTGCGACAGAGTGAGCTGAAAGAATAATAAGTGAATAATCTTTAACCTTACTAATACCGACTTGTTCACCAGTTAGATCGGCTTTATTGCGCACTACTGTAACTGGAATTCCACATGGTACACCGGCGATAAATTCAGGCCACAGCATATCTGGATCACTATAGGGGGTGGTAGTACCGTCGATAATGAGAAGTACATGATCTGCCTGTTTGATTTCATACCAGGCTCGCTCAATCCCGATCCGTTCTACCTCGTCTTTAGCGGAACACAGACCAGCGGTATCGATTACGTGCATCGGCATCCCATCTAGATGAATATATTCACGCAATACATCACGTGTCGTACCTGCAATTGCCGTAACAATTGCAGCTTCGTATCCTGCAAGCGCATTTAATAGGCTGGATTTACCAGCATTAGGCTTACCGGCAATCACTACTTTTATACCTTCGCGTAAGAGGCTACCCTGTCGCGCTTCAGCGCGTACCCGCTCTAGCATATCAATAAGATTATTTAGGCTAGCTTCAATCGTATTATCAAATACACGGTCAATCTCTTCATCTGGAAAGTCAATAGATGCTTCAACATCGATACGCAGGTTAGTGAGCGCCTCCACCAATGTATGAACGCGGATAGAAAATTCCCCCTGAAGAGAATGCATTGCAGACCTGGCAGCTTGAACAGAATTGGCATTAATGAGGTCAGCAATAGCTTCTGCTTGCGCCAGATCTATCTTTTCATTTAGAAAAGCGCGCTCTGAAAACTCGCCAGGACGAGCCATACGTATGCCGGGCAGTGATAGAATCCGCTGTAACAATAGATCTAAGATTACCGGACTACCATGCCCTTGTAGCTCAAGAACATCTTCGCCAGTAAAGGAATGAGGACCTGGAAAAAATAAGGCAATACCATGATCTAATATAGCGCCGCCGGCATCGTGAAAAGGTAGGTATTCCGCCTGGCGAGGTGGAGGTAACTTACCAAGTAGCTCTTCAGCAACCCGGGTAACAAGTAAGCCGGAAACACGTAGAACTCCTACTCCACCCCGTCCAGGTGGAGTGATCAGAGCTGTAATAGTCTCCGTCTTGCTTATTGCAGTACTCATTTTTACCATAATCACGATTACAAGAATAAAACATTCAGGTTAATTACAACTATTTTATTAGCAGATATACAGTCTAGGACACTGATTTATTTAACTTTTTTATCTCTACTGTAGAGTCCACACTTTTCTAGACTACGATAGATTAATTGCTGTTGAATAACAGTTACCAGGTTATTAATAATATAGTATAAAACTAGACCTGACGGAAACCAAATAAAAAATACACTAAAAATCAATGGCATAAAAGTCATGATTTTCTGCTGCATCGGATCGTTAACAGTAGTGTTCGAGATCTTCTGGATAACAAACATGGTAACGCCCATTAATATTGGTAGAATATAGTAGGGATCTTGAGCCGACAGGTCATGGATCCAAAGTGCGAACGGTGCATGACGTAATTCAACAGAACCAGATAGCATATAGTATAGGGCCAGGAAAATTGGCATCTGAATTATTAGCGGGAGACATCCGCCCAACGGATTTACCTTTTCGGACTTATATAACGCCATTATTTCTTGACTTTGTCGATGCTTATCATCACCTAATCTCTTTCGTATTTCCACTAGTTTTGGCTGCAGGATTCGCATTTTAGCCATAGAGGTATACTGCGCCTTGGTAAGTGGATACATGATGCCACGGACGATAAAGGTAATTATGATAATAGAGAAACCCCAATTACTAATATAACTATAAATAAGTTTTAGTAACTTAAATAGCGGTTGAGAAATGAACCAAAGCCAACCGTAATCAACTACCAAATCTAGGTGGGGGGCGATAGCTGCCATCTTATCCTGGATTTCCGGGCCCAGCCATAATATAGCTTTTAATTCACTTTTCTTACCAGCCGAGACCATGACTGGAGAGGATTGAAACCCAATGGCTACTGCTTTTCCATTGTCTAACTCGGTCGTGTAGATAGTATTCTTACCCTGTATAAGAGGTATCCATGCTGCAGCAAAATATTGCTGTAACATAGCAACCCACCCTCTCTTTTCAGTACTCACTCTTAGATTCTGACTCTTGATATCTTTAAAGGTATATTTCTGATATTTTTCATCGATCGTAGAATACGCCGCACCACGGTAGGTACGTAACGCAAAGTTAACACCAGTAACATCATGAACTTCATGAGGTTTAACTGACTGTTTTAATTGACATAACAATACCACGTTTAGTGGCTTCGCACTGGTATTATTAATATCGTAATTAATCTTCAAGGCAAAATCACCACGTTTCAAAATAAAGCTCTTGGTGTACACCACTCCCTCCGGAGTGGTGTAGGTTAAAGGTACACGTAATTCGCTCTGGTTCTCCTTCAAAATATACGTATCCTGCTTCGTAGAATAAATCGGGCGAGCGCCGTTATTGGGATTATCAAAATTATTTTTACCAATTAAGCCACTTTGTGCCTGATAGACAAAGTCTGAAGATGTTTCGAGTAGATGAAAAGGCTCGCTCGAACCAAGTTTATTAGAATACGTCAATAAGGCAGCCTGCTCAATGTCACCACCATGCGTGTTAATTTTTAATGCCAGCACATCGCTTTTTACCGTGATGAACTGACCTCGTCCCCTTTCCAACACTCTTTGACTGTCCGAGTCTGCCACAGTTATATTCATATTCTGTTTTAGGCTCTGCACGACAGGCTGAGGAGAATGGCTCGTTTGCCAAGTCTGCCAGATAAGACAAGACAGAGAGAGTAGAGCGATGATAAGAAGATTTCGGTGCGAATCCATTGTTAATGTTCTCTATTATTAAGAATTTTTGGCGGAACAGGATCATCCCCACCTGGATTCAAAAGGTGGCATTTTAATACGCGCTTCAACGTCAATACAGTACCTTTAAAGATACCAAATCGACGCATCGCTTCAATTCCATACAATGCACAAGTGGGACGGAACCGACAATGCGGTCCCAATAACGGGCTAATCACTAGTTGATAACCACGGATTAATCTAATCAGGAGCATTGATACTAGCGACAATGGCGACGCCATAATTTTCCTAAAGCTTCTATTAAAAGATGGTTATTCAAACCGTCCACACCTTTTTTAGCAATAACAACGAAATCCATGTTCGGCAAAATATGCTGATGCAAACGAAAACTTTCGCGTGTTAACCTCTTAATCCGATTACGTTCATGAGCATACTTTACATATTTTTTAGCAACCGCAAGACCAACTCGGGGATACCCTAACGTATTTAGGCGACCCAGAATAGTCATATGCGGCGTACGAGCCCATTGTGGCTTCTGAAAGACGAAAGTAAAATGATTAGGAGTTAACAACCGAGAGTTCCGAGGCAACGTAAACTTAACCACTTGGTGGTACACTTGTTTACTTTGAAGAAACAGTCAGACGTGTACGGCTTTTTGCACGACGACGTGCCAAAACCTGACGACCGTTCTTCGTTGACATACGAGTACGGAAACCGTGAGTACGGTTGCGTTTTAATAAGGACGGTTGAAAAGTGCGTTTCATAAAGTTTTCTACCTAAATCTTAATGATTGCTAATCAGCAAATAAGGTTGACCATACGGTTTAAAAACGACCGGATGCTCTTTTATCATATAACGATAAAAGAGAAAGAATTGTAATTATTGTATCCTCCGGAGTCAATTCAGTTTATGCATGGAATACTTGAATATCCATATTCCTATCAGAATCTCTTCCTACTATATAGAATTGAACGATAGAGAACAGGGAACACTAAAGAGTCGAACTCCGCATCCTACGGGGTTCATACTACAAAACAGTATCTATTAGGGTTCTAGATAATTCATTATCTATCCGTCTTTTCAGCTAAACATCTAAAGAATGTTGTATTATATTGATTATAAGACTAGATTTTTATCTAGCATTCCTCTGATCCTATATGATCTTAAAAATCCGGCACTCTCTGGATAAAAACTATCTAGAAGAGGAGGATCTCCGCTACAGTTTGCGTTATGATCTAAAATCCATAATGGCATCCTCAATCGAATCCGATGCAAGAAACATCGCTTAAAATGGTCCGGTTTCATTATGGTCATGTGTACCAAAAGATGATGAACTGTAAGTTTTTCTTTTATTATTGACCTTGTGCGATTGGAGTTTTTTGTGTCACTTTCACTTTGGCAGCAATGTCTTGCCCGATTAAAGGATGAGTTACCTGCCACAGAATTTAGTATGTGGATACGCCCTCTACAAGCAGAACTGCGTGACAACACTATGGCGCTTTACGCCCCAAATCGATTTGTTCTAAATTGGGTAAGAGATAAATACTTGAATAATATAAAAACATTACTAAACGATTTCTGCGGTACTTCCGCCCCATTACTTCGCTTTGAAGTTGGTAGTAAACCGCCAATAATAAGAGCATGCCACCTAACTAGCCAGCATACGAGAAGACCTTCCAGACAAACAGCCTTCACCTATCCGAAACCAAGGCGGACAAACTGGAATAATGCATCATTGCAACTAAACTTATCTTATCGCTCTAATGTAAATCCTAAACATAACTTTAATAATTTCGTTGAAGGTAAATCAAACCAACTAGCCCGCGCAGCAGCGAGACAGGTTGCTGACAATCCAGGCGGGGCCTATAACCCTCTCTTTCTTTACGGTGGGACTGGGCTAGGGAAAACCCATCTTCTGCATGCGGTGGGGAATAGCATCATGGCGACAAAGGGGAAGGTCAAAGTAGCCTATATGCATTCCGAGCGTTTTGTCCAGGACATGGTTAAGGCTTTACAGAATAATGCAATCGAAGAGTTTAAACGCCACTACCGATCAGCAGATGCATTATTGATTGATGACATTCAGTTTTTTGCAAATAAGGAGCGATCGCAAGAGGAATTTTTTCATACTTTTAACGCGCTACTAGAAGGTAATCAGCAGATTATTTTAAGTTCAGATCGCTATCCCAAAGAAATTAACGGCGTAGAAGATAGGCTCAAGTCACGCTTTGGCTGGGGTCTAACAGTAGCAATTGAACCCCCGGAGCTAGAAACTCGCGTGGCTATCTTGATGAAGAAAGCTGACGAAAACGCCATCCATTTATCTGGGGATGTAGCGTTTTTTATCGCAAAACGGTTACGTTCCAATGTACGTGAACTAGAAGGAGCTTTAAATCGTGTCATCGCCAATGCAAATTTCACTGGTCGAGCAATTACCATTGATTTTGTACGCGAAGCGCTACGAGATCTACTGGCACTACAGGAAAAATTAGTTACCATTGATAACATCCAGAAAACCGTAGCAGAATATTATAAAATTAAGATTGCGGATTTACTTTCAAAACGGCGTTCACGGTCAGTAGCACGTCCTCGACAAATGGCAATGGCCTTATCGAAAGAATTGACAAATCATAGTCTTCCAGAAATTGGAGATGCGTTTGGTGGGCGCGATCATACTACAGTACTCCACGCCTGCCGAAAAATAGAGCAATTGCGTGAAGAAAGTCACGATATTAAAGAAGATTTCTGCAATTTAATTAGAACATTATCTTCCTAGCTATGAAATTTATAGTCAAACGTGAGTCTCTTTTGAAACCACTGCAACAGCTCACCAGTTTATTGGTAAGTCGCCCCAGTTTAACCATTTTGAGTAATCTACTCTTACAAGCAACAAAAGATCAGTTACTGTTAACCAGTACTAATTTAGAAATAGAAATAGTTACACATGTCAGGCTGAGCAAAACCCTTAAATCAGGTACTACCACAGTATCGACTCGAAAATTTTTCAATATTTGCCGTGGTCTCCCGGAAGGTTCAGAAATCGCTATAGTCCTAGAAGGCGCACGTCTATTAATTCGATCGGGACACAGTCGCTATTCACTGTCTACACTACCAGCCTCCGACTTTCCAAATATAGATGATTGGCAAAGTTCAGTGGAACTTGTTCTATCACAGTCAACTTTGAAACGACTAATTGAATCCACTCAGTTCTCCATGGCATATCAGGATGTACGGTATTATCTTAATGGGATGCTGTTTGAAACGGAAGTCAATGAACTGCGCGCTGTGGCCACTGATGGACACCGTCTGGCTGTCTGCACTATGCCCATTTACGAACTGCTGCCTTCCTGTTCTGTCATTGTCCCACGCAAAGGCGTGATCGAGCTCCTTCGCATGCTAGACTACGTCGAAAATCCGGTAAAACTAACCATTGGAACTCATCATATCCGCGCCAATATTGGTAATTATATTTTCACTTCTAAACTGGTTGAGGGCTGTTTTCCTAATTATCGGCAGGTATTACCAAAAAATCCCAAGAATATACTCGAAGCGGAGTGTGATATGCTAATACAGGCTTTTAGCCGGGCCGCGATCCTCTCTAATGAGAAGTTTCGTGGTATTCGGCTGTATCTTAGTACCAACACACTACGAATTACCGCTAATAATCAAGAACAAGAAGAGGCGGAAGAAATCCTCGACGTTAACTATCAAGGTAATGAAATGGAAATTGGTTTTAACGTTAACTATATACTTGATGTATTGCATGTCTTGAAGTGCGAGAAAGCACGCCTCCTATTTACAGATGGAGTGTCCAGTGTGCAAATCGAAGACAACACAACCCAATCTCGAACTTATGTTATTATGCCGATGCGTCTCTAAGACGAGATAGCAAGGTTATGTGAATAAATCTCTCTTATATCTTCTGCTGAAGAATGTATAACATATTGATTCTTCTAATTTCAACTCACCTACTCAAACTAATAACAATGATCACACTGGTATTTTAAAGACTATGAATAAGCTTCCTCGAAGCTATGTGTCTTACAGAGTGAAATACAGGCAAGTTTCACTAATGATTTATTAGCCTTCATCTTTCAGAAACGCCTCAAACCCGGAGAGATCTGACTTTCTGGTAGAGACCATGCATCATTCATAGCGTAACAGAAGAGTCTGCATGAAAAATAGAGGCTACTATTAAAATGATGGCATCCGCTGCATATCCTGTTTAACGAATGAAGCCGGAAAAGATTTTTTCTTCCTACCGGAAGCGGATTGAAATAAACATTTATGAAATTTCATCTAGTTTAATAACAAACTCACGTTCTTTATAGCCTTGAATAACCTCAAGCACCAATAAAATAGTAAAAACAATTTACATCACCTCAGCTGTTATCAATAGCGTCGCCGGCGAAATTGACGTAATGTTAACAAACTACTGGAATGCTAATTAAAAGGTAATCGCTTGATAACTTACACAACTTCTAGTTTCTCTCAACCAGATTGACTGATCCGAGAGGTAGCATACCACTGATGAATATTTTATTGCGCAGTTATCCTACATGATTAATATAAATTCTATGTCTGGAATAAAATCTATTCCTTAGTTACCAGAATGATGTATCTTATTTTGATTTTATTAACGACTTCGCTTAAAAAAGCTGTCGGAGATTACCGCTTATTAACATAGCGTTCACGCTTTACCTAATCCAAGATTTTCATCAGCCGAGTTAATAATATAACGTTCACAATACCACTAATGAAAAGGTAAACCATCTAAGATAAAACAAGATAAAATCAACTTTTAATCATAAGTTTAGAATAAGCGGGAAAGATTGATGTCAAATTTTTATGACTCCTCAAGTATAAAAGTACTCAAAGGACTAGATGCGGTACGTAAGCGGCCGGGTATGTATATTGGCGATACAGATGACGGTACTGGTCTGCATCATATGGTATTCGAAGTTGTAGACAATGCTATCGATGAAGCTCTTGCCGGCCACTGTAAAGAAATCGCCATCGTGATTCACGAAGATAATTCAGTTTCCGTTCAAGATGACGGTCGCGGTATTCCAACTGGTATTCACGAAGAAGAGGGGGTATCCGCCGCTGAAGTTATTATGACCGTGCTACATGCAGGTGGGAAGTTTGACGCTAATTCCTATAAAGTATCAGGCGGATTACACGGGGTCGGTGTATCAGTAGTGAATGCTCTTTCAGAAAAACTTGAATTAATAATAAAACGCGAAGGTAAAGTACATCAGCAAACCTATTACGCCGGCGTACCCCAATTACCACTTCAAGTAGTGGACGATACCGACCAAACGGGGACCAGTGTCCGATTTTGGCCAAGTGTTACCACCTTTACTAATAATATTGAATTTCAATATGAAATCCTAGCAAAGCGAATACGGGAACTCTCTTTTCTTAACTCTGGGGTATCTATCCGTTTACATGATAAGAGAACCGAAAAAGAAGATCACTTTCATTATAAAGGCGGCATCAAAGCTTTTGTAGAATACTTGAACAAGAATAAAACACCGATCCACCCAAACGTGTTTTATTTTTCTACCGAAAAAGATGGTATTGGCCTGGAGATCGCATTGCAATGGAATGATGGGTTTCAAGAAAATATTTACTGCTTTACCAACAATATTCCACAACGTGACGGCGGCACTCATTTAGCTGGCTTCCGGGCGGGTATGACCCGGACGCTAAACTCCTATATGGATAAAGAAGGCTACAGCAAGAAGGCTAAAGTCACAGCCACTGGTGATGACACCCGAGAAGGACTTATTGCCGTTCTTTCAGTAAAAGTGTCAGATCCAAAATTTTCTTCGCAAACCAAAGATAAACTTGTTTCCTCGGAGGTAAAATCTTCAGTAGAATCACTGATTAATGAACACCTTTTAGCATATCTTCTAGAAAACCCTATTGACGCTAAAATCGTCGTCGGTAAAATCATTGACGCTGCCCGTGCCCGTGAATCCGCTCGTAAGGCACGTGAAATGACACGTCGTAAGGGCGCTCTAGATCTGGCAGGCTTGCCTGGTAAATTGGCAGATTGCCAGGAACGCGATCCAGTACTGTCCGAACTATATCTGGTAGAGGGTGACTCTGCCGGGGGGTCAGCCAAGCAAGGCCGTAACCGAAAAAACCAAGCAATATTACCTCTAAAAGGCAAAATTCTTAACGTCGAAAAAGCCCGTTTTGATAAAATACTCTCTTCCCAGGAAGTCGCTACGCTAATAACTGCTCTCGGTTGTGGAATCGGTCGTGATGAATATAATCCGGATAAACTGCGGTATCATAGTATTATTATTATGACTGATGCTGATGTCGATGGCTCACATATCCGCACTTTATTATTAACTTTTTTTTATCGTCAGATGCCAGACATCATCGAGCGAGGATATGTATTTATCGCACAACCGCCGCTATATAAAGTCAAAAAAGGTAAGCAAGAGCAATACATCAAAGATGATGAGGCTATGCAGGAGTATCAGATTGCCCAAGCAATAGAGGGCGCCACTTTACATACCAACAACACCTATAGGTCAGGTCTAGACAATGAGTCATTGAAGCATCTTGTCGCTGAATATTATGCTGTCCAAAAGATTATTCAGCGTATGGAGCGCCGTTTTCCACGCGTGCTGCTTGAACAATTAATTCACCAGCCTCATCTTCATCAATCTCAATTAAATCAATATGATCATGTGACAAGTTGGATTACATTGATAGTACACGCGCTAAACGATCACGAAAAAACTGGCAGTAGCTATAGTTTTAAAATACAGGAAAATCTTGAACGACAACGATTTGAGCCGCTTCTGCAGATCAACATGTATGGTATGGATACTTATTATTTGCTAGATTATGATTTTTTTCAAAGTAGCGAGTATGGAAAACTCACAAGACTTGGTAAAAAGCTTAGTGAGCTTATCGAAGTTAATGCTTATATTAAACGCGGTGAAAAACAACAGCCGGTAAGAAACTTTGAACAGACATTGGCATGGCTTCTAAAAGAATCACGTCGAGGTCTAACAGTACAACGTTATAAGGGTTTAGGTGAGATGAATCCCGTACAATTGTGGGAGACCACTATGGATCCAAACAGCCGCTGCATGCTACGTGTCACAGTTAAGGATGCCATCGCAGCTGACCAGCTTTTTACTACACTAATGGGAGATGCAGTCGAGCCACGTCGTGCGTTTATTGAAAAAAACGCACTAACAGCCGAAAATATTGATTTTTAACGACGATTATGATCTTAGGTTCGTTTATCAGTTTAAACAATTACATTTTATCTAATTTTTTTTTAATAAATGATTTCGTATTGTTTTAATATAGAACAATGGATGTAAATATCTAGGTTAAAATTGTAGCTAAACGATATGAAGATTAATTATAACATATAGACCCGGAATATCATATCTACACCGCGATTATTATTTCTTTTATACATATTCACCGTTAATCTTATCAAACTCTCACAATATCCAAGGAAGTGCTCTAAGCGATACCTGTTCTTGATAACACTTGATAATGAATCACAATTGTACATTGCATAAAAAATATAGTTGTTCATATTTCATTTATACTAAATATTTCCAAACCTATTGAAACGTTGATCATATTTATGCTTTTATTGACTTCTGCACTCTAAGACCCATACTTTATTGGTTTTTTTTAGAAAACACTCGAAAATTAATAAGCTATTGCATAGAAATCACTTTCACCAAAAACAATAGTTTTTTATTTTTATACTATTTGTTATTGCAATACTTACTAATCGCTAGCCAGCGATTTGCACCTGGGTTAGAGTGTTTAAAAATGCATTTTTTCATCACTTGGATTAATTGATAACTGAATGCTCATATATTGCATGATAATATTATACCTTTCTGATCAAATCAGAAAAGATTAGATTAAAGAGAAAAATATTTGATATTATCGGGGGGTAAAGTACCGTTGGATTTCTCTATGCTATAGACGCAGTTTTACATACTATCTTCTTACCATTTGAATAACTCTCGAATTTTAAAAAAATATTAGAAACAGATGCGACAGTAATGATCTAACAAAATCGTTCTCAACTTGTTTTATTATATTAAGAATCACCATGACATCTATTCTTTTCTCAGGTTGAAAAGATTTAAAAACACTTGTTCACTTCTATAATCATGGGAATACAAAGAAAAAAAAGGTCTCTTCTTGCTATTACGCAGACTATGTCCATAGTCCGTATAGCATGCGATATGCTATAGAAGAGAATCCAATCATAATTAAAAACATATTTTTCGTATAGATAATATTATTACAGCATTCATATCTGGATCAAAATTGATCGATGAGCGTTTTGGTATCCATTAGTGATACACTATCATATCTCTACACCATTTTTATAAATCACAAAAAACAAATTTATTAAAGATTACCCCTATGATTTTCTATCGTTTATGGGTAGGGATACCGTCTATACAAAAAAGTCTTGATTCTCTTTCTGAGAGCCGTTCCTTTAATCTATTAATGATTTTCTGATGGATATATGTGAATTTCTAGATTCCACATTTTTCGATTAGAAAATTCAGCAGCACCTACTTAAGAAGTAACCGAAACTCCATGAGTCAAATACCTCTATAATAAAACTTTATGAGAATTTTTATTTAGTTCGACACTCAGATTGTCTTGTAATGCAAGTTCTATCTTTCAGAACACAAGATAAAAGATTGATATTATCTTATATTTTTATTTTAAAACCAATCTTATTAGATGTCATGCGTAATGTGTTATTATATACTTTACAATATATTTTAAGCAATATTGGCACATCTTGTGCCTTCCTTCCTTCTATTGAGAATTGAACTAACGGTAAGAGGACACATATTAATTATTGTGAAGAATTTACTAGAACATTGCTTTGATCTATTAAAAATAATACATAATACTTTTACAAGATTCTATCCAGCTTATCTCATTATAAGGTAATGAAAAATATACATAAAAGATAGAAATTTCTCCCAAAACATTTTTAAAAACAAAATCGACGCATATTAAAATTATTAGACACTTTGCAAGTATTTTAGAAGATCCAGCGATCTTAATTAACAGATTATATTGTAAAGGATGCTCCTGTTATGCTTAAAATGATCTCTTGTAACCTTGAGTTACCCTAAAGTTCCCCCATATCCACTCTCATACATGCTTTTTACAGGAAATCTTATGATTGCCAGCAAATTTAGTATAGGACAGCAGGTCCGGCATAAACTACTCGGGTACTTGGGCGTAATTATCGACGTAGATCCAGAATACTCTCTAGAGAAACCTTCACTAGATATGATCGCATCTGAAGATAGCCTCCGTCAAGCTCCTTGGTATCATGTTGTCATGGAAAATGAAGAAGGAAAACCCTTTCATACTTATCTAGCTGAAGCGCAATTAGGGTATGAATCCTTTCCCGTTCACCAAAAACAATCCACATTAGATGAGTTGGCGGCATCTATTCGTCTGCAACTTCAGACACCTCGTCTAAGAAACTAAATATCACGGCTGCGCGTGAACGCGCACCCGCGTTTTACTCTTCTCCGAAAGATCATTGTCTAAAAAAAGCAGAGTCTTTTCTTAATTATTTAGTTTGTATTATTTATCAAACTTTAATCTTAATTTAAATAAAGTTATGATAAGTCATTGGTTATTATATATTTTCTCATGATCTTCTTATATATTGTTTCTATTTTAGAAGCGGATCACTTAACAAGATGTTCGCTTAATAAACGATATATTCATTCAAATAATATTACGCGACAAGAAAGATACATGTCTTATGTCCACATAAACCGTTCAATTGATTATATGAATCAAGAAATGTATATATTTCTTGATCTAAAGATATACGTTGAGTTGACTACACCTTTAAAATCATAAGTATAACATCGCTTTTCGAGCGTTTTCTATCTTCCAGGCACAAAACCATTATTCCCGTACCTGATATAAATCACAATCCTAGTTTTCATCCTAACCATCAGAAAATAGCTGAATCAATTATTAATAAACTTCTCACAATCAAAAATAAAACATAAGTATTTTCAATGTTAATAATCTAGTGCTAAAACAAGCATCACATCAAAATAGATCCGATTTACTACAAAAACGAAGAGCATATCAATTTTAACTATGTTTTATTAAAAAATAAAACCGTGACTGATTTATATTAAAATATAAACATACACTTTTATATTGTGCTATAATCGGTTGTCGCAACATATATACTCAAAAATATAATGTAATAAAATATTGCATAAAAAAACTACGAGAGCCTCTCCACTCAAAGATTGCATTCAAGTACAGAACAGCTTGACAAAACATTCCTCTTTATTTTTAATGATTTTTAGTAGGTTATTGTACAACTTCATTAATATCCGATAGATACTCAATTCAATCTAGGTATGACATCGTTGATATAGAGTACAACTTATACGTCAAACGACACAGAATATACCTAAAGCTTCTAGATCATGTATTTGAAATTGATCACCCCCAATGATCTTTATATAGATTTGCAGTGTTTTCCATACTTTTTGTGCAAATTTTGTAATTTGATGAACTTTTAATATTTTTCAAAATCCACATCCTAACTACCGTACGACGCTTCTTGTTATGCGCTGCATTATATATTTTTTACACCTAGTGTGGTGGATACAAAACTGAGAATGTACAATAAAAAGTAAACAGATCCTCTTTTAACCTACCTATAAAGCTTGCTAACATACAACTGATATTATAATTGATTATCCATCAAACTATATATATCGCATCATTAAAATTTCTTCTATACCTATAAATATAAAATATGCGTCATAAATTTTCATAAGCATTTGGATGCTAACGCTATAAAAGCGTTATCTTTATTAGATAATAAATCTGAACTTACATTAAACATGTATATTACTCTCTAAAAAACAGCACCACTTTTATTCAATCGAATCCGAATTATTTATATCAACAGTATGAAACTTTATATAGCAAATAAGCTATTGAATATTAATTTTTTTTAAACAGCAAGACGTTTTTCAATCGCGTCCATCAACATACCGGTAATAGAAATAGGGAAAACCGCTTCAATTTCTTGGACGCAAGTGGGACTGGTGACGTTTATTTCAATCAGGCGATCACCTATAATGTCTAGTCCTACAAAAATCAGTCCTTTTTGCTTCAGCACTGGCGCTACATCTTGGGCGATTCTCCAGTCACTATCGCTAAGCAACCGGGGCTCACCACGACCCCCAGCTGCTAGATTAGCACGAGTTTCACCAAGTTTAGGCATGCGTGCTAAACAATAGGGGACTGGCTTACCATCTATCACTAATACCCGCTTATCCCCGGCCTCAATAGCAGGCACATAAGTTTGTGCCATACAAAAATAATGGCCATACCCGGTTAGAGTTTCAACAATCACCGTGAAGTTAGGATCATCTGCCTTCGCACGAAAAACCGAGGTTCCCCCCATACCATCAAGCGGTTTCAAAATAATATCAGTATGCTCTTTCCAGAATTCGCGAATATGCTTATCACACCTACTTACCAACGTATCAGGGGTATGGCAAGAAAACCAGACGGTAAATAATTTTTCGTTACAATCTCGAAGACTCTGCGGTTTGTTAACAACAAGAACACCCGCATCCTCTGCACGCTCCAAAATATATGTAGCATAAATTAATTCAGTATTAAAGGGAGGATCTTTTCGCATTAGGATAACATCTAATTCGCTGAGACTGATATCCTGTTCATCATAGAATCTATAGCCCGTATTAGAGTCTTGACTAAGTGACAATAGACGGGTAGAAGCCCGCGCTGAACCACTACGCAGATATAAAGAACTCATTGTCATATAATAAATTTTATAACCGCGCTTCTCTGCTTCTAACAGCATAGCGAAACTGCTATCTTTTTTAAGATTGATGGAAGAAATCGGATCCATCACAATACCAAGATTAATCATTGTTTTTTCCTTACGTTAAAACTGGGCAACTGACCTACAGGCAGAGAATGGAGGGGGGTTATCAGTACGTAATTATATATATGTTTAGAAAACAACCTATGTTTTTTTAATGATTTCACTTTAAGTGTGTATTCCACTTTTGTTGAATACAGTGGAGTCTATTAGACTGAGTATAACTCAGAAATGTATTTAGATAATATCCAATTAAATTAGAAGAAAGATTTTATATCCCAATCAAAAACATTGTTTTATGATGCTCGATTTTACAAAATTCAGTTTACCCTTCTTTAATATATAAATAAGTACAATGCCAGCTATCTCGCATAGATGCTAACGTATTAAAGAAAAAACCTCTTCTGAAGAGGTTGTATAGTACATTGATTTTTTTAAAATAACTTTCATCTCTAAATATGGAGATACACTTAAACCAATATCATTTCAATATAAAACATACCCCTTTCGAAATCTGACAATAAAAACAAGCGCCAAGCATCAAATTTATGCTTTTGGCTCAATCCAAGAGGATACTATGGCAATAAAGTTGATTGCAATTGATATAGACGGAACCCTATTAAATCATAAACATGAGATTACCTCTACAGTAAAAGAGGCTATTGGATTGGCGCATGATCAGGCGACGTACATCGTGCTGGCTACCGGTAGGCCCTACGTTGGCGTAACCAAATATTTAATCCAACTAGATTTACAAAAAAATGGGAATTATTGTATTACCAATAACGGCGCTCTGATACAACGGACAGTTGACGGATCATGTATTTCGCAAAAATTGCTGGATATCAATGATTACCTCTACTTAGAGGCTTTATCCCGCCAGCTAGACGTACATTTTCATGCATTAGATTTTGATACCCTGTATACCGCTAATCGTGATATCAGCCAGTATACAGTTTATGAGGCTGCACTAACCGGCATCCCTTTCAAGTTTCGTGCAGTTGAAGAGATGGACATTTCCTTGCGTTTTCCAAAAGTCATGATGATAGACGACCCGGATATTCTAAACTCAGCGATTAAACGAATTCCAAAAGAAACTTTTGAGCGCTATACTATCATGAAAAGCGCACCATATTATCTAGAATTACTGAACAAACAAGCCAATAAAGGCAAGGCGGTAAAAGTGTTAGCGGAATATCTTGGATTAAATCGTGATGAAGTTATGACGATTGGAGATCAAGCTAACGATCTAGCGATGATTCAGTATGCTGGAACGGGGGTGGCAATGGAAAATGCAATTGATGAAATTAAAGCTGTCAGCCAATTTATCACAACGAGTAATGTAGAAGATGGAGTTGCATTTGCCATTCAAAAATTCATACTCGACACACCCTCGCCCACTAAGCGAGGATAAGTATCTGTTAGCTATTATTGCTCGTAACACACGCGATGCTACATCGCATGTTTTATAACATTTGCTTTTTATAAAGCAAAGACTCTTTTACTTTTAGTAAAAAGTAAATTAAATGTAAGATGTAAAATTAAATGATATCTCTCTATCTACCAGGGTAGGTTTTTGAAGGAAAAATATAGCATTCAGAATATACAAAAGCACTGTATTAATAGAAGATAGATACAGTTATGCGAAGGCTAAAAACCTGACAGGCTATCGCAAACTACATATAACATTTACCCTCAGTCTATTTCCTTAAGACTGATTAGGGAACGAACTGGTTATACCACTCCATCTCTGCAATCAAATCGTGATATTTCTTTTGCAACATGTTTCCATATGCCAACTCTGTACATAATATGAAATATAATATAACACACTACTTGATATTGATCTTTAAGTGTTTCATGGCATATTAGGTAATGATAGAGTGACTATGTCGGTATTGCCATCAAACTATGATTTGAGTTTGATGGCAATATATAGTGACTCGCGCAATCCATACTGAGCATAGCAGTGAGAACTTTATGTTTAACCTCAATGATTTTTCTGTACTCTACGTATACTCCTAACACTAGATCTGCCTAAAAAACAAATATGAGCCTGATAAAGGCATAAATTAATTCGGGCTGTTATTTAAAACTCTTACTAAATAATTTAAGAGGGAGAGACGATCTTTTTTATGAATAGAGTGTCTCTATTTACTGAATAAAAAGTCACTGCATCCATGATAAATAATATAGATAATATTCTTTAATATGATTATCTTTTTGTTATCAATAGCTATTTATTCAGAAAATAATAACTTTTAACCTCTATTAATTAAAGGTAAGTATAGATGCCTCAATATCTAATCCAAACTTAAAAATAACAGTTTATCCTTATAAACCGATAGAGAAATATATTATTATAATGTTTACCCTTATAAACAGGATCTGTTATAGCCAAGTTTTTACTAAAAAAATATGCGATGTTAATTTGTATATAATCATCTCACATACAATTTCCATAAATTCCTAATTATATCATCATATTGACCCTAAACTTTTAAATAAAAGAAATAAAAAACTGATATTTTAAATACAGCGTACAAACAAAACATGAAGGGTTTGATTTTTAATCACTATTGTATTAAAACCATTTAGCTTCAAGATCAAGTTTAAGTTTATTTTTTTAGCCTAGACATCAGGGCTTTTATCTCGCTCCTACGTTTCAGTTATACGAGGAATAAATCCCTCGCTTATCTTTTACAGGATAAACGGGCAGACCTAGCAAACAGATTTTAAGGCAGATCTTTAATGATCAAGTAGATGAAATTCTTGTAGAGTTCTTTAAATTGTTCTAAAAACACTAAGAGATACTTGAATTAATATTCAAACAATATAGGGCAATACTCTCTAAAATTGTTTCTATGATTAGCATGTATACTAGATATACCCTTCATCATCAGATTTCATTAACTCAAAATCAAGTATCCTTGATTTATTGAGTCATTTTTTCTAGTAGGCTAAAACCCAAATCCGAAAAAATAAGATTAACACTGATTGGAATAACTTCCATCGAAATTATCTATAACACTTCTTAAATCAGTTTTATAGTACTGATTACTGGAGTATAATTATTTCTCCAAATTAACTATAACTTAAGCATGTTGTCTATATTTTCTCAAGCTTACTAAAAGTAAGCTTGAGCTTATAAAATACCAAACATAACGAAGTCTACATAAACATCTCCCTATTACTAAAGACTGGAGCTATAAGCCTCGACTAAAAATAACAGCACAATTTATCTATAGATCCTGCTATCAGTTTCATTTACTTAAACAAAGCAGAGAAGTTTTTTATCAAAGCAATCTCTTGGCCAATCCATGTTCTTGCTAAGAATATCATGAAAGATCCATGAATCATCTAATCGAGAACATATTTAACTAATTCATTTCCGCGAGTAGAATAAGTAGTATTACATAAAAATTGTATTATCCTAGTTCTCGCTCAGTAATCATTTATATCGTGATGAGTAGATTACTACTGTCAAAGTCCTATAAAAAATGGAATAATAGGCACTAAAAATAGGAGAGATGCCGGAGCGGCTAAACGGAACGGTTTCGAAAACCGTCAAGGGAGTAATCCCTTCCAGGGTTCAAATCCCTGTCTCTCCGCCCGTTATGAACGATATAAAATATCAAAGATTAAGATAACTCTCATCCATGTCATATTCACTTAAGTTAAATTAATACATATACGTTATAATATATTTGTCTTAATTAGTTATATACTGCTAAAACCCAATACAATCTATAAACAGGAAATTCATAAACAAATAATTTCTTCAAATATAACTTGAAATATTTATAATATATATTGAATTTCTTTACTTTTCTGGTTGTAAAAACAGAATCCTTTCCTTTTTATAATTACAAAAATATAATAAAAATCTTAATCTTTCATAAAGATTATTGCTAGTCTACTAGCAGTATCAACGATTACGTCGCCATCATCAGCATATATGTTTCAGATATCTCAGAAGGGTATAACAAATACTTACCACCCTAATATATTCATGTATTATATTTAAAAGACTCTGATATATAGTTAATCAATTTTTTAATGGAAAAAATGGTGGTTTGTATATTTTAGACAACACTGTCAGTCATAGGATGTACTCATAATACTAAACAATAAAAAATAGTTTGATTTTTTATGATATAGATGATATTAATCAAATTAATACTTTAGTCTTCATCCCTAAATATCGATAATAACTTTCAATACCTTTTCCAAATGATTTACGTATCTTTTATGTTTCAAATGCCACAATCCACACAAAGGTGTTCTACATTAACTATTATGTATACATTGTCTGATTTATATTCCCCTGTAGTCGCATATTTTCTTACAAGTAAGATCCAAACTTATATAGAAGAGTTATTAAAGTTACTTATCAATTCATAGCAAACACTTTACATCTAAGTTTAGGTAAGCTAGCTATTATTTTTATACAATGGATACTACAGATTTTATGATTTATCTTTCACGAAAATGCTTTACTACCTAGTATGTCACAGTGATTTTTACCATCTAGGAGATATAGAAAGATGAAAACATACACATAGAATCAATAGAAAATTATAAATAGGGAGCATGTTTTAGAAAAATTTTCTATGGATTATGCAGCAACCACAGCGTTCTATATATAAATAAATAGAAAATGTTACTCTCATCTTAAATATCATTATTTTTGTTATTTATCAAAAATCAATACTAATGCCATTACTATTCACCATATTCGACAACAATCACTACATCATGATATAAATAGAAAAATATAGTATTGATTGTACATTCCAATAGATTTTATCTATATCTAATATAATATAGGACATTGTTGTATAATATTCTTAGATGAAAAAAATTTAACTTTTCCCCATCAAGATTTAGGAGTGATCTATCAAGATCATGATAAAAATTTATGATAGTGTTAAAATATTAAAAACAACAGCGTTTCTGGTAAAAACCATACTTTAATGCTCACTAAAACTGCTGCAGATCACTTAACCCATTCTATTATTAATTGCCTGAAAGCCGGCAGTGTTTTGTGTTCAGATAGCTAAGAAGCTTGCTCCAGCCAACTAAATCACGTAAAACTATGTAACTCCACTAGAAACTTACTAGCATCCACTTTCCGGACACTATGCTTCAAGATAATCCGCTGCTTGCACAGCTAAAACAGCAACTTCATTCTCAGACACCACGTGTTGAAGGTATAGTAAAAGGCACTGAGAAAAAATTTGGATTCCTCGAAATTGATTCCCAGACAAGTTATTTTATTCCACCGCCTTTTATGAAAAACGTGATGCACGGCGATAAAATCACTGCCGCGTTACATACAGAGAAAGATCGTGAGATTGCGGAACCGGAAAAGCTTATCCAGCCATTCCTGACCCGTTTTGTAGGTCAAGTACAGGTTAAAGATAACCTGGTTGCTATTGTTCCGGATCATCCTCTAATTAATGATGTTATTTTGATACAAACACAACCCCCTACCTGTCGGACCCTTCAAACCGGCGATTGGGTTATTGCAGAAATGCGCCAGCACCCATTAAAGGGTGCTCGCCGATTTTATGCAAATATCACCGGATTCATTACAACTTCCAATGACCACTTGGCACCATGGTGGGTAACTCTTGCCCGATATAATCTCGATCGTACTGTGCCTAATATGCCAGAAACAGTCGATCTTTTGGAAGATGGATACATACGCAACGATCTTACCTCGCTTGATTTTATCACTATCGATAATGCCAGCACTGAAGATATGGACGACGCTATTCATCTAGAAAACAGACCAGACGGTTCTTGGATTATGACTATTGCTATCGCGGATCCAACTTCTCGCGTACCAGCCGGTAGCCCGCTAGATCGTATTGCTCGTGAACGCGCGTTTACTAATTACCTCCCGGGTTTTAATATTCCCATGCTACCACGTACGCTATCTGACGATCTATGCGCTTTACGCGCCAATCAACGACGACCCGCCCTATCGTGTCGTGTCACAATATACCAAGACGGTACGCTTGCCAATGACGCTTGCTTTTTCCTTTCTTGGGTCGAATCTAAAGCAAAGCTAATCTATGACAACGTTTCGGACTGGCTAGAAAATACCGGCGTTTGGAAACCGGAAAACGACGCTATTACCCATCAGATTCGATCACTATATCATCTTTTTCAAGTCCGCAGCGCCTGGCGTCACCGTCACGCGCTGCTCTTAAGAGATCGCCCTAATTATCGTTTTGTACTAGATGAGAGGGGTAATGTAGATGATATTATTCTCGAACCTCGACGTATTGCCAACCGCATGATTGAGGAGGCGATGATTACTGCCAACGTCTGCGCCGCACACATATTACGTGATAACTTGGGCTATGGATTATATAACGTACATAACGGTTTTGACCCACTTCTAGTAGAACAAGCAGTGACTTTCTTGCGAAAGCATTGTATTGATGTTGAACCTACTGAACTACTTACCTTAGAAGGATTTTGTGCGCTACGCCGTCGACTGGATTCTCTCCCCTCCACTTATCTAGAGAGTCGTATGCGCCGTTTTCAAACCTTCGCCGAAATCAGTACTGTGCCAGGTCCCCATTTTGGGCTAGGACTAGTTGCATATGCAACTTGGACTTCTCCTATCCGTAAATACAGTGATATGCTTAATCACCGCTTATTAAAAGCGGTAATTGGCATTGGTGAAGCAGAGCAGCCAGCTAAAGAGATAACACTTCATCTAACGGAACGCCGGCGACAACATCGCCTAGCAGAACGGGATGTAGAGTCTTGGCTTTATGCTCGTTTTCTTAAACCGCAAGCCGGTAGTAATAACCGTTTTTTAGCGGAAGTAATCGATATCTCAAGAAACGGCATGCGAGTACATTTACTAGATAATGGAGCAATAGCTTTTATCCCTGGCTCTTTTATTCATAACATACGTAATGAATTATTTTGTAGCCAGGAAATCGGTACTATTCAGGTTAAGGGGGAAGAACGCTACCGGCAAGGTGATATTATTAATGTCACCATTGAAGAAGTTCGAATTCGAAATCGCTCTATTATCGTCCGCCCAATCTAAACCGACTAAATTCTATTCTATTTAATTCTATTAATACAATTATTTTTAGTAAACTCCTTAGTTAAGGAGCAATCTTTACCTTTTAGGTAATTTTATATCGTAGTAAGATACTAAATCAACAATATGATTTCAAAAGATTTTTTTTCTTATAATGCATCTCTGTTTTCTCTTTTAGATTATACTGATTTTCGATTGGTGCTAAACAATATTAAAGACAATACCCAGATCGACACCAAACGTCGATAGTCCCTTATTTAATGTTTCACCTGAAAATGCAAAATAAGATGCTCCATTGCAATGATGGGATTTTTAACGAGAACTCAGAAACGATAAGAATTAATTTTACCTAAATATAGAAACCAGCATCCATGAAAATATGCTGCTAATATGATCTATTTGTAATGCCACGTCGCCGACATTACTAGAAAGTAATAGACGGTATTTCCTTTACAAGCATTCTTATATAAAACTATGAAATGATATTCCATAAACCACAGTAACCTTTTACTACCGACCACTTCATGGGCAGCAAAATCTGCTCTAACTCTATAAAATTTTAGTAAAAAGTCAACATAGCTACATCAAGCAGCATATTATCTTATCAAGATTTAGAACACTCATTGCACTAGTTATGCACTATTTATATTTACTACATGACATGGACATAATAAAAAAGCATGAATAATTATAAATCTTAAAACACTCACTTTAAAACTATTGCGGTTCTTAACCGATAGATGTATAATTTGGTTCTCTAAAAATTATTTAGGTCTGCATATCGTATTGCCATAAAGCACAATACCAGGGGGCAGTTTATTACTGAGATCTTACAGATCTCATCCTTACCAGTATTTCTTGATGCTCTATGACTTCATCAATCGAAAAATCACTGCTACGACAATCACTACGTAATCATATTAGGCAACAGCGGCGCGCGTTATCTCAAAGAGAACAATCTAATGCCGCTTATCGTCTAATGAAACGTATTATGCATGACGCACGCATCCACTCTGCCAGTACCATTGCCGTATTCCTTTCATTCGACGGTGAGATAGATACTAGTCCTCTGATTACTGCCTTATGGGAATCCGGCAAGCAGGTTTATCTCCCAGCACTTCACCCATTTTCCGAGAAATCTTTGATATTTATGCACTATAAGAATACTACACCGTTAGTACTAAACCGTCTAAGAATCCGTGAACCCCAAATGGATATCACAACGTCATTACCGATAGTGAATCTTAATATTATATTCACACCACTGGTGGCATTCGATACCCAAGGGCAACGTCTTGGCATGGGTGGCGGCTTTTATGATCAAGCCCTAAAGAACTGGAAAACACAAGCGAGTTTTTATCCAATTGGGTTAGCACATGACTGCCAGCAGTTAGTCAATCCACTACCAGTTGAAGAATGGGATATCCCGCTGCCGGAAATAATCACCCCATCTCACCACTGGCGCTTTCCAGCGCCAGCTATAAAAAAATAAAAAAATGCCATATATCCATATATCCATATATATGGATACATAACGAATTCACTAAATTCCAATCAAAATTTTCAAACCAAGAATTACATCTCTCTCTTAACACATGCCTTTTTTTGTTTTTCTACTTTCTCCCAGATATAGCCAATATAGATCAATAACCTTATTTTTATACATGGATAATAAAATTACTTTAAATGTAAAACATAGTTTTCAAGAAAAAGCAAACGTTAACGTTAAATTTTAGAGAAATAACGAACTTGTTGCGGGTAATTTTTTTTCACGTTATACAACAGATGCATATCTTCTGAGCTAAAGTAATGAGCGATCAAGATAAAAACAAATTTTATTAGCAATATTGCTAGACATGATACGCTTACTGCCATGTTATTAGCAAAATTCTTATACACGCTATCGCTAAGCATTCATACTGATAAGTAGCGTAAAAATCCGTTCAGCATTGCTGTCCGAAACGATTATTATAAGATGCATACTTATTCTAAATTAAGGTATCCGATTATAAACGAGTTATGTTACGAGATAGATATCTCACAACTCCTTCAGGTGAAGGAGTCATCCCTTCCTCCCCTTTTTTCCACTGTGCTGGACAGACTTCGCCATGTTTTTCATGGAACTGTAAAGCGTCAACCATTCTCACCATTTCTTCAATATTGCGCCCTAGCGGCAGGTCATTAACGACCTGATGACGAACAATCCCTTCTTTGTCGATCAGAAACGAACCACGTAGCGCAATACCTAATTCAGAATGTTCAACACCGTAGGCCTTCATAATTTCGCGTTTTATATCAGCCACCATCGGATAGTGGACCAAACCGACACCCCCTTTATCAATCGGCACCTGCCGCCAGGCGTTGTGTACAAACTCAGAGTCACAAGATACACCAATAATTTCTACACCGCGTTTCTGAAACTCTGCATGACGCTTATCGAAAGCGATTAATTCAGACGGACAAACGAAAGTAAAGTCCATCGGCCAAAAGAAAACGATCGCAGGTTTACCCTGAATATAAGATTGAAAATTAAAATCATGAATAATTTTACCGTTACTGAGTACAGCAGAAGCCGTAAAATCCGGGGCTCGACGAGTCACCAATACCATATTCACTCCTTTTAAATAAAATTTTCAAAAATATAACACAAGAATTAAAGAGAACTAATATAGAGCACTACTGGAGGGCGAACAAAATAAAACATACTGATTTCTTTAACAGATAACACCCTTTTAAATAGAAATCAATATTGGAAAGATTAAATCTTAATATTTTTATAAATAAAAACAAAGAATATTTTCTGCTCCTCTTAACTCCATATTACTCCCACCGAAGGCGGGATAATGATAGAATCACAGATAAAATCTGAATTTAGAGATGCATAGTGTCTTATTAACGCTTGTAATAATTACATGACCCGACCGGGTATATATGATTTCTTGTAAAGTACGAATAAAATCTTTCACTCTTATATAAAATATTATTTTTGTTCCTGAATTTAACTTTACCTTATTCAACTTTAGCATAAATGAGATTATTATGTTTATTTTTTCCTCTTAGTCAACATAATTTTGTTGGAATAATAAGGTAGCAGAAGATCATGAAAATCCATTAAACACTGATAATCTATTAGATTTAATTTATGTGTTAAAAAACAACATGTATATCTTAATGTAAGACTACAAATTAGATTTACGATTTAGTTATACTGTTATTATAGAGAAAGTCAAGTAGGTATACTACAGCACATAAATAACTGCATAATGCAATACTTATATAGTATTGGACACTACTTGACTTAATTTAAGTATTATACGCTATCAGCGTAGCACTTCTGTGGAGAAGTGCTGCAATCTTGAACTGCTATTTTTTTTAATATAAAACAATGTTTTTCTATTTATCAGAAAAACAACCTTCAGTAAATTTGTTACCATTTTAACAAAATGAAAACTAGTTTTGGCTTTCATTGTATACTTAGATATATAATAGACATAATCAACATTCATGATACAACTACGTAAGTTTTTAAATAACCTGCTATATCACCGTTTATTGAGTTCTTTAAAATATAAACAGCCATACGAAAGAAAAACATAACCAGCATCTAGAAATATACAACCTCACTTTTCATACCCAAATCAAATTTGGTATTGATAATACTATCTCCTGTTCAAATTGAACAGTATTCAACCGCCAGTTTATTTATAAACTGGAACAGTGTTATCCGTAACATATAGTTAACTAGTTCCACTAGCAGTGAGAATAAAAATCACTCTACTCCATCGATTGTCTAATCGCCTGAAAATTTTCACTAAACAGTATAGCTACTAACCAATAGCCTACAATGCTAAAAAACAACACTATCTAGAGAAAGCGTAATAAGCACCTATCATCCCTGATAGTATCAGGATGGCGCTATATTTAAAATTAGATTTAGGGCGCCTTTATCAGAAAGGGCAATAATAGATATTCTTATCAGCGCCTAGGCCCTCCAAATGACCTCATCCCTTCAATACTAGACCATGGAGTCTCAAGAAAAACTCTTTACAGCGGAAATGTTCAAATACTGTCATTTCTAAATGTTTTGCAATCACTTCTTCCATAAGATAAACCGGTATAGACAGTGGCTGTCAGCCCAGATCTGACTGGTTTTGAAAATGTTTTTAGAATATTTCTATGCGTTTGAAACTAAGAGTTTTAATCATATTTTGATTCATCAAAAAAATCTTATTTGAAAAAAGCAAATGAAGGCCACCAGGTTACTCTTTCATACACTAGCGAATTACGCAACATCAAAATATGAGTGATTGCCAGTAGCGTAATTTCATAGCCCGTACCCCATAGAAAACAATTATTAGCAATCGATATTAATCATCACAAGATTGATAAACCAGACATTATTTCCATTAGCATTGAAATATTATAAAATCTCGGTTGGAGCCAAGAAATACATGTGATTGCGCTATGCGCAGAATCACAACCGAGGCAATCCCAGACATATGCAAGGTAGTTGAACTAGATTTTCTATCAATAATCATTTACCGACTAATGACAACTCACGCTTATTTATCGTAGATAAAATAGTACACATGGTAAGTAAAGCTCTATAATACCGCCTCGCGCTTTTTCCGGAGATTCATAAAATGAAGAACTGCGACTTATCCTGTTCGCTCATTTCACGTCTAAATAAGATATCGGTTACCATTATCCTCGCTGATACCAATTAGTTCCGAATGGGATTATTTACGATAGTGTAAGTATTAAATACAATATGCGATTTGAATTTTTAAAGCTCTCCCTCAATTTGATTGATTACCATCAATCTGCAGCTCAGATAAAAATCACCGGTTATATCGTTACGAATAATGCAATTCTTATCCTTGATGCATCGCTTCAGGAAGAATTGTCAATCACCGAGACTTCTTTAGCAAACGAGTCGATAATGTTCTTATAATCCTAGTGATAAATATAGTCTACCATGATCTTTAAACACAATACCAATCACAAAGGAGACAAAGATACGTCAGTATCACTAGAAATTATAGTGACTACTTCAGCTACTTAGCTGAGTAGCTAACCTTTAGCACTGTACTACATTATAAAGAGTCATTACATGACAATATAATCCATGTATATCTTATCAAAAGATCGATTTAAACCACATATAACAACATATCCCTACTCGATGTAAAGGTAAATCTCTTTGTATTTCTTTTATTACATCATGCCAAATAAGATTGGTGTTATAATTATCGCCATCTCTTCCCTTACTTCATAAGTCTTATTCCTATGCCAGTAGATCTTCACCATATAATTTAGTCGTATTGGATGATGAGTACCTTGTGCTTTTAAAGAAATAAAGACAATGAAATATTAATTTCACCATGGAAAAATATGGATATGTGCTATTACTACAGCGAATCACATAAAACAGCCAATATCACCGCGACAATTCCCAGTATTTTTACCAAAAAATCTTAATACTATCGGAAATACTCTTTTAGTATTATCGCCTTCTCTAATCCGATCAAGATACGGAGATTTTTTCCGTTACCAAAATACCTACGCAAGATTAACATTTATTTTCAATAGAGCATTATCTCGGTTTCGGTAAGTACCTGGTTATAAACCAGGGGTTGAAGAATTATTACAAAACAATAACTCTTATACAAATAGACTTAATCACTTCCCCCTGTTAAGATAAAGAACACTAGAATATTATTAATGGATAAGACAAGTGTTTTATATAAATAAAGATTTATAATCATATCATGATTAAAAATCAATACCAATCATTACCTTATATTTCATATAAATGATCCACAACAGACTATTGTAGATTTAAAATTAAACAACTCTGACTTTGCATTTCAGAACCCAGTCAACCATATAATAATCCTGTAGGCATGCAATAAAAATCCATTCAGTAGAAGTTCCATAGCAAATCTTCTCGCCATATTTAAAAATATGGAGATTCTCTAAAACACTTTTCTCTCTTAATAATACAGTCATTATTGTATAGATTTCACTCCATCTTATGCAAGCATAAAATAAATAAAATACGCTAAAACACCATGAAATATCTAAAGACAAAAGTATACGGTAATTGAAAATTATCAATTGAATGATGGGAATACCATTGCACGAATATTTATTCTTGAATAGAAATTGCGCAACACTCAGAAGAAATAAATATTCGAAAATCTAACATCAATGCTAGATGTTGTGACTTCCCTGGATATTTACCAGGTTTCATTACATGCAAAAACAATAAATTCTAGAAAGAAAAAGATGTTGATATCAACAAAGAGATTATCTTCTTAGTTCGAATGGAAAGATTTTACTATCATCTTCATAACTATAACCCCGCATCACTACGTTATACGTCATAGCGCCTAAAATCCTTACGATAGATTTTCTTTTAAGTAAAGAACTCTTTTAGTTAAGTCCGTTAGCGTCAAAAAACAATAGCATCCATATTTATAATCGAAAATCAAAAAAGATAAGGAATCTTTGCGAACCCAAAACAACATACAACATATAAAATACTTTCCGGTTAAAGCAATGTAATATAGACCTTGCCTCAATCTCTATTGCTTACTTTATTTCGCCATCATTAACAACCTCAGCAACTTTGGCAGCCATCTCATTATCCTCTGTAAGATAGTAATGCTTAACCGGCTTCATATGGTTGTTAAATTCATACACTAATGGTATCCCTGTCGGAATATTAAGTTCTATAATTTCTTCTTCGCTTAGATTATCTAAAAATTTTCCCATGGCACGAATAGAGTTTCCATGAGCGGCGATAAGAATCCGCTCACCACGCTTCATGCGTGGTAAAATTTCCTTATTCCAATAAGGAATAACACGATTTACTGTCAATTCAAGACTTTCTGTGCTAGGAAGTTCTTCCTGACTGAGATTGGCATAGCAAGCATGGTGACTTGGAAAGCGTTTATCCTCTCGAGACAGTCCCGGAGGCGTAATCGCGAAACTTCGGCGCCATTGTTTCACCTGCTCCTCACCATATTTTTCTGCAGTTTCAGCTTTGTTAAGTCCTTGTAGAGCGCCGTAGTGGCGCTCGTTTAAACGCCAAGATTTTTCTACGGGAAGCCAGGCTTGGTCCAATTCATCCAGAATATCCCATAGGGTATGAATGGCGCGCTTCAATACAGATGTATACGCGTAATCAAATCGATAACCTTTCTTTTTTAAAACTTTACCCGCTTCTTTTGCTTCAATACGCCCCTTCTCAGACAAGTCGACATCGGTCCAACCTGTAAAACGATTTTCGTTGTTCCACTGGCTTTCACCATGACGTATAAGAACTAATTTAGTGAAAATCATTAACCGACCTCTCAAAATTCAATCCTAAGGTTCTTATGATAACTCGTATGTTATATAACCCATTTACATTATTGAGTAACTTAAAAAGTTTAATATCAGAAATAAATAACGCATTACTTCGGAAAAATAATGTCTTTTTTAAAGATGGACATTTAATTCCAGATTAATCTTGAATACAACTCGATGGAATTTTTCTTCCCCAATACCGACTAAGACAATGCTTAATTCTAGAGAATATTATCTTACCCGGATCCTTATCGGAAATATAGTGTCTATATCCCTATGACAGACATCCAAGGATGCACGGTGTTTACCTATAACCATACACGATGAGAGACGTCAGTCCTCTTTACACAAGTCCTTATCAATAAATAATTAATTTTATTTTACCCAACATAATCTCTTTCATCCGAGATGAAAAGTCTATCGTTCAATTTATCACCATTATCGATCAGTACCTAATCAACGCTATGCAAGACACTCCGATTATCTTACTCCGTAAACGTCTTTCATTGAAAAGATACCCAGCGTTAATGATAGCATCTTTAGGATGATGCTTCTTGTGGAAAATGAGATCACCAATTAAATGAATAACGAACACATCACACGATCAAGATCAATATATCCAAACATAAGACAAGTCATAAATAGTTTATTCATGACTAATCTGACGCCAGAAAAACATCGATAATATTTAATATATTAATCTAAACATTTGTAATTTTTAAAAAACATAGAATTTTTTAGATTCTATATCTCTTTTTTTAAAATCACAAATAAATTTATAATAGGAGACATTAAGATCGTTTAGTGATTTTTTTTTCGATAGCAGATAAATGTTTTTAAAATTCTTGCATAAGTCAGGTGTATCTCTATTTCTCTCAAATCTAGTGTATGTTTATGACTCTGTAAACATCATGTCATAAGATATAGAGTGCAAGTATAGAAGTATTCTTCTATATTACAGATATACATCCTTCCTTTTCTTTTATCGATAGCACTCTCATTCCAATAAAGTAACTATTTAGTATATAAAAAACACTGTGTGTTATATATAAACATAAATAAAATCACGTTGCTTAGCTATATAGTCGCGCTCGAATCATTAGATGATTTTTTATCGATCAACCCTGTGTATGGGTGATGAGATCCATACTCAGGGATTTCTATCGCGAAGCAACATCCTCCCCCTAAGATAGGAAGCGGGTATTCTTTAGATTAACAATCTTATATTATCTTTCAGATAAGTGTTGGAAGATCTCTTTATATGAAATATCATCATATTGGCGATTAAAACTATATTTCTTATTTATTTAATAGAAACACTGAACTCCTGATCAAGCAATTGGATTGTATTTACTTAAAAAGAACTTCTTTCGATCTAAATGATTTTCTAAAAATCACACGTACATATACCTCTCCTGCTATATCTCAATCAAACTGCATACATTAAGGCACTAAGCAGAAATTGATGAATTATTCTTTAGGAAAAGAAAGCGATAGGCGCATATCTGTCTCTAAAAACATTACATCTTCGATGTAATCGGAAATGTTTTCATCTTGTACATTGATTTTTTTAATTTCTATTTATTCACCACTAACAGTCAAACACTAAGAAATAAATGGACTGTATTTACAATATCAATACCACGACGCTACAGGGAAGGATAAACCCCACAAATTATATCAAGCAAATTAATAATCTTCTGCATCCAAAACCCAAGGGTATAATTAAGAGGGGGGGGCAATTAAGCAATATAATTATAAATTATATGATATGATGAGAAGTTCATTCTCCTAAATTAGTTTAGTGTTTGTACATCACAATCTACCGATATCTTGGAGATTATCAGCAAACTTTATATGAACATGAAATTAATATTCAGACATTAACCCATATTACTTTCTATGAAAAATTCATACCAGAGTTCACTCTGGTAGCATTAAAAAGCCATTTTATATATACGACCTTTTGGGTTATTGCAGAATATATAACTACTAAAATATCAAATTCGAAAGAAACCTACCTTACTTAAAGCAAAAAGTAAGCAATCAATAAATATTGCGTGAAAAACAATAGGCCATATTCCTATAATTATTTCTTAATGTTTTAATTTTAAGAAATAATTGGTTGAGAGAGGATGTAACACTCTGCTAAAGCAAACACAAGACTATAATTATAGTTCAAGATTGCTGATTCTCACTTTAGGAATAAAAATAAATCATGATGATGTTTTTCTTAAGTAGGTTCCTTAGTTAGGATATGTTAACATGCTGAACTGAGGTTTTCTAACTGATATAGTAACTTAAAACAGAATTTATAGTTTATAACCCTAGGTTACCACTAAGAAGACACGTCTTTAACATAGCGGTCAATATTTTTACAATGATAAAAACAAAGACGACCTGAGATTTTTTTATCGGTACTAAAAAACAAAACTTTTGCTCACTACAGTTAGTAATATAAAAACACAAAAAATGGAGCGGGAAACGAGATTTGAACTCGCGACCCCAACCTTGGCAAGGTTGTGCTCTACCACTGAGCTATTCCCGCTTAAAATTAAAACGCGAACATATTGCGTCATAAAACACTTATCATACGGAAAATTTAATCAACTGCAAGCCATTCTGAATAAATAGCTAATTGGGGTAGTGAGAAATTAGCCTAAAACATTACAACAATTCAATAACATCTCTCCAAGCTGGCTATACCCGGATAAAATATTTACGATAGTACATCAGTTGTGATACCGACTCCCGGATATCATCCAGCGCCTGATGATGGCTCTTCCTCTTTAATCCGTTTAGGATTTCTGGTTTCCAACGGCGCGCTAATTCTTTTAATGTACTAACATCTAGATACCGGTAATGAAAATACGCTTCTAGCACCGGCATATGACGAAATAAAAAACGGCGATCCTGACCGATGCTATTACCGCAAATCGGCGATTTGCCGGCAGGTACCCATTCAGATAAAAAACACAGCGTCCTTTCTACCGCTGCATCTTCATCTAGTTGGCTATGTCGAACACGGTCAAGCAACCCACTAGCAGTGTGGGTTCGCACATTCCATTCATTCATGAGATCGAGCTGGGCGATTGATTGATGTATGGCTAACACCGGGCCTTCCGCCAGAATAGTCAGATTAGCATCAGTGACCAATGTAGCAATTTCGATAATCCGATCGCGCTCAGGATCCAGACCAGTCATTTCCAAATCAATCCAAATTAGGTTGTTATCATTTAGCTGCATAATTTTCTCAAAGAGAGAGATTTTACGATTTATTTAATAGGATACTCTGTATGATAGCTATTTTTTATTATTTCGGATGATATATCCGTACTAAGTGAGACTAGTGAGTAAAAATAAACTGACTAAACGTCAAGAACGCCTGGTAAAAGTAACTTATCAACGTCGTCTTCAACCATATGATCGCAAGAATACTCCACGAGATGCGTTTTCGTATCAACAGAGTCAAGATGGAGTTGTCGTCAGTCGGCTTGGCATGCATGCCGACGTCGAGAATGCCGCGGGCCAGATATATCGTTGCAATCTTCGTCGAACACTCACCTCGCTAGTGGCCGGCGATAAGGTGGTCTGGCGCACTAATAACCAACAATTATCCGGAATTAATGGTATCATCGAATCGGTCTATCCGCGTAGTTCCGTGCTAACGCGCCCCAATTTATATAACGGGATCAAACCAATTGCAGCCAATATGGATCAAATCGTCATCGTTGCTGCTCTTTTCCCCGAGTTCTCTTTAAATATTATTGATCGCTATCTCGTAGCGTGCGAAACTACCATGGTAGAACCACTGATAGTCCTGAATAAAATTGATTTGCTAGGACCCGCATACCGGGCGGTAGTGGAGAAACAAATCGCTATCTACCCTCGGATCGGATATCGAGTATTATTAGTATCTAGCCGAACCGGTGAGGGAATCAAGCCTTTTCAAGAGGCACTAACCGGACGAACAAGCATTTTCGCTGGTCAATCTGGAGCTGGAAAATCAAGTTTACTCAATATGTTGAGGCTGCCAGATCAAGAAAAAATTCTGGTTAACGTCATTTCCGAACACTCAGGACTAGGACAGCATACCACTACAACTGCCCGTTTATATCATTTTCATCATGGTGGTTATCTAATCGATTCCCCAGGGGTACGTGAATTTGGTTTATGGGATCTTGAACCTAGACAGATTGCTTCGGGTTTCGTTGAATTTAGGAATTATCTAGGCACCTGTAAATTTCGTGACTGCCGACATAACATCGAGCCAGGATGCAGAATCCGAAGCCTCGTCAAAAGCGGTGTCATTCCTCAAGAACGTTTTGATAACTATCATCGTATTCTTAATAACATAACGCAGATTAAAACTCGTAAATCGTTTTGATATCCTGAATGCTAATATTTATCCCTATTTCTGGTACAATACCATCTGTTTTCACTATGAAATGAAATGGGAAAGAGATCGGCGTGCTAATAAGGATAAAAACAGCTCTAACACAATACTTTCTCCCTAAACGCTTGCTAACTGTGATAGCCGGTAGCTGGGCTGAACATCGTGGAGGATGCCTTACGCGCTGGGCAATCGCGCTATTTATACGGATATACAAAGTTGACATGAAGGAAGCACAACAGCCAAATATCTCCGCCTATTCCACCTTTAACGAATTTTTTATTCGACCATTGCGCAATAATGCTCGGCCCATTCATAACGACCCTAATGTGCTAGTATTACCGGCGGACGGGACTATTTTGCAGCTTGGTTCCATTCAGGGAGAGCAGGTATTCCAAGCGAAAGCGCACTACTATAGTTTAGAGGCATTGCTTGCTGGCAACGAGTCTATGATCGCTTCTTTTCGAAATGGCAGTTTTGTCACTACTTATCTAGCACCACATGATTATCACCGGATTCATATGCCCTGCAACGGCGTATTGCGAGAAATGATGTATGTGCCAGGTAAACTATTTTCGGTGAATCCGCTAAGTTCGGCTAGCATTCCCAATTTATTAACTCGAAATAAACGGGTTATCTGTCTATTTGACACTAATTTCGGCCCGATGGCGCAAATTCTAGTTGGCGCGACCATTATTGGTAATATCGAGACCGTTTGGGGAGGAGCGCTTCCCTCCTCACAAGGAGGGAAGATCAAACGGTGGCAGTATCCGCACGCTGATGCTGATGAGGCCGTGATAATTTTGAAAGGCCAGGAAATGGGACGATTTAAACTCGGTTCCACCGTTATCAATTTATTCCCCGCTAAAAACGTATTGCTGTATGATCATCTTTTCAGCGGATACGTAACCCGCGTCGGTCAATGCTTAGCGCGAGGCATAACACAGATATAGGGGTTATTCAAGATTAATATCTTATTCAGCTAAGAGTTTTCCGGATACTTAATTATTACCGTTTTCTTCTTATCTAACTGCTAGGCTACCCGGTCATACATCCGCTACTCATCTAGCTAATAGTCTTACTTAATGTTAATCACATACCCTTTACACCAAGAATGGAGTTCGTTATCTCGTAACGAATATCTCTCTTTTATTCCTGTATGATAGTAGAATATATATTCTACTATCATACAAAAACATGCTGCACTAGACAATCAAAACCGATGTTGTTTTCTTATTAGATATTATCTAGAACAACATCACTTTTATAAAAATTTTAAGGGCATTACAAATAGTAATACAATGTTGAAAACTATCATTGACATTCAATATTCGCCAACAAAACGCGCACAGGATAAGGACCCTAAGCCAAACTGACCCACAACTATTACTCCAAAACTTATAGTTTTAGTCTTTATTCGCAACCATTACAATACTTGCGAATTAACAGCGACCCTTTAAATCAAACATTACAGGTATGAATTAAAATATGCCAAGCGATTCATGTTGAGCCATATCGACTCAAGGCATGACACACTAACCAGTTTTAAATAAAAGAGATACAGAGCGTTTTATAAAACACTAGAAACCCCTGTGATTGCACGGGAAATCATTTAAAAATATTCATACTATATAGCCATGATGTAATAGATACTATATTTTTGATAAATGGAAACAAAAATCTATATTCCTCATCTGAATATGAGCAAAACAAAGCAATACACCAGACAATATTCCTGGTGCCCGATGATTAACTAATCCGGCACTTTTATTACAAAGATCAATAAAACTAGCCTAAAATCGAAGAGAATTAAATTTAATGTTTCACTATACGTTATATTTTCAATTAAGTCATATGACTATGTTAGTTTCCCGTATCTTATACGTGTATCATTTCTGATATTGCAGAATAAATATGTTTTAATTTTTTTTATTTGGTTCTGTAAACTCAAATCCGAATTTTTTTTAATTACCAAAAATTATTCTCATCATCATGCATTGATTAATAAAGTATTCAACATTATATCAATAATTTTCATCGGTTTTATACATGTCTCGCTCTAAAATATTTTTCACAAAAATATGGGATTGTAAATTTAATTAAACTGTATACTAATCTTTCATAAACTTTACAGTTTATGAAAGATTACAGTCATTCATTTCCAGAATTGAAAATTCCGCTTCATGATAATCTTAACCTATTGAATAAAATTAGATAGTGATTTTTAAATATTTTACACCTATTCTATCATTAACTATGTATTTCTATTTTCTGATACAGCTATAGGTTAATTCTACAAACTTCATCATATTAACTGTCATATGCAAGGAGTTAAATGTATATTTTCCAGTGCTGACTTATTTTTGATGGCTTTTAATAGAGCCTCGCAATTTCCTACCGCTATATATTGCTTTCTAATTAACTTATATAAATAGTGTTATATATAACCACTCGTCTTAATCTCGGTAAAAATAGATAAAATTATTGAATTACTGAGTTGATAGTGGATGTAGTACAGATTTCCCATGGATCGGTTTTGATTCCAAAGACCACCTTTTTTACTTTGACGTACATTTTTATTATTTTATACACAGTAAAATACTGAGGTGATTAATCAATACTGACATTCAGGATCTATTTCAAAAGTGATAATTTTCATTATAAACAGAATTTTTATCATACTAATATAATCATTAAGTATTATTTGGAATAAGGATTCATCTCATTAAGGTGTTGATTAAATAAATACGTTAAACGAATAATCAAGCTTAAAGATAGTTAACACAGTATTACCAATAATCTTAGCGATCACGTGAGTATAGAAGTCAAAGTTAATACAAAATTTAACTCTACAATCTTATTTGTACGTTATGATTTAATATAATTAATTTGAATCTTTATTCATGAAAATTTTTAATAATTAATGGCATTCTTATGAAGCCACTTGGGATATCCGAAAATATTGATACATCTTTTCCCTAGATGAGTTTATCCTATAGTACAATCTCCTGCTGTTGGACGAATAGCGCCTTACTCATCCAGTTCCGGTGAGTAGAGAGATTATTAGTTATAATTTAACTTAACTTAGTCTCATTTACTTTAAAGTGATAAGGTCATGCGATACCATCGGCCATCCATCGATACTCTCAGCTCAGTAATATAGGACTCCAAGGGTTATCGCTATTTTAGCGCAGCATGACGAGGGAAAATACTTAATTCCTCACCTTTTTATTTTAGAAGCGATAAGTATCTTTCTGCGCATACATGACAGCATCGATAAGTTTTGATCCCACTGAAAGTAGGAGAATAATAATGCAACGTGCATTTATCATCGTCTTGGATTCATTTGGTATCGGAGCAGCAAAGGATGCCAATAAATTTGGAGATTACGGAGCAGATACCCTAGGTCATATTGCTGAAAGCTGTGCAAAAGGTCTAGCCAATCAGGGTCGAAACGGCCCATTAAAATTGCCTAATCTAACGAGCCTTGGGTTAGCTAAGGCTGCTGAACAATCCACAGGTTTTTTCCCGGCAGCCCTAGAGAAAAAATCAGAGATTATTGGTGCTTATGCCTATGCCAGCTCGATTTCTTCCGGTAAAGATACCTCGTCGGGACACTGGGAGATAGCAGGCGTACCCGTATTATTTGACTGGGGATATTTTCCAGCAGAAAAAAACAGTTTTCCTTCAGAACTGCTCACTGATCTGATTGCCCGTGCGGATTTAGTTGGTTTTCTCGGTAATTGTCACGCTTCAGGGACAGTGATTCTTAAGCAGCTAGGGGAAGAACATATTCGAACGGGAAAACCAATTTTTTATACCTCAGCTGATTCGGTATTTCAGATTGCCTGCCATGAAAAGACTTTCGGACTTCAGCGCCTATATCATATATCTCAGATAGCGAGAGAACTGCTCACTGAGAGTGGTTACAATATCGCCCGCGTCATTGCTAGACCTTTTATTGGCGAAATATCCGGTTATTTTGAACGCACTAGCAATCGATATGATTTAGCCGTTCCACCACCTACTGATACCATATTACAAAAGCTAGTAATGGAAAAGGGTGGCAGAGTGGTATCGATAGGAAAAATTGCTGATATTTATGCACAGGTAGGGATCAGCAAAAAAGTGAAGGCTATCGGCCTTGATAACTTATTTGACGAGACGATACGAGAAATAAAATTAGCCAGCGATAATACGATAGTCTTCACTAATTTTGTTGACTTTGATTCTAACTACGGACACCGACGGGATGTTACTGGTTACGCGGCGGCGCTAGAATTATTCGACTATCGTTTGCCGGAACTACTATCGCTCCTAAAAGGAAATGATATTTTAATCCTAACCGCCGATCACGGCTGTGATCCGACCTGGCAAGGGACCGACCATACTCGTGAGAATGTGCCAGTATTGATATACGGTCCAAAAGTAAATCCCGGTTTTTACGGCCATCGTACAACCTTTGCTGATATTGGGCAGACAGTAGCACAATATTTTGATCTCTCACCAATGCTGTATGGCAGAGCAATAATTTAAGCCATACATCTATTTTTAGAGCGATATTCTCGCCTCATTAATATAGAAAAACACTGGTAGTGTTTCATGATCACAGCCATACTGAGAACTAAGTCTCGATGTTAATCGGATAAAATCCCGCCTTAATAACCTCTATTACATGATACACCTGGTAAATGTGAAGATTCTCGAGTGCAATAATACTGAAATAAAAATTTGTATAATTTAATTATTAGCCAAATAAACAATCAGATTCAATTCGCAAATAGAAACAACGTGATTATGTTAACGATAATCGATAAAAAACACCATTATGCCATGGTTTTAATAGGAATACGAAACCAGTGATATAGTCATATGGAGCCAGACCCTGATGTAACTACGCTATATATGCGCTGGTTACAACAGAACACTCACATAGACAAAACTTATCGGCTTATCTAGAAATATTTCGAAATATTCCATTAGATAGATAATGTGTCTAGATATTCAATTTCCGAGGATTATAATATTCTTGTTATAATAGAGAGAACAACATCATTTAAAATTCACGCTGTATTTTAAAAAAAGCTGAATTTATTATCACTCATTAAGCATAATAATGGCTCTATGCTAAGTACGTTAAAATAGAACATGTGATGGTGATTGATAATCATGGTAATCTTCTACATTCTTTATAGAAGATGCAATGGGTAAAACAGGTACTACCCGTTAGGGTTTCCCTAAGAAATGTTTTTCATCCTTTAATCATTAAAGAATGCTTGTTAGCTAACACCTTCCTCTCTCTGAATTTTAAATAGTTTTCGCTCGCTGTTTACATAGGCATAGAAGACAAGTGAATACACAACATAATAATAAGATACAAAATTTATCGCATCAAGTATTTAACTGCACTTGACTCAATTATTACATCATTAGAATGATATAAAGCATCCTTCTCAACTTATGTATAAAATCTTGCAGTGCAACTTTATACTAGTATAAGTTGAGAGACGTATAAGTTCTTTATCATGGTTTCTCCTAGATTTCTAAAATTGCAATCAATAAAATACTTCTTAATCGATGTTTACCAAGTAAACACATATCCATTCATGTGTGCTAATAGTAAATACCAAAGAATTCACAACTAAATTTTAACTCACCAAGATGCGATAAGTTCAGTAAACACAAATGTTTACAATTATATATCAAAATTTATGTAAAAACATAAATTTTACTGACCAGTAATACAAAAAACAAAGCTGATGCTAAAGTGATTGTAAAAAATACATATAGCTGTATGAAGTATTCTACTTCAACACCAGTCGTATCCTTCTGCTTAAAAAGCAGAGTTCAAAGTACATCTCTATCTTTAATTCTGTTATGAGTTATTAGTATCAATAATATTTAGATTAAATTAGAATAGCTGCATATACAAAATTAACTACAGATTAAATATAAATTATTTAAAAACCATGTTATCATTCTAAGAATGATAGATGAGCAACTTCATTTTGATTATATCACTTATATAACTCATATATGGGTATAAAGTACTATACCCATAGTATAACATATGGATTTCAAAAAATATATAATCCTTAACAAATCATCATCAATGCCAAGCATCTAATCGAATGTTTACCCATATCCTAATTAGATCTAGATCTAACTAGGTAAGACATAACTAAAAAAAGAGATATCCTTTACAATAATAAGACTAGTATATAATTGTTGGTTTTTGACATTGGTTATCCGGAATCGCTAGTCTATTTTAAACATCTATAAAAAACGAATGGAGAGAAGTATGGCCACGCCGCATATTAACGCTGAAATGGGTGATTTTGCTGAGGTTGTACTCATGCCAGGCGACCCATTGCGAGCGCGTTATATTGCCAATACCTTCCTTGATAATCCTAAAGAAGTCAATAAAGTGCGTGGTATGCTAGCCTATACCGGCACCTATAAAGGACATACAATCTCGATCATGGGACATGGAATAGGTATTCCGTCTTGCTCTATTTACACCAAAGAACTGATTACTGATTTTGGTGTGAAACAAATTATCCGCGTAGGATCCTGTGGCGCGATTAGAAGTGATGTTGATATACGGGATATTGTTATTGGTATGGGGGCCAGTACTGACTCTAAAGTAAACCGAACCCGTTTTAACGATCATGATCTTGCCGCTATTGCCGATTTCGATCTGGTGCGAAATGCAGTGAATGCTGCTAAAATCGCTGGGATTCAAGTGCATGTGGGTAATCTCTTCTCCGTGGATCTATTCTATACACCCAATCCAAAAATATTTGATATCCTAGAAAAATACGGCATTCTAGGGATCGAAATGGAAGCGGCGGGGATCTATGGGGTAGCAGCAGAATTTGGCGCGCGAGCGCTGGCAATTTGTACTGTGTCTGATCATATCCGAAGCGGTGAAACTTTAAGTACTGCTGAACGAGAAACTACCTTTAATGATATGATTGAGGTTGCACTAGAATCAGTGTTATTAGGCTATAACCAATAATTCCACAGAAAACCAGATACGATGATCCTGTCAATAGAGAATATGCTGACAATATCATAAATTGTTCGTATTAACTAACAATTCAACAATCCGTTCCCTATTGCTCATCACCAATAGCCAACTGTTCCTCTAAAGTAATATGTTAGCTCGAATGAATCTAAAATTCATGCCTATCTGATCTAGACCCACATCGAAAATCCCATTATCAAATGTTAGATATACACACTAATTCAATCACTGAGCTCTCTTCTACATAGAAGAGTATCAGGAATAGCACTGAAGCAATGGTGTCTTAGGATAGATCAAAATATGGTCTAATACTTTTTAGACTATACACGAACTATCTGGAGGAATAGGAAAGCATAAGTCATATATTATATATAATAGCTCCCGAAAAATTCCGTATAATATTATGCTAATTTTTAGTATAAACAAAACAAAAATAAACCTGGAGAAAAGTGTCATTTCTATCTTTTATAAGACTGGATTTTACTAAAATCATTTTTAACAGCAACACTACTAGTGTGTTGAATACAACCATTAATCTACTTTCTATCAGAGTAGAACACCTAATTTTTTAGCCTATCTTAAAATATTTTTATTTCATCTTAGCTAGACCACCATTCCATAATGGTGAGGTGAAGTTATATCGCTAAATTATCTTCCTCACTTAATAGAAGCATAATTCTATACACAACTATTAATAAACACAATCTATTACAATAATAGCACTCGCTTGAAAAGCGCCGATTATCCTAGTCCAAAGATAAAAAAAGGAATACTATTTAGTAGTACGTCTATCGAGATCACGAATAATGATCACTGTATATCTAATTTATAAGGATCACCTAAACGTATCAGCCTTAGAAAAAACATAATATGCATAGGAATATTTTATATTGAAGAAAATAATATTTATTAACTTTATAATGACATCATAGCGATTGGCGAGCCGACTCACTTCAGAAAATTAAATTTCTACACCAACCTTCAAAAAACGAATTATAACACTAATAAAGTGACGCCGCTCTTATGCAGTATATTCACGAAGAACAATCTATACAATACCAGAACTGACTAAACTAATAAAATTCTAGAAAACTTAAATCAATATATTAATGTTAAAATTAGTGATTTTATAAATTTTACTGATTTTTTCAAAATCAACCAACTATATTTGTTTCCATTTCAGCTAAAGATCTCGAGATATTTAACAGCATTTTATCGGAAACATAAGTGACTCCTGTGCATATAGATTATAAATCATAAGAAAACATACCCCCTTAAAATTATCTATCCACAATCACCTCAGGTGGATATAAATCATGTTAAAATAAGAAATATAGCCATATTTTCACATATCCATTCTAATAAGTAAAATGCAGTAACGATCAATAATCCTAAATCTGCCAGACATGACATACATCGACCTATAGCAATGTATCATATTCCAATGTTGCCAATATTAGTCGTCAACCCCCCCCCTCAGCGCGGAAAAACACTAATATATATATACGATATGTACTCACTCTAAAAAAAGAAAAGTATAAATTTTATTAGAAATGGTTTTCTTAAATCTCTCTTACTGTAAAAAAGTTGCGAATACTTTAAGCTATTCTTTAAAAGAAAACAGCACAGTAGAAAACGCCATTTTATTTGCAAGACACCCTACTATACAAGTAATTCTTTAGTAAAAAACCACCATGTCGAGTAGAGTATCTTCCTACTTGGGAATACGGTACTTAATAGTCATCGCACTTATTCAGATATACATATAAAGATATAGGCTTTTAACTAAAAAAGATTCTAGATCCCCACGATCTCTCATGTTTTAAAAATATTGTTTTAAAATCTAAAAGATACTCTCCACTATGTTAGTGCATATCATGCAAAAGGGCTTATTACGCAGTACACATCTTCTCAACTCCATAAATATTTTATTATTCTTCACGGCAATCCCGATTATAAATGCAATCGCGGATATCACATTGGGAATTATTACTACAATAAATACACCAATTATCTTCGCCATCATCTAAGAAAGATAGTGTTAAATCGAGAACAAGAGATACTACTAGATCACATAGGAGATAACGTCTATATATTTAATGATATTCAATTTATACTTAGTGACAGTGATCTATCAGAGTTTACAAAAAGCTAATAATTATTTTTAAGCAATTTCACTTTGATGATATATTATATATAGTGTGCTGTATTTTTTGATTAAACATAATATAATTGCCTCTTTTTAAACGTTCTTGATGGAAGAATTCATTCTGATAATCAAAAGTCAACTATCGTGATAATTTAACTCCGTAATCAGGTCAGAAGTACAAAATATTAGATGCTTACCTTAGTGACATAAGAAAGACAAATAATTTTTCTTTCGAGGAAAACAGAATCTCTGCAAGAGTTTTTCAGAACATATAAAACAAAATACGATTAAAGAGCAAAAGAAGATTCCCAACCATTTTCAGATGGTGCGATCACTAGTTTTAAAACTAGTGTCGGTATCCCAATAACAACATCTTTCCTATTTTAAATATTCTAATGGATAACCCAACCTAAATTTATTTCCACTTACTCTTTCCTCCCGGTTTTAATCTCGGTTTAGAGAAAACGACCCGAAGCCAAGAAATGCTGAATTTAATTTTAAGTGTCGATTTTTTATAGCTTATACAAGGTGAAAAATTATATTCATCTTTACAATATTTACACTGTAACTACTCTTATCTGATTCTTGCGCGATTGTAACTGAATATTCTCTTCTGAAACTAACAAGCGGGACAATATCAGTTAGCACCATTTCATTAAAAATAGGACATTAAATATGACTGAAAAGATAAATTTAGTTTATTGGTATAAAAAATGCATATAGCGCACTATTTGTGCCTACTGAATATCTTTTACTAAAATATATTCTTGATCTATTAATTAACATATATAAAAAATCCCTTACAAGAAGTACTTGTACTGTACCGAAAAACATGCAATGCACTAGATGCACATCCTTTGTTCTTCAATTAGGCATAATTGAAATTACTTCAAGGTAAAAAGTAACATTGCAATGTTAAATAGCGTTAAATCAGGATATAATTTAATTATTCAAAAATTCATTTATCTTCCGAGAAGAACAGAAATTCTATAGTTAATACATATATTCAGTTAATCTCTAGATAGGACTACCGAGTCGTGCTTCCGTATAAACTACACAACATTTTTTTGATTCTCAATATATTAAGATCTCGTTATAGATATAAATTAAATTAAAATCATACAGTAGATTCCAGTAAAAACACAATTCATATCAGTCAACTAACGATATAAAACTATTTCCAAATCCAGAAAGATATCTAAACTTCGACAGTGCAGTTTGTTTTTTTAAAAGGAAATCATAGCACTCATTAAAAATAAAGATCTTTTGTTATAAAAAAGCCACTTTCATTAAAAATGACTAAAATCACCAGCTTAATATTTATATAAAAACAGCACGAGATTTATAAGAATTCACTTCTTGTTAGAATGAGATAAACCTCTATAAAATACCTCATGAGTATATTTTTCTAAAAAATAACAGTATTGTTTCTTAAAAAACTGAGAAACCAATATGATTACTAAAATCTAACACAGATAGTCTAGATAAAATCTAGACATGAGATTTCATCATTTTATCTTGAGTGAAATCTTTTTCTTATGTTAGATAAGTTTTACTTTAGTATTACACTATAGGCTTAGAATTAATCATGTACTTTTTATCTAAACGTAAACAAATCAACCAACTATCATTGATAGCTGGATACCTTACGAAGTCTTTACTGCATAAATTAAAACGCTCTAAAAATCGTTAAGTACACATAATGACAGATAAAAAAGTCTCTTCGAAATATGCACTTTAATAAATTAATTTATTTAATGATACTACATCTCTATGACTGATCGAAGATAGAGAATCCGCATCTTTTTTAACACACGTAGAAAAATCATAGAAAAAAAGCCGTATTAATTTAGTAGAGAGATCTAACACCATGCGGAATGCATGGTAACTAAAAAAGATTAGAAATAGTGTACCGACACTAATAAATATCATATTCGCTATATCATTTCACTAAAAAATCTGCACCTCTGCGCCGTAAAAAAACTAGTTAATATATTCAAGATACGCTTAACATTTTAATGTTAATAAATGCATATTGTGATTTTCAGAAATTAAATAACACTATTGCATCAAACATGCAATTTATGGTTTGAATGATAAAACCCTGCTTCCTTAGCAACCAGGCCTCTAATATAGTTCTATACTATAAAAATTTAAATTACAAATACTCCATTATAAATAATTTTAATTACTGCAGATTTTCAAGTATTAAAAATATTCCCATTCCTCCTCTTAACTAGCTAAAGCATTGCCCTATACTTTCCTTGGTATGAATTCAAGAAAGGGAGATAAAAGATTTTTATGAGTAATAAAAAAACCAATCTATTGATATTCCCTTGCTATTATAAAACATTCCTCTAACTTAAATTTATTTGTTAAATGTATTTTTAAATTTATCTATAGATAATGTCTATATCTTCTATCATGCGAGTACATCTAATTAAACTTTAAGAAAATCATCCTTTAAAACATGCTCACCCTACATCTATAATAAATACTCAAAAAAATATTAAGCTGTATCTTTCAAATTAACAAATTCAATTGGAAATATACTGGACTATTGTTGATATAACAATGTATAGTTCTTGTTTTTAACATATACAATAAGATTGATTAGAGATAATACAAATCTTATTTTTTTCATTTTACAATCATAAAAAGTAGGTTTGTAATGGTAATATTTCTGCTTATTGCTCCCTATCTTATAAAGAAAAAAACAATTAGAATATACACTGAAAATAATGTTTTTCGCGATTATCTTTAAATATAAAGACAACAGATTGTTTTTATTTATTTTTTAAATTTACTTCCCTATGAAGACTATACTTATAGTATAAGTAACTAATGCATTTAAAACATGCGATATTAATATGATGCATGGATGCTTTTTATAGTCTTTATTAAAATATCTCAAACATATCATTAGAGCCATTAACCAAATAGAGGAAAAACATAACGTAAATTTAAACACTCATATAAAATAGATCCTTCATCACATCATTCATATTTAAAATAATATCAAAAATATCTCAAATTATAAGATCATTATCTTATAAAATCTTTAGTGTTAAAATAACAGATTATTTAGAATAAAATTTCCATTTTTACACCATGCTAGATAGTTACTCAAAAGGTATAATCTAAGATAAAAGTTTGTAAATTTAAAATCTTTTGCCCTAGTATCTCTATGGAAGACCGAAAACCCCCATAATCAAAATTATATATAATAATATTATATTCATTGGTGTTTTTGTGAAATTTACAAGATTAACGGGTACCATAAATAACAATCGTTTTTCCATGTGCAGAGATGATATTCTGGTCTTCAAGCATTTTTAGAATTCGCCCAACTGTTTCCCGTGAACAGCCAACAATCTGACCAATTTCCTGTCGAGTGATTTTAATTTGCATACCATCGGGATGGGTCATAGCATCAGGCTGCTTAGCTAAATTTAATAATGTTTGAGCAATGCGCTCAGTCACGTCTAAAAAAGCCAGATTACCGACTTTTTCAGACGTAACTTGCAAACGAATAGCCATTTGTGAAGATAAACGAATTAGTATATCGGGATTGACCCGAATTAACTGGCGAAATTTTTTATAAGATATCTCTGCCACTTCACAGACCGTTTTTGCCCTTACCCAAGCGCTACGCTCCTGATCATCTTCAAACAACCCAAGCTCACCAATAAAATCGCCCTGATTGAGATAGGAAAGAATCATTTCTTTGCCTCTTTTGTCTTTAATCAGCACCGCAACGGAACCCTTAAGGATATAATAAAGCGTTTCTGCCTTCTCACCCTGGTGAATTAACGTACTCTTCGATGGATACTTATGAACATGGCTATGAGATAAGAACCATTTGAGAGTTGGGTCTATTTGCAGTTTCCCGAGAACCATTCGCTGTTATCCTCTTTTATCATTGCCGTCCTTTATGAGAAACAGCGCATTCCCTGTGAGGTGGGGTAATATTATGATATTATTCCATTCATAACTGGTTTTTTGAAAAGAACCTGATTAGTGGCTAATATTTTCGATGCTCTCCGTCACTTTTTTTTGCATATTTTTTAGAATAGCTATCACTGCCCGTAAGGTAGTATTGTTTTAGTTTTAATAATTTCAGGTTGACAGTGTAACAATCTTTTATAGATTATAATGACCTTTCACTACCTAATAGTGATTAGTAAAGCTAAACATAACAATGCAGTGTGATCTCATGCTCTTCAGCATCAGCGTACTCTACGCTTTTTAAAACATCTCCTATACGCGCATTTAATTTCTGGATTTATATTCTTTGTTTATAAATACACTGGACGAAATAAGATCGTCTTGTATATCAATCTCTTTATACAGATGATTTCGGTTCTTTCTCCCTACAACATCGATATCTTCTCAATCCTTAAATGGAGTCTATAAACGCTTTACCAATATCTCTCAGTACTTAATAGATAATTATTCGTAATACTTGATTCAAGTCTCGCAAAAGTATCGAGTCTTGGGTAAAGTCTTAATCTTGTATAGACGGACACAGACCCATCGAGGCATACAAGGCTATCCCGATCAAAAGGCAGCTTTTTGAGGTTGTATATGACGTTTGTAGAAGATACTGAGCAACTAAAATAAAATGCAGATAACCAAGAGTTTTTGGTTTTAAAACCTGTATGGTTCAGCTATGGTCATTTCTACTTTATTTCAAGAACGTTCTTCCTTCTGTACCTGTCTCAAAAACGACTGAAAGTTGATTTCAAACAAAATAGATATAGAAATTCGGAGAAGACCACCAGGATATCATGAAAAAGAGAAAAACCCTTTGTCAGATGGAAATCAATCCACTGCTTAAAAAAATGAGACGACATATGTAACTAAGGGAAAAGATGAATAAAATCCTCAACACTATTAAATGTTAATATATAAACGACAGTTTTAAAAAACTTATAACACAAAATCAAAAGTCGATAGAAGCTACTGATATGTCTAGAATTTTATTTGATTTTTAGTAGTAATTGTTACATGGCTATAGAGATACATCCACCATAATATTGTCTATTAAACATCTATTTTAGTAACTATATTTTTATGCAGTCAGCAAAGAAGCAAACCCATAATCAACAAATCTCAATAAAAACTTGAACATCAAGAGTATCGTCAATCGATTGAAGAAATCGATAGAAGAATCGCTTTAAATCCACCATGTTTTTTTAGTAAAGTGTTTTTAAATCATGTCCAATTAATACGTATAGCTCTTTAACGCGATATGATCTTAATCAATATTTATTGATAAAATACCGTTGCAATCTATAAAGGATTTTGTATGTAATAAAATCTAAACTTTTTAATATCAGTCATATTAGATATGAAATATCATAATACGATTATTTCTTGATATGGATAATCCGGATATCAGCTAGATGACTTATCGATATGTCGAATAGAACTGAAGCCAGTTTCGAATAATCGAAAAAGAAAAGTTCGTTAAGCGATGGCAACTCTAGTACCGGTTTTATCTTGTTACGAAGATATAATCACTGACTTATATTGCTCATCATTTCAGTGAAGAGAATAGAACTAGATTTACGCGATCTTTAATATTAAAGGTTTACTATACTATCTATGATTAATTATCGAAAGATTTAACCTATACTGCTCATTATTAATGAAGCAGTATTAACTCGGATTGTTAATAATCCTCGATGGTAATATATTATTCAATGCTCTGATTATATATGCTTTTCTGATGTTTTAAATAGAAGCGTTTACTAAAAACATACATCTCTCTCTGAGAGAGATGTCATCATCCCGATGACATGACTAAATCCGCCTAATAAACTTTATAAACACGATATATAAATTAATTAAATTGATGATTTTTTTATAAAATGATTAATAGTGTGGATAAATTCCAGCATATTTCTATATTATTCACTCTCACACATGAGCAGAACTGATTATCTAGATAGAGTACCTCTCTATTAGACCTAATAACAACTGGAATGCTATTTACATGTATCAGTTATATTCACGGTTCTTATTAATTCAATACAGAAGAATTCCATTTACATAAATAGCAGAAACTATCAGATATAATAATAAATTCACCGTACTATCATATAATTATGAGATTTGACCAAATCAGGTTCATGAGATATTATACACATAATATGAATCCTTATTAATAATGCAGTATTCAAGTGATATCTAGTCGCTTAATCTGAATCAGTGATTTAGCTTAAATCAAGCTATCTACTACAAGTAGATATAAAATTTTACTGTTTCAATGCAATGACATTATTAGTTTAAACTTCCTAATAATCTTGACAAGATTATGGATAAATCTATATTAATACATTAAATATTCAAGACCATAGCATTAATTTGCTTATTACTACTGAATGAATTTTTAGATCAATGTATGTAAGATAGAAACTAAATAAGCAGAAATGTTAATGCAGTATCATCTTTTTAAGCAAAAAGAACTTAAGTATATAATCTTGTCTCATCACCTACTTTCTAATATTATACTCTTGTTTTATTTATAAAACTGTATCGTCAAATGATTAATTAGAAATGAATCTGGTTTTGTTATCGTAGCGTTAGTTCAAATACCTGACAAAATCATCCTAAATAGTTCTAATGCTGCAATCTATCTTTTTAAGCGGTTCTCTCACCAACCGAGACATAGTATTACAAACGATAACATTATCCCAGAGCTTGAATACACTCTCTATAAACTATTACTATTTACTTTAATTCGTTTACCATCGTAGCAGCTCGGCCAATATAATTACTCGGTGTTAACTTTTTTAATCGTGATTTTTCTAATTCTGGTAAGTCTAAACTATCGATGAATATTTTTATATCTTCAGGAGTCACGTGCTTACCACGAGTTAATGCTTTTAGCTTTTCATAAGGGTTATCAATCCCATACCGACGCATCACTGTCTGTATCGGTTCAGCCAGAACCTCCCAATTTCCGTCTAACTCCGCAAGCATATGACTCTGATTAACTTCAAGTTTATCAATACCTACTAATGTAGACTGATAAGCAATAAGTGCATAACTGATACCCACACCTAAATTACGTAACACAGTCGAATCTGTCAAATCTCGCTGCCAACGTGATAGCGGTAGTTTTGACGACAAGTGGTTCATGACTGCATTTGCAAGTCCAAGATTCCCTTCCGAGTTCTCGAACTCGATAGGGTTTACTTTATGCGGCATTGTCGAGGAGCCGACTTCGCAACCTGCACTGCGCTGTTTGAAATAATTCAGTGCGATATAGCCCCAGACGTCGCGGTTAAAATCGATAACAATAGTATTAAATCGTGCTATACAGTCAAAAATCTCAGCAATATAATCATGCGGCTCGATTTGTGTAGTATAGGGATTCCAACTAATACCAAACCCAGTGACAAATTCCTCGCTAAACTGATGCCAGTTTACTTCAGGATAGGCTACCATATGAGCATTGTAATTGCCGACGGCCCCGTTAATCTTGCCTAAAATCGCTACCTGTTGGAGTTGACAATATTGGCGAGACATTCTATGGACAACATTCGCCATTTCCTTTCCTAGCGTCGAGGGCGTGGCGGGTTGCCCATGAGTACGTGAAAGCAAGGGAATATCCCGATAGCGTTCAGCGAGCGATTGTACGCAATCAATTATTTGACGCCAGGAGGGCAGTATTATTGCATCACGGGCGCGAGAGAGCATCAACGCATGGGATAGATTATTGATGTCATCGGACGTACAAGCAAAATGAATAAATTTACTCACCCCCTGCATCCCCTCTAGCAGGTCAATTTTCTCTTTTAGAAAATATTCTACCGCTTTTACATCATGATGGATCGTCTCCTCAATGCTCTTGATCCGATTCGCATCATCCATGCTAAAATTTATAATAATTCTATTCAAGTAACTATTAGAGTGCTCGTCAAATGGGAGAAGCTCTTTGATATCTTCACAGGCAGCTAGTTTTTGCAACCAGCGAACTTCTACCATTACGCGAAATTTTAACAAAGCAAATTCGCTAAAAATAGTACGAAGCACACTAACTTTGTCACCATAGCGACCGTCGATTGGCGAAATAGCGGTTAGCGAGGATAATTCCATGAATTTTCACTCCAATAAAAACTAAGAATTCGTAAGTATTTGTTTAGCTTCTTTAAATAATTGCTTTCGGTGAAACATCAACTGTAACCTTCTACCACCTACCTGCTTCCAAAGCACAGTAGAACGGATACCTGCCAGGAGCACCGCACGCACTTTGATCTGAATCTGCGTGTTTTGCAATACCGATGAAGCCCCAGTGACTTGAATACGTGGACCAAGCGGACTAATAATGTCGACATAAATACTAGCTATCGCGCTGATCAACGTATCCGATAGCAAATCAAAATGACTAAGTTGACGTTCGAGCCCGTTGATTCGGTAGCTTAATTCTTTCTGAGCACTGCGATTACGATTCAACTTAGGTTCAAGTAGCATTAATCCAAGAGTATATCGGGTCAATTCTACACCCAGTCCTTGTCGTGACGAACCGTTTAGCACACACTGCAGGGTTTCTAACCCCATTTGTAAATGGCTAGGATTATCTCCATAGACTGCGCAAACCGACGGCGGGTTAAGGTCTAAAAGACTCTGAAGTGAGACGCGCAAGGGTTTCGTGTCACACTGGCTTTGATGAGCGAGCTGCTGAACCAGTCTCGCACTTTGGAATATTCCCGCCAGCGCTAACGTAATGTCAAAATAGTTTTTAGCCAAGATGACTCCTCTTTCTATCTATGAGTCTCAATCTCACATTCCGAAAGATAGCATGGTTTTTAAAATAATTCACTTTCAACTGTGTACTAATCTTATGTCGATTCTAATTGACTTTTACTCAACAACAGACATTGAAGCAATGCTTAAATATATAGCTAAACATATTGATGAAAAGTTATTAAAACCCTCATAACTAATGAGGGGAAATAAAAGATATATTTGAAAATATATTGTAATATTATACATCAGAATAAATCTCTTACAGTTCTTGTATGATGATGGCTATTAAATAATAGATTTATATAAAAATCAGACATTAAAGGATAGGATCTTCATAGCATAGTGCTATTATAATTTATGAAAGAATGCTTTAGGTTTGAGGTAGTTTTTTAAAAATACAGCCATGTTCTTTTTTGGAGAACTCTAACTTACATCTTTTAAAATTAAACTGGAATTCATGCTCAAGTGCATGAGGCAAGTTAGGGCTATTATCTTTTTTCAAAAATAAACAAACAAATATCTTATACCCAACATATAAGACAACTTAACTGGCTATGTTAAATTTATACTAATAATAAAAATAAATCTCAGAACATATCTTTATATCTAAAAAAACAAAATTCACATAACAATGATAAATATATCTTAGATATATTTATGCGAGCATATCTGCATCATGCAGATATGGCCTAAATCTTATTGGACGTAACTCTCATAAAATAAAAAAATTCTACTTAGAAAGTCTTATGATCTTAATACAATCTGTGCATTTACATTAAACGTCTTATTCAAAGTGCTGCACTTTTTTAAAAAGTGTCAATGACTAAATTTAAAGCGCAACAATCTTGATGAGAGAAGTAAAGACAACTCGAATCGTATTCTTCATACCTGCCCAAAAGCCTGATAGCGAAGCATGCTGTGTTATTGAAATTCATCCATTGCCAAAAAAAATGCCGGAGTTATCGATTGCTGCTACGGATGCCGCTGCTGTTAAATGCGTAATTAACACTACGATGACTACCCCGTCCTTGCTGAATAGGCTCAGGTTTAATACGCGGGTCTGGATCATATCCCGGTAAAGAAATGCGCAAGATTGGCTTTTTTAGTAAGCGCTCTATATCGCGCAGTAGACCTAGCTCGTCAACACATACTAGCGACATTGCTTCACCAGTTGCCATTGCTCGTCCAGTGCGACCAATACGGTGTACATAGTCTTCGGCTAACTGAGGTAATTCATAATTTACCACATGTGGAAGAAGATCAATATCAAGACCACGGGAAGCAATATCAGTCGCTACTAAAACACGGATACTCCCCTGCTTAAAATCCGATAACGCTCGAGTACGGGCACCCTGACTCTTATTTCCGTGAATCGCAGCAGCAGTAATGTTTTCTTTATTGAGATGCTCCGATAGATGATTAGCGCCATACTTAGTGCGAGTAAACACTAGTACTTGCTGCCAGTTATTACGATCTATCATATCAGATAAAAGCTCACGCTTTCGTTTCTTATCAACCATATGTACAAATTGATTTATCTGTTCAGACGCAGTATTACGTAGCGCAACCTCTATCGAGGCAGGATTATTCAATAGGCTATTCGCTAACCTTTTGATTGCATCAGAGAAAGTTGCAGAAAACATAAGACTTTGGTGCTTTACCGGAAGTAGCTTCATCACTCGACGAATATCGTGGATAAAGCCCATGTCTAGCATACGATCAGCTTCATCTAGTACTAAAATTTCCACCCGAGAAAGATCAACCGCGCGCTGCTGAGATAAATCTAACAAACGACCGGGAGTAGCAACTAGCAACTCGACCCCTCCTCGCAACTGCATCATCTGCGGGTTTATGCTAACCCCACCAAACACCACTAGTGTACGCAAAGCAAGATAGGCACTATACTCATTAATATTTTCGCCAATCTGTGCCGCCAATTCACGTGTCGGAGTTAAAATAAGCGCCCGAATAGGGCGCCGGTGTTTACCAGACGGAGCTGGTCTCTGGTTAAGCAATTGGAGAATTGGCAAGGTAAAAGCCGCTGTTTTACCAGTGCCAGTTTGGGCACTCGCCATGATATCGCGACCCTGTAATACATACGGAATGGCTTTTTGCTGAACCGGTGTCGGTGAAAGATAACCCTTCTCCGCTAATCCACGTAAAATCTCGGCATTCAAGCCAAGTGAATCAAATGACATAAACTAAAAAACTCCAGATCCGCCACGATGCGAACTAAAACCGCGATGAGGAGGATAATCAAATGGGAGGCAACACCTCTCCATGGTGGATAGAAAACACATCGAATGGAAACATTATATCAAAATATTTACCTATTTGGCATGAGTATCCGATAAATACCTATCATTCTGCTGCTTGATTTTAAATCAAATTAGAGTAGAGTGCCAAGATCATCAGACATTCAAAAATTCATTAAGAATGAATATAAATATTCAGATCCTGTATGGAGATCCTGATCAATACTATTTAATAAAATTAACATTATTCAGTCTTTCTCAGCAAGAGCAAGGGGTGGTATTTATTACACTTACCCAAATCCGATGTAAGTGTATCAAATGGAATTATAGTAGGAAAAACATGACTACCAATTTTTCGGTTCTGTCTTAACCACTAGCGGTTTTTTTGATATGTTTATCAAACTTTAAGCAATATGGAAACAAGTTCACACTCTCAAAAACAAAACGGTCCCGATTAACAGAGAGCATGAATCTACCGGTTGTATTTAGAAAGAACATATTTAGCCTTAGTAGGAATATCCTATTCCTTTAACTTGTTTTACTATCTGTCAAGCATAATAGGCTTATGCTACTCAATAACAAGGGTTTCCAGAATCAGCCTGATCCGACGTTCACCAGCACTTACTAGGATAAATAACAAAACGGTATATTACCATATAAAATAAAAACATCCATAACTATTAGAAATAATTGAAAATTACCGATTTCTTTCCACTTCTAACAATTTACACCATAAGAAAACTAAACAATCCTAAAAAATGCTTTTAAATACAAGAATACTCTTCAGGTTCAATGCCATAAATGTAATTATCGTATTCTATTTAAATCCATTTCAAATGGGACAGAAGAACTGGTTGATCATAGTCAGGGGACTACTCATGTATTCTCTAACATGCAATAAATAAACAATATTATTATATGTAGCATAGTGGCTTAAGGAGCTTGATTTGTGTAGATTTAAAAAAGAAGAATAAAGTTCGTATATTCTAGCAGATGTTTTTATTACCTTTTATTATGCGTTATTAGGTTCTGATATATAAATATCATAAATCAGGACTACACTAGCTTCTCTATATTCATGATAGTTTGTTAACTATTATTCTGCTTCTAGCAAAGTTAATATGATATATCTCGAGGATATCACTTTAAATTCAAGATGAATAATGCTTGATTATGGATGACCGACCCTAGGCATATGAATTGATAGATTGCTCATTGAAACCATTAATTGACTTACTAAAAACCCTCCGCATGACTAATATAGAAACCATGTAATAGTCCTGAATTAGAAATGTGAAAGGAAAAACAAACTGACTAGATAAACACCATGCCATTCTTTAAAATAGAATAAGTAGGCATAAAGATCGCTAGATCATATCCAGCACCTACTGTTATCACGGACTCTAAATCACGAGTGATTGTCGTGGGGAATAGCAAAGAGATAGCGTTAACATACATTATTTTCTATTTCTTTTTTTGATGTACATAGCGGACTTATTTATGACTGATCTCTTCATAACTAAGATAAAATAAACATCCTGGCATCGTACAGCATAACTTTCTAAATCTATTTGTGAGGAGCAGCAGTTAGTGAAAGAATATCAGCGCCAGTTTATCGAATACGCGTTAAATAAACGCGTATTAGAATTCGGTAAGTTCATACTCAAATCTGGACGTATCAGTCCATATTTTTTTAATTCCGGTTTATTCAATTCTGGGCGCGATCTAGCCTTTCTGGGACGTGTTTACGCCGAGGCTCTAATAGAGTCGGGCATAAGTTTTGATATGTTATTCGGGCCCGCTTACAAAGGCATTCCCCTTGCGATAAGTACCGTGTTAGCCCTGGCAGAACAACACCAACAGGATATTCCCTATTGTTTTAACCGAAAAGAAGCTAAGCCTCATGGCGAAGGTGGTATCCTTGTTGGCAGCCCACTTCGAGGCCAAGTTATACTAATCGACGATGTGATCACTGCAGGTACTGCTATTCGCGAGTCCATAGCACTGATCAATACCCACCAAGCGACACTTGGTGGAGTAATAATTGCGTTATACAGGCAGGAAAAAGGACGCGGAGCAATGTCTGCACTTCAGGAAGTGGAGCGAGATTATCATTGCCGGGTCCTATCTATCATTACTTTAACAGATTTAATTGCTTATCTAGAGGATAAAGGGGGCATGACCCATCAGGTGATCGCAGTGCAGAGCTATCAGCAGCAATACGGGATCTAAACTCACACAGTAAAGGCAGGCACGCATTTTCTCAGTCTAGTATAGACTGAGTGTATACTTGTTTATTTCACTAACAACTTTTAGAATAAATCGATTAGCTAAATCAGCCTATACTATTAAAACGTTATCGTAAACAACATATCAAGTCGATAAGTATGAAATTCAAGAGCATACTGTTTTTCAAAGAACTTTCTCATCCCGGATGAATAATGTAATTTCTCTTGAGAATAAATCTATTTTTTCTATATGCAACCAGAGTCAATGCTAGTTTTTCCATGGCGATATGTTAATTGCTATTGCCAAATTTCGATATCTAGACTAATGGATGGATAGCTTCCTTTATTTACCTCATCTCTACCACACGATGATTCAGTAGCATAATTGTATATCCGATACTCCATCAGGTCCCGAAGAACTACGTTCGCCCGGAGTGGCCGAACCCTCCCTCACCACGCTCAGTAGCATTAAAGGATTTAACTGGATTGAACTCTATACGTATAACTGGTAAAAAGATAATCTGCGCTATACGTTCTCCCGGTTCAACCGTAAAACTCTCTTGACCACGATTCCACACTGAAAGCATTAACGGTCCCTGATAGTCAGAATCAATTAATCCAACTAAATTACCTAATACAATCCCATGCTGGTGTCCAAGACCAGAACGCGGCAAGATCACTGCTGTCAGATCAGCATCGGCTATATGAATTGCTATCCCAGTCGGGATTAAGGTGGTTTCCCCTAAAGTCAACACTATCGGCTTATCAATACAAGCGCGCAAATCTAAACCAGCTGACCCTGTAGTGGCATAAGCCGGAAGAGGGAAACAATCGCCAATACGGCGATCTAGAATCTTAACGTCAATTTTTTTAATCATAACAGCTGCTCTCTTGTGATGAATTATTGAGAAATCGGTATTTTATTCCTCACAAATAATAGAGTGCACTGTTCCTGCAAAAATGGATACAACAAATATTTTTGTTGTTTAATCTTTATCTGATTTTTTTAAAAAAATTATAATAAACTATGTCAATCTGTTACTTAATATATTTTATAGAAAAATTCTAGTATATTGTCAGTTTCAGAAGAAATTCTGATGAGAGTAGGTAGATGTTTAGTTAATGCTCTATTCTAAAATTGATAAAAACAATATTTGTCATCAGATTGATCATTAACTCATCTAATTTTTTTTAACGCTTTCTAATATAAATTAGATAATAAACACAGTTATTAACTGCCATACAGTTAATAAAAGCATAATACCAGATGAGTTACATATGTTGTCTGATTTTTTTATCTACAATGGATAAATATCGTTGATAAACCGTTAATCCGAACGATAGAAAAAGGCTAGAGCGCGCTATTAAATATAACCACTATCTTTTGCTATAATACTAGGCTCTGTTTACAGCCCCGATAAGACCGATCGTGACAAAACAATATGACAGAAGAAACGTATAACATCTATTTTTGTACCTACTGAGCGATAACCACGATATATTTCAGATTATTAAAAGAACTAGAAAAGTATTCGGTTCCATGTGGTCTAAAGGACCACGTAGTGTGGTATTTCTACCCCAGTCAATTTACAGCCACCTACTTCTCTCTGTTCTTCTCCCCCCCAAAAAAACATCAGGTCTACATACTTCCAATCTGAACCCGGTCTATATAACCGCCGCCTCTAGTATATTTTCTACCTAACCATTTCCACTACTATGACGACGGATCTCTTACTATCAAGTATACATAATAACGATCGTCTGTACTATCAAACTTAAGATTGACCATGAAGAGAAAATACAAGTTTTTATTTCTGGTATCATCATATCTTTTTTTCTGATGAAACCTTAATACCGAATTAATTATATCGCCATTTTCATATATCGCGCAATATATTTTCCGACTAATAACCTCATTTTGAATAAACTAGTGAAACAATATCTATAAAGATGTTGTCAGCCACCCTCACAATGGTGCTATCTACTGATGATTGTGATGAAATCATAATTTATTTATTATACATAAAGCGACGTGATTGTTGATCCTAATATGTACATTGAGAACAGAGTCTCCAGAAAATCAGATATCACTTTTCACTTTTTAATTTGCTTCGCTTAACTTTATCTCTAGGAGAAAAATAAGACAGTATGCTACCTGATACCCAATTCAGAATTATTCTCATATAATCGTGCTGTTTTAGCTAATTGATGCGGAATCGTTTAAATAAAATTTTCATGAAAATGCTTATATACGATGCTTCCTGCATAGTGAAGTAATCAATGTTCTTCTCTATTTTAAATATTCAATAACCACCATTTTTATTTATAGACGATATAAACACAATTCCTTTGAAGCTAATACGTCAATCTTAGCTATTCTTTTTGCTAAAACCCTCGTTAAATAAATCTTTACTTTGAAACTCCAGAAAAAATCTTGGTATTGTAATAAAAAATAGAGCTTTCGATTAAATCGATAATTTTAAAAATCCATTATAAAATTGAGCTGTCTAATAAAATTATTACCTACATATTTATCAAATATCAGCTCAACTTGGCGTACATTAGAACAAATAAAAAATAAATAGATCTTCTTTTAAAGACAGATAAGAGATAATGAGTATATAGAACATAATCAGAATAAAATAATTTAATTATACACTTTATTCTTGGATCACGTTGGACACTAAAACGAGATCTAACATTAATCTATCCATGTGTTTTCTCTAAAAAACACCATTTTAGCAAAAAATCAATGAGCTGCAAGTTCTTTCATATTCATCCATCATCAGTACTCCATAAACAATCATGGAGACTCACCATTAAAACCAAATAAAAAGAATAATGCATTCATTTTAATCTTGGATTTTCAAAAACAGAAAAATATATATCGTGTCTCACGATATATACCGACGAACAAGAGTGGGATGAGATCGCAATTAATCTTTATAAAAGAGAGAACAATTTATCTATATATCATCGGATATGTGACTTGTTGACGCTTTCGCCTAAATCCTTAGTATTATTTCGCTCTCTTTTAATCTTCTTAACTTCATCTCTGTGTCAACCGAAATTCAATCCTCACAAAAAAGACGAAAAGATTCATAAATGTAAAGATAACTCTATAATTATCTATCAAAGAAAAGAACCCCTATAGTATATTTCAAATAGGAAGTTGCATTATTGATAAGAATCATTACCTTTTTACCATTTATAAATGGTTTATTCAGAGATAGAAAACCCCCAAAATCAAGTGGTTTTATATTGATTACTTACCTAAATAAATAACTAATCTTAGGAAGATCTCCTGACTAGGAGATGGAGATAAATAAAAGAATACAACGATAATCTATAAAAATTCAAAAAATTACACCTAATTAATTCTAAAAGAATAGATAATAATTTTATAGAACTGAAATCGTTTCATACCAAAACAATTCGCTGTAGTTTTCCGAAATAATAAATGATTACATAATAAGTATCGTATTCATCTATTATTTTATTGAATGCTAAAAGAAAAGTTGTCGCACAATGAATCACTCAAATGTTACTTATATATACTATTATTTTGAGAATGATGATTTTCTGATGAAAATCATCAGCTAGCCGTGCTACTCTAAAATAGCTCTTAAAGAAACATCACCTATAATGGATGTAAGGTTATATGGAGTGTTATATTAATAAAATTAATGCTTTCGGTACCGCGGTGATAAAACCTAGCACAGGTAGCGTGATAACCACACTGAGTTTGAACGAGTTATCTAAGAATCAATGAGCTAAATGTAACAGTATTTCTGTTAGTTCCAGAACGAATCTCGGCTGACTTTTTAAAGTCGTTCGTCAACGACTATATCCACAACTTATTACTATACTATGACTATTCACTCAAATGCATATTATAAACATCTCGAGAAAATAATTATAAATCTACGCCAATACTGCCAGTGTGTTATACACTACTGGTATCCGCTAGAACCGGAAATTTATATAGACTTACTGTATTTCTAACAGTGGATTTTTCTGATAAGAAAATTTAATTTTCTAATAAATATCAACATGATACATAATATCTGCGAGATTCAGACTCTATGAAAATCCCCGATGGAATCAAGAATCTTGACTATAAAATCTTTTATCCTTTAGCTCTTTTGCCACTACCTAATAACAATAACAATAACACGCAGGGATTCCAGATAGCGTTGATCTACAGCATGCATTCTGTAGATTCCATTCAATACCTAGGACTAACATTAGTCTATCTCAGAATTATTTTGCGTCACAACTCGCTCTAGCTCAACGCAATCATAAAAGATAAGCGTATCGACGGAGATAGATAATCTACTTAATTTTATCTATCACACGGCCTTCACTATACGCAATTAAGAAGAATAAGACCACTTTTTATATGCCAGTCTTATAAATGTTAGAAAAGCACGTTTTTCAAAGTTGGGAAAATTACCTAAACGTGATAAACGTCAACCTGACGCATTATCTTTAAAATGGACTCCCATATCTTTTCGTATATCATGCTATGATATACTATATTGTTTTTTGTCATGAGTTGGAAGGGATTGAAATTTTATTAATAGCCTATTGATAATAAGGTACATAGATCACCCTTACAGATCCCGTATCGTACAACTATAGCCTACATAAAAACATTTCCATAATTCCTCGCCATAAATTTTGTGTAAGGTTACATGCACTTACAGCCCAAGAGAAAAAAGGTTTCTAGAATCGAGATTCCCATATTAGTATTGAGCATTAGTTAGTTCTATTTAAGAACTATAATCTACCTATCATGCAACCCATATAAAAGCAGGCGTCATAGACCGATCTAGTATCGATACAAAAAAATCCAACTCAGCAAAATAGAGAGACAGCAATAAGCAAGAGCAATGCCTTCAGATCTTAGCGTATTTTCGAGTAAATCAGTTTCTTTTTCTATAAAAATACACAGTTGTACCCTTGTGCTATATCAAGCCGAGAATTCAATCCTACACCTTCTAGAGCGATGCAATTAGGACCAATATATATGCATGTTAGCTGCCAAAAAACCTATCTTTCTTAATAGTGAATAAGTAAAGAACAGATGCTTTTGAGATCGCAAAAGATACAGAAACCGTGTTCCATTAGCATCCCGAAATAGACGCATCCCTAATAACTCTACTAATGAGTCACACTCCGATTACTATAAAATAGTAGCGCCACCGCATATGCTAGAAAATAACCTGGTTTAATCATAAAAAGATTAATGAAAAATTTCTAAATCAGAAATAATGTTAACATATCAACAAGCTATTTTAAAGAAATAGCCTATATAGACAATGGTCGTTTATTAGATTAAGACTATTGATGCATGAGAGAACGCTTCATATGAGACGTTGACTAGAATGGTGGTGTTTCAGCATCGAGAATGCTATCGCACAGTCGAGTATCAGATACAGTTTAAATCTATTTTCCTTTAAGCGAATTAAAATTATCCTTAACTAATCTATGAGGTTTACACAGGCTAAAAGATGGAAAATCAAATAGCTAGTAGATCCTTCCTCAAGTTCTTTAACACTATTCATACGTTATCGCTTAACGAGTATACCGGTATAAAATGACACTTGTAATTCTTTCGCAGATCTTGCATTTCCTTATCAGTGTTACTGGGATTACTGCGTTAATAAAAACTCGATGTGCTTTTACAATAGTCAACAAACCATCTAATCACTACGCTGAATTTCGGTATCAAACAGGATCTCTTCCAATCCTGAGTCTGAGGAAAGTCGGTAAAAGTATCGAGTAAGAATAATACCGCTGACACGATTACAATACCCCGAAGCCCCCCTACAAATAAACCCATCAGTCTATCGGTGCCCGATAATGCCGTGCGCTTTACTAATGCACTAATCATGTAATTCACTAACTCCCCGAGGATCAATGTAACTATAAATAGCAGGGAAATCGCGATACCGTTTCGTACCATCTTCTCTTCAATCTGAGTAAAGTATATAGAAAGATAACTATAAAAATGACTAGAGATAAAAAATGCACAACTCCAAATTATTAAAGATGTTGCCTCGCGCAAAAATCCGTGAATCAAACTGAGAAAAGCTGAAAATATAATAATACTGATAATGCAGTCATCAACCCAGACCATATACATCCCTTAAAATTCACCCACTCCAACAGTTGTTAGAAAATTCCAATAATAGAAATAAGAAACATTAAGAATGCGTCGACTTCACATGCACTAGATGCTAATTAGCAAATTTTGAACTCTATCGCTATCGCTACTGAGTAACCTCAGCTAACTAACCGTATCGACTCTCCTTAACTATATATCTTGAAAATCACTAATCAGATTTTCAGTGCTTATCTTTTCAATGTAGCCCGGTCAGAACGATAATTAATTCAAGCAGGCGGTTCTGAATGGTTTTAAAATTTACTCGCCATAATACTTTTCTTTTCCAATAAGCCGTATGACCATGGCCACAGTATAAAAAGAACCAAATACCAAAAGATAGTCCTTAGGTGCCGCATCTGCTATTAAATGCATCCAGGCATTGCAAACATTATCAAACTGTTGCACTTGCCCATCCAGATGGCTAGCCAGGGTTGCGGCACTAGCGGCACGCGGCACCGAAAGCGATACGCAATACCAAACATCCACTTGCCGGCATAGACAAGCAAGCGTGTCTGCAATGTTTTTATCTGCCAACATACCGACTAATGCTAAGAGTCTCCCCCTACGCGGTAGCCCTGTCAAGCGCCAGGAAAGATAGGCAGCGGCATGGGGATTATGTGCAACATCTAGGATTATCATTGGATTGTGACCGATACACTGAAAACGCCCTGGCAACATCGCCTCACGTAACCCCTGTCGAATGGCTCCTTCCGGCACAGTGAAAGGAAGGCAACTGATCGTAGCCAGCGCAGTGGCAGCATTTTCCAACGGAATAGCCGGCTTCATTAATTCTGTGAGCTCATAACGACTGTCCCACCAACACCAGTGCCGACCGTCATCTTTCCACCACCAATCACGATTGAGAGCATATAATATGCTACCCCTATCAACTGCCGCCGCATCAAGTATTCCCGGTCTATCAGGTTCACCTATGACCGCCAACCTACCTCGACGAAATATACCGGCTTTTTCCCATGCGATACTAGAACGATCAGACCCCAGGAAATTAGTATGATCGAGGGCAATACAGGTAATTACAGCGATGTCAGCATCAACCACATTAGTAGCGTCTAATCGTCCTCCCAATCCAACCTCTAGGATAACAACATCCAAGGATCCTTCCCGGAAAAGATATAGCGCCGCTAATGTAGCGAATTCGAAATAGCTAAGTGATGTAGTACCGCGGCCGTTTTCAATAACTGCTAGCGCTTTTCCATGGGATATTTCCGGTAGCTCTATACCCTGAATTCGTACCCGTTCAGTATAGCACAGCAAATGAGGAGAGCTATAAACACCAACCCGTATACCACTCGCTAGCAAAATCACTTCTAGTAATCGGCAGGTAGTACCTTTCCCGTTAGTACCACCGACAGTAATAACATAAGGAGCTGGATGGAGAAGATTAAGGATAGAGGCTACATGGCGTACTCGCTCCAATCCTAGATCGATAGATTGCATATGTAGCTGTTCAAGATAACACAGCCAGATAGCTAATGGTGACATAGCGTTAGGAACAGTAAGATTTTCCATCAGTTTATTTTAGCTTATACTTGATATTTATTAAGTTTATCTCATATTAAAAGATCACTGATGGCAAGTTTACACCGCCTATTCATCTTTTCTTCTGATTATCCTCAAGCACTATATGATGACGCGGCTCGTTTGGCAATTGATCCTGCAGTGGCGGCCGGTTACTTAATTTTGCCAACAATTTAGCGAGTCGTATTCGCATTTCTGGACGGCGTATAATAAGATCGATAGCGCCTCTCTCCAAAAGAAATTCGCTCCGCTGAAAACCCATCGGGAGTTTTTCACGTACTGTCTGCTCAATCACCCTAGGACCTGCAAAGCCAATTAAAGCTTTCGGTTCCGCAACGTTTAAATCTCCCAACATCGCTAGACTCGCTGAGACACCGCCCATGGTAGGATCGGTTAACACTGAAATATAGGGTAACCGTCTTTGGCGTAACCGAGCTAACACGGCGCTGGTCTTAGCCATCTGCATCAGTGACATCAATGCTTCTTGCATACGGGCGCCTCCACTAGCAGAAAAGCATACTAGCGGACAGCTGTCCGCCATTGCTTGCTCCACTGCTCGTACAAAACGCGCACCAACTACTGAGGACATCGAACCACCGATAAAAGCAAATTCAAACGATGCAGCCACTACTGGCATACCGTACAATGCTCCCTTCATCACAACAAGTGCATCCTTTTCGTTAGTGGCTTTTTCAGCAGCAGCCAACCGATCCTTATACTTTTTTAAATCCTTAAATTTCAATATATCTTTCGGTAAAAGTTCGCTAGCAATCTCGGATGCACTTCCTTGATCCAGGAAAGCCTGAAGACGCATCCGAGCACTCATACGCATATGGTGATCGCATTTTGGGCAGACCTCCAGATTACGTTTTAAGCCCGCACGGTATAGCACCTGACCACAACTATCACACTTAGTCCATACCCCTTCGGGAATGTGCGCCCGGCGTACTGGAGTGACAGTGCTTTTATTAAGAATTCGTTCAATCCAACTCATAAATAACCTTTTTAATTGAACTTGGTATTTACCAATATACTATTTTTCTTGAGTTTTAACTGCAACAAAAAAGTTACCACCCCACACACTCTCTGCCTAGATATCATCTAAAAGATGACACATGAACCCATAATGACTAGCAAGTTGGCATAGAAAACTCTATTTTCTCTTTATATATTTAGAAGACGTTTACAAAATTATTTACTTTTATCGTTAACGGTAATGAAAAGCGTAACCCAAAAATTAAAACGATGCTCAGGAACACCGAGAAGCACGAGAAGCGGATAATCAAGAGAGTACACTACTGCTGTATATTGTTCTTCACTATTCATATAGTGGTCAAAATATAGTCTATATAACTAAGCAGTAAAATTCAAAATAGATACCTAAGACATTTCAGCAAGGAGATAGGATAGTAATGCACATGTTTTATCTTTTTACTACATGTAGAATAAAAATCTGAAAGACAGCCATAAATCTCACGGGGGGAGTAGACTTCTTCTTGAAAATCTAAAACCATTGAGTTTTTTCAGATAATTACTTTACTAGATAATTTTTAGTTGCACTAACGAAATGGATTTGCATAACCAGCATTTTTAAATAAAAATTTAACTAATTTTATATGGAATCCTCGTATATAGGAGATAAACAGCCACACGTTTCCTGGCAAAAAGAATGTATCATGTAGATTAGTTTCGGACACTGCAGGCCAAAATCCCGCAGATTCACACTGATAGTAAGAATAAAATCGACGACGCCAGTCATATATTAAAAGCAATGTTCATACAGATTTAGATAAATAAAGACTAAATTCTTAGTTCGCAAGAAACAATGGCCCTGTCGACAAAGCAGGTAGGGAAAAACAAGAGGGATAATCCACTTCCACTAGATACAACCCCCCAGGCTGGGCTGTTGGGGCGGCTTGAGTTCTATCACGACACGCTAAAAGTTCAGCTATCCAACTTTCCGGCCGGTTACCGCATCCCACCTCTAGAAGACTCCCTACAATATTACGCACCATATGATAAACAAAAGCGTTTGCTTTGATATCTACTACTACATATAGCCCTTGCCGTGTCACGTGTAAATGATGCACGTTACGCCAAGGGCTATGTGATTGACACTGCAAAGCGCGAAAAGAGGTAAAATCGTTCTCCCCTAGCAAACACTGTCCACTGTAATCCATTGCCACTTCATCAAGCTGATGATAGTAGTGCGTCAACCCACTATAGAACAGTGCTGGACGCAATCTATTGTTATTAATAACATAACGATAACGCCTAGCAGTTGCACTAGAGCGCGCATGAAAATCATCCGATACCGATGCCACCCAACGTACGGCAATATCAAGCGGCAAATTAGCATTAACACCAAGCGTCCAGGCAGCATCCGACCGACACGAGCGAGTATCAAAATGAATCACCTGCCCCGTGGCGTGCACGCCTGTATCAGTACGACCGGCGCAATAGGCTGTAACAGGTTCATCAGCGACCAGTGATAGCGCATGCTCAAGGCATGCTTGTACACTCCGCACTTCCGGCTGACGCTGCCAGCCGTGATAGGAACTACCGTTATATTCAATGCCCAGCGCTAACTTCATTACGTTATTACCACGCGACAATCTTGGCTATCATTTATTCTGTGTCTAATGCCTTCATCGCTAAACTCAAGAAGCATAGTCTGATATAGACCACCATTAAACAAGAACCGATATACCATATATCATCACGCATACCTATCAACTGCATACAACCCCGTTCAGTATTATTATCTGCAGACTATAGACTAAATGAGCAAACTATTCTTGCCCAATATTTTTTCACTTTGTCTACTCAATAATACTAGCTTCTTACCAATCCCTATTATCACAGACAAATAGATAACAGTGAGACACAAAGTCCGCTAAAAAATGATTACCTTAAGAATCACACTATCTAATGTGGATTAACACGGTATCTCGATAAATCCCTTGCTCATCTTTACTATTAAAGATGAGATTAAGGGAAGATTGATCACAGATATGTTATATTATCTCCTACCAATGTAATCTGTTTCTCTACACTTTTATATAGTGACAGTAAACTGCTGCATAGTTATTGACTCTCATCACCACAGGAGAAACATCTAACTTTGGGTCAAACAAGGTTATGACATCCACCATATAATTACTGATTTTACCAGAGATATCGGTAACATACTAGAAGCTTTGTCTATTCGCCCATAACTAAAGAGAACATTAGCTACTCCTGAAAGAAAGAAAATATCATCAGATTTACTGATCAGGTGCTTTTATAGTACCTCTTCTCTTATTGCTTTATCGCTCCTCTCGTAAGCTCAGTCTAAGCTGAACATCACATTTAAAATCTAAGCGAATATAAGGTTATGTGTACTCATCGCATCATCACTCTCTACGCATAGAGAGTACTATTATCCCAATACAGATAATACGTTATAGAAGCATTTCAAGTCGCCTCGCGGGCTGACCTGCCCGTTTCTTATTGCAACTGCATCTCATTACACATTACTATATCATAGACCTTATATGCCAACAAAAGCACGGTCATTTCGCATCTATCACCAGATAGACAGAAATACACTAGCCCAGAAAATACATGTTCTCAGGTGCATGACGTTTCATGTCAGCACCGAGATAACAAATTTTTAATTTCAATAGTCAATTATCACTATACGCTTAGTGATAACTATAGCAAATACCACATGTTTTATCTATTAAGGTTTTATATTAAAATTTAGTAATACACGGTGTCAAAAGTTAAAAAACATCACGTGACTACATGCATAAAAATCCTAACCTTGACATGTTTTTTCCATTATTTCCATCAGTAACGCTAATAAAGATATACTGGAAAGATATGTACACTCTTTCTCTTAAAATATTCCCCCGGAACAGCCCAACTACCGTCAGCGTTCTACTATGAGGCTCTATTAGCCCATCTTCTATCTATTTGATAGAAGACACTTTAAGACCACAGCTCAGAAAGCCCCCCACTCTTCTAATAAAGAGTGGCAAGTCTTTAATATAAGACTATATGACTTGAAATTAAAGAAATATCCGAATAAATACTGGATAGTCTAATCGGTATTTCTTGGTAATCCTTTTTTAAATATACTAGAATGGGCTACTGATTCTATCAATCCATTTGTTTAACTTTTGGATGATGATAAACATATGTATTAATAAGTCTTTTTGATAAAAAAATATACCACTTCCAAAAAGACTTTCAGTCAATATATTCTAACGATGAATTTCCATCATTAAATAACAACTAGTTGAAACATCAGGTATGAACTAAAGATTAACTCTAAAACTTGCATCCACTATCACTAACGGTTATCCCCATATTCTCAATATGATTTAGTGAGCATACGTTATCTACTAACACTTTTTCTCTTAATAATTAACTGGTAGTTTTTCATTAACTAATAAACGTCGCTGGATTGCGATACAGAATAAATATTTTTTATAAGCCACTAACAGTGTATTTGTATAATACCTAATAGAAATCGATAAAGTTAAAACACGAAACATTAAACCTCTAAACAACGAACTTTTTCTTTAACATAGAAAACATATTGTATGCAGATACGGACATGGCGAAAAATTTAGTTTCAGATAAATCCATCTAGACTAAAAATATTCGTGTAATAATAAATATTGATTCTTTTAAGACCAAGTGGAATGCAATTAAGCACATATTAAAATATATCATTACCAGACACTTACCATTGATGGTTTCTGATTGAAAAGAACCACTATTTAAACCAGTCAAATAAATTGTATAATTGTATAATCAAAATTTAATTCTTTATCATATACAAATGTAAAATCAGATCTTGTTTCAAAAAAATTCGAATGTTTTACAGTACTATTGGAATAGTACCTGATTGATTTTAATTAAGTATTCCTTTCCTCATTCTATCAATAACGATCTAAGCCTTATTGAAATACACTGTTTATTACGAGGAAGAAAATAAGTTTTTTTATAAAAAATGATTAATTCAGCGCTCTGAGCATCTCTCTCGCAATAAGCAAAATTCACCAATATATTATAACATGTTAAATCATAAACGATCAAATACCGAATTCAAAAAGATTGCCCACACATAACCGATGCTTACTGATATCCATGTAACATATTAAAAACAAACCCTTTTCTTATTTCAGGAAGAATTAGATAGACTATTTTTGTATGATTATCATCAACTATTTTATAGTGTTTTATCTTTACTAATCACTGCAATTGATAGGGCAGATAGCGCCTCTGTATTGGCAAAACTAGGAGCTTCAGTCATCAAATCAGCCACCGCAGTAGTTTTCGGGAATGCAATAACATCGCGAATATTATCTGTACTGGTTAAAAGCATCACTAGACGATCTAAACCGAACGCAAAACCAGCATGCGGAGGAGTTCCATATTTTAATGCATCAAGTAGAAAACCGAATTTATCCTGTTGCTCATCTTCACTCATACCCAGAATACCGAATACAGTCTTCTGCATATCTCTACGGTGAATACGAACCGAACCACCGCCTATTTCATAACCATTAATCACTATATCATAAGTGTTAGTTAGTGCGGTCATTGGAAACTCAGACAATGTCTTAGCATCTATATCCTTCGGAGCAGAGAATGGATGATGCATAGCGGTTAACCTACCATCCTCTGCTTTTTCGAACATCGGAAAATCAATGACCCACAATGGCGCCCAGCGATCAATATCAGTGAGGTTTAAATCCAAACCCAGCTTAAGACGCAACGCCCCTAATACATGCATTACGACACTTTCACGATCTGCGCTAAAAAAAACAATGTCGTTATCAGCGGCGACTGTACGCATAAGAATTTGTTTAACCACCTTTGGTCTTAAGTATTTTGCTATTGGGCCTTCTATCACTTCTACACCGGCGATGCGCTGCTTGACCTTTATCCAAACAAGTTTTTTACCACCGTAAATTGCAATATATTTGCTGTATTCATCAATTTCCTTTCGGCTTAATTTCGCACCACCGGGCACTCGCAACGCTATAACCTTACACTCCTCGTCATTAGCAGGAACAGAAAATAGCTGGAATTCAACATCCTTAACTAAATCCGTGATATCCACCAGTTCCATCGGATTACGTAGATCTGGCTTATCAGAACCGAATCGTCGTATGGCATCAGCATAGGTTATCTTAGGGAAGGTCTCCAAATCGACCCCTATAATGTCACGCCATAAATTATGTACTAGGCGTTCCATTACCTCACACACCTGCGTTGCAGTCATAAAAGACACTTCCATGTCAATCTGAGTAAACTCTGGCTGACGATCAGCGCGAAGATCTTCGTCGCGGAAACATTTTACAATCTGATAATACCGATCGAATCCCGACATCATTAGCAACTGTTTAAAAATCTGTGGTGACTGTGGCAAAGCATAGAATTTTCCTTTATGTATTCGGCTAGGCACTAAATAATCACGCGCGCCCTCCGGCGTAGCTTTTGTTAATATTGGCGTTTCAATATCGATAAAACCTTGGTGATTCATAAAATCACGAACCAAAATAGATATTTGAGATCGAATATGAAGACGCTGAGCCATGACTGGACGACGCAAATCAAGGTAACGAAATTTTAGCCGCTGCTCTTCGGTATTATTCTGGTTTGGGTCGAGCGGCAGAGCCTCAGAGCGGTTAAGAATAGTAAGTTTAGTGGCAAGAACTTCAACACTACCAGTCGCCATATCCCGATTAATCTGATTATTAGGACGGGCGCGCACAATACCAATGAGCTGTAGACAGAATTCATTACGCAACTCTTGTGCACTACCGAAGGTCTCCTGATCATCGGAATTAAAAAACACTTGTAACAAACCCTCCCGATCACGCATGTCAATAAAAATTAGACCGCCAAGATCACGGCGTCGGTTAACCCACCCACATAAGGTTACTTCCTGCCCAACATGTGAAAGATTAAGCTGTCCGCAATATATAGTCCGCATTAAAAATATCCTCAAGTTTAGCTTAAGCAGGGAATTAGAATAAGGTAAAATCAACTCTTATTTAATCCATAGGTTTTATCCAAGCTTCCAGAATCCAAGAAGAGAATATGGTAGATTATTCCATAACAGATTTTAACGATGCAGCACTCTTCCATAAACCGCAATGATATTTTCACTCCCAGAAAGTGGGAGGTCATTCCTGATGTTAGAGTTAAATATATCAGTGAAGCTTGAATTTAAAGTTTTTACTTAAATAAAAATGACGACTCTGGAAGAGAGCCAAAAAATAACATTCAGGATCCTCACAATAGGATCAACGTGTCTCAGCTCAAATAAAAGATAATGTGCGATTCCTAGTTAAAATTTAATCAGAAACATTCTGCATTAATCGCTGTCTAATTTTTAGATAGCCAGACAAAACCTTTTAGTTCCGTAATAGATACCGGAAAATTACTGACTTTATAAGAGGATATTGAATATTTCTGTAATGAATATTACATCTAAATAACGATTGATACTGAGACGTTAATTCTTTCTTCTGAATGTGAAAAATTCTTACACTGTGCTGCTATAAATAGCTATGGCAGGCTGATTAAGATAAGATGTTACTTAGGAATTCACGCATGGCTACTTTTTCACCTTTAAGAAAAAGACTGAGTACTTTAGATAGAGAAGCCCCTACGACTATTGTTAGCAGAGAATAGTGTCATCTGTAAGCGATAAAAAACATCGCTATAACTTTAACAAGATTAGTTTTTTAAATTTTAGAAAAGCGTGAGTCCAGAACACTTATGAATCTTAGCGAAAATATATGGAAAAGGCTTTACTTTCCTGAAGTACAGCACTGATCGTCAGGATCGCTGGTGCCTAACCAAATCAAAAATCATAATTATACTTTTCTCCTCTCGATTATATATTCCTCATTCGGTATTTTTCTGGCTTTTTCTATATTATCATTCTGAATGAATGATAACCCACAACCCTCATTAAAGAGGAGACTCTGCATGTAAAAAACAATACATAGAAGAGATTCTTTATTCTTTAATCCTGTATTATTTTTACCTAAACATTTCCGGTATTTCATGATTTTACAAAAAAATATTATGTAAATTTATAATTTAGTAACTTATTAACTTAGTAAGTTAATAAGTTACTAACTTAATAAGTTATCCGTATAATGATCAATACTAGCGAGAAATGAAAAAAAATTTTAGTTGTGAGATCAATACTCTGTTATAAGATTAGATGGTGTGATTACAACACGCTCTCTGAATGATAGAATAATTTTAAGTCAGTGAGTTACGCTTTATTCAAACTGGCGCCTCTTATCTAAAACGGTAAATAAATTCAGAATATTTAGTAGATAGTTAGTAGTCATCATGGTAATATTTCATGTTATTAACCTTAATCTTACCGCATTATTTTTACCTGTATTTTTTATAAAAAAAGAACTGGTCTAGTTTTTCTTACCTGTCCCCACAAGGAAACGTAGAAAAATCTGTATTTCTCTTGTAATATACGAGATTGCATGCGCATAATTTTAGTCAATGACGATAACATTCATGTGCTCCGGAATTCAACAGTTAGCAGTTGCTCTACACCACTTTAACACCGTTCAGATTATAACTTCGGAACTAATTGCAGCGGTGCATCGCATGCCGTCACACTGGACGCACTGTTACGTATGCAAACTCGACCTAGATGGCAATATTACCATCTTCTCCAACACCTTCACCGACTACATGTATCTCGGTATGAATGCTCTGATATGTCATGAATCAAATATGTCGCTCTCTAGTATTAACGTTGGTCAGAATGTGGACAATGATGCTAGTTATTCTATAACTATGGCAGCTGGGATCAAAAAGCGTTATCTCAGCCATCTAGCGCTAGCGATTTCCCTGCATGGGTATCACCATTTCGAAACAATAATCTTCATTACCTACCGTGTACTATTCACGCTCACTAATATACTACCGAACGTCAGTAAAGTTCTTAATTTTAATATCTTAGATTTACCACTGTCCTCGATCAAGAGTTTTAAAATCACCCTCTGCGGTAATCAGTATTATGTCAGGAAGGTAATCCGAAAACCAGATCCGAGTAGCCGAGCAATACTCTGGGTCGGACCACAGGGCTCTTCTTGCAAATCTGGAGTGCATAATGATTTCGACGCTATCAGTCAACAAGAATGTATTGCCTTCACCTCTCCACATCTGAATCTCACCACCAACGCTACATTGCCAATTCTGAATGAGTGGCTTAATCATACAGAGGGACCTACTCCATGGTGCTAGACAGACGGAGGAAAATATTACTGATGCAGTTACGTCAGCAAGGCATCCGAGATGAGCGTCTCCTGAAAGCAATAGAGGCAGTGCCTCGTGAATATTTTATTGATGAAGCCTTCGAGCATAAGGCTTATGCTAATAACGCGTTACCTATCGGACGCGGTCAAACTATTTCTCAGCCTTATACTGTAGCACGTATGACGGAACTACTTGAGCTACGGCAGGAATCGCGAGTGCTGGAAATTGGCACTGGTTCAGGCTATCAAACCGCTGTTTTAGCGCATCTAGTAAAACATGTATTTTCTATCGAACGTATTAAAAAATTTCAATGGCAAGCTAAACGCCGGCTTCACTTTCTTGACTTGCATAACATATCTACCCGCCACGCTGATGGCGGGGAAGGTTGGTCAGCTCATGGACCATTTGATGCTATTATCGTAACAGCAGCTGTGCCAGAAATTCCTCCAGCACTTATAGCACAGCTAGATGAAAATGGTGTTATGGTGCTACCCATCGGTAGAGAGCAGCAAGCTTTAACACGATTACACCGTCAGAACGGAGAAATGATACTAGACGCCCTAGAGACAGTACACTTCGTTCCGTTATTACAAGGTGACTTAGCTTAAGGAACTAATGTTTAAATTTTTACATCAGTATTTAATAAAGATAACTGTAGATTTTACCTAGCTGTTAACATCATGTCATTATTACTTTAAAAGTAAATAAAAGGATTCCAGTCACTTAGATTGAAAATGATTTCAAAAAAAATATAGAACAGATAATATCTGTTCTATTTGGAATAATAGCTGGGTTGCCTGCCAGTGAGGAGACATAATCATGAAAAGTCGAAAAGGCGCGTGGCTTCGCGTTTCGATTTATATTATCTCTGGTATATGTATAATGGGGTGTACCAATAATAAATCCAGAACATTCATCGCCAATAGCAAGAACAATCACCGCTGTACTCGCCATTCAATTGTTGTCAATCGCTTAGCACAACCACATGATCCTCATGCCATAATCAAGATAGAAAAAAAGAGCCACGTGTCGTATATTTCACAGAAAAGAAAACGTATTTATAATGGGAATTATTATAACATTTACAAAGGCTCTTATTCTAACAATACTTATCAGGTAAAGCATGGTGATACCTTGTTTTATATCGCCTGGCGTACTGGACAAAATTATCGAGATCTGGCGAAAAAAAATAACATTCTAAAACCTTTTTATCTACATATAGGCCAGACACTTCATGTGGAAAAAAATACACCACTTGACAAACACATCGTAGCATGTAGGAATCATAAGATTAATATCCTTCGAGCACCCATTTTTACTGAAAGCACACAACTAAACAATAAAAAAAACCTTAACTATCGAAGTGACATAAAAAAGCATAAAAAGAAAATATTGACTACCTCGCATAATGAAAAAGTACCTATCGGTAAAATGGTTCTTAAGAAAAGAGCAGCAGCCACGTCATGTAGAAAAGGCCTTATAAATTGGCATTGGCCAACCCGGGGAAAAATTATTGATAATTTTTCTCCTGAAGAAGGCGGTAATAAAGGGGTTGATATCTCGGGTTTTCAAGGACAGCCAATTGTGGCAACTGCTAGCGGCAGAGTGGTGTATGCAGGCAATGCATTACAAGGATATGGTAATCTAATTATTATTAAACACAATAATAATTACTTGAGCGCATATGCCCATAACGATACCCTGTTAGTTCGAAAACAACCAAAAGAAGTAAAGGCAGGGCAAAAAATTGCCACCATGGGTAAGACTGGAACCAATACAACCAGACTTCATTTTGAAATTCGTTATAAAGGAAAATCTGTAAATCCACTTTATTATCTGCCTCAGAAATAATAGGTTAGAGGATTTCAACGTTAGGTTATTAGCTGTATTTATAACTGCTATAAAAACATACGCTTATTAGCCCTAATAACTGAGGACTGGCGTAATTGGTCTTAGACACCAGATGCTTTCTTGATAATATCAAATATAATTAACTATTCTCGTAGAATTAACTGATCATTTATATATTTAAAGAGATAAAGGTGTATGTACGCACCGTTCCTTCATTTTTACATAAGCAAGATCAAAATATAAATCTGGGAGGCGCGTTGCTGAATAATCTATTCGAACGAATAGCGATAAATAGAAGATCTGTAGTATCCATAGAAAAACCTTAAGAATTATCGCTTAACCATCTATATTAGATTCTAGCAACAACAATATCAATCGAGTCCAACAATACAGTAGCTATACAAGACTGAATCTTCTTGGAACCACCTGTAGATCATAACATTTTCTTTAACCGATATAAACATTCTAAAGCCTGATAGGGCGATAAACCATTAGGATCTACATGCTCTAATTCCTCGACTATTAATGCTCTCTTCTGTTCCTCCTGTTGTATGTGAAAATTGTTTACGCTGACTATGGCTAGATCATTGATCCGTGTTTCTAATTGCCTAAGTTTCTGCCGCGCTCGCTCAATCACTTCACGCGGTATCCCCGCTTTTGCTGCGACTGATAAGCCGTAACTCTTAGTAGCTTTACCCTCTAGAACACTATGCATAAATACGATAGTGTCACTATGTTCTACTGCATCAAAATGCACGTTTGCTACCCCCTCTATTTTCTCAGATAAAGTAGTCAGTTCAAAATAGTGCGTTGCAAAAAGAGTCATAGTTTTATGATAACTAGCTAGATTTTCTGCGCAAGCCCAGGCTAAAGATAATCCATCGTAAGTTGAGGTACCCCGACCGATTTCATCTATTAAGACTAAGCTCTGAGAAGAGGCATGATGTAAAATATTAGCGGTTTCTGTCATTTCTACCATAAATGTGGACCGGCCAGATGCCAGATCATCTGCGGCACCAATGCGCGTGAAAATACGATCTACCGGTCCTATGATAGCCTGATCAGCTGGAACAAAACTGCCGATATATGCTAATAGCACAATCAGCGCAGTTTGGCGCATATAAGTGCTCTTACCCCCCATATTCGGACCGGTAATAATTAACATACGCCGTGTATTAGACAAGATTAAAGAATTGGCAATAAATGGTTTTTCTAATACCCGTTCTACGACAGGATGGCGCCCAGCAGTAATATAGATACCCGGCTGAACATCGATCATCGGACAAATATATTGCAGTGTTTCAGCTCGCTCAGTTAAATTACATAAAACATCTAGTTCTGCTAGTGCGATAGCACTGTCCTGTAGCGAGTCTAGATAAGGTAAAATCACGTCAAACAACTCATTATATAGCGTTTTCTCCAGCACTAACGCCTTATTTTTTGAGATTAGAAGTTTCTCTTCATATTCTTTTAATTCGGGAATGGTATAGCGCTCAGAGTGTTTTAGGATTTGATGACGCATATAATGAAGTGGAGCAAGATGACTTTGGCTACGACTTAGTTGAATAAAATATCCACGCACAGGATTAAAACCGACTTTCAGTGTTTCTAATCCAGTTTTTTCTCTCTCTGTAAGCTCGAGACGCTCAAGATAATTGCTAGCCCCCACCGCCAAGGCACGCCACTCATCTAATTCGGTGTGATACCCTGGCGCAATAACCCCGCCATCTCGCACTAGAACCGGTGGGGATTCAACAATAGCTCGCTGCAATAAATTATATAGTAGGTCAAATTCACCAATTCGGTCTAGTAATGACCGCAAATATGCACTCGACGTTCCTCTTAGCAAAGTCTGAATAGCCGGTAACTGTGAAAATGCATACCGCATCCGAACTAGATCTCGCGGACGCGCCGAACGCAATGCTAACCTCGCCAGAATTCTTTCTAAATCGCATATTTGAGAAAGCAATGGCTGTAGATCCAACACCTGATCCTGTAATGCACGGATACTTTCCTGACGGTGGAGAAGAGTAGTAATATTCCGGATTGGCATGTGAATCCAACGCTTTAACATACGGCTACCCATAGGGGTAGCCGTTTTGTCAAGAACCTCCGAAAGCGTATTTTCGATCCCGCCACCAAGATTTTTCGTCAATTCCAGATTCTTCCGGGTTGCAGCATCTATCACTATGCTATCCTCCTGACGCTCTAGGACAACAGCCCGAATATGTGGTAAAGCACTACGCTGGGTATCCTTGGCATATTGAAGTAGACACCCAGCTGCACGTAAAGCCAGATGTGCACTTTCAATCCCAAAACCAGTTAAATCATGGGTTCCAAACTGCATATTAAGTTGCTGACGGGCAGTGTCAATTTCAAACTCCCATATCGGACGGCGTCGCAAGCCGCTGCGGTGCTCAATTAAGGCTATATCCTGTAACGTTTCGGGATATAGCAACTCCACCGGATTAGTACGTTGTAGTTCTGCAGCCATAGCCTCGCAATCTATTAGCTCCGATACCAGAAATCGGCCTGAGCTAATATCTAGTGTAGCATAACCAAAACCCTTTTTTGCCTGATAAAGTGCAGCTAATAAATTATCCTGATATTCATTTAGTAATGCTTCGTCACTTAGAGTACCTGGTGTAACGATGCGAACCACGGCACGTTCTAAAAGAACTTTACCAACGGTAGGATCACCTATCTGTTCGCAGATAGCGACAGACTCACCAACTGCTACTAACTTAGCCAGATAACCTTCCACTGCATGATAGGGTATTCCAGCCATAGGAACTGGCTCTCCTGCGGAGACACCCCGTTGGGTGAGAGAGATATCTAGCAACTGTGAAGCACGTTTAGCATCATGATAAAATAGCTCGTAAAAGTCTCCCATCCGATAAAACAGTAGGATATCCGGGTGCTGTGCCTTTAATTTTAGATACTGTTGTATCATCGGGGTATGCGAATTTAAATTTGCATTACTAATCATCAATATTGTAATTAATCCATAAAATTTCAACTGATTGTGATTAAATATTAACGTGCCTGATGAAACATTCCTGACTATTAGAATCTCATGCCTATTTAGGTGACAAGGTATGCGCTAAAATTAATCAAGCTCAACTGAGCTAGTGCCGTAAAAATAATGAATTCATAGCCGCGGAAATTAAGATGTTCTGTTTTATTATCCGCCCGCACAATTAACAAATTACATCTATCTAATCAATAATACTCCAGGAAATTCTTAACAATACTTTAGTTAAAGATGATATAGCATTCTTTTAAAGAATTTAGATGGAATGATCTAGAAAAAATTCCACAGACTGTAATAATAATTTATTATTATAACAAGTTCAATCTCACCCATACATGCCATCAATCATGAGCATTACGATATAACGCGAGATGGTTAATGAGAAACATATACGACCGGAGCTTAATTTTAATTACATCGTGAAGATAGTTCTTTATCTCTTAACGATATTTTTGTGCTTTCGCTTCGAACTATTTACTTCCCGTTGACTTTAAAGAACGTGAATACACAAAAAAACAATTTACCTGATACCCACCATTAATAATATTTTATTGAATATTGAGATTATTATAAAATATCAAATTTTCATTAAGCTTATACGGTTTTAAGCAGCGATAGGAAAATACTTTCCTAAGCTAGGTTTTCCAGAAGAAATAATCAACGCTGAAGCAACAATAGATAATGGGTAGTACAAAAACGAGTACAACCGTGTAGACAAAATTCTAAAGTCCTTTGTAATTAGGAATAAAAACTGTGATATATCTTCATTTGAAGATAGACCTACAAACAATTTAACTTTTCAAAAATCTTATTACCATTATCTTTATCAGTAGAGCATAATGCTATGGTACCATACCTAATCTAGATATTAGGTATCAGATGAAATATTTACTTATGTATTGGAAGGTCCAACACCTATTTCAGATAGGTGATAGAATCTATATCTTTATATATAGATTCTATCCTTGATTTTTTTGGATCTTCTGATCATATATACTCACATAATTTTGTTTAATTTATGACTAAACACCTACTTCAAAAATCAATGGATCTAAAAATTTTAATAATTTTTTTCCGTTTAAGGCAAAATTATTTATAAGATGAAACCTTAATTTCTTAAAAAGTTACAAATTTCACATCTATGTTAATACAGCATTAGAACATCTCTAAACTCAGTATTTATACGTACTAAAATCGGAGGTATTAAAGATTAAAGTCATATCTGCTATCATTTTTTGTAGATAATGTTGTTTATGTAATAAACATGCTTGTGGTTTATAACAACTATGGATTTTTACTCTACTAAGAAATAGTCTTTACCAAGGTTTTCTTACTCTTTTTTTAAGAAAGAACATGAGAAATCAGCATAAAATATACAATAACTAAACCATGTTAATCAATCTGTTATAATACGTAAGCACAATTATCGGTCTTAGTGCTCTGTAAAGTACCTTCCAATAAATTTTAGGATGTCATCTCTATAGTCAGCATAGAGTGAATAATTCTATAGGTTTTATCTGTATTGACAATACAATGACCTAACACGGCTTTCGCCGTTTAACTACATATTTTTCATCCTTATCCATCGCATCTTAACAACCCATGGCATATATACCAGTGAGGGGGTATATATTTTATCAGCTGTATTTTAATATAAATACTTGAGATATACAGTAGGAATACAAAAGATATGCTAGAAAGTCATCATGTACATTTTAGTAAAGTATTTGCGATCACACTTCACCTGTATTGTTTATATTTAAATTAGACATACCTTTGAAGAAAGGTTGATAAGGAAGCGAGATTACACTATATAGACTAATACCAGATAGATAAGCATACCGGATTATAAAATAATACTACATTATAGGAATGATAACCTTAACAAGAACAAAATTATAAGAATTTATCTTGTATTTATGAAATACATATAATGTATATTATATGTAATCTGGAATGGCAAGTTTAACAGAATTTATAAAAGGGTTGTTAAGGTAACTCTCTTAGTTTAATAAGATTTTTAACCTACGATTAGAATCTAAATTTCCGCATGAGTATTGAAAAATCATAAAAAAACGACAGAATTATCTTAAGGCAATAACAAACGGAAACATTTAACGATTAAATATATATTATTAATGCAGCATTATGGAACGCGTCTTGCTTTTTTAAAGAAGCCTTCTACTTCCGATATGTTTTATGAAATATAAAAATAGTTTTCACTATCCCAATAATTATCACCCATTCTGTCAAATATTGTACAGTCAACTCGATGCCGCCTCTTCTATTGCACAAAGAATCGCTTTTCTTAGGTATCCAAACCTGTTATACATAAACCGCTTTACTTTTACACACAAGGCTGAAGAGCTGGAATCATTAAGGCCAAGGCACAATAGATACGGCACTTAACGCATTTTTTGGCGAACCTTCTACCACTCGATCTGAATAAGCTAGATATACTAATGTATTACGTTTAGCATCATAAAAACGGATAACCTTAAGACGTTTAAAAATGAGTGAAGTCCGTTTTTGAAAGATTACACAGCCATGCTGATAAACATTTTTCATCTTGTTACCTAAAACAACCTTCCCCACCTGCTGACAAGAAATTGCCGCATCAGCAGTGTCTTCTGCAAGGCCTAGACCACCTTTAATTCCACCAGTTTTAGCACGACTAAGGTAACAGATTACATTTGATATATCAGGATCGCCAAATGCTTCCACCACGATTTGATGATTCGGTCCGAACAATTTAAATACTGTATCAACAGCACCCAACTCCTCAGCTCCAGCCATGTTGGAGTACAAAGAAAACACCATCAAGACAACAACAACTTTTTTATTCATGGTTGTAAATTCGTACATTTAAACTTCAAGTTATATCTCTTTTATAGAATTACGATATTGTAGAGTGTAGAAATTTACTTTTTATCCCACCACATGAGATCATAAAAATCTCTTTTGACGTTGCCAAACAATTCATTTTTCTTCTCGCCTTGATGTAAAAAATAGAAATCAATACTAATTTAGATTAGGACTACATCCTATAGCACTAACATGAATGATAGTTAATTGAATATTATTTTTCTCATTCTTTTTAGAACACTTGAAGTCACTCTGCTATATGAGTTATCGCTGTGTAGTAATCCCTATACAATACTATATTATATATATTTCTCTGAAAATACCCAATCAAGGGTAACATGATGATTTATAAAGTCTTGACTTCTCACTTCTAGTAAGATTCTGACTTTCATTAGAATTTTTTGAGTAATAGTTGATCACAAAAGATTGTATATTACCTATACACCTTTGTCATTCGTACAACCATGAAATATAAAATTTATAAGATGTTGTATTTCATGGTAAAAAAGATAGCGCTATCATATTTTAATTAACGTCAGTACTACTTCGTCTTTATATATAGATTAATAATCTTGTGATTTTGCAATTCTGTTTACTATAGTAAAAGATTTTTTGGTGGCTTAAAAAGCATTCCTTATCCTATCTCCTGAATGAAACAATAATAAGCAGCTCTTCAAAATACAATCACTCACTGAAAATATAAAAACACATATATATTTATTAGGCAATAACAAAAATGCTAATTAAAAAGATCTCGAAGAAACATGGCTAAAACTAAAACGATAAAATATGCCTGTAATTCTCACGAGAATTACATGGTTACTATTAACACAGGATAATTTTAAAGAAAGCCATCAGGCTCTCGCCTGATGGCTAGATCGTAGTGACTTCTCTAAACCATATTTCTATCTCTAAAACACGCTGTTACATGATTAACTAACTAACTTTTTTGAAGCAATTACTGCTAAGAGATTACCTAAAGTGATACCTGAATAATATTCCAACAATATACTAATGTTAAAATTGAATTTAGTGGCCCCTGCTGGATTTGAACCAGCGACCAAGCAATTATGAGTCGCCTGCTCTAACCACTGAGCTAAGGGGCCGAGTACATAACAATTATAAATGATAGTAACCCCAGGGTCTATAGTCACTCTATGAAGATCTATAATGAATAGCTATTTTTATCTGAAATACTCAGTAAGGATCGAGTTCACCAGATAGAAAACAAAACGTTATCATAAAAACACTCTCATTAGATATGAATCCGATAAATAATCTTCTTCGGTATGAACTCAGTGAGTTTAAATACATAGAAAAAATTTTCTTCCGATTTCAAAAAAGATTTCTTAGTGATGAGCTAAATGTTTTTTATTGATGTAAATCATGCACCGTTGAATCAATCTTATGATTAATTGTTGTAAACTTGAAGCATAACAAACTGTACGAACAATGTGTTTTCTCTGGAAATGTGTATGAATTAAATTGATATAGGCTATTAATGTCAGAATGTTTTGATTTCTATTAAAATATTTGCTATTTAGACAATATCTATTAATTGCCTGGATAAAAAAGGAAAAGATACAATAGTGCTAATGGAATGCGATATCACTATCGCTCAACTACAATGGTTATCCAACCGAACTTAATGTCTCTGACATTAGAAAAAAAACAAAAAACCATAAAATCTAAGAGTCCTGAGATAAGATCTCAGGAGGATCTTTTTGCACTAAGCAACACATACATACTCTCCCTTTCTAATCACTATAAAATAGCTAAACTCTCCTTCTAGGTAGTTTAAATATTAAAGGGGGCAGAAGAGCTATAGATTCTCTTCTGATGCACTCAGGAACAAAAAACATCAGCGTACTAAACAATCATTTATATAAAATAAAAACGAATAAGTTAAATAATATTAACTCACATTACTATAAATAGTAATGTTCTTGTACCTGATTGCTGAAGAATTCAATTCTAAATAATTTTCACTATCATTACCTAAAATTAATGATTTTGGCATGATAGAACCTATAGTATCTATTGATATATATCATGGCAATTGCTTCAGTGAAGTAAAAGCATAAACTCTATCCGCGTAAGATATATAACTACAGTTTAGGAATTCGAGACTCTCTTTTACACGAAAGATGCAAAGGTTTAGAAAACAATACGGATAAAAAATCTGATTTAGGATACTTGATAAAAAGCATAATTAACCGACTTTATAAGCATAAAGATATGCTATTGAAACTATTTTTCTCTTTCTAATAAGAGCACTGAAAGAAATACGACGCAAAAATATTGAATAATATATTCCATGAGTTCGTTATGTGGTAACGCATATTATAATTTACTAAAAATACATATAAAATTACGCTCTCAATATTTTAAATAATTCGATTATTTTTTGAAAAGTAATATCTGCATTAAATTCACTTCATATAAATCTATTTTTTAAAATATAATATCACACTATTTATTGCTAAAAGAACTTCGTATTGTTACAGATCGATGATACTGTACAATGATTTATGCACGATCGTTCAAAAATTACTGTAGCGCAGGCATAGTGCCGCTCATCAGCCAATGTGACGTATATACCGGTAATGTTTAACTTGGTAGCTAGCAACGCCGCCTGGGAAAACAAGCGAAGCGAAGGCTTACCTAATAGATCATTGTCAACCTCAAACTGTGCAAAAGTTAGTCCGTTACGAATACCCGTAGCAAGCCCTTTAGACGCCGCCTCTTTTACGGCAAACCGTTTAGCGAGAAATCGAACTGGATGATGGTGTTGTTTATACTGACGCCACTCATGAGGAGTGAGGATCCGACGAGCAAACCGATCACCTCTACTAGAGACGACTGATTCTATGCGTTTAATCTCGACGATATCAGTACCGATGCCGACAATCGGCATCAAGAACGAGCTTTATACAATATGCATTTCATATCTTTTACCGCTTTTCCCAAACCATCAACTATAGCACGACTGATAATGGCATGACCAATGTTCACCTCCTGGATATACAATAACGCAGCTACCGGTTTCACATTGTAACAATCAAAACCATGACCAACATTGACCTTAAGTCCTAACGTCTCGGCATATTAAGCACCATCACTAATACTGGATAACTGAGCTAAACGAGATACCTCATCTTCTTCGCCAGCATAAGCACCTGTATGCCTTTCCACATAAGGCACCCCTATATCCGCCGCCGCTGAAATTTGATGCTCATTTGCATCAATAAATAACGAAACCTGAATACCGCTATTACTCAACCGGGTTACCGCTTGACGTATCTTGTCATGCTGACTCACAACATCCAACCCACCTTCAGTAGTAATTTCCTGGCGTTATTCAGGCACCAGACAGCAAAAATTCAGTAATAAGTTCCAAGCCATATTGATCATCTTTTCTGTGACAGCTATTTCTAAATTCATTCGAGTTTGAATCGTCTTGCGCAGCAAATAGATATTGCGATCGGTAATATGTCTGCGATCTTCGCGTACGTGCCTAGTAATACTATTCTCCCCCTTGCTCGGCAATAAAAGCTGCCTGAACAGGATCTGGCCAGGTTGTTCCACGTGCATTGCGTAGCGTTGCTATATGATCAATATTTACACCTAAAAGCAATTCAAACATTGTCCTCCCCCTAACTTTTTATAGGTAAAATCTATAAAGAGTAAACTCTTGCGGAGGTAAAGACTTCTGAAATTTATTGATGATCCTCTTCATATTTAGATTTATCACATCGCATAATGCGAGCATTAATCTAAATCTCTTAATTAATTCCTAATCGCAAAAATGGGTGAGAGAAACTTGAAGCTCTTGATTGCGTTCCGCCTACATAAAGCTTTTTCACTATATGAATGCACCCTCATAACAAGTAACACATTCATATTAATATGTTAATATACCATTATAACTTTCAACGCACACTCGCTAAAACGATTTTAAAGCAAAAGAATAGTATTTTTTACCAGCACCTAACTACCACTACAGTAAAGAAAATATTCAATATACCCCACTCCTTACTCAGAGAGAGTAATTTAAAGTGCTCCAGCTTTTATTTAACGGAGGCACCCATCACCTAGATTGTCTTTCCTTAACTTGGTCATAGAACAAGCTGTCATAAGAGATACACGATCAAGTCAAAGATAGCTCAGTACTTTTATGTAACAGTTAGTATTTAAAATAAAAAACATATATCTCTCAATAAATATTTTTATTTTTCTTTTCTGATTATTTCTAATATCTAGCAAATATATAGATAAGTAAGTACTTAACTAGATATTAATCCTAGATTAATATCTGGTTAATCATGATAACTTCACTAAAAATTTAGGTTTTTCATCATTATTTCAGGGTTTTCAAGAATGTTTTTAATTGATCTCTTTCTCTAAGAGACATAATTGATTTCTAATAATCTCGAATCTCATCTTTAGCCCAATAATTCCACTAGCTATAGCACTAATTATCTTATTTATAATTAGTTATTTATCTATAAATCATTATATAAAAAACCACTTATCCAGTCTCCTGACTCTTGATGCTATTCTGGTTAACTTCATCTATAGCTATGATATTGCATGTGAAATATACTCTATACGTCATATAAATAACTCTATTATCAGTGACTCACTTTTCTATATTCTTAATCGTTTCTAGACGAAAATCATCACCCGTTAGAAAACCTAATGTTTTTATAAAAAGAGTCCTTCTCCCCTCGCTATTTGATAGGAGTTATATCTGAATCCTTGAATCTGATTTAATCTTGATTGAATCATAGATTACTACACTATAGAGTACTAAGAGTGTAGCTCTTATATAATAAGAATCAAAAATAGTAGAATAATAGGCTAAAAATCGGCGAGATTAGTCATGTACATAGCATTTTTTAGACTATGAAAACCTGTAGGTCAAAGAAAAAAATAAATATACCCCCCTGATATTCAGAGACGAATCAAAGTAGATTATTAGTAAAAAAAATACTTTAAAAATAAAAGGAATACTCGAGAAAGAATGGACGTACAGAATATTCTCTAACAGAACTTATCCTTGTAGATACAATATTAAAAGCTTAAGTCATATCCATATACTTTGTTAGATGATGAAAAAATCAATTCATGTGTACTACTTATCTAGACTATTAAATTACATCCCCCATCGGAGATGACAGGCATATATCGATTTTTTAAAAATCATCAAGATACCCAAAACTTCGAAGAACAGATTCATCGTCGACCCAGCCTGTTTTCACTTTTACCCATAATTCAAGATGTACCCGCGTCTTAAATATTTCCTCCATATCTTGTCGGGCATTGATACCAATTATTTTAATTTTACTACCTTTATTACCGATAACTATTTTTTTTTGGCTAAAACGCTCCACAAAAATAAACCCTTGAATCTGATAGCCACCGCGCTCGTTAACATGTAAACGCTCAATTTTTACCGTGACAGCATAAGGAAGCTCATCGCCTAGAAAACGTATTAACTTTTCACGGATAATTTCAGATCCTATAAATCGATGCGAGCGATCAGTAATTTGCTCTTTAGGAAAACGATACTTTGCTTTTGGCAAAGCCTTACGCACGATGCTAACTAAGCCATTAACATTCATCCCATTCTTAGCACAGATTGGTATAATCTGATGAAAATTCATCTGCTGATTAAGAAATTTTATATGAGGCAATAATTTCTCCTTTTCAGTAATTTTGTCCACTTTATTTATTGCCATTACGACAAGGCAGTTAAGATTCAGAAGTTTGTTAACTACCATTGCATCATCTCGTGTCCAGTGAGTGCCTTCTACCACGAAAATCACCATATCTACTTCGCAAAGAGAACTACGGGCGGTACGATTCATCAAACGGTTAATCGCCCACTTCTGTTTAATATGCAGACCTGGCGTATCCACATAAATAGCCTGATAAGGATCCTCGGTGCAAATTCCCATAATACGATGACGAGTAGTTTGTGGTTTATGTGAGGTAATAGAGATCTTCTGGCCTAATAATTGATTTAACAGTGTTGATTTACCAACATTGGGCCGACCTATAATCGCTACAAACCCACAATAAGTCGTTTTTTCAATCATTCCAACTCCAGCAGTTTAAGTGCTTGTTCTGCTGCAGCCTGCTCGGCTTTCCGACGGCTTAAACCATTGCCCACTATAGGCAACGGTAGTCCACTAACCTGACAATGTATAGTAAATGCCTGATCATGCGCCTCGCCGCAAACTTGCACGACTAAGTAGATAGGGAGTGGAAAATGACGACCCTGTAGATGTTCTTGTAGCCGAGTCTTGGGATCTTTTTGTTTATCCCCCGGCCTAATTTCATTTAGGCGTATACGGTACCACTCAAGGATTAATTTTTCGACAAATTGAATATCTCTATCTAAAAAAATACCACCGATTAAGGCTTCTAAGGTATCTGCTAAAATTGATTCACGAAAAAAACCACCGCTTTTTAACTCTCCCGGTCCTAAATACAAACATTCGCCAAGCTCAAACTCCCTTGCCATTTGCGCCAGGGTATTTCCGCGAACAAGTGCAGCTCGCATACGGCTCATATCACCCTCATCAATGTGAGGGAACCGCTTATAAAGTACAGTAGCAATGACATAACTTAGTATAGAATCACCTAAAAACTCCAACCGCTCATTATGTTTTCTATTAGCGCTACGATGCGTTAACGCCTGTAATAAAAGCTCTTGTCGTTGAAAGGTGTAGCCCAGTTTCTTCTGGAGCCTATTTAATAAAATAGAATTCATGCGATACCAATAATTCAAGCATGCGTTAAAAAAACCAGTAAAGAAAGCAGGCTTCGGTTTAACACGCCTTATCTAAAACTGTTTTATTTATAGTATCCCCCCGTAAAGAGAGGCAGTCTTTATTACTTAAGAAGTATTCTACATCGATACGCGAAATAATGCTGAGCTAAAAAAAGAATTAATGAATACTTCCAATACGCTTGAATCGCACACCAGTCGGCCATTTACCTTCCTGCTGATCAAAGCTTATCCAGATCGCTATAGCTTTTCCTACCAGGTTCCTTTCCGGAACGAAACCCCAATAACGGCTATCGGCGCTATTATCTCGATTATCACCCATCATAAAATATTCTCCTGGCGGCACCTCCCATTCTGATAGAAAGCTACCCAACTGCTGGTAATAAATTTTGAATGGATCCTGCTGTCCTGGTATAATCAAAATATTATGCACCACACCATCTAAAGACTCTTTACGCTCAGCTAATCGAATACCGCTCTTAACTACTCTGTCAAACGGCACCTGCTGAAAGCTACTACCAGTCGCATTAAAAGTCTGTATAAAATCGCTCAAGCTGTATTCGCCATAAGTAACTGGTAACACCGTATTGCAATCCTGACCACTCACGCAGCTAGGCTGTACTGTAATTTGTTTGTTGACAAGATCATAACTAACTCGGTCACCCGGTAAACCCACAACCCTTTTAATATAGTTCAACCTAGGATCTGGTGGATATTTAAAAACCACTACATCGCCGCGTTTAGGATGGCCCGTTTCAATCAGTGTTGTCTGTGTGATCGGATCTTTTATACCATAAGCAAACTTTTCCACCAGGATAAAATCCTTTACTAAAAGTGTCGGCATCATAGACCCTGATGGAATTTGAAATGGCTCCACAATAAATGAACGGATAAGAAATACTAATAACACTACTGGAAAAATTGACGAGAACATTTGTAACCATTTTATTTTATTACTATTTTTTACATGGGTATTATCACCAGTCAGTTTTCTTATTACAGCAGGGTGTTTCTGGAGGCAGGAAGCGGCTAGAAGTTTGAAACGTTCCAAGAACCAAAGGATTCCTGTGATGAGTGTCACAACTTCCAAAATCGAAGCGAACATATTAGCCATTTTATCTCCTTAAACTAATTTGCTATCTTTATGCATATGCAGAATTGCCAAGAACGCTTCCTGTGGTAACTCAACATTACCCACTAGCTTCATTCGCTTTTTGCCTTCTTTTTGCTTTTGAAGAAGTTTTTTCTTACGGCTGATATCCCCACCATAGCACTTTGCTAAAACATTTTTTCGTAGCTGCTTCACAGTGGACCTGGCCACAATATGATTCTCGATAGCTGCTTGAATAGCGATATCAAATTGCTGTCGCGGGATCAACTCTTGAAGTTTATCAACTAACTCCCGTCCCCGAGACAATGCATTATCTCGATAAGTAATTAACGTTAGTGCATCTATCTCTACGCCATTAATGAACAAATCAACCCGTACCATATCCGAGTTTTTAAAACACTTAAAACCATAATCTAAAGATGCATAACCACGTGAGATTGATTTTAGCCGATCAAAGAAATCCAGCACCATTTCCGCCATAGGAATGTCATAAGTTAACGCCACCTGATTACCATGATAAATCATATTCACCTGTATGCCTCGCTTTTCGATACATAAACTAATCACATTGCCTACATAAGTTTTCGGTAGCAATATATGGCATTCAGCAATAGGCTCGCGTAGCGCGTTGATACTATACAATGGTGGCAACTTAGACGGACTATCCACATATAATGTTTTATTATCAACCGTTAACACTTCGTAAATTACTGTAGGAGCAGTGGTGATGAGATTAAGACCGTATTCACGTTCCAACCGCTCCTGGATAATTTCCATATGCAGTAGACCGAGAAAACCGCAGCGAAAACCAAAACCTAACGCGGTTGAACTTTCAGGCTCATAAAACAGGGAGGCATCGTTTAAGCTAAGCTTGCTAAGGGCGCTGCGAAATGTCTCATAGTCGTCCACGCTTACTGAGAACAGCCCAGCATAGACCTGCGGTCTTGTTTTTTTAAAACCTGGTAGTGCTTTATTCACAGGCTGACGTGCAAGTGTCAGGGTATCCCCTACAGGGGCGCCATGAATCTCTTTGATAGCGCAGACAACTGAGCCGACCTCACCGCAATTCAGTACTACGCGGTCAATATGTTGCGGAGTAAAGACTCCGAGCCTTTCAGCATTGTAGACTTGACCTGTGCTCATGACTTTAATTTTGTCACCTTTTCGAAGGGTACCGTTTTTTATACGAACTAGCGATACCACACCTAAATAATTATTAAACCAGGAATCAATAATCAGCGCTTGTAATGGAGCAGAAGGATCACCCTCTGGGGGAGGTATATCCCGTACAATCCGCTCCAGTACATCTGATACGCCTATTCCAGTTTTTGCTGAACAGCGCACCATGTCGATTGAGTCAATGCCAATAATATCTTCAATTTCTTGCGCGACACGATCTGGCTGAGCAGTGGAAAGGTCAATTTTGTTAAGCACAGGTACCACTTTCACATTCATTTCCATCGCAGTATGGCAAGTAGCTAGTGTTTGGGCCTCTACACCTTGTCCTGCATCAACTACAAGTAACGCACCTTCACAAGCTGCTAATGAACGGGAGACTTCGTAGGAAAAATCTACGTGACCAGGCGTATCGATAAAATTCAACTGATAAATCAGACCATCTGGCGCCTGATAGGCTATCGTTACGCTTTGTGCTTTAATCGTGATACCTCGCTCACGCTCTAGATCCATAGAATCCAAAACCTGAGCCGCCATTTTACGCTCACTTAAACCACCACAGAACTGTATCAGGCGATCGGATAACGTCGATTTACCATGATCAATATGGGCTATAATAGAAAAATTTCGTATATTCTTCATTTTAATAATTCTTTCTCTTAAAAACGTTCCATATCGTTCTGATGATTACCTTACTAGGGAGTTTGCCACATTAGAGCTAATAACATGATGAGTGTGAACTACACTATCTGATCGAAACCAGGAAGCATGCTGGAAAAGGATTGCTAAGATTGGGGCTTTTAATTTAGAGAAGCTACAATTGGGAGACACATATTACTCTAGCGTTGTAAAAAACAAAACAACGCCAAAATATCTCATTTTCTTTTGTAAGCATACAAAGAAAATATAGAAAATTTTCGGACTGCTTTCTAAAAATTTTATAGATGTGACGTATCATCTCTTTCATTAAAAAACGCACTTGGGTTATTAATAAACGCCAATAATACTGTATAAAAAACTCCTACGTAAATCAAAGTAGCCTTGGTAATTTTAACTAGCCTAAAAACCCTAAATGATTTTCTATCTTTAATACCCCGCTGTATTCTTTAGAATACAGCCGTAGCTATTTAGCTAGGGATAAGGGTTCAGTAACATTATCCACTATTACTGATAAATAACTACATGGGGCGATAGCGCGGCAGGTCTGCGTGATAAACAGTGGAACTGCTATACAATTAGATTTAGATATAACATAGCATATCTCATTGGACTAACTATTTTTCAAAATCGGATCGAACTCTCTGCCCTGAGCTGCAACATAACTGGAATGAAATCATCTGCTCATCTAGAAAAACATAAAGAATCATTACAATTATATGCCGAGTAGTTATCTATCCGCTTTTATCATGAATATTTTTTGCTGTTTAACTGCTTAATCTAATAGTAGGGCATCTCGCAGCATGAAGGCAGTGATCTCTTTAATAATCTTTTAAAATTCTATTAACATGTTAAATCTTGCTTCTGCTAGAACTTGTTACTTGCTATCGATTACGTCACCTGAGGGAAGACTAAAGTAACTCATCCACACCTAGTTGCTATCTTGAAAGTGAAAGGTTTAACGAACTTACTAATCCCGCAAGCAACTGTTTTATATAAGTATGCTGTACGGACAAGTAAAGCAATAAAGATGAACACAAGACAAACACTTCAAAGCACTTAAACCAGATATAAAATTTTATCTACTATCCAGGGAATAAACTCATTATAATAAATGTAAACTGTACCAAAATGAAAACTTTGCTAGATTTGTAATCCTAGCAGAAATTCCATCACAACCTGTGTATGATTTATACTTATTCTCCGTGAATATTGGAAATTATTCCAGTGGCGCAATTCATGTAAAACAGAGGTATTTACTAACTTCACTATATATAACATGATAAATATAATAAGACTGTCCTAAATTTTCTATAATTTACAATCCCTAAACACATCGTTGCATACTTTAGTATCTCCGGATTCCTTGCCATTAAAATATAACGTTTTATGTTGTATATTCCTAGACACCTTGTTGTATTAAGATTGTTAACTCTAGACAATTCATTTATTCTATAATTCATTCCTTTCCGAGTACGAAAAATATGCGAATATACTCTTCCTAGCCGGAACACGACAATAGATGTACTATCATTTTATAAATGAGCACCATCTAGTTCTTCAAACATAATAGCCATACGAAAATCTTCAGGCAACACTTCGATAGTATCGAATATTATCTTCTGTAACGCTGCAAATAATGTTAAATTTTCATGGTTGAAGATTTTCTTTAGTACTTCAATAATTTCGTATTTTTTATAGTGATAATGTCAACGTCACTAGACGCCACCTCCTGGATTACTAAGTGTTGTTTTTACTATTAACTAAAATACGATACACCATATATAAAATGCACTATCTCCTGGAGATCTAACTAAAGCTCGATGCAATTTAATAAACATTTTTAAATTATATCAGGCACTTATCCACATAAAATATAATAAGAAATAAGGTTTGGCACTTTATGATGATAACCTCAGACAAATAAATTAAACGCTTTCTTGCCACCTTTTTACCCTATCAATAAGCACATGATCCATTACGCAGTCACTATCCGAGGTATTTTATCAAGTTTTTTCTTACTCTAAAATAGAAAAAATACGCATGGCTTCTATCAAACCGATTAAAAGACAAAATACATATAATTGATATTTATAATGATTATGAAGTTATAGTATTCATTATGTTTTTCTTAAAATTGAAGCTATTGTCGTAGACATCCTCTAAACTACTAAGCTGATTTCAAAATCAGACGACTATATAATACGCTGTTGCTTCCGATTCCCGCTAGATCCAAACCATGCCTACTTCGCCCAATACACATCAGATAAAAGTCGTTCAACTTAAAGTCGCTCTATATGTCAGCAAAAAATACATAAAGAGACCTACTAAAATAAAGATTACCATGGAGATCAAATCCTCTTGACACTCAAGCCACCATGCAAAATACAGATAATATGTTTTGAGAATTTATTGATTGAAAGGAAAGAGTGATATCAATAAATCAATAGTAATTCGCGTCATACTTGATTGTAGAGGGCATGTATCGATACAGTCTGATCTGAAAATCTCTGATAGAAAGCAGCCCCACTTTTAATAGCTCCTCTTCTTTGTCTATAACATTGCTTAAATATATAGTGACAGAATTTCATCTGAATGCTTTATATAAAAGTTGATTTGTATTTATTGTTCACAATAAATGATGAGATAAGATTTAATAATTTATCAAATATCATTTACAAACAAATCATTCCGACTTCATATTATGAACATGGAATATGAATTCCATGTTCTTCTTACCTATTTATCAGACATGATCTTTTCTTTCGATATAAGTAACGAAGCATTTTATTTGATATGTACGCTTCACGAAGGTAACCATTTAACTCAATTCATCAATAATAAGAATAAAATTTATATGCTTTAATTATCAATATTCTTCTTGATAAACAGAAAACTGCATCTTCTATAAGCAGACCATCAGTTATGGCTGTGGATTTGAATTATCAAAACTTATCATAATAGTATATGAATTAATCTATTAGATTAAAAGATAAGTCTATATCTAGAGTGTTTTGTTAACACCCAATATCTCTTTATGATGTTCCTATATAGATATATTAATGCTCAAAATAAATACATAGTCATGTTCAATATTATTTTTGATAGATCTATGCATCTCCTCTTATATACGAGGAGATATGACTTTGTTATTAACCAATCTCAACCAGGATAAAATCTTTTTTATAAAAACAGACATTTTATAAAAGATTTTTCAAAAAACACATATTTGTCTGGACATAATACACCCTAAATCTTAAAACAATTTTTTTGACCAACCAAGTTTACTGCTTAATATATTAAAGTAATTATAATCATCTGGATGAACTAAATCGATATAATCGCTGCTGCGACGGATAAAAATCTCCTCGCCTTCTTGGATTGATAAGGCGATCTGACTGTCAAAGGTAATCTCTAAATTTATCGGCGGCTGGGAAAACTTTAACCGTATAGTACTGCCGCCATTAATAACTAGAGGTCGTGAGGAGAGAGTATGTGGGAACATTGGCACCAGTACAATGGCATCTAATACTGGGGTAAGTATTGGTCCGCCAGCAGAAAGAGAATAAGCTGTAGAACCAGTCGGTGTTGCGATGATAAGACCATCAGAACGCTGGGAAAATGCAAAATCATCATCAATGTATACCTCAAACTCGATCATGTGCGCCACTTTTCCTGAATGCAACACTACCTCGTTAATAGCACTCCTTATCTTACCCCCTACAGCACCTCGAAAAACTACAGCTTCCAGTAAAAAACGCTTTTCACTTCGAAACTTTCCCGACAGTACAGCGGATAATTTCGCGAGAGCTGAATCAGGATCTAAGTCCGTTAGAAAGCCAAGATTTCCACGGTTGATGCCAATAATCTTAATGTTATGTCGTGCTAAAACGCGCGCTGCGCCTAACATGTTTCCATCACCGCCTATCACGATTGCTAAATCTGCTTGCTCGCCAATATCAAGCAAACTACCAGTTATGACCTCGTTTATAGCCAGTTTCCTGGCGATCTGATGCTCCATGATAACTAAATATCCTTTCTCCTTTAGCCAGTGGTAAAGCGTCTGATGACTAGCTAGCGCATTACAGTGATGCGGGTAGCCGACAATGCCGATCGTGTGAAAGGTGATACTCATGTCCTTGCTAATCCCCGACCTATTTTACAAACTTTATTATGCATGCGTTATCCCTTGAATCCCTATTATTCACCCCCATAATATCCAAACTAACGAGCATAATGCGGAATCGCGGAGAAAACTCATGATGAGTAGTACAGAGCAAAACACCCCTGAGGAGAAAACCCCAGAAGCAGCTGAATTTCAGCAAGTTCAACAAGTTCAACAAGTTCAGCCGGCAGATACGGCGCCCGAAATAGTGTCTGTTATGGATCCGCGAGATGACCGTATTAACGAACTAGAGGCTGCATTAATTCAGGCACAACAGCGAGAACGTGATAACGTATTACGGGCCAAAGCGGAAACAGAAAACGTGCGACGCCGCAGCGAACAAGATATTGAAAAAGCGCATAAATTTGCGCTAGAGCGTTTTGCAGCTGAACTATTACCGGTCATTGATAATCTCGAGCGTGCATTGGAAATGTCAGATAGAAGTAACACTGCATTATCCTCCACTATTGAAGGAATCGAGCTAACACTGAAGTCACTACTCGACGCTGGACGTAAATTCGGTCTCGAGGTGGTAGACAGCACACATGTAGCTTTTAACCCCGATATACATCAAGCAATGACCTTACTAGAATCCGATGAACATGAACCTAATCAGGTCATGATGCTTATGCAAAAAGGTTATACACTGAATGGTCGTCTTGTCCGGCCTGCGATGGTTGCCGTATCAAAAGCAAAAAGCTGACATTGCCTCTCCCCTCACCTGATTGCGGCGAGGGGATTTTATGGGGAATATTTCTTTTTCTAAAAATAGAATATGAACGTTATATTGATTCAACATAGATAAGAAGGTAGAGGGGCATACTGCTCTTCTATCGTATATTTACTCGTGATTGCGTTTTGTATCAAGTTGAAAAGAAAATCCGAAAATTACTTACCTTGAGTCATCAGAATTAAGTTTATAGAAAAAATATCGGACATCAATCATCTATTTGGTTTTCCAGAGATGGTTGAACATTCGTCATGTGACTTTGACCATATTATATATCAAAGTTTATCGCCAGAGACTATTTAGCTTCTGGTTTGAAAAATAACCTTATTCGCTTTATCAGCATATTCGTTAAGCTGATTAAAATTCAGATAACGATAGGTATCTATCGCTGTCCGTTCTACTACTCCCATTATCTGCTTATACTCTTCTATCGTCGGGAGGCGGCCCAATAGTGCGGCAATCACCGCCAGCTCCGCAGAGGCTAAGTAAACATCAGCACCGTTACCTAGACGATTTGGGAAGTTACGAGTAGAGGTGGACACTACTGTCACACCATCCATGACCCTTGCTTGGTTGCCCATACACAGCGAACAACCCGGGATTTCCATCCGTACACCGTTCTTGTTAAAAATGCTATAGTAGCCCTCTTTTTTTAGCTGAGCTGCGTCCATTTTAGTTGGCGGTGAGATCCATAGACGAGTTGGTAACTCGCCATTATAATTAGCTAATAGCTTACCTGCAGCTCGAAAGTGACCAATGTTAGTCATGCAAGATCCAATGAACACTTCATCAATTCTCCTGCCGGAGACTTCTGATAGAAGACGAGCATCATCCGGATCATTAGGTGCGCATAAAATCGGCTCATTAATTTCAGCTAAATCAATTTCGATAATTGCCGCATATTCAGCATCTGAATCTACCGATAAAAGAGATGGATTACTCACCCAATTATCCATTTCTTTAATACGCCGTTCAAGAGTCCGCCGATCACCATAATCTTCCCCAATCATCCATTGCAACAACACAATATTTGAGTTCAGATATTCGATAATCGGTTCCTGATCAAGCCTAATAGTGCAGCCAGCAGCAGAACGTTCAGCCGAAGCGTCTGCCAGTTCAAAAGCTTGTTCTACTTTTAATTCCGATAAACCTTCAATCTCTAGGATGCGGCCTGAGAAAACATTTCTCTTTCCTTTTTTCTCCAGCGTTAATAGACCTTGTTTGATGCTGTAATACGGAATCGCATGCACCAGATCCCGAAGAGTGATACCAGGTTGCATGGTTCCTTTAAAACGAACGAGCACCGATTCTGGCATATCTAGCGGCATAATCCCAGTGGCAGCCGCAAAAGCCACCAGTCCAGATCCTGCTGGAAAAGAGATGCCGATCGGGAAACGAGTATGAGAATCACCTCCGGTCCCGACCGTATCAGGTAACAGCATACGATTTAACCAGGAGTGAATAATACCGTCCCCCGGACGCAGGGAGATACCCCCCCGATTCATCATGAAGTTCGGTAGAGTATGGTGGGTCTCCACATCTACCAGATTAGGATAAGCAGCGGTATGGCAGAAGGACTGCATGACTAGATCAGCGGAAAAGCCTAAGCATGCCAAATCCTTTAATTCATCGCGAGTCATAGGACCGGTAGTATCCTGGGATCCAACCGAGGTTATTTTAGGCTCGCAGTATTGACCTGGACGCACCCCCTTCAGACCACAGGCTCGACCAACTATTTTTTGCGCCAACGTATATCCCTTCTTACTATCCTTAACATATCGAGGATAACGGAAAATACTGGTAGGCAGTAACCCGAGAGATACGCGCGCACGCGCGCTTAAACCACGGCCGATGATAAGAGGAATACGACCACCGGCACGTATCTCATCCAGTAAGACATCCGTTTTTAACGAAAAAATAGCCAGTATCACGCCGGTTTCATGATGACAAATTTTACCCTCAAATGGATAAATATCAATCAAGTCGCCCATATTCAAATGGGATACATCTACTTCGATTGGCAAAGCACCGGCATCTTCTAGAGTATTAAAGAATATGGGTGCAATTTTCCCTCCCAGAACTACACCACCGCTACGTTTATTTGGAACATAGGGGATATCGGTGCCCATAAACCAAAGTAATGAATTAGTAGCAGATTTTCGTGAGGAACCGGTACCTACCACATCACCAACATAGGCTAACGGGAAGCCTTTGTCCTTCAAGGTTTTGAGTTGCCGGATTGGCCCGATTTTACCAGGCTGATCCGGGATGATATCTTCACGAATATTTTTTAGCATCGCAAGCGCATGTAGCGGTATATCCGGCCGTGACCAGGCATCAGTTGCTGGGGATAAATCGTCAGTATTAGTTTCGCCAGTTACCTTAAAAACAGTAACGGTTATTTTTTTTGCTAGGTCTGGACGAGACAAAAACCATTCCGCTTCAGCCCAAGACATCATCACATCTTGAGCATGCAAATTACCAGATTTCGCTTTCTCTTCTACATCGTAAAAGGCATCAAATATCAGCAACATTGTTTTTAATACACGAGCCGCAATAGGCGCTAATTGATCATGGTCGAGCGCATCTACTAACGGGGATATATTATAACCCCCTTGCATGGTACCCAGCAACTGAATAGCATGTTCTGACGTTACTAGTGGTGAACTCACCTCACCCTGAACAATAGCTTTTAAAAAACACGCTTTGATGTAAGCGGCTTCATCTACACCTGGCGGGACGCGATTAGTCAGCAAGTCCAGTAAATATACCTCTTCACCAGGTACCCCAATTTTTAGTAACTCAACTAGTTCAGCCATTTGTCTAGCATTGAGAGGCTTAGGGCTAATACCTTGTATAGCGCGTTCAGTAACCTGCTTACGATACTCTTCTAGCACAACATTATCCTCAATTTTATTATTATATGTAGTACCTAATTTTATTTATTATTATCAAATACATTTAATTATAATATATGTTATATGTATTGACATGAAGATTTAGTTTACGACCAATCACTTTAATTATTGTTAAATAACGCAATTTGTACAGAACTGGATTCCGACTCGGATTTATTTAAATCGCCAAATCATTATATTAATATATAACTTTATTATACGTATTGATGGTGTTGAGAAAATACAGTATTACAACAAAGACGCTGATATTAATAACTGCATACAGTTCCTTTCATCCTATCTCATCCATGCCTTTCATATCATATCACCGACTGGCCCAATAGACTGTGTCGCTCTGGAAAAGAGAGCACGTTTTTTGAGTGGATTAGTAATTATTCTCTGTGCTAGTATTTTATAGACTGCCATGACGCTTACTATCAAAAATGAATTAAGACGATACTTAACCGTAATGGCGAATATCTTAACGTCTTATTTGTCACACTACGTGTAGTAGAAGAGAATTGATGAATTTTCTAAATATGTTTTTCGCGGCTGTTTAATCGCCTACTATATTGTTATTGATAGATACGCGGTGATTCTGAAAGAACGTTCTATGTTAAATCTTATACTCCAGCAGGAGTATTTATCTTATTCTGCACTGATGGTTTTGAAAATTACAAAATCTTTTATAAATCCTTAGTTATTATCTATAATAATTTGATTGATTCCAATAATCAATCTTGAATCAAGTTCATGAAAGAACCGTCAGGTACTAGTCTTGGTGTTAATATTAGTGTTACTAATATAAATTTAAAAACCATCGAGTCGCATAGTGTATACCTACTAAAAGTGGTTTTTTTTCTAAAATCAAAGATAGCATTGTCCGGAGACATTCAACATCCAAGCTTAAGTGATAAACATTTATCACTTTGCATTTTTTATAATTTCTTGATGGGGTTATAACATCAAGAACTTTCCTCTAATCAAGATTAGGTAAAAATCAGGCATGCATACATAACCACCAGACAATCGTTAAAAAAAAGAAAATATTCTATTATACATGGTGTTACCATGTCATCAAGATACTAACGATATCGTCTAAAAAGATATCTATTATCCGCCAAGCTATCACATGTTTAGCATTGATATATGATTTGCTAAGACATCCCATATCGCCTAATATATCGATATTAATTACACAGTGTTATTCTAGTAAAGAGTGTCGTTTCACAATGGATCTTGCTTTCTTCACTATCCACTAATACTCAGCATAGCTGAGTAACCTACATAGCTAACCAATAGAATAATCATTAATGTAACTTTAGTCTGATTGCCTATCAAGAATAGCAAAAGCTGATGTGCTGCCTTAAACTCAGTTATTTTACTATTCACAGTAACCATACCTGTCAAGTAATAAAACATCATTCATGAAACATGAACTAAAAACTAGTTGCGCATAAATATATAAAGCGGGCAATCATGCAACAATACCACCTGTATAATGTTCTTGAAATATGGTACACATCAATAATGCAAGCGAGTATCGTTATCTGCTAAATTGGCAAGCCTAATTTCAGCTAAAGCAGTTACTTATATATTCACCAAGTTTTTATCGAAAAAAAACACAAGCTAAAAATAAAAATATTGATCTGCGAAGAAAGATAGTCCTCTTCTGAAAATTGTAATGTACCTTTATTATTTCTAAATAATAAGGTCTCCTATTGAGGCAGCGATGATGCTTTTACTATACATTTATCCCTAATGCCTTCCATCTCTTATAATAATCATAGCGTTATGCAATTAAATCTAGCGTGATACTTCCAAGAGAGGAAAGAAAAAGTTTTATTAAGCGATGTTCACAACGAACAAACCAGGTTATCCGGATATAGACAGAAAGGCTTTTCTTCAAAATGTTAAATACTATAGATTATATTTTTACCTTTTCACAGAAATAGATTACGCAACTGTCGGCTTCCTTCGCTTAAGAGAACGATTCACAGTGAGTGCTATCTCATTAAAAATAAATAGATGGTGGAAAAAAACCATGAATTTCTCTTTTAGAATTGTGAAAATGGGCTGCTCTAGGAAAAGAGGAATACGTAAATTCACATGTTTCTAGTCATGAAAAACATGCTACGCAACAGGATTTTATGATTACCTATTATCAATATATTACTTTTAGCTGACCTGGTTGGATATTTTACAATAAAAATAATTAGTGGAAATTATCATTTCCAGCAATCAAACTGCGCTTTATCAGCACATTGCAAATAACAAACCATTGCAGTTTATCTATTAGTCACTCAACAGAGTTTAGATATTCTGAAATATGATTTACTTAAGGCGTTCTTTAATGCGTGCGGCTTTACCAGTACGTTTACGCAAGTAATATAGTTTAGCCTGACGAACGGCACCACAACGTTTTAAAATAATACGGTCGATGACTGGAGAGTGCGTCTGAAATACACGCTCAACACCTTCCCCGTTAGAGAACTTCCGAATAGTAAATGAAGAATTCAAACCACGCTTACGAATCCCAATAACCACACCCTCAAATCCCTGTAAGCGTTGTTTAGCACCTTCAACTACCCATACCTTAACCTCTAATGAGTCTCCCGGACGGAAAGATGGTAAGTTCTGTTTCATCTGTTCTTGTTCAAGTTTTATAATAATGTTGCTCATTATTTATCTCTTATTATAAGCAAAGTAATAGTGCGGTTTAATCAACTCAAAACCAATCCTTTTGATGATCTTATTCCGTCCCGCGATATTCAAGCTGAAATTCCATCAGGAATATTGCTTGCTCTTCTGTTAACGCTAGATTTTCTAGAAGTTCTGGTCTTCTAAGCCAAGTATGCCCTAAAGATTGCTTTAGACGCCAACGACGAATTGCAGCATGATTTCCTGACAGTAGCACTGATGGAACCGCCATGTCAGCGAAAACCTGAGGACGAGTATAATGCGGACACTCCAACAGCCCCTTGGAAAAGGAGTCTTCAACCGAAGAGCACTCATGTCCCAAAACACCGGGAATCAATCGGGAAATTGAATCAATCAATACCATTGCTGCCAATTCACCACCACTCAGAATGTAATCACCTATTGACCATTCTTCATCAATCTCCTTGATGATTAGACGTTGATCAATACCCTCATAACGCCCACATATAAGAATCATCTTTAGGTTACCAGCTAATTCTCTCACTCCTACCTGATTAAGTTTACGACCTTGAGGAGAGAGATAGATTACTTTCACCCCTGCACCAGCCTTTTGTTTTGCTTTATGAATCGCATCCCGTAAAGGTTGGAACATCATCAACATACCGGGACCACCGCCATACGGACGATCATCCACAGTACGATGTCTATCGTAGGTAAATGCACGTGGACTTAAACACTGTAAATTTAACAGGCCATTTTTCACTGCCCGACCAGTTACTCCGTAATCATTAATAGCTCGGAACATTTCGGGAAAGAGGGTAATAATATTAATCCACATCACACTATTTTTTTGATATCACTCCCTGCAAATTAAAGGATTAAAAATTCGGATCCCAATCCACCTCAATGATCTTTGTCATGAGGTCAACCTTCTTAACCACGTGCTCATTAAGGAAAGGAATTAAATGCTCTTGCGCGTTACATGTATATTTGCAATTAGTTTTCACGATTAAAACATCATTAGCACCGGTTGCCATTAAATCCATGACCTCGCCCAATGGATAACCGTTAACAGTAATAACTTGGCATCCCAAAAGGTTCTTCCAGTAATACTCACCACTGTCGAGATTCGGCAATTGTATCGAATCTATAATAATTTCAAAATTAGTCAGCGGCATCGCTGCTTCCCGGTGTTGAATGCCAGTCACCTTAATGATTAGATCTTGATTCTGACGCTTCCAGCATTCCAACTCAATCGGATACCATTTACTACCTCTTTTAATAAACCAAGGCTGATAATCCAAAATCTGTTCAGATTTTTCAGTAAAAGAGAAAACTCTAAGCCAACCGTATATACCATACACTGAACCTATCTTTCCCACTACCAATGGCTCAACCGGTACTAGAATGGGATTTTTTTTACTTACTTTCACTAGCAGTGTGCCGCAGCTATTCGACTTTTTTTGCTTTTTTAATCAATGTGGCAACACGTTCTGAAACTGTTGCGCCTTGACTAACCCAATGTTCAATTCGTTCTAGATTCAAACGAAGAACTTCAGCCTGACCGCTTGCAATTGGGTTAAAAAAACCAATGCGTTCAATAAAGCGCCCGTCACGAGCATTCCGGCTATCAGTTACAACGATTTTGTAGAACGGGCGTTTTTTGACGCCTCCACGTGCTAAACGAATGGTTACCATAATATCCTCTTGCGTTGAAAGATAACAAGGCCCTGTTAAGAGATGAGTCTGCTGTCGTATAAAAAGCGAAAAACCTTACCGGTATCAGATTAAATACATTGACAGTTAACAACCGGGAAACCCAGGAGGCATCATACCTTTAATATTACGCATCATTTTCAGCATGCCGCCATTTTTCACTTTTTTCATTAAACGCTGCATATCATCGAACTGTTTCAGTAAACGGTTGACCTCTTGAATCTTCATGCCAGAGCCGATAGCGATACGATGTTTACGCGAGTTTTTAATTATATTCGGGTTGCTGCGCTCTTTGATTGTCATGGAATTTATAATTACCTCCATACGCTCTAGAATTGTATCGTCCATCCGTAATCTAACATTATCTGGTAATTGACTAAGCCCAGGTAGCTTACTCATCATACTTGCTATACCGCCTATACTACGCAGTTGCTTCAGCTGATCCAGAAAATCGGTAAGATCAAAACGGTCGCCTTTCTTCAACTTACTAGTTAGTTTTTCTGATTTTACGTGATCGAGCTTACTGTCAAGATCCTCGATAAGGGATAATACATCACCCATACCCAGTATTCGTCCAACTAATCGATCGGGATAAAATGGCTCTAATGCATCTGTTTTCTCACCGACCCCTATGAATTTAATGGGTTTTCCAGTAATGTGTCGAATGGAGAATGCTGCACCACCACGAGCATCACTGTCTACTTTTGTCAAGATGACCCCGGTCAGAGGCAGTGCTTGATTAAAGATCTTTGCAGAATTAGCAGCGTCCTGCCCAGTCATCGCGTCCACCACAAAGAGAATCTCAACCGGTTTGAGAACCGTATAAATATCGATAATTTCTGCCATCATCGCTTCATCTACATGCAGGCGACCAGCAGTATCTACTATTAATACATCATAAAGTTTAAGCTTTGCGTGAATTAGCGCCTGATTGACAATATCTATCGGTTTCTGCCCAGAATTAGATGGGAAGAAATCAACACCTACGTTCTCAACTAAAATTTTTAGTTGCACAATAGCCGCAGGGCGATAAATATCGGCAGATACTACTAGTATTTTTTTCTTCTTTTTTTCATGAAGATATTTGGCGAGTTTAGCAACACTTGTCGTTTTACCCGCCCCCTGCAATCCCGCCATCAACACTACTGCTGGTGGATTTACTGCTAAATGTAGTATACTATTTTCGTTACCCATGGCGTTCACCAATTCGGCACGCACGATCTTGATAAACTCCTGCCCTGGCGTCAAGCTTTTATTGATCTCCTGCCCTAACGCTTTCTCTTTAACGTGACTTACAAAGTCTCGTACCACCTGTAGTGCGACATCTGCCTCTAACAGAGCTACTCTTACTTCATGAAGTGCATCTTTGATATTGTCTTCAGACAGACGGCCTCTTCCTCTGATATTCCGCAACGTGCGCAATAGTTGATGAGATAAATTATCAAACATTGTTTTGCTCAATTTAATATTTGGTTGTTTTACGACATCATGCCTAATAGTATAGCACGAAGTAAACGAGAATCACTGCCACCCTTAGAACCACGATTACAGGATACAGCCTGAAAAATAAGTTGCCTCTTTTATTTCCGTCCAATGATTACTCAGTTCTATCCGGTAGAATCTGCATTTAGTTTTGTGATCTACGCAACTGTAACCGTAAGAATCCTGTTCTTATACAGCACAGGCCGTCGCCTTAATAGGCGACGGCCTGTGCTGATTTTTCTAGCAAAAACTTTTCTTCTTCTTTGTAATTTTCTGGTACTATCATGTAAGATGTATACTTTCTCCTACTTTATTCATATATTTAGATAAATAGCGTAGAAGAGAGGGTGCAAAAGGATAAATTTACTTACTTAGCTAGATGCAAATCTTTGTCAATAATATTAAAAGCGATACTTATTTTAGCAATTTCACTAAATGTTTCCCATGTCTTATCTATGGAGTCTGATAGATAATGGCAATAAAAGCTATCAACTGCTTTTGTTAGTCAAAAGCACACCGCTAAAAACAAATAAAAAATCCTCTTAGTCTGTCTGAAAGAGACAGACTAAGAATAGTCTCTCACCTGAAAGGTTTATGCCAGAAAATATCAGACATTATCAAAAAAATAAACGAGCGAAAAATGATGTTTAGAACACGATTATTTATAATCTACAGAATAAATTTATAAGTTACACTCTCCTAATAACAGTGTTTATTCTATAAGAGAATCTCTAGCTCCAATAAGATTACATAAAAAATCTTTTCAGGTTACAAACAATTAACACACCGTTAAAGATTAATTATTAATAACAAGCATTCTAACTTACGAAATATAAAAATTCCAATGGTTTCATATTATCACATTAATATCAATTATAGCAATACGCTTATCCAACCTTGTTAAAAAGGTGCTATCAATCATTTTTTTGTTTTTTTACCGGGTGATAGAGGCTTTAGTAATCCACAGCCTGAATATTTTTCCAGCATAAAAACAGTCACTCTTTCAAAACATAATTAAGAATAACCTGCAGAATAATTACAATACTCTATCCCCGCCCCTATCAATGGGGCGGGCTGCTATCCTTCTATATATCTTTTCAAGAAGATTGATGATATACCTCTAAATGTTGTGTCAAAGCACCTCCATATCTTTAATGGTATTATGTTTTTCCTAACTTCTATCAAAGATCAGGATATAGTCGATATAATCAACCATGGAAACATATGCAATAGCAGATCAAAATAAGACTTAGTCATTAGTTTTATTCCGATAGGAGAACAACCCTGCATTTATGTCAAGTTTATTTGTTGCAGATATTCATTTATGCGCACAAGAACCAGAAATTACCGCCACTTTTCTACGTTTTCTACGTACACAAGCCCTTTCTGCTCAATCACTGTATATTCTTGGCGATTTATTTGAAGTGTGGATAGGAGATGATGATCCCAACCCGCTACACAATAAGATCGCTATCGCACTTCAGTCACTAAATCATCGCGGCATCTCCTGCTATTTTGTTCACGGAAATCGGGATTTTTTGCTAGGCAAACGCTATGCGGCTGCTTGCGGCATGACGTTACTTCCTACGCAGCAAGTGATGAACCTTAACGGATTCCGAATCCTAATATTACATGGAGACACATTGTGCACTGATGATATCGAATATCAAGATTTTCGCTATTGGGTACATCAACGTTGGCTACAACAACTATTTTTATCTTTGCCGTTACAGCTTCGGCTAGGCATTGCTGATAGGATGCGTGCTAAGAGCCTCCGCGCTAATGCTGGGAAATCAGCTGATATTATGGATGTTAACACCTATTTGGTCATGGAAATGATGGAGCATAGTGGCGCAACAATAATGATTCATGGACATACGCACCGCCCAGAAATTCACAAACTATCCGGAGAGCGTCAGCGAGCCGTACTTGGTGCCTGGCACCGTCGAGGGTCAGCTATTCAAGTCTCTATCAGAGGTATAACACCTCATGAGTTCCCTGTGAGCGACTAAGATCGCTATATTCCTCCAACCAATATTTCTTTTACTTTTATGTAGTTATATACACCCTGATCCCTATAGCCCAATTCTATCACAGGCAAAAACTACATCATCATACACATTAAAACATATATTAAAAATATATGACTTTACCTACTATAATACAGTGTACATGTTAAATAACTATAGCAAAATGGATATGTAAATCATATACAAGATTTCAAGTCGCTTAATTACACCCTTTATTTTCAGATCAAACCGTAAGCTTAAAGGAGATTCTATATTAAACTCTTGAGAGCAGTGGTTACATGGATGCTATCCATGTAACCATAGAGTCTATTGGCCTACAAACATAGCCTATACATTTCTTGAAGGTCGAAAGAGACGTACTGTGCTCTAGCTATATTCAGGAGATAAAAAGTAGCTATTTTATATTGTCAATCACACCTTTCTATAGCATACTTTTCTGATTGGAATTTAGTTCTACGAAGCTTTCCTTTAGCTCAGATAGAAGCTGCTTCTGACGATTATTGAGTTTTACAGGCGTTTCCACTACGACCCGGCATAGTAAATCACCTGGAGTTCTTCCGCGCAGTGATTTCACACCCTTTCCTCGCATACGAAATAATCTACCAGTTTGAGTTTCTGCTGGCACTTTCAGTTTTACTCGACCGTCGAGCGTAGGCACCTCAATTTCACCGCCTAGCGCAGCTACAGTAAAATTAATCGGCACGTCACAATAAAGATTGCTCTCTTCGCGTTCAAATATAGGGTGTTTTCGCACCTGCACCTGTACATAAAGATCTCCCGTTTCCGTACCCCGCTCGCCCGCTTCTCCTTCCCCAGATAAGCGAATACGATCTCCAGTATCTACACCTGGTGGAATCTTTACCGAAAGAGTTTTAGATTTCTTTATTCGACCATGACCTTGACATTTTATGCAAGGATCTTTAATAATTTTACCTTGTCCCTGACAGGTAGGACACATCTGCTGTACAGTAAAGAAACCCTGACGCATTTGCACTTGTCCCTGACCCTGACAAGTCGAGCACGTCACTGACGTTGTGCCCGGCCTAGTCCCGTTACCAGAACAGAGATAGCACTTTTCCAGTGTGGGAATGCGGATTTCACGGGTTACGCCGTTTACCGCCTCTTCAAGTGACAAGTCAATATTATAGCGTAAATCCGCACCCCGATTTACATTCTGGCGCCGACCACCTCCAAAGATATCACCAAAGACATCGCCAAATATACCGCTAAAATCTGCAGTTCCTCCGCCCATGCTATCTTGTTCAAAAGCTGCATGCCCGTATTGGTCATAAGCGGCACGTTTTTTGGGATCAGTTAGAACTTCATAAGCTTCTTTAATCTCTTTGAATTTTGATTCAGCTCCGGTATTCCCTGGATTGCGATCTGGATGGAATTTCATCGCTAAACGCTTATACGCCTTTTTAATTTCACGATCTTCCGCATTCCGGGAAATGCCCAAAATCTCATAGTAGTCTGATTTTGCCATCTTCCTCTCTTCCTGCCTTTAAGATGCTTGCACGGGCGAAGAGTTTTACCCCAACACCCATGTTGGTTGCTAGCATTGGCAGTATTTATCGCCGCCGTACCCGTTTAAAGAAATTATTTTTTATCTTTAACTTCTTCAAACTCAGCATCAACCACATCATCGTTTACTTTATTATCGCCCTCGCCTGGCGGATGATCCTGCTGTTGCGACACGTCTAGCAGTTTTCCAGACACCTGGATTAACGACTGCAGTTTCGCTTCAATATCAGCTTTACTCTCGCTTTTTAGCGCGGCATCTAGATTTTTTATTGCTTTTTCGATGGTGGTTTTCTCATCTACTGATACCTTGTTACCAGTTTCTTTGAGCTGTTTACGAGTGCTATGCAGCAAGTGATCCGCCTGATTACGAATTAGCACCACCTCTTCAAACTTCCTATCAGATTCAGCATTAGCTTCTGCTTCCTGTACCATTTTCTGAATTTCTTTTTCATTTAGACCCGACGAGGCCTTAATGGTAATTTTCTGTTCACGGCCGCTATTTTTATCCTTAGCAGAAACATGAAGAATTCCATCAGCATCGATATCAAACGTCACTTCAATCTGCGGCGTACCACGCATAGCCGGCGCAATACCGTCTAAGTTAAACTGCCCTAGAGATTTATTATCACCCGCCCGCTTACGTTCACCTTGTAGTATATGAATAGTTACGGCCGACTGATTATCTTCTGCGGTGGAAAATACCTGGCTATGCTTAGTTGGAATGGTGGTGTTCTTGGGAATAAGAGGTGTCATCACTCCACCCATCGTTTCGATACCGAGAGAGAGTGGGGTGACGTCTAACAAGAGTACATCCTTTACATCACCAGCTAGTACGCCGCCCTGAATTGCTGCACCAATAGCTACTGCTTCATCCGGATTAACATCTTTACGCGGTTCTTTACCAAAGAAATCAGTAACTTTCTTTTCTAACAGAGGCATACGCGTCTGTCCACCAACTAGAATAACATCTTTAATCTCCGAAACGGATAAACCAGCATCTTTTAGCGCTACTTTCAGTGGCTCCAGAGTGCGATTAACCAAGTCTTCTACCAGTGACTCTAGTTTAGCACGCGTGACTTTTACGTTCATGTGTTTCGGACCATAACTGTCAGCTGTGATGTATGGCAGGTTAACATCAGTCTGCTGTGCAGCAGATAATTCAATCTTAGCTTTTTCAGCGGCTTCTTTCAGGCGCTGCATCGCTAGCGGATCATTACGCAGGTCGATCGTTTGCTCTTTCTTGAATTCATCTACTAGATAATTAATCAAACGACTATCAAAATCTTCACCTCCTAAATGGGTATCACCATTCGTTGCCAGAACCTCAAAGGTCTTTTCGCCGTCTACATCATCAATTTCAATAATCGAGATATCAAAGGTCCCACCACCTAAGTCATAAACTGCAATAGTCCGATTACCGGTTTTTTTATCGAGCCCATATGCTAGAGCAGCAGCAGTTGGTTCGTTTATAATACGCTTTACATCTAAACCAGCAATACGACCAGCATCTTTAGTGGCCTGGCGCTGCGTATCGTTAAAATAAGCTGGCACAGTAATAACTGCTTCAGTGACCGGCTCCCCCAAATAATCCTCCGCAGTCTTTTTCATTTTTTTCAGAATCTCAGCGGAAATCTGAGGTGGCGCCATCTTCTGACCTTTCACTTCCAACCAAGCGTCACCGTTATCTGTCGCGATGATCTTATACGGCATGATGCCGACGTCACGCTGTACTTCTTCATCTCGAAAACGACGGCCAATTAGACGTTTAATGGCAAACAATGTATTCTGCGGGTTAGTAACGGACTGACGTTTAGCCGGTTGGCCAACCAGAATTTCACCATCCTGTGTATAAGCAATAATAGAAGGGGTTGTACGATCACCTTCGCTATTTTCGAGTACGCGAGGTTTACTGCCTTCGATAATTGCGATACAGGAGTTGGTCGTACCCAAGTCGATACCAATGATTTTTCCCATCTAAACATCTCCACTAAAGTTCAATTTCGTTATAGTTGTAAAGCTGATTCTGGAGTCTAAAATCGTTTGCATTTTCGGCGCTCCTTTTTTCCCGAGCTTAACAACGTTGCATGCAAACAAGATGGGGTCATGCCGCTCTGCATCAAGGGGGTACGCTAAAAAAAAACCAGCAGCACCGCATATATACTGTACGCTTTTCAAAAAAGCGTAATACCATTTCTTAATCCATCAAATAATTTAAGATAAATCTATTAAGCGGATTTTCAGATTTGTCAATAATCCACACCGTTTTATATGATTTAATGATACTAGTAATACGTTGTCTCTTAATATATGAATATTAATATTCCTCAAGCGTTTACTTTTAAACAACCTGAGTCACATTATTCACCAATCATAGATTGGTATCAGATATCGTTATCTTATATTACCTAAAACTAAGGGTAAGACTACAGTTAAAGAGATTGCCGTTATGTGTCATTGAATCTTTTAGCTAAAACAAATAAAGTTTAACGTATCTTCTATATTCCAACTAAATTGGATGACTATATATTTGGCTCAAAGAACAAGGCGTAAATTAATAAAATACTCTATTAAAATTACCCTACATGAAATGATAAAAAAACTAATTCAAGACTTTATACTCCCAGGTTCTGTATCTACAATGTATCTTTGATACAAGAGCATTGGCCACGACATAACGAGATACGGGGGGATGACCTAAACTAATTTCACCATGCGATCTAGATGGGTTACACACTGTTATCAGATACAGCAGATAAAACTAATGGGCAAGGCGTGGGGTGTTGCCCAAACCAACACTAGCCAAGATACTTAAGCGGTTTGTCAGGAGGCAGGACAAATAGACAAACAAACCGCATTTCAATATATTTTTGACTACCGAGGAAGAGATCTTAGCTGATAAATATCACAGATTACACTAATTCATGGCGTTTTTTCTATTCTATGGGCACTGGTAGGTATCAGTAACACACACTGCAAATCGTGATGTAAAGGCATTGATGATTGTGTCAATATCGAAAAATTTTCCACCGTTTTTCTAAAAACACTAACACCACTAATGCTTTCTCTTCTTGTTTTCTCTCCAAACTATTTATAAACTTATTTCTATCTATCGGTCCCACCCTGTAATGGCGAGTTTATTAAAAGCACAACACTTTGGTTGTTTGATATCCCCAACAAAAGATATAATAAATAATTAAATTTTACTAAAGAGTAAGCAGCAGGCTTCTAATGCAGTTGCAGGAATTAACCCAGTATTCAAACACCTATGATGGATAAATATCAAATCGATGATTCTTGGTGAAAATCGCACCCTGCGACGGTATACCCGCTAGCGGCGGTGCGGAATCAGGTCTTTTTACAACGACCCTACGTATCGCGAGAGCTCTAGCAGGAGCTAGTAGTCCATCAGCATCCTTATCACTACTTACTAAAATCTGAAATACTCTCATCTCCTTCTTTACTAAAGCACTTTTATGCCGATTTGGAAACATCGGATCGAGATAGACCACATCGGGAACGGGCTTTAACTGAGGTAATACACTTAAACTAGAGTCATGATACAACGTCAAACGCTCCGGCAACCAGGAATTCAACACCGGATCGGTATACGCTCGGCGTAGACCATCTTCTAGCAAAGCCGCTACCACCGGATGACGCTCAAACATTCTCACTCGACAACCTAAGGAAGCCAGTAGGAAAGCATCGCGCCCCAATCCAGCAGTTGCATCAACAATATCTGGTAACCATGCCCCTTTGATACCCACTGCTTTAGCTACTGCTTCACTACGCCCACCGCCATAGCGACATCGATACGCCATAGCGCCAGTAACGAAATCCACAGCAACCGCTCCTAATTTTGGCTCATCCCGTTTTCGCAATTCTAGCCTATTAGAGGTAATTACCAGTGCTATAACAGCCTGGGGGTCGCTTACCAAACCCCAGCGCATAGTTAGTAACTTCAATGCTAGAGGATCTATACCTGGTTCGCTACTTAAAAAAACCTTCTTCAAACTCTCTAGGACTCTTGAATACCGTAATGTCGAAGCATAGCATTTAACTGCGGTTTTCGGCCAAGAAATCGTATACAAAGTACCATCGGCGACTCAGAACCACCACGTGAGAGTATCGTGTTAAGAAAAGCTCGACCGGCATCACGATTAAATATCCCCACCTCTTCAAAATACGACCAAACATCCGCCGCTAGGACATCCGCCCACAAATAACTGTAATATCCCGCCGCATATCCACCAGCGAAGATATGGCTGAACGTGTTAGGGAAGCGTCTCCACGAGACACTCGGCATCACTGCCACCTGTGTTTGAACTTTTTCTAAAATCTCAAGTACACGTGCACCACACTCAGGTTGATATTCAACATGTATGCAAAAATCAAACAGAGCCAACTCTACCTGGCGCAGAATAAATACTGCTGCTTGATAATTTTTTGCTTCAAGTAGATGTTTTAACAGGTTATCAGGAAGAGATTCTGCAGTTTCATAGTGCCCCGATATAAATAAAAGCGCCTCAGACTTCCAACAATAATTTTCCATGAACTGGCTTGGCAACTCCACCGCGTCCCAAGGAACACCGCTAATACCGGCCACCCCGGGGGTGTCAATGCGAGTGAGGATATGATGAAGTCCATGACCAAACTCATGGAACAACGTAATAACCTCATCATGGAGAAATAAGGCTGGCTTATCCCCTATCGGGCGATTAAAATTACAGGTAAGATACGCCACTGGTTTTTGTAATTCACCATCACTTTTCAGCATCTTACCCATGCACTCATCCATCCAGGCACCAGCACGTTTATTATCTCGAATATACAAGTCTAAGTAAAAACTACCACACACCTCACCGCATTCATCAAAAAGATCAAAAAAACGGACTTCTGGATGCCAGATCTCTACATCGAAGCGTTCTTTAGCGGTAATACCATAAATACGATTTACAACCTCGAATAAAGCACTTATCACCCGTTTCTCAGGAAAATAGGGTCGCAGTTGTTCATCATCTATGGAGAATAAATGTTTTTTTTGTTTTTCAGAATAATAAGCAATATCCCACGGCTCCAGAGTATCTCGAGCGAAGTAGCGTTGTGAAAACGCGCATAGTTTTGCTAATTCACACTCACCATGAGGGCGAACACGGATTGATAAATCATTAAGAAAATCAATGACTTGATTAGTATTCTGCGCCATTTTAGTAGCTAATGATTTATCAGCATAACTATCAAATCCCAGTAGTTGGGCCACCTCATAACGTAACATCAGCATTTCACTCATGATGGGTCCGTTATCCCATTTTCCGGCATCTGGACCTTGATCGGAAGCACGGGTATTATAGGCTCGATAAAGCTCTTCACGAAGAGAAGCACTATCACAGTAGGTAAGCACCGATACATAGCTAGGAATATCGAGCGTCAGCAACCATCCTTTTTGTTGACGCATCTTCGCCTGAGCTTGCATGGAAGCAAGCTGGCTTTCTGGTATACCGACTAAGGTGTGTTTATCTGTAATCAACTTGCTCCAGCCCATAGTTGCATCTAACACATTATTGCTATAAAGCGAACTTAATTCTGATAGTCGGGCAACAATCTGTCCGTAACGCTGTTGTTTTTTCGCTGTTAGCTCGATACCAGATAATTTAAAATCTCGAAGAGCATTCTCTACTGTTTTTTTCTGGGCCACGCTAAGCTGGCCATAATACGGACCAGAGTGTAGATTTTTATAAGCTTGATATAAAGAGCGATTTTGTCCTACCCAAGTGCTATACGCAGACAATAGTGGCAAACATTCTTCATAAGCTTCCCGTAATTTCTGACTGTTTTTCACCGAATTTAAATGACTGATTGGCGACCAAATTCGGTTCAAACGATCACCCGCTTCCGCTAACGGCTGACAAAGATTTTCCCAAAAAAAAGGAGCAGGTTGTGCGATAACTTTCTCGATGGCACAACGGGAATCTTCAAGCACAACTTTTATAGCAGGTAAAATATGCTCCGGCCGTATAGCGGAAAAAGGGGGTAATGTAAACGCAGTCAATAAAGGATTATTCATAACGCAGTCCTGCTTATAATAAATGGTCAATAGAATATTGGTGAGCTCAACGATCGTATCTTGTAAGGGAGCATCGATTTTTAAGATATTCAGTTTAAAGATCTAACTATTTTCATAGACTGTCATAGATTTTCAATACCTAATGCTAATTAGCTATCGCTTCACCAAAATAGCTATTTCAGCTTTAAGAGCCTATCTTCTATACACTGTCATGTCGCTCGACCATCCCCTTAAGTTTTCCTATCTATTCATAAGCTATGGCGCTACTTTAATACTAACTTGCATACCCAAAGAATTTCTTTTTTTGTTCGGTAACAGATTATTTAGCATCGGTAGAAAAATCATCAGGTCTTATGTGCTAGTTATAAAAACTATTTCCTATTAGATAAAGATAACCAAGGCGTTTCTTTTGCATACTTTATATTAATACTTGAATATTTTATTTTTATATAACACTATGCTCCGTGCTAATATAAACAATCAGTTAAATCTGATAGCAATATACTGATATAAAAACAGACAGGTACAAACGTCAAGTCATCCTTTTTACACCAAAACCGTAAATACCTACGATTTAACCGATAGTATTATCTGTCAGAAACGAGAAAACAGCAGGGATTTTAAATCCCATCACATTTCATCATCCATAAATGATCGCGTCAAAAACCCCTATAAAGCATAATGGCAATGGATAAAAACTCTTTTGTTTCTTAAATGACAACCCGGATCTTAAAAGTGATTTTTTTCCCGGTTATCGCGCCAGTAACCAATAATATTTATAGTGACGATATCACTCATTAATCAGGCTTACTATAAATCTGGATGAGTGATAAAGTTCTATATTATATTCAGGAAGCGAATAGGTAAGTATGATCAAACTTCTCCAACACATATTAATTAATAAAAAAACCAGCGGTGTTTCAGATCGAAAACATACGCCTCATTCTCTTATGGATAATAATGTTTATCTATTAATGAAATTCACGGTAACTTTCGGTTTATTAGTCCTGATAGGTAAATACCTCCCTGCTTATATTCTACCGTATCTCGATCAGGTTTTTCTCACTGTAAAAACAAAAAGTGTATCGAAACACTGCCTATTGAACTGAGTTCCAAATATAGACGCACTTGTATAAGTATTTAATAAAACCTTCTGATACACCCTTTTTACTCGAGATAAATCACGTAACAAAAATACTGACTAATAATGCGATTATATTCAACAATCCTTCTTAGTGGTGTGAAAATATGTGGCCAAAGTAAAAAAACACATTGACACACTAGTTTTGTGAACTCTAATATAACACGTGAGTTTAGTCCAGTGTCGTCTCTATAAAAACAAGATGCCTACATAACCATGTTTTAAATATTTTTATTATCATATTCACAAAGATCTTCAAGAAAACAGGATCCACAGCGCGCTTTTCGGGCAAGACAGGTATTTCGACCGTGTCGAATAAACCAATGGTGACAATTACGCTTGAACTCTTTCGGCACAACAGCCAAAAGCTTTTTCTCAACTATTTTCACATCTTTTCCTACTGCGAATCGGGTACGGTTAGCAACACGAAAAACATGCCTATCCACTGCAATAGTCCGACGGGAGAAGACGGCATTTAGAAATACATTGGCGGTTTTACGTCCGATTCCCGGTAGGGTTTCTAACGCGGTTCGATCTCCTGGTATCTCCCCCTGATACTCTTCTTGCAGCAATCGGCAAGTTTTGATTATATATTCCGCTTTACTATTAAATAATCCTATAGATTTAATATGCGCTTTGATTCCGTCTATCCCCAGCGATAACATACCTTCTGGCGTGTTCGCCACCGAAAATAAATGACTAGTAGCCTTATTCACGCTGACATCTGTGGCCTGGGCAGAGAGGAGTACCGCAATTAAAAGCTGGAAAGGCGAGTCATAATCCAACTCAGTAGTAGGATGAGGATTATTTATGCGCATACGATAAAGAATTTCATAACGCTTAATTTTATTCATCAAAGATGATCTGCTTGGTGTTTCACCAATACCACTTACATTTTTTATCGACTGGTTGTATATACTCTAGTTAATATACCATTGTATCTCATGCAAATATACAGCCTTATATGAAAAAAAACAACGTTAACTTTTGTTCATCTTTTATAGACAGTAATAGAATTTTGTTTTCAACATTAATCAAGTGATTCTAGATCATAAGTACAACTTTATCCACAGTAATAATCTTCAGGCATACATTAGCATGGAAATACCAGATTTCAGTTATACTAACATAGCGTATCTTTTTAACTAATTTAAAATTGTACGTTCTCATTCAACTCTAAAAATTAATATAGGAATACCTTCCGTATACCCGAAATCACGCAAAAAGATAATGCATTGATCATCAGCATTATCCTTTTTATCCCATAAAAAACTCACCGATGGTATTATTTACTCTGACTTAAAAGTTTGGTCTTAAAGTGTTTTTAGAAAAAAATGTAACACATTTTAGATCCATATTTCACTTGTAATCTTTCTATATTTTCGACGTAAGGAGTGCAATATGCTATTAACGTATTCATTTTTCTAATGCAATTAAATTTTTAGAGTAATGATTAGCCCTATTATCTTATATATACCTATACTATAATAAGTGAATAACCTTATCAAATATAAAAATTAATATAACATAATATAGGCCCGGACTTTATATGGCATAACTTTACTTCCTCTGTTGAAATTAACCATTTATTTTTAATATAAATGTCATGGTTTTTTCTTAAAAACTATTTGTATCAGTTGTTTAATTACAATTGAATAAATCTACTATATAGTAAATGGTAAGAAAATAATGCCAGGAAATAACATTTCCTTGAAAACCACATTTATATTATCTATTATTCATATCAGATACTATCTTACTGTCTAATAAATCTCCCTCTTTGTTTTCTTTTTATAAAATTCTCGAACTGTTTTATGGAGAAAAATCATTAGAGGAATCTCGTAGCACTTTACTCATAGCGTACAATATTTAACAGAAACAGATTCTTGATCTAGATATTTTGCTAAGCATAGTGTACAGTCTCTTAATAAGAGAATCACAAAACACTTTTTATCGGTATAGATTATACCACGTTATATTTTTTATTCTCTATAAAACTATACAATATAGGTGTAATTAATATACAATATTTCTTTGTACGCTTTAACTAATCAGAACTTATGGATATCCATCAGGTACTACAGCACAAAATAAAAGAACTGAAAAACCTATTTTAGTCTTCGAAAGACAAGAAATCACAGAGAAATAAAAATTAAATTAATTATCTAAAAAGATAAAAAATACAGTACTGATTGAATCTATCACTGTATTTACAATAAATATAAATATGGTCTATAAAAAATAGACTCATAAACATACATGATAAAATAATAATAAGTATTCTCGTAATACATTTGCGAATCCATAGAAGCCATAAAAACGGGATAAGACTGTAAAACAATCTTATCACCCATATTAGATATTCATCTAGTTATAAGAGAATCATTAACAAATATTTTTTATTCAATTCAAAAACTGACGTGATACTCCATATATAAACAATAATACCCGTGAATTTAATTAATAAATGGATGTTTGTTATGGTATGCATGGATTTTTATCTACTAAAACTATCTACATTGAATAGAGATGCACAAGTTAGTGAAGGATGCCGGATCTATAAAATACGAGTTGCGATGATCTTTAACTTACTTCGCTAGCTAGCGCGCTACGATAAGCCATCAAATCTTCAATAGTTAATACGGGCATATTATATTTCCGGGAAAAGACCACAATTTCTGGCGCATGCGCCATCGTTCCATCATCATTAGTCACTTCGCACAGTACACCCATCGGTGTCAAACCAGCAAGAGTGGTCAAATCCACAGCCGCTTCAGTATGTCCTCCGCGTACCAACACACCCCCATCTTGTGCACAGAGCGGGAAAACATGCCCGGGACGATTAAGATCAGTCGGTTTAGCATTATCTTTAATAGTAGCCCGGATCGTTGTTAAACGATCCGCGGCAGATACCCCAGTACTAACCCCTTGAGCAGCTTCGATAGTAACAGTAAATGGTGTTTGATAATGACTGTTATTATGTTTTACCATCATCGGTAACCCCAGTTGCTCTCGCCGTTTTTCAGTTAAAGAAAGACAAACAATACCACTACCGTGACGGATAGCTAGGGCCATCTGCGCAATGGTCATATTTTCTGCAGCAAAGATCATGTCACCTTCATTTTCACGCTGCTCATTGTCAAGTACTAATACCCCCTGACCATTTCTCAACGCCTCTAGTGCATATTGCACACGTTGAGCTGGAGAACCAAATTCGGAAAGCAGTGTCTGATTCATGGTGAGTGCAACCTCATGATTAATATGGTAGTATTACCAGAATCAAGGTAAACTTAAGAGTAGGCAAGAACAGGCCGAACAATAGCGACCCCTTAGCCTGTTGAAACAACATTATACTCTCCTATAAGAACCATTACCCTCAGCGCCGCATTAACTCTAGATCTAGTAATATCAGCTAGCTCATCAGCTGCCTATAAAATACTTAAGTCAGATTTTCCTGGGGGAGATGGTATTACACCCCGATTTTAAAATATACAAAATATCATACTGCTGGTCTAATTATTAGACAATTATCAAACGTATAGTGTAATAAAATTCTTTATTCTTATTGAAGAACGATATATTTCTTGTTTTTTCCTACAGATTATTTCATAAGAAGTCTAGAGTCATCTCGAACATAATAATTTTCTCGTATAACAAAGTAATGTTTTAAAAAACACAAAGTAATGTATCCTTATATACATGCACAAACATCTAAATTTATTCTCTTAGAAATTTCTATTTAAAAAATAGAATTTATAACAAAATAATTAGCTAATCTATCACCCTCTAGCATTGCTCAGAAATAATGGTTACTACGAGATTTTCCTAAAGACAAAATTTTCTAGCCATTTTTATATCAACAAGTATTTTATCATTAACTAAACAAATTTACATAGTTTTATATCTATTAAAAATACAATCTTCCTATCGAATAGGAATATTTTTTTTCTTGTGTTAATTTCTGTTAATTAAATTTCATCTCATAAAATAGAGGTGAATACTCTAATATATATACTAACTCTAAAATTAGCCTAGTGTCTATATACACGTTAACTAACCTATGGTTAGGTACCATACTTTCATGGTTTTTAAATAATTCTTAGATAAGCTGTGTATGGTTCTATGTTTACTAGAAACTAATATTTTATATCTGATGAACATACTTGAGGATAGCTAAAACTTAGCATCAATAATGATCTTATCAAGAATACAATGAAATTGTGCCTAAGCACGATACATTATCTCTATTTCGATAGAATCGCCATAATTTAATTATGGAACATATAGTTGATTTTAATCAAATTCTCACATGTACCATTATATCCATGTTGAATAAAAAGAAATAAGTTAAAAATATAACATATTCAAGAAAGCATAAAAATACTATTTATTTATTTCATGATTATATTGTCTTAATTTTATTAAACGGTTAAAATGATATAATTATACGATATGAAAAAAATATTTATCTAAAATAATAAAAGATTGCGTATTATCTCTATGAAAAATAAAGCACAAAATGCACTGTTTTATTTTAAACAAAGTTATTTTATCCCTAGCAAGGGGTGCTGGATAATCCATCAAACATCCTGAAAGTGAAAAATAAAAAACTATTTGTTAGTAACAACATTTACCTAAATCGACTATGAAATCACGGTGATATCTAAAAAACTTCACAATATTTTAATTCAAAATTCATGACGTTTTATACATAATTGATATTTATCATAATTGACACATCTAAAACATATGTGTTCTATTTTTCATCATGTTTGAATATTAACAGAAATAACTGATAATATTGGATTAAAATCCAATCACCCCTATAACATAGCAATGTTATACTAGAAAATTCCAATTTTAAAAGTGCAATAAGGAACAAAATGTTTCTTGTATATTCTTCAGTTACATATATAGTAAAGTATCAATGGGAAAATTAATAATTTTATATGAGTCTGAAAACCTTAATGAAAATTAAGTGACTTTGTTTGTAACCTTTATCTATACTAAACTTTTTCTAATTTCTATTAATCATGAGTAAAAAATCTTTTTCTCTATCCTAATAAATTTCATATCTACTTTACTCCTCATGAATTTTATATTACCTCAGTCATGAGCCACGCCATGACCTGACCAAACAATCTCGCCAGTCTTCACCAACATTAGTTGCAAATCGAGTGTAGGCGTCTTTATATTACCGGAAGCGGTACTATAGAGCATATACTGGGCGTTCAGATAGCGCGCTAATCCTACCGCCTTACTACGAGACTCTAGACTATCCTCTATAAAAAGCCCTAGCCGCTGCCTTGCCGCATTAAGTTTAATGGCATTGATGACGCGGAATTTATTACCAGCCTTTATAATTAACTCGGTAAGCTCCGCAGTGGCTTTATTGATCTGAACGCTACCATTGGTAGCGTTTTTCATGGTATTGACCAGCAAAATACTACCATCATTGATTCCGTCTACCCTCAGCATTTTTTGTACCATAGGAGACAAACTAATCTTCCAGTTAATAGTTTTAAGCTTTGGTGGCATTAGCAATGGTACGCTGATAGCCGGTAACGGCGTAGGCTTGAACTTTATTTTTCCCGGGAATAACTCTGGATATTGGGAGGTACAACTAATTAGCATCAGCGATGCAAAGATACTTAAAATCTTTTTTTTCATCGTTTCTAGACTCAACGTTCTCATTTATCTAAAATAAATAGATATGGATATATTACCTCTCTCGGGTACTACCCATCATATTAAGCTTCGTTTTCTGGTTTAGCGATCTAAACAATATACGCGTTTTAAGAAACATCTCACGATGAATTATTCTGGTTGCAAAAATAACACACAGTAACTGTCTCAGGATGAGCATGACTTGAAGCACTGTAAGTGCGCAAGTATCACCTAAATCGGCCATGCGTGATTGTGAACTCGACTGTAATGTCGATTCTAAGCAAGCTTAGAACTTTTTATTGGCAAAGCCAGACAAGAATTTTCCGCCTAATAAATGCATATGTAAATAATTTACTTCCTGACCGGCATCATGGTTGCAATTGACGATTAGGCGGTACCCGGTAAGATCGATCCCCTCTTGTCGCGCAATCTTTGCTGCAGCGGTGAAAAATCGTCCTAACACCACTTCATCCTCGACTGTGACATCATTCACCGTAGGAATAAGCAGATTTGGCACGATTAATATATGAACGGGCGCCTTAGGGTTGATATCGCGAAAAGCAGTAATTAAATTATCTTGATAGAGTATGACAGCGGGAATTTCTCGGCGTATGATTTTGCTGAAAATCGTTTCTGCATTCATAATGACATTCCTTGTTTCCTGCTGGGTTGATGCGAGCAAAATAGGTAAGACGCTCTGAACTTTAGAGAGAACAAATATTGGATAAGAATATTATAGAAGACTATTTCTCGTTTTTCATTAATACTCTTATAAAGATGTATGAAGTTACTTCAAAAGATTTTCAAGTAGACCACTTATTGCTTTTTCTGAAAATTATGCTATATATATAGGACAAAAGATTTTATAATATATATGTACCTTTTTCTCTAAAAGAGAGTTTACCCTTTATCTACTTATGAAATTCAAAGCATAAAATATATAATAATCTTTTTGTCTTAAATGACAAAAACTATCTTTTCTTCTGAAAAGCAGCTGACGACTATAAATCCACTTTTATTATCTAAAAATTATTCAGTGTTTTTTGAAAAAAATTAACATAGTATTCCAGCTACCATCCCACCTATAACCAACACTGCTTTTACTCAGATCCGTTTGTTTTAACAACAATGTCATATCAATTTCCTATTGACCTGTTTTATAATACAAATATAGGTGATATATTTTTACATTTTTAATGACGTAGCGATGAGAAATGTAACCTCAAGAGATCATCAAATCGCAGTTTATTAGATTTAATAGAACAATGGTAACTAACTGTTATAGACTGTCAAGTTAACGTTACTTTTAATACTCTTTCACTACCTAATACTAACTGAATAAATTCCAATTTCTTTTCGGGAAATGACTTTCCCCATTTGTTGTTTCAATCCAATCTGAGGTTCATATCTTAATCATCCTGTATCTCAATCAAGGTAAGATCAATGTCTATGAAGCATCAGGATAATAAAGTATTGATGATTACTTTTAAAGCAATAAAGTAAAAACTAAAAAAACACACAATATAGCGTTTAAAAAACTACTAGCTATCTCCCTTTCATACTATCATGCATGATTTTAAAAAAACACTAAATAAAATTCACGACGCCACCTTGTAAAATCAAGCCTATACTAAACGCACAATGCTAATTAGATAATGTCTAGAAAGGATTTATCATCAGATAAATCAGATGCTATCAATAACATTGACAGACTATCTATAGAATAATCTGGAAAAAATAAGCTACAAGCTTTGTTCAGATTACTACGTGGCGATAGAATCGATACCCCTATCTTTAAATCAATGCCTGATTTTAAATAAGGGATGCTGGAAATATTTTCTCGATATATCTGGAGAGGTTTTAATCAGAAAGTCTTCTGATTAAAATCAGGCAAGAATACACTATTCTGACATATATATTTCATATATATGGAAAATCCAAGCTATTTAGCATAGCGCAACACCACTTCTAAGTTCCAATAAAACAAGATAAGATTCAACCTCCAACTCCACTCAAAAGTGGAGTTGACCGTTAAGCCGGGTTCTGTCTTAGACAGTCATTCATCTAGGCCGGCGCTCACGCGCCGGCTCAAGCAGCCTACCCGAGTTCAGTACGGGCCGTACTATTTGAACTCCTATTTGGCCTTGCTCCAGGTGGAGTTTACCCTGCCGCGAACTGTTACCAGCCGCGCGGTGTGCTCTTACCACACCCTTTCACCCTTACCTGATCCCGCCTGCGCAGGCGGCCATCGGCGGTTTTCTCTCTGTTGCACTAGTCGTAGGTTTTCACCCCCCAGGCGTTACCTGGCACCCTGCCCTATAGAGTCCGGACTTTCCTCCCCTTCGTCTGTTTCCCCGATGAAGGGACGACGGCGAAGCAGCGACTGTCTGGTCAACTCCAATCTAAAGTATAAATATTTTTTTAGCACTTGTCACCTCACACATGTGAACTAAAGAGTAAATTTAGACACTAGGTTGTGCTTTCTTTGATGCTCAAGGGCATAACGATACAGCGCATTCTTTTTGATGCCATGGATCTTCGCCGTAAGCGCTGCGGCTTTTTTAATTGGAAATTCGAACAACAAGAGAGACAATGTATGCAACGCCTTCGGTGACATGAAATCAGCTGGCATACTATATCCTTCGACTATTAGCACTATTTCACCACGACGTCGCATTTTGTCCTTCTGAATCCAGGGAAGCAGTTCTCCGAGAGGAGCGCCATAAATGCTCTCCCAAATTTTAGTGAGTTCTCTCGCCAGTACAATATGGCGAAGTCGCCCAAAAATGGTTATCATGTCTTCTAGAGTCACCAGTAACCGGTGAGTAGACTCGTAAAAAATAAGCGTACGCGACTCCTTTTCTAGAGACTCAAGGCAATCAAGACGAGCTTTACGCTTTACCGGTAGAAAACCTTCATAGCAAAAGCGATTTGAAGGTAGACCGGCAGCGGATAACGCGGTGATAGCAGCACAGGCCCCTGGCAATGGCACCACCACAATACCAGCCTCGCGACAACGACGTACTAGATGATACCCTGGGTCATTGATAAGCGGGGTTCCAGCGTCGGAAACTAGTGCTATACTCTCTCCATACCCTAACCTCTTCAGTAGAGCACCTAATTTTTCCTGTTCATTATAATCACGTAATGAAAACAGCCTCGATTTTATTGCAAAATGTTGTAATAAAAAACCAGTATGACGGGTATCTTCAGCAGCAATAAGATCAACATTACGCAAGACAGACAGAGCTCGCAGGGTGATATCTTCCAGATTACCAATGGGACTTGGTACTACATATAATGTTGATGCAGAAATGTTTTCTTGTTGATATGGCTTCATTGTCTCATCCAGAGTTCTAATCGTTATGCAGATTTCTCGATGATGAATCTTCATGTGCTATTCAACAATCTTATTTTATATTCTTTCTCATCTTTTAAAAGATGGATGTGTGAAAATGTTTAACGTGGAGACGTGAATCTAAACTAACTTTCTCTATCTGCTAAGTATTCTTACTTATTATTCAGACTATCGCATTCAATACAACCTTATACAAAACTATATGATTTTCTTATACAGAAGTATCTTGTTGTGAATTAAAATCCTTAACATTTTCTATAATCGCTATCTCTTCATTAATAATGCAACATCAAAAAACGCCAGTTGATTCGTCGTAAATATTCGAGTATGACACCTAATCTGATTTATTCTTGTCTTATACATAAGACCATATGATTTACTGTATATCATAACCTCAGAGATCACCTTATTATCAATATCATTTGATGATAATATCCCAAACCCATCCAATAATATTCAGACTCGCATTAATCACTCAAAAAATATTCTTCCAGACGGATTTTTTGCTCATATTAACAATATGGTACTTTACCTTTATTGGAAATTCGAAATAGTAACGAGACAACTAAAAGATTTGAACACATTACTAACAAACTTAATGTTAATTCTTTAAATTCTATTTTATTATTTTATGTCAAGCAATGTATTGCATTAATACATCCATGCATTATCAACTCGCTGAGTTTATATCAAAAATTCTAATAGAGCAATTCTCTTATACAGCATACTGCGCTCATATCTTTTGAGCTTTAAAAAAGCGCTTTATTTTAATATCGTGATCTTGTTTTCCTTACCTCTTTAAAATTAAAAGACATAAAACGCAAGTTAACAGTTTAGTAAAATTAACCAGAACCCATAATAATTTTCAGCAGAAACGGAAAAGTCACCATAATGATCAGATTGAACATTAATTGTTTGATGTTGAACTTGATTATATCTAACAACACACTAAAAAACTAAACATTTAATGATTTATTACAATTCTAAATGTTCTTCTCCAATATCATCCATACTAAGATCATCACGCTCAGCAAGATTAACTCATAATTTTAATACGCGCTTATCTAAAGAAGTAACAATGTCGTGTTAACTTTAGTTAATCCATGATAAAAATTCATGACTAACCGTATATACCATCCTGTAATTGTTTATGTTATAAATGATATCTTTCCTTTTGACACTGTGCTAGTAATCGTATCTAAGTCCTCCATATCTTAGTTAGACTTCAAGTCATGCTAACGTAGCTGCGACATGAAGAATCTCTCCATATGATGATAAATAACATTAAAACCATACTATCAAAAATTTCAAAAAAATAAATACAATCAAATACATAAAGATATAAAATACATCCCCATCATATTAAAATGATACCTAATGTCACTCTCTTTTCATCGGTATAGAGCCCACGAGTAGAAAATTGCTACCGATCTCTACAAAATAAAAAGTATAGCTCATTACACCATACTTCTGACCTGCTTTTAACCAGGTATGTCCCATACCAATCCATTAGATCGTGATAGTATAATGAGAAGGTATGGATAGACCCTTTTGTGAGCCACAGGAAACACGAGTATGCTAACAAATACCAATATGATTGCTTTTTTATAGCAGTCTGATGTAGCAGGCCATATTCATCTAGACGATAATATTCACAAATCAGAGTGTGCTCTATAGATTGCAGCTAGACATATATAGCAAAGATGCCGCATCATCATCGCAAAAATATGCCTTAATCTGTATTAAGATAGTAAAACAACATTGCCGTCTATTAAATATTAAGTCAAATCCACAGTATTTAAAAAGAAACCATACCATATTCTGGAACGTGAGATTTCTTCAAGGAAACGAGACACATTATCCGTCGGGAAGATATATTAAATAGCTATGCGCTAAACTAAAATGGTTGGCCTTAGATGGGTGGGGATTATTTCTAGCGCAGCATACTAACTGCATTGCCACTTATTCAGATGTGAGCTAACTAGAAAATTAAGTTACACCTGTTGGTGTTGTCGTTAAACATATTGGCCAACCACCTCTTCTGAAGTAATAGAGTTATATTGCTTGAACTGAAGTTAGAGCATAGATCGCAGATCTACCCGACGGCTATGTCCGATTTCCGATTAAGGAGGGCAGGCCATGTTCGACGTACTACTATATTTGTTTGAAACTTATATCCACAACGAAGTTGAAATACGCGTTGATCAGGACAAATTAACTGATGATCTTACCCGAGCGGGTTTTCAGCGAGATGATATTCATAATGCGTTAAACTGGCTGGAAAAACTGGCTGATTTACAGGATGGGCAGGGGAAGACGTTTTCACTTAATGCCGATCCACTGGCTATGCGTATCTACGCTGATGCAGAGAGTCAAGTTTTAAATACAGACTGTCGGGGTTTCTTATTGTTTCTTGAACATATTCAAGTATTAAACCTTGAAACTCGTGAAATGGTTATCGATCGTTTAATGGCATTAGACACGGCAGAATTTGATCTCGAAGATCTAAAATGGGTTATTCTTATGGTTCTATTTAATATTCCCGGCTGTGAAAATGCCTATCGGAAAATGGAAGATCTAGTTTTTGAAGAAGATGAACAGCATTTACATTAATTCTAACAACATGATTTACAATAATTTTAAAGGTTTCTTTTCTGCTTGATGAAAAAAGCAAGATAGAATTTATATTCGTTATGGAAACCACAGTCTCTCTCCGGGATACACCTATATTCATTTTTTAACTTTCAAGGCAATGAGTATGCAATAATATTACTTAAGGCTGCCATTATGTTAGGAACATTGTGTTATGTTTATCTACTACTCGAACTATTTTAGATATGTTTATCTTTCACTCAAGATGATAACTGACACCATAGACTTAGACCGCTTCAAGTCCCATCTTGATACACTAATGCAACGTACGTTGGGTTTCTTCAAAATTTTTCACGCCTATTCTAAATATATATTAAATCATCACCCCCATAGTGGGGGATGAAAGTCAGATGTTTCAAAGCAATCAAAACCACCACATCTCGGAAGAAATAAATAATAATGGTCAATAAATCTCCTTTGCCTGATCTAACTAGTTTAATCATAGCCCTCCGTCATCAAGCAGTGATTGCTTACCCAACCGAGGCTGTATTTGGGCTGGGATGCAATCCTGAAAGTGAAATCGCAATCCGGGCACTATTAAAATTGAAACGGCGATCTTGGAGAAAAGGGTTGATTCTAGTTGCCGCGCATTACGAACAGTTAATAAAGTATGTTAATGATGAAGTCTTAGATGATGCTACACGAGCACGGATGTTTTCCTGTTGGCCTGGTCCAGTTACCTGGGTTATACCAGCTCATCCTGACACTCCTCGACGACTTACGGGAGAACATGCATCAATAGCAGTACGTGTCAGCGCGTTTGAACCAATTCGACGTCTTTGTCTTGCATTCGGAACCCCCCTGGTATCCACTAGTGCTAATCTAAGTGGACAGCCTCCTGCACGTACCGCCGATACAGTATGTAAGCAATTAGGCACCTCTTTTCCAGTATTGAACGAGCCAGTGGAAGGCCGGTACCATCTTTCTGAAATTCGCGATGCCCTTAGCGGTAAATTAATTCGTCAAGGATAACTATAACCGGAGTGAAACCATGGATGCCTTTTCTGTTTTCGGTAATCCAATTAACCATAGTCAGTCACCTCGTATTTACGCTCTATTTTCTGGTGAAATAGGCTTATCTCATTCTTATGCTCGGATGTTGAGTCCAATAGAAGGAGAAATCTTTGAAAAAATGCTACATCAGTTTTTCAATATGGGTGGTTTAGGAGCAAATATTACGTTGCCATTTAAAGAACGTGCATATGCATTGTGCAATCAGCTCACCAAGCGGGCAGCTTTAGCTGGAACGGTAAATACCATTAAGAAACAGATGGATGGATTATTATTAGGGGACAATACAGACGGAATTGGTTTACTTAATGATTTACAACGCCTGAATTTACTAAAACAAGATAGCCGGGTGCTATTGGTAGGCGCCGGCGGCGCAGCAAAAGGGGTTATCCTTCCCTTACTAGACTACGGGTGCACAGTAGTGCTCACTAACCGAACCTTTGCTCGAGCAAAGGCGCTAGAAAAATATTACCAGGATAGCGGTGATATCATTGCTCTTCCTCTACCATGCCTGAATACACCGGATTATGATATAATCATTAATGCAACCTCCACAGGTATAAAAGGCACTATTCCACCACTGTCAACATCTATCATTACACCAGAAGTGTACTGTTACGATATGTTTTATCAAGAAGGAGATACACCATTTCTTAAGTGGTGCCATCAGCAGGGGGCACGGTTCTGCAGTGATGGACTCGGAATGCTAGTAGAACAAGCCGCTTCTTCTTTCTTATTCTGGCATAACATAATGCCCTCTGTTTTACCGGTATTAAAAACCTTGCGCTTAGAGCTTACTCAAAGAAGCAAGTAATCTTTCATGACTCATCAACATTCTTAACACTTGATAGCATCGAAAACAACACCACTTCTACCTCTCTTTCTCAGAAGCAAAGAGAGATTCTTATCTCAAGAGTATAGTTTGAGTTTGTACGAGACTTTCATACACCATCATGGCATTTAAAAATCAATAATTCGTAGTTATATGTCCTTATAACCAAACCCTCTCTCTTTCTGTGAAAAAAGAGAGAGAATGCTATATAAATAGCATTCCAATGCATGCTTAATGCATCTTTTAGATTATAGACAGATCACCCGAATGCTTTTAAGTCTTACCTAGTAAATTTCAAAACATAACATGATTCATTAACAATGAGTCCTAGTTATAACCTTACTAAAACATTGTCCACACCACACCGCTGATAAATTATTTACTAATGTCTTAGGAACATCTAAAAAGTCAAATTAATATGCTAGAGTTCTAGATGATAATTAAAAAACTTTTAAGATCCCTCATCAATACAAAACAACACTCAAGAAAATTACCTTTTCTACTGTATAATTAACGAGTTTAATGCAAGGAAAATATATGCTGCGCCAATTTAGGCTCTGATACCTAAAAAAAAAGATTTCCGTTAATAGATTGAGTAAAAGACTAGTGTTACCATAATGGTATTTTCAGCCTCAGAGGCTGTATTTCTATCCTTGAAGATAGAATTAATTCTATCTTTTATATCTAAGTTATATGCAAAAATAATAACATCTTATCGCATATTAAGCGTTAGCTTGCTGGGGGGTGACTTCGATACGTCAAAAATCATACACACCATTAATGGTAACCTTAATTAAGGTAGCGTTTAACGCCCTCTTTGAATTCTAATCTCATATTTTTTTCATTTATCTAGTATATTTGTTTCTGCCTGTGTTATATTTATAGTAGAAAATTATCCATTCCAGATGTAACAAAGATGGCCAGATTTGTAGTTATATTGGCCGTATAGTATCTTCATCTAACTCAGCGTCAAAAAAATTCCGTAGCATTTCAATATGGGAATCGGTCATGATGACTTCCCGTGCCCGCATCAATTTCTCTTGATAAATCACCTGACGCCATTCCATAGGTGTTTTTATTGCTGGATTATCATCTTCTATTATAGCTAATTTCACCGAAAAACCAAGATTATCACTCAGAGCAGCATGTAGAGTATTATGTGTCGTCATTGAATTTAAATGACGCTGCGAAGTTCGAAAATGAAGGCAAATTTCACCCGGGGATAAATTTTCTTTCCAGGTATTTAAAGCAAACTGCCGGATCAGTTCCGGCATAACTAATTGGTAAACTTGCGCCGCCCATGGATCTCGCTCTAAGGATTCTTTAGTTAGGCACCGAAAAAACTCCGTTATTTCCTGATCTCTATTCACTGTACTGAACGCTTTTGGTATTGTTACCGGTAAAAGATTAATCTGGGAATACTGACTACTAGTACCCCAGTAATGATCCGCCGACCGAGTGACTTTGATCTGCTTTACCCGGTCAAGGGTTTTGTGGGGAGGGGGGGGTATATCTATACCATCCAGTATCGGTAGTACACTACCGGTTGCTTTCTGGCGAGAAAGTTCTAGTTTCTCTTTTTTTGTTTTGAGTTTTTTTTGATAGCATAGCAAGGCATTTCTTGCTTGCAAGAGTTCCACAGACACTGCTTGTAGAGAAAGTGGTTCGGGAGTTTTTAGTGTGGAGGCTCTAGCTTTTAAATCTCGCGACACCTTTGTTTGAACATCGATTTCATTTATCTCAGACTCCAACACTACCTGTGAATCGCTATATCCGCTAATATAAGAGACTACCGATATTTCAGGAACAGGGAGATACTCTGTTTCCATCGGATTATCTCCCGCTATCTCAGACACTGAGAAGGAATCGACACTAAGTCGAATATTTTTCTGCCTCTTAACGATAGGCGGGAATGGCATACCAGGGTGTAATTTAGCTGTTTTTTTTTCAGCAATAACAGGTATTACTGGCATTTTTCTCCTCGATGAATGTAAAGAAAGTGCTCGTAGTAAGGTCATTTCCACCCCAATTTTTGGATTAGGTGCAAAAGGCAGCTCTTTACGCCCTTTTAGCAACGTCTGGTAATATACCTGTAGATCAGACGGTGAAAGGCGCTGGGTTAATTCCCGCAATCGTAGCCTTATCACTCGATTTTTCTCATTATTAAAGTGATCGGGTAAAAGCTGACCTATTGCGAGAGAGTGAAGACAAGAAAGCATCTCTAGAAGAAGACGGTCCCAATCTATACCATGAGCAGCGCATTGCGAAAGATGCGCCATCATCGCGATACCATCAGCATCGACCAGTGTCTCGATAAGCGCCAGTGGTTGCTCGGTGTTTAGCATCCCGAGCATCATACTCACTGACTGGACACTGACTGCTCCATCTCCCATAGCAATAGCCTGATCGGTTAGACTAAGCGCGTCACGCATACTACCTACAGCAGCACTGGCTAGCAGATGAAGTGCAGGTAATTCAGCGCTAATATGCTCCTTCTGCAATACCATTAACAGCTTCCCATAGATCTGCTCAACACTTAGCGGCTGCAAGTGGAATTGCAAACAACGAGAAAGAACCGTTACTGGTAGTTTCTGTGGATCGGTGGTGGCTAGTAAGAATTTGACGTGCCCCGGGGGTTCTTCTAGTGTTTTAAGTAGCGCATTAAAGCTGTGACGGGATAGCATGTGCACTTCATCGATAAGATATATCTTAAATCGACCATGTGTAGGGGAATACTGGACGTTGTCCAGAAGTTCGCGAATATCTTCAACTTTAGTCCGTGAAGCAGCATCGATTTCGATCAAATCAATAAAAGAACCCCTTTCAATTTCAATACAGTAGTTACATTGACCACATGGGATAGCGGTAATGCCGGTCTCGCAATTTAATCCTTTTACTAGTAGACGGGCAATAGTGGTTTTCCCAACACCACGAGTACCAGACAATAGGTAAGCATGATGAATCCTGCGCAATGACAGACTATTTTTCAGTGCCATCAAAACATGCTCTTGACCTACTACATCGGAAAACATTTTTGGACGCCACTTTCGGGCAAGCACCTGATAACTCATGAGTCGCGATCTACACTTTACGTTTTTAGAAATAAAATACATAATAACACACTCCGGAACTACCGCACGAGTCTGTTATTATGGGCTTGATCAATCGCTCAAAACTGAAACATATAAAACTAATATGCTTATAATGTCCTGGAATTTTCTTTTGTTCTTTTTATTAGATATAAATCTAACACCTATCTCGCTAAGTACTCCATAAAATATTCAATATTTGATGATCGCTAATCAAATTTAATATCTCTTGTAAAGAGATGGATGATTGAGTCTATAATGTATAGTTTACACTAATAATTTTACGCACTAACTTGCCTGGATTTTTCGGTAATGAAAAGCATGCGAAACGCTGTATGGTGTTCTCATCTCTGCAAAGCAGAGATTTAGTAGAACTCTGATTTGAAACAGAATAAATTAGCAGTATGCTACTAGCAAAACTAGGGATATAAAACTTTAACCAGCTTCCGACCTGAACAAAACACTATACCAAGTTTTGATACTCTAATGCTAATAACGTCCTTTAATTAATGCATATACTTTGTTATTTGATAGCGAACCGGCTGAGTACCGTAAGAAATTCTTTCGTGCATTCTTACACATATATCCTTGCCTACCTATAACAAGCATGATTAAACACTCATGCACTAAAAAACGTATCAACCATCCTCAAAACATTATCGTCAGGAAACGCTAAACCACTAAAGCATTGATCTAGTATAACCTGTTCTGTTTGATTTTTAGCATGTTAATTCGGTACGTAATAAAATAGAGCATAGTATATTATATATTTTCTCATCTAATTTATTAAATCATGACTCACCTACACTATATTAATGGATTGTTTTTAAGCATCCGAGCTAATAATTTAGCTATACTCATTAAAGTATAGAGTACCTCCTGTTAAAAATAATTGTTTTAATTATCCTAGATAAGCAATGAGACCACCTCTTCTTCAAGAGCAGTGCACGTCTTTATATTCACATAGCATAACAGTTAAAATCGGCTAGACTAATTGCATAGTCTGATTTTTGATCAGATAATTTAAAATTGTTATAAATTTCTTGTTAACTATTAAGTAAAATGTAGCCTTCCCACCCTTAGTTCCATTGCTTGAAATCTGGACACTTGTCTTCCTAAACACCAGCACTATCCGAGAAAGACACTGCTAAGGCTAACCGCCAATCAATCTATGGTACCTTAGTGACTAAAAATTATTTCTTGCCATATTCACGCTCATCTTCTCTATTTGTGATTCAGTCAGTTTATATAAGAAATAAAATTAAGATGTTGGTTAAGTTTTTAGAAAAAATACAGTTATTCGCTAATAGTACATTATTTTTTTAAAAATCAGATGGAGTTTATAAAAATCACAAGAGATATAATCAAGTTTCTTCATGGTTCTATTTGAAAAAACTGTAAAAGATTTTTAATAAAAACATATGAATTACACCAGCAAGCTGGTATATGATTAAATCAACTAATTTACAAAACCACCAATATCACCTCACAATGTAAAACAAACTCACTGTAGAATTACATAGTACCACTATAAAATATGATAAATAAAAACATCAAACCAAAATCTATAACCCAGTTACGCACTCCTAACTACATATTTTACTCTTAGTACAGAGTGGCTGTATTAAAACACATATCTTCTTTGCTTGGCTTTCGATTAGACTTGATTAGTCTAAGAGCTAGTGAATATCCAGGTAAGCACACCACTTAATATTTTATTAAACAATCTCCACCCATAATTTTACTCATGTAGCTTCTGATTGAACATTATTTTAACAAGATTATATACTTAGCATACAGGCATGGTCGCCTGCTCTTGCATAAGGGAGCTAACTAGTGGGTCTCTCTCTAGCGAGAATAATTTTTGTAACTTACCTCATTTTTTATTATGTATATTTAGGGAAGCGTCTTTTGGACGAAAAGGTGATTTTTTTTCATTATGTTTAGTAACCCTTAATTTAAATTAATCCTGATGGTATCCCCCATCACAATATGTTGTTGTTAATGGAGTATTCCAATTTCTTTCAGGGGTATAATCTTCTAGATTAGTATCATCGAGATCAAAAACCTAGTAGAGCACTACCCTAACATCTTCACTAGAAACAAAACTATTTTTGTAAATTAGGACAAAACAAAAAAGCGATGTTAATTTCGATTTAAAAAATTCCTATGCAATCTGCTATAACTTCTTAGAATAAAGCTGCTTAGTTATATATCAACGATATTCTTTTTATTTATATACTCTGGAAATTGCCAGCGCAAATGAACTTTAATGCAAGAACTCACTTTCATATCGGAAAGTGATACAAGCAGACCAAACGGATGCCGACAACACAGCATCCCTCGTTGAAAAAAAGCTTTGATCAATATGATAAAAATGGCATACTAATGCCATCGTATGCCTTCGTATTTTTAAAGTCTTAAAAAATCCATCGGCCAAGAAGACAACTTGAAGAACAAGTTAGATATAATGAAATTTCTTAAGGTCGCTTACGGAAAACACATGATACAGGCTGTAATACATCAACTAGTACATCAATGTGAAAGGTTTGATAAATAAAATTTCAACACTCTCGAGATGGGTTAGCTGATACCCTACTGCAAACGGGGTATCATCAACAATATCCCTAAGTCAACACCAAGTTCGCATATGACGGCATGAATCTGCCGATTCAGCTCTTGTTGATTATAAAGCGACAAAATCACAGTATTCAACGGGCTGATTTTATTAAAAAAATCCTTATTAAATTTATAAAACATAGACCTTCTATTAATATTGGAATCACTTATGTTAATTCATCATCATTTGATGATGAACTATTGAATCATCTTTTATAAAAAGGTTAAATGATTTTATCATTTCATTTCTTCGAATAAAATAAAGACTTAAACAGCTACCTTTTGTTTACCGCTATATCAATAATAGAATTTATTCTTCCCTAGTGCCAGGGGTGTTTTGTAGATGCAAATGTTAATCTCTTTAACTCTTTTCTATTAGACTTTCATTATCCGATAAATTATTAATCATAAGCGATGCTTGGTATAAAACACATAAAACATCTCATAGATTTCCGCGGTCTTACTTTTACAGAGACGGGTAACTACCTCCCGAGTTTCTTGATCTATACCGACGAGAGACAATACCCTAAAACTTTCCTTATCTCTTAAGGAAGAAATTGCATTTACATAATAAAGAACGGAAGGCATGCTTTATGAAAGCTTAGTGCTACAAATATACTAAAAAAGATTTCTTGGTATAAAGAAATCCTAATACATGGTAGACAAATATAGATATGTTATTCAGCACCATCGCACTCTTATGTTTTACCATTATAGCGCCCCTTCGCATAACCGTTTACCCCAAGGTAGACTAATTTCTTATTTGACTGAAATAACACTCTAACCTATATGACTCGTGACTTATATAGATATAGAGAAACATAACCAGGATATTTAACCATTTACTAGTATCCCTCTGTCATGAACTTTATCTCTCATAATAAGAGACAGATTTTTCATAATCATCAGAGATTAACATATATTTCTAGTCTTCTAATAGGCATTGGTTTCATCTACCCTGACACAGTCATAGAGAATGATAAAAAAGAACGTGTGCACCACGAATGTAAAAAATAATACCCAAATAAAATAAATAATCTAGCATAGTGGAAGCATGTGCTTTATAAAATATAAAGAACATTTCTCTCTTATCTTTTAATATTGAATGCTATAAAAAATAAATTTCACTTTATTTAATACGGTTCTTAATTTAATAATTGATGCTCGATCATATAATTTTTGCATAAACAATTATACATACATTTTAAAAACTTTATCATTATTTTATAATGTATGTTCTTCACGCTATTTTACTAATCCTGCTCTAATTTTATGATAAATCAGTTAAACAGTCACTAATTAATTCAATCGGACAATACCACGAACAAATACTAAACTATTTTTACACTTTCAAACACTCATCTTTTATTCTCTTTTGTTAATATCATTAGATAAGTTAAATGGACTAAAAGTACATGTGCAATATGAAATCAAAATGCATCTTCTAAAGAAGATAGATTTAATATCTTCATTGGCAAACCGGTAAAAACAAGTTATCCTGACTTATAGAAACACAGTGCTACACTACTAATATAGTAATACTCTATATCTATCATTATTACCCTATGTTCGAGTAAGTTATTTTTTAAAAGACTAGAGTAAACCATTAGCGTAACATAATATTTAGGATGTGTAGATGGTTAATCTGTTATCAGAATAGATGCAAGATGTCATCTTATAGAAAAAACACCTTAAGATACATTATCCGTATTTTACTTTGCAGGTATTAGTCATTAGTTCTTTTAAATGATTTTTAGATAAATCCATTGACGAAATTAAGTCAATACGGTTTAATGCGGCTTATCGCCCGGATAGCTCAGTCGGTAGAGCAGGGGACTGAAAATCCCCGTGTCCTTGGTTCGATTCCGAGTCCGGGCATCATTTCTGACAGGGTCTTTAAAAGTAGTGAGATTCATAAACAAGTCACTGGAGAGATAAGACGACGAAGTAAACTTATGATTATTTTCTTACCACCAACCCAAAATCAGAACAGCGCATCCGGCAAGCAGCAATCTACATTTATCGTAGATAGGTAGTATCAAGTCTTATAATTATCCCTTTTCTACATCATAGTGTTTTGGATCAAATCTATAGATCCAATCTCTTATAAAGAAATATTCTTATCTCTCAAAAAAGAAACCATGATCCTTTTCTTCGAAAAGATGATTTAAAACAGAAACAATTAAAAAAATTAGATAAAAATGCTGTTGTTTGAAGTAAATACTCAGGATTATGGTGAATATTCGGAAGAAAACCAGATAATTCTACCTTTTGAGAAGTGTTTCTCCGCATATTTAAACGTATGAGCATACTAAGTATATAATGCTTCTTGTGTACGCTATACACTTATCAAGCATATTTCTTGCATATCTATCGATATAGTAAGAACACAATGGAAAGAGAGTTATCGGCTGTTGTTATAGACTACAAAAATAACTGGGGTAATAAATCAATATAATGAAGCAATGGATCTGAGATTTTACTAAAAACAGTATATCCACGCAATGTCATACACCTAATAAAATATGTTGTATATACCATTATTCTTCTAATAAATAAAATTAATATTAAGTTATCAGCTCTGCTTATAATCTATGAAATTTATACTGACTTAAACGTAAAAACTTTAAAACAAGCCATGCCAATTTTTAGTTTGTAACGGAACCAACCTCTTTTTAGAAACATGAGGAAGGCATATTCCAACACAAAAACATGCTTCCAGTAGCGCCTAACCTCTGTTACGCTTAATAATAAGCAAAATACGCACAATAAGGCCATTATTTACTAAAATAGTATGCATAACCTGATAATAGGCGCCATGTAAATCACTTAATTTAAGACAGAGATAGTGTCAAACATTCATTCTAAAAACACTAAGAAAAATAAAGATAAGGTACGCACTTATAGTTCGCAACGAAAAGATTGATCTAATTCGTGCTATTTATAATTATCAGTGCTATTCCTGCACCTCATCATTACGCTATTCTATTTATGATTCGCACTCTAACTGCATGATTCTAGGATAACTATGAGTAAGAGTACTGCTGCAATCCGTCAGGCGTTTCTCGATTTTTTCCATAGCAAAGGGCATCAAGTGGTAGAGAGTAGTTCACTACTGCCCGATAACGATTCAACATTGCTATTTACCAACGCGGGAATGAACCAGTTCAAAGATGTATTTCTTGGCCTAGATAACAGTTCTTACAGACGCGTAACTACCTCACAACGCTGCGTACGGGCTGGCGGCAAGCATAATGATTTAGAAAATGTTGGCTATACGGTTCGTCACCATACATTTTTTGAAATGCTAGGGAATTTTAGCTTCGGTGACTATTTTAAACATGACACCATTTTATTTGCTTGGGAATTATTAACCCATCAAGCATGGTTTAATGTGCCTAAAGAGAAACTCTGGGTGACAGTATACTCCACAGACCATGAAGCTTACAACATCTGGGCCAACGAGGTTGGGATACCAACTGAACGCATTATCCGAATTGGTGATAATCAAGGTAAAGCTTATGCTTCCGATAATTTCTGGAACATGGGAGATACCGGCCCCTGCGGTCCCTGCTCGGAAATCTTTTACGATCACGGCGATCATATCGCCGGTGGTCCTCCGGGAAGCCTGGAAGAAGGCGATCGCTACATTGAGATTTGGAATCTAGTTTTCATGCAATTTAACCGCCAGACTGACGGCACTTTACTGCCATTGCCGAATCCATCCGTAGATACCGGAATGGGACTAGAGCGTATTGCAGCAGTCTTGCAACATGTCCATTCGAACTACGATATCGACCTATTCAAAAAAATAATTTCCGCCATATCCCGAGTAATAGGAAATAGAAATCTCGAGAATAAATCACTGCGCGTAATCGCTGATCATATTCGCGCCTCTGTTTTCCTAATTAGTGACGGCGTCATCCCTTCCAACGAAGGGAGAGGGTATGTTCTACGCCGCATCATACGACGCGCGATTCGCCATGGAAATATGCTCAACGACAACCATGCTTTTTTGTATAAACTAGTTGCACCGCTTATCGATGTGATGGATAACGCCCAGAGTCAACTAAAACAAAAAGAGAGAATGGTAGAAAAAGTGCTTCGCGATGAAGAAGAGCAGTTTTCCCGCACGCTGATAAGAGGGCTCACTCTGCTAGACGACAAACTCACTCGACTAACAGGCAATACTCTTGATGGAGAAACGGCTTTCAGACTGCACGATACTTATGGTTTTCCACTAGACTTAACTACGGAAATTTGTCGAGAACACAACATTAACGTCGACGAAACAGCTTTTAAACACGCCATGGAATGGCAACGAAAACGCGCTCGCACATCCAACGATTTTAGTACTGACTATAAAAACAAGCTACGCATAAAAGAAACGACCTCTTTCTTAGGGTATGAAAACCTTGAATATCAAGGAAAAGTAACCGCTCTATTCCACCATGGACAACAAGTAGAACTCATCCGAGAGGGTGAAGAAACAGTGGTTATACTTAATCAAACGCCATTTTATGCCGAATCGGGCGGACAGGTAGGTGATCAGGGCGAATTGCAATCGAACTCCGGAATATTTCAGGTGACCGATACGCAAAAATACGGTCAATCATTTGGTCACTTAGGTCAACTAAAGCACGGTGAGCTAAAAATAGGCCAACAAATAAACAGCAAAGTAAATCGCGAGCGACGTGAACGTATTTGCCTAAACCACTCAGCAACTCATTTGTTACATACGACGTTAAGGCAAGAACTTGGTATGCATATCCTACAAAAGGGGTCGTTGGTTAACGACCAATATCTACGTTTTGATTTTTCCCATCCTGGATCCATTACACCGGAGAAAATTCATCAAGTAGAGAAGTTTGTGAATAAAGAGATTCGACACAACCTGGTGATCTACACTCACATTATGACACTGAAAGACGCCAAGGATAAAGGTGCTATAGCTCTCTTTGGCGAGAAATACAACGAGAAGGTAAGAGTGCTCAGCATAGGCGATTTCTCTATCGAACTATGCGCAGGTACCCATGCCAACCGTACTGGGGATATTGGTTTATTCCGCATCATTTCGGAATCTGGCATCGCTGCCGGAGTCCGGCGTATTGAAGCTATAACTGGCGAAGTTGCGCTGACCTCACTTCATCAGGATAGTTGTTTAATATCGTACCTTTCTAAATTAGTTAAAGCGGATAGCAAAACACTCTTAAAGAAGGTGCGAGCACTACAGGAACATTCTCGTCAATTGGAAAAAGAAATTCAAACATTAAAAATCGGGCAAGCTACACAGGAAAGCGCTGCGCTCAGCCACCACGTTCGTGAGATAAACGGGGTCAAGCTGATCATTAAAAAACTACATAATGTTGACCCTAAAATATTGCGCACTACTGTTGATATTTTAAAAAATCAATTTAAATCGTCGATTATTATTCTTAGCTCAGTTTCAGAAGATAAGGTTAACCTAATTGTTAGCGTGACAAGAAATTTAATACATCAGGTTAAAGCAGATGAGATCATTGGTTATCTCGCGGAGAAAATCGGGGGAAAGGGTGGGGGACGCTCTGATCTAGCACAAGCTGGAGGAGGGGATATCACAGTGTTACCAATGGCGTTAGCCAGTATGGATTCGATACTTTCCGAAAAACTCTTAACAGAGTTAAACATATCAAAATAAATTATCATTAAAAAACAATTTTGTTTTGATAATACCATTGACACTAAAAATAGATATCGCATACTGATATCTATTTTTATACTTGTTTATTTTACCCCGTTAAAACTTAATTAGATATGTTTTTTCTGACGATTACTATAGCGTTTAGTTACCATAGAGTGTCAGGTTTTATTTCTGCTTTAATAATTGGTATTATTTACCATCCTGATACGGTTTTTAGTTATAATTAAATAAACTTTAAGTTTTATTAAGTATACAAGCAGTATTTATATTGGATTCTTAAGCAGCTTAAAAACATATTGTTCTCTATTACAAATCATTAATATTAGCGACGCTATACGTTAACACCATTAACATTGTCTAGAATCATATTAATTAGATTTAATATCGCATCGAAAACCTTTTATTCTATTTAGATATTCTTGTTTTATATTAAATATTTACTAAATCTTATTTAATTGCTGTAAGTAAATATGAATTGTTTTATACAACAATCTTCTCTTCACAAATAGAGGCATAACTATCTTGATAAGATATCGCTACTATATTTTATATTTCCAATATCTTTTAATAGATTTAACTTATTAACCTGTCACCACTTAAAGTTCAATACTCTTTATTTGATGAATATTTTATTCCAGATAATTTGAATAAACCTTTGCCTATTTGTTATTCTATATGACTATATATCTTAATGGTAAGCCACAATTGCTCTAACGATTAGAGCAGCACTTTAATAAACACGTACATCCCAATTATTGAATATTTATGCAATCACTACACTGACTATTTATGAATTTCATAACACAAGGTTTTAACGAGTAGAACTTTATCCCCCATAATTGACAATCGAAACTTTATTTTCTAAAAAACCTTTATGATTTTTCTATGTGACATGTTTGCGTTTCTCTCTATCGAGAGACGTAGTAGAAATTTTTTACAACATGGTTTAAGCAACCTAATTTGCTAGTACAATACATCATATCATTCTATAGTGGTTTATTTATTTCTAAAAAATTAAAACCGAGATTTATTATAATACTTTTCAAGATTTGAATGAAGTAGCAGTAAATATTGAGAAGTCAACAAACCTCCTTATTTTAACATACGAAAAAGAAAAAGATACATAGATAACTAATTTCACAGGAACTGGATATAGTCTGGTCGATCATTTCCTGCTGTACCTAAAAACGAAACTTGACTTATACTTAAATAATTTCATTATCATTACCAACATTCTAAAAGAATGCTTCATATTGAATTGATAAAAACCCGTTCAACCTGCAACCAGGAGCATTTAAACATTCTACTATCTAATGATATGATCCAATCGATATCATTAGATAGTATACGTCTAAAGAAACGTCTTTTATTATATCACTACAAGATAAAAATTAATTTTCATACTTAGAGAAAAAAGCAAAAAATAATGAACTTGGTATCCACTACAAAAATAAAAAATAATGGTATTCTAATATAGAATAATATTTTCTGCATTTCAAATTTATCACTACACGATAAAATATCAACGCCTACTAACAATAGTATTTATACTAAAATAATTATGGAAGAAACAAAATATAACTAATAAATAGAGCCAGATAATTTAAATATACATTCCTATCTCAAACCTTTTAAAAATATTTTCTTTTTTAGAGCATATCTAACTATTAGATATAATAGTGATCATCACTGAAAACCACATCGGCGTAACTAAATCAAATAGTTAACTCAGAAGTTAATGCTCAACTTAGTCAAACCATGATATTACTAGCGATACATACGCTTTCCAGGAAACTAGTGGGAAATTCTTCGTCTAACATCTTAACTTTATGTAATAGATGTACATAATTTTCTAGATATATTGAGTTAGTCACGACTGATAAGCATTAATCCATATAGTAATTTTTCACTGGTGAAAAATTTTCAGACGGTACATAGTAGGGAAGACTATTTTCCTAGTAGTATGAATATACTGATAAAATATATGGTTGTTGTTTAAGATACGTTTTAGTCTTGGCTTAATAGCTTCCTGATATCAGTTAAATAACAATAATTCTTAATTAAGAAATTTAGAACATTCTGTAAATGTCAACCTGTAATTAAAATTACATAATATAACTTTTGATAAAATATTGTAGAATGTTTTTATAAAAAATGTATTTTACCATTGAAGAGTGACTAAAGGTAATCCTTATTTTAGGCGACGATATATTCGTATATATGTTATCAAGTGGAAATAATGACTTTAGCGTATTACTTCTTCACGTCTATTTACCAATGAAATTATTATATTTTCTCTTTTATTTAAAGCTCAGTGATAAAAGAAACAATACCAGGATTTTAGTTTTAAACAAGCAATCTCATCCCTGTTATCCTGTATCAAAGCATTTTTAGTTATAAAAAATCTCGTAATTTATTTAGAATTATAAACGCTGCTCGATACAAACAATGTAAGAACTATTATCTTTTATCTTCGTACTTTTTATATTAAGGGGAATAGACACCCATTCACTTGTTCAAGTTATATCTCGTCAAACACAGTTTTTCAAAAAGCTATTTAAATTCCATGGAAAATACTCTATGAGTATACATTAAATAATGTCATCACTTTTTTAACGCGCAATAACTTTTACGTAAGTTCATCTATTGAACATTCATATAAAAACTCATGTAATCTCAAGAAGATTATAATAAATACGCTATATTATATATATTCACTCAACTATCATCAAAATAAATTTTTCTTGTTGATAAAAAACCATCGCCGCTTCCTCAATAAAAAATTATACATCTCTAGACATACTGCTGTAATTCTCAATACCATAATGTCTTTATCACTACAGACAAATCATATAGATTACTCGTAATACTTTGCCAAAATAAATAATTATTATGGAAGTTGATTAACTTCACCTTGACTATCTATGTAGTCTTGGAATAGAAGATATATGTTGTAATAAAGATCTGTTTTTTACTTTTTACATACCTCTATTAAAGATAACGAAAGAAATAAATACCATTTCTATATATCCGGCCTTAATGAAATAATTTTTATGTTGAAAAATAAATTTTATGAATTATAGCGATGATATCGCTATCTATTGAATGGATAAGATCTAGCACCCTTCTTGTAAGGTGCTACACTAAATAAGATATGTGTATATAATAATCGTGGATCGAACAGATAATAAAAATTATTTCACTTTATGAAAACATTAAAAAGTAAAAATCTATATAAAAATATTTTTAAAGTAGAAATGTATTCTAGTAGAACTTAATTAATAGGAACAGTTCATCTTCTGATTAAGACGGACCTGTGCTAACTCTTCCGGTGTGTCTACACTCATACCGGGCGCTACGCTTGCTAATGCAACGTGAATCTTTTCACCATACCATAAAACGCGAAGCTGTTCAAGCATCTCTACCTTCTCTAGAGGACTGGCCGACCAGCTAACATAGCGACGAATAAAGCTAACACGATAGGCATAAATCCCAATATGCCGCAGAAGAGTATGAAAAAAATGCGTACGACTATGGGCAAACTCTTCGCGATCCCAGGGAATAGTCGCACGAGAAAAATATAACGCGTAACCGTGCATATCGAGTACTACTTTAACTATATTAGGATTGAAGGCTTCTTCTGGTTTAGTGATTGGCACTGCGAGAGTTGTCATACCAGCATCCGCACTCAATAAATTCTCTGCCACCTGTCGAATTATTTGCGGTGGAATAAACGGCTCATCACCTTGCACATTAACAATAATCTGATCGTCAGAAAAACCGTAACGATCGATAACCTCATGCAAACGTTCAGTGCCAGACTGATGATCAAAGCGAGTGAGATAAACTTCACCACCAGATTTCTGAACGGCTTCAACCACGCCCGGATGATCAGTAGCCACAATAACCCGATCGGCACCGGAGGCCTCTGCACGTTCGATAACGTGTATCAGCATGGGTTTTCCGTTAATATCAACTAACGGCTTCCCGGGCAGACGACGGGAAGCAAAACGAACAGGAATGATGGTAATAAAGCTCATGAATTAATTTCGTCCAAAGTAATAGCACGCTTCACTCTTTAGGCGGAAAGGGATACCATCAGGCAAAAAATAAGCCAGCGTATCCGATTTACAAATTAGTTCCTGTCGTTCTATGTTGCAATAAAGTTTGCCCTTACACACTAGACAAGCGACTATTTCCAATAGGCGATGATCCATAATTTCTCCAAGGAAGGCATGCTTGCGAAAGCAATGATACTGGAGAGAATAACATAAGAGGAGATGTGGCGGAAATGATCACCCATAATCGTTAGCGACCTATTACAGGATTTTACATCCTTCCGATTTTTGCGATAATTTTCTTCACTTGAAGTTAAACAGATGATAAATTTTTATGGTAAAGTGGACTTTTAGTATTAATAAAAAAATAACTAAAACATAATAAAAAAGAAATTGCTTCGTTTACTAATTTTAGTTATCTACGTTAGAGATAAGATAATTCTATAAATTTTACTATAACTCTCTATCAGTATATGAGAAATCGCTATGAGCGATCTTTGATGAAAATAAGAAAAATTGCATCATACATTGATTTTAGTCTAAGTATTGTGATCGTGCACATAAATCAAAACCCATTAACTCTCTCGATTCATATATAAAAATTTATATCTACGATTAGATCGCGTTGTAATGCCAACGTAAATACATTTAGAACATATCTTTCTCTCGTGCTAAAACTACCACAGATTAAAAATCTATCTCTATTAATTAAGAATGAATATTTTTTGAGTTTATTAATATTCATGTATTCCATATTGTATTCATATTTATCGAATACATAAGACAATACTCTACTCAATAGACTTGATCACTTATCACTGAATTAACATGATTTTTTATCATCAATCGTAAGGATCTCCATCCTTACTCAAATAAATAATACTGTAAATAAAATTGATATATTTGATATATCTCCAGTAGCAGTAGGTAAAAATGATACGCTACCTGAAAAAACAACATGTGTAATATTCAAAAAACACCTTACTATGATCATAAGCTCCTTTATACAATAAAGAAGGAATAAATTATTCTCTAATACTCACGCTAGATAGCTAACCTTCTGGATAATTTAGTTAAATTAGCGCATATTTTGCTATAATTGAACAATATAAATGCCTAACAGTATTGTTTCGATAGATATATTTTCTAAATTCATAGAACATTAAGAAAGCAAGAGATGTTCAATATGATAAAAATATTTTTTTTGATTTTTATAGCATGAGTGAAAGCCAACTTTACTTAGCGAGTATATCTACTTAAAGTGAATCTAGGATTATAAATTACCTTCAATACTGATCTATTATTAATAAAAATTAATAACTGGTTAGAAAAATGTATCTCATAACAATTTACCTTCATCTATTTCTTATAGACAAGTTCTAAGAAAATATAAAGAGATTCTTTCCCCTAAAAGCAAACACAAAAATCAGCTAGAAAACCCGCTACTTTAACATGACTTAAGACAAAAATGTTGACTGAAGTGCTTAAACTTCGTATAATCCGCTCCGCAATACTGGCATTGAGTGCGTTGTTGTCTCAAAAAGACAAACCAGTATAGTAAAAACTTGGCTACGTAGCTCAGCTGGTTAGAGCACAGCACTCATAATGCTGGGGTCACAGGTTCAAATCCTGTCGTAGCTACCATATTTTGCGGGAGTGGCGAAATTGGTAGACGCACCAGATTTAGGTTCTGGCGCCGAAAGGTATGCGAGTTCAAGTCTCGCCTCCCGCAATATCATTTCAGTCAATAGCGATTGGGGTATAGCCAAGTGGTAAGGCAGCGGGTTTTGATCCCGCCATACCCAGGTTCGAATCCTGGTACCCCAGCCAAAAGATCTAGTAGAAAATGGGGTATAGCCAAGAGGTAAGGCACCGGATTCTGATTCCGGCATTCCCAGGTTCGAACCCTGGTACCCCAGCCAGATCAAGGTTTCCCTAAAATAGTTTTGATATCTATGTTTGTATATAAATTATTTATCCTTATTAAGGATATCGATAATTTTCTTATTCCTATATATACTTATAAAAGACATTTTTACTTTTTATCTGTACCCAGTACAGTATTGGCATGAGTTATTAGAAATTTATCAGAAAAACCATGTCAATATTAATGATTTCATCGTTGTTTTTTAAAACAATTTTTCATAAGATTATGTCTTTTTCACATTAAGGATATTTCTTGTATAGCCATCTGCTACCGAAAATAAAATAAGACCCATCAACATATCATTATTGATGGGTCTTTCCCGATAACTTGCTTACCAGTCAATGCCAAAGATATATCATTACTTCTCTCCCGTATCATTACGGTAAACTATGAGTAGAGACGTCTAAAAAACACGAAGACATTCCTTATTAAACCTTTCTATATATTCAATGAAATTGCATTAAATTAACACCACAATTACAACCCATATATATCAGATCCTCGTTGATACAAAATCTCAAATAACATCTAGATTTTTTTAAACAAATATCGGAAATACTAAAATAATTTAAAAAAACTATTTAATATTTTCTAAAAAAGAAATTCACTCACAAAAAAACTTCAAATCAATCTAATTGTCTACATATAAGCATTTTTAAAAAAAATTCAATAGAATGAATTTTATTAATATTTAGTCAAAAACTAATATCTTTCTATTTAGCTATTTCATTTAAACCTTAACATTGATCGTTTTTATTTTCATCTCCTATGTATTTTCATTTTAAAATCATATATTTTTAGGATACAAAATGCCTTTCCTCCATGCTAGAGGATACTACATTCAGAATGAATTTTATTCTATATATGAATGTTTTACAAAATCTATCATTACTTTACTATTGAATAGTAATAAAGATAATGCCTAAACGAGTAGAGGTTGTTCTCTATGTTTACAGAGGTCTTTTCCAGGTTGCAAGAAGTTATATCACTATCTGATTGTCTTAAGTATCTGATTTAGATACCTATAGGAAAAAACGGTTAATTCATTATTAAAACAATCATAAATTATTTAACCTGATTACCTTTCATTATTTACATAACTATTAATTTAGAGACCCCATGCCGTTTATCCAGGGTTAAGAGTAACTGGTTCATGTACCTTCTTCACAACTTGTAATTGGTATATCAATCATTTTCTGACTAGAACACTAGTCGTTAATATATGAATCTATATACTTATTTTATATATAACCTCATGATTGCATTATATAATATACTTTGAGTTAAGTCTTTCATTATATAGTGAGAGTTCCCCTCTCGGGCGAGTTTTAAACCGGCGATGCAACCAAAGATATTGAGCTGGTGCTCGTAGTATCTCTCGCTCCACAATCCGATTTATATAACAAGTAGCTATCATCTCATCATTTTGCGGATAGTCGCTAAGATGCGGTTGAATTAATAGCTGATAACCGAGACCATTTTGCTTACGAATTAGCACCACTGGCATTAAATTTGGCTGTGCCAGACGAACGAAGGTATAAATGGCGCGGGTAGTAGCTGCCTGGGGAACAGCGAAAAACGGCGCAAAAATGCTACCACGCGGGCCATAATCTTGATCTGGCGCAAACCATACCGTTTCTCCTTGCTTTAAAGCATTTACCATACCGCGCATATCTTTTCTATCAAGCATGGCTTTGTTTGAACGCATACGCCCCCAAGTTTGGATGAGTTCCATTACCTTATTATTGTGAGGACGATACATTGCCATCATAGGCTGGCATAACCCCATTGCACGGCCACCAAGTTCTAGTGACATAAAATGGATACCGATAATCATAACACCCCGCCCATGGTATCTAGCCGCATGAAGATGCTGCAGACCAGAAACATTGAACCAACGCTTTACGCGAGCATCAGACCAAAACCAGGCCATTCCTGTTTCCATCAATCCAATGCCCAGTGAAGTGAAATTATTTTTAAGCGTTTCTTCTAGAGATACTCTATCCATATCAGGAAAGCACAATTCAAGATTTCGACGGGCAATGCTTAATCGCCGTTTTAGAAACGGCTTAGACATATAACCAAGAAAAGCACCCAACCTCAACAGCAGTCGATACGGTAATTGTACTAGAAGGCAGAGGATTCCTAAACCGAACCAAGTAAGCCAATAGCGCGGATGCAAAAGGGAAAGTGAAAACTTCTGAGGTTTCGACATCAATTTTCCATAATGACGGATTGTAATATCCAATATTTCATTAATCAGAACAATATCAATAGCGGTACAGATTGCAACCAAGATAAAATTCAGCGTTTATTTTTCAGCTGAAAACCGCAGCGTTATATGTCTTTACATAGAGCCTTAGAATAAGTCAATTGGCCTTCATACCTAATCACTACCCTCACCCTTACGTGGTATTTTGGTTTTAGATTTTAAAACACCACTCACTTATATAGTAAAAAACCGTGACATACAGCAACACCGATAGATTTAATGACCTTAAAAGAGAGATCTTTAACTAAATTTATATAATATATCTAGATTTTAACAACCACCTCTTTTGTTTTACTCTTGGCTAATGCTAATCTTTTGTATATCTGATCAGTGCCTACCTATATTAATAATTATCATGAACAACCTTTGTTAATAAATTTTACACATAACAAGATAACTCAGCTTTTACCCAGCGGTACCATATCTGAAAACGTCTCATGTAAACTGCTGATTTTTTTGTTATATCTTGATATGATTTAGATTATCTTGATATAGATGTACACCAGGAATGATGACTTTATTGAATTTGTAACTATCTTGATTAAAATAATTCCTTGTTTCCTTGTGAACTATAATAATCTTCTATCATTTCACACGAATTCTGTAATTTAATGTCGTAATAAAATAAGAATCATAAAAATACGGTACTCAATATCAAGGAGGCCGCGTTAGCTTTTAAAACTGTATTTTTCTTAACTCAATAGTACGAATAAGCCTTGCAAAATAATTAACTTATGTTTTAATTCAATAGTCAACAAAATTTTTTGTTTCACCTTTATATCGAAAAGGAACTTAATGATTATGAGATTTCAGACCTTCACTATTGCTATTAGCATTATACTAATGTGCACCGTCGGTTGCTCCCTTGTCGAAAAAGTGGTTTACCATCCTATCATTAAAAAAATTGATTATTTAACCGAAGCTGATATCGATAAAATTCATACAGGCCTCTCTAAAGAGGAGGTGATTCAAATCTTGGGTAACTCAATGATAAAAGATCCGTTTGGATCCAATACCTGGTATTATATCTTTCAGCATAAATTAGACCATGCACCTATCACTCAGCAAACATTAACACTAACCTTTAACAAGGACGATATCCTGATTCAGATCAACAATAAAGGATCCCTTGAAAGTTCACATCCCGGTTCATCTAAACGGATACGTTAGTAAGCAATAGTATTTGCTCAACCAACCCTAAAGAAACAAAATAGTAAATCATATTCTGATACTATCCTTCCAGCAGAAGGATATCTTGCTGTTTCAATATGAAAAATAAATACTTCTTATTAAACTTTAATACTTCAAAAATAAAACGCTACATTACTAAAATGTAGAATCAGTAAATAAAATTATTATTATAAAACTAGTTAGGTAATTTTAAAATTCATTTTTTTATTTTAGCAGTTAAAACTTGTAACAAAATATCGACATTATTACACTGTTGACATTGAAAGTTACGAAAAAGACATCCGATATCTTCATGTGTTACATCTAATAATGAATATTATTATATTCAATATCGTGATATGAATTATGTTTATCTACTTATTAATTTCTTGGTCTTTAAAAGCAATAGAATCTAAGATTCTACCCTCTTAGGATATCTTCATCTCTATACGAACCTGTTTAACCCAAGCATCAACACGCGCGGCCGTTAACTCCGGTTGCCGATCTTCATCAATAGCTAAACCAATAAAATGATCACTATCAAGCAATCCTTTAGACGCTTCAAAATTATAACCCATAACTGACCAATAGCCAACTATCGTAGCACCATGAAGTTCAATAATATCCCGAAGAGTACTCATTGCATCACAGAAATACTCCGCGTAATCTTCCTGATCACCACAACCAAACAGCGCAACAACCTTCCTACTAAAATCAATAACTTTTAACGTAGGAAGAAAATCATCCCAATCGCACTGTGCTTCACCGTAATACCAGGTCGGTATACCAAAAATTAGCCGATCGTACTGTATTAGATCTTCTTTCTTGCTGTTTGCAATATCAAAAATATCAGCAATATTAGTACCTAATTGTTTCTGAATCATTTTTGCAATATTTTCAGTATTGCCCGTATCACTACCAAAAAAAATGCCCACACGCGCCATCAACATTAAAACCCCATGAATATTAATGATACATTAAAGCTCTAATCTTAAGCCGATTAAGGCAATAATAGCAGGTAATCACCTCAGTGATTAAATCCATTATTGTAAGGCTCTTAAATTCACCTTTAATCATCAGCTCTTGAAAGACAGCAATTTTTAAAAAAAATTAAATTTAACTTTGTACTAATCTCTTATAGACTGAAATGTATTTCACCATTGAATGTAAATGTCCGTATATATCTGCGCTGTATGCTCTCTCTTATCATATTATATCAATAATAATTTATTCTGATTAATCGATGGAATTAATTTCTGTTATCTAAAGACATATTTATTAACTTAATAAGTTCCTTATTCTTTTATATTAATACCCCCCTCATCGCTCGCTATACGCAATACTTCATGAAGGTCGGGTAAGCAAGATTACACATTCGTTAATGTCATTGTTTTATAAGAAAACGGACAGAACCCTCACATTGCCAGCCCTGATCCTCAACGCAACAGCAATATTTTGAGATTGGATGTGATATCTTTAGACAAAGATTCTATCTCTTCATCTAGATAATCAAGAGCTTTGATTCTAAACGTTTTATTAAGCAACACGCGTGATTTTTAGTTCATATCACGGAAAATCTTTTTATATACGTCCATAATAATTCAATTCTAATCGAAATGCAGCAGGTTAACAATATCTATATATAACGAGTAATACGTTAAAAACAAATAAACTTTTTACCTAAGACACTTGGATACCTTCGTTTATAGAACATGAGCAAACATAATTTTGTTTCTCAATAAAATTACACTTTTCTCTTTATAAAACATCTATGCAGAAAACGCATAGCTCTTACTAAAAAAGATTTAGGCTCACTTCCTGATCTCAAATGTTGCTACTATTATTAGTAGGTATTCTTTCACTATTAAGACAAAAACCCCGCTCTATTACGATTTATACACAACTAACTTTCAATACCACTTATCCTATTCTAGAACAATGCAAAACATTAATACCTATTTCTTCACTACAACTGATGCTCTATCTGCTAGAAAACCAGTTATAAGATGTAGAACCTCTTCAGGCTTCTCAACATGAACGCAATGGCCAGCATCGGCTACTATATAAATACATGCCTGAGGAAATTGCTGATAGAGCACCTCTCGATAGAGGTTATTTAAATACATAGAGTTACCACCGAAAATAAACAATACCCGCCCTAGCCAGGGGGCTTGAATTTTCCAACCGATAATATCAGCATAATTTCGTTGAATAGCCTCAAGATTGAAACGCCATGAGCCCTGACAAAACGATTTTAATAAAAATTGAACAGTGCTTGAATCATCAATATAATCCTCCATTAACCGCGCAGCAGTGCATCGCTGTGTAATCCCGGCTTCGCGAACACCTAGAAGCGCAGCAAAAATGATATTATGCGGCTGCAGTTGATAAACAACCGGAGCCATATCAATAACTACTGCTTGCGCAATGCGGATTGGTGCCATTGTGCAAAGCTTCATTGCTACTTTTCCACCCATAGAATGACCAATAACGATACAACGTTCTATTAAAAGGGTGTCTAACAACGCTAGCACATCCTGTGCCATTTCGTCGTATCGCATAGTAAGAGCATGCGGTGATAAACCATGATTACGCAAATCAATTTGCAACGTACAATGATTTTTGCACAGTGGACGCACTAGTGCGCCAAGATTATCCAGACTACCGAATAAACCGTGGATGAACAGTACTGGCAGGCCGTGTCCTAGCGGGTGTGCTGTTTTCAGCCGATAGTGCAATTTCATAGCCATCCTTTTTCTGATAATCAAAAACTATCTTGATCTGGATTATTCATGGATAGCCATTATCCTCTACAAGTAAATTTCAATCTCAACTCTAATCTATTCACAATACTAAAAAATTGTACACAATCTAATAATTTTATTATTGCATATCTTTTCTAATTTTCAAAAAAAAGATAATCTATAGAAAAAACGTTGCATATCGATACCTTACATATAATAACTAGACTAGTTAAATAGATATCGCATAATAAATAATTCTTATATCAGTTCGATATGATTTCATGCTCATTCGCTAGAATGAAAACCGTAACTCCCAGTATTGTTTATTTACGCCTATTTTATTTCTACACTATACTTTTGCTTTACAGATTTAAAAGTAAGCTTAGGAGGCGCTATACATGAAACTATAGACACATGCACTTAGATCTTTAGTCATCTGTGAGGTGTAGTTTTAAAAACACCAAGACTTTTTGCTTCATCCTCTGTATGTCTATATAGATATAGATGATCGCATAAGATGCGAGAATCACTGCAGATAAATTATACATTCATATTCAGTTTAACTACGCGCTATAATATATCTAGACTGATCGTTTAACTATACTAAAGAAGTAGCTTTTATCTAGTAGAGACCCCGTAGCTTAATGGATTTTCATCTTTAATTGAAGAACGCAGATTACGGCTAATAATAAGAGGATGCTCTTAAGCGCTTCAAAGAAGATTTTCTGTGATTATTAATCAGGTACTAATATTCAATTTAATGTTTTAATAGGATGTTACATACACACTACATACAACCACGATGGTAATTTTTAAAGCGCGATATGGTTGTCGGTAAAGATTGATATATTTTAGTCTATCTCCAAACAAAAAAGAATAAAAAAACAATTAAGAGCTGGAAAATAGATATCATTGTATAAAGGAATAAACTACTAATGATTCATTGGAAAAAACGTTCCTTATATGGGACGCTAGACTTTTCTAAACAGGCAAGAGATATTTCCGCAAAATAGAAAAAAGATACCCAATATTATTATTTCATCTAACATTCAATCATATTTGATTACTCATCAGATTATAGAATTCTTCATGCTTACAAAAAATAGATCCGAGTTCTTACGTACCTGTAAATGAAGCTCCAAAACAGTTGTGTATTTATTCTGTGTCTAAATCATATTCTAGTAATCAAAATTACTAGACAATTTTCCACAATACGTAATCTCCGATTGACATATTAAAATTAAAAAACCTTGAATATTCTTCAAATTCCTAATGAAAACAGAAAAAATTTAAAGTTTCTAAAGAACCACGTATCTTCTCTCTTAAAAAGAGAGGACTAGCCTATACATCAACTTTATCTAACTTTAGAGTAACCGTTGTTTACCTGTATGTTTATAGAGAATGAACATTACCAGGAGAAATATAATCCGCACCATACCAAGAACAATATTATTTGATTAATATCATTACCAACATTTTTATATATACATTATAAATACTTACATCTTATCATTTCATAAAGACTCCATAATTGTTATCGACTACCTTAATTTTCCATAAATAATGTAAAATTCATTAATTCATGACCTAAACCGAGTATCTACAAACGTACCTATTAATATTTTTATGATTTTAATCAATAAAGTATATATGCGCAAACAAGTAATAAAAAACAAGTTATTTTGTTGTGACACAAATGAACCTTTTAGTATATAAGTATTATTAAAATCAAACCACTCAACCATATGATTTATGATTATAAATAAACTTTATTAATAACTGAGGAAATATATTCCGATATATATGATATGTAGTTTAATTAGAATTATTTTTAAGAACACTTCTTTGCTGGAAGTGTTCTTAAAATACTAAATAAGAAAACTTCGATCTTCCAGATTAATATCTGCTATGATTTTTCTTTTAAAGTCTGATCGGAAGATCTAATAAAAAATGTTTTATCCTTTCTAGTCATCATGCAACCTGTTAAATCCTGTACTAAAATTTTCTATTATCAAAAAGGCATTATCACACTACAATCTCCTCAAAATAAGATTCTTACGCTAGACAGCGTATTTTATTAAAATATTGTATTTTCCTTCATATACTAACATAGATAAACTGTGGTAAAATTGCTAACATACCATAATTTACCTGACGATTATTATTCATTAAGATTCTGCTATCATCCAAATATCACTGTGAATTAAGACGAAAAATCACAAAGAACTTTTTCTTCTACTGCACTCAATTTCTCATCACTGGAGCTAGTATGAAGGCTAAGGATACTAAGCTGGTACAAACTCTGAACCAATGTGTTGCTGCCCACGTTGTCCCGTACTCTTCAGTGCTACTAGCATTCAGCGGAGGACTCGACTCCACTGTTTTGCTAGATGCCCTCGCTACAATAAGTAACAGTAATCACGAGAAGAATGTTAAGAACGCACTACCATTACGAGCAATGCATATCAATCACGGATTGAACGGGAAAGCAGAACAATGGGTTGCACACTGTGCACACGAATGCCATGTACGCACTATTCCATTTATTACAGAGAACGTCGTCCTTAACACGAGATCTCAAGGTATTGAAGCGGCGGCGCGAAGCGCCCGTTATTTTTCACTGGCGGCAGCACTAAAAAAGGATGAGGTATTACTTACTGCACAACATCAGGATGATCAGGCAGAAACGTTACTCCTAGCTCTAAAACGTGGGAGCGGTCCAACCGGATTAGCTGCAATGGCATCTGATACCCCATTTGGAAAGCATCGACTGGTACGCCCTTTACTAACATATAGCCGCTTAGAACTCGAGACGTACGCTCGTGAACGTGGACTCTGCTGGATTGAGGACGACAGCAATACTGACATACGGTTTGATCGTAATTTTTTGCGCCTACAAATCCTACCTCTCTTGCTCGATCGCTGGCCAAGATTCTCAGCTTCCGTGACGCGAAGCGCACGGCTTTGTGCCGAACAAGAACGGCTGTTAGACGAACTACTTTCGGCAACGCTAAACAAACTTACAAATCCTGATGGATCACTCTGTTGGCTGCCATTAACAACCATGAGCCAGATAAAACGTGCTGCTTTATTACGACGATGGCTAGCTAGCTATGCTGTAAAAATGCCCTCACAACAGCAATTAACACATCTATGGGAACAGGTTGCACTTAGTCGTCAAGATGCTATTGCGAAAATGAAACTCGAGAACCAACAGATAAGACGTTTTCGCGATCGACTTTATATTGTGCCCTGTTCTCCGGCGCTTCATGATAAAAATACAGTATTTCTCTGGCCGGCGGAAAAGGATCACCTTATACTCCCTTCGGGACTTGGGATCGTACGGCGATGCCAAATAGATATTGCTAGTTTAGCGAAGAAAAAATTACTTATCGCATCGATAACTGGAAATAATATCCCACAAGATGAAATAAATGGCACTCGAGTCATGCCACGGACTATAGTCCGTGCTCCACTTCCCGAAGAAGAAGTATCGATCCGTTTCGGCTCTGTGCAAGGTCTTGTGTATATTACTACGCGGCAACGCGGCCGAAAATTAAAAAAAATCTGGCAGGAGCTAGGAATTCCACCATGGAGAAGAAGTAGTACAGCACTCCTGTTTTATCATGACCATCTCATCGCAGCTCTGGGAGTATTCGTCACTAAAGAAGGTGCGGCGAGAGAGCCATATGAACAATGGCATGTATTTTTAGAGCCAGATAAATATCATTGATGATTAGATAGACTCTTCACTAGAGAACACCAGTCAACCCCGTGTTCTCTAGTTCACATAATTAAATTGTTTAATTTTAAACAGACAAAATCTACAACTCAATAAAGAGAGAAGGAATTATTCTGCACTAACCACCACAGTACCCAATTTAGGATGAGTAAAATTAGTAATATAATCGAGACGGATCTCTTGGCTAACTCTTCCGTATTTGATAACTAGATATTCAACACGTTTTCTAGACCGGATTTCGCATGCTGCGCCGCTAATAGTTTCCCCAGTACGAAGCGTGAGATGCAATACCCAATGACGCGTACAAGCGAGCTCAAGATTATCGTAATCATCACAGTTAATGGGTTGATATTCTTCATTCATAGTCATCATCGCTCACCTACATTATATTGGGCGGTAATGCCGCCTATTCCCTGAGGAAAAGATAACCCGAGATTTTCCCGGTTATCCTGTACATCAATTAACAATTATTACTTAAATCACTATACCATAAAGCACCTCCCTGTCTGAAAGAAAAGGGAAAGCTTCATAGGAAAACAGCTCAATAACAGTGATCTTACCAAGCAATAGGATATAGCCTAATTACGTCTTTGCAACAAAGAGACATACATCGAAAACAGCATTTTTATTTTAAAACAAACATTTTATTCACTCTCATCTATTTCTACTCACATTTTTAACATATAGCTAAGACACTTGATTTAGATTAAATTATTTATATAACCCATTTAATTAACATTCGAATTTGATGTAATGTTTATATGGAAAGACCGAGGTTTTAAATTCTCTAATAGAAGAATGGATTTATTGTTTTCATAGTATTTAAGTTACCTAAAAAAGTGTACAATATCTCTATACAACAAAGAAGACCCATTAATCTAAATTGAAAATCATTACATAATATCCAGATACTTAAAGGAATCAGAACACTTATTTAGAACTTGTAATAATATAACTTAAAAGTCTTGTAAGAAGATGAGATTCACCCTAAATATCCTTATCCAGTTTGAAACGAAAAAGTGATAATTTCTCTAAACTAAAAGTTTAGAGAACCATATTATAATGTAATAAACTCAATTTAATTTAATGAAAGATCATAGCATCTTAATGATATTTTTCTGTTATTAATATAAATGGCTATCCTAATGCTTTATGAAAATCACATTTATTGTGGTGAATCATTCTGTATTTTATAAAGAAAATGATATTTAATAATTTATTATTTAATATGAAAATCTGGTAAATAATTTCTTATACACTTTCTCATTTTACTTTTTTACAATATATTATATGCAATAAAAGAGAGAACTTTATTGTGATACAGGGTTCTATACTCAGTATATATCATTCATTTTAAATCAATCTGCTAAACCATGGTTAAGAACCATTCCAATAGTTCCTTTATATAGCACAAAACATACCTACCTAGTTAATTTTAACTATTCTCTACAAGAACAAGCTGAGAATTTAAACGCTAGAATATCAATTCTTTACCACGGTTATAAGATATTCCGTAAATTTTACTCTCTGTAAATATTATTAATTTTAGTATCAGCCGACCGTCAATATTTTTGATGGGATATATGATTTTTATCATACTTACAACATAGTAAAAATAGATTAACGTTTCAGCTAAAGATATATAACTTGGATTCATAACAGGATAACCTCTATGTCTCTCTATTCAGTCTATAACGAGAATAAAATTAATTAAATCGTTTATCTAATGTCTGAAAGGTTCTTAAATTATAGCCATATGACTCAGCTGGTTAATTTTTTATTACATCACACCAGCTGAGAATACAGTTTTTATCTCGTAATGCAGCACTCTTTTCATCTTCACTTATAACGCTTGCACTAAATAAATATAAGGAATAAAAAAACACAAAGATAAGTACCGTACTTTTCTGATGAAGCATTATATTATTTCTCTAAAATTAGAGATATTCGATATCTAAAATAATTCACAGTGTTCATATAAATATATATATTCAAAATGAAGGAATATGGTTATATATGTCATAGGATGAGATAAATTTTTATCATTCTATAAATCAAAACCCTAATTAACATATAATAAAATATCGTAAGTTTAATTAAATATCTTCTATAAGCAGGAATCAGCTACTGATAACACATTAAAAATATTCAAACTATTTTCTGCTCTGTAAAAACTCATCGATAAAAAAATCTAGATATCAAAATATCGGCTACATCTAAAATAGAATGCATAGTAAAACACTATCCTTTCTATCTTAATACAGTGATTGAGATCAGAGTAGTATGTTGAACTCGTACCATACTTGACTGATCTTCATCAGTCTGGAGGGGAAACATACTATTTTCTCTTCATACTAGACGAAATAAAATAAGAATTGAACTTTAAAAAAATCATTCTGCTTTCTTAAAAGTGATACTGGATTGAAACTAATTAAGTATAACTTATCGATAGAAAAAAGAAGAATACTTGCGGGATTTATGAAAAAATGTAAAGGTCAATGCAGGATGTAGAATACATACTACATCATCTTGAAGCGATCCTATTATTTCAATAGGGAAATAACATCACACATGAATACAAGCATGAGTAAAATATAAAACATATCTATGTTAAGTGCTTAATGCCTTGGCTGGTGAAATGCGGCTTGCACATCGTGCTGGATACCAGCTCGCGAATAAACTAAGCAACAGCGCAGTCGCTAACACGCTGATAACATCTACCAAATGCAATTCACTAGGTACAAAATCAATAAAATAAATATCACTAGATAATAAATGGCAGCCTAGAATCTGCTCAATCTCCTTCACTAATATCGTTAGGTTAAGGGAAATTAGCACACCAACTATTGTACCGATTACACTACCTGTTAGACCCGCTAGCAATCCGTACCAAATAAAAACACTACGGATAAGTCCATCTTGGCTACCCAGAGTGCCTAAAATTGCGATATCGACGCTTTTATCTTTAACCGCCATCACCAACGTAGAAATAATATTGAAACAAGCAACACCTATTACCAAGATAATCGCTACATACATAATGCCACGGATTGTTTGAATATCATGGTACATATAACCATAGCTATCCATCCAACTGCGAATTTTAACATAAGTATTCGTTACCTTTCCCGCTTTCCTAACAAGATTAGACGCATCAAATACATCATTGACCTTGATGGCTATACCTCCTATATCCTTGCCATAATTCAGATACTTTTGAGCATCCGCTAGCGGTACTATAGCAACACCGTGATCCATCTGGGTAGTTAGTGCTAAAATGCCACTAACCTGGAGGTGAATCCATTTTGGTTGTAAAAGCTGCATCTGGGGATTGGTATTAGGAATCATCACCGTCAGCCAGTCTCCAGGCTTAACTTTTAACATTTCTCCGACCTTTTTACCAATAATGATTTTCTTCCGTCCAGCTTGAAAATCTGACCAAGCATTATTTTGTACATAATCGGGTAACCCGCTCAATTTCATTTCTAAAACCGGATCAACACTTTTTATCTGTATAGCCTGGAACTTATCGTCACGCTCTACTAGGCCACTAAAGTTTAGATAGGGTGCTGCAGCGAGAATACCGGGTACCTGTCTAATACGTTTCAAGACTCTCTCCCAGTTATCAAAGTGAGAGGTCATTGGCTCAATCTCTCCATGAGGGACCACTGACAATATACGGTCCTTTAGCGCACGCTCGAATCCATTCATAGTACTCAGACCAATAATCAAAGCTGCAACCCCCAGTGCGATTCCGAGAGTGGAGATTATAGAAATCAATGATGGCATATCACCCCATTGACGCCCCTGACTAAAACGAAACGCGATCTTTAAGGATAGCGGTATTTTCATGGAAGTGTTTCTATCAGTTGCCCATCGTGCATTTCCATCTTCCGATTTAACCTCTCAGCTAGCTGAATATCATGGGTTACCACTAAAAAGGTAGTGCCATGATGCATGTTCAGCTCACACAATAATTGAAAAATACTCTGAGCATTAGGTTGATCTAAGTTGCCGGTCGGCTCATCGGCCAGCACCAGTGAAGGGTGATTTACTAGTGCACGCGCAATTGCTACCCGCTGCCGCTCACCCCCAGAAAGCTCTGCTGGACGGTGCTTGGCTCGTTTTTCAAGCCCTACTGCTGCCAGTATTTCCCCTGCTGCTGTTTTTGCTTGACTCGAACGCATACCGCCAATCAGTAATGGCATTGCCACATTTTCAAGCGCGTTAAAATCAGGTAAAAGATGATGAAATTGATAGATAAAACCTAAACGCCGATTACGTATCAGTGCACGATCGGTAGAAGAAAGTTTATTTAATAACTGACCCTCAAAAATAACCTCGCCACTAGTCGGTTTATCTAGTCCACCTAATAAATGAAGCAATGTACTTTTACCGGAACCCGAACTGCCGACAATCGCCATCATTTCGCCGTACTTCAGCTCAAAACTCACCTTCCGCAAGACATCAATGTAAACTTGCCCCTCCTGATAACTTTTACTGAGTTGGGAACACCGCAGCAACACAGTATTATTCATATCGTAAAACCTCAGCGGGATGGACGGATGCGGCATGCCAAGAAGGATAAATTGTAGAAAGCAGTGACATAGTTATTGTCGAGAACGTAATGGCTGCTACCTGTAATGGTTCGATGACTACTGGCAGAACAGCAGTACCAATTAATGGCCCGAGACCTGGTATGAAATAATGCAATTGACATGACAACAAAACCCCAAGACAGGTACCCAATATTGCGCCGACAATGCTACGGAAGGCGCCCTGAGCAATAAATACCAGAATCACCTGTTGGCGAGTCATCCCCTGGGTTTTTAGAATTGCTACTTCAACCTGTTTTTCCATTATCACCAACCCTAGAGAAGTGATAATATTGAATACTGCCACTATGATAATTAAACTTAACAACAACCCCATCATATTCTTTTCCATGCGAACCGCCTGGAATAATTCGCCTTTACGTTCTCGCCAATCGTGCCACACTAACCCATGAGGTAGCAATTGAGTACATAATTGATCTACTGCCAGCGGTTTCTTTAACCATAAACGCCAACCAGTAATATGGCCAGATGGATAACGCATCAAGCGAGACGCATCATCCTGATTAACTAGCAATTGGTATCCATCAACTTCACTGTGGGCAGTAAAGGTACCGATTACAGTGAATAAACGCTGAGTGGGAATGCGACCTACGGGAGTAAATTGACTCATCCCCGGCATAATCAACCGTAATCTGTCGCCACGCTTCACATTGAGCGTATTGGCAAGTTCATAGCCCAAGATTACCCGGTATTGGCCAGCTATCAAGTCATCCTGGCGAACTTTTAAGAAATAATGAGATAAGGGTTCAGGATCGTTTTGGTTTATACCTAACATCACGCCCATCGCTACGCCACTGGCGCTTTGCAACATCACATCGCTGGTGGTTAGCGGTGATACATGCGTCACACCCAAAAGAGCATTGAGTCCTACAGCTTTAATATTTTTAGGATCTAGTCCACCTTGAGGACTTGTCAGCAACGCTTGGGGGATTAAGCCAAGAATGTTTTTTTCTAGTTCTCGTTCAAACCCATTCATGACGGATAATACGGTTACCATCGCCATGACCCCAAGCGTTATAGCAATGGTAGAAAGCCAGGAGACAAAACAAGCAAAGCTACCTGGTTCCTTTTCACGCATATATCTAAAACCAATATACAATACCACAGGTTGATACATTAATGTCTATCTCAGCACGATTTCAAAAGAGAAAATATCCGAAGATATTAAAAGGTTATTTCAAACAACAAAACTATTCAGCGCTATAAGCACCAACTTTTATTCTTGAAAGCGCTGACATTTTTACTATTTCCCCCGCTACTAAGCTATTCTAGCGCGGGTTATCCCGCCACACTCCACTCATATGAGAACAAGAGATGTATTATTAGCCATGTTAGAACGAGATTGTTATACCTTACCAAACCAAGCTAATCAAAAACTAGTTTTGGGTGAACTGGAAGGCGCCGCCTGTTCCCTAGAGTGCGCCGCGATCGTTAATCGTCACCCAGGACTGGTGTTGCTCATCGCTACAGATATGAAAAACGTCCGTCGATTACATAATGAGATTCAACATCTCACGCCTCATCCCGTATTAACTCTGCCCGGTTGGGAAACGTTCCCTTACGATGTTCTGTCGCCTCATCAGAAAATTGTTTCAAAAAGAATCACCGCACTATACTGGCTTCCGACACTTAAACGCGGCATTATCATCATGTCTGTAAACACTCTAATGCAACGAGTGTGCCCCCATTCTTTTTTACATCGACATACACGATTAATGACAAAAAATCAGCACTTATCAAGTGATATATTACGAAATGAACTAGAACAAGCCGGTTATCACAGTGTCTTTCAAGTGATGCAGCACGGTGAATTTTCTATCCGATGTGCATTGCTGGATCTCTATCCCATGGGCAGTGACAATCCTTACCGTGTCGATTTTACTAATGAAAAAATTCATGATATTCGTATCTTTGATATAGATACACAACGCACACGACAAGAAGTTTCTTCTATTAGTCTGATGCCAGCTCATGAATTTCCAACCGATAAAATCGCGATAGAACGGTTTCGCCGTCAGTGGCGAGAACAGTTTGATGTACGCCGCGACGCTGAACATCTTTATCAGCAAGTAAGCAACGGTAACCTCCCGGCAGGAATTGAATACTGGCAACCATTATTTTTCAACGAACCCCTGGTTTCACTGTTCCGATATCTACCGATGACGACACTGATACTCAACACCGGAGAGCTTGAGGCTGACGCCGTTCATTTCTGGGATGATACCTGGATGCGATTTAAAAGTAGACGTCTAGATCCAATGCGCCCACTTCTACCACCCGAAAGTCTATGGCTAGAAGTGGATACCCTCGTCAGAGCACTTAAAAAGTATCCACGCGTTCAGCTTAGCACGAAAACACTATTGGAAAACTCTAATCAGCATAATATGAATTGTCGAACGCTACCGAATTTATTAATAGATGCAAAAAACAAAGCTCCCATGGAAAAACTATGCCGGTTTTATAAACAGTTAGACAGTTCAGTGATCTTCTTGGTAGAAAACCAAAGCCGATTAGAAATCCTTAGTAAACTTCTTGCTAGGATAAATATCCTGCCCAAACAAATATACCGTCTTGAAGATTCTGTTGAACGAGGTGCTTATTTTATTATCGGTGCTAGCGAACACGGTTTTATCGATATACGACGAAATCGAGTTGTAATTTGCGAAGGCGATCTGATGAAAGAACGAGGTGGTTACCATTGCCAAGATACTCACTACACCACCAAGAATGGTGTCTTAATCCGCAATCTAACAGACCTTCATGAAGGTCAGGTAGTAGTACATCTAGAGCATGGAATTGGTCGCTATGCTGGCATGACGACACTAGAAATCAGCGGCATCAAAGGTGAGTATTTAATACTAATATATGCCGATAACGATAAACTCTATATCCCCGTTTCTTCCCTACATCTTATCACCCACTACGCAGACGCTACCTCTAAACATGCGCCACTGCATAAACTGGGCGGGGGCGTCTGGGCAAAGACCCGAAAAAAAACAGCTGAGTGTGTTCGTGACATAGCAGCAGAGCTTCTTGATATTTATAGTCAGCGTGCAGATAAAAGTGGCTTTCCCTTCCAATATAACCAGGAACATTATCAAATATTTTGCGAAGGTTTTCCGTTTAAACTCACAACAGATCAAGCTCAAGCGATCAACGCAGTAGTACAAGACATGTGTCAACCTATAGCCATGGATCGTTTAGTGTGCGGCGATATCGGATTCGGTAAAACAGAAGTTGCAATACGCGCCGCTTTTCTAGCTATTGAAAACCAGAAGCAGGTAGCTATCTTAGTGCCCACTACCCTGCTTGCACAACAGCATTTCGATAATTTTTGTGACAGATTTAATAACTTGCCAGTGTGTATTGAAATGATTTCGCGCTTTCGCTCTACCCAGGATCAGGCTCGGGTACTGAAACAAACTGCTAAAGGTAAAGTGGATATACTGATTGGTACTCATAAATTACTGCAAAACGATGTCAAATGGCATGATTTAGGTCTTCTTATTGTAGATGAGGAACACCGCTTCGGCGTACGTCATAAAGAGTTTATTAGAGCGATGCGTGCCAATGTCGATATTCTGACTTTGACGGCCACGCCTATACCACGTACGCTCCATATGGCAATGTGTGGAATGCGCGATCTATCGATTATAGCTACCCCACCAGCACGCCGATTAGCGGTAAAAACATTTGTGCGCGAATATGATGCAGTAGTGATACGTGAAGGTATCCTACGCGAAATACTGCGCGGCGGCCAAGTTTATTATCTTCATAATGATGTGAGGAATATTGAAAAAGTTGCCTACCGCCTAGAAACTCTAGTGCCAGAGGCACGCATCGCCATCGCGCACGGTCAAATGCGTGAGCGCGATTTAGAAAGAGTCATGAGAGATTTTTATCATCATCACTTTAATGTACTTGTATGTACTACAATCATCGAAACAGGTATCGACATCGCTAACGCCAACACCATTATAATTGAGAGGGCAGATCATTTCGGATTAGCGCAGCTCCATCAACTTCGCGGACGTGTTGGCCGTTCACATCAGCAAGCCTATTGCTATCTGCTAACACCAGCGCTAAACATTTTAAGCCAGGAAGCACATAAGCGCTTAGAGGTAATTAAATCACTGGAAGATCTAGGAGCCGGATTTACGCTAGCAACACATGATCTTGAAATCCGCGGCGCTGGAGAATTATTGGGAGAAGTTCAAAGTGGTCAAATAGAAACAGTTGGCGTGTCCCTCTATATGGCACTGCTAGAAAAAGCGTTAGATGCTCTCAAGGCAGGCCGGGAGCCATCTTTAGCTGATCTACGAAACCAACTCAGTGAGGTTGATCTCCGAATATCTACAATCTTCCCCGAAGAGTATATTCCGGATGTTAACACCCGTCTATTACTATATAAACGGATTACTAACACCCGTAACGACCGTGATATTCAAGACCTCAAAGTTGAGCTTATCGATCGTTTTGGTCTACTACCTGAATCGGTATATTATTTACTGGCGATAACCAGTCTTAGACTACGGGCCACAAACCTAGGGATCCAGCGTATCGAGGGGGGAAATAAAGGGGGCTTTATAGAATTTAGCGAAAGTCATCGTATTGACCCAACTTATCTTATCGATTTGCTACAGAGAGAACCAGAGACTTATCGCTTAGAGAGTCAGACTCGATTAAGATTTATCTGCAATCTGTCGAATAATAAAACACGCCTAAACTATGTCGACAAATTATTGGGGGGACTAGAGCAAAATATATTAACAACAGTATAACGGGAGAAGCATGACAGAGAAAAAAATACATCTAAGACAGATAGATATAATGGCAGACCCTACACATCTAGAATCTATTAAGTGATACACTTTAGTTTATGTATCTCTAGTTAACTTAAACCAATGAAATTTAGGCGGGATTAACAGTATCCCAGGATAATTCTTTGAATTTAATGTTATTGTTCACAACAAGTTGCATTTACAATGTATTATTTGGTTGTAGAGATTAATGATATTGAAATACTGAACATTAATTAACTCACACATTAGTTTTATTTTATGACTTAAATGACACATAGTTATATGAACTGTTATGACTATAACATGCATCTTTTCTGATCTTTAAAATGATATTATTTTATCTTTTAAATCTGTTTGTATCAATTTTATGCATATTGATTAATCGATAATATGCACTATAGCTCATGCGTTCATAACACGCAAAACAGTTACGGAGGATGATCTTTTTCACGAAATCTGAAAAATATTTCTTTTTTCAGTAATCTCTTGATAGTGCAGGAGTTTCATTTATATTACTGATTTCATACTGCGAATCAAATCTTGATATTGCATCACACATATCTTTGTGCAATTTCTCTTATAATCATTTCTACTCAATTAGTCTTAGCTCTAGAAAATATATACAAAAATACTTTATTTAATATCCACCATTGATCATGCGTTATAAACCAATATACCTGAAGGTACCAAAGATCTCTTCCAGTATGATTATGCTCTTTTAAATCGCCTACTACGCGAAGAATTAACATCATGTGTACCCTTTCTAGAAAAACATTTTCTAATGCGATACGCTATCTAAAAATTATTCACTGAACATTCATGATTATTTTACTACATGGGCAATAAATGATTTTTGATAGAGATAGCAGACTGATCATCTTCCGATACATAGAATCAAAGGGGGGAGTACATATCCATACCTATGTGTAATCTAATGCTGAATAAACATTAATAATGTTTCAGTAGTTCTTTTTTTCTCAAAAAATTAATTACTGAACCAGTATTCTGTAAATCATTACATCAAAAAACTATTAAAACTACAGCATCTATCTGAAATAGATAAATTCTTCTTTTAAGGATCTCTGCTATATTTTGATATGATAAAAATCATAGTTGATTTACAAGGAATTTTAAGATTCTCATCATCTATTTCCTATTGAGGATTAATATCAATTAAGGCTAGTCACTTGATAAATCTACAAAGAAAATATCCTTAAATAATTTAAATAGAGTATAATATATATTTTCAATAGCCACCATATTACTCTTCTCGCAAGAATCATGAGATTCTGCTGCAAATCACGTATCAAACTTTATTAATAAATTAATACTCTAAAAGATATAAACTAACATAATACCATTTCAGTCTGTCCGGGATGAATCACAGTACAAAACTCAACTCTTAAAAAGAAGATCTCTATAGATTTTGAAAAGCTTTAATTCTTAAAAAGAACCGATAATCTTTATAAAATGCCCCCTTCCTGGATCTAGATATATATCTAGTTGCAAGACGAATTTCTTTTATTGCACTCCAGGATGCAATCCTTTTAAACTATATATGTCACTTAGAGAGAAAAAATATAAATATTTGCGATTTTTAAGATCACAGGGCACACTAATAACTTGATATAATATTTTTATTCACACAACATGATAAAACAATCAATCGATATCTCTACTTTACGTAGAGAATATACACAGCGTGGATTACGCCGCACTGATTTAACATTAGAACCCATGCAGCTTTTTGAACAGTGGCTAAAAGAAGCCTGCCTTGCACAGCTTCCCGATGCCACAGCGATGAGTCTGGGTACTGTAGATACTAATGGTCAGCCCTATCAACGTCTGGTTCTCCTTAAATATTTTGATCATCATGGGATAGTATTTTATACCAATCTTACTAGTCGCAAAGCGACCCATATAGCATATAATCCGCGTATTAGCCTACACTTTCCCTGGCACGCGCTAGAAAGGCAGGTGTTAATGCTAGGGCAAGCGGAACAGCTCTCATTTAACGATGTAAAAAAATACTTTCGCAGTCGCCCTCGCGATAGCCAGATTGGCGCTTGGGTCTCGCGACAATCCACCCCCATTTCTTCGCGCGACGTACTAGAAAGTAAATTCTTAGAACTAAAAGGAAAATTTTTTCAAGACGAAGTTCCAGTACCAAGCTTCTGGGGTGGTTATCGAGTAACTATTGATACGCTAGAATTCTGGCAGGGTGGTCAACACCGACTGCATGATAGGTTTCTATATCGATGGGAGAATGACGGGTGGAAAATTGACCGACTAGCCCCATAATCAAAACAGAATGACTCTTAACGATCCGAAATCATGGAATGACCGCGTTTTTAAAAAAAATTCTTCGCTCAAAACCGTCTATCCAGATCAAGATATATTGTTAGTTTTTCTTAAAAATGGAGTCTTTGATGGTAAATCGTAACCTAATAAAAGAATTACGGGAGCGGGGGCTGATTACCCAGGTCACAGATGAAAAGGGACTGAATGAGCGCCTCACAGCAGGACCGATCGCTCTGTATTGTGGTTTTGATCCTACCGCTAATTGCTTACATCTAGGGCATTTAGTGCCATTACTATGTCTTAAACGCTTCCAGCTAGCCGGTCACCGTCCATTCGCGCTGATAGGTGGTGCAACCGGTCTTATCGGAGATCCGAGTTTTAAAACAAACGAACGTATGCTAAATCCTACTACAACCGTTAAGGGATGGGTGGAAAACATTAAATCCCAGGTGGCATCATTCCTTGACTTTCATTCCGGCGACAACAGCGCTGTCATGGCTAATAATTATGACTGGTTCAGCTCCATGAATGCACTGATGTTTATTCGCAATATCGGAAAACACTTTTCTATCAATCAAATGATTAATAAAGAAGCAGTGAAACACCGATTGCACCGAGATGATAGCGGTATTTCCTTTACGGAATTTTCTTATAATTTATTACAAAGCTATGATTTCGCATACCTGAATAAAAAGCACGGTGTAGTACTACAGATTGGTGGTTCTGATCAGTGGGGTAATATCACTTCTGGTATCGAGTTAACACGCCGACTGTATCACACTACTGTCTATGGCCTCACGTTGCCGCTTATTACTAAAGCAGATGGTAGCAAATTTGGAAAGACAGACGGAAGCGAAATATGGCTAGATCCCACAAAAACCAGTCCCTACAAGTTTTATCAATTCTGGATCAATACAACTGATCGCGATGTCTATCGCTTTTTGAAGTTCTTTACTTTTTTAGAACTTTCCACTATCGAATCGCTGCAACACGAGGATCATCTTATTAACGATAAAGGACCGCGTGCCCAATCTGTATTGGCAGAAGAAGTAACCCGTATCGTACACGGTGAACAGGGATTAGGTGCAGCGAAGCGTATCACTGCTAGTTTATTTACCGGTATACCCGCAGATCTTACGGAGAATGATTTCAAACAACTAACCCAGGATGGCATGCCGACAGTAGTTATTAAGCGAAGCTCAGATTTACAACAGGCGCTAATAGCAGCGGGCTTAGTTCCCTCGCGCAAGCAAGCACGCACTATCATAAGTGCAAACGCCGTAACAGTAAACGGAGAAAAACAGCTATCAGCTGAATATGTGTTTAACGATGCTGACCGGCTATATGGCCGTTATACTTTATTACGACGGGGAAAAAAACACTATTGCCTACTTGAATGGCAATAGTGCGCTTTTAGAATTTTATATACATGTTCTCAACATGGTAAATTTTATGTATGCTCGTAAGAGCACATGGTTTTTTAAAATCCGTAGTTATTTTTATTTTTTATGGATTTTAATGATTTTTTTATTATTGCATAATGGTTTAATCAAAGGAGAACATTTTCTTGGATTACAAGACAGTCTCTAAATTCTTTTTGATTTTTCATAAAAAACCTTGTTCATACTTAAAATAACAATGTTAATTCCACTCTTATTCCTTTACTCATCCAGTGCTCTAATATAGACCTAATTTACCTGGTAAAATAAATGCATAAATATTCTTTATATTTAAAAGAAATTATATTTTATATCATGTATCTACCTACTTTATTAGCGATAATGAAAATAACAATTTTCCTTCATAACTGCATCATATGAATATCTATTTTTTAAACGATTTGTTTATCAAGAAAGAGGGGGAATTTGGATAATTAAATTATATCCCTAGGATACCGCTATTGGTATCATTTACGATGATTCTAAAATTCAATCAGTCCAATATAACTTTGTAAAGTTATGATCTATTAATCCTATTATAATAGATTTTTAAATTTGTCTGAGAGTCTTTCTTGAGATGTATCAATGTCAAAAATAAACATGCGCACTCATATTTATCTAAGAATAGATGTAAAATATCTAAAAAACTCAATCTTATTTAATAGGGTTGCAAACCGTATACTCATACCAGCCTATCTTTCTATTGGAGCATAGGTCGTTTGGACGACTTATTATAAGTGGCGTTATTCAGCAGCATCAAGCTGGCTTCTCTTTCATATAAGATGTTATCTTTAGTAATTGCTTGTTTATAGAGCATTCCAGTTTTTACGAAAACCATAAGGATCTAAGTTACTAACCAAATCTAATAAAGAAGATATCCAAACCAAAAATATCCTGTATAATACGGATACACTGCTTTTTGTTTACAGCATTTTATAAAAATGCTAGTGCGTTAGGTATATTTTTGCGAAAAGTGAATAAAATTTAATATAAACGATAGTCTCCAGTATGGAGATATGAAATTTTTGAAGTTTAAAATAACGATGAATTTGAAATAACGATGAAACATAAGGAAGCATTATTTTAGGTAGTATTCCCTTGTATAAAGTATCAATATTAACACTATTGTACTAGTAAATATAATATAGTTATATTCATAACTTTTCTGTTTGGTGCCCGGGACGAGATTTGAACTCGTACAGCCAAAGCCGAGGAATTTTAAATCCCTTGTGTCTACCAATTCCACCACCCGGGCATTTCGCTATAAAATGGAGGCGCGTCCCGGAGTCGAACCGAGGTAGGCGGATTTGCAATCCGCTGCATAACCACTCTGCTAACGCGCCTTATTTTATCTTTCCTGTCTTCGTAAGACTTACGACACTCGCCTTATACTCTAGTATCTTTAAGATACTAGGAAACATTTCCTAGTAAATGCATTCTTATACCAAAATTTGATGAAATATATCATAAAAAAATTAATTTCACAATAAAAATTCCAATTCCAAATGGGATAACTTGAATAATTCTCATGTCGAAATCTTAACATTCTTAAAGTGAAGACTTAACCTGAGTTTTCTATCAAAAAAAAGAACCACCAAATATTTCTCAATACAAATATATAAAATTTATTTCCGTCTAAAATGACGCATTAACTGTATACTAAAAACACTTTAAATATTTATATAAACAACACTGATTTAGTAACTTATACTTTCTTACTAATAATTTGTTGTAGTATATATTAATGCATTGAATCATCACTGTAATAAATTAAAAGAGAAGTTTAGACTTTATCTAATGTTTTATATTCTCCGTATTTTTATTAATACACTCAACTATACCATATTTTTTTGTTCTGGAATTAGACTAAAATCGTCTTGTATATGTATTACTAAACACATATAAGCTATATTGGTTTTACTCCATTTTACCTAAATTTTTACTATATATCTATAAATTAGACTCCATGAATACCTTATAAACTTTCAGCAAAATCTACGATAAAGCATCTTCAATACGTCATTAATCTTCAATATTACCATATTTGTAATATTTATCAACTATTAGATTACAGTGTTTATAAAATGCCTAGTTGAAACTTATACAAGGTTGTGATTTAGCCAAAGTAAACTGCTAATCGTGGGAGTGGCGATGGTTTAATATAAAGGAAAATTATTAAAAGAAGATGCCTTCGGCATCTTCTTTAGCACACTTTGCATACAAATGGAAAAAAGAGAGATTAAAGAACTATAAGAAAGTTTACTTGTGATTGCTTATTCCGGAATTAGTAACTGTACTACTATAGTAGTACACTGATTTTTATGACTATTAAATCCTTATAAAAACACGACACTAAATACCTATTAGCTAATGAGGAGTTACTAAATATCATGACCATAATAATTAAAACAAATCTTCTTAGAAAGATTAAGATGATAAAAATTTAAAATAATAAGTGCATATCTGGCTATTCTGTAATAATTGAGGGAATAAAGTTCGAAAACAAATATCATCCCCAAGCGATATAGTATGACTTATTTCATACGATTTCGATGCGTATTTATAATATTTATTACCTACGAGACTGCATTGGCTGGAGAGATATAGTTTAATGCTATATCGCTACGTTCGATATTTAAGGTGCAAAATAAAACACCTTCTCTAATTTCTTCTGCCAAATGATTTTTATCGGAATAATTTATTATTTTCACTATTGAGATTCCTCGAATCCTTTAGGACACAAAAGCTACATTAATGCTCTCTTCCAGAATGTCACGCATAGAAGATAAAATTCTAACTAGATCGGTGAAATAATGCTTGTTGAGTACTTGTCTGATAGTAATAGCTGAAAGAATAGAATTCTGAAGTGAATGACTCTAAAGATAACTTAATAAATCACGAAGATTTTCTTGCAGTAAAGAGATTATGTAAAAATAAGCCTAGATAGGTGTAGTGTAATCTACCAATCACACTTCGACTTGAATATTATACAGGTATAAGTTGCATCCTACTCTCCCTATATCTCCATCTTTTTCTCTATTGCTAACCCCCCCTTTTTTTAGCCACGGCTATTTTCATCTTCCTGTGCGCAACCCAGGAGTGTTAGCGCCGCTTGATACGCATTTTTTTTCTGATAAAGCACCTGATAAATCTGCTCGGTAATAGGCATTACTACTCCATACCGACCAGCTAACGCCAATACTTCCTTGGTATTACGGTAACCTTCTACTACTTGCCCTATTGTTGCCTTTGCATACTCAACACTGGCGCCCTGCCCTAGCAGCATACCAAAACGGCGATTACGTGATTGATTGTCAGTGCAGGTAAGTACTAAATCACCCAGTCCTGCCATTCCCATGAACGTACTGGATTCGGCGCCCATTGCCTCACCTAAACGTGACATTTCTGCCAACCCTCGAGGGATTAATGCAATGCGCGCATTGGCGCCAAATCCAATCCCATCAGAGATACCAGCACCAATAGCGATAATATTTTTCACCGCTCCCCCTAGTTGAACACCGACGAGATCAGGATTACTATAAACCATAAAATTTTTTCCACAATGTAACAACCGCTGTAAATCGTCGCTAAATTTAGTATCAGTGGCCGCCAACGCGATAGCGGTAGGTAAGCCGGCTGCTAATTCATGTGCAAAAGTTGGCCCAGATAAAACAGCAAGAGGTATCTGCTCTCCTAGAACCTCCCGTGCTACCTCCTGCAACAATCGACCAGTGTCCGATTCCAGACCCTTAGTGGCCCAAACAATTCGAGCATCCTGACGAAGATGCGGTTTAAGTTGCAAAAGTACGCTGCCGAATACATGACTTGGTACCACAATCATTACATCACGGCTAGCCGTTAACGCTTTCTTCAGCGAAGATTCTAAATAAAGAGTTGGTGGAAAAGGCACATTAGGTAAAAAAGCTTGATTGCAACGCGCCACTGCTAGCCTTTGAATATGAACCGGATCATATCCCCACAACAAAACTTTATGACCGTTGCGTGAAAAGGTAATGGCTAGAGCAGTGCCGTAAGAGCCAGCACCGATAACAATTATGGAAGCATGGGTAGACATACCCTTACACTTCCTGAAACGGATAGGTATCGTTATCAGTACACGTATTTTGAAGATAATGCACAAACAGTGCATCAAAGTTAACAGGTGCTAAATTTAATTGCGGAAAGGTACCGCGGGACACCTGACTGCTAATACACTCGCGCGCATAAGGAAATAAAATATTTGGACAATACGCACCTAGACAGTGTGACATCTGTGTGTCCTTAACCGAGGAGATACTAAAAATTCCCGCTTGGTGCACCTCGCATAAAAAAGCAATATCTTCTCCTAGCATTACCGTTACAGTAACTCTCAGCACGACTTCATAGATATCTTGCGCCAACTTGCTAGATTCTGTATTGATATCTAATTTAATATCGGGCTGCCATTCTTTTTGAAAGACACTAGGCGCATTAGATGTTTCAAAGGAAACGTCTTTTATATAAATACGCTGAATCTGAAAGGTCATCTCGGTATTATTTTTCTCTGACATTGAAAGCTCTTCGGTTAAAGTGCAGTAGATGAATACCAAGGTGACTGATAATGTTATTTTTGTTTACTTAGAAACAGAATTTCAGTCCACCATTCTCATCTAGCTTGTATAAATCGTCACAGCCACCGATATGTTTTCCACTGATAAAAATCTGCGGTACTGTAGTAGAGCCACTACGTTTTATCATTTCTTCCCGGAGATCTATGTCACTTTCGATAGAAATTTCTTGAAAAGAAATTTTTTTACGCGTAAACAAAACCTTAGCTCGATGGCAATAAGGGCAAGTTGCTTGGGTATAAATTTCAATTTTAGTCATCGTTTATATGTAAGTGCATCCCCTTAATACAGATCTCTTAATCTGATGTTGATAAATAAATTAGCGTATCATACTCAATGTTTTCATCTTAATCAGTGCTCGATTTTATATGATTATCTTTTTTCTTGGGAGTCTTTAGAAAAGAGATTATTAAGGTTAGATATACTTGCCTTGTCTATATCATCAAAATAGCACCCAAGAAGATTTTTCTACATTCACCTTTTACGTACATGAATGACAACAGACATTGTTGCCTCAACAGTTAGTGAGGTTCTATATGGTTTTGTATAGTATCATATTCTACATATTCTCTATCTAATATACTATTCGGACCAATTTATTAGACTTTTAGTCACCAATTATTAGATGGATTATTCAATATTATTGATGACAGAATAGTGTACTAAAAAAGATTATTAAAAGTACAATGTCATTTTTTTATTTTCATAGCAAGCAAAATAGTTAAATTTTAACTATATTTCATAATAACAGTACTGGAATGTAATTCCATATTCTTCAAAATAATAATCAGCATACTTTATGTCGATTAGTTAGTGTGATTAACAATATTTTACATGATTTTCTAATTCTATTTAGAATATAAATAAACAACCCTGGTCTATTCAACGCTAGAATAGCCTTGAAGCATTGACTCATAACCTTCGCTAACATATGAAGAGAGATAAAGACATTAGGTTGCTTCACGTCAATAAGCATGCATCTTAAAATAAGAACAGTCGTCAGCATCTTAATAATTATAAACGTTGCTATATTTTGCACTATTATATTTTTACATTTTCTAAAACTCAGATTTTGAAAAAGCTTGCTAAGGAAAGCTCAGATTGAGCCACACTAAAGTGAAGTAAGAATATAGAAATTAATAGTCATGTTATATAGAAACTCAGTATTACAATATATTATTATATATAACTTAGCAAGTACCCTGTTATATATAAAATTGAATAATAAGAAATAAAGACACTAAATGATATAATCATGATGGGCAGTAGGTTTTATAATAAAAGGAATGATATTCTATAAGATCTTGTCAATAATCTGATCTCTACTATCACACTAGTAGATATATTCACTATATCTCACGCCTATAAAACATAGGAGAAAAAAATAAAACTAAAGATGTTTTTTTCTTTAAAACATAAACCTTATTCTTAATCTATATAAGACAAAAAAATAATGTTTATTCTGAGAATTTCCATCATAAAATGCTAACTATTTTAAGTATGAATGTTACTCCAACTAAGATTATGTCTAATCTATTAGGGTATCTCGGAAGCGTTGTAAAAATCAGTAGGGTAAATGAGAAGTAAATAAGAACCTCACATAGTGAGGTTCAGGTTATGCATTAGTTAATTGAAGATAATAAACATCACGTAAATTTTTAGCTCTTAAGAATAACCACCTGTATTCTATTATTCTCTTTCTGTGCCTACTTACTTTAGATACACCCCTAAACGCAATGCTTCAATCCGTTTATCTAGAGTAGGATGAGACATAAATAATTCACTCCATGTCTTTTTTTTACGGCCATGAATATAAAAAGCCATCATGCTACTCTCTTCTTTCGGTTCATAACTGGTTTTCAACCGTTGTAATGCCGCAATCATTTTCTCCCTTCCTACTAATTTAGCTGAGCCGGCATCAGCATAAAATTCTCGATGACGTGAGAACCAAAGGGTGATAATACTTGCTAACATGGTAAACACAATTTCTAATATCATAGATACAACAGAATAGACCAGTGGGTTTCCGTTACTATTTTCATCTTCCTCGCGGTCTGATGATAGCATCCTTGTCGTCAGCTGTGCTAAGAGACGAGATATAAAAATAGTAAAGGTATTTACCACCCCTTGCATTAAAGTCATGGTAACCATATCTCCATTGGCAATATGGCTGATTTCATGCGCAATAACAGCCTCCGCTTCAGCACGGTTCATATCCTGTAATAACCCCGTACTAACGGCTACCAACGATGCATCACGGCGTGCACCAGTGGCAAAAGCATTCATATCATGGGCGTGGTAAACCACTACTTGCGGCATAGTGATATTGACCCGTTGAGCTTGATGTCCCACAGTATTTAATAACCAACGTTCTGTTTCATTGTGCGGCTCTTGAATCACGTCCCCGTTGACCGAGCGTATCGCCATGGATTTTGACATCAATAGGGATACAAACGCTCCACCGAAACCAAACAGACCAGCCATAATAACTAAACCAGCAGTACTAGAAGACTGAATCCCAGTAATATTTAATATAATACTGAGCACGATCATAACCGCTAGATTAGTGAGAAGAAAAAGAGCGATACGCATCATAAAAGGCTTACTTCCTTAAAATCACCATGCTTGTTAAATAATGTTTATTCTAAGGTCTTGGCGGCTATTTTCAAGTATTCGAACCCGATAAGTCGATAGAAAAACATAACTTTAGATTTCATTGGGTTTTTACAGATATTTTATTAAAACCACTAATCAAATATATACTTTAACCAATGCTATTTCATACATATTAATAACGCAGGGTACTTAACCTTAGCATAAGCACGATCCAAAACAATCTGCATTGTTTCATCTAAATATAGACCCGGCTCTTTATAATTCTTTGAAACAAATTCTAGATCCTTCACTGATTACTTACCCTGATGTATTAAACATTCAATAATGCGTACAAACGCACAGCGTTTACCTCCTTTGTTTCCTTCTCTCTCTGAGAAAAATTCAGGGATAACAAGTGACGCTTATTCTGAATATCATAAAAACTTGCGATATCCTGTCATATTATACTGAAATTCAATATCTTTCACGATACGTGCTAAATGTAGTGTTATTATTTTAGAAGAAATCTTCTGTAAATTACCGCGTTTGGTATAGGTAGGCGCTTTAATACTGTCTCATCACCGGGAGTTATTTTTACATCTCTTGCTAGTTTCGATACTCTCGGTACCAGTAGGGATAATAATACCCGGAAGCGCCCCTTGATGCTGGGTGCTCCCGCTATTAACCCGATGAAATTTCTGAATTGTATACTGGATAACTCCCAATCTTGCCCATGCTGGACTCAACATCTGATCGTAGATACGATTTAATCCACAATATTTCTGAACAGTTCCTTTACCTAAAATCAGCTCTTTCACCACGATGCCCCAACCATAATCTTGTATTGATAAAGCAAAAATCTCTGACGCGGAGGCACTAAAGCGATCAACTAACAATACCAGCGGTCTTTTATAACAAACAACCCAGGTAACGATACAGATTAACTTAGTGCACCCCCCTACTCTCAGAGCGAAGATCAATAAGAATACTCAATATATTCTGTTTTTTAACTCCTTTAACTGTACTTTTACATCCTCGGTAAAGCCAACGTAAAAACCAGGGATATTCAGAATACCAATATTTTCCTTACGGATAGTGTGTATCGAAATTTGCACTTCCTGATATTTAAGGCGGATACGCTTTCGGTAAAAATAACAAGATGTATTTTAGTATCTTGACTAATTGGTAAAATTTTGAGTCGTACTTTATACCTTGCGGTCCCTGCAATAGGGACACAACGTGATCGAGACACCAATCACTAACATCTAGAATGGATTCTCCCGTTTAACCTATACCAATGACTATATCTTCCTCGGTAATAGATTTACTTTTTTTCCGGGCCGAGTGGGGGGGTAAGCGTATGTATTAGTGGACAATCGTCATTCATCTGTAGTGCCGCACCGATGTCATCCAGTAACAAACTCAAATTACTGTTGAATTGCTCGGTATTACTCAGCGACAGGTAATTCATATGCGGATCGATCTCATTAGCACAGGCATTCATGAACAATTTAAAAATATCTTCACTATTATTTCTTAGGAGTCGTCGCATGCTTAACTGATAGCGCTTGGTTAACATATTGCAGATCTTTTTTTCGTCTTTTCCGCGAAGCTTAAGATTTAGTGCGTCATACTTCACCTTAGCGTCCTATAACATCTCTAGCTCAGTGAGCGTTTTAGACCAAGAGGTTTTGCTTGAGTTAACTTCAATACTTCTATTTCCATTCAAGTTTATGGATTTATGCAATTATGCTAGAGAATAATTATAATGCTCAACCTGTTGTTTGTTTACCAAGTTGCACTTTACGTCCGGAAGGTCTGATTTTCCACTGTATTAGCGCATTTGCCAATATTGATTTTTAAGTGGCAAACTTCGCAATATCCGAAACCCAAAAAATATCGTATCTATAATCAAACATATTGAGATAACGATTAAAAATCTTACGAACGAAAACTACGTCAAGATTAAATGGGAAATAATGGACATGTGTAAACATGCACTGATTCATCGAGTTACCATTTTCTATTGTAAATCTTCTTTTAATACTGGAACCGGATGCAGGTGGATGATCTCCTTTTTTGTCAGAACATCTCCTACCACCCATAGTATCCTCATCATCATAACTACTCTATAAATATATCCACACCCTAGTTAGCCTCCGTATTAAAACTCTAGGTGTTCTGGCCGGATTATGAAATCTATCCCAGAAGGAATCTGTACACGTATTCCTTCTTTAGCTATATTAATAACAGTTGCGTCTATAGGATTATTACCCACCTTTACTTTAATGGCCTGGCCTATTTGTAACATGGAAACATTGGTAACAGGAATTCTTGTAAGGAGTAATTTTTTATGCGCAACTTGCGGGTGTTCTTTTTTTACAAGCGGTTTACATGGAATAACACTATCACTTTTTGAGAATCGCTTGATTACACTCGGTCGAGATGATGCAGTGGCTGCATAGTTTTCAGATTTTTTCGATTGCTGAGCGACGCGCTGAAGCTGAATGCGTGTCTTCGTTTCTTCCAATTTTCTTCGTGCATGTTCAATATGCTGCGTTTCAATCGCACCACAGAGGTTGCCGTCAAGATCTACTCGTTGTATGCCACACGTTATCCCATAAAGATAACGCCAAGTTGAAGTATATAAGCGTAATGCAGAACGCAATTTCGTTTTGCTAATGTTTTTTTCATCCTCCATTCGTTTCAAGATATCATGAAAAATACCAATTTTAAGCGGTCTCTTTTCACCTGTTGCAGCGAAACAGAGAGGGAATCGTTTCGCTAGAAAAACTATGATTTCTTTATTTCCGTTAAACTTAGGTTGATTTTCCATACATTTTCCTGATTACAACGGATTTACCAATCCAACATAGGCATGAACAGATACTATTATAATGACGCCATCGATAAATGCCACGTTATCCGTATATTATTAAATATATAGCAACAAGTCTCCATATATTCATAATTATTACTGCCTACTAGAGGAAACATACAACCGCCGATAGCATATCTTCACCATTCTGTTAAAAACATGGATAAATCGCCATTTTAATATTCGCCATATCCCATTTATCATTATTTTCTCATTTTGAGATTATGTCATTGTAAATATATTTACACATGAAATAATAAAACATTGTATTACAGAAAATAGCTAAACTATTTAATTTTAAATTAATCATATAAACCACATCCAAATATACGCCATGACATAAAATCGTTCTGTCACTTATTTCTTCTGCTTAATTATGTTTATATTTTTATATATGTATCTTAATCCAGACTCATGCATAATTGATCGTTACATATCAACAACAGTCTTATTGTTTGATTTTCTAATTGGAAGAACTAAATTGATATCCATGAGGTACATTCAAGTTATCGTGTTCTATCCGATAGTTATATCTATAATATATTGATAATATCATAAAAATACCCAATAAAACTCTATAAACACACACTGCGTTAAATAGAACTTTCCCGTAAAGCTACCTAATCTTGTCAATGATTTATAGAGTCTTTTTATCAGTTCAAAAATGTGTAGTAAGATTTTATACCTAATCAAAATTACAAAACATAAATTAAGTATTCAGATACTTAGCACATTGGATACCCAGTATTTAAAACGATTTTTAAAAATTCATATTTCTTATAATTAATAGAGCATTTCACATGCATCATACAATGCAGCTTAAGTCAATTAACTTCGCCAATTTATGACGTAATTAATTAGTTTAAACATATCGGTGATATGCCCTACAAGATTCTAGTAAATTTACAACCGTGAGTATGAAGTCACATATCAAATAGAACCAATAAACAACCTCATTAGATTATAATTTTCCTATAACGTAATAGGCGTTACTTCTATCGTACATACTTCTTTGCATATAAACTTTCGTATTACTTTCCCTTTAACACTGCTTCTTTTATGCTATAAATAATCTCTGAATTCTTTATAATGACGCTACCAGTACCCAAATAGATAACCAGGATAAATTCTTAGTGAGGATTTAAAAAAGTATGTCAAATTTATGTCACTTTTCGTTTCCTAGAGATAACAAAAATCTATCGAGTCGATAGAAATGATCATAATTTAGAAACGGCTTTATAAAATATAAGCATATGCCATTTGAAGAAAATATTTTATAGCCATATATATTACTCCCTCGTTTTTAAATGAGTTATATTTTAGTTCACATATTTTTTCTAAATTACGTATCTATTTTTTAATTTTTCACTTAGATCCCATAGCACTATTCGACACTCATATGTCTTCATAAGTGATTTGATCAAGTTTAGTTAAAACAGATATAGGCTCATTAAATTTTCTACAGAAAATTAGATATTTAAGGTGCTCTATTTTACTCTTATTCATTTCTTTCAGTCACCGTTTTCCTATAAATCAGAGTGCGTCACGCTCGCTAGCGTAATACCATAAAACAGAAAATTTTCATTTCAAGTTTAGAAATATATATAAAAAAAACCTATGACGTTTCTTACATATTCCATTATTAATCATGCCAGATACAAACACTTCATAATCAAAACCATATAAAAATTAAAAATAAATCATATGATAAAAAATAGATAACTTATCTGGTAAAAAAATACCCGTGATATACATATCTAGGAATTTAATCCTACATTTCTTTTTAGATCTTCGTCTCTTAGACTGGTTCATAAAATAATCATCGCCGAGAAATTTTCTCTAAAAAAGAATATTTTAATAATTTATATTATCCATATTCCACAGGATTTAAATTCAATGTAATCATTGAGGAAGAAACTGGTGCTATCTTTCAAGATAGATAGATTATATCCCACTTGAGCATTTCTAACGGTTGTAGATTCATTCCTGAACTCTGCATGCCTCCCAGAAAACTTGGGTTACCGATTCAGCAATCACAAAATAAAAAAATATAAATTGAAAGAAGCGTATAAAAATAAAGTATTTCACAGAAATACATCAATAAACTATACGATCCTTAAGCTAGGTGTAAATATACATATAGACCATCTTTCAAAAATTCTAAAGGCTAGTTACCTAAGCAATACTTGTAGTAAAGAGATCGCTATACTCGATGATTTTCTCTCTTTCTATAGAAAACCAAGAATACAGAAAGCATATAATGCTAATTATAAAGATAATGATTAACATCTCAGATGTTATCTATTGAATATTTATAGTAGAATAAAAAAGCAAAAATATTTTTGGTTGAAAAACGAGTTACCATATACAATATGTACATGATCCTTTATATTAAAGAGTTTCATATAAAAAAGCATGAGAGTACTCTTTTAACCGATAACTCTGTCTGAAAAAACCGAGCATACTCAAGCAATTTTATCGGAGTAATAAGAAAATATTTTGTAAGACTATCATTTGAATAATACTAAATAAGAAAAAATACCGTATCGATATATTTAGCTGTAGAATTAGATATTGCCTCAATCAACTTTGAATAATCAACCACCATTAAAACATATGAAACATTACCACAAGTTTAATCTGCATTATTTAAAAAGATAAGAGACTATAATGCAGGAAATAAGATTATAGAAAAACACCATGCTAGAACACATATATATTATCACACTCGATATCAATGGGTGATTCACTACACTCTTTATCAATATCATTCATGATTAATATTAATAGATAAAAAACATGACGCCTATAAGGTTATCTTTAGACAAGTATGAGCAACAGTTAGCGGAAAAAATACACCATCTTCGTCAAAAAACGCGAGCATTCCAGGCTCCTGATGCACAGATATTCCGCTCAAAGCCTGCACATTATCGCACACGAGCCGAATTCCGCATTTGGCACGATCAGGATGATCTCTATCATCTCATGTTCGATCAGAAGACCAAAAAATTAATTCGCATCGATTATTTTATGGCAGGCAGCATGCTCATTAACGCACTCATGAGCGAACTACTCGACGTCATACGTTTAGAACCTATACTGCGCACTAAACTATTTCAAATAGACTACCTTACAACGCAGAACAATCAGGCACTAATTTCGCTTATTTATCACCGCCCACTATACGATCCCTGGTATAATTACGCTGTGAACCTGCGTAATACGTTACGTGACCGTGGATATAACATTCAACTAATTGGGCGTGCTAAAAAAAGCAAGATCTGCCTTAATTGCGATTATGTCGATGAATATATTCCAATCGCCGGACGCATGCTTATCTACCGACAGATTGAAAATAGCTTTACTCAACCTAATTTTGATATAAATATTCATATGCTTGAATGGGCATTAGCTGCTACAAAAGATGCTAATGGTGATCTATTAGAGCTTTATTGCGGAAATGGCAATTTTTCTCTAGCAATGGCCCATAATTTTAATGGAGTGCTGGCTACTGAAATAGATAAACTATCAGTGCAAGCTGCACAGCATAACATTGCTGCGAATCATGTTAGCAATGTTAAAGTAGTTCGCATGTCTACGGAAGAATTTACTCAGGCAATGCAAGGAGAACGCAAGTTCATTCGTCTAAAAAATATTAATTTACAGCAGTATCGTTTTGAAACAATTTTCGTCAATCCACCACGAAGAGGACTCGACAATAGAACGATAGGTATGGTACAGACATATCCGAGAATCGTGTATATCTCTTGCAATCTTGAATCCCTCTGCCAAAACCTGATCATCTTGTCAAAAACACATACTATCGAGAAACTAGCGTTATTTGATCAATTCCCCTACACACCGCATATAGAATGTGGTGTGTTACTTGTGCGTAAGATGACAGCGGTGTAATCTTCTTAACCACGGACTGCTATTTTATTCAGGGAATAAACCGTTTATTCAATACGTATTTTCAGTCTAATTATATTATTTAAACCCATATAGGGTATGCTATACCCTGAAAGTAGTATAGTGATGCTCCCAATAACTCAAGTTCACTATATTTTAATCTTTTATAGACTAAAAACAATTAACTCACTAATACTACCTATGTCGAAATTAACTTCGATGACTTACACATTAATAAACATTTAAACTCAAACAACGAAAAATGACTTTGTTGAAACAACTTGTAGACCTATTACATCTCTTAACATAGGTTTTACTATGAGATAAGCTCGATCAAGTACAATACTATTACATACCTTTCGATTCACGAAAGCATCTGCATTTATTTCTTCTTGACAGTACTGTTTTTTCTAAAAACAATCTATTAATTTATTGTGATTATCGCTTAGTATTCTATGGATAGTTATGAGGGATACTATCTGAATGTTCTTTAAAACATATTGTTTTCACCTATAGATTTTTTTTGTGGGAATAAGTAAAAACGATAATACAAACTCATGAATACCGACAAAAAGGTAGTCCTACCTCAGGCATCTTTATCAGTGATGGAAAATACTATACAATCCAGATAAAAGTGATTTTAAACACTGCATGCTACAGTTTTAATATATTCTGATTTATTTTATCCTTAATTTATACAGATAGAGAGCAAAATACTCATCGTGACCTACTAAAAAACAAGAAGTCACGATGAGTACTTATACAGAATTTAAAAATAGAAGATGCATTCTAAGAAAATTATCTCGGAGTATTCTACATATAAAATCAAACTATCCCAATACGATAGACAATGTTTTAAATTTAACACAATCGCGTTTTTTTCTCTTTATCAATATTCATGTTATATCTCGACAACTCTGACTTAAAGTAGATCAAACTGATTAGTCAGATTCACTGAAGTCCTAATATTAGGAGTGTGTTTTAGATAACTATAGTTAGTCGTATATCATAACTTAAAAATCAATACGATTTTTCTTATTCCCAAACTTAATTAGAACAAATAAAAATAGATAGCCATTACAACAGAGATACTCATGTTGTGCAATATAAGAAACGTAGCTTATATTTATTTAGTTCAAAACAATAAAAGTCATAAAATATAGTTGGTCCCGATGATTGAATTTTAATAAATATACAAAGATATTCTTTATGGAATAAATAAAATTCTTAATTATTTACTGCATGGTTATGCAAACACAGAGTAAGAATTTTTATACATTTCTTAATAAAAAATAATCTTAGATGTCTAATCGTTAATTCTTATATGAAATGTTATCAGACCAACTCAATCATATGAAAGACAACACACACGCAATACATATCAATCGAGAAAGATTACTGAAAGTTAAATACTCATATCAAGTATCTTACTTATATATCATCCATGTTTTCAAAAAAAATAAATTCAAATAAGATTTTTATATAGAATATTATTGTGCTTTCATTATCTAAATTTCATCTCCAGCTCTCTTTTGATCAATGCCTCCTTCACGAAGAATAAATATGGATGATATTATTAATGTTAACACCATATTTTATATGCGCAGAAATAATATAGATCTTATTTTCTCAGATACTTCATTCTCTATCTGCCCATCAAGATATTACCTTATATTAAAAAAACGTGGAATAAATTATACACATCCATCATAAAAATTCAGGAAATTGGCTATCTTTTCTAAAGATAAATCACCATGAAATTTTACTATCCATAGTACTGTTCAGTATTTCTTGTGGTATACAAGAGACTCAATCACAAGAGTTTATGCCTTATTCGTCACACCACATATAATCAATCAATCGAATTCGAGGTCCCTAAACCACATGATTGCAATAACGATAAGTATCTTTCGATTATGCGAAATACTTCTTTTTCACTCAACCGGAAAAATATAACATGTACTAAGCACATACCATGATATAAATATCATTATAAAGTAATATTATACTAGCCTCGTCAATCATAAAAGGATAACTCATGATAGTGGTTACAGGTGGAGCTGGTTTTATCGGGAGTAATATTGTTAAAGGACTTAATAAAATTGGCTATAAAGACATTATCGTAGTCGATCACCTCAAAAACGGCAGAAAATATACCAACCTAGTCAATTTAAATATTATCGATTATATGGATAAAAGAGATTTCATCGAAAGTATGATTACTAATAAACACCGTAGCAATATTGATGTGATATTCCATGAAGGCGCTTGTTCTTCTCCTGCTGAGTGGGATGGAAAATACATGATGGATAACAACTATCAGTACTCTAAATACCTTCTTCACTCTTGTATCGAACATAGTATTCCTTTTCTTTACGCCTCTTCCGCAGCTACCTACGGTGCGTGTTCAGAAAATTTCTCTGAGGATCAACAATATCAAAAACCATTAAATGTTTACGCGTATTCCAAATTTTTATTCAATCAATATGTACGCACCTTCTTACCGCTAAATCAATCACAAATTTGCGGCTTTCATTATTTTAATGTTTACGGTCCACACGAAGGCCATAAAGGCGAGATGGCAAGCATAGTTTGCCAGATAAATGATCAAATCAATGCTGGTAAAACTCCACAACTATTCCTGGGCAGCGAAAAATTTAAACGTGATTTCATTTATGTCAGCGACATTGTGGCGGTTAATCTCTGGTTCTGGCAAAACAACATCTCTGGCATTTTTAACTGCGGTACTGGGCAGGCAGAATCCTTCCAGGATATAGCATACCTCGTTTTGGATTACCATAAAAAAAATCAACTGGAATACATTCCCTTTCCAAAAGAACTTAGAGAACGCTACCAAACCCATACCCAAGCGGATTTAACGCAATTACGCGCGGCGGGCTATCATCAACAATTTAAAAGCGTTACCGAAGGGGTGCCTGAATATTTACGCTGGCTCAACCATACACCTTGATTTCCTTCAAGGCACTAACGAGAATAGCAATATGAAAATACTGGTAATCGGACCATCTTGGGTCGGTGATATGATGATGTCCCAGAGTCTATATCGCTTGCTGATTCAACGCTATCCTGGCGCACAGATTGATGTAATAGCTCCGCCCTGGTGTCGCCTTTTACTCAGTCGCATGCCAGAAGTTAATCAAGCACTATTGATGCCGTTCGACCACGGCATACTGGCGCTAAAAAAACGATGGCGACTCGGGCAATCACTTCGGTACACTGGCTATCAGCAAGCACTAGTACTTCCTCATTCCTTTAAATCAGCACTCTTGCCGTTTTTTGCTAATATTCCACATCGTATCGGTTGGCGTGGAGAAATGCGATATGGCCTGCTTAACGAGATCCGTATACTAAATGAAAAAGCCTTTCCGCTGATGGTCCACAGATACGCAGCTTTAGCCTTTAATCACAAAACAATACGAAGCGCTGCTGATTTTCCCACTCCATTTCCTTGGCCACGATTAACAATCAACTCCACAGAAGTCAACGAAACTCTAAATGTTTTTTTACTCAAAAGTACCCGCCCTATTATTGGTTTTTGTCATGGCGCAGCATTTGGTCTAAAAAAATGCTGGCCGCATTATCATTATTCTGCGCTTGCCAAGATCCTGATCTCTCGAGGCTATCAGATAGTGCTGTTCGGCTCGGTAAGAGATCAGCCGATAGGCGAAGCCATCAGTGCAGCACTGTTACCAAATGATCGCCGTTACTGCCGAAATTTATCTGGTAAGACCTCATTAGAGCAAGCAGTAATACTTATCGCTGCCTGTCAGGGGATTGTGAGCAACGATTCCGGACTGATGCATGTTGCTAGTGCGCTTGATCGGCCGCTAGTTGTTCTGTACGGAGTTACTAGTCCGTATTTTACTCCTCCACTTACCCATCAGGCCCGGGTGATTCATTTAGTTAGGGGTGACTGTAAAATGCGACAAGTCGCCGCAGAACAAACCTACCATCAGAGCTTAATTGCTATCCAACCTGCTCAGGTGATTAATGAGCTTGAAACTTTATTACCCTCCCTTAAAAAGGAAAACACATGCACGTCCTAATTATAAAAACATCTTCAATGGGTGATATATTACATACGCTACCTGCGTTAACTGATGCTATGCAAATGTTACCAGAAATTTGTTTCGACTGGGTTGTAGAAGAAAATTTTGCTCAGATTCCTGCTTGGCATCCAGCAGTGCGGCAGGTGATTCCAGTGGCAATTCGTCGCTGGAGAAAAAACTGGTTTTGCTCAGTGACACGACAGGAGCGCTATAAATTTAAACGAAAACTACAACAAGAACGCTACCATGCAACTATTGATGCCCAGGGTTTAATAAAAAGCGCCGCACTTATAACTAGGATATCACATGGCGTAAAGCACGGTTTAGATTATAAAAGTGCTCGTGAACCTCTAGCCTGCTGGTTTTACCATCGGCAACACACAGTGTCTAAACAGCAGCACGCCATAGAGCGCATCCGGCAACTTTTCGCCGCCAGCCTTGATTACCAGCTTCCAGTCACACCTGGAGATTACGCTATTGCTAACCAATTTTCACCCCCTCCAGATGCAAAAGGTTATTTAGTTTTTCTACATGCCACCACCCGTTCCAATAAACACTGGCCAGAAGCACATTGGCGTGCGCTGATTAAGCTTGCTGATCATGCCGGATATCGGATTAAGTTACCTTGGGGTGAACAACATGAATATCTGCGCGCGCACCGTTTAGCCGAAGGGTTCAACTTAGCTGAAGTGATGGCGCCATTGATGTTATCGGAGATTGCTACTCAGCTTTCTGGCGTGGCTGCGGTAGTGTCAGTAGACACCGGCCTTAGTCATTTAGCTGCCGCTCTTCACTGTCCTAATATAACATTATACGGCCCTACTGAACCGAACTTGATCGGTAGTTACGGATATCATCAGAAAGCATTGCGGGCAAAAGATAAAAAAATGGAGAGTTTAACAGCGGCATATGTATGGCAGACATTACAACCAATGTTGCCGCCAAAAAAATCATGATAAACATCATAGTATTAATGTTTTTACTACACCTGTTATCACAACTTATTAAACAGATAATAAAGTAACCATCTGCTAGACAAGATAGTTAAAATCGAAATTTATTTTTATTTCCATCTGATTACACTACCTTAACAATATTAGATGCAATTAATAACCGGTTATCAAATATTAACATGTTGACAATAATTAATGAAGTTATCTGAATGCTTGGCACTACGGAAGATGTAGGGGGATAATTAACTATTATCCTTTTATAAAGGATAAATTTTTAAAATGCACTCGGCTCTTCTCAAAAACAGGTTAACTCTCGCTATTTGCTTACAATCCATTTTTTATATTAGCAATAACTTTTACCTATATATATAAGAGATTACCACAAATACTTACCTTAAAGTGATACCTTGAAGTATTTATCTTCATATGAAAACCATAAGAAGAAAAGTCTAATCATTAGAGTAAGAAAGAATTAGTATAGAAAATGAGTGTATTTTTTGACACTATATAATATGAAAAACAGAATTACCTTTACTCAAGGTGGTATATTTTGCGATTTCTTTTAATTATACTAACTTTAGTCTACCTTTGATGATGCTATAAAAAAGCACTGCCTAAAACATCAGAAATAGATGACAACCCAATCGAGTATAATAATACTCCTTTGTATAAGAGGAGTATATTGATACTATAAAACTTATACTTAATTTTTGTCGAAATATAAAGACAAAGATAAAGTATAAGTAAAGGACTTGGTTTTCAGTCTATTCAATAGACAAGTTACTAGTTATATCAGTTTTATCTTTTTTCTAGTGTCACCCTAACAGCACTCTAAATGCTATTATAAAAACTCAGAGTGCTAAAGTATAAGTAACTAAATAAGTATAAGTAACCAAATATTTTGTTAACCAACAAACATTAAATAAAAAATATATTTTCCACTTGCAAGACACAATTAAGCTCGGTATTATCTATATCCTATACGAAATAGGCGGTTAAAAGAGAAAAAGCGTTCTTAGCTCAGTTGGTTAGAGCACCACCTTGACATGGTGGGGGTCAATGGTTCGAATCCATTAGAACGCATCAATTTAATTTAATGTATATACATTAACAGCATACAATTTTACGTGCTCTTTCATAATTTCATCCTGTATTGTTCCATTTTAACAAAAAGTTTTTTAAACAAATCCTTATAAAGTTAATATACGTAGCATTACAAATAATACGGTAGCGAAAAAATGATAAATCTAAACGCAAAATATACCTGCATTCTTATCAAGAAGACAAATAGATGTTCTTATGTAAATAAGAACATCATTTCTAAGTCTCGTAACACGCACAGATGAATTACAACTTTAATAGTAAGAAAAGATTTTCATACTAACTAAGGCGAGAGCGATATAAATTTAACAAGTCATCCTACCTTACAGACAGGGGAAATGTTCAATACGGTATCATTAATATGCAATCTCTGTTACGTATTAATTTATATATTCGCTTTACCTTCCTTATTTTCATCACTAAAACCATAAAATAAAAACATATTTTTTCGACATAGATACTCTTGACTCAATCTATATTCAGGCAATAAAAATCATAGTGTTTAGTGGATATAATTACTAAATAGCGCACACAACTGTCATCACTTCGTTCCAGAATATTTTCTTCACTGAAGAGGCCATGTATATACTTATCAACCGTGCATATAGATATATACCATCTTCACGATCACTTTTAGGCCAGTTGATTACTCTCTTATTACCAGCTATGTTTTTACTGCTATTATGAGTCATAAAGTTATAATCTATCCATAATACTGAAAGCGTGCTTTAAACATAATTAAAACATTAACTAATTATGCATCTGTATATCCGAGTTACCCTTCAATAGCACACTATATCGCTTGAGTGTATATTAGACTAGATGATAAAGAGTTTACTCCTTAATACCATTCCGGTTAAATCCGTTCCCTTACAGGACAATAGGGCTCCCATTTTCAAACTGCATGGGACCAATTGTTATGAGTTTCTGTTTTACCTTATTTCTATGTATTTATTACCGTTTGAGGTGTACTATTTTTACCCGAGTAGCCAATTTCCTCCGTAAGGTGCTCAATCGTGAAAGTGGGGAAACAGCACCAGAGGATAGACGCCCCTTGACGATTATCCTAAGAAACCACCATTCCATCTCTCGTAAAGAGATTAGTGATAATGCTTTAAAGGTACTTGACCGCCTTAATAAGGCTGGATATGAAGCTTATTTAGTTGGCGGTGGCGTTCGCGATCTTCTTTTGGGTAAGAAACCCAAGGACTTCGATATCAGCACCAGCGCTACACCCGATCAGATGCGAAAACTATTTCGTAATTGCCGACTAGTTGGTCGCCGTTTCCGACTAGCCCACGTCATATTTGGAGGCGAAGTTATTGAAGTTGCGACATTCCGCGGCCATCATACAATCCAGAACCCACAGGAAAACATGAAGAGCGCCGCTCGTCTCGGCCAGAATGGTATTCTACTTCGCGACAATATCTTCGGGTCTATTGAAGAAGATGCTCAACGGCGAGACTTCTCTGTGAATAGCCTTTATTACAGCGTATCTGATTTCACCTTGCGCGACTATACCGGTGGATTAATAGACCTAAAGAAAGGTAATATCCGTCTGATTGGTGACCCAGAAACCCGTTATAGGGAAGATCCGGTACGAATGCTGCGCGCGATACGCTTTGCAGCTAAGCTGAAGATGACCATCACACAAGAAACCGCCGAACCGATTCCTCGATTGGCAGCGCTATTATACGACATTCCTTCAACTCGTTTGTTTGAAGAGGCACTCAAACTGCTTCAATCTGGATATGGTGAAGCCAGTTATCATCTCTTATGTCAATATCAACTATTCCAACCACTCTTCACGCTTATCAGCCGTAACTTTACTAAACATGCTGACAGTCATATGGAAAAAATGGTGCTCCGAGTACTGGGAAACACCGATCAACGTTTTCGTAACAATATGCGAGTTAATCCCGCCTTCTTATTCGCTGCCATGCTTTGGTATCCGCTATTAGCGCATGCAAACATACTTACCCAAGAAAATCATTTATCTTATTTAAATAATTTTTCACTAGCAATGAATGATGTTCTTGGAGAACAATGTCGCACTCTAGCCATCCCTAAACGCTTAACCACGCTGATGCGTGATATCTGGCAACTTCAACTTCATCTATCTCGTAGAGAAGGCAGTCGAGCCTATAAGATGATGGAACATCCTAAATTTCGTGCTGCCTATGATTTACTCATACTTCGCGCTGAAGTGGAAAACAATGAAGAACTACAGATTCTTAGTAGCTGGTGGGGGGAGTTTCAGGTCGCTGAAGTCCCCCGACAAAAAAACATGCTTACCTTATTACTGAATAAGGAAGGCTATTTATCTCCATACGACCATCGTCCACTATCTAATCATGATTGTATCTGATGCATCGTGTCTGATTGGACTGCGCCCCTAGGTACTAACTTAGGTGAAGTATTATAGTCTTCAGCACCACACCTACGCAACGCCATCCACACGCTAGCAAGCAAATCTACCACACAGAGCTTATCCCATTCTCGTCTTATTTAAGACAGTCGCCAGTTAGTTTAGATAAGACCAACCAGCTTTTTTTGAACTCCGTTAAACCTTGCTGTTATTCTGGAATAATCTAGCAGCTCATATCCAGGAGATCGAACCAAAGCGTAGGTAAATCTCATCAGAAAATCCGATAGGGAGAAAAAACCTAGTTCTGGAAAACTTACACCCTTCATAATCGAAAATTCATGCTTTATCCTTTTGCTAAAATTGGCACAGCACTCGAGTTAACACTTCCCCAAAAATCACTCGTTAACTGGCATCTACACTAAGTTCTGCGTTATGACCTTACAGCCCAGTAAATCTGTATACTTTAATCCATGAAGGGTTTATATTCTAAACTCTTTTAAAGACTGTATTTCCCGATTTGCTTATGCTATAGAGAGTACCCTGCGTTCTGCTTCATCATCAGCAGATGTTACCTTAAAACAAGAACCTTTAGTCCATACACATACGTAACTTACCACCACAAGAGATCAAGTTAGTATCTAATCAATATACTGTCATATATATTGCTGCATAGGAACACCTATGATTATTAAGCTTTTTTATTGAACTTCGGCCAATAAAAAAGTTAAAAACGACTATTATTATCCCCATTACTTTCGTATCAAAACTCAAATTAATACTATCCCGATACCATAAACTTATCAAGTTAGATATTCCACACCTAACACAGCTAGTTTTCTGCAGTTATATATAGAATTTGTCGAGGATGCTTTACCGGGTTACACCCAGATAACAGGATGCATAGCATTTACATTCTTAACACAAAAGATTAAATTTTTTCCGTTTTATTTCTCCTAACTTCTCCGTTTTTATCTTCATAAAACGCGATCCACGTATGAGTAAAAAGTGGCATAAGTTTTTTGCATTAACGTATAACCGACAAAAATCATTAATCAATTAAAAAAGATACCACTAGTTTTTTTAGAAACTAGCACTCTGATTCCCAAAAATAAACAAATAACCATTTCTAAATGATTATGAAACCGATCTTTATTGTCAACATCATCTTTCTCTTGTGACTCTGAGCGTAATAACAATCATCAGCTGGCTCTAAAAACCAATCATGATGATATCATGCGCTCGCTTACCATTTTTACTCAACATGTTACTGTAAATAAAATACAGAAGTAAACTTGAAGAGCATTTTATAGAATAAAATTCTAATAATCTAAAAATGCGGTAGTATACCAGTATTTATGATGTGGATGGCTACATTGACAATATTCCGGAATAGGGCTAGTAGTGCTTCTATATCATAACTCATAATTTTTATCATCCCTGTATGACTTTCATTACTATTAAAATTAAAATTGCGATTGAGGATCTACACAGTCTGTATAATCTATAAACCGATTAAACCCATCATGAGTTTAGTGTTTATAGTAATCCTGATGACCGCTCCCATTGTATACGTACAACTAGTCAAAAGATAAATCGGAAAATCACTATTAGCAATAATCTTATTGTAAAGATTTTTAACTATATTTGAGGTAGATGACATCTATTTCTTAAAAACCTTATTCTCACCACCCAAGTACATGTTGAAAAACAACAAAATAAGATTTAACTTAACTATTCGCTAAGTTAACCTTTCATCCCTTCATTTCTAATAGAAACTTTAAATAATCATATTTATCACCTTGGATTTCAATCATACCGTCTTTTACCGAACCACCGCTAGCATATTTTTCAGCTCAATATCAAGTGTCTTCAACGCAAATGGATTCTCATTTAAACTAATAATTAAGTATACACTCTTACCTTGTCTACCCTGAATCTAAGGCCGAAATATACAATATTGCCTCATACTGACTGATCTTCAAGCGCACCAATCCGCCCTATTATCTCTTGCATATACCAATCGACGTGAATCAGACATGTTTTTTTTCAATAGGTAATGTGTTTAAGATAGCAGACAGTGCGGCGCCAGGATCATCTGCTTGAGTAATAGGGCGCCCGATTACCATATAATCTACACCAACCTGCTTCGCCTCCAATGGCGTCATAACTCTACACTGATCTCCTGCATTGCTACCCTCGGGTCTGATTCCCGGTGTCACCACTTTAAACACTGCACCACAGTTTATTTTTAGTCGTGTTGCTTCCCAGGTGGAACACACTACACCATTCAAGCCACATTTTTTTGCGAGTATCGCTAGACGGATGGTATGATCTTCCACAGTGCCGGAGAAACCTATCCCCCGCAGATCCTGTTCATTCATGCTAGTCAACACCGTGACAGCGATAAGGATAGGAGCATTATTTCCAAACGGTATTAGCGCCTCTCTTGCCGAGGCCATCATACGTTCACCACCGCTAGCATGTACATTGACCATCCATACACCTAACTCCGCTGCCACACTAACCGCTTTAGCCACCGTATTAGGGATATCGTGGAATTTTAGATCTAGGAAAATATCAAAACCACGCTTTTGTAAAACCTGCACCAGCGTTAATCCTGAATGGGTAAACATTTCGCTACCAATTTTTAGTCGGCACTGCTGCGGACTCACCCTATCAGCAAACGCTAACGCCTGGTGCACATCATGATAATCCAACGCCACGATTACTGGCGAGTAAACATGTTGTTGAGCTAACATGGAAGATATTTTCGTAGATGTCATTACATATCTCTGGTTAACAACCATAAACTTTAAATATATTACTATATTAGCATTCTACTACCTCTCACTTTAAAAACTCAATGTCGCATTGCTGATATAAATAAGAAACCAGATCATAGCAACATTGTCTAATATGAGTTAATAAGTTGATTTTAAAGAAAAGCCATCTTTTAACAGATAAAACTAAGCATTCAGTCTTTGAAAAAGACAAAACTATTTTTAATTAACATAAATTCCGTATCATATTGATTTTCATCTGCAATTAAACCTCTTGATTAGCTCTATTTATACCAAGATACTTAGCAAAAGATAAAGTCGAGGGTAAAATACCATCATGCTTCTATAAATAGGGAATGCACTGCTCACCAGTGAAGTTTATACTTCAAACCATTTAAAAAATCACACACACTTAGACTAGCTTCTAAAACTCTTGAACTCACTCCCCACAAAATAATCAAAACATTATAATAAGGCAGCATAGCGTCAAAACTTATGCCGATTTATTTTCCATATCAATACCTTGATAACCATTTATTTTTATATCAACAGCACCAAGAGAATATTTCTTGTTAAATTAATTTATCTAAAAAAACGGAAAGATGTTTAAAGATTGCGCAAATCAGCAGAGGAAAAGATCAATGAAATCTGACTATTGAAAAACTTGCTTTACTAACTGACTACGAGAGAAAATGAGATCGGTGTTTTCTCATAAATGTATTTTTAAAACACACAAAAAAAATCAATTACCCCAAATTAGGGGACGAATTTATTTAACCATAAAAAAGAATATCATGGATAAAGAAGCCGCTTCTGAAACCGAGAGTGACTATAAAGCAGATAAACAATAGTCTAAGATAAGTTTTCAACAACACTCTAAGCAAATACTTACACTCATTATCGCATCAGTGAAAAACTTCTCTCATAGCTTGATATAAAGAAACATAACAACACTGCTATAATATCTGAAAACTATATAAGACAATCCTCATGTATTTATATGAAAATAATTATGTTTTATAATTCCTTATTGAATTTCATAATTATTAATTAGCTACAAACATAGCCAGAAGATAGAACGAGATAATCGGAATACTTATATCCATAAGTAAGATTTATCTTCAAAATCATATTACCTAAAACACGATAAAATCAGATCATGATTTTTTTTCGAAAATCAAATCCCAAATAGTATGACCTAATCGTTGACCGCGACGTTCAAACTTAGTTAAAGGGCGACTTCCTGGACGTAGGATATAGTCACCTGATGAAGAAAGATTACGGAAAGAATCAGTTTTAGACATCACCATTACCATATGTTCAGCGTATGGTTGCCAATCAGTTGCCATATGAAACACTCCGTGTTTAGAGAGTTTTTGGGCGACTAATTTAACAAATGGCACTTGTACAATACGGCGTTTATTATGTCGCGCTTTCTGCCAAGGATCAGGAAAAAACAGCTGCACCCGCGCTAAAGAATTATCCGGGATCATGTGCTCGAGAACTTCCACCGCATCGTGACATATCACGCGTATATTACTCAGGTTCACTTCTCGGGCACTAGCGAGACAGGCACCAATGCCTGCTAGGTAAACTTCGACACCGAGAAAATCTTGCTCAGACTCCGCTTGAGCCATGACCACTAGAGATTCCCCCATCCCAAATCCAATTTCTAGCGTCACCCTTGCTGTTCGGGAAAATAGAATATTAAAATCTAGAAATTTTACCTGATAGTCTACTCCCATCACCGCCCAAAGCGTATCAAGCGCCTGCCTTTGCTTCTTGGTCACCCGACCATCTCGTCGGACAAAACTGCAAATTCGCCGAAGCGCACAACCCTGATGATTAAATGTAGGGAAAATGATGTTTTTACTCATTACACTTCACAATATGAAATGGTTGCTTAGTATTTATTATACAATAATAAAACCAATGAATCTTCATAGAACAGAGGTAAATTCTTATTTACAGTCTATCTGCACTATGCTCAAATCATACATTATTATTAATAACGTGAATTTTGGTCTATCTAGACGATACTTTCTCCATGACGGAAACACTGCTATTCGCACAACTCGTTCTAACCTGGTACCAGCAAGTCGGGCGAAAAACACTACCTTGGCAACTAGAGAAAACGCCATATACAATCTGGTTATCGGAAATCATGTTGCAGCAAACACAAGTGATCACAGTTATCCCTTATTTTCAACGCTTTATAACTGAATTTCCTGATGTCTTCCAGTTAGCAGCAGCTTCTCTAAATGAAGTTTTGCATTTGTGGACAGGCTTAGGGTACTACGCTCGCGCACGCAATCTTCATAAAACAGCTCAGCTTATCGTGAAACAATATCATGGTGAATTTCCTTCAAACTTTGATTCTATTATCGCCCTGCCTGGCATTGGCCGATCTACCGCTGGCGCAATCTTGTCTCTCGCTTTTCATAAGCACTATCCGATTCTTGACGGTAATGTAAAACGGGTCCTCTCCCGATACTATGGAATTTCTGGATGGCCTGGTAAAAAAAAGGTAGAAAACCATCTGTGGCAACTTACTGAAAATCTCACTCCGGCTAAAAAAGTGGCCCAATTTAACCAAGGCATGATGGATTTAGGTGCGATGGTCTGTATCCGCTCTCGACCGAAATGCATACACTGCCCATTAAAAAAGGGTTGTCAGGCCTATCTAACTAATAATTGGACAAAATATCCTGGTAAAAAAACCAAAAAGATCTTGCCAAAAAAAACCACCTGGTTTTTGCTTCTGCAACACAAGAACCACGTGTGGCTTGAACAACGCCCTGCACTGGGTGTGTGGGGTGGTCTGTTCTGTTTTCCCCAGTTTTCGGCTCTGGAATCATTAGCTATCTGGCTCAATCAACATGGTTTTCCATATGACCAATTCCAACAACTGAGTTGTATACATCATACTTTTAGTCATTTCTATTTAGACATTATACCAATCTGGCAGAAGGTGCGTAGCATTCAATGCTCCATGGATGAAGGTACCGGACTCTGGTATAACTTAACTACACCGTCGCTGATCGGACTGGCAACACCGGTGAGGCGATTGCTGTTTCAGCTTCACTAGCTTCAATATACTACCTTATCTCTAATAACTGATAAAAAGAGGAAAAAATATGGCTAGAATAATTTATTGTGTCTTTTTGAAGCGAGAAGAAAAAGGACAGGATTTTGAGTTTTATCCAGGAGAACTGGGGAAGCGTATTTATGAAAATATTTCTCAAGCAGCATGGACGCAGTGGAAAATAAAACAAACGATGCTTATTAACGAAAAGAAACTTTGTTTGATCAAGGCTAAAGATCGTAAAACATTGGAAAAAGAAATGATAAATTTTCTATTTAAGGATCAGGATGTACATCTGGAGGGGCATACCCCATCAAGTGCATAACTTCTTTCCATAGCGGGATAAGTTCTTAAGACTTCCAGTCTTGATACGGCTCATCACATGAAAAAACTATTGTTTTTATTAATTATTTCCTCATTATTGATGTCATGTTCTAGTATAAAAAATAGAGTGAAAAACAAAACGAAAATCAAAGACACTAACGGTTTTGATGTCTTGATAAATCAATTTTCTTATAATATTGAAAATCTCTGGGGGCCAAATGAAAGTGCAATTACTAGACCCAAAGACCATATTACATATAGTGATCAATATAAAACTCGAAGTGACCTAAACATGGATACCGGTACCATCACGATTGAAACAATTGCCGATGACAATCCGAGAGAGCATTTACGCCAATCGCTTATTCACACCATGTTAATGGATATGGATCCCAGCATAATCGATCTTGATTTAGATACAGGTAACGTTCAGGTCAACAAAAAAATATTTCTTCATGAAAATCAAATTCTTGATGATAAAGGGGAACCTATTCGATGGAAGTGGCATGCCAGTCATTTTGCCGATTATCTTCTGAATACCTGTTTACAGAAACGCACAAATGGCTCTAGAAAAATTTTTTTTATTACCATTCAGCTAGTACCGAAACATATGGAAAAACGTGCTTATAAATATCTCAGTATAATACGTAGAGCCTCAAAACACTATGGTGTTGATCAGTCACTAATTCTCGCGATTATACAAACAGAGTCAAATTTTAACCCCTATGCGGTAAGCCACGCAGATGCACTAGGTTTGATGCAGGTAGTACGAAAAACCGCAGGACGTGATGTATTTAAAATGAAAGGAAAGTGGGGTCAGCCTAACCGTAGGGACTTATTAGATCCAGAAAACAACATTGATATTGGTACTGCCTATTTAAGCATGTTACAAAATAGCTACTTAGGTGGTATTGCTAATCCCGTATCACGGCGCTACGCGGTGATTACCGCCTATAACGGAGGCGCCGGTAGTGTGCTAAGAATCTTCGCACGCGAGCAAAATCAAGCCTTCCACATAATTAACGCCATGCGTCCAAACGAAGTATATAAAATATTATCCACGCAACATCCTTCAATTGAAGCACGACACTATTTATATAAAGTGACTCATTTTCAAAAAAATACAGATATTAATGGTATCGACAAGCCCTGAATCTATCGCTATAGAAGTAAAAACAAACCATAATCTTCTCTACTCCCTTTGATATAGACAGCATCAAGAAGGAGACACTCTCAACAATCGCAGATATAACAGCAATAACGTATCTTCTAAATAACCGTGACACTATAGAAAAGTATCTTGCTATATATAAACCCATTGCTAACCTAGTTAGGTACTTATAAAATAAGTCCGATGCTTTTCCGTATTAGAAGTGATACTTAAAAAATTTAATTTTACATCCAGCCATAATATTTCTATTTTTTACATTATTCTCATTTAACTATCTCACTATTTTCCAATATCATTAAGCCGCTCAATCAAGATCAAATAATTTAGATAATTAATTAAATTTATTACAAATATAAAATAAAACTACTATGGTAAATAACCTTTATCTTTAGATATGGTACATATTCTATAAACCGTTATCAGGTATCATTCCTAACTATCTTTTACCAGATTTAAACTTTATAAAAAACAGGAAAAACTAAAGAAGATATCTATCTTGAGATAGACCATTCCTTCTTAGATAAAATCTATAATAAAATCAAAGTTGCCGAAACATATCCTTTGTGAACTATTTTGATATGAAACAAACTAAGTAAAAAATGTATAAAAAATAATTTTCACATAATTAATTATAAATCATCATCTCGTGTTTAAATTAAAAAATAAATGGCTAAAAACATTCTTTATGTGAATAAAACTTAAGATGAAATTATTATTTTAGATGTTATACAGTTTTGTTATGTTTTCCCGGTTATGTAGTAAGAAAAAACACTTAATAGATAAATGAACATCATTTAGATTCATATCTCTATATCCTAGTTCTTTCTCGTATCGCACAAGTATTTTGCTTTTTTTTGAAATGAGAAACGATATAAAACATGTATCATCAGATGATGTATGACAACTCCCTATGATAACAAACTGAACTCATACGAAAAGAATGCTGCATGGTTTGATTATGCAAATCCAAAATAACACGATATGGTCGTTACACATCAAACTCATGAACGTAACGAGTTACAGTATTGTCAATAACTCACTGAGTTATATAAATACTCCACTTAATTCTATAAAATTAAAGCCATAAGAGCCTTCCTAGTTAGCTAATAAAACTGATAAATGAGTGAATTTTATAGAGTAAAATTATCTTGATTACAGCATCATCTAGCTTAGAGGTACTTATTTGAAATCAACGATAGTTGAAAAATAGATAGCGGTAAAGATAGCTTTGAGAACCAATCAAAAATCTTTGCCAAAACAACCCGATTTTATAATCCAAGCATATTCAAATTCAACAAGTTAAAATATAAGACAGGGAAAATAGTCTATATATATTTCAAAAGGTATAGCTGGATAGCATTTTTGATTTGTTAAAATTTATTTTTTTACTTTTTCTACGTGATCTTATGTATATACATCACCACTGCAGTTTAAGGAAAGCCACATGCCCGTTATCAGTCTCCCTGACGCCACTCAGCGTCAGTTTACAGAGCCGGTATCCCCTATTGATATTGCCCGAACTATCTCTCCTCGATTAGCTAAGGCCTGCATTGCTGGCCTGATTAATAAAAAGGACCTGATCGATGCTGGTGATACAATTGATTACGATACTCAGCTTACTATCATTACCTCTAAAGATAAGACAGGATTGGACATCATCCGCCACTCCTGTGCACATTTGCTAGGCCATGCCATAAAACAATTGTGGCCAAATACGAAAATGGCAATGGGTCCAGTAAATCATCAAGGTTTTTATTATGATGTCGATATTAGTCATACCTTAACCCAAGCTGATCTAGGTCTGATAGAAAAACGGATGCACCAACTCGCAGCAAAACACTACGACGTTATTAAGACAAAAGTTAGCTGGAAGCATGCCAGAAATACTTTTTTATCTCGAGGTGAAGATTACAAAGTGGCTATTCTCGATGAGAACATTAGTCATGATACTTCTCTAACACTTTATCATCATGAAGAATATATAGATATATGCCGGGGCCCACACGTCCCCAATATACGCTTCTGTCAGTTTTTTAAACTGGAAAAAATCTCTGGGGCATACTGGCGTGGTGATAGTCAAAATAAAATGCTGCAACGTATTTACGGTACCGCCTGGGGCGATCAAAAACAACTGCATGACTATTTAAAGCATTTAGAAGAAGTGGGAAAGCGCGATCATCGTAAAATTGGTAAACAACTTGATCTTTATCATATACAGGAAGAAGCGTCGGGTATGGTCTTTTGGCATAACGACGGATGGATTCTTTTTCGGGAGCTAGAAGCTTTTATTCGCATGAAACTTCAAACCTACCAATATCAGGAAGTGAAAGGGCCATTCATGATGGACCGTATACTATGGGAAAAAACAGCCCACTGGGATAATTACGCCGAACATATGTTCACCACATCATCAGAGAATCGGGAGTATTGCATTAAACCCATGAATTGCCCGGGACACGTACAGATTTTTAATCAAGGATTAAAATCCTATCGAGATCTACCATTGCGTATGGCTGAATTCGGTAGCTGCCATAGAAATGAACCGTCTGGGTCTCTACATGGCCTAATGCGAGTACGAGCCTTTACTCAGGATGATGGGCATATTTTTTGCACTAAAGATCAGGTGCGAGATGAAGTAAACAATTGCATCAAAATGGTGTATGATGTTTATGCTACTTTTGGATTTAAAAAAATTATAGTTAAACTCTCTACCCGTCCAGAAAAACGTATCGCTAACGATGAGGTCTGGGATCAAGCAGAGGAAGACTTAGCCGCCGCCTTAAAGCAAAGTGGTGTGATATTTGAATACCAACCAGGCGAAGGAGCTTTTTATGGTCCTAAAATTGAATTTACCCTTCTTGATTGCCTGGATCGTGCCTGGCAATGTGGTACGGTTCAGCTAGATTTTTCGCTACCTGGTCGTTTAAACGCATCTTACGTTGGAGAAAATAACGAACGCATAGTTCCGGTCATGATTCACCGCGCTATTTTAGGATCAATAGAACGCTTTATTGGCATTCTGACAGAAGAATATGCCGGTTTTTACCCAACCTGGCTAGCACCGACACATGTTATCGTAATGAATATTACTGACAATCAAGCAAATTATGTTATAAAAGTAACGGAAAAATTGTCAGCCGCTGGTCTTCGGGTGAAAATGGATTTGAGAAATGAAAAAATAGGCTTTAAAATCCGGGAACATACTTTACATCGAGTGCCATACATGTTGATCTGTGGAGATCGAGAAATGGCAGTAGGAAAAGTCGCTGTTCGTACGCGCTTTAGTAAAAACTTAGGCAGTCTTGCCGTTAGCGAAGTTATTGAAAAGCTGCATTATGAAATCAGCAGCCGTAATCTTCATCAACTGGAGGAATAAAGTATTAAAGGCGGAAAACGAGTTCAATCGGCGCGGCCTCATCGTATTAATCGAGAAATCCGCGTCTCCGAGGTTCGTCTGACGGATATCGACGGCGAGCAGATTGGTATTGTTAGTCTAAATGAGGCGCTTGAAAAATCCGAAGAATCTGGCGTTGATTTAGTCGAAATTAGCCCCAATGCCGAGCCGCCAGTGTGCCGAATCATGGATTACGGAAAGTTTCTCTATGAGAAAAGTAAATCTACTAAAGAACAGAAAAAGAAGCAAAAAGTCATCCAAATTAAGGAAATAAAATTTCGACCTGGAACTGATGAAGGCGACTATCAGGTAAAACTACGAAATCTAATTCGTTTTCTGGAAGACGGTGATAAAACCAAAATCACCCTGCGTTTTCGTGGACGTGAGATGGCGCACCAACAGATTGGAATGGAAGTACTTAACCGCGTTCGTAACGATCTCAGCGAATGGGCGATGGTGGAATCTTTCCCCTCCAAGATTGAAGGCCGACAGATAATCATGGTACTCGCACCTAAAAAAAGCAATAAGGCCTGACATATAAAACGCCTCTTCGGCGTTACCTGCCTCTCGTTGATTTATATTTATTAACAATGCGGAGTAGAAATCCACTCATGCCAAAAATTAAGACAATACGCGGCGCTGCAAAGCGCTTTAAAAAAATAGCGTCAGGTAATTTTAAACATAAACATGCTCATTTACGTCACATTTTAACTAAAAAATCCACAAAACGTAAACGTCAACTTCGACCAAAGTCAACACTTTCTAAAGGAGATCTCAGTTCAATCGTGCGTTGCTTACCTTACATATAAGGATCACTTTAACGGCTTAGCATAAACAAACTTAAGGAGGGAATATATGGCTCGCGTAAAACGTGGTGTAATAGCGCGCGCACGGCATAAAAAAATCTTGAAGCAAGCGAAAGGTTACTATGGTGCCCGTTCACGTGTTTACCGTGTGGCCTTTCAAGCGGTTATCAAAGCGGGTCAGTACGCTTATCGTGACCGTCGTCAAAAGAAGCGTTATTTCCGTCAGTTATGGATTGCGCGCATCAATGCCGCGGCCCGTCAAAACGGTATTTCTTACAGTCGATTGATCCATGGCTTGAAACGAGCGTCAATTGAGGTTGACCGTAAAATCCTAGCGGATATAGCCGTATTCGACAAAGTCGCCTTCACCGCTATCGCTGATAAAGCAAAACTTGTCATAGGATAACATTTAGTAAAAAAGAGGCGAAACCTATCTCCGGCTTTCTTGTCATACATAAAAGGATGTGATTTTTAGCACAATATGAAATAATTCAAATATTATATATGCATACATAAATATTGCTATTTTTTATTGTTTTTTTTGCTTTTATACCTGCTTCCTAGAGGCTTACATCTACGTCAAGAAGCGAAAAAGTACTGAGCCTCCAAGCGTGGAGGCTTTTTTATTGCTGAGTCAAGGTGCATAGCGCACACCCAAAGAGCAAGGCTCCCTCATTTTACGCTTAAGCCATCAACAGCAGGCAGAAGAGGAAAGTAATGCAACATCTCTCAGAGTTAGTTGTACAGGCTCAAGTAGCCATCGAACAGTCTCAAGACTTAAACACATTAGAGTTAATACGGATTCAATATTTAGGTAAGAAAGGATATTTTTCCCAAGTAATGGACACCCTCCAAAATTTGGAACTCCAAAATCGACCTGCAGCAGGTGCTCTGATAAACCAAGTGAAGCGAGACTGCCAAGAAGCCATTACCAAACGCAAAATCCTATTAGAACAGCTAGCCCTAAAAGCAAAGTTGGTAGAGGAAACTCTAGATGTCTCCTTACCTGGACGACGTATCGAAAACGGCGGTTTACACCCAGTATCAAGGACCATTGCACGTATTGAAAACTTCTTCAGTGCATTAGGGTTTTCAGTCGCCACTGGTCCTGAAATCGAGGATGTTTATCATAATTTCACCGCGCTTAATATTCCCACTCATCATGCCGCTTGCACGGATCACGATACATTCTGGTTAGATGGCACTCACCTATTGCGCACGCAAACTTCTTCTGTACAGATTCGTATTATGAAAACACAAACACCACCGATTCGTATTATTGTGCCAGGACGGGTATACCGTAACGATTATGATAAACTTCATACCCCCATGTTTCATCAGATGGAAGGACTGATTATCGATAGCCATATCACTTTCACAAACCTCAAGGGAACACTATATGATTTTCTCCGAAATTTCTTTGAAGAAGATCTTCAGATTCGTTTCCGTCCATCCTATTTTCCATTTACTGAGCCCTCCGCTGAAGTGGATATCATGGGAACACAGGGTCGCTGGCTAGAAGTAATAGGCTGCGGTATGGTTCATCCGAATGTGCTTTGCAATGTCAACATTGACCCAAAGATTCATTCTGGTTTCGCTTTTGGGATAGGTATAGAACGGTTAACAATGCTACGTTACGGCATCAAGGATTTACGCGCATTTTTCGAAAATGATCTACGTTTTCTAAAACAATTTAAATAAAAAATAGGATAACCGCATGAAATTCAGTGAATTGTGGTTGCGTGAATGGGTAAATCCACCTATTTCTAGCGAGGTACTAGCGGATCAATTAACCATGGCTGGGCTAGAAGTAGAGAGCGTAGAGCCCGTCTCCGGTCATTTTACCGGTATAGTAGTAGGCCAGGTGGTGGAATGCCGCCCTCACCCAAAAAATGAAAAATTAAAGATTACCAAAGTTAACATCGGTAGCACTCGACTACTGGATATCATCTGCAATTTATCCGACTACCGCATCGATATACGGGTCGCAGTAGCCACTCCTGGTGCTTTTCTACCAGGAGATTTAATAATAAAAACAACAAAATTATATGGTGAGCTATCGGAAGGCATGCTGTGCTCGTTTTCAAACTTGGGTATTTCTGGTGAGAAAGATGGCGTTATTGAACTACCAAAAGATGCTCCTATTGGTAAGAATATCCGAGATTATCTTAAGCTAGAAGATCATAGTATCAATATTAGTGTCACACCGAACCGCGCTGATTGCCTAAGTCTACTAGGTATTGCTCGAGAGATAGCAGTATATAATCAGCTACCACTCTGTTTCCCTATCATTAAAAAAATATTGCCGATTATTAATGACACAATACTGATTCGCATCGATGAAACCGAAGCTTGTCCACGCTATTTAGCTCGCGTGATAAAAAATATCGATTTTAGTACCAAAACACCGTTATGGATAAAAGAAAAACTACGACGATGCGGCATGAAATCAACAGACGTGGTGATAACGGATATTACTAATTATGTATTATTAGAACTAGGACAACCTATACAGACTTTTGATCGCAATTGCATTGAGGGAGGTCTTGTCGTACGTTATGCAAGACCAAATGAAGGTCTAACCTTAATTGACGGCAGCGCTATCACACTCTTACCTGATACACTTGTGATTGCCGATCGCAAAAAAGTGTTAGCGCTAGCAGGGATTGTTGGTGGAGCTTCTTCTCACATTACTCCAATTAGTCGTGATGTAGTCTTAGAATCCGCTTTTTTCTGTCCATTAGCCATTATTGGTCGAGCACGCCAGTATGGATTACATCCGGATCTAGGGAATCGTTACGAACGCGGCGTAGATCCGACTCTTCAACTTCGTGCTATAGAGCGGGCGACCTCACTATTAATAACCATTTGTGGAGGGGAACCAGGGTCAATTATTGATGTCACGTCTAAAACTTCGATTAGAAAACCAGCTACTATTATGCTATACAGGAAAACTCTAGATCGCATAATCGGTCATTTTATTCCAGATGAAGATGTAAACAATATTCTAACACGTCTTGGCTGTCAGGTTAATCGCATCGAAAAGGTAGGCTGGAAAACCCTCGCTCCAAGCTGGCGTTTTGATATAGCTATTGAAGAAGATTTAATTGAAGAAGTCTTACGCATATACGGTTATACTGCCATTCCGAATGTGCCGGTGCGTACCGATTTACTAATGCCTCATCATCCTGAGACATTAATGCCACTATCTCGTGTAAAAACACTACTGGTAGATCGCGGATATCAGGAAGTAATCACTTACAGTTTTGTTGATCCAAAAAGTCAGATACTCCTCCATCCTCAACAGAGAGCATTGGAATTATCCAGTCCGATTTCTAAGGATATGTCTACTATGCGTGTCTCATTATGGACTGCTCTTCTTAAAGTGGTAGTCTATAATCAGAATCGTCAGCAACAGCGAATCCGGATCTTTGAAAGCGGATTCCGCTTTATCCCTGATAAAACCGTAAATCTAGGCATTCGTCAGGATCTGATGCTAGGTGGAGTCATTGCTGGTTTGCAGTTCGATGAACATTGGAGTCAAACGCGACGAATAGTAGATTTTTACGATGCCAAAGGTGATCTTGAGGCAATACTTGAGCTTACTGGTAAATTAAACGATATTGAGTTTAGAGCACAACAACATCCTGCGTTACATCCAGGCCAAAGCGCTGAAATTTATCTTAAGAATGAAGCTATTGGATTTATTGGTGTTATTCATCCAGAGCTTGGGGCTAAACTCAATTTAAATGGCCGTTCCGTAGTATTTGAACTTCTCTGGGAGAAGATTAACGATTATAAAGTGACGGAAACAAGTCATATTTCTCGTTTTCCAGCTAACCGCCGCGATATCGCTGTGGTAGTATCTGATGATATCCCTTCTGCAGAGATTATCGCACAATGCAAGAAAATTGCTAAAGGTCAATTGGTTAATATAAATTTATTTGACGTATACCGGGGCAGTAACGTAGCGAAAGGTTTTAAGAGTTTGGCTATTAGCCTGATCTTACAAGATACCGCTCGTACACTGGAAGAAGAGGAGATTGCTGCAACCGTTGCGAAATGCGTAGCGGGATTAAAGCAACGATTCCAAGCATCCTTGAGGGATTGAACTTATGGCGCTTACTAAAGCTGAAATGTCAGAATACCTGTTTAAAAAGCTTGGACTAAGCAAACGGGATGCTAAAGAAATAGTAGAACGATTTTTTGAAGAAGTACGTCTGGCGTTAGAAAATGGAGAGCAGGTAAAATTATCAGGCTTTGGTAATTTTGATTTGCGCAAAAAAAATCAGCGCCCAGGCCGTAATCCAAAAACTGGGGAGGATATTCCAATTACAGCCCGCCGGGTAGTGACATTTCGCCCAGGTCAAAAATTAAAAATCCGTGTGGAAAATTCTTCACGAAAGCAGATCTAAAAAAGGTGTACTACAGCATCAGCCTTTGGGTCATGACATGGCTAATATTGCTCCGTCATTATCAATCAATCCGAGTCATGACCCAAAAGACAGTCAGTATTTTTTGCCATTATCCATTTATATTAAATAAACAACTGTAGGGGAGATTCAATTCAAATTTAACAAAGTATAGTGCATTGATAATAATTTCAGTTTGTTAATATAAATTAACACGAAGCCGTGATCTTAAATTGAATGTAAAAATAAAATTTTAAAATTTAAATCAATCATGTACATTCTTACCTAATACTAAATATTCTATAGATCTAATCTAATCCAATTATCTCGTGCACTACTCGTTGCATATCCGGTAGATATCTATATCTAGAATAGGATAAATCGATATGTTCAAAAAACAAAAACAGAAATTTCTATTTTGATAGAAATATAATTTACTTCGTTTGAAAAAATAAAAAAACAATCTTTACTATACTAAAGACATAAATATAGATCCACATCTATATTTTTTGGTTTACTGTATATACACTCTCTATATAATTTTAAAAATCTATTTATTAGGATGGATATCTCTTTGTTTACCTTTTCTTATTACACCGCTCTTACATCGGGTCCAAGCACATCTAATATATAGATAAGCATTTTACTAATATCCTAATTTGATAAATGTTTTTAACATATCCTTTTTAAGGAAAAATCAGGGAAAGATTATTTTTGATGAAGAATAAAATATCACTTAAAAATATTTCTATTGAAATAACATTTCTTAGCTTAACACTTATATTGTAATAATGATTACTGTTAGATTTAAACGTTTTTCCTGTTTGTTAGGTAGAGCTACCTAACGGTTTTTTCATACCTTTTACTAACTTCACTAGGTCGAACCTCGCGTGATATCTTTTTAATGATTGTAGAGTCATCCTATTCATTTCATGAAAACAGACATAAATAATATGAAACCAATGCTTTTCTAAATCTCTTATCTCTCTTTCTCTCACAATAAATAAAATTTATTCTTATGTTAATATCTATAAAAACCATAAACTTTGATTATATCATCTATTTTCATTACAAGTGTAATCTTCAATTAGAGATCATTAATGACAGATGAATTTGATAAATTTCAGTGTATTTACTATAATTCAGAAGCAATAATATATATATTTTAATAGAAAAAATCCCCTAAGTTTTATTTTAAATAACATACTAAAATCGGGATAAAATTTATTAAAATAATTTAATTGTTATCTAAAAACATTCTTAAAAGAGTATTACGATTCACATGATCAATTAAATAGCATACCAGCTTGGCTTCACTTTAAATGAGAGCACAAAAGACACTAAACGTGAAATAGAAAATGCATTACATCACCATCATGAACTATATATTCTTTCCCTTCAGAGCGCATCTTTCCAGCTTCTTTAGCTCCTTGAACCCCTTTATAGGTTATAAAATCACTAAAGGAAATCGTCTGAGCTCGAATAAATCCCTTTTCGAAATCGCTATGAATTTTACCTGCAGCTTGAGGAGCAGTCGTACCAACCGGGATAGTCCACGCTCGTACTTCTTTCACACCAACAGTAAAATACGTTTGCAAATTTAATAACTTATAGCCTGCTCGGGTAACACGATACAGACCTGACTCTTCAAAACCCAACTCTCGTATAAATGCATCACGTTCTTCTTTTTCAAACTTAGTAATATCAGATTCTATAGCGGCACAAACTGAAACCACCACTGATCCCTCACCTGCAGCAATAGACCGTACCTTATCTAAATGATGATTGTCACTCAAACCATCCTCATTTACGTTTGCGACATACATACTAGGTTTAAGTGTCAGAAAACTAAAAGAGCGGATAGCCTTTTTCTCATTACTTGAGAGATCTAACGTTCTTAACATTCTGGCATTACTAAGATACTGAAAACATTTTTCCAGCGTTAACAATTGCAGTTTAGTATCCTTATTGCTACTTTTAACGCACTTGTTTACCTGATAAATAGCGTCTTCACACACGGCTAGATCAGAGAGGGCTAACTCGGTATTGATAATATCAATATCTTCTGATGGATTAACTTTTCCATGCACGTGAATAACCTGGTCGTTTTCAAAACAACGTACCACATGACAAAGAGCTTCGCTTTCACGAATATTGCTTAAAAACTGATTACCTAAACCTTCTCCTTTTGATGCACCTTTTACTAGACCAGCAATATCCACAAACCGCATACTGGTAGAGACTGTGCGCTTAGGTTTAACTATTTTTGCTAACTGTTCTATTCTGGGATCGGATATGGGAACAATACCGGTATTAGGTTCTACAGTACAAAATGGGAAATTTTCCGCTTCAATACGCGCCTTAGTTAAGGCATTAAACAGGGTGGATTTGCCCACGTTAGGCAATCCTACAATACCACATTTGAAACCCATGTTACTTACACCTTATTAGTTTGCTGTTATCAGCCGGTGCATTTCTGTTGCCGACATAAAATCATTTACAAAGTTTGTAATACACATAATCAGAGTATGATGCGAGATCAAACTTTTACATTGGACGGTAAGTATGCAGGCGATTCATAGCCTTTAGGGAATTCTGTGTGATTAAAATCTCTGTACAATTTACCGATTCCTCAATAGCGGCATTAATCAACTGTTGTTCCACTATCGATGGTTTACCGAGTACAAAACCCGCGACCTTGTTTCTATCTCCAGGATGCCCAATACCAATACATAAACGCTGAAAGAAAGTATTTTTGCTAAAACAACTAATAATATTCTTTACACCATTATGACTGCTCTTACTTCCCGCTCCCTTCAGTCTGGCATAACCCGGCAACAAATCTAGTTCATCATGTGCCAACAAAATTTCTTTTGGATCAATATGGTAAAACCTAGCCATTACTGTCACTGCCTTACCACTAAGGTTCATAAAAGTAGTGGGTACGAGAAGACGAATATCCTTATCCTCTAAGGTAAAACAACCGGTGTAACCGTAAAATTTTCTCTCCTCTTTTAACGTTTGATCATAACGTGCTGCGAGTACCTCTACATACCAGGCACCAGCATTATGCCGAGTTGCGGAATATTCGCCACTAGGATTAGCTAGTCCTACAATTAATTTAATTGTCACATATTCCTCTCATCTAGCGCTTTTCTCGTTTATAGACTCTATTAGAATTAGATATTGCAAATCGATAGAAAATTTAGAGGGGATTGTGATTTAAATTTATTGATGAGGGTTTAGGTTTATCTTATAAACTCTTAGCATATCTCCTCTTTGATGAGGAGCTCTATGTAAACTAGTTGTGATTATCTTCATGAAGAAAGATACCATATATCCCTTGTAATAATTTGTTTTCACTGATAACTAAACACTTAGTTTTTCCTTCTCCCCATTTCGAATGCAACTCACTATTTAGACAAGAATTCAGTAAAGGAGCTTTATATAGAAGTATAACAGTAATTACTGAAGAAATAACCCCCTCTATTTGTTGCATAAAAACACACAAGAAAAGAGCTAAGTGATCTATGCTATGATAAATATATGATGCTACTTTAACAATTCCAATCAAGAATTTCTATCACTGACGATTAATGACCAATAGTGAATGACAAATAAAGGAATGGAGTGTGAGGACTATCTTTTTCGTTAGAAAACATTAAACCTAACGAAGGATAACATGTTTTATCACTTCTTTATTAAACGTGATATAAAACACTATCTTATAGAACAAGATAGGAGTTGCTGATATAGCCCAATGAGCTGATGTGACAAATTTTCGGGGGTATAAGTGCTAACACGTTGGCGTGCTGCCGTTCCCATGGTGGGGTCTCGATCTCTACATGGTATTTCGGCCGCAAACGCTTGTAAACTACCGATATCCAAAGCATCGCACACAAAACCCTCTCGACCCTGGTTGATAAACTCTGCCCCTCCACAGGTTTGACTGGTAATTACCGGTAAGCCGCAAGACATACTCTCCAGTATCACGTTTGGAAACGGATCGTATAACGTCGGTAAAATTAGTGCATCTGCCGCATGATAGAAAGGTAGAACATTTTCTTGGACTCCTATAAAACGGACTCTATCCTGGCAATCTAAAGTCTTTGTCAAAGCCTCATAACGACTTTGTTGCTTATCTTTTCCGACAACGATTAGATAGCGATTAGTAGGAGCTACCGCAAAAATAGCCTGACGCAGCCCTTTACGTGCAAAACCGGAACCAACGAAAATTAGCGTACAGGCTTGCTCTGGAATCGATAAAATCTCTCTGGCAACCCGCCTCTGTCCTTCGACAGGGGGGGGGAAATGCCGCGAATCAATAGCGTTATAAATCAATGCGAATTTGTCTTTAGTTACCCCATAATGACACATGATCTGGCTTTGTACCATCGCTGAATTACAAATAATTTTCTTTAGTTTTGATGAATGAAACATTTCTTTTTCTGCTGCTAATACGTAGCGATGATAACGATTAATTTTCGTTAGGTAGCGCTGATAAGAAGGAATAATCCGCGCTCGTTGTTCCAACCACGCCCGGTGAACACCATCACCAGCTCGGAATATATCACAATCTACAATGCGTTCATGGCTCTGCACTAGATCGAAGTTCTGCTTTTTCCAATACTTCCGGGCGGCAATATTAAAACCTTGCAAACGTGCAATCCGACTTCTCCCGCCAGGATTGCAAATATGTACACACCAGTCTGACTGCGTTTCACCCGACCACTGTCGGGTGATGATGTTTAACTCTAATCTGCTGTCATGCAGCGCTTCTAAAGTGCGAGAAATAAAACGTTCGGCACCACCATCAACCCGATACCTTTGCCGCACTATCGCTAAGCGATATTTGTCATACCTCACGTCCTTTTTCCGTTAAGCTCCATAGGGCTATTTTTAATAGGAAATTTGTTTTATAAAGTGCAATGATATTATTTTTTCGAATCCCAATTAAAGTCATCTCAGATGATAACGAAAAACAGATCAATGCAGACTACAATTCAACCTTCAACAAGTATAACACAATCGATTTTTCATCATATTTTATTTATATAAATATGCTCAGTAAGCCCTAAAATAAAAACTTATTTTTTTGTATCCTTAGTTTAGCTATTATATAGATTTTAAAATAAAGAGATGTGGAAATTCACACATAACTGCCAACGTAATTATCAAATTCATTCTTATTTCTGAATATCAGTATTAATAACGTCCTAATACTTAGGAATATTGAAGTTAGACGCATGAGCTGCCAATACGTTCCTCAAAAATAAATTTTTACAGTATCCTGTCTTTAACTATATGTATTTATAATTATTTCATCTAAAAAGATGAAATGAAATAGGACGTTATGTAACCATCTAGGATGAAAAGTTAAACGTTATAAAATTAATTATTTACTCACAAATAAAATAGAACAACTTCTTTTTATTGATAATGATAGTTATCTATATAATACCCCTATTAACTTATATTGATTTGAGAAATTTAACAGAATTTCTCTCTAAAGAAAGATGGCACCAATAAAAATATGATAAACAAGATACTTTAGTATACTTTACAAGTATAATAAAAAAACTAACCTATCGACCATATATACAGCGTTTTTTAAAACAAACAATATATATACTCATAACCAACATTTATTTTATATCAGCCAGTGTATATATAATTCACCTCTCCAGAAAAAATGAGACATTAAAACTTTCTCTATGTTTCCTCGATACTTTATGCCTTACCTAACACCGAATGATTGTTTGTTTACATAAACTTTCTGATTTTTTTTGAAATTTAATTCATAAATATACGTTTGTATCTAAATGGTGTTATACAATGAAATAGCTAAAAATGGACATATTAATTCGCTTTTCAAGCTATAAAATAGCAAAAAAACAATGTCACTAAACCATATCTCTTATATAATCTTGGGTTAATGTTTTTATTCTAAACTCGGGCATAATTGCAGAAATAGAAAGAGGACTTCTATATCTATAACCCGATATTATTCGGCAATGAAATACAGAAGCATCCAAAATCAAACCCATTAGGAAAATTCATAGTAAAAACGAGAAAATCACCTTGATATGTAACTCACAATAAGAGTTAAGAGAGTTAATATCATCTGACATAAGACCATAAACAGAGGGCTGAATTTGTCCATCTGCAACAAAAAAAGCCCTCGCTAAATAGCAGCGAACAATATCTCTAGGATTGATGATGCTCTATTGTTCCTATCAATTGGCAACTGCAATGCGTTTCATATCTTTCATATAACTGCGTAGTTGAGTACCAACAACTTCAATCGGATGCTGGCGAATGAGCTCGTTAACATCACGAAGATATGCATTATCAATTGAAATCTCTGCTAACGGCTTACCCAGGTCCCCGAGTTGAAGTGTATTCATAAATTTGTCTTTGAGCAAAGCCACCGCAGAACTAGAAAACAAATAATTTCCATATTCAGCAGTATCTGAAATTACTATATTCATCTCATACAAACGTTTACGAGCAATGGTATTGGCAATAAGCGGCAATTCGTGTAAAGATTCATAATAAGCTGACTCAGCCATAATACCAGAATTCGTCATAGTTTCAAATGCTAGTTCTACTCCAGCTTTTATCATAGAAATCATTAACACGCCATGATCAAAATAGGTCTGTTCACTGATCTTGTCATTGTAATTAGGTGCATTTTCAAATGCAGAACAGCCAGTTTCTCTGCGTGAGGCAAGCAGTTTGCTATCATTATTTACCCAATCAGCCATCATTTCACTAGAAAAAACTCCACTCAGAATATTGTCCATATGTTTTTCAAATAACGGCTTCATTAATTTCTTCAACTGCTCAGATAGAGCAAAAGCGCGCAATTTTGCACTATTGGAGAGTCGATCCATCATTAATGTAATGCCACCTTGCTTTAGTGCTTCAGTAGTCACTTCCCAGCCACACTGAATAAGTTTCCCAGCATACGCTGGATGAACCCCATCTTCGATCATTTTATCAAAACACAATAATGAGCCAGCCTGCAACATACCGCATAGAATAGTCTGCTCACCCATTAAATCAGACTTAACCTCAGCAATAAAAGAGGATTCTAGTACCCCAGCACGATGACCGCCGATTGCTACCGCCCAAGCTTTAGCTAGCAACATGCCATCATTTTTTAAATTATTCTCTGGATGGACAGCAATCAGAGTCGGCACACCAAAACCACGCTTAAATTCTTCACGCACTTCAGTACCCGGACATTTCGGCGCTACCATGATCACAGTGATATCATTGCGGATTTTCTCCCCCACTTCAACAATGTTGAAACCATGGGAATAACCTAATGCAGCACCTTGTTTCATAAGTGGCTGTACTGTCTTCACAACTGTTGAATGCTGCTTGTCGGGGGTCAAATTGACTACTAAATCCGCTTGCGGAATTAGCTCTTCATAGATACCGACACAAAAACCATTATCCGTCGCCTGGCGCCAAGATAAACGCTTTTCAGAAAGCGCTTCTTTACGCAATGCATACGCTACGTTCAATCCAGAGTCACGCATATTTAACCCTTGGTTTAAACCTTGAGAACCACAGCCGATGATCACCACTTTTTTCCCATGTAAATAACCTGCTTCATTTGAAAACTCATCTCGGCTCATTAAACGGCATTTACCTAACTGCACCAACTTGTTACGAAAATTTAACGTATTAAAATAGTTAGCCATGTATCTACTCTCTCATGAGGTCTTAGGACGTCGCATAAGCATTCACCTACGGACATGATTTTTCTTTGGCAACCACTATAAACTAGGAAAAACATTTCTTGAATTGATAGATTCAAAATCTATTTTATAAAATCGTCTATAGAACTTTCCCAACAATAGATAGTACTAGTTTGATTCACTCTTAAGACAAATTTATGAATATTTTCCTTACACCTTATTTCTTAATTTAACAAAAAAACTCCACTTCACTAAAGCAATATCTATACACTAACGCAATCAATCCTCGTTACTTTTCATGTATATCTCACTGATGTTACCTTATGAAATTCATACCAACGAACTAATGAGCATATCAATCTATTCAAATATCCTTTGCATTCTGCTAGAATCACGAATTCCAAATAGAAAGGGAGGCTTTTTTTAGATACTTTTAAATGATGCCTTCTAGCGTCTCCTAAATCTTAAATTAATACCTACAACTGCTTTTGTCACTTCCAGTGATTTCGGGGGTTTCTTCATTAATAAGAAACACTGTATTGGTAGAACTATTTCAGTATGTATGCCCTAATCATGCTAGATGCTGATCACACTCTAATACATGGTGTAGCAATGCTAAGCATTGCTAGCAATTACTAGTTATATATACAATACTGAGATCTAAAATAACTTCCTATTCAACAACACCTCTCGCTCATATAAAAACACTACCTTAGTATTTTAACAAATATAGGAACTATATAAAATTTCTTGATACAATGTAAATCAACAAGAAAAATAGCCCTACTAACGCACATGCACTTCAAGTGTTATGTCATTAAAAAAAATAGGACGCAATACCGTCAACATAATATGCATGATCTCTTTTACTTTTCGTATTTATAAAAAAATCTAATTTAATTAAAATGTAAAGAAGTATTATACCCAATAGCAGAAAACCTAATATTTAGTAGATTCATATCTGCTATTTTTAATCATCTTGTTGAAAATTACGCATTCATTGAATACCGCTGCTATATTAAAAAATAACTCATTCTATCTCCTTTTTATAAAAGGACTAGAGTACTCTGTTTAGGGCCAATTAGCATTGTTGCCAAATCAACTGTCTCCTGTCTCACTTCGGCTATAGTCATTAAGAGTAAAAAACAGAATTTGTTCATTTTGAACATCCTATCAGGACAGGTGATTAGGAACTCTAAATATCTACTAAAGTAGTGATCCATATATTCGGCCAATCTAAAAATCATTAGGATCATGAGAAATATCAAACACGATATCCAATATAAGAGCAATACCCTGTCTTAAGTTCATACTCTATTAGGCAAACTTTCATGGAAAAGAAACTTTAAACAACATTAAAGTACAATTCCAAAAATCAGTACTACGCAGTCTAATCGTAACCATCATATCATCCTGATTCATCTTGATCATCAGGTAACAAAAACTTTCCAGATCCAAGCAGCACTGCATTACACACTAACGTGTATTAGTATACTTTTAATACAGACTCCTAGTTTTCATACAGTCATTATTGATAATATCAAAACATAATACGATCAAAAATCGTAACTATATCTCCCGTTGTTAGATAACTCACTAACCTGTTTAGATAGTCATGTTTTCACTCTGAAAATAAAGTTTGTCTCATTATTAAGCATTGGCTTTCTTGCGAATTCAAATTCGAAGATCCTATCCTTATTCGATTAGGCTTTAGATATTATCTCAACAGGGATATGGTAAAATGCATGTAACATGCACTAAAAATAAAATTAAACCATAAAATGTTTCACGACTTCAATAAACCTATTTATGCATATATACACTTAAAAATATCACCTCATCACGCCACTTCTCGAGATTTTTATCCGTTGCTGCAAAAAAAAATAAATAACTGATATGAGCAATGACAAGTGAGATCTGAATCCAAGTTCTCCCCTCGTATCATCTTTATTCACACCGTTGTTTCCATGCTAGTAAACAACTAGCACTTATAGTGGATCCATATGTCAGATCATTCAATATCATTTCGATCTATAAAAAAGTGCTCTTTAAAAGAGCGTACATATTAACATCTTTAATCCGATAAAGCTTATCTCGTACAGTGCTAATCACCAGTCTAATACAAGGATTTTTATAAAATATTTTCTAGAGTAATGTTAACGCCTGGCAACAGGCAACACACCGCATTCCTGCTAATTTACTTTAGGTTTACTTATATCAACTCGGGTGGACTTCCTGAAACTTCTCTAGTGACTGAAGCACAATGTTAAACGTAGGACTAGGGCACATAACTTTTCTAATGAGTACCGGATCTGGATGATAATACCCACCGATATCCACCGGATTTCCTTGATTATAATTAAGCTCAAAGAGAATTTTTTTCTTATTATTAGTAAGATAGTGCGCAAGTTCTGTAAATGTCTCTTTTAGACACTGATCTCCATTTTGGCTTGCTAGTGCCTGTGCCCAGAATAACCCTAGAAAGAAATGACTACCTCGGCTATCAAGTTCATGAACTATGCGTGAGGGTGATTTATTTGTATCCAGAAACTTATTAATTGCTTGATCCAGGGTTTTCGCCAGGATTCGCGCTTTGCGATTAGTAGCAATAACATTGATATGTTCTAACGAAGCGCCTAGGGCTAAAAATTCTCCTAGAGAATCCCAGCGCAAATGGTTTTCCTGCAAAAATTGCTGAAAATGTTTGGGGGCAGAACCACCGGCTCCAGTTTCAAATAGCACTCCACCAGCCATCAGCGGAACAATAGAAAGCATTTTAGAACTTGTGCCTAACGCTAAAATTGGAAAGAGATCTGTTAAATAGTCTCGCAATACGTTACCAGTGACCGAAATGGTATCCTTACCCGCTCGGATACGTTCAATAGAAAAACGTGTAGCAGCTGCTGGTGATAGGATTCTAATATCCAAACCTTCAATGTCGTCCTCTTGCAAATAACGCTGCACTTTTTCAATCATGTGCAAATCATGTGAGCGAGCAGAATCTAACCAAAATACCGCTGGCGTATTAGATTGACGGGCACGATTAATCGCCAATTTTACCCAAGCTTGTATTGGCCTATCTTTAGTTTGACACATCCGCCAAATATCTCCCATCTCCACACAATGTTCTAGTAAAACTTTACCTAGAGAATCTGTCACCTGCACAATTCCATCCATCGGGACTTGGAAAGTCTTATCATGAGAGCCATATTCTTCAGCCTGCTGTGCCATCAAACCTACGTTAGACACACTGCCCATGGTAGTCGGATCAAACGCCCCATACTGCTTGCAGTTTTCAATTACTACTTGATAAATACTGGCATAGCACCGGTCGGGAATGATTGCTTTAGTATCATGTAGTTGACCATCAGGTCCCCACATTTTTCCAGCATCACGAATCATCGCTGGCATGGAGGCATCAACGATAATATCGCTTGGTACATGTAGATTAGTTATACCTTTCTGAGAATTCACCATGGCCAATTGTGGACGTTCTCTATAAAACGTATCAATAGCCTGTGTGATTTTTATCCTCATGTCTATAGGCAACTTATTTAGTTTGTCATATAAATCACCGATCCCGTTATTAGCTGAAAAACCTAACATTTTTAGTGTATCTTGATAACAAGCCAATACTTCCTTATAGAATTCAGATACCACAATACCAAATATGATTGGATCAGATACTTTCATCATGGTCGCTTTTAGATGGAGAGAAAACAGAACCCCCTGGCATTTAGCATCAGCGATTTGATCCACAATAAAGCTACTTAATTTTTTTTTGCTCATAACAGAGGCGTCAATGATTTCACCGGCGTGCACTGTAGTGTGAGCTTTTAAAATCTCTCTGGTATCATCATGACCAATCAGGGTGATACTGACATCACCGTCTTTTTCAATAAGCGCGGATTGCTCACTTCCATAGAAATCACCCTCTTGCATATAGGCGACGTGAGATTGAGACGAAGCACTCCATTGTGCTAATCGGTGTGGATGCTTGCGTACATGGTTTTTAACTGACATCGGCGCACGGCGATCAGAGTTACCTTCCCGTAAAATTGGATTAACCGCACTACCTTTAATTTTATCGTAACGAGCCCTAATTTCTTTTTCCAGATTAGAATCTGGTTCATTAGGATAATTTGGCACTGCATACCCTTGCGTCTGCAGTTCTTTAATAGCAGCTTTTAGTTGAGGAAAGGAAGCACTGATATTCGGTAGTTTGATGATATTAGCTTCCGGCGTTAGCACTAACTGCCCTAGTTCTCCTAGATGATCCAATAGGCGCTGATCCGAACGCAAGTATTCAGGGAAATTAGAAAGAATACGGCCCGCTAAGGAAATGTTACGGATCGCGACACTAATTCCTAGAGATTGTGTAAAGACACGAATAATTGGTAACAATGAATATGTTGCCAGGGCCGGTGCCTCATCAGTAAGGGTATAGATAATCTTAGACATCATAGTCATATATTAATTATATTAACTCCTCTATTTTATAGCGGTTAGAACTATCTTGAAGAGTGCTGTATCGTTATGTTTAGCAGATTCTTGACTGTAATTTAGAGATAAGAGGTGATGTCACGGAAAAAATATAATTATTTTTTTGAAGTATTCAGCTATCACTTAATGATAATCGCTCATATACTGCCATAGCTATTACTACGCAAGATCGAGTAAAACAATGCTCCATGCTGAAATTAAATATATTCATTATTATCTAATTTGATTTTTTTCACCAAAAAAAGATATGATAGTTTTAAGGTATGTTTAATTTTATGCTCATCAAACAGAACAAAATTCTGCTTTATTTCACTCTCTACATACTAAACGGTTTCATTTATTCTCTTTTTCTAAAATATTTTTGTACATAAAAACTATCCAGAATCTTTTACGATTACCTATAAAAACTCGATAACATCTCTATGAGAAATCGTTACTGAAATTATGCGAGTGCCATCCTATATTAGCGCTCATCTTTGTTTATGACAATTTATAAAAGATCGTTTTACGAGATTTCATGTAGCATTTCTAAAAATACTCAGTATTAGTAACACACTAAAATCGTTGGTTTTATATGTTTTATGATGTACTTTAACTTTCTTTATTGAAATCTAATTTGGGTATATTAGGTTCAAGCATTCGCCTGCATCGATAGAAAATCATTAACAGGTGGATTTATTTTATAGGAAAACCACCATGCCTTACCGAAATAGGTCAGATAAAATTTTCTTAACGAGAAAAAGTATGCTGGATCTTTTATCCCAGCATATTCTGCCATTGTTTAGCAGTTTTTTTCAAGTTTTTACAAAGCGCCACCATCGTCATACAAAAATTTATCTTACTTAAAGTAATTACTCTTCAATGGAGAGTAATTATTATAATAAAATTATATCATCCACTTTATCTTGCAGTACCAATCTTACTATGAATTAAGACTTAACAAGGAGCATCTCTAAAATATAGAAGGGAACCATCACATCAGCATATCTAATCTTTGTCTTGACAACCTGTCTATTTTTCAAATGGCAACAATGCAAGATATAATCTTGAATACAATCTAAAAACATTCATTATAATTAACCAATTATGAATCATAACAACATGAAGATATAACTAATTAACTTGATGTTGATCATGAGCCAATGAATATGGAATATATTGCCTATTACAAAGTAGGTATCTACTTGTTAGTATAACTTTTGATAAATTTATTTTAGATATATAAACAGATTACTTAATCATCTATCTTATCTTAAATTAAATAAAATCTCAGATAATAATTTACAGAATCTGTAGTGAGCATACAGATACATTTACTGACATATAGATAATATCTATAAATAACCACACTTATTAAGTGTGAAATAAATTAACTTTTACTCTTAATAATAAAGAGAAAGTTTCTTTACCAATACAACACTAGATAAATACAAAATGTTGATATAATAATATTATTATATAATAAACTCACTATAAACATGCTGACTAACGGGCATGCTACCCAGAGAGCACATTCAAAAAATATACGCGAAAAGTGAAAATATCTATTATTTAGATATATTTTGTTACAAATATTTAATGTTAAATCAAAAATAATCAATATCCCCTACATAAAGTTTTAACTAACATAATAACATTAACGAATACTTAGCTTTTTTCATGTGCTAACACACCAAAAATAAAGACTACTTATGTAATATCAGCATAAAAAAACAGAAAAACTTATGCGATTCAATTTCAGGCCATACATACAAGCATTATGTTTCCACTTTATCATCAGACTTTTTAGATCCATAATGAGTATATAAATACTCATCGCTAAAATTTATGAATGGAAATCAAACCACTAATACATTCTCATCCATCTTAGTCACCCTTTATCAAATTTATCTCCTAACCGATGAATAAAAGCAAGGATTGCATCCTATTCAAAATTAAAGCTATATCCCCTATTTTTTATAGAACAACTACTACTCGACAGGCTAATTGTTACAGTTTTTTGTTTAAAAAACGCCTTTCTAACTTTAGAACATTCCTGGAAATTATAAATAAATTCCTAGAAACGAAACTTATATCAACCAAGATTGAAGCGCTGTTTATGTAGATAGGAAATAAAAATTGACATAAACATCAGAAAAACAAACCAATCGCATCACCATAAAACATTTAATATAAATGATCGAGATCATCCATATGTCAATACAAGAATGCTATATAAAAATTATCGGACGCATACACATAATGATAAAAAAATTCATAAATCATTTTTTAAGCTCTCATTAATGCCTCGTGACATGGATTCTGTTCAGCGTTTCATATAGAGTGCTCTCTTATTGAACGCTACTTTTTGAAAAAGAAAGCATGTTTAAACATTTTCATGAACTTACAAAAGGTATTCTCAAAGATGGTTATCTTTATTCTGATAAAAAAACCAGAGCACACATAGTAAAAGTGTACTCTACGGTACAATTAAATATTGCCTTAATTAGGCTGAAGTAGTACAACTTAATTTCCATCTACGACAGATCAGTATTCAGTTTAACCTGAATTATTTTAAATACACGCTATCTGGCGAGATAGCGATACTCAACGGATAGAATGCTATAGTTTTAATTTACCTACCTAAGTTAATTACTTAGCTCATAAATTCTCTTCATTTTAAAAAAAGAAATGATACCTAATACAATTATTAATAATCTATAACTATCTACTATCATTAATAGATCTAAGTCATGAATCGTTTTTTTAAGCACGGTCAACGAAATTTTATATTATGATTTTAGACTTCGATATTTTATGTGGAGATCTCATGCGCACATTTTGGCGAATTATTTCTGGTCCATTTAAATGGGTCTGGTATTCACTGACTTTTATCCGTGAATTTATCCTAAATATATTTTTAGTGGTTCTTATTGTTTTCGGGATTGGAATATGCTTACACATTCATCACTCTTCACCAGTAGTGAAGGGCGCTCTACTCGTAGATCTGACAGGTACGATAGTAGATAAAGCGGCAATTAATAATAAATTTGGTCACCTCGGCCGTGAATTACTAGGCGCTTCAAGCAACCACCGACAAGAAAATTCGCTATTCGATATAGTCAATACGATTCGCCAAGCGAAAAAAGACTCTAATATCACTGGAATTGTGCTTTCTTTGAAAAATTTTTCCGGTGCCGATCAGACTTCGCTGCAATATATTGGCAAGGCGCTACGTGAATTTCATGACACTGGTAAACCCATCTATGCCGTAGGCGATAAGTACAGCCAATCACAATATTTTCTTGCCAGCTATGCTAACAAAATCTATCTCACACCCCAAGGTTCAGTAGATTTACATGGCATTGCAACACATCATCTGTACTATAAAACTTTACTACATAACCTCAAAATCAATAGCCATATTTTTCGTGTTGGTACTTATAAATCAGCAGTCGAACCCTTTCTACGTGACAATATGTCAGAAGATGCTCGTGAAGCCGATAGTCGCTGGGTAGATCAACTTTGGCAACATTATGTAGAAACTGTTTCGGCTAATCGGAAAATCAGCGTAGAGCGGTTTTTCCCAAGCGCTCAAGTGATGCTAGAAGATCTACGATCGGTACAGGGTAATGCAGCGCAATTTGCACTTAAATATAAATGGGTTGATAAAATCATATCACGCCCTATGATTGACGCTGCTTTAATCAAAGCGTTTGGTATTAATAAACACAATAAAGCATTTAATGCCATTAGTATTTATGATTATCAACCCACGACGACATCATCGCCACACGGTGGTAAAATAGCCGTGATTCTTGCTAATGGGGCTATTATCGACGGCTCAGAAACGCCAGGATTAGTCGGGGGGGATACGACGGCTGACCAAATACATCATGCCCGGTTAGATCCTACTATTAAAGCTATTGTATTCCGGATTAACAGCCCAGGTGGTAGCGTGACAGCCTCTGAGATCATTCGATCAGAACTTGCTGCTGCGCGAAGCGCAGGTAAACCCATAGTGGTTTCTATGGGAGGAATGGCCGCTTCAGGGGGATACTGGATATCCACTCCTGCTAATTATATTATTGCCAGCCCCAGCACTTTAACTGGATCGATTGGAATCTTCGGAGTCATTAATACACTAGAGGAGTCGCTTGATAAGATCGGTGTACATACTGATGGGATCACCACATCACCGTTAGCGGATGTGTCGATAACCAAAACTCTATCACCTGAGTTCTCTCAGATGATGCAACTTAAGGTTCAGCACGGTTATAATCACTTTCTCACCTTGGTGGCTCAGTCCCTGCATAAAACACCTGAAGAGATCGATAAAATTGGTCAAGGACACGTTTGGATTGGCACTGATGCTGAAAAAAATGGGTTAATAAACCAGTTGGGAGATTTTGACGATGCGGTAAACAAAGCTGCTGAACTGGCGAAGTTAAAGAAATATCAGTTACATTGGTATTTAGATCAGCCTAGTTTTTTTGAGTTACTACTTATGCAAACCGGCATATCTATAAACGCCTTTATGCCTCGCCTCAATCCGTCTTGGCTTCCTGTATCCGTTACGCAATTGGTGAATCAAGTGACAATGGATGCCGCTATAGGCTTTACGTGGAATGACCCGCAAAACTGCTACGCCTTCTGTCTATATTGTGCACCCATGGTACACTAGACGCTTCTACGAGAGGGAAATAAGGTCATTATCATCCAAGCCAGGGAGGAAGGTGGCGGTGGTGGTGCGCCGCCTTCCGTACGCCTCCCCTACCACTTCTGTAGACGACGCCCATTATAAACCGGGCGTCTTTTTCTTGTGCACCGATTAAAACTACACACGACTAGTATTATTTGATATGCGCCTTATAATTAATATATTCTCCATAACGTTTCGCTCTTTATGCAAAAGAAATCTATTTATATCGCCTATACGGGTGGTACTATCGGAATGCAGCGCTTACGCAATGGCTGTGTGCCGATTTCTGGATATCTTCAGGAACAATTAGCAAGAATGCCAGAATTTTACCGTTCCGAAATGCCCGCCTTCACCGTACATGAATACGCACCTCTGATAGATTCATCTGATATGACCCCAGATGACTGGGAGACTATCGCCAGAGACATCGCTGATAACTATGATCAATATGACGGATTTGTTATCCTTCATGGAACAGATACCATGGCGTTTACTGCATCAGCCTTATCATTCATGTTGGAAAATCTTAATAAACCAGTTATTATTACAGGTTCTCAGATTCCATTATCAGAGCTACGCTCCGACGGTCGAACTAATCTGCTTAATGCCCTCTACTTAGCGGCACATTACCCAATCCATGAGGTAAGTATTTTTTTTAATAATAAACTTTTACGAGGCACTCGTACTACAAAAGCCCATGCTGACGGATTTGATGCCTTTCTTTCGCCTAATCTGCCTCCACTCCTGGAGGCAGGAATCCATATCCACCGCCTGACACCATCTCAAACTCGTGGGACACAAGGTCCACTTATTGTCTATCCTATGAGCCCACAACCTGTAGGGGTAATCACCCTTTATCCGGGTTTTTCAGCACACTTAGTGCGAAATTTTCTTCATCAACCGGTTCGCGCACTAATTCTGCGTTCTTATGGTGTGGGTAATGCACCACAGCATCCAGCGCTATTACGCGAGCTCAAACAAGCCGGCGATCAGGAAATTATAGTCGTGAATCTCACACAATGCCTTTCTGGCCGAGTCGATATGGGAGGCTACGCCACAGGGAATGCTCTGGCTCAAATCGGGGTCCTCAGTGGTTTTAATATGACAGTTGAAGCCGCTCTAACGAAACTGCATTTTTTGCTTAACCAATCATTATCCTGGCATGATATCCGCCGTCTCATGCAGCAGGATCTGCGTGGAGAGTTACATTAATTAGCAAGAAGGGAAGACTCCTGGTTGAGTCCATGACTGATAAATCATCACGCATTATTTAGTATTTTTGTCTTTTATATTACTAATTCCGAATATTATAAATAGGTGCATACAAAATATAATACATTTTTCCCTAGCATATCTTTTTAATTCTTATATGGCATATTAGCTATAAAATAGTTTATAATTTAACTTGATATTATTAAGTTTAATTATCTTAGAATTAATTAAGAATATTGTTTTAACCTTCCAAGATAATTTCAGGCTTATACGCTGCTGTAATTAGCAGCGTTTCTAAGAGGCATACCGCTTCCATACATACGATCATTATTGAGGTACTGCGCAATAAATGTTTTCATATCCGCAGCATATTGATTTGATTATCAAAAAAATATACGTATAGATATTCGTTACCTCATTAACTATAATTTATATATATCTGATTACGATATCGTAAAAAATTAGAATCACAACACTTGCATCTACCACTTACACGGTCTAATAATAAAGAGCTGGTTTAACATTGTAATGCGTATATTGGTTTTATTTAGGATAGGAATACGTATTTTTATAATAAAACGTATACTTTAAAAGACCAACCGTGATATACCTGTAAAATACGGCAATATTATTATAATAATAGATGATTTTATCAAATGTGTAACGGTTTTCAGTTTGCCAATCCACGCAACTGCTATAGAATTACGTTTACCAATCGCTGCCATCCACTGACGCAATGCTGAAATAAAAATTTCACAGGCGATCATGGTTGCCGATGGCCACGTTATCCATCACGAGTGGATAATGCTCTGCAAGCAAAAGCAACGCCATTGCAACTATCACTTTATCCGCAACAGAATCTAGAAACGCCCCAAAATGGGTTGTTTGTTTCCACCGGCGAGCTAAAAATCCGCCAAACCCATCTGTCCATGCCGCCAAAATAAAAATCAGCGCTGCACAAGGCGCCGCCCACTTAAAAGGTAGATAGAAAGTTAGAACAAGAAACGATATAATGAGAAGGTGTAATAGGGTAAACCAAGTCGGTATATTCAGTTGCATAGTACTTGGATAAGTATTTAGGCAGAACAGAAATTATAGACATGTTGCTACATCACTGCTAGCGATGCAACGCATTAAAGAGTTTTCTTCTAGAAAGAACTATCATTCCTAATACTTAAACAATTTCCTCCGTGCTAGTATTATATTAATTCTGAAAATACCCATAGATTTCAGTAGTAACTGTCTACGCTTTATTTTTAACCCATCCTCAATTAATCTAGAACGCTAGTTTTTGCGTTTTTTACGTTTCTTTCAATGATGATTCATGGCATCACTGTAAGCATGATTCCGGATATATTACATCATATGTAACACCAATACATCAAGAAAAATACCCTATCCCCTGTAATTTAAAGAAAATTATTTCGAAATTAACCTACGATCTATTCTTGTTTCTACCCTAACAAATATCATGGGATGTTTATCCCAAACAACATTAAATTACTATTTACACACTGCTTTGGATACACATACCTAAACTGGTATTGACCACCATCAATCCTAATCATATTAGGAAGTTTTCTTTTCGTATCACACATTATCGTAACGACGCCGAAAAACTTAATTTAGAACGGCATACTCATGAACTGCATTAACACTTTTAATATTATATCGATAACGTTTTATAGAGATAGACTCATTACCTTTAAAGATGGAGAAAGAAAGCGATAGTCTTCTCTCCAATCATATCTAGTAAATATATAAATATTCTATTCGATCGAGCACCTTTACCTCTAACAGGGCGTTGAAAATCTGATGGACTCTTGAGTCTTGCGATAACTTGTTTACTCACCCCATCGCAGAATTAGTGTGAACAAGTGTAAAATAATATATATAATTACCTCGGGATTTCGTTTGCATGTAAATTCTCCTATCTATTTTTCACTTGCAACACTGCCAGCAAGGTATTCTCAGTCAACGTGATATCCAGTAAACTCTCCTCTGAAAAATAACGCATCTATTTACTACGCAAACAAAACTAACTGATAAAGGTTTTTAGTATTTCTGCTAATTCAACACCGACCGAACTTTAAGGAAACAGCATGAACTCTCTAATATTTTATCTTAGAAGATAAACAAAAGAACAAGAACATCCTCTCTCACAAGAGACACCAGTGATATCGAACTCTTCTCAAATATGCACTATACTACTTGAATCTAATTCCGCATACATACAGTATCTTTAAAAGATAATACGAAACTAGACCGATATATCCGATTTCTGCTAGTATTTATTATTTTAAACTAAACCCCATATATTAAAAATCTTACACATTTACCTATTTTGATACCGAAAGCAAAGATATTAAGTGATGAAGATATACACTATTCTTATAGTGCTGAATTAAAAATGGATTTTTTAAAATATAAATCTTCCTTTGACTACATCGCTACTAAAAACAATCCTAATACTGTTATTTCACATCCTTAACCTCACGATGAGATATAATGCAAGGATCACTCTCAGTACTCAGAAAAATAAAAAACATAGGACTTATCATCGCGTAATATCATTATTATGATGATATGGGTGATACCACGTGATATAATACTTCTTTGGTGCTTTATTATCTGTATAGATGATATTCAGAAATCAATATGCCGAATATTTTTTTACTAATGCTTCGGCTTTAAGGTCAGACATTTTTCCGCTCTTCGCCTTACGAACATAAATCACTCTTTTACATACACCATCTATTCTATAAGTAGAAAGTGGACTTCTCACAGTAATAAAGAATAGTTTAGCGTTAAAATCATGAGTCACTTTTTATTACATATCCTAAAATAGGATATACAGTATCTTTCATATATTAACGTTAACTGTGTATTAACTTCCTGTAGGTTGAAACAGCTTGTTTATTATTATATAACGAATAATAAAATCCATTTCTTATTTTGAGAGCCAAATTTATCGCTGTAGTACAATCTCAACATCTTTACCTAAATGGTCAATAGTTCCGCGCTAGTTTTACATCTCTTAACAAGAGTATGCACGCGCAGATACGCTCGTACGATAAAAGATCACCAATCTCTTGATACAATCAGCTCATTATATTTTTATAGTGCCATGTCTCCTCTGACCACAAAGATAATCTAACAATTCCTTTCCATTGTTTATTAGCAATTGATAAATACGGAGGAGAACAATTTATTCTCTATCATATAAGAAGTGTCACTTCAGCTATGATTTTTAATCTTATTGCGATACGTAGAACTCATTAGTGCGATCTATATCGCAACAATTGGATATATGAGTGTAAATGAAGTATTTTAGAAAAGGTTACCCATCTTGATTCTGGCAAGAAAAATAAACGAATTCCTGTTGAACACTTAATCGCGCAATTTTAATGTTGTCTGCCGCGTTTGACTAATATCCCCCACTCCTAGCATATAAAAATAACAAATTCCCCCCCCTTCAACCAGATATCATCTGTCTCAGAGAGAATTCTACTCAAGAAAAAAAGTGTTTTACATGAGGGAAAACCACACTCTTTTTATAAAGAGTCGATAGCATTATATATAGTTCTATTGAAAATATAGGCCTGACCCCCACACACCATCACGTTTTTAGAAAAACCTCTATTTATTCAGGATATTATCCGGCACTAACCCAAAACAAATACAATAAAATGATTTTCTCAAAAAATAATTAAATCTTTAGATTTGTTGTTCTCTCACAATATAGAGACATCATCACAACATTTATCCTGGACTAAATACCATGTTATCCAATACCATGAACAAGACTAAGCGATAAAATTATATATTAATTAGAAACTATATATACACTTAGTTATAAAAATACTTTCATGATCATATCGAAATAGAACAGATAACGATAAAGAATATCTCGATTGTTACTACAATATTTATTTATACAAAATAAATCCTATTAGTACTAGAAATATCTATAAACTTCATTACATAATAAAATGCGATACAGAAAAAACAGCAGCAAAAAACATTCCCAACTCCCTAAATGATTAATACTGACACGAATGGATATAGATTAAATTTTTCAGATATTGACCATAACTTGTGTTTGCCAGCTCCTGAGCCGCACGTCTTACCTCTTCATCATCAAGCCATCCGTTTTTCCAAGCAATTTCTTCCAAACAAGCGATTTTAAATCCTTGCCGCTTCTCAACCATCTGCACGCAGGTACTAGCCTCTATCAGGCTGTCATGGGTACCCGTATCTAGCCAAGAAAAATCGACTCCGAGTAGCTCGACCTTCAGTCTATTCTGCTCTAGATACATTTGATTAAGAGAAGTGATCTCTAATTCACCACGTACTGATGGCCTAACCCGTCTAGCAAAATCAACTACTTGACGATCATAGAAATAAAGACCCGTTACCGCCCAACATGAGCAGGGGCGAATCGGTTTTTCCTTAAGGGAAATAGCATGAAAATCGTCATTAAATTCTACCACACCGAATCGTTCAGGATCCATTACCTGATACGCGAAGAGTGTTGCACCCTGCTCGCGAGTCGCCACCTGCCGTAGCATAGGAGTAAACCCCTTACCAAAATGGATATTGTCGCCTAACACTAGACAGCAGCAATCATCTCCAATAAAACTTGCACCAATTAAAAACGCCTGAACAATACCATCTGGATTTGCCTGAGGGGCATATGTTAGACGAATCCCAAATGCTTCACCAATCCCGAGTAACCGTTTAAACAACGACATCTCTTCCGGGGTAGTAATAATTAGAATGTCTTGAATCCCTGCTAGCATCAATACCGACAAGGGATAATAAATCATTGGCTTATCATATATAGGCAATAGCTGTTTGGAAATGCTGCGAGTGATTGGATAAAGACGACTACCTATGCCACCTGCTAAAACAATACCTTTCATCTTTCTCCTAACCTTACTGGCGGGGGCCAAGACCAAGACGTTCACCGTGATAACTACCGTCTAAAACCCGCTGCCACCACGCACGATGGGTTAAATACCACTGCACGGTCTTAGCTAAACCACTTTCGAACGTTTCTTTAGGCTGCCAACCTAACTCACGAAAAATTTTTTCAGCATCAACTGCATAACGCCGATCGTGCCCCGGGCGATCTTCTACTAACGTAATAAGTTGTCTAAATGTCGTGACACCGGGAGGATGAGGCGCGCCAGCCTGTTCCAGTAACGCACATAGTGTTTCTACTACCTCTATGTTACGACGCTCATTATGACCACCAATCGTATAGCTTTCCCCGGGAAGCGCGCGGGTTACCACCTGATAAAGAGCGCGGGCATGATCCTCCACATACAGCCAGTCCCGAATTTGTCTACCATCGCCATAAACTGGTACTGGCTTATCTGAAATCGCGTTAATAATAATCAGTGGAATTAACTTTTCTGGAAAATGATACGGACCATAATTATTGGAGCAATTAGTCACTAGGACTGGTAAACCATAAGTTCGCATCCAGGCGCGAACCAGATGATCGCTGGCAGCTTTTGTAGCAGAATACGGGTTGCTAGGCATATAAGGCGAACATTCATGAAAGCGGGTACCGTTATCGGGCAGATCACCGTAGACTTCATCGGTTGATATATGATGGAAACGAAAGGAAGCACGCTTAGCCTTAGGCAAGGACTCCCAGTATCTAAGAGCCGCTTCTAAAAGAATAGCAGTACCCGTAATGTTCGTATCAATAAAAGCCGAAGGACCGTCAATAGATCGATCAACATGACTTTCCGCCGCTAGATGCATGATGGCATCGGGCTGAAAGTCTAAAAGTAATAATGCTATTGCCTTACCATCACCAATATCAGTACGAGTGAAATAGTAATGAGGGTGAGACGCGACCGCCGCTAATGAGTCAAGGTTACCAGCATAGGTCAATTTATCTACAACCAGTACTCTATCCTCGGTCGTCCCGAGGATATATCGCACCAACGCCGAACCAACAAATCCGGCACCTCCGGTAATTAATAACCGCTTCATAACCACACCCTCCCGCGCATCCGCCATACAGCGCTGATAAATCGCATATAACGTAAAGATAAGGCACTGACGATGATTTGTAGTAATAGTAATCATCGCATATACCAAAAAGTGTGTGTTGTTTTTTTTAAAAAATTCAAGTATAAACTTGTGGCAATATTTCATAAACTCCAATGGAATTTATTGCAAAAAAACAATTACGACAATCTTTATTATTGAATTAAATATATCGATATAGTATAGATTTTTCTTTTCAGAAAAGAACTATAGTAGTATAGCCCTACTAGATTCTCTATAACCCTATATGCAATTACTTAATTATAGTATTTCTCTTCGAATGTAATGGTGAGTTAAGACTGTACTTTATATCACGCTTTACCTAAAAGCCACCGAATACCTGTATTTCTATAGAGATGTGTTTTTATAAAACATACAATTAACTGTTAATGCCTTTCAATATAGCTTGAATGTATCTGATATACAATCATATCAATACTTCGTGAAAAATTTACAAAAGAGAAACCGTAGCATTCTCCAACTGAACTTTACAGGAAAATATGACACTCCATCCTATCCAATAATACATACTTATAAACATTACATCTTAATTATTTATATAACATTTCTAGAAGATTTTTTATATTTTTAAAAAATCAATCCGTAATTTTTAAAGTCTTTTTTAGCGTAATTTTAATGGTTTCTGTTTTCTTTTATACAAAATATTATTTCTTATCTACGTAAAAAGAACATTAACTAAGATACAGAACGGTTTGGAAATAAAAATATTCCCTATTTTCTTTCTTAAGAAAGAAAATATTTACGAAGTAATTTATCCGCTGTTTTATCAAAAGATAGATCTGCATCACTCAACCATAAACAATTATAGTTATAATTTTTAATTAAGATTACTTTTGATATTGGAAAATAATCACTGCAAAGATACAATAAAACTTCACTAAAAATTCTTCTATTCTTCTATTCTTCTATTCTTCTATTCTTCTAAAGAAGATACTTCTTTAAGTATGGAATTTAATTCCTACCATATGTTCTTCTTGATCCTCTCTCTCAGGAGTCTTTACATCATCAATAGTACTAAGTAATTAAGGTTAATTATTAAAGAATGCCATATAATAGTCACAGACTAAATAATACAGAAAATACGATACCATTTCTAATTTACTTGCTTATGCATCTCCATTAACCTTACAGTGCTCTCTATACTCTGATCAGAGTATCTTATTATGTTTAATAGTTATTATGATTCCGATAATCTAACTATTTCTAGATCCTGCTAGGATCTGTAATAATGACTATTACATAACCGATTAGATTAAACAAATAATAATTTCATGCATCTATAAATCGCGCATTAGAAATATCGGAAATCATAAAACTTCTAGAATCGTTGCCGTTAAGAACAACGATGCATTGGTAATAATTTCGATAGTTGAAGAATTTTACTTAATATACGCCGGGACGATATACATGCCATTTAATTATTAATACAACCTTGAAGTCTGTATTCAGTATCTAAAAATATTTTATGGAAAATTGAAGAAAATATCACCCTCTTTTGTAGACTAACATGCCGTCTCCTTGCGACCTATTATAAATAACCGTATACCTATTGTTTATTAGTAATTACCATAAGTTAAAATATTAATAAACTCTTCTCGAAAAATATTACACACGTTATCAACAGACATCAAAACAATATTGATTTAGGATACCAGTAGTAAATTTAAATTCCCATTTTTAAATAAAGTCTAATTCAAGGAAAATAGGATCAATGTAATGTAATATAATAAAATATAATAATATACTTCTAAAGCTGGTAATGGTAATACCAACTAGAAAAATATAATTTAAAAATCTATCCAAACGTCCACAAGCATTGGTTTCTACCAATGAATATAGAGCTACAATTTTGCCAAGACTCTTGGAGAGGATATTATATATATACTTTCATAGCGAACGATTACAAACAGCCCTAAAAGGGGAATAATATAATAATCTCTCAGATATCTCACACAGAAAGATCTTAAAATCCTGACAATTATTCAGAACTAGAAACAGTTATACAAATGGCGTTTAGGCATTTATCAAAAATAAAAAAACTTTAAAGATTCTGCCAAAATTCTAAAAATAAGCGGAAACTTAAAATACAATAGATACCATCCCAAAATCAGTAGCATATCTAAAAAAACGCCGGTCGGAACAATAAAAAAGGTAAAGGTAGGCGACAAATATTTAATCTCCCTTATCCTATCCCAGAGCCTATAAATACGTATTCCATTATCTAATGAGCACTTATCGGAATAATAAATATTTTCTTATATAACGGGAAGTAAATATTGGCAAGGTGCCATTTTTGGCATTTCTCTTATAAATAAAGTCACCAAAATTCTTCACCTATTGAATTAGCAATTGAGAATAACTAAACATTTTAAAAAACTGATATTTCAGAATATAGATTCAATAGAAATCGTTTCTAACGAAACAATGTAAGTAGTATATTGAATTTCAGTTTATCGCTAATAACAATAATAAATCATCCCTGGCTACATGAAACTCACTTCTTTACTTCTACAGTAACATATCGATTAATCTTACAATATTGTAAGGAACACAAAGACTATATACGCTCTCTATATTATGATAAATTCGAAGGTCTTCGCAGGAGGCAAAGAAGAACTTAAGATTTCTAGTCTTTTTCACTTCAATTCCTAAAGTAGAATTTTCCTATACCGCATAAATCGTCGCTTGCTTCGCTTAACAAATTGAATCAAGCGAATCGGACACTTCAACACGTAGCCGTATACTAATAATACCCCGAGCCAGAGTAACAACATGACCGACTCGGGTAAATGCAGCCAACGTTCTCCAGCCATACCAAAAAATGCTAGCTGAGCGGCGGTAAATGTAATGATGATAAAGGCCTGCCGTTCACTAAACCCTGCACGCATGATTAAGTGGTGAATGTGCTGCCGGTCAGGCGTAAACGGACTCATTCCTTTTCGAAGACGGCGGTAAATAATAGCTATCATATCCATTAGGGGTATGGCAATAATCCATAACCCAGTTACCGGATTCATTGGATGCCCCCACCCTTGAGTGCTGTAAAGCAAAAGCCAGATAATAGTAAACCCGATCATAGTGCTACCAGAATCCCCCATAAACACTTTATAGTGCTGTCCGAAAAAACCAAGATTAAAAAAAATATAAGGCAACACGGAAGCAATCATGCCAAAGCACAATAGTGCTAATCGAGCATGATTTTCCAGTATGAAAAAGATACCTATCGCACTTAAAGACACGCAGGACAGTCCGCCTAAAAGGCCATCAATACCATCCACCATATTAAAAGCATTAATTGCTGCCCATACAGCAAAGAGCGTCACCAAATATCCCCCAGGTCCAAGAATGACCTCATATGGTCCAAAGATATATCCTAGGCTATTAATATACTGACCGCTATACACCATCATAACCACCGAGACTAGCGCTTGAATAATGGTACGTACCAGTACGCTAATATCAAACCGATCATCAAGTACGCCAGTCACAACCAGGATACCGGCACAAATAAGATACAGATCTACATGGGGAATATAATGGTTTATATAGAGACAGGTAAAACAAATACCGGCGTAAATAGAAATACCACCGACAAGAGGTATTTGCCCTTGGTGCCGTTTACGGTGGTTTGGTTTATCAAGAAGTCCTGTTTTTTTGGCAACCTTGCGCGCTAAAAATAAACAAACCAAAGAAAACAGAAAAATAGTAACACAATGCGTCACCATGTTTGAGGATTCAACTCTAATGCCTTTACAATCACTAAATTTTATAAAAACCAATCACGTTTCTATTATCTTACTCGTCATCTATCTAACTCTTTGTTAGGTGGAAAATAAAGAGTATCCACATACACCAAGGAAATTAAAAACATGTGAAATCAAATTAACTAAAAAGAGGACTATCTAAGAGGAATCAAAAACGAAAAACGCCACGATATCATGTGGCGATATATTTATATATATTACGAACGTTTCATCATATCAAAAAAATCATCGTTGGTTTTGGTCATGGCCAACTTATTTATCAAAAATTCCATTGCATCAATTTCACCCATCGGGTGAATAATTTTACGCAAAATCCACATTTTTTGCAGCTCTTCTTGAGTAGTTAGTAATTCTTCTTTACGGGTACCCGAGCGGTTATAATCAATTGCCGGAAAAACACGTTTCTCGGCAATTTTTCGTGATAAGTGCAATTCCATATTGCCTGTACCTTTAAACTCTTCGTAAATTACTTCATCCATCTTTGAGCCAGTATCAATTAATGCAGTAGCAATGATGGTCAAGCTACCACCTTCCTCCATATTACGGGCGGCACCGAAGAAACGCTTCGGCCGATGCAGCGCATTAGCATCTACACCACCAGTCAATACCTTACCAGAAGCCGGAACAACAGTATTGTAGGCGCGTGCTAAACGAGTAATAGAATCAAGCAAAATAATCACGTCCTTCTTATGTTCTACTAGCCGCTTAGCTTTTTCTATTACCATTTCTGCAACCTGAACGTGACGAGACGCTGGCTCATCAAAAGTTGAAGCAATAACTTCACCTTTTACTAAACGATGCATTTCAGTCACTTCCTCAGGACGCTCATCAATCAGTAGTACCATCAGCACACAATCCGGATGATTATACGCAATACTTTGAGCAATATTTTGCAGAAGCATAGTTTTACCGGCTTTCGGCGGTGCCACAATTAACCCCCGCTGCCCACGACCAATCGGAGAGGCCAGATCCAAAACGCGTGCAGTTAAATCTTCGGTAGAGCCATTACCACGCTCCATGTGTAAACGCGAATTAGCATATAACGGAGTAAGATTTTCAAATAAAATTTTGTTCCTGGCGTTTTCTGGCTTGTCATAATTAACTTCATTTACCTTCAGCAAAGCAAAGTAACGCTCGCCTTCTTTCGGCGGACGAATCTTGCCAGAAATAGTATCGCCAGTACGTAAATTGAAACGACGAATTTGGCTGGGAGAAACGTAGATATCATCAGGACCAGCAAGGTAGGAACTATCACTGGAGCGGAGAAAACCGAATCCGTCCTGCAAAATTTCCAATACACCATCGCCGAAGATATCCTCGCCACTTTTAGCATGCTGTTTAAGGATAGCGAAGATGATATCTTGTTTACGCATGCGGGCTAAGCTTTCCAGCCCAATATTCTCGCCAAGAATTACTAACTCTGAAACCGGCGTATTTTTTAGTTCGGTAAGGTTCATAATGGTGGGTTCTTAAACTCGGGGTATATCTCGAACTGATTTTGTGGATGGTATGGCAGCATAAAACCATACCTGTCTATAGCATTTAATCCCGGTAAATCCCGCTTTGACTGATTAATAGCGATCTCATACAATACATATAACAATAAAGACTGAGATTAATAATGCCCATTATAACGGATTAAATAAAACACACCTAGTCTGACGCTTTCATGCGTCATGTTTGGTGCTTGCCTACAACGGGGTAGGGGCAAAGAGTCAGACCCAGATCTAAACCGGAGGTAAGATCACAATGCAGTATCAGTAAACTTAACACGCTTCTTGATAGTCGTCTAGCGATCAAGCTAAGAAATCCTTAATAGGGGATTTCCTACCGAAGAAGATTAGCAATACTTTTTATGGATTTAAGTTTAGAAATTCCTTTATCTGTCCTCTAGATAACGCACCAATCTTGCTACCTATTACTTTCCCATCGCGGAATAATAACAGAGTAGGAATACTTCGAATACCATACTGCGATGTAGTAGTTGGATTTTCATCAATATTCAATTTAGTAATAGTTAATTTCCCGGCAAATTCATTCGCTAATTCTGTTAGAATAGGTGAAATACTTTTACAAGGACCACACCACTCCGCCCAGAAATCGACTAAAAATAATCCTTTAGCCTGTAATATCTCTTTCTTAAAACTACTATCACTTACTTGAATAACGGTATCGCTCATATTAACCCCACAACATCTTTTTTACTTAAATCGGTTGATTGGATATGTGCTATACATTTTTGCATGAAATGCAAAACAGATAGATCGCGTCCATAGATACACTATCTCCGATAGATTACACTATGATACATATTTAGTTTTCTATCTCTATGAGATAGAGAATACATGACGTTTTTTATATCGTTTGTATTATACCATACACGATGCTTTCATAGATCGCGAATATGCATGATAGCCTAAAATTAATAATAAAAATACAAAATTATAAATCAAAATAAAGAGATACATTACAGAATGAGTTTATAAAAATTAAAATACTAACTTTATCATTATATTTCATATATAGCAATAAAATTACTCGACAATCTCTTTTTAGAGATTATAGGTTAGGGAGGTCATCCTTACTAGAGGATGAAGGCGATGCAATAATCTTATTATCCATCATATCCACATCTTTACAAAACTTAAGTTTTATGAATAAAGTATCTTACTTAAGTGGATTGAATTAAATCAATCCATTTCTTTCCATCCAATAGTAAACGTATTGCATAATAAGATTATTGTAGACTACATAACCATATATATCATCAATCAATTCCAAATTGTCACCCTTTAAATATAGATATTTTTCTTAGATTAATTATATAAAAAGAATAAAATTCTTGAGTAATACTTAACATCTAAGGGTACAAAACATATTTTGACAGTGCTCTAAATTAACTTATAGGAAATCAAGAATCATAGTTACAATGATGGCTAACAACGAATCTCTCATAGATTACAAATCTACTCTGTGAATTTTACCATATCTGCTTTAAATAAATGTGGCGCATGAACCATACCTCTGTTTTACAGAGATTCATTCAAACCTCTTCACTCGCAGGATCTATAGCCACAATACGCTGGCGTTATAAAAAATTCAGCATTCTTAGGAAACCACTTTCCTTTTATAGAAAGTTTATTGCACTTCTACTTCTTCGAAGTCTTAGACTTAGTTTGTATATCTTCTTTTGTACAGATGCTTGACTTCTTGCTTATATTACATGCTATGTCAACTGTTAAGATGACGTAAAGTACAGTACTTTAGATCTAACCCTATTAAATTATTTTTATATAGTTAAGAAACTCAACCAGTTTCCGCACGTATCAAGAGTATTATCTATACTTAATAGGTATAAAATGCTCATTTTAAATACAATCAGATTTTTAATATTCATCAATAATCAGTTTAGATCTCTCATCACACCTCAAGAAAAAACATGAAATCCACAAAATTAACTAAAGTGAAGCGATATTCTTAGAACCAAAAAATCATCTTTCCATGAAAGATCACCAAAATATGCGTAGAGGATACTGTTGTTTATTCTAATAAAAATACTCTGTTACCCTCAAATGACTCTGAACTATTTACATACCTTGTGGTCTTCGTAGAAGAAGGCGCATAATATGTATTTCATTACCTTAATAAACTATTGAGTCAAGATTATGATCCATATTACAGATTCTGCCCAGGAGCATTTTGCTAAATTACTAATCAATCAAGAGGTTGGAACCCAAATCCGCATCTTTGTTATTAATCCTGGTACACCCGATGCAGAATGTGGCGTGTCATACTGCCCATCAAATACAGTAGAGAGCACTGACACCGAGCTGAAATTCGATAAATTTTCTCTTTATGTAAATGCACTTTCCATTCCTTATTTAAGGGATGCAGAAATTGATGTCGTTACATATCAGCTTGCCTCCCAGCTAACGCTGAAAGCTCCTAACGCTAAAATGCAGCAAATAAGTGAAGACGCACCGCTTATTGAACGCGTGTCACATATGCTTCAACTCCAGATCAATCCGAAGCTTCTGAGTCACGGAGGTCAAGTAACTTTAATAGATATTACCGATGATATGCTAGCGATCTTACAGTTTGGCGGGGGATGTAATGGATGTGCAATGGCAGATTTCACCCTGAAAGAAGGGATCGAAAAAGAAGTTTTAGCAACCTTCCCTGAATTGAAGGGGGTACGAGACTTGACAGCACATCAACATGGCAAACACTCTTACTATTAAAAGCGCGCAGATTCTGCTAGACTTTTTACGAAAACGTTAATACTAGATTAATAATCGTCCATAGAATATTTTCTATATAATGTTTGTATAAGACATCACCAAACATTCTCTATTCTAACTTAATTATTGTTTAGCAAGTACTAACGATTAAACTTGAGACGCAATATTATTGTAGATAATTATCTAAATTTAAACATCAAAGCTTTAATTATGGATATGTTACATATTTCTACCTACTTCATCTAAAAGGTCTAAATATCTCTAAATTTACTAGAAATCAATCGTTCAAGATAATAAAGTTAAATACGACAATATATCTCAATTGTTTACAATTGATAGTATCGCCTATTCAAGAGAGATTCCGATGGTTTCCCTAAAATATTTTCTCTCTCTTGAGAGATTTGCTAGGAGCAGCCCCGAATTTCTACATACTACGTATCCTGATAATTCTCATAGAACATAGCTAATATACAACACTTTTGATATCATCGTAATTGAATTACCACTCATGAGCATTGATTCAATATCAACAAACAATATTAAAAAATTATAAAATATTTCTATCCCAAATTCATATACAGTATTCGTGGAATAATATAAATAGGAATTCTTAAAAGTTAGTATGAGCAGAGAATACAGTTTGATCCTATTATTTTATCCAGAGATAAATATACTAAAACGGTTTTTAACCGTATAAAAATATGCCAGAAGAGCTAGAACTTCTATTCTAGACGTAAACCTTCTAATCGTACTACCATGATATTCTTAACTCCATAAATAAAATATGAGCCAAATTAGGCTAAAGTATAAACCTATCTATCAATCTAAATTATATCGTTGGATAATTAAATCCAAACATATAACAAGAAAAAATAATTCATGTAGATGAATACTACCTACTTTACAAATTTCAGTTATCTCTCAAATTGACATAGAAAAAATACCCCTTGCGATATATTAGCATTTTTTAATTTAGATAGATTAATGCAACTCTAATAGTCTAGATATAGACTCACTCCTTATACTAAGGTGAATTAAATTTAATATCATTATACTCATTAAACACCGGTCACTTACATATACGCTACCTTTAAGTCATACCTGAAAATATTGAGTTATATTACAGATAGAAAAAGCTTAACCATATATATCTAAAACTCTTATTAAAACAGATATGCACGAGTCTGTCTAAATAGGAAGCCATCCACGTCATATCTATTAACCTTAAATGTAATTTCGATCTATTATTAAAAAACACACTTAATTTAACTCATATCCACCTCGCTAGCGATATGCTAGTCATAAAGATGACTCTTATTAATCCATAACTCATTCTTATTACATTAAACATGTCATCGAATTATGTTTTTGGAACAAAAATTTTAAAAATACGATAGCCATTCTTAACTCTACAATATTTAGTTAATCGTAAATAATTCATGGAACTATGCTGGGTTACATGAGGGAAGCTAAGCGTACAAAGTACTACTTGCTAAACGGATTTAGCGATAGCGCTGCTATTTTCACTTCTTAGTCAACACCTTCCCAAAATATCATCTCCTTTCAAATCATAAACCACATCATGAAATCATGCCTATTTATTATAAATTGACGAACTATATCATCAACACGATGCTGGAACATAGCATGATATTTTCTATTCACGACACTTTTAAAAAATCTTACACCCCAAAATGGGATATGCTCTTTTAAAATCTTTGATATATCTAATCACTAATATTCTATATATTACCATTGATTTTTAATATCTCCAGGTCATTTAAATATCTATAAGAGATGCAAAAAAAGGGAAATATCAGCTTGACTATATACACTGTATACAAATTTAATTAATCGATGCTACTATGTATTTTATCATTCGAATATTGAAGCAACCTGAAATATTAATACATATCGAGTTATAAAGACCGATCATTCAAAACATATCGCTATGTATTCAGACGTTTCAGAGTAAAAAATAATACAACCTATCTAGCTGACTATTATTGACCATCTCAAAGAGATCATTAATTCACATCATCAAAAACATCAAATATTGGTCAAGATCGTTATTGTACAGGGATAAAAAACTTATGATATTTGTAATTCATAATGAGAATAAATAGAATTATAATATTTATTTGGTTTTTTTTAAATGGTGTCTTGTTTATTAAATCAATGATCTTGTAGACTTTTAACACCATATAATACATATAGATTATTTGAAAATTTTCTAGGTTTACACCGATCTATAGATCTATATCTAAAAGATATTAGTTGTTGCTTGATATAACTTATAAGAACCAAGAAATAGTGCAAAGAAAGGAGAAGTGTTTTTATAGAATATCCATCACATAATTCTTGATAAACATTTCATTTATAGAAAGAATTGATGTGAAAACCGTATAATTTTTATAGAACGCAGAGTAGATTCATCATATTCCTAAACGTTATTTTTATAATTACGGTAATCGATGTTGAGCGCTGAACTGAATGATTATAATCATCTCACCCTTGATTTGATTTATCAACACTCCATTCTCTTCCGATGAAGAGGACTGAGAAAGGAGAGTTATAAAAAACAAACAATTCCATCAAATAATATTTGATTGCGATTGTAAGGAAATCCATCCTAGAAAAATTTTCAACATGGAAAAATTATAGCATGAAGGTTTCATTGAAGCTATAATATCAACGATGACAAAAATACAAAAACAATATTTACCAAGAATGATATTGACTCTGAAAAATTAATTAGTATAATAATGGAGTAGAATATTGAATCCATTTTTTAAAATACAACATCCGCACTCTGCTAGATGTGCGAAACATACTCTATTTGTAGGAAAAACATAAATAAATCAGTTGAATAAAGAAAATAAAGAGGCATTCTTTTAACACACAGAATGAATCTGAAGACATAGATAATAAAACGCGATAAGACTCTTAATAAACTCTATATCGAAACGCAAAACATAATTTTTTGGATAAAATCCAAGCAAGACTAATCAGGTAAATATATATTTTTTATTATAACGACAGACATAATTAGAAATTATTATCAAACCTACGTTTAGAAAAATACATTTGATAAAAACGACACCAATATCGATGTGATAGATATTAATCTTTAATATTCATTTGTTGATTATGAAGGCTAATAATGCTTTTTTATGAATTTCACAAAAAACATTATTAATATACTTAATGGCACCGACGTTTTTTTGCTTTAGGCGATATATAACATATTTTTAAAAGTGACATGTTATTAATCTCTTATCACCCAAAATAACGTTTTTCTTCCTAAAATTTTTTACACCCATAACTTGATTATGGCGCTAAATATAATAACCAGTGTTATCCAAGAACTTTACGGGAAGTGGTAACAGCCACTTGAGATCAGATCTTCTATCCACTTTAAAAATCACTCCACTATTACCATTTATTTCTAGATAAAACGCTAGGGTAACCTATTACTGTATATCATGTTCTTTATGTTATTCTTAAAGTTTTCATCTAATAAACAGACTAGATAAGTTGAACCCAAAATTTTTATACATGGAAATTTATTAAAGCGTATATTCTATATGTATGCCTTAATAAAAGGCTAGGATGGTTTTTCTGGAAAAACTATTTCCTTCTTGTTGAGGATATCCTAGTAATTTCGCGTACTTTCTAAAACTTGCCTGTAGACACTCAAAATTGGAGTCGCAGTTTTCTCAAGTTGAGAGTGAATTTTTACAAAATTCAGCTAAAAACGATAAGAAAAACTGATTTTTAAAAGCCTCATTACTTAAATCTCGGTGAGATCTATTCTATAAGAGAATAAATTTCATCAGGAAATCAGTATACAAATCGTAAAACACACTAGAGGTTTATCCGATTCTTAAAACTAAAATAATAATTGATAAAGATGCTTATGATATAATTTTTATTATACCCATTATGGCTCTTCTTATCAGGTCAGTCCTACCAGAAGAAAGGATGGAAATGTATACATTCTCTTCTTTTAGATTTCTAAATTTTCTCAATCCAGGAAAATCAATACAGAGACTCATGTATAACACTCAATATAAATGAATATCTGAGTAATAAGCTTCATGCGGAATACTGAAGATGTGATCGAAAGATATAATATAAACATTAAAGAACTACTTGAAAATCTTTTTAATTCTATTCACTACTTTTAGTCAAATAAAAGAACATGTTGAGTTTGTCAAATGCATGCTATTCATAGTAAAATTAAAGCATGCAGATGCTTTTAAATATAACAAAGATCTATACCTACTACAGGTACACTTAATATAATTACATTTCTATAAAAATAGAAAAATTTTGAATCCTAAGATTATTTTCTTCCGTTTAGATTTTCTTAAGATTCTAAAAAAATAATTTCTTCTTAAACGCTTAAGAAAAATCCATTCCTCCTAATTGCTTTTAGATATATTTATCATCACCATCAAACACCTTAGTAAATTCCTGCTAATTTCTTGTATAATGCCTCGCACAACAGACAAAATCTGATAAAATAGCTGACACTGATATTATATATCAGTTTACTTCGCTAGCGGTTATCCACTGATATAAATATTTGCTCCTTGGTTGTATCAGGTAAGGTTCAACGAATAAGTGCAGATTAATTAGAAAAACAATTCCAAATTAAAGCTATGCGTACTTTTGTTAAGAAACTTGGAGGTTTACATGGCTGTCGCGGCCAACAAACGTTCGGTGATGACACTGTTTTCCGGAAAAACTGACATCTTCAGCCATCAAGTACACATCGTTCTGGCGGAAAAAGGAGTGAGTGTTGCAATTGAGCAGGTTGACATGGATAATCTACCACAAGACTTAATTGACCTAAACCCATACTGTACTGTGCCAACACTAGTCGATCGTGAACTTACACTGTACGAATCTCGTATTATTATGGAATACTTAGATGAGCGGTTTCCTCATCCACCCCTGATGCCAGTTTATCCAGTAGCACGGGGAACCAGCCGCCTCATGATGCACCGCATCGAGAATGATTGGTATACACTGATGCGAAAAATAGAAACAAGCAATTCCAACGAGGCAGAAATCGCTCGTCATCGCCTACATGAAGAGCTACTTGGAGTGGCACCATTATTTCATGAGGCACCATTCTTCATGAGTGAAGAGTTCAGTCTAGTGGATTGCTACTTAACGCCATTATTCTGGCGTTTGCCGAAACTAGGTATTGAATTAGCCGGTGTAGGCGCCAAGGAGTTAAAGGGGTATATGAACCGGGTATTTGAACGAGATGCCTTTCTTACCTCTCTGACTGAATTGGAACGCAACATTCGCCTGCAGACCCGAGGATGAAGATATGCAACAAGTAACTCAGATGTCACCGCGCCGTCCTTACTTATTAGAAGCATTTTACAAATGGTTAATTGATAATGAATTAACACCATATCTGGTGGTTGATATCAATTTAGAGGGTGTAATAGTACCAACAGAGTTTGCTTCTAATGGTCAAATTGTACTAAATATTGCGCCTCGTGCCATAATAAACCTGATAATCTGCAATGACAACTTGCAGTTTAATGCCCGATTTAATCATGTACCACAACAGGTTATAATACCCATGGCAGCCGTACTAGCTATCTATGCACGCGAAAATGGCGCTGGTACGATGTTTGAATCAGAACCGGCTTATAAGAAGCAGCCACCACTCATAGGCAATACCAAACATTTAGACATAACAAGCATCCTCTCGGTGATTGATACTAATCAATCAAGTAATACCAAAATAAATACCATTAAAGATAAAGAGAAAAACACCAAGATAAATAGCAATAGCCAACGAAGGGCATTACACCTAGTGAAGTAAGCGTATATACACACTCTATGTAACCGATGGAGCTTGTACACCGTCAAATATTCTACAATATCTTTAGCAACTTTACACCCTTCAGCAATGATCATCACTACTAGATCGGAGCCATGTACTATATCACCTCCGACAAAGATCTTTGGATTGCTAGGTTGAAAAACCGAAGTGCCATATTCTGGTGCTATAATTCGACTCTGACTATCTAATGCAACGCCAAAATTATCTAGCCAGATCATGCGATGCGAGCAAAATCCGAAAGGAAGCACCACTGCACATCTGCATCAAGAATATGCTCAGAACAGGCGATATTTTCCAGGCGGCATCGACCATGATGAGTATCTGGTTCATCCATAATAATATGGATCATTTTTACACCAATTACTTGACTAGAATCATTCATTTCCAGACTTAAAGATTGTAGATTAAATATGAATTCAACGCCCTCCTCCCGTGACTTTCTTACTTCACGGCGCGGCGACCCTGGCATATTTTTTCATCACAGCGACAGGCGCAGAAAACCCGCCTAACCTCTTGGCGAATACAGGTTTGAACACAACCCATGAACTCATAAGTATTACCAAGTAGAAATTTTAACACCTTATATATCCCAGAAGCATTTTCATTATCTAGACCGCCACACGTCGCTTGATAAGTGCCTACGCCCAAGAAAACAACATTATATTCATTTAGCAAATCACTTAGCTGAATGTCTTTACCAATTTCAGTGTTGAGGAGAAACTCAATACCCATACCCTTCAAGCTCTTCCAACGCTTTATTATTACCTCTTTTCCAGTGTAAAGGTGGGGATAGCAAAAGTCAGTAAACCTCTAATTTCCAGATGGCGGTAAAAAACCACTGCCTGCACGCCGTTGCAAACTAGCACGTCAGTACAAGACTGTCCTGGATGGGCCCAGCGCTAATAGTGGCCACTCATCTTCTAGTCGAAAGATGGAAGCAATACTCGGTTTCCAACCCCTTCCTATTGCTTTATCATTAATATGACGTTCAATATCTCCCATAGTAACTGCACCAAATTTCTGACTCAACATGAAACATCCCTCACACAACCCATTTTGAGGGCAGACACGTCCAGATATTTCCGGTAAACTATTAGTCTGATTCGAAAGCTCAGCCGCTTCGACAATCCGTCCTTTGTTTACAAGCCGCAATCATTTAGGAATATCGGTATAGACTGGATATTTTTATTCACAGTAAGGATAATTTCCGCAGGAAAAATAACGTTCTGTCTGCGCTTTAGCATGTAAATTAGAAAATGGTTCATAAATTTCAATAAATTCTATTTTACGCACTCGCCACTACTTTTTCCATGATTCTACACATTTCAGGTCAATACATTGGTAGATATTTTGACTCATTATAAACCTCTGCCTACCCTTTCAGATGCAATTCTACCATACACTGGGGTTATTATTTCCTAATAATACTTTCAGAACGCTTGATTTAGCATTTCCTAGCGCTAAACGGCCCAACCACGGAGACTAATAAGTCAATAGTTCTTTTCCTCGGTGCAAAACAGTTAGGTCAACGTGCTTGCTAAGTAATCCATGCAAATGTTTTTCATACATAGGCAAATCAACTGAAGTTAAAACCTTCACTAATTCTAGATTCACAAAGTTTCTAAAGTCATTATGCTCATTGAGCACATAAGCAAAACCGCCAGTCATGCCAGCACCAAAGTTAATACCAGTACGGCTTAACACACAGACAATCCCGCCAGTCATATATTCACAAGCGTTATCACCTATTCCTTATACTACCGTCGTAGCACCAAAATTACGTACTGAGAAACGTTCCCTGGCCCTCCCGGCAGTAAACAGCTGCCGCCGTGGTCCCACCATACAAACAAGTATTGCTAATAATAGTGGTTTGATAACTTAAAAAAGCTGAACACAGTAGCGCTTTAATTACAATACTACCCCCGACCATTCCCTTACAAACATCATCGTTAGAATTACCAGTCAAGGTTAGCTATAGACTTTTAGCGTTCTACATCCCAAAGCTTTGTCCAGCCCTACCGGTAAAGTAGGTTGTAAGTGGATTTAAAGATAAACCTGTATCACCGTAAATATCGGCGATCACGCCTAATAATGACGCCTCTACTGAACGATCGGTATTTTGGATATTAAAATTAAAACTCTTACTCTATTTCGTATCCACGTAAGGAATTACCTGTTTATTCAAGCGGTTATTCATGAAACCCCGAACAAGAGGCGAGTTTCTGTTCTCAGTACAATAAAGAGATTGCCCCAAATAGGGGTGAGCAGTAACGAGGAATAGCGAAAGATCTAGTTTATTCTGTTGAGTAGTCATTCCCTCACTCTTACGCAAAAAATCAGTACAGCCTATGAGGTCTACAAGCTGAGTCACGCCGAGCTGTACCATAATCTCACGACATTTCTGTGCGATAAATAGAAAATAATTTCTTACACATTCCGGTAGATAATGATAATGATTTCGACGCAGATCTTCGTTCTGTGTTACAAAGACAGTAGCGCAGTTATTGAGGTGATAGATCCGCGAATATTTACATCCTAGCGCTACCATTGGCGCAGTTTTAAAAGCCAAACTTTCTGCACCAAGGATAGTTGCCTTGATAATGTCTTTATCCGTTTTGAGCCTACCGTATACCTAGAGGTGGACTTTATAACGGAGTCCATTAAAGCCACCAGTGCTTGCTGAGTTTCCGCTAATCTTAATTTCCAGGGTAAGCCAGCATGTCTTAATAAGAAAATCGAGCTAGCTCCGGTACCACCGTAGTAGCCAGCGATGGTGATCAAATCCGCATAAGCTTTAGCGATACCAATGGCAATGGTACCTACACGGGGTACCGATACTAGCTTAACTAAAATTAATGCTTTTTCATTTACCTGCTTTAAATTTAAAATAAGCTTGTTCCAGGTCGTCTATCGAATAGATATCATGGTGAGGAGGTGGTGAAATGAGCGTCATACCAAGTACCGAATAGCGTAGACGTGCAATATATGATGTAACCTTATCTCCAGACAGTTGGCTACCTTCACTGGGCTATCTTAATTTGAATAACGTCCGCCACATTAACTAGATCAGCGATCTGTAACGCTAAAGCGACTAGAAGTTACCTGTTTAATGCGTGAAACCTTATCGCTTCTCTAACAAGAAGGATTCTCTCTGCCCTCGCCGGAATTAGAAAAACCCCCTAGTCCGCTCATTGCTTGAGCTAGCGACTCACACGCTTCCGAACTGAGCGCCCCGATAGACATCGCGGCAGTATCAAATCGTTTTAAAACACATTCCAGCCTTCTCCACCTGATCCAACGCGATCATCGGGCCGTTAAATTCTAATTATAGTAAATACCGCAGCGTCACAATCGGACGCTGATTAACCAGATCTGCATACTCACGATAGTCCTTTCGATTACCGCTCAGCACCGCGTGCTGCAGGGTACGTACGACATCGTGATTATACGCGTGATACTATCTTCTCCACCGTAGATATATTTCAGTAAATCACCTTGTTTGATCACTTTATGTTTCAGCAAGGCACGTCTAGCGAGATTGAGTAAATCTAACTTAAAATATCTCTGAAGCTAGCACCGCTGATACGGCTCACTACCCTATGCAAACATAGTTCCGTTAGGTCATTGTGCAAACTAACCGCTTTACACAACTTTGATTATTGATAAGAGGAAACGGTCACAATACCCATTTTAGACATAATTTTGTACAGCTTATTATTAATACCATGACGAAAATTTAATATTACTGTACGATAGTAATTATAAATGATCTTGTTATCCACCATACTAGCTAGACTTTCGTAGGCTAAAAATGGATAGATCGCAGTAGTGCTAAAACCTAACAGTACCGAAAAATGATACGGATAACGCGCACTCGCTGTTTCAATAATTACGTAAGCATCACATCGCAAGTTTTTTCGACTAAACGAGTACAAATAGCGCCTACTGCCATCATGGCTAGCACCAGGATACCATCCGGGGGCGATAGTGCGATCACTTAGAACTAAAATCACTGTTCCTTGATACACCATTTCTTCCACTTGAATACATAAGTTTAATATTGTGTTATGCAGACTTACTTTTGCCGCATCAAAGATAATCTCTAATTTATTAGAACGGTAATGATCAGACTCTTGTAACGTAAGATGAGTAAATTCAGTACATAGGACTCTAGGCGATTTAATTGCCAATCGAGATGCCTGGATTTCTACTTCACAGAAAATATTCATCTCACGACCAACATATGTAATTAATGACATCACATGCACTTCACGCAGTGAGTCGATAGGCGGGTTAGTTACTACCTGCGCGCACCGTTGACGAAAATAATCGTAAATAATCCATGATTGAATAGACAGCAGTGCACATGGTGTTAAACGGCAGACATTTTGCTCCATCCATTTTTATAGGGGTAACAGCTTATCAGATCGGAGTCAGTTTCCTCAGAGTGCATAATACGTCCAGTAGTCGTGTCAATAATCATTAGTTCACCAGGGTATACGCGGCCTTTTTCCGCTACTTCATGTAGTTGGTAATCCCATATGCCAATCTCAGAAGCACAAGTGATCAGCTTATCCGTAGTGATGACATAACGTGCCGGACGCAGACCGTGTCGATCTAGAGTAAAAGCAGTAAATCGGCCATCGAATATCACCAGGCTAACAGGGTCTTCCTATAGCTATATATGCATAGAATTTAGTGCGAAAAAGACCCAAAGATCTAGATCCATATTTAGATTATGCGGCCAGCCGGGTAGTATAAGTAGGCGTATAGCACGGATAAAATCTATTCCTCCATTTAAAAACAACTCTAGCATATTATCCAGAGAGCTCGAATCTAAACCAGATTGATTAAGGAAGGGGCAAGCGTCCTACAAATCGGGAATGAGAGATGCTTTTCACTTGTAGGCGCGCGCATTTGACACACTTCCGGTTACCACCAGTATAATGGTATTAAATTCACCGTTATACGCGAGATAGCGCAAAGATTACACAGCGCCCAACGAGGAACTGTGTTTGTTGAGAAACGCTACTGAAATAGGCAGATAGATGATTTTAGACGTATATCAGAAAGATCAAGACAAAAATACGACAAATCTTCCGGTATGCACAAATTTTTATAGACAGTGACTAAGCTGGACAAACTGCAAATATACAAAACATTATCATCACCGAGATTTTTAATACGACGGCACGCCATATATAAACGACGTTCTATCGCTTGCAGTTCCCAATCAAGAATGGCATTAACACAAACCTGTTGAATTCGTGGCAACGAAGATCGAATGATATCACCAAGAACGTCGGTGTTAATTGGAACTAAACGCCAACTTACAATGGACAAGATCTCGTTTTTAATCTCTTTTTCGACGATACAGCGATTAAAGTGAGCTTCTTTATCTTGACTTAGGAAGATCATGCCAACAGCTATAGTGTTTCGCCAATAACCAGCCTTTCTCCTTCGCTAGCATACGATAAAATCGATACGTTTTTTTTCAATAGCAGACCACAACCGTCACCAGTCTACCTATCGCCCAAGATCGCACTACGATGTTGCATTCAGGCTAGCGCACGAATAACGATGTGTACTATTTTACGGGTAGGCTGACACCCTCTATATGAGCAATTAACCCGAAGCCACAGTTATCTTTCTTGTGCGTAGTATCGTATACTATACGATAAACGTCTCTAGACTTCTAACTGTCTCACCCTGGTGAGAGGAAGAAAATCAGTATGGAACGGCAGCCTATAGCAGGATGCACCCATTGCCGCGCTCTGCTTTTTAGCTCTTACTAAATATCTCTCGTGGTAACCTGAGACTAATAAACAACTAGTATTCAGAAGCCGTGTTTAATAAATACATAAATATGATCAGTACTTATCTTCTCAAGAGTTCTCACGACAACCTTACAAACTAACGATCATTCTTACGAAGGTCAAATACCTATATAAAAAGAATCCATAAGGACAGAAAATACACTAAGAACATGACTACTAATAATATGTCATTCTTCTAATTTTCTTCATAAAGACAGAAGAAATAAAATGTAATCAATTTGTACATTAACTCATATGATTTCATTTTATAATGACTTCATTATAAATAATCCTAGCCATTTTATTTATTAATATTTTTTTCTAGAAACAAATATTGCATTTATTTTCAGTATCAATACAAAAAAATTAGGAGTGGTGAGTTAGTTTAGTTGATTCAACGCTAGAATCACGTGTTGCTTTTCAATGATATGTGCTTGACGAAATCTTAGATTCCCTTATAGATCTATATTCTATATTCTATATTCTATATTCTATATTCTATATTCTATACTTATAGTTAATTATCACTGATTTAAAATTTAAATATTTTATTATTTCAATGCATCAAAGTGACACTTCATATATATAAAAAACCTCAATATATGTAAATATTGAAACATTATATTAATTTATCACTAAATCTGACAATACGAGTATCAGCAAAGGATTCAACCATGATGGAAAGTATACACTTTCCTCCAGATTAATTAAAATTACACTGAATTAATCATATATAAAAAGAAAAAAACGAAATAACTTCAATGTAGACACGCAGAATGCAATTCTATACACAAAATACAATCTAGTATTATTATCGATAAATTTTAGTTATGATCTAATTAGAAATAACATTTCTTTACCTATTTACGGTGTTTTAAAACAAACGATACCAAATAATTTCAATATACAATAGGCTAAACACTCCATCCTGTATACTGTAGCAAGCCGAAATGTATAGATATAGCTTGTTTTACCAGCTATATCTATACAAACAAGCCTAACCATAGAAAATGATTTGCTTTAACCTGATATATTTAATTTTAAAACAAACCATAAGAAAAAAAATAATTAATTTATTTTTTGTCAATGTGTAAAAGTTGTATCTTAAATCTTTCAATAGAATACTTTTATCTCCACACGCCGGGACATAGTTTTATCCCTGTAAAAAAGCAGGATAATTTAACATGTTTATTATAAAAAAGCATAATTTCGTTTTGAAAATATTCTCTTTAAGCCTTATTTGGTAAATTAAAATATAAGAGAAATGATCGCATAAAATATAGTGAAACACTTAGAATCTAAACAGTATAAATATCTGTTCAAGATCTCACTAATATATTCGAGACATTATTGTTAACCAACTATATCAAGCACCATGCTTCATGTGCAATAGATTCTCGAACTTGTAATTTTTACACATCAATAGGTTCAAATAGTTCAAATAGTTCAAATAGTTCAAATAGTTCAAATAGTTCAAATAGTTCAAATAGTTCAAATAGTTCAAATAGTTCAAATAGTTCAAATAGTTCAAATAGTTCAAATAGGTTCAATATTACTATAAGTTTACTGGCTTATAAAGCCTTTCCTAAACGCAGGAAAGCATACTATAAACGTATCTATTATTTTTAACATTTTAAAATAGACACCCAATGCAAAAAAAGCATTACACCACTTAATTATTTAATTGGTGTAATGTACACATTATCATAATGCGTATTCCTCCTCTTATCCGATGCAACGTACAAGAACACTTAAACAGTTTAACTTTTTATTTTTTTACTTGTCTTATCGCCAACACCGATATTACTGAATTTTAAAAATTTACAGCGTTGGCACATTAAAAATGTTTAATATTAATTACTCGAAGTCTAATAAGACTGCACTAACTTTTATACAGTATACAAACGATGCCATATCGATCGAAAGAAAAAATTTGAGTCATTTAAAATGATCCAACAAAATACTAGTATATAAGCACATTAAACCTGATAGTAGAGAACAGCACACTCCTAAAGGCAATCGAAGGAAATACTATTAATATATTTTCGTAACAAAAGAAAAGAGAAGACGTAGAGCATGTTGCTAAAACGCCACTGTTAACTCCAGGTATAGATAATAATTAGACCAGGCATCACTTGATAGAATAAACTCAATACAACTATTATACACAAATAAATGATTAAACTAGTCTATAATTTCTATGCAGTGGTTCTAACAGAACCAGAACGAAATTTAACAGTTATGTGAGACATTCATCATCACAAAACCACTAAATACTAAATTACAAATTTTAACTGATTGACCCCATGAAAAAATATTGTATACTTCGGATCTCTTTGCCCAATTTTTATAAAAATAGTATTTAATATAGAGAAATTCTTTTATTTTTATTTTTTCCGATACTTTATAGATTTTCTCACAACCCTGAAAAGACGCTATATCGCAAACTATTATTTATTCTTTAGTATATTACGTCAAATACTCCATTGATTAATTTTCGATAAGAAATTAAATTTATAAAAGAATTTATATAGTTAAACCACTATATTTTTATAGTACCATTTAGACTAGAAAGAGTTTCTATTTTATAAAACACTAAACAACCTATATATAAACTTATATAATGTTCAGTATTTTCTATAAGTTTAGAATAATCCATAAACAGTACATACTTCAAAAAAAAATAATAAGATTAAATTTTCTATAATTACAATCTTGCTAACAGCAATTACGGGAACTGATATAAGATCAAAAATATAATTTTAACGTGAGAGTGAAAACAACCTTACCAAGTTAGAAAACAAGCTATTTCGATTAAAATTTTTTCATAATTAAAAAGAAATAGTTCTACTCCAATACAAACTTTTTTATCTACAATGATTCTCTTATTTAATCTAATTAAACGCATAAACACATAAGCTAACACTGCAATCATCTACTAATATTACTCCATTTAAAACAAAGTAGCATACTAACCTATGTATAATCCCCAGATTAGATCTAAATTTAATGCGTTAACTATGTTATTACAGCACCTGATTGAACGTTCTGTATGGTTTGAATTTCTGATCGTATACCAAGTGTATGGCAGATAGCATAAGTAAGATCAGCTCGGTTTAACGTATAAAAGTGGAAATTTTTTACACCTTCCCGGCTAAGAATTTTTACTATATCCATGGCGATGGATGCCCCAACCATTTTTCGGGTTTCTACATCATCGTTCAGCCCGTCGAACATAGTGTGCATCCAATTTGGCACTTTCACATTGGTTACGGCAGCAAAGCGTTGTAGCTGGCGAAAATTAGATACTGGTAAAATACCAGGCACAATTTCTACATCAATACCCGCGACTACACAACGATCACGAAATCGCAGATAACTTTCAATATCGAAAAAAAATTGGGTAATTGCCCGACTGGCGCCTGCATCTACTTTCTTTTTTAGATTGAGCAGATCCGACTGGGCGCTTTTAGCTTCCGGATGCACTTCAGGATAGGCCGCTACAGAAATTTCGAAATCTCCTACCCTCTTTAGTAGTGTAACCAAATCAATGCCATACATAGCCGGTCGGCCACCACCGGGTGGCAAATCACCCCGTAAAGCTACAATATGATGATTGCCGCTGCACCAATACTTCTTGGCAATCTCTTCCAACTCATTCGGCGTAGCGTCAATACATGTCAAATGCGGTGCCGCATCTAGACCAGTATACTTCTTGATAGCTGTAACGATACTATTAGTTAGTGTTCGCTCGCCAGAGTTCGCTCCGTAAGTAACTGATATAAAGGTAGGTTTTAATTTAATCAGGCGGTTGATAGATTGCCAAAACGTTTGTTCCATTTCACTAGTACGAGGCGGAAAAAACTCAAACGAAACATTTATCTTCCCTTGAAGTTCAGCTAAGTTTTGATTTAGTGCTTCCCGCTGATTAGCATAAAAGAAACTCATACCCATACCTCATTGAGAGAATTTAAAGAGAGGATTTATACCCGATACAGATAACCATTAAAGAGAAAATGACTGAATTTGCTAAATTAGTCAATCAATTCATTATTCCTCAAGACAACTAATATTCAAGATTATGCAACATTTGCAAACTTGCTTAATACCGAAGTAAAACAATTACACTACAAGTAGTATCAAGGATATTTACACAAAGTAAATCACAGGAGGAGCAAAACTATAAAAGTTATTTATACTTACAATCGATTAAAAATCTATTCGTATATTTTTAAAATATATTTGTACGAAGGTTAATATTAACCAGATTTTTTATATACTATGAAAAAATTAAGAAAACAGTATCCTACACTCTAAACGTAGAGTAGCCGTATTGTACCATATCTCTCTTTTATAAGTTCCTTATTATTTTTATAGATTCCGCATCTAATACTCAATCCTTAATTATCACACAAACCTTGTTCATATTATTGCTTTTAAAAAAAGACAAATATTAAGGAAAAGTGTTAAAGAAAATATTGTTATAGTTTTTTCTACTATTAGTAATAAACCTTACTCCGACTTATAGCAAGATTTCAAAAAAGTGATAAGTTCCTATTTATATTATCTCAGCATAAAACTTCCTATGAAAAGTATTTTTCCACGTTTGATTAATTTAAATAGTAATTCATATACTACTCTAGCGTTATTATATAAATGATACTAAAATAGTTCTTTAGATAACCACGGAGGAAAAAATATTTTTTTGATATGTAGCATAATATATTAACACAATAGCGTATCCAGTACCCTTCTATAAATATGAGGAATCTTCTAACAAAGACTATAAAAAACCTTAAATTTGTTTACTTTTTAGATCTCACGCTGACACGTGGATAGGTTTTCAGAATCTCTATGCCACTAAGGCTATGCCAATATATGACATATTAAGTATAAAAGATGCTGAACAGCCACTGTTTGTATATTATTAAAAAACGTGCTGAACAGCAGCACTGCTGAGTGATTTAATACTCTTTTTTTATAGAGATAATTCATAACAAAATGTTAAATAATTAAAAAAGAAACGTTCCCAAGGATTTTATCCTATGAGACAAAAGAAAAATAAAAAAATAATTTACGGTTATAAAGTAGACACTTATCCTAAAAATCTAGATGATTCAATTAAAATCAAATGAATTTATTGTATAGTAATCGCTACAATCAGAAATTCTTACACATAGAGAGAATTTCTATAACTATATTTCCAGCGATACATAATTAAGATACAATTAAATAAAATATCCTTTCTTTACAAAAGAAATAAACGCGAATTATCTAATGTTATTAGACCACTATATCTCCGTCATTATAATTGTCCTTATCATATTAAAGATAAAATATCTATTTAAAAATACAGATGATAACACATATACCATTAAAACAATAGTTAACATATTCTTCTTGAACCGGATAGTGCTTAGAGCGCAGAACATGTTGTTCTCTACTCCAATACTCTAGTGCAGAAAATCTTAGGTAGAATACCAGTTTCTATATATACAGAGTCAGTATTCAAGAATTTTTAATATTTTTTTAAAATTTAAAACACGCTTATTCACATTAGATAATATATCAGGCTATAGATGAAAATAGTTACTAGCACAGCACCAGACAACCTACGATCTTAGTAGCATCTATTCCACTAATGCTGAGTTAGCACTATTTCCTAAAGACTGATAGCTAATAAAGTAGTAAAAATAATCTATAAATAATATAAAAACTTGTAAAGTTAGAATTGAGATAAAAAACTAAACATAAAAAACAAAACATAAAACACAAAGTATAAAAATATTAATATGATTGAATCTAAAATAGAAATTTTTAGGCTAAACACAGACAAACAACAACACCAAATAAGACCGCCCTCAACACAGCCGGTAATATCTTTATAGGTGACGCTTCAGATGTTGCAATCCAGAGAAGCTCTATAATCATATGACACTATAAGTTATTTTAATGCTACGTAGTCATAACCAACGTAACCAAATATGTTTATATTTATCAATCTCAAACATCCAGACTCAACATATATTTACCCTCCGAGCTAGTGATCTGAAGATATGATATGCATTTATTCTGAATAGAATATAAGCTATCCGCGTATTATCGGTGAATTTATTTTCACTATTAAAACGTAGAAGTTTTTAGCAACACAACATTATACACCAATTGAGTTAGGCAGCACTCTATATGTCTTTGTATTTTAATCATGTATAATATCGTTATGAATTTACTTAATAGAATTTATTATTAGTAATAATACCACAAACGTCATAATATAACAAACAATTAATAATACTAATTATTTATATAATTATCAGCATAGAATATTTTATTAAGATTATTTTTTTACTTGAAAAACAACTGATTATCTCGTTGAGACACAACAGATGACCATTGCTGAGGAAGTATCTTAATGAGAAACCTAGTATATTGTATCATTCTTGATGTAAACCTATAGTCTCTTGAGACTATGGGTCATATACATTTGATATCCGTATCTCCAAAACTAATCGCTGCTAACAGTGATTAATCACTACAGAATGCTTATTCTATTTAATTTTATTAAAAAAGATGATTATCATAAATAATATTTACTATTTTCATTGTAACTTACTACTATAAAAAAACACACTACGCATGGAATGCTGAAACACGGTTAGCAAAAAATAGCACTATAACCGATATCAGCATATCGATTTTTATACTCAATGTGATTTATTTAAAAAAGAGACTATGTATGAAAAAAATATGGATTTCTTTGATTGGTATCATATTTACATTTACTGCTTTAGGTGCTGAATTTACTGAAGGTCACCAATACATCAAGCTTGAAAATTCGATAACTCGAGAACCCCAGGTAGTGGAGTTTTTCTCGTTTTATTGCAAACACTGTTATGAATTCGATGAGGTTTATCATATTTTCAACGCAGTAAAAAAAGTGCTCCCGATTAATACTACAATAACAAAATATCATGTCAGCTTTCTAGGGCCACTTGGTAAACAGCTCACTCAGGCATGGGCAGTAGCCATGATTCTTGGCATCGAAGATAAAGTCGGTCCCTTGCTGTTTGATAACCTACAAAAACAACATATTATCCAAACATCAGATGATATTCGCGCAATCTTTATAAAAGCCGGTGTCCGTATAAAAGAATATGATTCTGCCTGGAATAGCTTTATGGTAAAATTACTAGTCATAAAACAGGAAAAAGCGGCCGATAACCTTCACCTTCGCAGCGTGCCTGCCATGCTTGTTAACGGTAAATATATGGTTAAAAATGACGGACTGGATCTATTGTGGGTAGATGACGATTATGTCAAACAATTTAGTAATCTAGTAAAATTTCTGCTCAGTCAACAATAGCAGGTAAAACATTAGATTGTACATACCTTACTTTTAGATATGTAAAAATATATTTTAGGCAAGTCATTTATTTTATTGATGCACTCTCAGAATTTTAACTATTTTTTTCTTAAAAAGAAACCAGGATAACAATACTTTATTTTTTCAGAACATCCTGATTAATTCTATACAAGAATTATTTTTCCCTTATCGATCTGTCGCATATACATTGCTAAACTCCACTATATTTTACGGCATTACTTGATTTGGAAGAAAACAGAAGTAACCATAGCCATAGAATTTACATTCTCAATACTCAGTTATTTCGATATTATTAATAAAAAATCTTTTTTAAACTTAATCAATTTTCTTAAGACTGTTTTTATAAATTTGACATAGTTTTATAAAATAAAGTGCACCACTAAAATATAATACATTCTTCGCAATCTTTGTTGCATAACTATTTTTATAATATTTTACAAAAAAAGATTAATAGCTCTATCTGTTACGGCATAAAAACATATTACCATGGTAAATATCAATCTTAAAATTTTGTAAAAGTTTCATATAAAATATAAAGTTAAACGAGTTTTACATTATAAACACGAAAGGTATGATTCAGCCCTTTTATAAGAAAGAACCGAAGATAGGAAGCAAAGCCAGTCTTTTTCATTCTACTTATCAGCTGGGCATGAGATTCCTTCAAAATGTTTAACTGTATCAGTTAGAATATATGTTCTATTTGTTCTAAAAAATTCTTGTTTTATGATTAATGTAGATAAATTTCCAATACCACGCCTGCATAAAATCGATCTCCGTCTAATTAAGATACAAAAGGATTCCAGAAAAAAAACATCTACAACTAATCACTCAGAGCGATAAAAACCATGCTTCATAAAAAAATACTGCATTAATATAATTCAGTCAGAGATCTAATGAATGCCTAAAAAAATTTGATTGATTTTACTAATCAATGATTTACAATATCTCAATAAAGCATCTTCATCATAGAGGTTTCTTTATTCAGGAGTACCAAGTGCAGGCGGGGGTGATAACGCGAATGTATTTCTCTCAAGCTATGGTTGTTCAGTGAGTTAATGGATGACGCATTGTAATAATTCCCCCGCCTAGGCAACGTTCTTCCAAATAAAATACTGCCGATTGTCCAGGTGTCACAGCGGTCAAAGGGTGGTCAAATTTTACCTGTAAATATCCATTAGACTGCGGCGTTACTAAGCAAGGCATATCAGGCTGCCGATAACGTATTTTTACCGTACATCTCATGGTTTTTGTTATCATTTCACGATCCACCCAGTGCACTTGATTAACTATAAGACCGCTCGACATTAACAGTGGATGCTGCTGGCCTTGGGCGACCACTAAACAGTTTTTATTAACATCTTTATCCACTACATACCAAGGCTCTTTAGTACCATCGCGAGTACCGCCGATCCTTAGTCCTTTTCTCTGCCCTAAGGTATAGTACATTAACCCCTCATGTCGCCCCATCTTCCGACCCTCAACTGATACGATATCACCTACCTGCATAGGTAGATAGCGCCTGAGAAAATCACGAAATTTCCGCTCACCAATAAAACAGATACCCGTGGAATCTTTTTTAGCAGCAGTCGATAGACCCAGTGTAGCAGCAATGCGCCTTACTTCTGCTTTAACTAGTTCTCCAATCGGAAATATCCAATTCGAAAGCTGTGCTTGGCCTAGTGTATATAGAAAATAGCTTTGATCCTTGTTATGGTCCAGACCACGCAGTAAGCGGCTTTTACCCCCCATATTAGTACAGCGAACATAGTGACCGGTAGCAAAGAAATCAGCTCCCAGTTCTTCAGCTGCAAACTCTAAAAACGCTTTAAATTTGATTTCTTTATTACACTGAATATCAGGATTAGGCGTACGACCTGCCTGATATTCAGCGAGAAAATATATAAAAACGTTATCCCAATATTCAGCAGAAAAATTAATAGTATGCAACTTGATTCCGAGAGTATGGCAGACCGACTGAGCATCGATAAGATCAATTGCCGCCATGCAATATTTCTCGTTATCTTCTTCTTCCCAATTTTTCATAAAAACCCCTTCTACTTGATACCCCTGCTGCTGCAGGAGCCAAGCCGATACAGAAGAGTCGACACCGCCGGACATCCCTATAATTACTTTCTTTTGACTATTACCTGACATAGGTTCCTCACGAATAAAATATTTAACTCGGGGGATAAGCACCTTAAATCAAAAAACATGTTATATTACAATTAAAAACCAATCCTTACAGGAGCAAAAAACACATGTATTCCACACTACTAGGCTAAGACCAGGAACTGAGCCTGCTCAGGAAGCACGTCTAGAGAAAGTTTATCAACCATAACGCAGAGCGTGAATAAATATATGCAAATTATACCAAACAAACTGCAATGGAGTTGTTTTTATATATATTGCTTTATTGTGCTTTTACTTGTGCCTTTTTATACTTCTATCTTACGTAGAAAGTAGCGAGTATTTTACTCTATATACAATCTCACCCCCCTACCATGGGATTAGGGGCAATGATAATTACACCTGTCTGCACAGGTAAGACAAGTAAAGATTTAAGTCATTCATTTCATAAAAAATCTCAGTATTTATTACCTTATTCTAATAAAAAATTATAGGGTTAAACACTATATCTGAAATACTTTCATTTCTTACACTAGATATCCCTTCCCAGGGGGGAATATGGTTTTTTTCAAAAAAATAAGTTTTAATTTTTTAACAATCCTTCATGAAATTCAATGGCATTATCTTACTGTCTACTAATGTAAGTAGACGCCTAGTTATGGTACCATACACAAATATCGCTACAGTATTCTCTCAACCTCTTTCTTAGAAAGAGGAAAAATAACTTAAAAATAGGAGTTTCTAATATGTGCCTAAGCGATTGTGTAATATTCTATTATAAAGAAATCGATAGTTAATTAATACGTTTTTATATCGATATATATACAAGATTAGTCGAATGTAAATATGACTTTTTTACATGCTTTCTTAGGTGAGACAATAGTTTTTTTATTCTTAACTATTACCTGTGTCTAAACTATTAAGAATAAAAATCGAGCGATGTTTCAAACACATCGCATCAAAAAAACATAGTACATAGATCATCGTCTTTAATATTGATAGAGATCAATTACTATCCATCGCATTTAAAACGTTTCGCCAGTAACAAATTGGCATGAGTCATGTTACATGTCGATTTTTTTAAAAAACCCGTTATCTCTACATAAAAACAATAAAACTAGTTGCATATTCAATAGTGAATACTGCTAAGCTTTTATATGCTTTTTTTATTTCATAAAAATCCTCGATTTTATATCTACATCAATAACGCTCTATATCTGTTCAAGATCAGGCGCTATATAGAAACATATACAAGATCACACACCTTGTTTAAACCGGAGAAAAAGTATTGTGTTTTCCGAGAGTCATTCAAGACTCCTACAGAGTAGGATGGTATCCTATAATAAGTGATGAGAGAACTGAAATTTCATGCTTGCACTATCAGATTTTACCATTAATACATGCTCTCTCTAGAGAGAGCATTAAACTTAACCAAATAGATACAGAGACATATTTCCCAGAAATAAAGATAAATCATGGTAATGTTTTACCCTCAACTACATCACACATTAAAACTGTTTAAATAATCAAACTAGAATATCTAATTAATCAGGTACTAACCACGATTAAAAAACAAATGGTATACTCCATTTAATATAATGATCATGTAAAAATATATTTAACATTTATTCATATCTATTCAGAGAACAAATCTTCGGATCACACAACATCGATATATTTAGAACTATATTAAAATGACCTCTATTGGTATAGAGAATTAAAACTGTATTTTATGATATCAACACTATCTTCTAGATAGATAAAGCATGTTTTTACTTGGATATCTTTAAAAGACGAAAGGAGTTTACTAATGTCCTCTAAAGAAATTGCAATTCAAGTTACTGGGCTTGGCAAATGTTACAAAATTTATTCTTACCCTCGGGATCGATTAAAACAGTTTTTTTTACCCAAACTACAAAGAATTATTCAATGTCATGGTCATACATATTTTCGTATGTTTTGGGCACTACGTGATGTCTCTTTCACAATTCATCGGGGTGAAACTATTGGAATAATTGGACAGAATGGAGCAGGAAAGTCAACTTTATTACAAATGATCTGTGGTACATTGACACCAACAATAGGCGATATTCAAGTTCATGGTCGTATTGCTGCTTTACTTGAGTTGGGAGCTGGCTTTAATCCAGAATTCACTGGTCGGGATAACGTTTATTTAAACGGAAGTATTTTAGGATTAACAAAAAAGGATATTGATCAAAAATTTCAAAATATACTTGACTTCGCAGATATTGGTGAATTTATTAATCAACCTGTAAAAACCTATTCTAGTGGTATGTACGTAAGACTTGCTTTTGCGGTACAAGCCTGTATTGATCCAGATGTTTTAATTATTGATGAAGCCTTAGCTGTCGGAGATATAGGCTTTCAATATAAATGCTTTAGACATATGGAAACATTAAAAAAGCAAGGTACCACTATTCTTCTAGTAACACATTCAACAAATAGTATTCTTGAATATAGTGACCGTTGCCTGGTCATGAACAATGGTTTATTAATAAGTGATACTAGAGATGTTTTAGCTGCAGTTTTAGCTTATGAAAAAGGCATGCTCATTTCAGAGAAAGAAGATAACAGTACCCCATGTGAAACTAAAACTTTAGTATCTTCGACAATTTTAAGTGTCGAACATCTCCAAGCATTACAACATGCTTCAAGAAACACAGGAATTAATGAAAAACGCTTCGGTAGCGGAAGGGCGATTATTGAAGACTTCTCCATCATTAAGGAAAATGGAATGCTATTAACGGAAAACTCGCCAGTAAAATCTGGAGAGATACTCGATTTTTGTTTCACGCTAACTTCAGCAAAAAACATAGATAATGTAGCCTTAGGTCTTTCTATTTCACGTTCTCAAGGTGGGGATATCTGGGGAGACAATAATATTGGAGCCGGTCATTCTTTATGTTTGATAAAGGGAACTCAGTGTATAAAATACAAAGTAAGCTTGCCAATTAATGCAGGTGACTATCTAATTCACTGTGGTTTAGCGTGTTTTAACAACGGAGAACGCGAAGAGTTAGATCAACGAAGACCAATTGCAAAAATAAAATATTGGTCATCACGCAAGCTTGGAGGGGTTATTTATGCGCCTATACAAATTATTACGAATGAGACATAAATATGATTAGCATTTTCCTTCCTGGATTTCCATTTCGTGGTTTAACTGCTTCTTACTTATGGTTTTTCTATCGTATTCTCTCTTCCATAGAAGAACCTATATATTTTATTATGGGAAAAGAGTATCTAACCCCCATAGAGCAATGGAAGAAAAATAAACGTTGGGAAATGACCGAAGAAAGTCAAGCGCGATTAGGTTATCAATTTCCTGATTTTTTATCAATCAATCAAGAGAATTTTAGTATTATTGACGAGTCGTTTTTCAAGGAGTATCTCAAAGATTGCTTTAACAATCCTGATTATCTATTTAAAAGATTTATCACAGAAGAAATTCCAAGATTAATGTCGGAAATCGATAAAGCATTAAAAAATGTAAGTGATATTGAATGTATTTTAACTTGGTGTAATTGCCCCTCACTAAATCAAGTGGCTACAAAAAAAAATATACGAGTAATAAATTTAGAACTTGGTCCTTTAAGACATCCTCACTATTTATCAACGGGATATTTTGATTTTCATGGTGTTAATGGTAATACCGAAGCAGAAAAACGCTTTCTTTCAGTAAAAGAAAGCGCTCTTTGTTTTTGTAATAGATATGAACTTAAAACACTTCGTGACTTTTTTTATAATCATTCCGTAAGCAATTTAGATATCACGTTACCAGAATATGACGTGGGAATTGTTCTTCAGGTTGAAAACGATTCAAATATTCTAGCATTTAGCAATACATTTAATAATCAATCATTACTTGATTATGCAGCCTGCCATAATTTAGGTCGAAAACTTATTCGCAATCACCCAAGCAGCCATTTTTCATTAAATCAAGGATTGGATCAAATAGACGATTCTACAACTAGTATTGATTTTATTACTCGTTGTAAACATATTCTAACTATTAATTCCAGTGTTGGACTTGAAGCAATGCTGTTAGATGTTCCCACTACAATCATGGGAGATTGTTCCTATTCTTTTTGTAATGTTACAGATAGTCTTGAGAGAAAAAAGCGTTTAGCATTTTATTTGTTCTCCTATTTAGTTCCATTCAATCTTCTTTTTGATGTTGGTTATATCCGATTTCGATTATCTTTCCCTTCAGAAATGAGCATTATAGAAAAACACATAGATTATTATGTTAATAATTGGAATTATAAACTCAATTCCAATACAGAGTTAAAAAAAATACACTTCATTAATAATTCTATTATAGAATGGAAAAATAACACACCAATTAATACTGTTATTTCCAATTTACACAGAGCAACTCAGATCTCAGAAAGATTAAAAACAAAGCTAGAGATAAAAGAAGAACGTATTGAAAAAATTAAAAAGAAAATATCAAAAAAAAATATAAAAATAGATTCAGGGTTTCTTGTTGATATAATTATTCCGGTCTATGCTGGTTTAAAAGAAACTCAAGAATGTATTGAATCTGTTTTAGCTATACTACCCGATTGGGCTGAATTGATTGTTATTAATGACTATTCTCTTGATCAGGAATTAACGCAATGGTTACATGAACATTCTCAGAAAGAGGGGGGATTTACTCTTTTAAAAAATCCACGTAATTTAGGCTTTGTTGCTACGGCTAACCGTGGCATGCAGTTACATCTGAATCGAGACATATTGTTATTAAATAATGATGTTAAAATTGCAAACGATTGTCTCGAACGTATTCGAAAAGCTGCTTATAGCAAACATCGCTTAGGTAGCATTACTCCTTTTTCTAATAACGCAACTATTTGCAGTTTTCCTAATTTCTGTGAAGATAATGAGCTTTTCATGGGGTTAGATGTCAAGCAACTTGATGAACAATTTTCCGCTTACGGACACATCAATAACTTACTAGAAATACCCACTGGAGTCGGTTGTTGCATGTATATCCGTCGAGATTGTTTAAATAAAATCGGATATTTTTCTGTTGAAAAATTTGGTCGTGGCTATGGTGAAGAAAATGATTGGTGCCAGAGAGCTATCAAGGCTGGATGGAAAAATTTTCACCAACTAAATGTATTTATTCAACATAAAGGAGGAGTAAGCTTCTGTCATGAGCAACACTCACGAAAAAAACATGCTTTAGAATTATTAAATATACTTCACCCCAATTATAGTAAAGACATGATGGATTTTATTAAAAAAGATCCGGCGCAACAAGCTCGAGAACAGCTGATCTTACAGATATTGGCTAAAAAAAATATCAAAAAAGTTCTATTAATTTCTCACAATATGAGTGGGGGTGTTACACATCATCTCAATGAGTTGGTTAACTTTTATAAGAAAGAGATTCATTTTTTGCTTCTAGCACCAGAAGCAGAAAAAAATCGTATTTCTTTATCATTAAATATTAATGATACGACATATAAAAAAAAATTTATCATTGATATTTCTTATAGTTATGACACGCTAATAAACCTACTTCGCTTTATTGGCATTGGTCATATTCATTTTCACCATCTAATTAATATTCCTGATAAAATATTTTTTTTACATCATGAATTATCATGTGGGTATGATATTACAATTCATGATTACTATTGTATAAATTCAAATCCAACACTTACGGATAAAAATGGTGTCTTTTCTGGCAATGATATTGCACATCGAGATACTCTTTGTAGTGAACATTATCCTATTCCTGGAGGAGTTTCTGCTACAGAATGGCGTATAAAATTATCCTCATGGCTTGAAGGTGCTGAGCGTATCATTTTCCCTTCTACTGATACCCAAGTGCGTTTTATGCTCGACTTCCCCAATATTGAATATAAAAGCATCATTGCTTGGCATCCTGATTTTGAAGTTAATGATCCTTATCAAACCGTTACATTCCCCTTCCAAATCGGGAAAATACTTAAAGTATTAGTAATAGGGGCTATAAGCCGTGAAAAAGGAGCATTGATCTTAGATGAAGTGGCTAATGAACTCAAGGATCAAGGCATAGAATTTCATCTTCTTGGTTATGCTTTTCGTACTTTAGGAGGCGCAATTAAATGCCATGGTGCTTATACTTCTCAGGATCTAGAAGAGAAACTTAATTATATTAAACCAGATGTTATCTGGTTTCCAGCACAGTGGCCAGAAACCTATAGCTATACATTGAGTATTGCTCTTGAGCAAGGGTTGCCAATAGTCGTACCAAATATTGGAGCTTTTTCAGAAAGAGTTACAGGTCGTAAGTATACTAAAATAATTGCTTGGAATACATCTATTAAGACAACGTGTGAAATGTGGAGAAGTTTTCGTGATGATCCCGTCTCCTTTTTTTCGAGCGAGGATGAATCATCACTACTTGATATCTCCTTGTCTAAACGAAGTAAAAAATTTTATCAATATAATTATGTACAACCACAATGGTTACGAGAAAGTAAGTTAGAACGTGTAGATTATAAATCATTACTCGCTTCACTTTATTCTTCTGAGTATGTTGAGGTTGTGCCTACTTTTTCTAAAAGACCACAAGGCTATAAAGAAAAATTGCTGGCTATTTTATGGAAAATAAGCACGCATCCGTTATTGGCATTGATTTTTAAACTAGTACCATATCGTCTACAACGCCGTATAAAGAGATTGCTTTCACATAAAGCCATTCATGAAATACTTAAGCCATAACTTGGATATGTTGATTGATTCATTTAGATCTAATGTATTTGATACATACTTCCAGTAATAACTCGATTAGATCCACATGACCAAATATCATATCGTAAATATCCACATTATGACATTTATAAAATTACATAACATAATGATTGTTAAAAATAGAGATATATTGTCTTTCTTTGAAAACCATATAAAACCACTTAAAAATATTTTCTGTATCCTGATCACTTTCTGAAAAACGTATACAAAATCCTAGATTTCTATAATACCTATATTTAATATGGATTGCTTGTATACAGAAATAGAAAATTATCTCATGTAAACGCCGTGAAGAAAAGTATGGAAATGGATATTATATTTTTAAAAAAACTCAAGAACGTTGACTTCTACTGGCAATAGACAAAAATGCTCGATAAATTTTGTATATGTTACAAGACACAACATCGATTAATACACAACATTTCATAAAAAATCTAAGACGAAGATATTCCATAGATGGAATGAATACCGCAAGACAATAATAAGAACTCTAGAAAACTTTACTGTTTTCATGGAGTCATACATTATCATAGCTTACTAATGCATTCATCAAAAAAATGATAACATATGCCCTCATCTTAAATTTAAGGTAATACTAGTTGAGTATTTATACCTCTACATTATAGACGTAAGAAAAGTTTTATTTATCAGTAAGCAACTAGTAAAATGATTACTATGGTCTATAAGAATAGTGTTCCATTGAATTGACAACCAATAAAAACCACACTGATATTAACGCAATGTAAAAATAAATTCTAATTTTAATAAAATGTTGCATCCATAAACTTTTAAAAAGCATTTTTACGTTGTATAAGTACTTTCTGAATAAATCGAAAGCACTGCATTAGAAATGCATTTACGTTTTACATAAGATAATAAATCCTTACCATTATCTAATTTCCCAATAGTGAAAGTATGGAGCGAGCATTTTAAATTGAACACCAAAAAAAATACACAAATTCACACACCATTTATAATGATATAATGATTTGGATATCTAATAGTGAACCTAGGTGGTCAGAAGAATAGCCAAGACAGCATTTATCTCTTTACCTCAAGCCCCTTCGTTAACCGGTACCCAGCGTGGGTGCATTTTCAAATGCTAACTGATAGGGCATAATTCTTATAGATTTTTCCTCGATAATCATTACCACTGTTATTGCAGTGATGCCTCCCTTGTATTTTTAATATCCTTCAATCGCATTCTTTACAAGAGGCTTTATAAACACATGTTCAGTTGGCGTAGAATGTACGACAAGTTATTAGATTTACCCTTAAGATTTCTAATACGAAGCAAGATTCTTCCGACTGATCCACACGGTGAAGTTAATCTTGATCCTCGACAACTCGTAATATATTTGCTACCTTATAATTCGAAAGCGGTACTATATGTTCTTCGCATACAATGCCTTAAACAGGGTTGGCCTGATCCAATGACACAGCTACATATCGAAGGCCTCACTCTGCCAAGATATGTTTTTATTCATGATACCCCCCGTGTATTCTCATGGTATAATAAAAACCTGAAATCTATTTCACTCTTGCATAAGTATCTTAATCTCCACCGCTCCAATCCCGCGTTAGATATGCAATTAGTTCCAGTAGCAGTTATGTTTGGGCGCTCACCCGGTAGGGAATCGCCATCTAATTATCCTCTATCGAAACCATATCTGCTAAATGGTATTGAAAAGTTCTTTGCTGTGCTCTGGCATGGACGGGATAGTTTCGTTCGCTTTTCAAGACCCATATCGCTTCGCGATATGGCCATAGAACACGGTTCTGATAAGTCTATTACCCATAAACTTGCAAGGGTAGCAAGGATTCACTTTGCCCGACAGCGGTTGGTGACAACCGGGCCACCCTTGCCAGTACGTCAAGAACTCTTTAATACACTATTGAACTCTAAAACCATTGAGAAATCATTAAAAGATGCAATGCACAGCAAGAAAATCCCCTTGAAAAATATGAAACAGACCGCTATTGATCTTATGGAGGAAATCGCTGCTGATTTTTCATATGAAGGTATTCGCTTCTCAAACCGGATACTTAGCTGGACTTGGAATCGATTATATCAAGGATTGCAGGTGCGTAATTTAGCACGAGTCCGTAAACTGGCAGAAGAGGGAAAAGAAATTGTTTATATTCCTTGCCATCGTAGTCATATGGATTATCTACTCGTATCTTACATTCTTTATAATCATGGACTTGTACCACCACATATTGCCGCCGGCATTAATCTTAACTTTTGGCCGGCAGGCCCAATCTTTCGACACTTGGGTGCGTTTTTTATTCGTAGAACATTTAGAGGTAATCAACTCTACTCCACTATTTTCCGCGAATACCTTGGGGAATTATTCACCCGCGGCTATTCAGTAGAATATTTCATTGAAGGAGGGCGCTCTAGGACGGGACGGCTACTTAAACCAAAAACAGGCATACTAACCATGACCATTCAGGCTATGCTTCGTCAACGGAGTAGTAAGCGACCTATTACCCTTGTACCGATTTATATCGGCTATGAACGTATAATGGAAGTAGCAACCTATGCTAAAGAATTACGCGGCGCCGCTAAAGAGCAAGAAGGATTCTGGCAAATGATGCGTGGATTATGCCAGTTACGTAATCTCGGTCAGGGTTATGTCAATTTTGGCGAACCACTACCATTAGCAACCTGGTTATCAACTCAAGTACCACAGTGGCGAGATTCAATCGATCCAATATACGCCCAACGTCCCTTCTGGTTATCATCAGTAGTAAATGAGATTGCAACCACCCTCATGGTACGGATTAATAATGCTGCAGCTGTCAATGCTATCAATTTATGCTCTAGCGTACACCTCTCGCATCAAGGCTCATTAACTCGCCCGCAGCTGCTAGAGCAGTTGCACTGCTATCTTCAGCTACTACGTAATGTTCCCTATTCACAAGATATCACAGTACCTGCTCTAACACCGGAAGCACTTTTAGCACATGCGTTAACCATGAATCAATTTACCATTAAAAATGACACTATTAATGATGTTATTTTTTTATCACGCGATCAAGCCATATTAATGACCTACTATCGCAATAACATTCAGCATCTCTTCATCCTTCCAGCGCTGGTAGCTAGTATTATTTGCGGACACCCAGCTATCGAGCATGCTCAGATACAGCAGCGATGCTTACGATTATACCCGTTTTTAAAAGCGGAGCTTTTTATGCGTTACAGTACACATCAGTTACCAACTGTTATCGATAAACTCATTGCTGAACTAATACGACAGAAGCTGGTGGATATAAAAGGAACACTGCTTTATCCCGTACCAACACGTCTTCATAATCTGAAGCTCTTAGCCGCTAGTGCGAGCGAAACATTACAACGCTATACTATTACTTTCTTATTATTGAATGCTAATCCCAAGTGGAGTCGTAAGATGTTAGAAAAAGAAAGTCGGAGAATAGCTCAACAACTATCGATACTCCACGGCATTAATGCGCCAGAGTTTTTTGATAAAGCAGTATTTTCAACCTTGGTAGAAAAACTACGCGATGAACAATATCTTAAAGATACCGGCGATGTGATCAATGAGAAGATCAGCGAAATGTGTGAGATTCTCAGCGAATTAGTTGAAGTAGATGTGCTTAATACCATTAAAAGTGCTAATTTTCAAACAAACAAACCGACTTTCACATCACTTTCGACAAAACGCGCATAGGAAAAACAGCGTAATACCAAACAAAAAATCGCTCTAGTAGAGACTAGCCAGCTTTGTTTCAGTTTTAATTTTGAATATGTTAGCAAATACGTTACAAGAGACCTAGCTTAGGTTTTTCTATCTCAGGTTGTACCAATGAGGTTTACAAAAACATTAAATGTCAAGAAGATTATAGACTAGCCTATTAAAATCAAGGTCAGCCTTCTTGTTAAAGAATAAGAAATCCGTCCCCCATATATGATAAATAAATGAATTGCTCTCTCAGCATCATTTTATTAATAGCTAAGCATCTAGTCTCTTTACAGTTATTAACTTAGCGTTTGAAATTCTTTCTATCAATTACTAGATAGTAATAATTTTCATCCTATCTCACTTACAAGAACCGATTGATAACAAAAACCGATACTTCTCAGTAAGGAATATGATATTAAAGATTTTATTTTCAGTACTGGATACCTAGCAAAGTATTTACCTATACAATTATTATCTCTATATACTAATTAGTGGAAAACAGAACAGAAAAGAGCAGTATCCGTTGCAATATGGAATAAGTAGACTAAATCTTTACTCTGTCTGCTGTAATAACAGTACAACCTATTAGGGGAACTTCACATCAGGAGTCCAGCACTCAATACAACCTGCCTGCTTTGAAGGAATGCAGCTTTCCTATAACGATGAAGAAAAGCTGAAATCTTTAACAGATTTAAAAGATAAAAACATAGGTGAACCATAATTTGAATCACAACCGTCACACGTTTTTCCTATTTATAATAGATTAACTTAAATTGAAAATGGTCATCACGATTATATAATCTCCATATAAAATTATTAATAATCAATCTATTATAATTCGGATAACAAACATATTACAGTTTAAGATAAACCGACACATGAATGGCTTTCTTACTGCTTCGCTTGTCGATGCTGTTCACTCTATGCCTATCCGGATTAGAGTTCCCCGATCTAGGAATATCACTGATTCTTGATCAAGGATCACATCAATCTAAAATACACAACCATATTAAACATACCCACGCGTGCTAATTTGTCCCCCAAAATTAATACATCAACAGGAAACACATTGCCATTCTCTACTTTAGTGAGAATTGCTTTTAGTTTAAAATTAAGATTACATAGTGTAATAATTCTACACCTTCTAACCAGACTACTGTTAGTAGTCTGGTATCTATTTAAAAATAGTGCTTTTAAAAATTGGTGATAAGTGCAATCTTTTCTTATATATTCTAATAATATTTTATTTGGTTAATCATTCACTAGATTTAAACTGCTGCCGGCTATTTTGGAATATAACCTCTCCATAGAGGAGACAATATTATATGCTATTTTCATATAAAAAACGTTATTTCTCAGGTATAAGAATTTTTCTTAGAATAATAATGTACCACAACGTGTTTTTAACATCATATCTGTCATTCAGTTAATCTTAAATTCATAGAGTACATATATTGTTGTAGTGTGATCCTTGATCACAATGTTGTATCGTTCAAGTAAGGTGCGAATATCCTAATGCATTACATTGAAAATGTAATACTTCTCTTTCTGTGAGAAACAATGCCATTAGATGTTTAGATACTCTTGGTGATTTTTTAAGAAACATGCTTATCCCTTCTTAACATTATCTAGCAGGCGTAAGTAAATTTCTGAATACTTCTCTATTTTTATCAGGAAGCAAACGCTTTTTAGTTAAACATGGCATAAGAAGTGTGATCTTACATATAAAAAACAATACAGTATTCAGGATATACCGTTTAAATATTATGCGTAACCATACTGGAATCTTAATATGAGATATTTCTTATATTGGGAAAGATAGTACATTTTTCCCATTTAGTTTTAATATTTAGAAATAATTTATAATCTATAACAGTTCTTCTTAATCAACACTACTTTATATGTTATAACGTTCCAATATACAGCCCTCTATCAACATAATAACTATATAACTTATCTTTTTATTTTCCTATTAAAGCGAAATTAGGAAATTTTATTTTTTATTTCCATATTAACATATCTAATTATACACTACTCTGCAATATATTACATATATATGTAGCATAGGAATATCTGAACCAAAATGAGATTTTTGCATATTTAATAAATCCGGATTGAATGAAAATAATCAAAACTTTTTCTGTATCCTTACTACTTCAGTAGTCATGAAGTTTAATAGATAAATTCCCCGCCATACTCTGTTAAGAGCCGATTGATTATAATCAGTTATATCATGTTTATATTCATGAATAAAAATATATCCATATACCGCAATCTATAAACATAAGGTTATAAAATCTTGTCTATATTATATGGGTAATCGATTCTATAACTACTTTATACTGTAAATGTCATACTTAACTGAGACTTTTTATATAAATTCCCTGATATATATTTCTTTATATAGCATTCTAAAGATAATCAAGATAGATCGAAAGTTATGAAGGTAGATCCAAATGATAACCTTGTCGTTCGGGAGACAAAAGTTCTTTTTTAGAAGCACCAGAAATTTCTGTAAACGATATTATAGATCAAAAAAAGAATACTACTAACGATGCTTATATCGCCAGCGTACTCTAGGAGAGACTAGACCAGAAAATTCGCGCTGACTAATACAGCATGAAATTTGACTTGCTTCTTATCCGCCGAAGCACGATTTTCTTCCCTCAGTATTTTATAGAAATATGTCTTTTGATAGTCTATCTAGCACACCCTCATAGTCATTGTATGAGCATAAGCTGGGTAAACTGTCGCTATATCTGTATAAAAATCACAGGCAAATAGATTATTTCTGTTTTAATATTTTGTTGTATGCAGAAAAAGTTTTAATTTACTTCCATTGAAGTAAATGGCTCGGATTTCCATATTCGGCAATCAAAAATATATCGGCGGCTAGATACGGTATAGCACATGTCTCAATGAGTTGAATTTTATATACGAAACATCTAAATAGTTTTGGAGCTCTAGTTAGCATTTTATCTTACTAACTAACAAAGTTGTCATTAATTCCACTACACGCGCATCAAGATATGCTAATTCAGTGACTTTAAGAAAAATCAGATCATTAAAAACCCAAATATAATTTTTCAGATAAACAGTAGCGATGTTACTTAAGAGAGCCTTGGTGCCAGCTAAGACTATATTCACTATCGCCATGAATATTAGCGGCGCGATTACATGTGCGCCATAACATTCTATCCAGGCTTGTAGCGCAGCCCTTTATATCATGAGGGGGTCATAGGGAAACATTAAAACCACGATATCGATTTAGTCACGTAAGACTAATACTATTTAACGTATAATCATTAACTGCAATCTGAAAACAGGGAATCTCCATACTATCTTTAGAAAAGATAACACAAGACCGATTAACCTAGTAATACTTAGAATCACAAAGTTATAGAGTCCATTCTTCAACGATGTTTCCTAAACCCTATCGACATTACCCAGATATAACGAAATTTCCTGAAGGAAACTCTAGACAGTCATAAAATAATCATTGCTATTCTTATTTATGTTAATGATATAAAAGGTTTTGATCGTTTTCTTTTCAGATAGAAACTATGGTTTTCCACTATCTTCCATTGGCATCAAAACTTCCAGTGTGTTTACAAAAACAACACTTTCAGATATCGTGCTCATAGTAAATAATCGTGAAAATTTCTAATAATACAATACCAGAGGTATTAAATATTCTATCCACCTCCCGCTCTCAACTCAGTTTAATTAGCAATCATTTATGATCCGTGCTAAATGCAGCATCTAACAACCTAGCTGTCTTAATTAGTTCATTGTCTTCAGTGAAGATAAAATTATCGAGAGGATAAAAATCTAAGCTATGGAAAACATAATAACGCTCACAATTTGATATCTGATCGTGATGGACCAACCCCCACAGATCTGCCGAATACGCCTTAAATATAGTTTTTTATCATCGATTACCAACGCGTGGATAATCTCGATTAGTTATTTAGCCGAGGATGGCCTAAATCCATTGCGATAAATATAATGTGTTTATCAATCTAAAATATATCGCTTTTACATAATAATAGGTTAAAATCCTTTTTTAAAAATCGCTTAGAAACCAAGTCATCTTCATGAAATTCTGTTTTATTAGCACCGTTTAGTGATAAGGTATCAAAACTATATTGACATGTTAAAAGCAATGCCTGTATTGTACGATACAGGAAAATTAGTATCCCTACCTTATTCTTTATTTAATGGATAAATATGTAATACTATTTCCTACAATACTTTGACTTTTCGATACTATTCCAGTATATAGTACGCCTTAACAACCCATTTAGAGTAATCTGATCTAGTTAAAGACTATAATAGTCCTCCCCAACTTTCGGGATCCAAGAAAAATAGATTTTCTTATTTGGGATATCCAGAACCTGTCGCTCCAGTCTAAGAACATCTATTCTTGCATAATGTACGAGATCACGATAGTTTTCCTGCTATCTCTACTTTATCGCGGTGTCACCATAAAATCTTCCCGCTATAAGATATTGTCCGCGAGGAGAGCAATCTCTGCAGTTATCACAAAACTAGCATATTTGGATATCATGGTCATCGACCAATATCAGTTCTTTAATTTGAATACGGGATTTAATAAATTCATGTCAATAAATCACTCTCAACTCCAGCGATTGGAGTAGAATATATTATTCCAAAATTTTAAAAGGATATTAATGAGATAGATAGGATCTAGTCTTACTCTCAGTAGTCAGGAATAGATTGTTTTATATTAATAGGAGTATATCCTAATATTTTTTAAGCTCTGAAATACAGGAGCTTATCCTGTATTTTTAATATGCGTTCATGATAATGTTAAAAACATTCTATCGATATTTTATATGTATATACTAGTTTATATATCTTATCAGAGATAATCTTTTCTATTTGATTGTCTTGACTTCTTAAACAAGGTAAATTTTAAGAAAATTTACATCAGTTTAGTATTTTCTTTATCACTTTAATAGAACTCAAAATGCTAACAAACATATCTTCTGTAGAACTACTTTCATATATAACCCTACTATTCATTATAAATACAGTGAATAAGAACGCCGTTCTATATTAGGATGTTAATTAAATGAATATATACCTCTAGACGAGTATATTTAGTATAAAAATCTATATATATCCTTGATATTATGCTATTAATACCTAACAGATGATTATAAAAGATATTCTGTTTAAAATCTTACAAATAATTTTTATTATAGTAACTAACATTATTTTATAAAAGAAGAATCTATAGAGAAAAGATATATATAGTAAAGACTAGATCACCTTATAATGATTGATATAATATTATTCAACAAAACTGAATTTTGTATTCATCATGATTTCTGATAAATATTTATGGATATTCTCCACTCTCTAAAATAGAGATAACGATTAAATTCTGAACCAACAATAATAATATGTAAAATATTGACTAGATGATCAGTAAACCATTCAGAATAAAACACTTTCTTTTTAAGAAAAACATAACACAGCTTCTAAAAATTAAGAAGCATGTCTATAGATTATATGAAATATAACTATTTTTCCTATCATTTTTACCTTTTAAACTTATCTATGTTCAGTTTCAAAAAAAGCCAACAATACAAATAAAAGATTTTTTCTATACTAACACCTTAATTTAAAGTGTTTGATTGATATCATTGCATGACTTATCATCTTCATTTAATAATATAATTGTGATTTGATTGTTTCAATAAATAACAAAGTTTATATGTTAAAAACATCGCTTAATTTATTTTTTTATTTTTCTCTATTCACTTACTTATAGTGAAGACAGGAGAAATCCACCTATTAAATAGGCTAATCAGGAATAGCGGGAAGAGTACCTAATATCTACAAAAATCACTGATGTATACTGTATCTTCACTAGACTTTTTATCCGTATAGTGATATAAAATTCTGTTTTTACGTTAGTCAATAACAAGTTTCTTCTCTTATTTTAAACATATTGATCAGTTTTTCAGCACCGTTATTGTAATAACGATTGAAGTCGTCTCCTAACTTATTAATCAATCGTAACTATTATTTCTGATAAGAGATCAGAATCATGGTAATTATCATTACCACACTCTATCCCCCATTTTTTATAGTAATATACAATCTATCTCCCTATAAGCATGATTGATTCTTGATGTCTCAGACGGAGTATTTATATCTTTATCGGCTCTGCAAAAAAAAGAGTCATAGGATCTAGAAGATCTCACTACAGGAGATCCGTTAAAATCAACGATACAATTAAAATTTGTATACTCCATTGATAGAAACCTATATCATTCTATAACTTTCTGTTCTACTTAATAAAAATCATATCGCGCTTACTCCATAATTTTTTTAAGCTATACCAACTTAAAAAGTTTGATAACTATCATCAACCATAGACAAAGCACAATTTTAAATTATTCGACTATTTTTAAACAAAAAAACAAGATCTCAAAGAGAAACATAAATACGATCGATTTTGTATAGAAGATAATATGAAACGATGGCTTAACATAAATCATATCTAAAATACAAGCTATGCTTTTGGAATTTCAGGGAAGATAGAAGACACAATAAAAGGCTGGTTTATCTAGAGTGGAGTAATACAAATTTAGAGATCTAATTATATTAGTATACTCATCTCTAAATTCAAGACTGTTCTCAACACATATCAGATAGCAAAACAGCATTGGAATCTATGACAGATAGACATATATAAAACACCTAGCTCGTTTTCACTCCAGAAAGATCATGACTGCAGTTATCGAACTAAAGAGAAGCTTCCTGATCAGTACTAAAAATACCACACATAAATCATTAAACTAATCATAGTTATTGTATAACTGGGGTTTTTAAAATCTGTCGAATTATTAAACGATGATCACTATTCGGTAGCCATACTGCATACAGTGAACGCACTATCGATGGTACATCACTGACAGGTTCTAAGTTCGAAAAGCGATGCGCCCAATAGTTTGGCAAAAATGCACAAGCAATAGTGACTTTCAATAACTGACATGTCAATTGTGCGGAAGTAGTAATTGCTAATGGGGCCTGCTGGTTAAAGTGCAGTCGACTCTCATGCGTATAAAAATCAGCACCCCATTCAAGCTGAATATAAGGACGCTTCTTGTTACTGATAGATATGTCGTTAGAATCAACAAATAGCGTTAGTGTGAAACTTCCAAGCTTCTGACTGGCTAACTCTTCCATTTTCGGAACTTCAGTGGTAATCAGTAAATCTATCTGGCGTTCATGCAGCTCTTTTATTAGCCCGTGACGTGGTGCAATGCGAGCTTCCATCTGAAGATCAGGCCACTGCTCATAAAGCTTCTGCAGCCATGCACCCAACCAAGTTTCCCATAAAGATGCATTCGCACCAATCGATAGCGGATTATTCTGTAGCGAACTGGATACTTCTTTCTTAGCAATCTCCCAAGTTACCATTAAATTTTCGGCATACGGCAATAGCCGTTTCCCTGCGGAAGTTAGGCGAATATTATTTCTATGACGAGTAAATAGGCTGACACCCAACTGTGTTTCAAGTTGACGGATGCGGACACTTACTGCCGATTGAGTTAAATAAAGTGCTTCTGCTGCCCGCCCAAAATGTCTGGTACGCCTTACTTCTAAAAATGTTTTTAGCAATTCAGTATCCACAATGCTCTCCCAAAAAAATTATCATACTGATTAAAATATTTCATTTTACAGAAAGTCAGACCTAACTAATACTCCGCGAGATAAACAACATATCCAATACAAATATGGGGGCGTCTAAGATGGTGAATAGCTTTTTTAGTACGAATCGTTATTTTGATAACAAAAATTATCCTCACGGCTTCTCCCGACATGGTCACTTTACTATTCGAGAAGCTCAGTTGTTAGAACGTTTTGGACATGCCTACAATGATCTAGAGAACGGGACACGAGACCCTATCACCGATGATGAACAGAAATTTATTTTGGTATGCCATGGAAAACTTACACCGTCTAATGAACATGAGAAGGTCTGGTACAAATATATTAAACATACTCGCCACCCAAAACGTTTCCATACCCTTTCAGGTGGTAAACCACAGATGGAAATAGTAGAAGACTACACCGAGATAGAAGATTAATAAGAAAGGGAGTAGAAGTTTTTCTTCTATCTTCCCACTATGATTGATAATCATATATGAGAGCAGAACGATGCAGTGATAAGACCAGTTTTTAGGTAGGCAAAATTTGCTTTGAATATCATGCATAGATATTCAATCGCTGCAGTAGTGGTACTGTGTGTTTGATCGTTGCTGATAATCCCAATATCCTTTGTATATTTGCTACAAACTGAGATTTGATTTCTAATAAAGGGAAATCACTATTTCGCTAACCACAGATTACTTGACCTAAAGTAAATAACTCGAGACACAATTCGTGGTTACAATACTTTATTTTAATTATGTGGGTTATATAAGTGATCATATTAATATTAAAAATTACACAATATTTTAATGAGACAATCCCCGATCAGTATTTCAAGATAAAAAATCTTGCCAGATTATGGCTACATCTTAACATAATTAATTATACATATCATGTACAGATATCATCTTATATTATTAAAAAGATGATATCTGTACCGTCTCGTTTCCAGAAAATATCAATTAATAGTCATTAATCTAAAACTAGATATTATAATGATTCGTTTCGATAATCAAATTATAACCATTTCCAAGATGATAGCTGAATTACAGAAAAATAACATGTCTATATCCGTTTTATATATAGGTACATAATAACTTAACCAACCATTTACATAAGAAAATTATAATAATGATCAGAATTTTAATATTCTAAATTTGTTTAGAGAGAACATAAGTACTTTTTCGGAATAAGTTAGGATGGTCTTGCTATATTTTAATAATTTAATATCGGTCATATGTTAATATGTAGAGTACGACATATCGCTATACAGATTAGGTTGTAATTTATATACATACAACGTAAAGCCTTTATAAAATAAGAAAGGATTAAAAACTTAAAAGCCTGCTTATCTTTATATAAATTTTGATTTTCTTATATTAAAATTTAATAAAGTTTCATAGAGATACCATTTATTAATATAGAATGCATAACTCAACAGGTTCTTCTTTATCCATATATAAATAACATACGGTTAAAGCACAATACCAATTGCACGATTTGTAACTCAATATATACCTAATAGGGGATTTTGGCAATGAATAAACAATAGAAAAAGAATTTTTCTAACTTGTCTTTTTAAACTTCAATAATCATTTCTCTTAATAGGAGCACATAAATCAAATGTTTTTTGCCTAAGGCACTTAGGGAATATTTAATAGAACAAAAAAAGAGAAAAAATAAAGATACCTTTATCTCATATAAGATACTTTAAATAAATAACTTAACAAGTCATCTATAACGTTGACATTCGCCAGCTATGCACTGGTTTTTATACTAAGGCACACAATTAAGAATCCAAAGATGAAGTAGAGGAAAGATTAGCTTTTTCGACAATCATTTTTTGTGGCATTGACAGCGTAATACCGTTGGTACGTAGCCGCTGGAGGATTTCGAATAGCAAATCGCTTTTAGTTGATGCAACTACACGTGGACTGCTCACGAAACCCGTAATTCTAAGGACTATACCAGCAGGTGTTAATTGACTAAAGGTTACTGATGGTGCCGGTATGCTTTGAATTGTCTTGTGCTCACTATAAGCTGCTAGCAGTAATGTACGGACCTTCTCAGGATCAATATCAAGAGGAAAAGTTAATACAATCGTAGCTACCCCTTGCACATTACCCATAGTCGCATTACGCACATTCTGGGAGATTAACTGGGAATTTGGGACGATTACTGTTGATCTATCGCCAAGTTGAATTTCGGTAGCGCGTACATTAATACGACGAATATCCCCCTCAATACCGCTGATACTAATTAAATCCCCAACTTTTACCGGTCTTTCTGTTAATAAAATTAAACCAGAAATAAAATTCTTTACAATCTCTTGAAGACCAAAACCAATTCCTACCGATAATGCGCTGACAATCCAAGCTAGATTGTTCCACTGTATACCAAGAGTGGATATTGCTAATAAAATGATTAATACGTAACCCACATTGCCAAATAGCGTTACTACCGAGGAACGCATACCAGGTTCCATTATAGTTTTCGGCAGAAAATCTTTTTCTAACCAGCGTCTAGCTGATCGTAAGACATAAAGTGCGATCCCTAAAAAAATTAGGGCATTTAATACGTGAGCAGGAATAATATTCAGATTTTCTATCCCTTTCCCACCCCAAAATTCCATCACCTTATGTAGGAGCGCTAAAGGCGTTGCAGAGGCAAAATTACCATTGATTAGCGCAACGGTGCCGAACATAATAAGCAAAGTTTTTCCGATAGCCGCAAGCAAAATCGCCACTTGAGACAAGTGGCGATCATTGAGATGAAACATTTGCTTAATACGTACCCCTACCAGGGTATTCGGCGAAAATAACCCTTCGCATAAATCTACCACTAAATGAATTAGCAGATAAAAAAGAGAGAGAACTATGATTATCCACACTAGTTCATAAGTCAGAAAACGAGCCAGCGAGATATACCCTATTAGTAAAGCAATTAAAATAGAAATAGAGGTGGCGGTTATACAGACTTGTATCAAAGCTACTAAAGGCGAAGGCGTTACTAGGGATACCCCCGCAGCCTGCAACTTACGGCGTGTACGCTTAATCAAAAACGGACCGCTAAATGCCACCGATGCCACGAGTAGTGCCGATAATCCATATCCAAACATAATTATAGAAACACTAGTACCAATTCTGTTGTTAAATTGTTCAATCGCACCCGAGAATAACACGCAGGTCGCTAATAGCGTTGGCAACGGTTTCATTACCTGAGCAAGAGGATCAGGAATAACCAGTAAACGCCAAGAAGGACGATGGTTGGATAAAAATGCACGACCTAACCCGGCAATCAAAGAGGAAAAAAATGTTAAACGTAGCAGCCCATCAGCAATATCGACTAGTACATCTGGCAGCTTCGGTAGACGGGTAAAAAGCCAATAAAGCACTTGTGCTCCCATACCTACGTTTACTACTGTTACTAGTGTAGTAGAAGCAGCAAGGAAACTACGGCGTAGCCGTCCTTCAGGGACAATATGAATACTAAACCACCCTACCGATTTATCAAGCCAATGAGAACCAAAACACCAAATAATCAAGACAAGCATCAACAATACGGTCGAGCCTAATCGCCATTCTGGTGCCCATACCAACCGCCAGCTCTCGGTTACATCATTGCAGAAACTTGTCAGCCGACGCTTATCTTCAGACTGTGTCTGCCATACTGGCGACCAAAATTGAACTGATAAAATACTCCCCGAGTTGAGGGCCATTTGGGAACGCATTGTGTTACGACGGATATTCACTATTTGTAGTGATAGCTTAGTAGCACTAAGGCTAATGGTTTTAGCATGCTCAATTTGACTATCTAATAGCGCTTTACGGGCATTGAGGCTATTACGGCTTTTTACGACAGTATTAGTCTCCTTCATTTCGCCTTCAATTGGCGGCGGTCCTAGCACATCTAACTGCCCTTGTATCTGCCTTCGTGCAGGTTGCAATACAGTTATCAACGCGTTAGCATCACTAGCTAATTGTAGAGCACTGTCATTTAAGATACCTAATTGATTATCTGTCGTAGCGTTTGAGACTGCCTGTTTGAGTGAGTCTAGACCCTTTTGTAATTTATCCAACTCTACAACAGAGTTTATTTTTTCTTCCATAACGCTAGCGCTTTCATCGTCTAGAGCTTCATCTGCGTATACAATGCTACTTAAGCTGATAAATAATATTATAAAGCTAGAAAAAAACCTAAAAAATCTCTGAACATAACCATAAAAAAACATAGGCATAGCGAAAATTATCTCACAATTTTAAATAATAGCCACGCGTCTTCATAGCTGATTTTTTCATGAATATTAATTCTCTCTTGCATGGAAAACATGATAAATAATGTTGACAAATTAATCTGCTTTTAGTATTCACATTAGTAATGTAGGCAGTACCCTTTTCAGTCATTGTCTTTTAAAACTTGTCTTGCAATAAATATAAAAAATCACTTATCTAGCTATCCGTATCATATACGTAGTAACTATTTGAGTACTGTCCACGACAACACCAACCGGTATAATCTGGTTGTAAACCATTTTCCATAAAACTCTCAAAGCATAAGAAAATTTATTAGATACTTTGAATCATAATGCAGATTTTTTTTCCGCTATCCTAAATTTAGAACGCGATAAAAATAAAGGATATAATTGAAGGAAAAATATTTTGATAAAAAATATTGGATATTAGATATTGGAAGAAAAACTATTTAGATATAGTAAAAAAACTATTTTTTAATATACATATAATGAGATTTTTTTCAATGAATCACGCTGCCTTTCAAGATATGAGATAATGCTAATCTAAATAGAGATAGCCTTATAAGGCCCATCAATGGATTGATGTATTCTTAATGGGAATAATTCTTTAATGTTTCTTGGAATTTTTTTTTAAAAAACCCTCAGCACGCCGAGGGTTTTATGCAATAGAGAGAATATGAGAAAATGCTTACATCATTCCGCCCATACCGTTCATACCACCCATACCACCGCTTACATCAGGTTTGTCTTCTTTTTTTGGTAAATCCGTCACCATACATTCAGTAGTAACCATCAGACCGGCAATAGAAGATGCATACTGCAGTGCTGAACGAGTTACCTTAGTTGGATCTAAAATGCCCATTTCAATCATATTACCGTACTCTTCAGTAGCGGCATTATAACCGTTGTTACCTTCTCCTGCCTTCACTTTATTAGCTATAACAGATGGCTCTTCACCAGCGTTGGCAACGATCTGACGCAACGGCGCTTCCATTGCACGACGTGCAACTTTTATACCAACATTCTGATCTTCGTTTTCGCCACGCAAATTAGCAATACTATTAGCTACACGAATTAGTGCTACACCACCGCCAGCAACTACACCTTCTTCCACCGCCGCGCGGGTGGCATGTAAAGCGTCTTCAACGCGTGCTTTTTTCTCTTTCATTTCAACTTCAGTAGCAGCACCCACTTTGATCACCGCAACGCCACCTGCTAGTTTTGCAACGCGTTCCTGTAGTTTTTCACGATCATAATCGGAAGTCGCTTCGTCACGCTGTTGATTAATTTGTGAGACACGGCTATTGATAAGTGCTTTATCCCCTACACCATCTATAATGGTGGTAGTATCTTTTGTGATAACAACACGTTTTGCTTGACCCATATCTTCCAGAGAAGCTTTTTCCAACTCGAGACCGATTTCTTCGGAGATAACAGTTCCAGCAGTCAGAATAGCGATATCTTGCAACATAGCTTTACGACGATCACCAAAACCTGGTGCCTTCACGGCGGCAACTTTTACAATACCCCGCATCGTATTCACTACCAGTGTGGCTAAGGCTTCACCTTCAACATCTTCAGCAATAATTAAAAGAGGTTTACTTGCTTTTGCAACCGCCTCTAATAATGGCAACATTTCGCGAATATTAGAGATCTTTTTATCGGCAAGAAGAATAAATGGACTTTCTAATTCAACAACACCCGTTTCTAGCTTGTTAACAAAATAAGGAGAGAGATAACCACGATCAAATTGCATGCCTTCAACTACATCTAGTTCATCTTGCAGACCGGAACCTTCTTCTACAGTAATAACACCTTCTTTACCTACTTTTGCCATAGCTTCTGCTATTAGAGTACCGACAGTCTCATCAGCATTAGCTGAAATCGTGCCTACCTGTGTAATTGCTTTAGAATCAGAGCAAGGTACGGAGAGTTTTCGCAACTCCTCCACAGCGGCGATCACAGCTTTATCAATACCTCGCTTCAAATCCATCGGGTTCATACCAGCGGCTACAGCTTTCAACCCTTCATTAACAATAGACTGTGCTAGCACGGTAGCAGTAGTCGTACCGTCACCTGCAGTGTCATTGGCTTTTGAGGCAACCTCTTTCACCATCTGAGCACCCATGTTTTCAAATTTATCTTCCAGTTCGATCTCGCGCGCAACCGAAACACCATCTTTAGTAATAACCGGTGCACCGAAAGATTTATCCAACACCACATTACGACCTTTTGGACCCAGAGTCACTTTCACTGCATCCGCTAGAATATTTACACCACGAAGTATTTTTACGCGCGCATCGTTACCAAACTTTACATCTTTAGCTGCCATTTTATTTTCCTTAAATTCATTTAGTTCATATGATCACTGGCAGATTATTTCTCAACAATAGCCAGAATATCGCTTTCAGGCATGATCAAAACTTCATCGTTATCGATTTTCTCTACCTTAACACCATATCCGTCATTAAAAATCACGATATCGCCAACTTTCACGTCAAGCGGCTTCACTTCGCCGTTTTCCAAAATGCGACCGTGACCAATAGCCAGCACTTCACCGCGAGTAGATTTACTCGCCGCAGAACCTGTAAGCATAATGCCCCCAGCCGACTTAGCTTCAACTTCTTTACGCTTGACGATAACGCGATCATGTAGTGGACGTATTTTCATTAATAGCTCCATTTGAGAAAGTCTGTATAAAGTTGTTTAATGAATGCCCAGCATCATACAACTAGGCTCATGCTGTGTAAGATGGGGACATTCAAGAAAGCTTCAAGGGTGAAAAAAAAATTTTTTTTTACTTCAACCATTGAATATTCTCTAAAGACATTATTCTCTAAACAAATCAACAGATTATCTTTTATTAATCTATTCTTATTTATCTGGAGTAATCAGTTTGAAGGTTATCTATCTATTCTGCACAGTCATATATCATTTTCACAAGGAAACTTTCTTGCCTATTGAATAATGCGTTTTTAGTTCCGTGCTAATTCTTAACGTTTTATTGTCTATCAGTGTTAACTGATTAATTGTATTTTATTAAAGTATAAATGTATACGTAGGGGTTGTGATTCCCCCATGATTCCCAATCATAAAAACCATGGATTAAATATAGCTCTATCAACCTATTGATTTTTCAATATATATAAAACTGTGCACTCAAATAGTATTTTATACTTACTTAATTTTAACCACACCCTTTTAATCAAACACGCGAGACAATAGCATTGTCACACCCCATCAGATCCATGATGGTATATCAAACATTATTTTTCATGTCACAAATAGTCTTTCATAATTATTGCACAATATTTTAAAATCCGTATAATTCACCAGAAAGCTTTCGTTTTTTTAAAAAAAACATAACTTTTCGTAAAAACAACCTTCTACTAAAAAAGCAAGCATCCCCATCCTCCCTCCCGCACTGAGTTCTCCAAGTCTTTTAAAATCGTTAGCTTGTTAATAATTGTGATCAGTGCATCCGGTGCTATATAAAAACAAATTTTAATAAACCAGATAAAACCTGAGACACTGTCATATTTTTATAATAATGCCGATAGTGTTTTATAGTGCTACTGTCCCACATTTTATACTCAATGCTACCTCGTTTCTTTCATAAACGATCTAAGGTATTCTAGGTGCATCTTCATATTAAAAATCTCATTAGACACTGATGAAACCATCATTGATACGGTATAGTGCATCACGTCATTTCTGGAGGCTACTAGTCCTGTAATATGTATAGACTTGAATGTTTTTTAAATGGTTATTTTTCGAGAGAAATAAAATGCAAGACTCCATGCCTAATTCTATAACGGTATTAAAGAAACCTTACTTGTTTTTTACAAACTAGGCCGTAAACAGAAGAGATCATTAACAGCGAATATTGCTAAGTTACTTAAAAAATTTACACATCATTAATACATTGCTCCTTAAAGTGTCCTCTATAGCATAGATAAATACATAATATAAAAAAACACCAAGAGCATTACACGACAACACATGCACGCATATATCTAGATAAAATACTTAATTTATAGGATACCTTTGTTTTTTTTTCAAAAAAAAAGATAAAGAAGATACTGACTCACAAAAACCAACTTTTTTCACATTACTCAATAATTAGAAACCAAATAATTAGAAACCAAAAATCGGCATGTTTTAAAAACCGCATCACTCAAATACACACCAAATTTCTTACATATTTGTGATAAATAATAAAGGTAAGATAAGTAATGAAAATCAAAACCCGTTTCGCACCAAGCCCTACAGGTTATTTACATGTTGGTGGGGCGCGCACTGCCCTCTACGCATGGTTATTTGCCAGAAATCTAGGAGGGAAGTTTGTATTACGAATAGAGGACACAGACCTAGAACGCTCAACGCAACCAGCGATTCAAGCGATTATAGACGGGATAAGCTGGCTCAGCCTAGATTGGGACGAAGGCCCTTATTTTCAGACTCAACGTTTCAATCATTACAATGCGGCTATTGAAAATATGCTTTTCAAGGGAAAAGCCTATAAATGTTTTTGCTCCAAAGAGCGATTAAATACATTGCGTTGTAGACAAATGGCCCGGAACGAGAAACCGCGTTATGACGGTCTCTGCCGCAATAACGTTAAGCACGACGAAAACCAACCCTACGTGGTGCGTTTTAAAAATCCACAGAGTGGTTCGGTTCTTTTTCATGATCTTGTCCGCGGGCCTATTGAATTTAGCAACTGTGAGCTAGATGATCTCATTATTCGTCGACATGACGGGTCACCGACCTATAATTTCTGCGTTGTATTCGACGATTTCGACATGGGGATTACGCATGTGATTCGCGGTGAAGACCATATAAATAATACACCGCGACAGATCAACATTCTACACGCTCTTGGCGCGACAGCACCAGCTTATGCCCATATTTCAATGATTTTAGGCGAGGATGGTAAAAAACTATCTAAACGCCATAACGCGATTGGGGTTATGCAATATCGTGATGATGGATTTCTACCGGAAGCGTTAGTAAACTATCTTCTAAAACTGGGATGGTCTCACGGCGATCAAGAAATTTTCAGTATTGAAGAAATGAAGCAACTATTCAATCTTAATGCAGTAAGTAAATCTCCTAGTGCGTTTAATACTCAAAAGCTACTTTGGATAAACCATTATTACATCAATCATTTACCCTCTGAATACATCGCCACACATCTACTCTGGCATATAAAGCGTGAAGAAATCGATACTCGCTCTGGCCCCGCGCTCATAGATTTAGTAAAACTTTTAAGGGGACGTTGTAAAACACTGAAAGAGATGGCGACTAGCTGTCGCTATTTTTACGAAGATTTTAATAAATTCGATACTAAATCAGCTGAAAAATATTTAAACGTGCTAGCCCAAAAACCGTTACAAATGATACGCGAAAAACTAGCCACACTTAGCGTATGGACACCAGATTCAATATATGCAGCTCTTGAAAAAACAGCCGATGAACTACAAGTAAGCATCGGTAAAATCGGTATGCCACTACGCGTCGCAGTAACCAGCAGAGCTCAATCACCCGCGCTTGATGTCACTGTTCATGCGATAGGTCAATCGCGATCTTTAGCACGTATCGATCTGGCGTTAGACTTTATCGCTAACGATACATTAGCAAAGATCGATTAGCCTCAGTGTTTCCTATTTTCTTTATTTTACAGTCATTTTCGCTATAGCCATTGACAAAACATAGTAAAATTCATAGCATGAATCGGCTAATAAGAGAATAGCGAGATGACTTATATGGGGTTATAGCTCAGCTGGAAGAGCGCTTGCATGGCATGCAAGAGGTCAGCGGTTCGATCCCGCTTAGCTCCATTCATTACAATTCACATTAAATATCATGTCATGAAGATATGATCTTAGCATCATTTGCTCTTGGATACCGTTCTATTCGGTTAGAATATGTAGAACAGCAGTGTAGATATCCCACTTCTTCACCCAGTTAACAAAGAGAAATGTTTTATTAAAAATAAAAAAAACCTATGGTACTTTACCAGTATCTAAATTTTTAGAGTTCAATCACATATCGACTTGGTAAGTTTTACCGGGCAGTGATATAACGGATACTTAAGACCATAAGTAATAATCAAATCTTCAAATTTCTAGCGTTTTATAGACGGGAAACTTCTCCTTCTTGTTACAAGAAGGTTCCTTTATTTTCCTAGCTGCCTAAAAAGGCAGCTATATCCTGTATTGCATCAATCGGGATTCAGGTATTTAGCATGATCGCTGGTCATTCTCAATCCTTCTTAATTATATCAATAAGACATCACGATTGCCTGAACGGGAACAGGTATTACCTGTACACAATATAGGATGCTTAACGTTTTTTGATTCCTCCCATTAGCATATAATAATGCAATTGATTTTGTTCATGTTTACTAAAAAAGTAACAAAGCTTGCTGCTGTTTTTCTATTGAAGTACGGCTATACATTATGAACCCAGAATGTAATTCCACAAAAAATCTAGTTTTCATATCCAGTAAGCAAGAGAGTTTTGATTCTGCCTCACTCTTGAAGTTCTCACTCGATAACGCGTATTCCCCCGTAAGTTCCTAGTACCCGCTCCGCGGAGTTAACAATCGCCTGGGTCTGCAAATCAATTTCGATATTGACGCTATCGTGCAACCGTTTCTTGCCAAGTGTGGTACGTAATAAGGTTACAGGTATTAAATGTACGCAGAAGCAATCTTGGAATACTTCTCCCACCGTTAGACTGATACCGTCTACACCAATATAGCCTTTATATAAAATATACTTCATCAATCCCTTATCTGCCACAGAAAACCATAACTGATAGTTATTTTCTAATGTAATAATTTTTATTAATTCAGCAGTGCTGGTAATATGGCCAGACATTAAATGTCCACCAATTTCCGATTGCTGGCTTGCTGGGCGCTCTAAATTGACTTCATCATATACTTTAAGCTTACCTAAATTAGTCAGTTTAAGCGTTTCTTCTATTAAATCAAAACTCACCACATCATTATAGATACCAGTAACCGTTAAACAACAACCATTATGCGACATAGAAGCACCAATGCTTAAATCTAGCAATAACATTGCCGGCAGACGAACATAATGTGTACGAAAATGACTTTGTTCTTCAATCGTGGTAATAGGCGCGGTAGCCTGCACAATTCCCGTAAACATGCTCGTTCCTTCTCTTACTATACTCAATGTCTTAGCAATTAGTACCTAATACTATGACAAATACCCAATATTGATGTAATAAAAAAGGAGAATTCAAACTTTTTTAACAAAGTATAGAAGTACACTAAACTTATCCCAAAACATAGCACATTGTGAAATTAATCGGTGCTTAATATCAAGCGTAACATACAAATTTATACTTTTCTCTGTGGAAAAAATCCAGACAGATCCAAGTATTTTTTTAAAATACGATTTTTATTAAAAATAATCATATATAGACAGTTATGCCCTAAAATACCTCTTGTAATGTCCAAAATTTTAGTTTTATATAAGGTAGATAAAGGGGTTATCAAACCCCTTGTTCTATCCAAAACGCAAAGTAGCTTTTACACGATGTCATGTAATATTTGCAGAAAATTTTTCTGTCTTAAATAAAGACAGCACAGTTTCAATTTTTGAACACTTTTTATTGTGATTTTATTATATTACTATTCATTTTCAATACAATTTATCATACCTCATTATCAATTAAGAATATTCCAAGAATAGTTAAAATCAAGATATAATTGATTTTCAGAATTACAAAACAACAAAATATGAATTATAATTTTTATTATAACACGCTTCTTGATCCTACTCAATGATGATTTACAGATCTATAATATACTAGTTAACATGTGTCGAAGCTTATCATGTATCTAAAATTCAGGTCTGAGATTATCATGGCTACTTCTCTGCCCCTCAGAGCACACTATCATTATAACTCTATCCTCGATTTTATCTCTTGGTGAACATTATATGAAAAAAGTGCATAGAGAAAGGTTGATGTTTTTTATTGCTATATATAGTTTTTAAAAATGACAAGATAAAGAATTTTAGTAACTCAAGTCTTAAAGCTCATACGTTTAATAAAAATAGCGACAAGGGTATTTATATAAATAGGTTTATATATAAATGAATTTTATAGCAGAAGCATAATAAAAACAAAATAGTTAATTAAATCTAAAAAAATATCTATTTTAATTTCATTGCGTGCTTATCTCGATATTTAACGCATGGTTAACTCGGCGCACTGAAATCACATATTACTTATCTATCACTAATAATTATTAATTTTAGCATAATACCTGAGTCAGAGGAAAACGCTTATGAAACATCATAATCTCAGTCTCTTTAATCTCAAAGAGACGCATCAATGAAAAATATGATACTTGAACAAGTAATTAATCAAAAGATTAACAGCAGTCCACAGCAGGACTATGCCCCTAACGGCCTTCAAGTCGAAGGCCGTCAGGATGTACAACGTATCGTTACAGGCGTCACTGCTTCTCAAGCACTACTGGATCAGGCCTTAACGCATAGCGTCGACGCCATCATAGTACACCACGGTTATTTTTGGAAAAATGAATCGCCCATCATCAGTGGTATAAAGCGTCGACGACTAAAAACACTACTAGCTAACGATATTAATTTGTATGCCTGGCATTTACCTTTGGATATACATCCTGAACTAGGTAATAATGCACAACTTGCCATGCTCCTAGGTCTTCTGGTGACTGGCCACTTGAACCCACTGGTGCCAGAAGGAGAATTCCAGATACCTTTAAGTCCTAAAGAGCTAAAGCTGCGTCTCGAAGAGAGACTAAAAAGAAGAGTACTACACTGTGGTGAAAATGGTCCCCCAAAGATCAAACGGGTAGCCTGGTGCAGTGGTGGCGGCCAAGGTTTTATAGAACTCGCCTCACGGGCAGGTATGGATGCATTTATCACTGGCGAAATATCTGAACAGAGTATTCACATCTCGCGAGAACAGGGCCTGCATTTTTATGCAGCTGGCCATCATGCTACAGAGCGCGGCGGAATTCGTACACTTGGTGCTTGGCTTACTCAACAATATGGTTTTGATGTTCTTTTCATTGATATTGACAATCCTGCATAATTTCCTTGCTATTTTTTGAATATATAGCGTCCTATATATCAAAGGTGATATAGTCATATATTCAAAAATGACACATTAATAGAACAAACGCGATGCCTTTATAGGCAACATCATTTACAAATATCATAGTGAGATTTAACAGCACTACGAATCCTAAACGCTCAATATTGTAGGACATATATAACAAGAAAGATTATATATAAACCATTTATGCCTTCTTCTTTTATCCAGATGACGCGAACCCACTGTGTGGGATTCTATTAAAAATCCATAAAGGATATTATATATCCGCATCTTTAGTTATTAATCGTATACGTTTTCAACGTATATCACACTTTAGCACTCTTTTCTAAAATTAGTATACTGCTCTTCCACTCTCTCTCAATACACATAGAAATTTAGGTTATATTTAAGATATAACACACTATTTAAATCGTATGTATTAGAAGAGGAAAATATTTCCTCGAAAAGTAGTTAGAATAATCCGATAAAAGATGAACAAGCTAATAAGTGTATCTGATGTGTTATGAGTCCTACTTTATAATTAAAATGAAAGGTGAAAAACATTATATTCTGATCCAAAGGTATACACATACCATAATTTTATTGAAATTGCTTACATATCAAACATCATGAAAATCTATTCAAAATTAATAAAAGGATAGATTTAAATAATTATACTATTTCTCAAAGTACAAAAACTAGTTTGGTCACACGGTGCTACAGGTACTACAGGTGCTACCTGTAGTACCAACGGCCCAACCAGCATACTTAGAAACAGTTATTTTACCCGCATACCCGGTAATGCTCCGGAATCAGGACTGAGAAGAAATATATCCTTACCATTAGATCCAGCGGCTATTACCATACCTTCTGATACACCAAAACGCATCTTACGTGGGACTAGATTCGCTACTATGATCGTTAAACGTCCTTCCAGTACCTTTGGATCAGGATAGGCCGCGCGAATACCGGCAAATAACTGACCACTTACACCCCCGAGCTCATAAGTAAGTTTAAGGAGTTTATTTGATCCCTCTACACATTCAGCATGCGTAATCAACACTACACGAACTTCGATCTTAGTGAAGTCGTCCAGATTAATCGTGGCAGCAATAGGTTGTTGCTCAATCAAAGCGACTTTTTTCGACAGATAATGGATAATCTGCTGCTTTCTGACGAGATGCATGGAGAATCTCGTCTACCCGTTTTAGTTCAATACGACTAAAAAGCACCTTGAACGGACAAATCTGATGCGATAATAGTGGCTTAGAAATCTCATCCCAAATGAGAGAGGTCTTCAGGAACTCTTCAGCTCGCTCAGCCAACCCAGGGAGAACCGGTTTTAAATAAGTCATTAATACTCGAAACAACTGGATTCCCATTGAGCAGATAGCCTGTAAATCTTTCGCTCGTCCCTTTTGTTTTGCCACTACCCAAGGTGCTTGTTCTGCTATATAGCGATTAGCTAAATCTGCCAACGCCATAATATTTCGCATTGCACAACTTGTTTCTCGGTTATTAAATGCTTCACCAATTAAAGTAGAAGCATTAAGAAAAGTCGTATATAATACAGGATCGAGCACTGCACCTGCTAGATGTCCATTAAACTGTTTATTAATAAAACCAGCGCTACGAGCTGCCAAATTCACTACTTTATTAACGATATCGGCATTAACTCGCTGGACTAAATCTTGAAGATTTAGATCAATATCATCAGTGCGTGACGATAGTTTAGCGGCATAGTAATATCGAAGGCAGTCTGGATCTAGATATTCTAGATAAGTACTCGCTTTAATAAAAGTACCTCGCGATTTAGACATTTTAGCGCCATTGACGGTTATGTATCCATGAACAAATATATTAGTCGGCTTTCTAAAGTGACTGCCTTCTAGAATTGCAGGCCAAAATAGACTATGGAAATAAATAATATCCTTGCCGATAAAATGGCAAAGTTCAGTGTTGGAATTGACATCCCAAAATTCATCAAAATGAATCTCTGTGCGTTTTTTACAAAGATTCTTGAAAGTGGCCATATAACCGATTGGCGCATCCATCCAGACATAAAAATATTTTCCTGGTGCCTCCGGCACTTCAAAACCAAAATAAGGTGCGTCGCGCGATATATCCCACTGCTGAAGACCTGACTGAAACCATTCCTGCATTTTATTCGATACTTCTTCTTGTAACGCGCCAGAACGAGTCCAATCGTGCAGCATGTCACTGAAAACTGGTAAATCAAAGAAAAAATGTTTTGATTCCCTTATAACCGGAATAGCACCAGAAACTACTGATTTCGGGTTAACGAGATCTGTTGAGTTATAAGTGGAACCGCAGACTTCACAGTTATCTCCATATTGATTGAGAGAACAGCATTTTGGACAGTTTCCCATTACGAAACGATCAGGCAAAAACATGCTCTTTTCAGGATCAAAGAGCTGGAAAACACTCCGTGACTTAATCAAGTCGTTTTCTTTTAAGCGCTGATAGATCAGTGTGGATAGTTGACGATTCTCTTCGCTGTGCGTCGAATAGTAATTATCATGACTAATCCTAAATCCGGCAAAATCTGCTTGATGCTCCAAATTCATTGCTTGAATCATCTCTTCCGGCGAAATACTTAATTTCTGCGCTTTTAGCATAATTGCTGTACCATGAGCATCATCGGCAGCAATAAAATACACTTCGTTGCCGCGCATTCGCTGATAACGGACCCAGATGTCAGCTTGTACATGCTCGAGTATATGACCAAGATGAAGAGAACCATTCGAGTACGGTAACGCACAGGTTACCAATATTTTTTTTGCGACTTGAATCATGGTAGACGTTGACTTTTCTAAAATGTTATAAAGGCAGATTATGTTAACCGACAGCAAGGCATTAGGTAAAGAACCGGTATTATACCGTTATATGTGAGCAAACTTTTTTACTCGAGTATATGCGCCCCTGTTATGTATTAGTGCGATTTTGTCTAAAACCATTAGATAAATAATCCTTGATAAATTTGATTTATGACATGCTAGCTACCTAATATGATAAATAAGAATTTGATTCTTAGATCTCTACTGTATACATATAATATATCCAAAATATCCTTTACTTGAGCTAAGCATTATACCTTTTCTGCGCAGTTTATAGTACAGTATGAATAGGTGACACCATAAAGAAAAGACGTATTCTTCTCTATCATTGATATCCAACTCTATTGTTTATATAGTAACACTTTGTTTCCATGGGAAAACGTTCTCTCGTAATAGTTTTTTCGGAGGTTATACGGGGATTTCCATACTTCCTCAGATCATAAACAGGTTATGCTGACTTATAAAAAATACAATCTACAACAGGAATCATCTACAATCTGTATGTACACTTATCAACATCGAGAGACGTATCTCTTCTTAGTCCTATATAACACTTTAGGTGGTGATTTTTTATCACTGTAAGACATGCAATATGATGGTTTTTTATTCATCTTTATAAAACATAAAATACAGTAAATTCAGAACACCCTTATTCGTTCTTCACGCAAATTCATCCGTGTCTATTGATTACTGGAGACAATTGTAAAGAATTTATAGACTCGTTTTTGACCTGTACACTTTACGATTACAGGCTGTATTTAAATAATGCATTCACTTGTTTTATTTGAAAATATGGGGTATGCATATAAATTCAATATAATTGAATTATAATCTATAAACGGAATATATATTAGTTAAATTAACAGCATGCTCTTTCCTCTCACATGAGATATAGCATTATGACCCAGACAAAATCTCGATGCTATTGCTCTATAGAGCAGACAACACTCCAGTGCTAGCATCCTCAATAAATTGACAGTATTTAAGAGGGGTTACAAACATTAGAAAAATAAATCGCTATCTTATTAAGCACTGGTTTTTTATACAGAAACGTACAGATTTTTGTAGAAACCATCGCTACGCTAATAAAAACACCGGCTACACTCAAAATCTCTGATAATGCTCATCTTAGAAATGGAGTCATATAGGTAGCAGATAGCTTGTTATGAACACAAAACCGATCTATCCTTTATTAATAAAACACACTAAATTTATCTACCGTCCTGATAGACGGAATCCAACTAGTTCAGTACATGTATAACTGCTGGAAAATGACTGATGTTGTGATCACTAGCTTAAATTCTAGATAAAACCTAACCAAATATTGACAATTGCTAAAATAGCAACACCGGTACGTTTTACCTGACGATCAAAACCGGATATCATCCAGTACTTTTACTCCAAAAGCGATAGTATCAATTCACACTGAAAGCAAAAAGCAGATCATTCACCCAGAGTGGGATCTAGAAAAATATGGAATATATTCTCAGACTTTTTTATCAATAACAATCTTAGTTAATAACGGTAAAAATAGGGCATAAAGCAGAATGGAAATAATAATTGCCGAGTAATAACTATTATGATCCCATGCTATTAAAACCACACTCATCAAAGGCAGTACTTCATCACAACACAACAAAATTCACTGTTATGAATCCTTTTACCAAACAGCATCAAATTATTCTGCATCAATAGAATATGTATGACAAATGAAATTTTTGATGACTATAAAAAAACTCTCAAGATCCGACCGATATCTAAGGATAATAAAACAGAAATAACATTAAATGTTGTGCTTTTAATTCACCTAAAAAACTCAACTCAGTAAATGATTTGGATTTCTTCATGTCAAAATCTATTGGCGTAATCACGTAATTATAGCGTTAAAACTACAGTTAACCTGACATAAAACTCACTACATCTCGAATATAATTAAATTTTTATATTAGGTGAAGAATATCACATCTAGTGTCTAATGAATTAGAGAAAAACGTCGCGTTTAAAAATTCGATCACTATAAGTATATTTCATTAGCAGGAAAACCTGGAAGACTATCACTACGTCCAATAAATTTAATTTCTTATATTAATTAGAGCAATGGATTTTTATAAAAAACATATCGATATAGTCTATATCATTTCCATTTATCAAAATGGAAATGATATGATTACATCCCTTCTTTTCTCTCAGTATCTAATCACTCAACTATATCATACCTTTTCGAATGCAACGATAAGCTGAGATAAGACTCTATCCTCATCTCTGCATAATCAGTTAGTGATTTTTTATATCAAGATATTGATCTCAGTTTTAAACAAATCATCTATAAATTCTTTACTATCGTCTATTACTAATAATATATGATAGTCGGTGAGACTCCGTTAATATGATATACATAAAGGAAAACATTCCCTGCATTTAATTCTATAGTAACAGATAAACGCTTATTATCTCACGCGATTTCTATCAATAAAACATAGCTGTATAAACTATATATCAAGTATTTTTGAGTACTAATTTACGTAGAAGGCACCTCTCTCAATCAAGAGGTGTAAGCACATAATGAGTTTTAATGCTGTAGAATGGAGGGTGTTAGAGTATTTCTTCTCATTCTCCGCTTTTCAATTAAACAAAAACATTATAAATTTAATCGATAGACACTTAAAACATAAGAATTCACATATGACTGCTACTTGATGATACAAAGAGAGAGAACACCTTACGTGCTTAAAAAGCAGATAATCTTATCTATCAACAATTTAATTATATATTCAATGCTTTATATGACTATCTTTCATTAATAAATCTTTACTATATCAACCTCATAATATAAACTAAAGATATATTTAGGTAATATATTTTCTAACGTTAGTGATGTTCTTTGAACTGCTCCTTATGTAGATCGTATTTAGTGTCAAGACACTAAATGTTTATGACTTCGATTCATAATTAGGGGAAGTGAAGAAAAAAGACTGAAAAATTAATATGTTCATTAGAAATTGAACTAATGCTGCAAGACAATCACAAGAAATTTATGGATTAAATTGTGAATCTGCGACAATACTCCAGTAAAATGATATAAAAATCACTGTAAATTTTCCATTGCATTGTAATAACACTCTTCTCATTACAGCTCGAGTATATAGCCATCCATGTGCTATCATGCATGGATGTAATTAAGATTAAATAATACGGTACCAGGTTTATAAAAGACCATGATAAAATTCAATCTCTATCTTTTAAATACCTACTGAAGTATTCATTTACATATTGAATAAAAAATCAACATTGGTATGGATACACTATCTATAGGCCATTATTTACCTATAAACTTCTTTTCTGCTTGTTTTTTCTTATATTCTAAATTCATATGAAATTTCTGTGACTTTTATTATTTCCCCTGTTACGCTACACTGGCTAGCGATTTTAGGAAATACTCAACCCTCTTGCGATACCGCGCCGCCTAGCTCTACAATAAGCTCCTTAATTAAGACCGTTAGTTCCTCGGTCATTAACCTAAAATCAGCATTCAAACATGCCGAAAGATCATTCCGATCAATATCAGCATTTTTCTCTTGCACCTTATTAGAGAGCTGTAATCTTTTGAGCGTACCATCATCACTTAGAATAAACTGAACCCGATCACGCCAATCTAACGCTAGTTTTGTTACTCGTTTCCCCGCGTTGAGATGTGCTAAAATTTCCGCGCTAGATAAATCTTGTTTTTTACAACGAACAATACCTCCAACTTCTAATTGCGCCTTTAGTTCAGCCTCATCCTGCATCATAAACCCCGACGCTGTTTTCTCACCGTTCACCCATTTTGTTAATGTTGTTTCAATCGGATTTTCCATAGTCAACGGAAATAGCGACAAAGAACCAATGGATTTTCGTAGTAATGCTAAACACTCTTCAGCTTTCTTAAAGCTACTAGCTTCGACTACTACAAAATGGTTAATGAGGTCTAACCACAATAATGTATGAGTAAACCGACTAAAAGCACGAGGCATTAATGTTTGTATAACCTCATCTTTAAGTGCATTCTTTTCAGTTTTTCGTAGTTTTCGGTCTTGTTTATTTTCTAGCTGATCAATTTTGTTCTGGAGCTCCATTTTCACTACGGCAGTCGGAAGAATTTTTTCTTCTGTTCGAAGAGAAAGAAGGAGATGTCCTGGTATCATATACGTAAAGGATTCACCTTTCTCATCCATAGGGGAAACCCAGCCAGACCTTTTCATCTCCTGCTCATGGCAAGATGTAAAAGCAAAAGTGGATAACTGCTGCTCGATTTTATCCAATGAAAACTGAAGCGGCTGGTTTAAACGATAAAGAATGATATTCTTAAACCATAACATAATACATATCCTTAACCTAATGCACCTTCAAATACAGGGCGTATAATATTCATGATTAAATGTAATTACTAAAAAAGCAATTAAAATCATCCGTCTTCTACTCCAGGGGGAATAATTTTAAAGAAAAGTGAGCATCATACAAACCATATAATAAATCAGCGGTATCATTTCTTCCAAAATGATGCTTGCAGGTATTAAAAACTACTTGATTTTGATTTCGCTACATGTCTCTAACATAGAGATGTCTCTACTCTAATCGAGATCTTTCTAATTTTTTCTCTCGAAACTCAATGAACACATCGCCAAAATCCCACCGATGTTCTGGTATAGAGAGATTCTCTTGTTAAAGAGTGTTTTTATAACATATGGTACTTATCAATCATAATGGCATGGTTTTCACTAATACTTTCATAGAAGGTTGGATGACTCTAACAAAGAACAGATCCTTTATTAACATCTATCGTTCAATGAAAAAACAAGATCGATTATAATAAGCGATCACCAAATTCTCTCTCTTAATGGTGCCACATTAATACACACTAAAACACGGATTTTTTTTGATGAGATAACTCTATGTACATGCAGTGTGATATTGAAAACCTGTAACTATTAAAATAGTTATGTGTCATTTACTTGATGTTCTCATCATAATAATATTTCTCGTAGTTCAATATTCTCTGGTAAAAAAGCTCAAAAGAATATTCAAGAAATATCTAAAGTCTTCCGACTTTTTAAAAAAAGATGCAGTATATTTCTATTGAGTTAAAATGGCACGTTACACCATCAGGTATGAAAATGCTTTGCTTATCTTTTTACATAAGGGAGTAATTCTAATAGATAATGAAATTATCTCTATGGAGATAAATATTGTACCGTTATATTTAAAAACTTTTTCATAACTATTGGCTAATGAACATAAAACAATTACATAATCACATATTAACCGTATTTGAAACATCTGTAATTCAGGTATTTTATTAAAAACCCGATCTCTTCTGAAGTTTAAAAAACTTTATTTAAGCAAGTGAGTATCAATGATAGAAATCATATTTAGTAATACCCATTCATATAACTCAACAGCAATGTTATGGATGTATTTCTTTCAAGAGCTTTCCACGCTTATCTTTTTCTGAAAGTATCGGATTATTGATATAAGACGGCCAATTAACACCAACTTCTGGATCGTTCCACAGCAAACAATCTTCGTATGCAGGCTGATAATAATCTGTACATTTATATTCAAAATCAGCTAAAGGAGACAATACTATAAAACCATGCGCCAAACCAGGCGGTATCCAAAATTGGATTTTATTTTCTTCAGACAGGATCCCTCCTTCCCAAATACCATAAGTTGATGAACCAAGACGAATATCCACGACAACATCAAACACGGCACCACGCACTACACGAACAAGTTTACCCTGCGGATTTGTTTTCTGAAAATGCAATCCACGTAATACTCCACGAGATGACCGAGAATAATTATCTTGAACGAAATCCAGATCTATATTGAGCATCTCTTTGTAACGTTTTTTTGTAAACGTTTCAAAAAAAAAACCTCGAAAATCACTAAATATTCTTGGATGAATAATCTTTACATCACTAATTTTACTATTAATAACTTTCATTATTCTCATGAAGCGTGATATATGAAAAAATCTATAACGAATAAAAAATTTTAACTCTTTAGTGATACTTTATTGGCATTGATACCATTATGTCAATAAATATAGTTAAGACTATATTAGTCTGACATCGTATACTTCATATAAAACATTTTAAAACTAAATAAAAGTAATGTGTAAGCAATCTTATCGAGACATGAGTATTTTTAAAAGATGATAGAGTTCTTTGTGTCCACTGAGGCTACGTTACGTTGCATGCATCACATATATTTTAAAGAATCTACTACATCTCAAGAAAAAAGATGAGCCTGAACTAAATGTATCCTCTGATAGAACTCAGATAAACAATTAGCAATATCTTAAAAAAATCGCTCTACTCATCTAGAGGGAAAATATTTTCCCGGATGAAAATTGTTTTATAAAACCTCATAAATTTATTATTAATTCTTTGAAATTGATAGTCACCCTCAAATTCTTTGATACTGAAAATAAAAAATATTATAGCGAAGAAGTTTAATTTTAATAAAACCATATAGCCTGACCAAGGCTTCCGTACTGTACAATACATCTCTTGAGGATGGTGATAAAGAATCATGCTTGAAAAACCTACTGTAGGTTACAGATATTGCTTCAATATTCATAAGTATACCTTATGAAGCAATAAACATTGTTTTTATAAAAAAACATTCGTTTTTATCGTGGGGCTGAGTTATATGATTTATTATAAATACAACCAACCATAAACCAAAAAAATACTATAAATTAAGCGCTATAAAAAGGATGTTAAACCACTTATATCATATCTATATCTTCTCTCAGAGAGTCTAAAAACTATATTAGTTTAGTGTATAGATATTATAATTGTAAATACCAGATCATGGATTACCTAGGATTTGCGTTATTTTTTATTTTTAAAACATCATAAAAAGTTCAGATGTGAATCGTTATAACATAGTATTTTAATGCTTTATTCTTTAACTTTTTCAATTAACAGTGTCACTAAATCCATTTTCCTTACTATCATATCTATTCTCAAAGAGAATAGTATTGAGAGCTTAATCGAAATATATCTAGGTATCAAATGTTTCGCATAAGAACACAGTAGAACAATCATCTAAAAAAAGAAAAAATTCAAATATATTATCACACCGCTTTGTATGGAAGTACAATTCCGTCCATAAAAAACTCGATTTTACAACTCTAATCCCCAGTAGCATGATCGAGTTCTCTTAATCAAGAATTACGATTAGATACCCTAAAACGCCACTTACACTATATATTTAGTTGTGACTTTTTTGAATTGCCATACTAATTTCAAGAATGATTATAACCTAACCATCAATGTATATTATCATGATTTTCTATCCTCAAGTATATTTTCAGTAGTCACATGAATAAAAGGGAAAACATGAATAAAAAAAATTCATAGTGTTATGATAGGAAAAATATTAAAGAAATTATCATGTTCGCTGAGAAACCATATACCTAAATCATCGAATCGGTATGTAAAATGTCATTTGGTAGACAACTACCATGTATGTTCTACTCAAATTTTCAATATTACACTGAATCGATATATTAAATTCTGAAATCAAAAATTACCCCAATCATGAATAGAGAATAAAACTCAAGTTACCGTCCATAAAAATTCCCACACAGTAAAACGTGAATTGTTTAAAACAATTACATAATTCTTTTTCGAAAGAAAGTAATTTCAATGAATCAAAATAATAGTTTAAGATAATACTAATACAGATGCGACATCTCTATACCTAAAGCAATTTATTATCATATACACGCTAGTTTAGCGTGTTCCTACTACTTAACCCCCCTAATAGCAGAAACGATGTTAAAACGTTTTACATATTGCTGATAGATGTAATGTTGATCGCCCGATTTCGCATTGACATGATATTACGCTCAACCTATTTCATGTCAATTAAGACTGACAACATTAATCTTCACCATCAGAGTGTTGTTAACGATATAAAATCTATCTAATTACTCGACCTTAACAAAGACTATAAAACATTACTACAGTCTATAAAAATAAGTACACAGTTACACATAATTGATTAAAAAAAAGGACACTATCTTTTCGATAAAATAAAAAATAATGAACAAGGATAAAAATACATGACTCAAAATTGTTCAATACCTCCTATCCTCTTGACGAATACTGCTTGTTTTTTTGACGTGGACGGAACGCTTGCTAAAATTAAAATGCGGCCTGAATGGGTAATGATACCTAAAGATATCAAACAAGCTCTTTGCACACTTTCCGTGATCACTAATGGTGCATTAGCACTGATCTCAGGGAGACCCATCGTCGAACTAGATAATCTAAGCGCACCCCTGTGTGGACCTGTCGCTGGAATTCATGGTGCAGAACGACGAGATGCACAGGGAAAATTACATTATGTGATATTACCAATGAATATAAAAACAGTTTTAAGACAAGAACTTAAAAAATCTGTTTCAGTATTCAGTGGTTGCCATATGGAAGATAAAGGAGAGGCATTTGCTTTACATTATCGTCAGGGGAAAAACTATCACAAACAAATGTTGGCGATAGCAGAAGAACAAGTAAAACGGTATCCAGAATTAGCATTACAACTCGGTAAATACGTGGTGGAACTTAAGCCTGCTAGCGTTAATAAAGGTGTGGCAATATCGAATTTTATGCAAGAAACACCCTTTATCGGGCGGATACCGTTATTCATTGGCGATGATCTTACCGACGAAGCCGGTTTTAAAGAAATTAATAGATTACAAGGAATTACAATTAAAGTCGGACCTGGCAATACAGTTGCCCGCTATCATTTAAATGATGTAGAGCATGTACACAAGTGGATACTCAGTATAGCTAAACAACATAAAAAACATTTTATTAAAACAAAACACTCGGTTCTGGAGGTTGTATGAATCACCTAGTGGTAGTATCAAATCGAATAGCATCCTTTGAAAGTAAAAAAGAAAGTGCTGGTGGTCTAGCCGTTGCCATAAGAGATTCGCTTAAAGATCAGGGTGGTTTATGGTTTGGCTGGAATGGAAAAATCAGTGAAGAAGATGAACCTCTCGAAAAAAATCAGAAAGACAATATAACCTTTGCTTCATTTACTTTAAAGCAACACGAATATAATCAATATTATCTCAATTTTTCCAATACTGTTATCTGGCCCGCCTTTCATTACCGTCTTGATTTAGTACAATACCAACGTGAAGATTATGATGGGTATTGTCGTGTCAATGACATGCTAGCAGGACGTCTCAATCCTCTGGTAGATAAAGACGATATACTGTGGATACACGATTATCATTTACTACCATTTGCCGCTTCTTGCCGTAAATTAGGCATGACAAACCGTATTGGTTTCTTTCTGCATATTCCCTTTCCCACTTCGGAAATCTTTAATGCATTACCTCCCCGTAAAGACCTGTTGAAGAAACTCTGTGAATATGACTTGTTAGGTTTTCAAACAGAAAGCGATCGACAAGCATTTATTGAAAATCTAGCCTTAGTCACAACTGTAAAAGAACTAGATAATGATGGCATTACAATCGATGATAAAACATCAATAGCACGGGTTTATCCTATTGGCGTTGAGCCGGATAGTATCCGGGAGCTTGCAGAGGGGCTCTTACCACCTAAACTTGCCCATTTGCGAAATAAAATGAACGGCCAACTAATTATTAGCGTTGATCGTCTTGATTATTCCAAAGGGTTACCGGAACGTTTTCAAGCATATGAGATTCTACTAGAGAATTATCCGCAGCATCGAGGAAATATTCGTTATTTTCAGATTGCACCCACATCACGGGGTGATGTACAGGCATACCAAGATATAAGGCATGAATTAGAAACGGAAGCAGGTCGTATTAATGGCCACTTTTCTACATTAGAATGGACACCACTGTTTTATCTTAATCAACATTATGAACGCAGCTTGCTCATGAAGATCTTTCGGCATTGTGAGGTAGGATTAGTAACGCCACTACGAGACGGGATGAATTTAGTCGCCAAAGAGTATGTCGCCTCACAGAATCCCAATGATCCTGGCGTACTAATTCTCTCTCGTTTTGCCGGTGCGGCCAACGAGTTGAAATCTGCTCTATTAGTCAATCCTTATGACCGTGATGGCGTTGCCGCCGCTTTAGATAAAGCTCTCACTATGCCTCTAAAAGAGCGTAAGCAAAGACATCAAGAAATGATCGCGGTAATCAAAAAAAATGACATTTTGCATTGGCGTCAATCATTTCTAAAAGATTTAAAAAACTCCTCTAACTCCAAACCTGCCGGGTAAAGCCTCTCCGTCATCACTCAATAATTCTTACCGTTATCCTGCCCTAAAGCAGGATGACGTATATCACCCAGGTGGATCACAAAAAAGCTAATGTCTCTTCGGGAGAAAAATGCTTGCCTAGGTTAAAAACATCTTTTATGTTATCCAATGTTAGGAATGCACATACCATGCATAAATCTTATTCATGTATTTTCTATGATTTTAAAAATATGCTATTATTCAAGAATCATTTCGATTAAATAATCTATATATAATCTTGTTCCATTTTTCATTAAAAGATATAGTATCTTACTCCTTGCATTAACGAAAATAATCTATTTTCGGATTTATGTATATTTTGGAATAATCATATTCAATTACTTATAAAGATAAAACTATTTTGTAGGAAATTTTACATTCATCATCTTACTAAAAATAATTCATACCTTGATATGCACTATCTAATATGCGACCTTCTTTAATATTAAGAATCCTATTTTAGGAAATACATATATCTTTCTATATATTCGAGTATTTTCATCCCATTAAAGATAGATTAAAATCTATTTATTTTTCACTTCTATATAGTACAAAACAACCTCGAAAAGTTTTTAAAAATTTTTAAGAAAACAGTGCATATTATAAACGACTTAAGCTTAAAGTTTAATATTTCTCTTTTTATACAAATTCAATTTCCACACCTCTTGCTTTAATAAGCATCGAGAAATCTAATTTTAATACATGTTGCTTTTATCGTAGACAAACCAATATAATATCTAAAACAGGTGAGATTGTCGAAAAAACTCACATTATAAAAAACACATCATCATATTTAAAACAATTAGATTTTATCGTTTAATCTCGCGAGTAAATATAATCTAAATATAGAGTATTAAGTTTTATTTTAAAAGAAAAATTATATTTAAAAAAATATTTTGAGTGTAATCCAGTGTGAGGTTTGTCATACACTGAAATGTACACGATTACTAATTAGATTTGGAGTTATTATACAAATCCTTATTGCTTAATTTTTTATAGATAAGCAGGTTTCTTTTAATCAGTGCATCTGAACTGAAAATAGATTGTTCCATGTTATATGAAAACATGTTTTATAAAAAACATACAACCAACAAGATTACTATGTTTCTTATTTATCAAAATTCCGCATCTTGTTAAAGATAACAAAATAAAAAACAATCAAATCTATATCAAAAAAGTATCAAAAAATGAGCCTATTTATAATAGGAAGACCACCGATTTTATATCACTATGGATGGGATGCTTATAAAAGTTTACTGCCATATACTCTCTTGGAGAGAGCATTATTAGTGGGAAGTATCAGTCCATTTTTCTGAAAAAATAAAATAAATATATAAATAAAGTAATAGCCTACATCTTCATAAAACACCTAAGGACAATTAAATAAAAGACAATATAAACAAAGAGGTGCATCTTGCAATATAGAGGAATTTTTGGTTTCAAAAACAATTAATACTACACCACTTAGTTATATTATGATGTTGTTTCTATAACCTATGAAATAACCACTTCCAAGATTAAAAGGGACAATACGGCCAGTAACGAGTGACCTTTATTGTCATTATGTATTCTTAAAATCCTATATTGAGAATTTATTAATAAAAAGCCCGACGTTAACAGCTATTTTTTCTCATCATCCCCGCATGCTCGATTTTTTACAAAGAATTCCATTCTTTATTTATGAAAACCATGCTTATTTTTCCATACAACATATATCTATTTATTTTCCATAAAAGTGCTTGTGATTCCTGAATTTCCAAAATTTATCATCACCTGAGTTAAGATAAACATATTATTTACATAGAAACGCATTAATGGAAGTAAAATGATATCAATTAAAATACAAAAACAATGATATAACCTGATAAAAAATTACAAGCCTAGTCATCTAGATATGAAAATAAAAACTGTCACAGAAAAGACACATCCAATATCTACAAAACTCAAACCATAACCAATTCGACAATGCTGGTTCAATCTTAATTGAACATTGTGTATATCAATACACCCATTGAGAGATAAACAACAAAAAGAAATTTACAGACTCTCTCGATGCTGCTTGAAACATCCTCACCAATACGTACTCTTGTTCGAATTATTATGTATATAATCTGATGTAAATCGTTATCTTAACCTTATCAGAATCCCCGATATTGCAAATTCATAATATACTCTTGGATTTAATAATCTTTACAGAAAAGATAATTGAAAACCACTTTTTCTATTCTGATAAAAAACTTGAGATCACAGAATACAGTTCTCTTTACCTCTACAATCAGGTATTGCTTCCATTAGAATTGAGGAGTAAAACACTATTGTACTTTACAAAAAATCGTCACGCAGCTAGATTTGGGACTATTAAAAATAGGAACCATAATATTTTTTCAATGTGAAGTGTCCGCTCTTTATAAAAAGAGCGAACTAATATTTTAATCTGCCTACCCAATATGTCAAGAATGGATTCTTGTGCCCCTTAAACCAAATGAGGATAAGTATACTATAATCATTTACACATTTTGTTATTAATCCAATCCGTATCAGAAACCTGACTTATATATTAGTATCTTGCATGATACTATTTTAAACATATTATATTGATAACAATATTATCGATCCTCCTTACAGTATAAACATAGCTTTAACCGATTGCCAAATCACCCGGTTTATCGAGATAGTTACCATCTAATTCTTGAATTATAGCCAAAAATGGGCTTTTGGTGACATGATTAACCTGAACGAGGTTAGTTAATTTTAAAATAAAGTGATATTATCATGATAGGCAATACCACTCCACTAAAGTCGACATGATATTTATCAAACCAATATAAACATCGGCATTTAATTAAAATCCCTTGTTTCGACATTAGTTTTTCTGCAATAAATGAGATAAAAGCGTAAGTATGAAAATGTATATAGAAGATGAGATCCTCTTCTCAATCTACATCATGTTGTTAAAATGAAAACGATTAGCTATCACAGTAATACATTTTCAGTTTAGGTCCCGCCGCTAATTTGATTGGCGGGGCGGGTTGTCATTAACGAATAATCTTAGCAATACCGAAAAATATGGCAGAGAAACGCAATATCTTTCTAGTTGGGCCGATGGGTGCAGGAAAAAGCACAATTGGACGCCAGTTAGCTCAACAACTTAATATGGAGTTTTTTGATTCGGATCAAGAGATTGAGAGACGCACCGGAGCTGATGTTGGGTGGGTGTTTGACCTAGAAGGCGAAGATGGTTTCCGCGATCGAGAAGAAAAAGTTATTAATGAAATCACTAAAAAACAGGGGATCGTTCTTGCCACGGGCGGTGGTTCCGTGAAATTACGTGAAACACGTAATCGTCTCTCCGCACGTGGCATAGTTGTTTATCTCAAAACCACTGTCGAAAAACAGCTGGCTCGTACACAGCGGGATAAAAAACGCCCGCTTTTACAAGGAGTAGACGTTCTTCCACGCGAGACACTTGAAGTTTTAGCTGGCGAACGTAACTCTCTCTATGAAGAAATAGCTGATATGATTATCTGCACCGACGAATACAGTCCAAAAGTTGTTGCCAACCAAATTATTAATATGCTAGAAAACAACTAATCTAGGTTAACAAAATACCAACGACAAGGTCATGGAGCGTCCCATGGAGAGGATTATCGTTGCATTAGGGGAACGAAGCTACCCAATTACCATCGCCCCCGGATTACTTAATGATTTGGTGTCTTTTTGGCCATTAACATGTGGCGATAAGGCTATGCTCATAACCAATGACCATCTTGCACCACTATATCTGGACTCCCTATACAATCGCTTAAATAAAGGTGGTATAGACATCGATCGAGTAATTTTGCCCGCTGGAGAACAAAATAAATCACTTGAAGCACTAAATCAGGTTTTCACTGCATTGTTAACGAAACCCCATGGTCGTGACAGCACTATTATTGCACTTGGTGGCGGTGTCATCGGAGATTTAGCTGGATTTGCTGCCGCCACCTATCAACGTGGTGTACGTTTTATCCAGGTGCCTACCACACTGCTCGCGCAAGTTGATTCCGCCGTGGGCGGTAAAACCGCCATTAATCACCCTTTGGGTAAAAACATGATTGGTGCCTTCTATCAGCCCGCTTCAGTAGTAATCGATTTAAACTGTTTGAATACACTACCGGGGCGGGAATTATCCTCGGGCTTAGCAGAAGTTATTAAATACGGTATTATTCTAGATGCAGTATTCTTCGAATGGCTTGAAACTAATCTTGAAGCACTGCTGGCAGTCGAATCGCAGGCGATGGCCTATTGCATCCGTCGCTGCTGTGAACTAAAAGCAGCCGTAGTAGCTATTGACGAACGAGAACAAGGTCAGCGGGCCCTACTTAATCTAGGGCATACCTATGGTCACGCCATTGAAACCCACATGGGCTACGGAAAATGGCTGCATGGTGAAGCAGTGGCAGCCGGGATGATGATGGCAACACATGCCGCTCGGCGACTCAGACAGTGTAATGATCTAGACGTCAAACGAATTAGCGCTTTGCTAGTACGCGCTGGGTTACCCGTCAAAGGTCCGATAGAAATGACACCGGAAGATTATCTACCACATATGATGCGAGATAAAAAAGTCATTGCCAACCAACAAAGATTGGTGATACCTGTAAAACTTGGTTATGCTGAAGTACGAAGCGGTATACCTGATCATATAATATTAAGATCAATTCAGGATTGCCAGGTCTAAAAAGGTTGACTCTATATTCATGGAAAGAACGTAATGGCTGCACCATTTTTCGCCATTATATTGATCGAATGACTTACTAGCGATGAGATTAGTGGGCCGGAGATAGTCAACATTAATAATGTTGGGATCTGTTTTTCTTCTATCTACCGTTAGATTACTCAGTCTGATATCAGTACATCTCTTCATTTAAAGAGTGTAAATGGTTATCGACTACACCGTTACCACCCCCTACCAATGCGCACAGCAATAGAGCTTAATATCGACAAAGAGGCAATCAATGGATAAAAAACTGCAAGCAAAATTGAATCTAGTGATCGTCAACAAAATGGATCTATACTATTATTAAATGTAATAAAATTTTTTATGCGTGATAAATTCATTCACTTAAGGATTTAAATCCTGGAGCTATTTTAAAAATAGCACTATCGCGCAGTAGTAGTATATTAAACAGGATCAAATCCGCAGCTCCAAAGAGTATGGTAAGTAACAAAGGCATGAAAAAAAACCGTGCGTTTTTAAAATGGGCCGGTGGAAAATATTTACTAATGGAAGACATTCGCCGTTATTTACCAGCGGGCGATTGCCTAATAGAACCTTTTGTCGGTGCAGCGTCCGTATTTCTCAATACGGATTATGAAAGATATATTCTAGCTGATATCAATCGTGATCTAATTAACCTATTTAATATTTTAAAATCGCATCCAAACAATTTTATCCGTGAAACACGTGAATTATTTGCTGTAGACGCCAATATTTCTGAAGTTTACTACCTATTACGCAATGAGTTTAATTTTTGCACTGACGCTCATCGGCGGGCGGTACTATTTCTTTATCTTAACCGGCATTGCTATAATGGCCTCTGCCGATATAACTTAAATGGAAAGTTTAACGTCCCTTTTGGTCGATATAAAAAACCATATTTTCCGGAAAGAGAACTTTATCGGTTTGCTGAAAAAGCTAGACAGGCGATATTTCTGTGCGAGCACTACCAGAAAACGCTGTCCCGCGCTGTACTGGGCTCAGTAGTATACTGCGATCCACCTTATACACCGCTCTCTGCTACCGCTAATTTTACAGCATACTATGCTAATAATTTTAATATAACTGAACAGGAGAACCTAGCTCGCCTTGCAAATCAGTTAGCTCGAGAAAGTCGTATACCAGTGTTAATCTCTAATCACGATACGGCACTAACCCGAAAATGGTATGATAATGCAGTACTGTACCATGTTACAGTTCGCCGAACGATTAGCAGTAATATTTTTAGGCGCCATAGCGTAAATGAATTGCTAGCATTATACCTCTGAGAATTTCTGCCTTACAGAAGGCAGTAATTATAATTAACGGGAGACATGGATGAAAAATTTTTTAATCGCCCCCTCCATTCTTTCCGCGGATTTTGCGCGATTAGGTGAAGAAACCGCCCAAGTTATATCCGCCGGAGCGGATATCGTGCATTTTGATGTAATGGATAATCATTACGTTCCAAACCTGAGCATGGGACCAATGGTCCTCAAAGCACTCCGAAGTTATGGCATTACAGCTCCTATTGACGTACATTTAATGGTAAAACCGGTAGATCGACTCATCTTAGATTTTGCCGCTGCCGGCGCTAGCTATATTACCTTTCACCCTCAAGCATCAGATCATATCGAAGTCTCACTTCAGCTGATCAAAGATCAGGGATGTAAAGCCGGACTAGCATTTAATCCCGATACATCCCTTAACCACCTTGAATACATCATAAATAAACTAGACGTTATACTCCTAATGTCGGTCACCCCCGGATTTGGTGGACAGGATTTTCTACACTCAACTATAGATAAACTACACCGAGCACGCCGCCTTATCGATCGTAGCGGTAAAGATATCCGTCTAGAGGTAGACGGCGGTGTTAAAATAGATAATATCTATGCTATTGCTAAGGCAGGTGCAGACATATTTATTGCAGGCTCAGCTATATTCAGCCAACCAAATTACCGTGATGTTATTGATGCCATGCGTTATGCATTGACAGGAGTTTCAGATAATGCTTAAAATAATCTATTTCAATATCTCTCATTAATCACACTCATATCCTAATAACAATAGATATGAGTGTCTAGATAATCTGCTAGGGTTTCATAGACTATAGTCATCTCAGTGAAATTTTTGAAAAAAAATCTAAAACTTTAACAACAGGCTAAAGATTATTTTCAAAACCAACAAAGATACTTGTATGTTAAAATCTACTAATGAAAGAGATAACTCACAAGTAATTTTAGGTTAAGGCAATGCTATAAAACTTACTTAGCATTAAACTCTATTTTAACTGGATGGTCGACCATGATAGGATCACAACAAAGAAGTTAGATTCTTCTCTATTGTATATAGGGATAAAGCTTACAAAGCTTTATCTCGCTAGCATACTGTTGATCACCGATCAAGGCCATAAGACACTTCTCGGTTAAAGCTGATAGATGTCTCAATATTAACATCGTCTTCTTTGATATCTTGGCTATATTGAAATAGTCACTTTGAGTTATATAGCTTATGTTCTAAATTGTTTTACTATTTTTTTGCCACGCGCTTAGCTTCCCACCGTCTGTCGATCAGGAAATTTAAAATGAGTAAGCCCATCGTATTTAGCGGCGCGCAGCCGTCAGGAACACTTACTATTGGCAACTATATGGGTGCATTGCGTCATTGGGTCACCATGCAAGATGCATATCACTGTATTTATTGTATCGTCGACTTACATGCTATCACTACCCGTCAAAATGCCCAGCAATTGCGTAAAGCGACACTTGATCTTTTAGCATTGTATCTTGCTTGCGGTATCGATCCAGACAAAAGTACCGTTTTTCTTCAATCTCACGTACCGGAACATTGTCAACTTGGGTGGCTTCTTAACTGTTATACTTATTTTGGCGAACTGAATCGGATGACCCAGTTTAAACAAAAAAAACCCCTTAATACCAAAAATATTAATGCTGGGCTATTTGATTACCCAGTACTAATGGCAGCAGATATTCTTCTCTACCAGAGCAATCATGTACCGATTGGAGAAGATCAGAAACAACATCTAGAACTAAGCCGAAGTATTGCTACACGATTCAATGCGCTATATGGTGAGATTTTTACTATTCCGAAACCATTTATTCCAACCTCCTGCTCACGGGTTATGTCATTGTTAGATAAAACAAAAAAGATGTCTAAATCGGATAACAACCTTAATAACGTAATCACTCTACTAGAAGATCCCCAGTCTATTGTCACAAAACTTAATCGTGCGATAACGGATTCCGACAATCCACCATTAGTACGTTATGAACCTATCACTAAACCCGCTATTTCCAATTTGCTAGATATTCTATCGGGAATTACCGGTATATCTCTAGCTGAATTAGAAAAGGCTTTTATTGGAAAAATGTATAGTCATCTAAAATCAACTCTTGCAGATGCGATATCGAAAATGCTGATCTCTTTACAAACTCGCTACTATGCCATACGTCCTGACGAAGCGTATCTTAACCACATCCTTCGAGATGGAGCGGAAAAAGCCCACGCTCAAGCTAGTATTACATTAGCCAATGTCTATCAAGCGGTTGGCCTTGTTCCTAAACCCTAAAAGTTTTTTCTAAAATCCCAGTAGAAAGTCAGGCATCTGCAGTACCTTTACGCACTGCACCTTCATGTTATGGGAAGTCTATAAAAGTCAAAATATACAAGGGGATTGAGAATATAGATATGTTCTCAATTAGTTACACACAACAGTATCTTCTATTAGAGAGATCGGGTATAGTTTTCGTATGAATTTTTTCCCTATTCATGATGTTCAGATGGAAAGATCAAGGCTTGTTACCGATATTATATGTAGATTGAGATCGAGTGGTGATGGGAAGACGATTTTTTTCGATTTATGCTTAGCATCTTTTATGCGTCTTTATTAGATTTAAACTGATCGTGGTAAGCAACTCATAGTCTGTCTTTTTAGACTCAGAGAACTCGCTGTTACATAGAAAAAGATATGCATATAGAGATATATGCTTTACAACTACCATCTCTATTCTAATAAAACATTAGAAGTCATACTACATTAATATAGTTATCTACAATTCAGCAATATTTTAATAGATAGCAAATAGTTCAATATTGTTTGTATCTATAATAATTTACACAAGATTCAACATAAATTATTCTAATAAAAATATTTCCTTATATATCAACTGTTTCACTTATTTTCCTTTAGGATTTTCCATGCAGCACTTAAAATGCATAATATTCTCTGGGAGAGGTTATAGAGTTGAACAATCTAAAAAATTTTTCCAGAAAAGAAATTAGACAATTAGAAGCAGATAGGCAACATAGTTGAAAAACTATCTCGCCTGATTTAGCACATAAGCAATATCTATACAAAAAGTACAAGAAGTATATCCTTAGATATTATCTAGGATAAATAGTGTCTCCTTGAATAAATAGTAACAACAGCAGCGCTACAAATTAACAAGACAACTGCCTCAGCATGCGGCGTAGCGGTTCTGCAGCCCCCCATAACAATTGATCGCCAACAGTAAAAGCTGAGAGATACTCCCCTCCCATATTCAACTTCCGAAGCCGACCCACCGGTGTTTTCAGGGTACCTGTCACAGCCGCTGGTGTTAGTTCCTTCATCGAAGAATCGGGGTCGTTAGGTATAACACTTACCCAATCATTATGATTAGTAAGAAATTGTTCAATTTCGACCAAAGGAATATCCTTTTTTAGCTTTAATGTGAATGCCTGACTATGGCAACGTAGTGCACCTATTCTTACACATAGCCCGTCAATCGGTATAACCTGATGTGTATTTAGGATTTTATTAGCTTCAGCTTGCCCTTTCCACTCTTCACGACTTTGACCATTTTCCATTTCTATATCAATCCAGGGGATCAAACTACCAGCTAGTGGTACCGAAAAATTCTCTGTTGGTAACATACCACTACGAGTCAGGTCTGTGACCTGACGCTCAATATCTAGCATAGCCGATGCTGGATCATTTAATTGGTTAGCTACCGTGTCATACAATTTCCCCATTTGTACTATGAGTTCACGCATGTGACGTGCTCCACCACCAGATGCGGCCTGATAGGTAGCGACCGAAACCCATTCGACTAAATCTTGAGAAAATATACCACCAAGCGACATCAACATTAAACTAACAGTACAGTTACCGCCGACAAAAGTCTTGATTCCATCTTCTAAACCTTGTTGAATTACCGTCTGATTAACGGGATCTAGAACGATAATTGTATCATCACGCATTCGGAGTGATGATGCTGCATCAATCCAGTAGCCCTGCCAACCCATTCCACGTAGCTTCGGATAGATTTCATTAGTATAATCACCCCCCTGACAAGTCATAATAATATCTAACGCACAGAGCGCTTCCAGATTTCTGGCATCTTCTAGCATATACTTCTGGGTATTTAATGTCAGTGCGGACTGCCCATACTGGGAAGTCGAAAAAAATATTGGACGGATAAGATCAAAATCGCCTTCTTCGATCATGCGCTGTATTAGCACTGAACCGACCATACCGCGCCACCCAATAAACCCAACGTTTTTCATGTTTAATTATCCTACCATAGAAGGAGTAAAAATATTCTCAAGCTTTTTCTGTACTGCGTAAGTAAAACACACTCCGCTTACTTCAAAAGGTTACCTGAAATACTGAAAATAAAATAATTTGATTTTCATCTTCTTAAACAACTGTATTTATATTCTACTTTAGCTGCTCTTAGCTAAGTTCTACAGTAAGCATCAATACACGTATCGGGTAGTTTTTTGTTAAAAGCAGAATTGTTTGTCTTTTGAAGAAATTACGTTATAATCTGAATTTATCGTTCAATAATATTGATTGCATTTTTTAAATAAACCACTACTAGACTAGTAGTCTACTAATAGACTTCCCCGTATTAATCAGGGAATACCATCATCTCAAATTAATCACTATTTTCTTATTTCTTATAGATTCTAATGCTAGATCTATTAGCAATGTTTAACATCACCAAACTTGATTTTTTTATCAAAAAACATCAGGCATCCTATAGAATAGAATCATTGCTATAGCAATGACATGTTTCTAAATAAAAAAATTTAGCAGAGATTGTAGATCTCACGCTCCAATCTATTCTTTTATATTTAAAAGTAACCGCAAAGAAACTTTTCTGATAAATTCAAGCGAATTACTTTTATGATATTTTATGACTTTAAAACAGAGTCTTTTTTATAGGAAATCGCTATTTTATTTTTAAATTTACATCCACCATAGATCCTACCTATATGTAAGAATATCCTTCACCTAATATCTGACATTTATCATGGGTTGGTAACTATTATATTTTAAAGAAAAACATTACATTAAAATCAAATAATCTTGAGAGAATACTCAGCTTAAGAAGCTTGGTAACAGATACCTGTCTGGAATCAACAATTCCAGCTAATATTGTACCAGAAGACAATACAATCATCATCAATAAAAAAATGTATACAACTGATAACCAAGTAATTTCTATTGGAACAATAATCCTTGGCCATTTAGCAAAAAAAACAGCACAAGAATACTTGTTATATCACCTAGTTAAAACAAATAGAATCAACACTGTTGAATAAAAATATTTAAAAACAAGGCGACTGGTTATCTATATATAAAGGTACGATGTTTTTTATAAATCCTCAACAAAACCTGAGGAGATTGCTTTTTCCTTGAGATAAATCGCGTCATTTAAGATTTCTTCATCTCTATCAGAAAAAATACAGGACTAATAAACAAAATTTTTTATGATCTTTATCATACATCTCTCATGGTTATCCATTGTATCTTCAGAAATCATGGTGAGAGAATCTGAATGATTCTTTTAGAAAAGAAATAAATTTCTCATCATAAAAAAACATAAAATAGACTGTTTTTACACAGAGATTAATATATAACACTGTTATCAATATGTGATGTATCAACACAATTATACTCTATAAGAAATTAATACACAGTCAAATTAAAACATAACAAACAACATTATTGTCATATAATGGATCACAGATATTATCGGCGTCTCAGGTTGTCGTCGCCACCAATCCCCTTAATAAGTGGTTAGTCCTTCCAACCCAACCTTTCCGTGCATGTAAATTTTGAATAAGACTCTTAATTCAATACCAATACCGAACGATTCACCGTCAGTAACGCTAAATACTTTCGTTAAGATACCCCCCTATAAGGAATCAAGATGATAAAAAATATGGCAACGCCTTAACGAATTGGGTGAGAATTGCATAAGAATGGTGAGTACTGTAACAAGAGATATACTCTACTCCCTATAATAGTTAATCTGCATAAGGTCTACACGGATTTTGGATCCGTCAATAAAATATTGACGTGCGTTATTATCGGTATGCAATGTAACGCCTCATGCATACATATGATAATTAAAGCATAATAAAAAACGATCGACTATACGTTACAATATCTCGGGAGTACTATTATCCTATCTATCAGCATTTAAAATTACTAGTAGTAACCGGTTAAAACCATGAATCTCATCTATACACATCTCCACATGCCAATCAAGACGAAAAATCATTAACTTGCTTATGGTTTCAATAATTAATCATACATACCGCGCTAACCGGTAAATAGAAAACAATTCATTCCTGTTATATCAATGCAACCATAATATCTTTAGTTTAACGTGCTTTATAGATAATCTCGACGACACTGAGTTCTACTCGACAGAACTCAAACTGTTAGACTATTATCTAACTACTGATCGCTGATCATATAAGCGAACGGATCAGTTAAATGATACAACCGGCGCACCTTCGAAAGAAGGCCAGAAAACACTGTGCTAAATTCAGGAGTAAACCATCTAGAATCGCATTATCCACACCATTCCTGGAATGGTGGCTCGTGCTATATCCTGACGATTAGCGTCAAGAACACCATTGAATATTTATAAATGCACTCAATGCACATTGCATGCAATATGAACATATTAATAGTATTTAATTTTTATAGAGTTCAATTAAATCACTATCCCGTTATCTACACCATGCCAAGAAGAGATAGCATTATATGCTTTATCAAAATTCTATATCTGCGCATCAAGATACACATGCTTCTTTGAAATTCAAGAATAATAATATGCAATCGCTAGAAAATCATGAAACCCGTTTTTATAAAAACATTATTTTTCCTAAATACGAAACATCATCATCTTTAAAAACAACGAAAAGGTTGTAATCGCCTTATAATTATAATGTTGTAATATTTGTTAATAGTGAGTTTTAAAAAACCAATATCTAGTTACAATTAATGTAAACTTATTTCTTATCTGTGTTCCAGATTTTATATTGAAAATACCCGTAAAATTACTATAAATAAGGATCAATATAATTTTATCTAACATGCAATTGAAAATTTAATATAAAGCATATCGTTATGATCAATTATCTCCGATCCCTATTAATAGCCCTATAAATATCACGAATATTCTGAAAATATTGTTCGGTTATCATATGCAGGGCATCGATGTTATAGCACATTAAACCATTAGCGATATTCCGGCTATCGGCGATATAAATACGAACTATAACTTTTCTCTTAAAAAGAGAACTATCTACCGATCGAATTTCATTCGATCACAAGTACAGCGCCCGTCTAAACTATCAATTTTAGTGCACCATTATCGACAGCGATATCCCATTCTGTAAGATGGCGAATAGAAAATCTAAAACTTAGACTCCCTAATCATGTTTTTTGCAATAGAATCAAGCAACCAACCAATGTACAAAACAAAATGTCATATCGCCCATCACGACTGACTTATTATTACCGCCTACAATAACAACGTCGATTCTCGAGCGGTTAGCGATTGTTCCCGACTGGAATTTAGTTCCCATACCCGGGTATCAAGGATCGAAATACTATCTATCTCTCACTATTGTTTTACATAACACTTCATTCATGCCTGCTACTCTCAAACAAACTCTCCACTAGAGTTGATTTATGGTTTAGAAGTACACAGTACTAGCTAATCCGGTAACAGCTGTCGAGGATTCGCTGCCTAGCACACCTATCAATGCTAAAAGATTATCTTTATAATCCACTTGAAGTTCTGCGGTAGATACGGCGTTACTTTCATGAAACATGGATATATTTTTATTGTTTAACAGAACTAATACAGCAATTTTTAGCACTAAAAACCCTCGAGCTCTTTTATATCAATACGAATCCGAAACATTTTGTCAATATGAATATTGTAAATATAAAATTTCTCCTAAATCTGAATGTAGCGACTCTACTCGATTGCTGCTAATACACTGCTTAGAAGCAATAATAGAGGGGGAAATCATTCCGATCTACCTATTCCAGTAGCAATAACGCCAAAATTAATAACGATGAGTCATTGATTAATAGCATTATGCCGAGCACACTGACGCAGCATATTCTACAATATGGAAATGATTTAGTCGGGTTGAATCTACGGTAAGAACTATAGTTTCTAGTTTTGTTACTAGGGTCTAGGCACCCTGCATGATTCATGCATCCAGAATGGATTATTATTATCTTGGAATCTAAAAAAGCATTTAGTTTTCTTCCCTCTTCCTGGGGAAGGATTCTAATAATTCATTAACAATAAATAATAAATAATGTCAATTATATTGAAAAATAACGCAACCTAAAACTCTTCAGAAAATAAGTAAAAAGGGATTTTTAAAATATTAAAACCCATCAATCTCTTTACTGTATATGTTATTTTAGACACAACCGTAGACTACGACAGTAGTCTATATATTTAAGCAACTCAATTGATATTTCTCTTATGAAATAAATTTCTTCCACTCAAAGCACAAGTCCTCAATGACTTAGCATGCTCTGTCAGTAATTAATCTAAAACCAGAAGAGTGATTCGGTTAAGAATATGAATTGGCTTCAGTCTTACATATTGAAAAACAAATACACTCTATCGATTTTTATTTTTTATACGGATACAAAATCTGGCGTTCTAAACACGTATTTATAGAAGAAACTAAAGTCGAATTTTTGAATACTACTTACTTCAGATTTTTCCATTTCAGATTACTATCATTTTTTATCCTGTCCTATGTAAACAATAATCTATATCTGATAGAAACACGAAACAATTTCTAGAATTCATATACGGCTCCGAGAAAATTACTCCAAACAAACAAGAATTACATGCTTCCTAAACAGACGATCTCGTCTCGTCTATAACGACTCAAGCAGATAGCGATTATCTTCAACATAATTGTATTTCTATCATGTATACATGATAGATCTAGAGATCTCCGCATAAATAATCTAAAGAGCGTTCCACTCCTGACGTCTCTAAAATTCGAATCTGTTTAGAGAAATAATTGTTACCTCGTAATATAGGTCACAGTTATGATATTTCCATCTCTAGTAGATCCTGTATTTCTCATCTCCTTATAAGCAAGATTGAAAAGAAACTGTCTACAATAGTTATTGTTGTAACTAATTCTTATATACAAACAACGGGAATCACGCTTTTCTGCACAACACAAAGATTAGACAAAAAATCTTATCTATCTTTTCTAATCAAGAAATTTTAAAATATCTTAATAATTATTAATTATATAAAATCAATTCAAAATAATTATTTATATAATTAATATTTCATGCCTATTAAACTGACCTAGGCATCTAATATATCAAAATACACTCATTGAGTACAGTGGGATAATCGGCACTCTTATATTTCAATAAAACACCTTATGTATAAAATACACGATATATTTTTAAAATTTAGAAAGGGGTATAGAATAAAATAATTTAATAATATGTAATTACTCAGTGTTATTTAAAAAATGATAACCAATCCCGATCAAGTTTTTCTATCTATAACTTTTAAAAGTTAAAAAATGCCTAATATTAAATCCAACTGATTATCCAGTCCTTATTTCTAATATTTAAAAATGATTAAAAAGAAGACGATAACTACCTTATCCTAGCTTATGTCACTCAAAAAGCATAAAACCGTGACAAAGCAATAATCCTTTCTTCCTATCACTGAAAAACATTACCACTAAACATTTAGAAAGAAATAAAAAAATAAGCCATGATAATATTTCCCTTTCTTAAGAAAGGCAGGATATCATCACTTTTTAGATCAGCCTTTTCGTGGTTATCGTCGGATTAAAATTATATCTAAAATGAATAAAAATAATAAATTAAGATTAACATGGATCGGTTTTTTTTCTTATGCACTCACTGGTGCCATAGTTGTTGTCACCGGGGTGGTCTTAAGGAAGATCGCAGAGTATTTCCAGGTACCAATTTCAAGTATCAGCAATATCTTTACTTGTCTAAACTCAGGTATTTTGGCAGCAATATTCCTTAATGTCTGGCTGATGGAGATCATTCCTTTAAAACGGCAATTGATATTCGGATTTCTACTAATGGTAATGGCAGTACTAGGTATAGTAATTGGGCATAATCTCACCTTATTGTCTCTGTCAATGTTTTTATTAGGGGGGGTTAGCGGTATTACGATGTCTATCGGTACCTATCTTATTACTTACTTATATACCGGACGCCAGCGTGGCTCGTGTCTCTTGTTTACAGATTCTTTCTTCAGTATGGCAGGTTCACTGTTCCCTATTCTGACAGGTATGCTGCTTACGCGACATGTACCCTGGTACTGGGTCTATATCTGCATTAGTCTATTATATGTGGTGATTTTCATTCTTACTTTGTTGTCTGATTTCCCGTTACTACAATCTTATTCTCCGAATAGCACAAAAAAAACATTAACACAACCAGAATCCTGGGGGGCAGGCGTGGTACTACTTGCGCTAGCAGCGCTATGCTACATCCTAGGGCAGCTTGGTTTTATCTCTTGGATTCCAGAATACGCGAGCTCACGTTTTCATATGAATATTCAACAAACCAGTGGGCTAGTGAGTAATTTCTGGACCGCTTATATGATCGGGATGTGGTTTTTTAGCGGATTATTACGTTTTTTTAATTTACAGCACATTATAATAGTGCTTACAGCGACCTCCTCAATAATTATGTATTTGTTCATTCAAACCTGTGATCCTACTTTATTATCCTGGTATTTACTTATGCTAGGCTTTGTTTCCAGCGCAATTTATACAACTATCATTACACTAGGATCGCAGCAAGTTCAGGTAACATCGCCAAAACTCGTTAGCTTTATCCTTACCTGCGGTACCATTGGTACCATGTTAACATTTATCGTTACTGCCCCAATCGTAGCGAAATATGGAGTGAGCGCAGCGCTAAAAACCTGCAATCTTCTGTATTTAACTGTCTTTTTTTTATGTCTGTTAGTAGTATGCTTTAATCGTAATTGCATTCATAATGATATAATTAAGTAATCGGCCGGCATATTTCCTGCTTTCCTAAATATTTATTTTCTCCCTATTCACTATCTCTAAAAAACCAATACATTCTTAAATCTTAAATAAATATACTTGATATCCGAATCAATAGAGGTTTGATTGTATTCACGCTTGTCACCCAATATTAATCAAGTTGATTCTTTGTTATAAAATCTAAGAATCTGCTAAGCTTCAATCTTCAACAGCATCATTGGAATGATGCGCGGCTCTCTGCGAAGAGACCTCCATAATCTCCATGGGGTTGATTTATAATATTGTTACTTTTTGAATATAGACATAATCGAAAATATTTCGTTATCATAAATACTTGACATAAAGTGGTTGTGTTTTTTTTCTTTTTTTGTAACCTACGTTTTTAATCTAAAAAAAGTCTAAAATTTCTGCCCCCATAAGATCTTAGTATGAGAAGAACTGCTTACTTAAGATTACACTAGCAACAGTATGAATTAATCGCTTTTTTAACATTACACCTAAAACTTAAAACTTATTTAACTCTAGATTCTATAGATAATGTTTTAAAAGATACTACACAGACATATTCAGGTAACACGCTTTAATTCATTTTATCAAATATATTACTCTACACCTATATTAAAGTACGATAAAATATGATCACTCATATAAAACCTATTGTAGTCATCAATATGGATCATGATTGTTCTTAAAGAGAACATAAAATATATCAATAGTAAATTACTACCTATTAACTATAGGTTAATATAGCAACAAATATTCACATTATAGTGTTTCTAATAAGAATTATTATTCTCATTTAAGATTTACGCTTAAGAAGAGTTGTTTTCTAACTGCAGAATCAAATCATTATGATTTAACAGTTTTAATTTCGTTTTATAATATCTCAGCGTAAAAATATCTTAGCGTAAACCAACTTACAAGAAGTTGACCTATTATGATGTTTTAAGATTGCATCTATATCTTTATAAAAATGCAAATTAAGGATTTATATGAATCACATCTTTCGAGCAGAGATTGCTAGTGCTCAATAGCACTAAAATGAATGAGTTAAGATCGCCGACAAATATCTCAGGAAAATATTGTAATTAATTATGATATAATAACAAGATTATATCATATATTTTTTACTAAAAAAAATAAAATCTTATATTAGCATAGTTTAATTATTTAAACATTTGTTAATATTCGAAATATCAAGAAAAACCTTGATACTTATTGATATAGAAATCAACTCTTCGCAAACAATGTAGTTGTTTAATATTTTATTCCCTGAGGGAATAATAAACTATGAAATCTTATGTTTTCCTATCAAATAGGAGCCGAAAGCACACGCCTCGGTATTTTTTTACTAAAAAATTACAATTTATTTACTGATCTATATAGTGGATTATAGCCTACTCTGAAATACAGAAGGATTTTAAGAATACAGACTTCTCATCTATAACGAGAGAAGTTGAAGAAATCTCAATCGTACAAATCATAATACCTAAGCTAGGTGTTTCTAAAAGGATTAAAAATGTCAAGAAAATCCTCATTATATTGTCTTTAATGGCATTCACCCTTGCTCCTCTAGCCGACGCTAACGATATATGGGTATTAAATATTTCCTCGCACGCCTTGGTATTCACAGTATTGATGTTCAGCCCTCACCGGTTATTGGATTGAAAACTGTATTGACTGATAGGGATATATTTTATATCTCCAATAACGGTCGTCACATCATCTACAAACCGCTCTATGATTTAGGAAAAATCACCCCTTAAATATTACTAATTTTTCCTCATCAAACATCTGAACACCTTGAAACTAGAGATAATGATCTTTTAAACGCCACATGAAAATATGTGGTAATAGTATTCATTGATATTACATCTAGCCATTGTCAGAAGTTTTACAAACAAATTAAAGAGTATCATAAGCTAGGAATAACTATTCAGTATCTTGAATTATCCCCGAAAAGGGATAACTTCCCAGACAAAAAAAAGATATGCTGTTAATATGCTGTAGCCATAATCCGAACACCAGCCTTGATTTAGCAATGCAGGGCGATAGATAGTATCCCTTAAAAAACTGTGATATAGATATTCAGTTAATATTATATTCTATGTATTTAACACGGGATTCAAGGCACACCTACGCGGCTTCTCGAGAACGGTACCCGTATCCCTGGTGACGCAAACCCCAAAGAATTTTAGCACACAGTTTAGATTAAAAAACAGACTGGGCAACTGAAAGGAAACTAAATCATCATTACTGATTATGATCACTCAATTATAATATCACCTTTTAGGTGATATTACTTTGCTAGAGGCATTAAAACTACCGATATGTCTGCAAAAATAAATATGCCACTCAAATCGCTATACAGTCACCAAAGTGAAGCAGGAAACATAAAGTCTCCTATCTGATACCAGATTTCATAAATTCACAAGAAAAAGACCAAGCATAGATCTTATAATCCGATGCGTTTAACAGGTAATAAGAAATGATAGCACTCAGCGATTTTACTATAGACAGTGAAAATGCTTTTATAAATAAAGATAGTGACTAATTCAGTTCCTGCTCTTCAATCACTTTAAGAATAGCAGAAATCTCAAATCTGAAATAGTAGAACAGACTTTTTGTGCACACTGAGTACATGATTTTGATCATAAATAAAACACTCTTATTACTTATATCTGTACTCTCTAACACATCAAAGATATGTTTTTGCGAATCATTAATTAACCACTTCTCAGCAATACCTGGATCAGTAAACACTTTCAAATACAATTATTTCTCTTGGTTTATAAGTCTAGACCTTCGCCTCCCGAATACCTACCGAGGACAGATACTAGCACCTCGTCTTTGATCTAATAAGAGTGCTCTACATGCTTAAAAAGCATCACTAGTTTTTAAGCCTACAGATTACAAGCTAAAAAACCGCTGAGCTACTGGAATGAATTCCAGGTAACACTATGGGTTAAAGATGATATCGTCTATACATGAATCCCTAAAATAGTGGCTTGAGGGAAAGTTTTTCCAGATCAGATTATAAATCCAATACTAAGAATTATAAAAAATGAAGAATAGACACCTAAAATTCTACCACATCCTTTGTTTAGCAGGATTCTACTAGATCTCAAACAATGTCAACATTCTTTATACCTATCACTTAATAATAAAGTATATCCTATCGCCTCTTACCTATAAAATATAGGATTATAAAATGCATAGACATCCCCAATCACTAGTAAAACAATATGTTGAGTTATTACAGTATAGAATACTTCTCGGTATTCCAAAAGGCCGCGGAATACTACCTTCTAATAAACTGATTTGTTATAATAATAATTTAATGCATATGTCTTTATTCTTAATGAGCACATGAATCTATGCTTGAAATTAATCCGGTAAAGAACTCTATACAGGACCTTTCTGAGAGGCTCAGTCTTCTTAAGGGGTATCTTTGACTATGATCTTAAAAAAGAACGCCTTGAAGAAGTCAATGCTGAACTAGAACAATCGAGTGTCTGGAATCAGCCACAATACTTACAAGTTATTACTAAAGAACGATCCTCTCTAAACTCTATCATAACTACTATTAATTACCTTACCCAAGGGTTGAAGGATGTTAGCGATTTATTGGAACTGGCAGTAGAAGAAGATGATGAAAAAACATTCATAGACACTCAAAATGAGGTGGTAAAACTAAAAAACAAACTGAACGAACTAGAATTTCACCGTATGTTTTCTGGCGAACACGACAGTTCTGATTGTTATATAGATATTCAGGCAGGTTCAGGAGGCACAGAGGCGCAGGACTGGGCTAGTATGCTCCTTAGAATGTATTTACGCTGGGCAGAATCTCATGGTTTCATAACCGAAATTATTGAGGCATCGGAAGGAGAAGTAGCCGGTATAAAATCAGTGACTATTAAGGTGGTAGGTGCGTATGCTTACGGATGGTTACGTACTGAAACTGGTGTGCATCGATTAGTGAGAAAAAGCCCATTTGACTCTGACAGCCGACGACACACCTCATTTAGCTCCGCCTTTGTTTACCCAGAAATCAACAATGATATCAATATCGATATTAATTTAGCAGATCTTCGCATTGATGTTTACCGGGCATCTGGCGCCGGTGGACAGCACGTCAACCGGACTGAATCCGCAGTACGTATTACCCACTTACCAACTAATCTTGTTACTCAGTGTCAAAATGACCGCTCTCAACATAAAAATAAAGAACAGGCAATGAAACAGCTAAAAGCTAAGCTGTATGAATTTAAACTGCAGCAAAAGAACGCCGAAAAACAGGCTCTAGAAAATACTAAGTCTGATATTGGCTGGGGGAACCAAATTCGTTCATACGTGCTTGATAATTCTCGCATCAAGGATCTGCGAACAGGAGTGGAAACACGCAATACTCAGTCAGTATTAGATGGAGCTCTCGACAAATTTATTGAAGCTAGTTTAAAAGCGGGGCTATGAGGAATCCATATGTTTGAATCACACTCACAACAAAATATCTCTCAGGGATTAGAGTTAAATAATGAACTGCGTTCACGGCGAGAAAAACTCAGTCAATTACGCCAACAAGGTATCGCTTTCCCTAACGATTTTCGGAGAGATAATATTTCCAACCAGCTGCATTCCCACTATAGTAATAAAACTAGCGAAGAACTAAAATCGTTAAATATCGAGGTCAGTATTGCTGGACGTATGATGACCCGGCGGATTATGGGGAAAGCTTCATTCGTTACCCTACAAGACGTAGGTGGGAAAATGCAGCTGTATGTTGCTCGCGATAATCTACCTGAAGGTCAGTACAATAAACACTTTAAAACATGGGATCTTGGAGACATTCTTGGCGCACGCGGAAGATTATTCAAAACCCGTACCGGTGAGCTATCTATACACTGTAACGTAATTCGCTTGCTGACTAGAGCGATGCGACCACTTCCGGATAAATTTCATGGTCTTATTAACCAAGAAGCCCGCTATCGCCAGCGCTATCTGGATCTCATTATTAATGATAAATCTCGACAAATTTTTAAAGTACGCTCACGCATGATGGCAGAAATTCGTCGTTTTATGATAGATAACGACTTCATGGAAGTCGAAACTCCAATGATGCAAACTATTCCAGGCGGAGGCGAAGCGCGTCCATTTATCACCCATCATAATGCATTAAATATTGATCTATATTTACGTATTTCACCAGAGCTTTATCTAAAACAACTAGTAGTTGGGGGGTTTGAGCGGGTATTTGAGATAAATCGTAACTTCCGTAATGAAGGACTATCACCGCGCCATAATCCAGAATTTACCATGATGGAACTCTACATGGCCTATGCAGACTACCGTGATCTAATGGTATTGCTAGAAAATTTATTCCGCACCGTGACTCAACGAGTACTAGGCAGTAGTGTAATACATTATGGCGATCAAATATTTGACTTCGGGAAACCTTTTACCAAGATTACAATGAAGGAAGCGATCTGCTATTATAGCCCCAATATTCCACCAGAAGGACTAGATAATATTATCTCAGCAACTGCTATCGCCACATCACTAGGTATAAAAATAAAGAAAAACTGGGGGCTTGGTCGGGTACAAACCGAGATTTTTGAAGAGACGACAGAAAGCCATCTAATTCAGCCGACATTCGTTACAGCCTACCCAGCAGAAGTCTCCCCGCTCGCACGCTGCAACGACGAAAATCCATTTTTCACTGATCGTTTTGAATTTTTTATCAGTGGACGTGAAATCGGCAATGGTTTTTCAGAGCTTAACGATGCTGAAGAGCAGGCTGAACGATTTTCGGAACAGACAAAGACTAAAGAGCCTGAAGATAACCAAGCTATGTTTTATGACGAAGATTATATTACTGCGCTAAAACATGGTCTTCCTCCTACTGCTGGCTTGGGGATTGGTATTGATCGTATTATAATGTTGTTAACTAATAGTCATACTATTCGTGATGTGATTCTATTCCCAGTATTACGTCCACAAAAATAGTAGAGGATATTATTTTGTCATGATCGATATATTTACCTAAAACAAAAGTTTTCGAGGAAAATGATACACGTCACATACATTATATTTACATGTCCTGTTATAATAGGACGATACGAGATCACGTTAAGATTATATAAAAAATATCTTAAATTATCCGAGGTTTTTGTTATTATATGATTATCTAAAATTTATTAAGATTCCGTTTGTTTATTCTTTAACTATTATATAAACTCTTCTCAGTATAGTTTCATATATACTAAAAGAGCTAATGTCTCCATAAACGGGTGAATACACCTTTGAATTTAAAGGTTTTATTTAAGAACAGTAACTTACCACTTTACAATAAAGTACATAACAGTATTAACATATAAGAAAAAAATATCCTTGCATAAATTTTAAAAATCTTAACTAACTAATTAAGATAACAGACATAAGCGAATACACTAAACGTTCCTGTGTTAACTAATACCGAGAAGTTATCATTATCTTTTGTCTATGTATATGCAGTTTTAAAAACAAAAACATCACTCATTAATTTCTTAATATTCATTGATCGGCATGAGAGGATTTGAACCTCCGACCCCCGACACCCCATGACGGTGCGCTACCAGACTGCGCTACATGCCGACTCTTATAGAGTTTCTATATTACCTGTTCCTGCTATAAATACAACAGCCGATCTCAATGATCACTTTAATTTCCAATGCTTTATTAAAAATCAAATGTTTTCTATCTATAACTGAAGAATAAATTCTAGTTTTTACTAGTAGTAAGTTTTTTTAATTTTATGTAAAATTATATATTAACTTCCTATTTTTTATAGGATAAGGGTTTATGTCACCTATATTATAGCAAGCTAGGATGTGCCGATCCTGATTCATTACCTAACTAATACAGTTGTATGCATCATATAATGGATATATTTCAGCCTAATTACGTATTAGGCATGGATAATATCCTTCTTCCTTCGACGATATTTATAGCGGGAATCTGCTACGTAGACCACTTCAATATATACGAGGTTAACATCCCCATAATCCCTTTTCCTAAATATGGCGAGTATCTTCTTCAGAGTCCAATCCCAAGAGATTGGCGATTATACTGTCATCTTATCTATATGAGTACTATGATCTGGTATGTCGATTTTGTCTATCTTCTTATTAAAATCCAGCGTTTCCTTCTAAGAGTAGTTGCTAATATTTAGGTATTTCGAAAAATAGATACTGATATCGTTTTTATTACACAATATATAAACACACTAATATAAAGTGCTGATATCAACACTGCACTATGACCAATAGTAACTGATAAAGGAAATCTAGAGAAAAATCCAACAATACCCAACATTACTGCAATCCTCGATGAAGAAAAATTGAGTTGATATACATATTGAATCAAGATCTCTCTGTAAAACATTAACTAATGGAAAATAAAGTACTACTTTACATCTAACCTAGTAATGTTAAACTGCTTTCGATACTAAAACTGATAACTCTTCTTCTGAAGAGAATCCCAAACAATCACGATTAATGTTTCGCTTAAATCGAAACTTAATACGAAAAGTAGATCTTGTAAAATTTCAAGAATCCAATGCTCTCCATTTAATATTCTCTATTGTAAGCTTTGACAAAATAAAGAGTGAACTGGAAAAGTACTCAAACGTTAATCTTCGCTTGTCAAAAACGATTTTAGACAGGTTACTTACTCTCTATACCCATTAGAAAACAAATCTAAAGCTAGAGCTTGAACCGAGTTCATTAACCATTTCAAAAAATGCTATACGTCAAATAGACCGTGGCGTTCTAAAAAATGGCGCGCGGTCATTGGATAAGACAGAGGTAAATTAGCACGCTGCATAGTAATTGGGCGATAAAAATTTGCATCCGATAAAATATAAGCCATATGAGAGATACAAAAAGCGGATATAAAGAGTATAGTGACAGGTTTTCCGATCTTATAACGATTAAGACTGCGTAGTTTTTTCCAACTCCAAGTGCCAAATAAAATTTCTACTAAACATGTTAGTGGGATACCAATCAACATGAATTTCCAATCAGGAGCCAGCTCCGGCTGAGCCGGATGTGTAACTAATTGCCACACCATTGAGTTCATATGCATATGTAAACGCGTAAAAACTTCGCTATCTATTAGTAGTAGAGTTAATCCTCCCGTGGCTATAATCGCAGATAAAACACACAACAATCGCTGTGAGATTACTATAAATGTGAGGGGAAAGACAAAGAGAAGGTATAATGTAAAACCAAGAAAACTGAAGTGCCCTAACAAGCTAGTAAAAGCATATACCCGGCCAAGTAGAGAACTAGGCCAATCGGCGGCGAGTAAATAGCGAACACCTATCCCCAAGCTGAGGAGAATGTTAAAAAAGGCAAACCAGTGACCCCAGCTAATCATATCGGATACTTTATCGCGATAGCACTCACTATTTATGACCATAGTTCTGTTTTCACTTATGCTTAATACATGTCAGCAAGCTGCAACGAAACATGTAGTACTCCAATAAATAATTTTTTAGTCTATTATATAAGGAAGTTAATAAGCATTATTAACAATAATTTTTTAAATTTGTCAAAGACATATTGATTATCGCATGGTGTTCTTTCAAGACAACTTAAAAGATAATATGCAATATATTTATTAATTTATCATCGTAAATAATTACGTTATAATAATATTTATATTAGTCTGTTAAAATTAGATCCTAATCGCATTCTGCCACTTTTCTGTGTGTTTACCGCTCCTCATTCCCGTAATACTAGCACTTCTAACAGTCATGATAAATTTTAACTTCTGGCTTGATCACTGATAATCTATCAGTGATTAGACAAAAATTCTTGCTAAATATTCCTGCTCTTACATCAAGAATGTATAACTTTAAGTCGGATGTATTTATTAACTATGAGATCCAAGTTCAGAATATGAAATCTTTTCATTTAGCGTCACCTATCAGAGTAGATAATATCAATTATTATTAAATTAATTGTAAATTGAGGCACTTATCGCTCTATATGACAAAAAAGTAGAATTCCTATGCAGGGGATAGTTCAAAGAACTAGAGCATAACACCGTTTTATTAACAGGAAATATCTTTTCTAAAAAAATAGAGAGATACATCTAACAATAGTAGAATCTATGTATCTTTTAATATGTTTTATAAAGATTTTTAGTTACCATTTTATCATTAGTGAAATTAGTGTTATATTCCTCGATCGTTTATCGAGGATACGATAGATTTTTCTAGGCAACCTAACTAGCATCACTATGAAATATTTTCCATTTCTTCATAATCAGCTGATTTTTTATGCCAATATAAATAAAGCATTCTCTTAATGTAAAACACATATCATCAAAGATGCAATATAAAATCTTCAATGAAATACTAATTCATAGATCAACATAAAATTTATTCCAGAAATACTAATTAAAATCTTATGAAGCAATCTTATTTGAGACATAAGTCATACAAATCGATAAATTCAATTTTTCATTAAAAAATGAAAGGTATTATCTTATGCATAGCAATTTTTTTGAATCTTAAAAAGATAGTGTCATATATATCAATTGATTGCTAAAATCTTGTATAAATAGATTTATAGATCATTGTTAGCATAAAACGCATGGACGTAAGCAAATATAAATACAACCATTTTTCAATAAAAAAATAAAAAGTGTTATCCTTAAACACCATGAGATCTGTTCACATAGGATATGTCAAAATAATTTTGTAATCTATAAAAAGACTTCTACAACGTCATCATTTCTGTTTTAGTAAATAATTTCGGAAACATGAGAGAGATAAATCAAAACCTACCATTGAATATCGTTCAATCAGTATCCAAGACTAAACTGTATTAAAGTATATAAAATACCATATAAGAGTTAAACTTACTTAATTACAAGTAGAAATTTCTATCCCTTAACAACAAGCTTAATAGCCATCGAAGACGCTGAGTTAAAATCGCAAAATAAGTGTAGCAGATTGTTTAACGGTTTGATTTTCTACAAATAAATAAAAACCATAACATCACGTATCAACAATGTACAAAACATACCGTAGTTAGGGTACACTTTATCTTTTTATAAGACACTGTCAATAGACATTGAAATCATGAACACTGTAGATTTAAAAAATTTTATGCGAAAAAATTCGTATTTCTACTTCGTATTATATATATTCTATACTTCTTATGTATAAGAAGTAGAATTAAATTCGAATTAAGATGTAAGGCAGTAATAAATAAACATCTAAGAAACCCAAAAATCATTTAAAGATCGGAAAAATTTTTCTACGTTTTTTTTAACAACCCTCTAAATAGACGATTAACATCGTCTATAAGTAATAGAAATATCTAAAAAAATTTAACAACATCATCATTTCATTATCACACTCTGAAAACCATGCTGCTCTATTACTGGTCTAAAGTACTAAGTCGCTCTTAGCGAATCTTTTTCTTAGAGATAGAGTGTCGTATCAAATTTTACTCGATATTATATGTGGCATCGCTTGATTACTCTCAACCAGACTAATCGAGAAAATTTATATGATTATCTAGAATAGAATTCTAATAAAAAAATAAATAAAAGGCACTAGATATATATTTTAAGATAAAATAATAGTAAAATTTAATAAACAAAAATTCATTAGTTTTATGACTCAATTGATATAGATATTATCTACATCACAACTATTTAATAGAAAACTATATTTCAATATGAATACTAGAAAAATAAAAGTAAAACATATGTACTTTGATATAAATGCAAACAAATAATAAGTAATTCATTACTCACTTTTATTCATATTAATTTCAATATACTCCATGATTGAAAGAATAAATCATCATCTTAGTACTTCTCGAAATCATATAATGATATTAAATCATGTCTATTTTTTTTTGTAAAAACAACTAGTTTTCTCAAAAACCTCATAAAAATATAACAAATATGTTGAAAACATTATTCCCTGTTAATTTAACACCACATTATTCCGATATTGATATATCTACTATATGAAATATCTTTCATAAAGGCCAGACAATAAAGAGTCAACTAGTAATAGTTAAAACCCCAATCGCTTTAAAAAAACAAGTTCTCATTAAAAATACCTGAGTTGTTCACTGAAATGTGAACTCGATACACCATCCTACGCTTATTGGTGTGAGTTGTGAGTTGTGAGTATAAGAGTAACATACCTTGAAGTTATGTGGGAGAGAAGCTGCTACAATACGTAATCCTTTTTCTTCGGCAATTAAGATTGGATGAGTATTCATAAAGAACAAGATAACTACGCCTTTATTTAAAGGCTTTAAAAGATCCAGTACAGAATGTGAAGTGTCACTTAAAAAAAACTTAGCTTATTTAGATTTTTCTAACCAGTGTTTGTTTATATACCTAAAGGTATAAATTACTGTAGGCACATAGAATATGTATACTTTTATTTGAACTTTATTACAATTACTAATGATCTTAGCATACAACTCTAGAACTGTATAAACGATTTTTTATCGATGGATCATAACAACATACCAGTTATTGTTCATGTGATCATGATAAATCACAAGATTAAACGATTCCACTCCTTAGGAAAAAATATATCCATGATGCTAGTAAATACGATATTCATACAATGAGTATTGAAGAAATTCATAGTATCATTTACGATCGGTAGCGTCACTGCTATAAGATCAATGTTTGTATCCCGTTACAACCCTTTATTTTGTTACAGTACTCAAAGGATCTTAAAACCATAAAGTCTTGGTTATTACTCGATTAAAGATACTCTGCGAAATGCAAGAGCACAGCAATATTTTTTAACGATAAATAATAGGACATGCTCGATTAACGCTCCACTACCGGGTATATTACTTTTTTTACTTAAAAAATCAACGTGTTGAATTTATTATACTTGTAACTACAATCAAAAAAAATACCAGAAAACTATCTAATCTAGTAAAAACCTCTATTTCCCTTTATTATAATCGCATCTAAATATATGACATTTAACCCGTTTAATAATTACAATATATCCCTCTTAAGAAGAGGGTGATTTATGGAGCATCATACTGCTTATATCTATAAAAATCCGAGAGCAAACACTGTCTAACATTAATATCTCAAAAAGAATTGCTATAAGATTTAAAGCATGTCTTCACTGATTTCAGTATCTCAAAAATCATCGTCATCCGCTATAAAAACTTTGGCTTACGCCTAGATTAAAATAAACATCGAAATTTTATTTAACGGATATTTATTTTTATATTTTTTCCTTCGACTAATTAATACTGCATTAAGTTAAAATTTCGTCATATATAAGTCAATCTTTAAGAAAATACTTTTCTTGTTGAAGAAGAACATTCTTCGAGCATTGTGAAAAGAAATAATTAGAAAAAATTTTTTCGATAGGAACTCATATAACCCTAACATATTAATTCATAGTAACAGATATTATTATCAATAATCATATTACACAAGATCCCTTATTGATAAGCTTTTGTCTCTGATAAATGTTTTAATACTTAAAATGTATAGACTATTTTTCTAATATAGCATTAACTTCCCAAGAATAAGAGATTTCAATAAATTAATTATTTTCAATAAAAATAATAAAACTTCAGGATGTTTTTAGCAACCATTCTAATATGTTTTGTGTTTTTAAATTTTTATCAATGAATGTTTCATTCTCGTATGTTTTATTACTGTTCATCTATATGTTTTTTAAACAATATATTTTTATATGAAAGCTACTTTTCTGTTTCTCATAATCTAAAACCTTCTGTTTTCTATCTAGCAGATCTCTTTATTATTAAGCTGAATTAGCTAATTTATATACAAGCATATCATTGTAATTCATTAGTAGAGAGACGCCGAGTCAAGAAAATAATATAATGAGATGACTTAGGAAAAGGAAGATTGATTTCAATAAAATTTTATTTTTTCAATCTGTATGCTGTGATTAACATCAATTTTCTTTACTATACAAATTACTGTATCAGTAACAGGGGATAAAAATTTAAATACAGTTCTATTTATAGAGAGAACTGTATTTTCTCATTAGATATCAAGTGAATCTGTATATAAAAACAACGCATTAAAATCCACCACCCCCTAAAGAATTAAAAAAATAGATAACAGAGCTGGAAATCGTCGTTCTCTATAAAAATTAAAGGATAAAAAATTACCTAAATATAAAATTAGCATAATAATGAGACCACTTATAAAATCAATGCACTCTAACATTTAGAACATAGATAAAAAATCAAATAAATACATCACGCTATTTTTATAGCGCTCTTGGTTAGTTTTTCTATATGTTAGCTTATTTAAAATAAGCCGTAATTTTTTTAACAACAGTTGCTCTTAAATACGGTCAAATCCTGGTCTCGATAAATGACGGGGCTAAGAGGAATGACACCGCTATACCCCCCGCTTCTTAGCAGAACGTTGCTATACTAAGAATAATATTAGAATATATAAGTCATACCTAACGCAATAATATTGTCAGTGGAGATTTTTGCCTTATGAATAAAGTCACCCTTAGCTAAAAGATTAACGCGATAATTAACGAAACTTAATATATTTTTATTTAAATTATATGAAGCTCCTACCGCAATATATTTTTTGATATTCTGGGTTTTTCCTTCATTATTATCGGAAATTTGAGACTGCAAATATCCAACGGAAGGACGAAAACCAAAATCAAATTGATATTGTGCAACCACTTCAAGATTCTTTAATTTTTCAGCAAACCCGTAAATCTGTTCGCCGTTTTTATTACCGGAGAAATCACCATAAGGTGTCATATGTTTAGTTTCACTATACAACGCTGCTAGGTACAGATTATAAGCATCATATTTTAAACCAAAAGAATAAGCTTCAGCTTTTTGATTAGGATCAGACGAGATAGTCAGCGTACGCTGAGCGAGCGTACGATTACTGCTGGTATACGCGGAACTAATAGAAAGACCGTTGTTCAAATTATAGGTAAGAGCCAGACCGTATCCATCGCCATTTGCCTTCCGTGACAATTGGCGGATTTTATCTTTATCAACTTTGCTATCACTGTTACCTTGATATTGTAGTGCAAAATTAAAACCATCAAGCATTCCAAAGAAATCACTATTACGATATGTGAAGACCCCATTGGCCTGGCTGCTAAGGAAATTATCATTAATACTAGTATCACCACCAAATTCCGGCATAATATAAGTCCATCTACCTATATCATATAAGACACCAAAATTTCGACCATAATCAATACTACCTAGATCGCCCAGTTTAAAACCAACAAAACCCAGGCGGGAAAAGTGATTGCTCCTTTCTTCTTTTGGAGAGGAGGTTAGTTTAACTTCTTGCTCAAACGTACCAAAACCGATAAGGTTCTCACCAAATTGCGTTTCCCCCCGAAGGCCATAACAAACGAAAGAACCATCACCATTTTTATCTTCGTCAGCAGAGATATAACGAATACCGTTGAGTTCGCCGTATAGATCCAATCGATTACTATCTGTATGATAAACTTCGGCAGCTCCTGTACTACCGACCATAACCATAGCCGAAACAAGCACAGATAGAGACTGTAACTTCATGTTAATACCCTCTATATTTATTATATTTCTCAACTAATAACCAAACATTCACCCAAACATTTACATAGATTTCAATAGAAACGAGTGTTTAACAAATCTTAATATCATTGATAGTTAGATCGGACAATAAACTGACGGAAAAATCATATTAGATGAATTTTTATCTTGCAAGCTATTGCTTGTTACTACTAACTAACACGCATGAGAATACTGGAAATACAACAATATTTTCAGAGCTGATCAAGAACCACAATAAATAAAAAGATTTAAATAATATCTTAAAAAGAATACATCTCATATCAAATGCTATGAAATCATCTCAAACAAAAAAACACAAGAGAAATCAATAACACTAAAGCACTTGAGAGACATTCTCGTTCTATGAGAATCACTAAAGTAATGTTATACTAATGTTTTTATAAATTCTGATATCCATTTACTATTTTCAATTCCTTGTTACCATATATATCCTTTTCCTTAATGTGATTTATGACAATAATGAATAAAAATTCATACATGAATCTACTTTAGCTCATATTACATTTTTATTATTTATTGATGAATATCCCTGGCAATCTCGCTTCCACACACAATGTCTTTTCGCTCATCAATCCAAATTTATAAAAATTGTATGCGAATCTCATTCCCTACCTTACCGTACCTTACCTATATCAGACTTGATTTCGATTGTCCTAAAAAAAGGGGTAGATTTTGAAAAAATAGGAAACATGAATTGAAATTATAGTATAAAACACTTACAAATTACTGCATTAATTATCTGATATAAGATATCAAATATCTTGTAGAATACTTAATAAATATTATTAAACCACTTTCTCGTAAATATAGTTCTATAAAACTTATAATTTTTATCTGTACCTCTACACTAGGTAGAACTTGATATCCGGAAATTTTCTGATAGGTATTCATGGATACTTCCAGAAAGTGTTAACCAGATTCATTCTCTCAAAACATTAGCAATTTACTACGTGAACTCACTGTGCATCCCTTAAATATAGCTTATGAGAGAATACGCATATAAAAATTTATTATATCAGTACTTATAAGATTAAAGATGAATTTGAGTATATCACCATTTTACTCGTAGTACGTTACAATAAGACTACTGAAAATTATACCTATAATTAGTTAAAAAGAAACCATACTTTTTTTCTAAAAAAGATGCTTTTCCCTTCAGGAAGGCAAAGGCATCGACTGTTGAATACTTGGTTTACTGTCTCTAATTAAACGTTTCCATGCTTTTCAACACTTTTTACTTGATGGTCTAATTGTTCTTAAGGACTCATCTTTACATAAAGATGATCCTAAAACTTTATACAAGTTCCGCATACTCACCATGGTATGAAGTTATCGGTAAAAAATGATTAACAATGTTTGATTCTTTTTCTAACCTGTTAGAGACATCTAGTTAATTAATTTCCAGAAAAAAACCGCTTTTAATCAAGAAACCGAGGAAATACTGGAAAATTTTTAGCGAGAGATAGAATAGTGATTATTGAGAAGTGACATCTCTTTATTGCTATATCTACGATATCAAATCTAGTTAATATACGAGAACTCCCAGTTTCTCAGGAAACTATCTCCTTCTCCCTTTTTTGTTCCGTTAAATGTTAAGCTAAAAACCGCCCCTTTAAGACATCGTATACTTTTAACAATCGCTGATTGCGCCAATAATAACACCATCTCTAATAGAGATAGTTTTCCTCTTACTAATCATGCAGTTCTCCCTTACTCGGTAAGTTTTATAGCACTTGAAAACAACTTTAATTCAAGCACATATAGCACCAAAGATCACTTTCAGCATTAAGTCATAAGTATGATTATATTTATATACATACAATAACACGAAATTTATTAGAATTTATAGTGTCTATAGTATCAGTCTATCCAACTAGCCATCATCACCCCGAGAGAAAAGGTATCATCAGTACTTTCCTGACACAATAATCTTACCTAATTACCTAATAACCTAATAACCTAATAACCTAATTACCTAATTACCTAATTACCTATTTCCTAGAGAGTTATAACATGTTAGTCCTTATCAATTTGACTTCGCACAACACCTTGCTGATCGTGGTATTTGGCACTCTCGCGTCGATTATAAGGACGAGCCGCAGAACCACTAAGGGGTTCAAAGCTTAACGCAGCAATCAACATACCAGGACGGAGCGCTAGAGGTAACTTACCTGAATTATAGAATTCCAATACGATTCTACCCTGCCAGCCAGGATCAATCCGGTGAGCAGTAACGTGAACCATTAAACCAAGACGTGCAAGCGAGGAACGTCCATCAAGCCATCCCACTACATAATCAGGCAATGTGACGGATTCAAGGGTGACCGCTAACGCTAGCTCTCCAGGATGGAGGAAAAACGCTTCCCCCTCCGCTAACTGGATTTCATCGCTCATTACGCGCTCTAACGCGGTAGTAACGTCATTTTTTAACCCGCTAAGATCAATATAAGCAGCAGTATGCCCTTGAAAGACTCGAAACTGATTACCTAGTCTCACATCAACCGTCGCTCCGTTAATTCTTTCTATCGATGGGCGCGGTGAGATAGTTAGACGGCCTGTATCTAACCAATTCTCAATATCAGAGTCGCATAGTCTCATCGCGTTTCTCTCCATAAAATCTTGTATATCTAATGATAAATATATTGACACTGACTAGTGAGTTCTTAACTGCTACACGAGAATGATTTTAAAAAATCATAGTATATTCATACTTATCAGTATATAAGTAAGAACGATACTTTAACTATATGCTGTTTATTATACACTGACTTGTATACTACATGATGTAGTGATATTATCACTTACCATGATCTTGCATTGTAAAGGTGATTATCGAAATCAAGTGTTTATCAAAGGCCAACTCTACATATTCACTACATTTAGATTTAAGATACGCATAAAGAAATATAAGTAAAAAGTCAAAAAATAGATATCTATTTCGAAACATATTTCTTATACACCAATCTGTATTTTGAAATCAAAATTAAATTTCTTAGTTATGTTTTTTTAATTACACATGATAAATTTATCCACACCAGTTTCTTAAAACTGCTATAGTGAAGGCGAACATTTATCAATTGGTTGCTTATACTACAATAGTAGTAATTTTTAAGATTAAAATTAATTTTGGATAATTCTTTAGAATTGTATCATTTTTAGATGAAGATTTAAACATCTCTATATACATCAGAGCATATCCATACAATATTCAGAATAGCTAGTATATTTTATCATTTTCAGTGAACTCTTTTCTTGATTTTTTAAAAATCATGTTTTTTTGTAAAACACACTTATGATCTCTAGAAGGTCTACTCGACCATACCAGTAAATACTTAAATCTTGATATATCTCGATCAGAGTAAATTACTGTTTAGCTAAAAAACTAAATGCAGATTTGCTATAAAATAAAGAAGAAAACATTACAAGATGAGCGTATAGCGTTTATACTGCTACTACCACCCCGATTATACGTAATAAATTTAACTGTGATCCATACATACTGCTTATAATTATCAGGATGTATTTCAATAGACATCTTTTTTCTTTCTTCTAATATGAGATTAAAAACAATACTTAAACTCTTACTAGGTTTTATAAATGGAAATCACATTTCTATTTATAGAATAAATACTATATTTCCGTATAGTAGACGACTATATCGATACACTGCTGTCTAAAACTCTTCACTAGAAGAATAATATATCAATTATTCCTTATATATTCATATCATCGCTATATAAGATATATATCTTTCGGATATAAACTTAATCCAAGAGAATATTTTAAATTAAAGCTCTATATGCAATTTTTCTAATATAGAGATCCTTTCTTGGCATATGACTCTGGTTAAAAACCGTTTCGTAAATTCTTGGTGAATATCTATGAGTACTAATCCCATATCCACGAAAAATGATCAGTAACTTTCGAGAAAAAATCCGTATATATCGTTTTTTATTATCTAATAACTCAATCAAATCTATCGGGGTAAGTAATCTATACAGTGATGTTTAGTAATTTTACTGAATACTTCATCATGTACACACGGGAAACCTGGCTGCTAACTTTAAAATAATTGATGCGTTTTTGTAATTTTCTTTCTGATTGATTGGAGGTTATTTTTACGATTTTCCTGTTTTACTAACCTTCTAAGCCTGCTTTATTATTTAATGAAATTATTGATATGCAGATAAGCATGATAGGAACTTCTTGAAATAGATAAAGTATTGAGTACACCCACCAAATAGCCCTATCTAAATAGGACCGTGGTGCCGTTTACACCGCGCTATAATTTTATAAAAAATTTTCTTAGAGATTCTACAATTTTTTAAAGATATAAAAAATTATGACTGGACTTAGAATTTTGATTCTAATTGTTTATATCATTCTTTTGAGTTTAAAGAGAAATTATCTTTGCATTTTTCTGTAAACTATTTCTACCATTTACCATCTTTTATGAAAACTGGTTTGGCACACAACTCGCCCTCCTGGTTCTCAAAAACTTCGTGTTTATAAAAGAAGAGAAAATATTTGGCATTTTTAAAAAATGCTATTTGAGCCTCTTAAAAAACATCTTACTCAATTATAGATCCCAAGTCATCTTAAAGTTAACAGCACGCACTAGCACGCCTTTTAGTAAAAATGACGCATCTTTTTAAGATGGCAGTATCTTAAATAAACGTGTTGTACGTTACAAGAATTTTCATCTCTATTCAATTAGGACACATGCTTTTTATTTCATTTTCTTAAATTTAAAATCACGATTTCTTCTAAATATCTAACGGATCAGGTATCTGTACTATTACTAAATAGTAGACTAAAAAATATATTCCAATATTTACACTCCATTCTATGATTCAATCGTTTTTATATTTATCTTATGCGATTAATTATCTTAATAGAAACTTGTTATTACAGATTAGAAGCATAATTCTACGCTTAAATTTATTTACCGGATTTTTTTTAAAATGCCTAAAATAATATTTTTTTGATAATGGTTATGAACATATCGTTCGATTCATAATCCTCTATTATTAATTGTTATTTTATTTTCTTTTTAGTATTAGATAGCGTAAGAATAGATATACCCATGAATAGCGTTCTATGAAAGGAAGAATACTGTATAAATGCTTCATGTTAGTTTTCAAACTAAGACTGTGCTTCATTATTTAATCAATTACACTTATAGAATATTTCATTATCAGTATCTGATAATGAAGTTGGTCTCTTCATAGCATAAAGGAAAAATTGTTTTAGATAGCATAGAGATGAATTTCTCTGCCCATAAAGTCTTTAAAATCCGATAAGAGTGTGAGTTCTTATATTAAAATTTATTTAATACTATTAAATAAATCTCAAGTAACCTTTTACGTAATTATGATATGGATACTTTATAAAGTTAATTAGACTCAGTAGTTATATAGTGAATCTCCAGAATAGAGATAAATATCACTTGGACTTGTCTAACACTCAACATCTTTCTGATAAATCCGCCTATTTTTTAAAATTAGCCACTATGAAAGATAAGATAATTATCTGGTACAATATCGAAGATCGCGATCAATCCATCTTATATTTCAACTTTTTTGTTAACTTAATCGCCATTTTTTTATCTTTATTTGATACTGTTATGGGGGATGCACCATTGCATCCGATAATACAGGAGAGCCACACTGTGTTTCAAAATGTGGATGCGTATGCAGGAGATCCCATCCTGACGCTCATGGAAACCTATCAACAAGATTCACGCCTTGACAGGGTTAATTTAAGCATCGGTCTTTATTATAACGAACAGGCGATTATTCCACAATTACAAGCGGTAACCGCAGCAAAAACTATGCTACGTGCTAATCCAATACCATGCTCACTCTCTTATCTGCCAATGGAAGGGTTATCCACTTACCGCAGTGCAACTCAGGCATTGCTCTTTGGGGACGACCATCCAATGCGAAATACGCTTCGAATCGCCACAATTCAAACCCTGGGTGGATCGGGAGCATTAAAAATTGGCGCTGATTTTCTTAAACATTACTTCCCGGATTCCACAGTCTGGGTAAGCGACCCCACCTGGGAAAACCATCTGGGTATTTTTTCAGGCGCCGGATTTCAGGTTAATCGTTATCCTTATTTCGATAGTAAAAAACTAGGTGTCAATTTCAGTGCAATGCTCGATTGTTTTAAGCAATTACCACCATATAGCATCGTGCTGTTACATCCGTGCTGTCATAACCCAACTGGTTCTGATCTCATCCGCGCTGAATGGAATCAGATCAATACGGTAATAGCAGAACGCCAACTCATTCCTTTTCTAGATATTGCCTATCAGGGATTTGGGGCGGGAATAGACGAAGATGCCTATGTAGTACGCGACATGGCGCGTTTAGGTCTTCCGTGCCTTATAAGTCATTCTTTTTCAAAGATTTTCTCTCTTTATAATGAACGAGTAGGTGAATTATCGATCGTATGTGATAGCGCAAGTGAAACCGAGCGTGTATTGGGTCAGCTAAAGGCGACCGTTCGGCGAAATTACTCCAGTCCACCAAATTTTGGTGCTCAAATCGTAGCGCAGGTCTTAAATGAACCGAAATTAAATGCCTTATGGAGAGAGGAAGTGGCTGCAATGCGAGAACGTATTGTAGAAATGCGTAAAAGATTAATAGAGGCATTAAAAATCGCGCTACCCACACATCACTTTGACTATTTACTGCATCAGCGAGGTATGTTTAGTTATACTGGATTTACTCCAGCACAAGTAATACATCTACGCAAAACCTTCGGAGTATACTTGATTGAGAGCGGCAGGATGTGTCTGGCTGGCCTAAATACTACTAATATTAGCAAAGTGGCAAAAGCCTTTGCAGCCGTCCAAAATTCGGACTTAAAAATTAACGATACTTAGCAATGAAAATATTCTTCACTTAGTAATCAGTGTTGCATGAAAAACAACACTATATAAATAATACACGGTGACCCCGGTTATTCCACATCCAGCACCTAACAGACACAAGACTGGCAGGAAGTTTTTGAGGAGTGATAGACGGTCCCCGCTTTAAAATCGGGGACAACGTATGATCTTAAATATTCATGTCAACAAGTAGATACAAAGATTGTATCGGGGTATACAAACGATATTATTCAATTTAAATCGCACCATCCATACCGAGTAGTAACTCTCTTTTCGAAACGGATATCTCTTTTTAACTTTCGCATATACTTAATATGTTATATCCAGTGACAAGAATAAAAATACCGTTACTCGTGTATTAATACTTACTGTTTTAAACAGGTTATACGACAGTTTTCCTACGGAAAACACTTCTTTATTTTAACATGTATCTACATTATTATAAATGCTTATTCAACAACTACGCAGTAAGCGAAAATCTTCTGTTATGATCTCGAACTGAGCTTGTATTATAAAAATTTCATTCTCATCACTCTATAAAAGGTGATGTGTGTATCATGAGTAATTTTATCTAACAGTACAAATTGGATGAATTTCTTACTATGAAAAGTGGATTTTTGAAATTAATCCACATAAGTTATGTAATAAAAATTCAGTATTGTTCACTATACAAATTGGGATAAACAAGCCACTAGTTCTGATTTCATCAAGATCGGGAGAGTGATACTAGTACTGATACCAAATCTTTATCATAAAAATTGTTTGAATCAATGTTGACCATCTCAAATGGTTTTTACCCTATCAAAGATTTTCCGAAAACACAACTAAACCAATCTTTTACAAATCCCTTACTCTTCGATTCAACCATGAAATATACATTATTTTCTTATCATTAGAACAGATTCAATATTTACCCCCCCCGATATCTGATAAAAATTCAGTAAGTCAAACGACAGATACCTGCAATCTAGAGTAATAATGGTACTATGGACTTTTCAATTACATACCTGTTTGCATAGAGTCTTTTGAACCTTGAATGATAAAAGAAGAAGCGCACTATGCTATTATCAAATTTCAAATATAAAAAACACCAACAACATCTTTTACAACTTCCTAAAATCCCTCAGATGCTTGAAGACATAACAATACTTTATAGCCCTGTAGATTTTTACCAATCACTGATGCAAGCTATTCGTGGAGCCCAACAGCGGATATATCTCGTTTCTTTATATCTAGAGCAGGATCAAGGGGGGGAACGAGTTCTCAAATCACTTTATGCAGCTAAACGCAAAAATCCAAATCTTGAGATAGCAATTTTAGTTGACTGGCACCGGGCACACCGTAGTCGTATCGGGAGTAATTCCGATACCAATGCAAACTGGTACTGCCGCATGAAACAATCCCATCCCGGAATAGACATCCCAATCTACGGAGTACCGGTAAACACCCGAGAAGCACTCGGTGTTTTACATTTAAAAGGTTTTATCATAGATACTAAGGTTATCTATAGCGGTGCTAGTCTAAACAATGTTTATCTACACCAAAAGGATCAATACCGGTACGATCGCTACCAGATTATCCATAATCCCCTCCTCGCTGACACCCTGCTTAACTATATCAAACAATATTTACTTACATCACCAGCAGTAAACCAACTAGACAACCCAGCTCGACTGAAAAGTCGCGCAATAAAAAAGGACACTCGCCTATTTCGTCGAACACTACGTGAAGCTAGCTATTCTTATCAGGGTGAAGCGAGCGCAACACAATTAGCCATCACCCCACTTGTTGGGTTAGGTAAACAAAATTCACTCAATAAAACAATTCATCATTTATTATGCTCAACCCGCCATACCCTTATCCTATCCACTCCTTACTTTAATTTACCGGCACCGTTAATGTACGATTTAATTAGGTTACTGAGTCAAGGTAAACAATTAGAAATTATTGTTGGTGATAAAACCACAAACGATTTTTACATTCCCGAGAATAAGCCGTTTAAAATTATAAGCACTATACCTTATCTCTACGAAATAAACTTACGCTACTTTGTTAGACGCCTCCAACGTTATTTAGACAATGGGCAACTAACAGTGCGTCTATGGCAAGATCATCACAATACCTATCACTTAAAAGGTCTATGGATAGATAACGAATGGCAATTACTAACCGGCAGTAATTTTAATCTACGAGCATGGCGACTTGATCTAGAAAATGCACTACTGATTCATGATCCCAATCAGGAATTACATCATTCTTGTAAAGAAGAACTCACCCTAATTCGCACCAATACCTCGATTATCAAACATTTCACGGAGCTACAAAGAATCGCCGAATATCCGGTTAAAGTTCGCAAACTAATTCGAAGATTACGCCGTATCCGTATCGACCGTTTAATTAGCCGGATACTCTAAATACAATTGGGAGGTCAAAGATTATATCATATATAAACAATGCTATCTCTTTTAAAAAACGAAGCGAATATACAAAGATTCTTAAATACGCTTTACAGACCATCTTTTATCGCCATGGAGTAAAATGTAAGTACTGGAAAACCATGAGCAAGAATATGGAAATCTTTTCTAGTGTAAAACGCATTACTAAAAAAATATACATTTGAATGATATCAAACGTATCGATATAGAGTGGGTTCTTAACCTTATAGATCAATATGTTATTTAACATCTAACTGAAATTATAGAATTGTAGAATATTATCTTTCTTTTAGAAAAAAGAACTGTTTATCAAGATAGAATCACGTTACCTCTAAGAAAATTTCAATCGCCTAAAGAATACTATGCGAATAGTATGCTAGTGAAGCATTTACCAGAGTCCACTAGTATACCGAGACATACTAATAGATACTGTATGTATAATAATCAAGTTTCCTAAATAGAATAAAAATCATGAAGTATTAATAAAATCTGAAACATCCACAATTTATAAAAACATATGACCTTTCAAGATCACAAGAGTGTTTTATATGCAAGAGATACACTTAAGATCTTCTATATAAAAACCACTCCTATTAAGAGGATCTCTCTCTTAATCTCATGGTCAGACAGTCAACCACCTAGAGAAGATATTAATCTCAAATAAATTTAGCATCGCCTTCTAGAAGGCGATGCTATGGTGTTTTTTATAAAAATAGTTGGATTATATTAAAATGCAGATATTCATTACTTATAAAACATGCTCGACAGACAGAATTTGATTATTCAGGTTATATCTTCATATTCCATGAATCTTTATAACACCATCAATTTGAAAAATAACCGGTAATAAAGGAGAATAGATTTCTCTTTTATATCAAAACATATCATAATTATCTCTTATCTGTTACAAGGTACCTTCCAGTGATCAAGTCTCTTTCCGCAATTTTTTTAGATCGTGACGGCACGATTAACACCAATAACGGCTATCTTTATAAAATTGAGAATTTTCACTTTATTGACGGTGTGATCGAGGCTTTACGGGAATTAAAAAAAACTGGGTTTGCTCTTGTTCTCATAACCAATCAATCTGGGCTAGCACGAGGTTACTTTAACCACAAGCAGTTTATCCGACTCACGCAATGGATGAACTGGTCTCTAATAAACCATGGGATTAACTTTGATGGTATCTATTTTTGCCCTCATCATCCGCATGGGATAATAGAAGAGTTACGACAAACATGCAACTGCCGAAAGCCACAGCCTGGATTGCTACTAGATGCACAGCGTCATCTACGTATTGATATGGCATCGTCTTATATGGTAGGAGATACCCTCAACGATATGCTAGCTGCCAAAGCAGCAGGGGTGGGAACACGGGTCCTAGTACGAACTGGGAAAAGAGTAACTCTCCAGGCTAGTAGAGCAGCAGATTGGGTTATTAATAGCCTCTCCATACTCCCAGTAATTATCAAACAACATCAAAAAAACTAGTTTTATCTCTATAATTAATTGATATTTGTTTTAGAGTAAAATATAATATTTATTATGCGGTATTACCTAACATAACTGAAGAGTATGTAAATAGAAATTCCTCCGTCATAATTAGAAATATCAGCCAAACCATTCTACCAATTGAGTTCTACATAATAACCTTCATCTTTCCCATCAGTCATTATATCCAAATAGCGCACACCTTCTCTCCATAATAATCTTAACAAATATCATAACAATATTTAGACTATTTCTTTGTAGATACATATTAGCTTTGACAATAACAGTCTTTAAAGATTATGGTTAATTAAATTTCGCTCTAGGCATATTCTAATGAACCATATAACAATAAAACTGTTATCTTATTTTCGATAATGAACAAAATACTTTATAAGATATCTTTTCTAAACATTTTTGAATAGAGTACCTTTCTATCTTCTTATTTTTATCTTAGACTCTATAAACGTATATCAATAAAATATACCTCTATAATCTATACATGTTTCTTAATATCCACTACTAGATTTCATAATCGGTCTAGAGTATATCATGGGAAGATAACAATCTTAATTTCAGCATACTAAAACCATTAATAACCTTATGCACAACCCCATGAATAATATATACTATATTAAACATCGAATCTATATTCTACATTTTTATATGTAAAGCGCTAATATTAATAATATGTATATTTTTTCTTTGACACATGGTTTTCTTTTTCGATATATTACTTATAATAATATGTAACTTTCTATAAAAATTCTATTTCCAGAATAAATATGGAATACTATATCTTTCAATAGGAAGCGAAAGATATAAAACAAGAAACAAAAATGCATACAAATCTTAACCTAAATTTTTCAATAAACTTTGCCTAGGATTACCTGTATTTCAATGTCAAACCTCTCCTAAACTTCCACTCAAACATTATTTTATAACAGGAAACTCTTCTTTCCTCAATCTTAACGGAAGATCTTCTATAGTTATCTCCTAATTAGAGGATGATGAAAATCATGAAAAGAGATATACAGACGATCTCTTTTTGAGATAGGAAACACACCATAAAAAAAATAAACCTTAGTTATTTAACCACAGAGAAATAATATATCCTAAAACACACCATTTTTTTTCATTTCAAATAAAAAGGGACAACCAAGCTAATATGTTGAGCTCAAAATCAATGCCGTTTTAATTAGTATTAGATACTAAAGTATTACCAAAATTGAAAAAAATATTTTATATGGTTAACTCCCGAATGTTTTAAAAATATATATTTTCGCTTTATGAGATAACCTTACATCCATAATCGATCTATACTTCACTAAGTTCCGATCGATAAAATAGATAAAAAAACAAAAGAAATATTTCTTGGCATATAAAAACTTTTATTTGGTAAAATTTATTCAAGTTAAATAACTGAACTGTTTTGACTGTGAAATAAAAAACATTCTGTTTACGCATGGTAAGAAACAACTTCTTTTGTTCCTTTAAAATTATACTTGTATAAAAATATAGTGTGATTTATGTTTAAAAAATCTATCAATATAATTAATATAATTATATGAAGTCAAGATATTATCTTTAGATAACTAATCTATTTATCTATATAATCCTATTTAAGTTAACCACCCCTCGATAAGATTCCATTAAAAGCGAGAGTAATATCTTTTACGTTTATCTAGCGAAATTCAATTTTTTCCCTAGAATCATCTATATTCAAAATTAGTAGTGGATAAAGATCCTGAAATAGAACATGATTATTTGTTATAGTTAATCAATCTAAATCATAATCAATGATTTTTGTATTAATTTTCGATAGGAAAAAGTTAAATTTGATATCGATTTTGATATCGTGCGTTTTGTTGTATGTTAATCAGTTCACTTATGAAAATCCCCCATGATAGATATAGCATAAAATAGATAAGTTGCGTACGCGGCGCATTAAAGCATGCATGTCCTCCCCTCCGTGCTTAGCTACTAGCGCCTTTCAATAAATATCCGTTTAAGGAAGAACATTCCTACACATACGTCAGTCTATTAAATATATTCTACACGGCAATGATCCTGGTCTGCTAGTAATTATCAGCCCTTGTTCTCTTCCTGACACATAGAGACAATAGACTATAGCAGTCGACTGAATCCAGTTTAAAAACTACGTATAGTTCGTGCGATGAAAAAAATAATACAGATCCAGAACTTAGATGAAAACTACCGAGTAAATAATGAACTATAAGTTTCCAGTCAGCTATTAATAGCAATTCATCAATTACATCTGACAACCAATACCAAATTTCTTGATTTTGTTATCGGAGAGTATATTTCTAGTCTTATAAGTTAATAAACTATTGGCGATTTCACAACCGATACGCAAATTTGTAGAGAAATGGTGTCATCGCTCTCCTGTCCAATCGAGTTTTAAATAACGGTGTCAATAGCAACAGTGTTGCTATTGCTATTGATGCCGTTCATGCTACCAAAACATCCCATTGACTCCCGTTACTAGTTACTCGATACGCAAGATCAGATCACGCTTTATTCAACTGCTAGTAAAACCTGCGAGGATATTATCCATGCTAGAAAAGCGCGACTAATTATCATACGCAAACTATGTATAGATAATTGAACAAACATCCACAAATCACTCAGATTGCCAGCCCATATATTGATGGATTATAGTCACAGTAATACCCTGAAGTAGCATTTATCTCAGCTCGAGGTATCATATGATCTCTTCTAACAATTGCGCGATGGTAATCATCATATTATAGATATGATCGTTGATAGCAATTTAGTGGCGAGCAATCAGAACCACTGCTAAGAAGATAGTATAAACATTTGCTTATAATGCTAAACAATCCGTTAATACCTACTTCTACAAAAATAAAGCTACTCATGGCATTTTGATAATAGTATAATAATATTATCAAAATGCTTTTTTAGTTCCCAAATGACTCTATTAGTAACTAATAACTTGGTTACTTACTATGCTGATTTTTTTATCAGTGAAGATTCCCAATCTATAAATATGTTAAGATGGAACCTTTCTAGGCATAAATAGTACATAAATGTCTTGCATAATCCTGTTCTCAATCAGGATTGAATGGCTTTATGAAATACTTTTTTTATAAATTATGCAAGCATTCCTTTTTTTCATTGTTTTCATGGAAAGAGAATAAGTAGACAACATCATCAAGCACAACATAGTTAGTTAATTTAGTAAACAAAGTTATTTTGCTAAACCAAATAATATTATTATATATGAATTTATTCGGATCTGAATTATACCTTCATATTTTATATAATATAATTACATTGATTCTATCGCATAACCCCTTTATAAACATATTAGTTTGATAAAGTACTCACCATAAGAGAAATAAAAACAACCATCATTAAACGACAGATATCTTCTACAAGAGCAAGTTATAAATCGATGAAATTCACCTCCCATGAAACATCAATAAATACGTGTAAAAAAATAAATATATTCTTGACCACACGGATACTCTTTGTTCAATCTACATGGTATGGTTAAAATCAAATCGATTAAAAATATTTTTTAAAATCAGCATTCCCTATCACGAGGAGATAGATCGTAAAATTTCACGATAATTTATATGTCTTTAACATAATTAAAGATTTATTGTTCACAAATCATCTTCCCTGTCTGGAATAGATAGATATGGTTATTTAAAAAAATAAACGCCATGATAACCCGATATTCTATTCCTTATTCATCTAAAAGGAACTGAGCGGTAATGGAAGGAACGAAGAATGGGCGTAAGTAAGGTATGGATAAAAGCCACCTCTTACCTATTAATGTTTTTTTTTATGACCATGCTCATCCCGATGCATTTATTTCCCTGCTTTATCGCTGGATTTCTCGCATATGAGGTGATTATTTCGTTAACCCCATGGTTTGAACACCTAGTTGGTAGCGGCCGCGCTCGCTGGGTAGTAGTAACATTGATTGCCGCATTCGTGGTAATTAGCATGACACTAGCCATCGTTAGCTTAATCAGCTTTCTTACATCGGATATTCGGCCCAATATTGATATTACTGCAGAAATTAATCGTATTTTTTCCAATGTACAACATCGAATGCCCCAACATCTCCCTTCATTTCTGCCAGAAAGCGCAGAGGAGCTAAAAGATCAACTCTTTGCTTTAATGGAGTCTAATTTAATTATTATCCGAAATATGGGTCGTTCTTTTTTACACGGGTTACTTACTATTTTTATAGGCCTTATTATAGGTGCAGTAATTTCACTTAACAAGCCATCTTCCCGAAGCACTTACTTTACACAAGAGCTTTTGCAACGATTGTATTATCTCTCCCAGGCTTTTCGCAATATAGTTTTTGCTCAGATCAAAGTATCTTTAATTAATACCTTCTTAACTTCAATAATGATTCTTGTTGTATTCCCGGTATTCAATGTTTATCTTCCACTAAGTAAGATACTTATTGTATTAACTTTTCTCTTTGGTCTCCTTCCAATTATTGGAAATCTTATTTCAAATTTCATCATTATCATTTCAGCATTTTCTCTTTCATTAAGCGCAGGAGGTATTATGCTGATATATCTTATTTTAATTCATAAACTAGAGTATTTTCTTAATGCAGAGATTGTTGGCAACCGAATTAATGCTAAATCTTGGGAGCTACTACTGGCTATGCTTATCTTCGAAGCGATATTTGGTGTAGAAGGATTTATAGTAGCACCAATTTATTATGCTTATCTAAAAACTGAATTAAGAGCGCAAGAGCTCATCTAATATTCCTTTTAGTATTATACTAATATAGTGATTCTTCGAATGCTTATTTCCGCTGTTTTTATTATAGAACTATACCTAAATAATAAAGCATTATGTATAGTTAATAAGGAAATAAATCCTTCAGATACCTGAACCTTTCTTAATTTATGTCTAGGATGTATATCCACTTGTCTAAAAATGGTTACCTTTCCTTGGTAAGCATTTTGAGATAGGGTCTATAACTGTAACATCATTAAGAATCAACATCACTATACCTAATCGAATTAATGGTTATTATTACCTTACAACTATAAACATTTATATTGTGTTGGATGTATTTTCGATTCTTACTGAAGATTAAGCAGGTTAAACTTAAAAACATATAAATAACTATCACATGCAATACTCGCTTCAATAATGAAGGTCTATTATGCATTTAACTGGATAGTTCATATAAAGGATATATTTAAAATCAAATTACTACGCTAGATTTTACATATACATTAAAAAAACTCACTAGCGTTAGCAAGTTCTTCATTTCACTGGTGCTAATTTTATTTATTTAAAATAAACTCTTTATCTATACCTACCTATCAGGTGTAATAATCCACAATTGAAAAATATAAGGATGTTAAACACATACCAGATTATTTATAATAAGAAATAACAAACTTATCTCAAAAAACAAAACACATTATTATAAATATAATTACATTTTAATTTTTAAATGTAATTAGCAAAAAAGAGACGATAATAATTATATATTATATGTATTCCTAATACATAATTCTGGTTTCAGAAGTTTTCTCATTCACTATATTAGTAGTGATTAACAATCTATACTTTAGATATTTATTAGAAATTATTGACAAGATAAATATCTAATACCTTAAGTGTATATATCATGTTTGTGGATAAAACGCAGAACAGAATCAGACAACCACAATAACAAAAATCAATATTCTTCAATTACGAAGTATATATATCAGGGAATAAGTTTTCAGTATACGTTCCTACAATAAACACAGCAGGAATATAACAGATAATTATTTATATTTTCAATTTAAACAAGATTAAATACAAAAAAATAAAAAGACATCCGCACAATCATTAAAAGTCAGGATGAAAATCTCGAATTTCATACTAGGAAAAAATATAGCCTATGCTATAGCTTTAACTATCAAGACGTAATATCGCACTCTCTCAATCTTCTAATCGAACCAAAAACTATGCATTACAGCCTGATATCAAAGATATCATCAACATCTCTATACATTCATTAAACGATTACCAAAACTTATATGATATATTTATATATATTGTTGATAGGGTCATTAATATAGTCACAAACCTTACTGCGGAATATGCTAATAACATAATAAAAAAGCAAAACTTTCTCTGCTAGACAGGATATTATAGCTGCGATTAGCTATATTAATCCCGGAAACTTCACTACTAACATTTAAGTTAAGCTAGTTCTAGCTTTCTCTACTAGCTTCTATAGGTAGAAATCGAGGAAATATTATAACAATACTGATTCAACCACCATCTTTAAAATTAAACATTGCTAGCGGTAAAAATTTAGATGAGCATATCTAAGATATTTTAAAACTAATGTTTTTGAGTTACTAGATGCAATCAGAAACAACTGCGATGGTTAAAGATTTTGCTGCATTTAATGTTTCCACTATCGGCTCTGAAAGAGCCGGTTATCCGTATCACTTATAAAGTGATACACTCATTATGGATATTACTACTTTTTTTTCTATTCTCATGTTACAAAAGTGCGAAAATGTTGGAAAGAGTAATAAAGCCACTACTACTTTTTTATCATTACTGCCTATATCAATGAACTGTTTTTTCGTTTAGTAAACATCCCACTAACTTATGGTATGTTTTTGTCAACACTACCTAATAGAAAAGGCAATTTTTTGGCTACCGGCATTTTTTCGCTACCATCATACCGTATGTAATTTATTTTTACTCATTGCTTACCTAAGATATAAACATAGAACATCTGAGTAAACGTTACGTCTGTACTACACTCGATGTTGCTATTGCCATAATAGTTACTTCCGATTTCGTTGATCTGAGATTAATAGTGATCGCAGGAGTGGCTTTCTATTTCATCGCAAATACCAGCCTTGCTGATTCAGATCAATCTTACCTTACGTTGTCACTTTTACTTCACCGTAACACCACAGTCACTATATTTTATATGACCATCGTTATAGCAGGGCTATTTTCTTTAGTTATAGCCATAATAGCTAGTCAAATAATTATATATAGTATCACATGTTTCTTACTCCCCTCCCTGCTACTACTACGGATTATTGCAATACTACCGTCGTGTGTAGGTATTCTTCTAAGACCAGATCTAACTCGCATACTAATGATTAGTATGATATTACTTATCTTTATAAAACGAATTAGCGATAGGACCCTACTAATCTTTACCGGAAATTGCTAACTGATAAAAGAACAAATCAATACGCCAAGAACCCCAACACTAGACTGAATAAGCGTCGAGGGGACTCTAATGATAAATATTTTCTTACTGAACAGTAATTTTCAAACAAGATATGTGATGACGTTATATATGTATGTTAAATACCCTAAAATATCGCTATATTAACTATTTTCATACTTAACGAATAGAAATAGAGGTTAATGCGATTTAATAATGCAAATCAAAATGATTATCTATCTTTTTGAATCTAGCGGATAATCATCTCTAGCATAAATCAAACCATACCGATTACTGAATTTTGACTGTGTGTTTAATATCTTCATTGATCTGATTATAGCTTTCAGCTATCAGACAGAACGATTTTACTTGTACAAGACATTAATTCTCATGATATCTTCATTCTAAAAACAAATAAATCCATTAGGTGTTAATTAATTTTTCACATGTATAACATATTATCTTAATTGTTATTTTAAATATATCTCTTGAAGTTCTTAAATAACGGAAGAACTAGTTTTTTTTGTAAAAAATCACCATAAATCTCAAAGTACATAATCAATACTAAATAAACAGTACTTTAGATTTTCATAGCTTTTATCCTAATCATTAGGATAAATAAAAGTGATATGTCTACACTGTGTTTTAAATATACATCGTTATTTTTAATAAACCTAAACTTTTATCACCTTTCAACCGTTGTTAAAATGCTGCGATAAAATTATCCTGACATACAGCTTACCACCTAAATTCACTGAATCCAATGCCGAATCTAGAAGCCATATTCCCTGAAATTCAAATAGCTATCCAATGGTAAACAAGCATTGATTTCACTAATGCGAATGAGTCATTGATGCCATCTCTAATCTAACTTTATTTTAAAACGACTCTCGCTGAACAAAATAAATATTTTCATATAGTCACAGTATTTATTCAGGTATCAAGTAAAAATTTTTATATATTTTTTACACTCAAATAATCAGATGAAACACGAAAAACACATTAAATATATCCTTTCGATACCAAAACTCTATTCTTAATCTTAATTTCACAATTAAGATTTAATCGTTTAGCATACCCAAAAACATTAAGGAATATTTAACAATCGATTACAGCTAATGGTAATATTCAAAGCAACAACACATGCCTTGGCTTCATTTAAGATTTCCTCCCGAATCCAGTTCCCGTATTTTCATCATTAGATTCCTCATGATAGACCTAGATATACTCTCTGCCACTATTTTACCTTTAAGCATAGCATTTAATCATAATTTACTACTAACTAATTAGTCCCATAATAATCTTACAACACCCGGTAAATAGAGAACAACGACACGTTTTAGCCTGCCCGAACGACAGCTGCCAAAAACGATTTATCTCTTTAACTAAAGAAACCGTCTTCCTAAATATTAGGAAGTGAAGTTTTTTCTTCGAGTCAAGATAAAGCTGCTGTAACATGATACAGAACAAGGGAGTTTAAAATGGCTCATATAGGTATTTTTGTCGGTACGGTATACGGTAATGCGCTATGCTTTGCTGAAAAAGTAGAGGAACTTCTGAGACAACAAAGTTATCAAGTCACTCTTTTTCAAGACGGCTGTTTTAACCAATGGCAAATGTATGCAGATCAAGTAATTCTTATTGTTACCTCTACTACCGGTCAGGGAGAATTACCGGAGAATATCCAATTACTCTTTCAGGAGGTGAAATATAAATTCACAAATCAATCAACGCTTCGCTATGGAATTATTGCACTAGGTGATAGCAGTTATAATATCTTTTGCGGTGCGGGATATACCTTTGATACGCTATTGCAAGAGAAAGGGGCCACACGGATAGGCAATATATTAACAATTGATTGCTTAAAACAAATTGATCCGGAAATGATAGCCTGTCGCTGGGCGATAGAATGGGGTGCCTGTTTATACAAAACCTATTAGATTATAAATATCTATAGCCATCGACGATTTATATATCGCTCAGTGGCTGTTTCTGCTAACTCGATTTATATATATCTATTTTAAACTTTAGGATTGTATCCGACAATATATTTCCTAAACGCGATATAATATCCATTATCTATTCCATTGATGTTGACTTACAAATAAACATTGCTTAAGTGATTTTGTTGTCATATATAAACCACTTAATTTTTCAACAAAACAATTGATTTATTAGCTTTTTTAGATAAATGTCTAAATTTACGTGCTCTTATTAAATGTTATAATAATATTTTTATTATCATTAAATAATTAGCTATACTCAATAAAACCGTTACTATCTTTTCAGATACCGCTGTGTATCTTTATAGCAAGGCTCACTGTATATTAATCTGTTATTCATTTCCATGAATTAAAATAATTCATCCCTCTTAAAATTTCTCGTATATAGCATATATATACATAGATTCACTTTAACTCAAAACATTAAACAAAAAACCAGTATCATATTTTTTATCTATTCGCTACTTATTAATCTAGATTTCAGCGCATAATTCTATATATAATAAAAGAGTTACCCATACACTTCAGCAAAACAAAAACATCATATGAGTTTTTCCTTACTCTCAAGCAAAAACTCCTTTGAAACAAAATTTAACCATAGGAAATAATATGGGCTTAACATTATAATATCTCTTTTTAAATTATTGACGATCAAAAATCGTGCAACACGATTTAAATCGATAAAAAATTCTCTGTTCTTTTCATAAAAAATTATCCCTTCAGAAAATCTTTAAGAGTTCTCTCTAAAAACATATTCTTTTCTTTTATGATAATTTTTAAGAAATTTACAAATCTCTGCATTCCAATAAACTTTAAACAAGCACATCCCTCTATGTATATAAAGAAAGAAAATATATATTATAAAATAGAAAGCAGTATAACTGAAAAATAAAGTACCTAAAAATAAAATACATGTTAGATACATATCTCATATGGATCTTTACCATGCAATGGTTATTTTGGTAGACTAAATACCGTCTATCTCTATAAGAGATGTTATAGATTCACATCTAATACTGCTTATACGATCAAGATCGTATATCTTATATGACCATATCTTTTGATATTAATCATGAATATCAAAAGTTTTTCAAAAGAGCTCTTTGAGTTTCAAAAAAACACCAACAAAAAAACAAACACACTTCATTATATAATGAACCTTAACAAGGTTATAGAAAGCATATACCAAAAATCTATTTTATAGATGACATAAAAAGTCAAATTGTAAAATTAATACATTTTTTTATAGTCCTATACTACCTTAGTATACTCTTGAAAATTTCAGATATAGTCGACTTAAAAATCTTTGAAAACCATGCCACGGTAAAAAACGTGCAATAAATTTCACCCTAAACTTCAGTTCGGTCATGAAATTTATATGAGAAAGAAATTAAAATATATGCTGCCTCTAATATATTAAAGATAATAATATTTAGAATAGAAACCACATATGTGAAATCTAGCAACACATGCTCTCACGCATGAATTATATTAACTGTCAAATCCAGCTATTAATAATAACATATTACAGATTATCAGTTAACACTGCGCAAAAATTCCTGGCGTGTATTTTGGCTAGATTTGAACAATCCGCCCAGCGATGTAGTTGTTGTTGTGCTTGTAACGTCACGTATTCCTCGCGCCTTTACGCAATAATGCACAGCATCAATTGAAACTGCTACGTTATTACTCCCAATCAGGGTTTGTATCGCTAAGAGAATTTGCTGTGTCATACGCTCCTGTACCTGCGGTCGATGAGCAAAAAATTGTACAATACGGTTAATCTTTGAAAGCCCAAGAACCCATTGTTTGGGGATATAAGACACCGTCGCCGTACCATCTATAATGACAAAATGATGTTCACAAGTACTAGTTAATGTAATGTCACGTACCGTAATCATTTCATCTACTTTCATTTTATTTTCAATGAGTTTTATTTTAGGAAAATTTCTGTAATCTAGTCCGGAAAAAATCTCCTCCATGTACATATTACTAATACGATCTGGGGTTTCTAAAAGACTATCATCAGTCAAATCAAGGTTCAGTAATGTCATAATTGCTGTTATATGCTCAGTAATAAGATTTTTTCTTACTTTACTATCGAGAACTTGGAATTGTAATGGTGTTTCTAATCCACAATTCCTTAAAGCTTCGTGCACCTTTAAAGCTTCTTTTGTCAGCATTACCATATTTTTTCTCCAACAGGAAATACATTTCTTCAGGTTTCAGAACAGAATAAAGAACACTTTGATACATCTTAAGTGAATAATATAGTAAATCCGTTTCATAACAGATAAATCAAAAGTATTTACCTTGCTATCGAAATAATTTTCTAATCATATCAATCTTGGATAATACCTGTATCGATGCTGGTTAATCTTCTTGTGAGATTATCTGAAACAGGATATCTGTATCCTACAGAGCACGTTATTAGGTATCAACAACCTTTTCTCTCTCTGAGATATATTCCATACTCTCTCATGCAGAGTATATATCGCACGCTAATTTCAGTGCCATATCCATAATGGGAATGTCATTTCTTTTTAAACAAATCAGTTAAATTATGTAATAATTTTCATAGACTATGAATTGTATTTTTTATTCAACATTATTAACAATAATATCTAATGATAGAACACTGTAAAATAGGTAATGTATGTGCTGTATATCTAAACAAAACACTCATATGTTGTGAATATTGCTATTACACAATTTTATGATTCCCTATATCTTTTCAGATAAACGCTTCCATTTACATGGATGTATGAAAGATTTTCAGATCTTATTAAGTTCTTGAAATATTCAAAATATAGATGAGAGTACATGAAAACCATATGGAAAATAAAAATATTTTTGTGGATACACGGATCTCATCCCTGGAAAAATTTCCATTTTATTTATAAAAATGTAGAAAATATAACCTTTATCTTCAAAATCAAGATATTTTCTATCAATTAACAGTTATTTCAAAGATTGTACATCTCTATAGCTCAGAGAGCTATTGATGCATATTTGATAGCCAATATCTACAAACTTGTAAGGTGATTTCCTAGCTATAAAACCAAAACACATATACGATCATTCTTTTGAGATTATTCTGAGAGTTATTTCCTTAGATAAATTGTTAACAATCATAACACGACGTGTATTAACTAATGCTAATACATAGAGGCAAGAAAAAAGAGGAAAAATATATTAGGATAATTATATTTTAACGTTAAGATGGATTGGCATGTTACTCCATTGTTAAATCCATAAAGACATGATAGCTTAAAGTTATTAAATACATATAGATAAAATGTTTTAAATATATCCCCTATCACCACCCGTGATAAGCAATTGGAATCGCATACAATGAATAACATTTACATCAAATGTAATATCATACATCTAATAAAAATTTACTAAAAAACTATATTCAATCATGTATATATTTTCAAAAATATAATATATAAACTTTTTAGGGATTAAATCACTCTAAGCAATACTCTTTAAAATAAAAACTATATATTATATCCGAAGAATTAATATATTCAATATTTTACAAATAATGTTTTAGTAAAGTGGTTGCCTAGATGTTTCTTTGTTATTAATTAACTCCATCGTCAATAGATAAAGATATCAATTCTAATGGGAACTTACTATTGCTTATAGTAAGCAAGACAAATATAATTCGAACAATTAATACATTAGCTTATTAAGCTAGCCATGAAAAATATAGTAAAATAGCGTAGAAAAAACTTTTTTAATCTATAGACAAAAATGAAAAATTTGTTTGATATCCATACTGAACTAAATATGAGTTAATATACACAGGATAATCTCTAACATTCTATTTCTGATTCCATTTAAATCAATACTTCTCACTAAAAAATCCCATGATAATCTTTGGCTTACCTAACAATAACAGAGTTTAGTTTACATACTATTATCACATACTTTCAAATATGCATTGTCTTAAAAAAAAATCAACCCTCCCTCTAAATCTGGAACGGTTTTTATTTAAACATTGATGCAAACCATAAAAGATTACTATATATTGTATAGTTGATCCCATTTCTATCTAGATATGGTATTCATCACATGTCAAGCAACACAACATAGTGGCACGCATCGCTTTCCTGAAAAAATATCGACAATATAGAAGGTGTATACGAAGTATGACTATTATTATCTACACTAAAGCAAATTGTATCCAATGTTATGCAACCTGTCGGGCGATGGACCGTAAAGGTATTGATTATCAGCTAGTCGATCTACTAGAAGACAGGGAGGCTGTACATCATGTAAAAATGCTCGGTTATCAGCAAGTACCTGTTATACAGACACCTAATGAACACTGGAGTGGATTCCGCCCAGACAAAATCAGTCTCTTATCTTCCAATGGAAGAGTAGTGTGAGATACATTAATGAGCACATTAATCTATTTCTCCAGTACTTCGGAGAATACTCATCGTTTTATTAGAAAACTAGACCTGCCATCACTACGCATTTCGCTTAAGATGTGTGAAAATACAAAAACGGATACACCTTATATTCTTATCTTACCAAGTTATGGTGGAGGATCACCGCAAGGCGCGATACCACGTCAGGTTATCCGTTTTCTTAACGATCCATTCAACCGTTCCTTATTGTGCGGTGTGATTAGTGCCGGAAACCGGAACTTCGGTGCTGGCTTTTGTCTAGCGGGCAATATCGTCGCTAAAAAATGTCAGGTCCCCCTGCTATATCGTTTTGAGCTGCTAGGAACCCCGAAAGATGTCAAACAGGTTCGAAAGGGAGTAACCGAATTTTGGCAAAAACTGAATTTACTATAATTGAAACTACCTTGCAGCGGCAGGATTACTACGCCTTGAATGCTATGCTTAACCTATATGACGCAGCAGGTAACATCCAGTTTAACAAAGACCACTTAGCAGTGAAAGCTTATCAGCAACAGCATGTCATTCCAAATAGCCGAAACTTCTCTTCACTAAATCAAAAACTGCAACGCCTTGTCGAAGAGGGTTATTATGAAGAAAAAGTGTTGACTCCATACAATCAAGTGTTTCTTTCTAAACTATTTAAAGAAGCTTACTGTCAGAAATTTGAGTTCCAGACTTTTATGGGCGCATTGAAATTCTACACTAGTTATGCACTAAAAAGCTTTGACGGAAAGCAATATCTAGAAAATTTTGAAGACCGAGTATGCATGGTAGCACTCACCCTAGCCCGCGGTGATGAGACTTTTGCTTTAGCGATGATGACGGAAATACTTGCCGGCCGTTTTCAACCAGCTACACCAACCTTTCTTAACTGCGGTAAAGCACAGAGAGGAGAATACATATCCTGCTTTTTACTACGTATTGAAGATAATATGGAGTCAATCGGACGAGCGATCAATGCTGCACTTCAGCTGTCAAAACGTGGCGGAGGCGTGGCTTTTATGTTAACAAATCTCCGTGAAGCAGGCGCTCCTATTAAACGCATCAAAAATCAATCCTCAGGAGTGATACCGGTGATGAAAATGCTTGAGGATGCGTTTTCCTACGCTAATCAACTCGGTTCACGTCAGGGGGCCGGAGCAGTCTATCTACATGCTCACCATCCTGATATCTTGGATTATTTAGATACAAAACGAGAAAATGCCGACGAAAAAATTCGAATTAAAACTCTATCGCTAGGTGTAGTGATCCCAGATATCACTTTTCAGTTAGCACGAGATAACCAGCCGATGCATCTTTTTTCACCGTATGACATAGAACGTATTTATGGCCAACCATTCTCACAGTTAGCGATCGATGATCAATATCACGAAATGGTAGAAAATCGCTATATTAACAAAACCACTATTAACGCACGTGCTTTTTTTCAAAAGTTAGCCGAAATCCAGTTTGAATCCGGCTATCCCTATATAATGTTTGAAAATACAGTAAACCTTACCAATCCTATTTCTGGTCGCATCAACATGAGCAATTTATGCTCAGAGATCCTCCAGGTAAACAGCGCTACTGAGTATCATGAGGATCTAAGCTACCGCCAGGTAGGTCGCGATATCTCCTGTAACCTAGGATCACTTAATATTGCAAAAACAATGGATTATGGTCATGTCGGCCATACAGTCGAAACGGCCATACGCGCCTTAACTGCAGTATCTGATATAAGCAATATCTCTGCTGTCCCCTCAATAGCTGAGGGGAATCACTATTCCCACGCTATTGGTCTAGGGCAAATGAATTTACATGGTTATCTAGCACGTGAACATATTCATTACGGCAGTCCAGAAGCAATCGAGTTTACCGATCTCTATTTTTATACCGTTACTTATCATGCAATACGGGCTTCTAATCAGTTAGCGATAGAACGCGGACGCACTTTTGGGGGGTTCTCGAAATCCCGCTATGCCAGCGGGGAGTATTTCAAAAAATATATTACTCAATGTTGGACACCGAAAAACGACTCCGTCTGTTCTCTTTTTCTTAAGAGTCATATCCAGTTACCAACTCAAAAAGATTGGGAGCTGTTAGCAGATAGCGTTAAACGTTATGGACTGTATAATCAAAATCTACAGGCTGTTCCGCCCACCGGATCTATCTCATATATTAATCATTCAACATCGAGTATACATCCAATCGTTTCCCGGATTGAAATTCGTAAAGAAGGAAAAACAGGTCGAATTTACTACCCCGCGCCATACATGACAAATACAAACCTAGAATATTACCAGGATGCCTATGAGATAGGCGCAGAAAAAATTATTGATACTTATGCCGTAGCTACTCAACATGTTGATCAGGGGCTATCACTGACCCTTTTTTTTCGTGATACCGCAACCACACGCGATATCAACCGAGCACAAATTTATGCCTGGAAAAAGGGTATAAAAACCCTTTATTACATTAGAATTAGACAGTTGGCATTAGAAGGCACAGAAGTGACTGGCTGTGTATCCTGCGCCTTATAGTAATAGGAGAATCCTATGATACTCAAATCTGCACATACTCCCCTTCAAGCAGTAAACTGGAACCGCATCCAGGATCCAAAAGATCTAGAAGTTTGGAACCGTTTAACTGCTAACTTCTGGCTGCCTGAAAAACTGCCATTGTCTAATGATCTTCCGTCATGGAATGCTTTATCAGTACAGGAGAAACAGATTACGATTCGGGTCTTCACCGGTCTGACATTATTAGATACTGTACAAAATACTCTCGGTGCGCCGATAATGATGATGGATGCTCTAACACCCCATGAACAAGCGGTATTTTCTAATATTGGGTTTATGGAAGCAGTACATGCTCGTTCCTATAGCTCAATCTTCTCAACATTTTGTACTATGGAGGATATAGATGCCGCCTATCATTGGAGTGAGAAAAATATAGCTCTTCAAAACAAATCGACTATTATTCGACTTAATTATCAAAATGATGAAGCACTGAAGAAAAAAGTGGCCAGTGTTTTTCTTGAATCATTTTTATTTTATTCTGGATTCTATTTGCCTATGTATTACTCTAGTCGGGGTGTGTTGACTAACACAGCAGATTTAATTCGTCTTATCATCCGTGATGAGGCGGTTCATGGCTATTATATCGGTTATAAATTCCAGCGAAGTCTTGCAACAACAGAACCTAATCGGCGAACAGCTATTAAGCGATTCGCTTATGATTTGTTAGAAGAACTTTACGAAAATGAGCTTGTTTATTCTGCTGCTCTCTATGACGAAATAGGTTGGACAGCAGATGTCATCACTTTCTTAAATTACAATGCTAATAAAGCGCTTATGAATCTTGGTTATGAAGCATTGTTCCCAGCCGATATAACGATAGTCAACCCTGCCATTCTTGCAGCGCTATCGCCCAATGCAGATGAAAATCACGATTTTTTTTCCGGATCTGGATCATCCTATGTAATAGGGAGAGCCATCAATACAGAAGATGAAGACTGGGAATTTTAGAATTATATTCTCATCGTTTTTAGGTAGTGAAAATTGTCAAAATCTTATGAAATGAATTTTCTTCATATATTACTTACCTATATTAGGTATATACAGATGTAAAAGATATCTTGATCTCAAGGTTTTTATTTAACAGAAGTAGATAAAAAAAATCACGCGATCTATCATCTGCTAAAATACACTGATCTGAGGTAACTAATAGTAAAACACTATTTCATCATGAATATCGATATGATATTTCGGAACTTCATCACATTGTTTCACTCTAATACCGCTTTAGTCAACCAAGTAACCTGGGCGACTATTCTAGCTCGAGCTCACTCATGCCAGTAATATTAAAGCCACCATCAACATGCACTACCTCTCCGGTAATCCCACTAGATAATTCAGAGCAGAGGAAAGCTGCAGTATTACCGATATCCTCAATCGTCACCAAACGGCGGAGCGGTGTAAGTAACTTATAGCGAGCTTGCATCTTTTTAAAATTTTTAATTCCAGAAGCAGCCAATGTTTGGATAGGACCCGCTGAAATCGCGTTGACACGAACACCTTGCTGACCCATGGCATTCGCCATATACCGAGTATTAGCTTCTAATGAAGCTTTCGCCAAGCCCATCACGTTATAATTACAGATAGCACGTTCAGCGCCAAGATAGGTCAATGTAAGAAGAGTTGCCTGAGGTGTAAGCATTTTTCGGCTAGCTTTAGCCATAGCAACAAAACTGTAGGCACTAATGTCGTGTGAAATAGCAAAACCTTCACGAGTCACGGTATTCACATAGTCCCCTTCTAATTGGTCGCGAGGAGCATAACCAATAGCATGCACAAAACCATCGAATGTTGGCCAGATCTCTCCTAGACGCTTGAATAACTCTGCAATGCTACTATCTTCTGCTACATTACACGGCAGAACAATGCTGGAATTGAAATTAGCAGCAAACCCTTCAACTCGGGATTTTAATCTATCGTTCTGATGAGTAAAAGCTAACTCTGCACTTTCGCGATACATGGCTTGAGCGATTCCATATGCAATGGAACGATTGCTGGCTATACCAGTCACCAGAATGCGTCTTCCACTAAGGAAACCCATAGCATTTATCCTCTATAAGAGTCATCTTATGACCTTGATTTTATAAAAGCTGATCCAGCAATGATATTGCTTTACACGCTTTTTTAGATTATAGCATGAATCTTATATCAGCATGTAACACTGTATACATTCTCCATGGAAGATGTATAATTAAAAATTAATCCTATCTATCTAACCGATTAGCATTAGAAATTAGAGTTTACTAAAGTTGCTGGTGATGAGTTGGCGTGTTATATCACATAACGGTGCTGATACTATATCAATGGTACTACCATGTTCTACGACTTCCCCGTTTTTCATAACGATAACTTGATCACTAACATGCTTCAACATGCCAAAATGTTGGGTTACATAAATAAACGAAATCTTTTTTTTACCTGTAGTTCAAGCATAAGATTTATGATATGCGATCGCATCGATATATCCAATGAAGCTAATGCTTCGTCTGCTACAATTACCTTCGGCTGTAGAATAAGTGCGCGAGCTAAACCAACCCGTTGTTGCTGTCCAGGTGACAGCATATATGGATAATAATAAGCATGATCCGGCCGTAAACCAACTTGACGCAACGTCATATTCATAGTCTGAACACGTTCATGATCGGTTAATATAGTATTTAGGCGCAGGGGAACATCCAGTAATTGTCCAATACGTTGTCTCGGATTGAGCGCATTTCCTGAATCTTGAAAAACCATACGGATACGCCGACTTCGATAACGATAATCGCCAAAATATAATGGATGATTATTTATTAAGATTTCGCCCGAAGTAGGTTCAACACTACCAGCAAGCATTTTTACTAACGTTGATTTTCCAGAACCGTTTTCACCAAAAATACCTAATATCCTCCCTTCAGGGAGAATAAAACTCACATTTTTTACTGCTCTAACTTGATGCTGATGGAATAGCCCCGTACGATACCGGAAAGTCTTACTTAAGTTTCGAGCTTCTAATAAAATTTCCATATTTATTATCCCTCCAGATTAAGCGGATAATGGCAAGCAAAAAAATGATTTTTAACCGGAAGAAGTAACGGTGCTTGAATACAGGTTTTTTGTGCATAGGGGCAACGCGGGCCAAGACGGCATCCAATAGGTAAATGCTTGAGTGAAGGGATACCCCCTGGTAGTGTATTTAAACGACTTTTTAAAGGGATGCTTCGACCAAAATCGGGAATAGCTCTAATTAACGCTTGGGTATAAGGATGGTGAGGAGTCGCTATTAAAGTCTCGCTTTGAGCACTCTCTACTGTCTGACCACAATACAGCACGTTGATACGATCACACCATTGACTCATCATTTGTAAGTCATGGCTAATTAATAAAATAGTAGTGTTGTGATTTTGATTAAGACTCGCTAATAATCGGAAAATTTGCGCCTGGGTAGTCCACTCCATAGCGTTCGTAGGGTCGTCAGCAATTAACAACCTCGGCTGGTTAGCCAGTGCCATCCCTATCATAACTTTTTGACACTCTCCCTCAGTTAGCGAATAAGGATAAGCAGCCATGATTTCTTTATGGGCTTTAAACCCAACCCGATGCAACAGTTCAATTGCACGCCGCTTTCGCCAGCTGAATCTCTGAAACCATGGCCCTTTATAAATCCAACCAGGAATAGCCTGGATTATCTGCCGACCGATCCGAGCAGCCGGATCAAGATAAGATTGCGATTCTTGAAAAATCATCGAAACATTATGACCCACTACTTTTCGCCGTTGACGAGGCGTCAATACGATAAGATCGATATCATCGAAGCGAAATCGATCAGCCGTTACGCGCCAATTATCTCGAGTCACCCCGCAAATAGCTTTTACAATTAAACTTTTTCCTGAGCCAGATTCCCCAACAAGACCACGGATTTCCCCTTCACTTAAAGTAATGCTAACACGATCAACTGCTTTCACTGGACCATCGGGGGTCATAAACTCAATGGTAAGATTGCGAATATCTAATAATGACATTACTCTACCTCCGTAACGATAGCGCGACATAAACCTTCACTAAAAATATTCACAATCATTACACTTAACATAATAGCGAAACCTGGTAACATAACTGACCAAGGGGCTATACATACAAATTCAAACTGATCGTTCATCATAGCTCCCCATTCCGGAGATGATGTTTGCGCACCTAAATTAAGGAATCCCAGCGCAGAAATATCAAGAATCGCTATAGACAAAGCGCGAGAGAACTCAGAAATCAACTGACTAGTGATATTTGGAAGAACCGCATAACGCAAAATATATAGCATTGATGCACCATCCATCCGTACCGCTAAAACATAATCTTTTTCTAATTCTTTTTTAATTAAGGTATAGATGCTGTGCATAATACCCAGAAGGAGTGGTAGACACACCGCTAGCATAGCGTGATCCAGTCGCGGGCCAAGAAATGCCACCACGATAATAGCTAGCAACAACGAAGGTATAGATAGTACTGTATCTAGCATATGATTAAGGAGCATCGCTCGAAAACAATGGGTTACACTGCTAGCTAGCACACCTAGCACTAGCCCAATGAGAGATGCTAAAATAGTCACTAATAAAGCTGAGCCAAAAGTAAGCGTTGTTCCGGCTAGCAAACGACTCAAGATATCACGTCCCAAATTATCAGTACCGAGAAAAAAAGAAACATCACCATAGTGCGACCATGACGGAGGGAGTTGCTGGTAACCAAGGAATTTCTGTTCCATTGGATGGGGTAAAAACCACTTACCGAATAGGCATAAAATAATCAATAGGAGAAAACCGTAAAGACCGATCACCGATATAGGGTTATGGTGAAAAATATGCCATTTCTGTGTTAGAGAGCTAGGTTTTTGATTTTCTCGATAAACATTATCTGATAGCATACCACTCCTTATAACGAAGTGGATTTACCAAAGTTCCAACTACATCCGACAAAATGTTAATGAAAATTACTAATGTCCCTAACAGCATCACACCAGCAGAAATAGCGGAATAATCTTTCTGTTGAATAGCTATAATAATCCAACGCCCTAAACCTGGCAAACTGAAAACCACTTCAGTAATCATAGCCAGGGTCAGCATACTGGAAAGCTGTATCCCCAGTTGAGGAATAATCGGGGGTAATGCATTATGTAACAAATGACGATGAATAATAGTCCAACGCGACAAACCACGAGTCTCAGCTGCCCGGATATAATTTTGACTCATAACCTCAACCGTACTTATTCGCATTAATCTTACCACTGTAGTAGTCGGCGCCACTGCCAGTGAGACAATCGGTAATATCATATGCTTTAATATACTGATAATTATTGCCTTTCTATAAAAACAATCCGATAGCCAAGCATCTAACACGACGACATCAGTAATATGCCGAACCGGATACAGCGAGTCGCAGAAACCATCGACTGGAAGCCAATCTAGATAAAGAGAAAAATACAAAATGAGAAGAAGGGGAAGCCAAAATACTGGCATCGAGAAACCTATCATGGAAAAGATACTAATACTAATATCCTGCCACTTACCGCGTTCCATACCAGAAATGATACCAAGGGGGATACCAACTAGTAGCGCGACTAAAAACGCTAGCAAACATAACTCTATCGTCTCTGGAAACACTTCCACAATCTGAAGGCTATTAGCCATGCCATTGATACTAGAGATACCAAGGTCTCCATGGATCAGACTCCAGAAATAATGACTATATGCGTCAAACGGAGATAAACTCCTTAACGAGGCCTTTTTAGTATAGTAAGTAAGACAAAAACTTACTAAAGTTAATAGAAATACCCTTACTATTAACCAAATAAGTCGGTGAAAGAGAAAGATTATCATGATATTTTTCTTGAGAACAGTCTAAAATTCAGAAAAGTCTTTTATGGATAACGATATGATATCGCATAGTTTATCTAAAAGATCATACCAACCACACTCAATCATGGGAAGAAAAAGATCTCTAGAGCATGAGATTCGGAAGAAAAGCCAGAGAGGTTATATCATAATTTACCGTGATTAATCGCGCTTCTTCAATACGCTTCTCCACTAGAATTATTTTAAGGTCTATACCGATTTTCATCAAACCTATCTAAAGTCATTCCTTTATTTTAGCAAATTGCCATAATAGAGTTCAAAACAATCGATAATTATAGATTAACTCCTAATCAAAACCACCTAAATTTTAGAACATTACTGGTAACTTTTCTAATTGAAATGTCGTTACCCATAAATCTTATGATTATCCAAGAACATTTATAGTCATCATATGGTATAGTGTTAACTGCAATGAGAGATTATCACATTGAGAATTTAGATAACTGACTAATACTTTGACCGCCTCATTCTCTGTATCCCCCTCCTATAAAATCCAATCAGGGTACAATACTCCTATCACCAATAATTAAAATAATCATATATTAAAGAATATAATGGTGTTTATTAACCATGAAAAAACACTTACCGAGTAATAAGTAACCTAACAGCTCTTGGCGACTGAAAGTTGTTAAGGAATAAGAATATGTCTGAGACAACAATAACACTTAATAAGTTACTGACCTATACAACATAACAAGTTTAAATTTTCGGTATTGCTATTAATATTTTTTTGGAATTCTCGCGGTTTTAGGAAATAAAAACTCATGGAAATAGTACTAATTAGTACTATTTCCATGACATCTAGAATAAGAGGTATAGATATATATAAAGATAAATACAATATCATCCATATTCAAAAAGGGTTCTCCTGAAAATCAGGCAATTAGCTAAACACCTGTTTTTCTAGAAAACATGGTAGAGCGTACTATTATCTAATACCTCCAGATCATTCCCTAACTGAAGAATTAACTGATAGGTATAAATATTCATCTAAATTAACTAATGGTCAATCTATGTAAATAAGATATTTGAACTAATGTTTTAACTTGCTATTAGAGAACAAAAAAAGTATTCATAACGCCGTTATAGAAACAGAAGAAATTTGTCTAGAGAATTATTATCGGGGAAGTTAATCAGATAGAAATCGTCTCCACCTGCTTTTAGATTATGTTAATTAGAAGACTAATAAAAAGTGACTTATAGTATACCACTTGCACTTATCTTATTTTTTACAACGCTCTTTTCACATGTACTCTCTATTATTTGTCATCTATTGAGTCACGATTTATTATGCGAATCCTAATCGATAAGGGTAATTGATATAAAAATAGCGATTTCAGGATATAGCCCAGGAAAAGTACCACTATTATGCTAATATCTTACAATCATATTCTATTTCTCTGTCGCAGCGCTTCAAACAAGCATACTCCAGCAGCTACTGATACATTAAGAGATAAAAGTGTCCCCGACATAGGAATATTAATCAGTTGATCACACTGGTCACGAACGAGGCGACGTAAACCCAAACCCTCCCCCCCCATAACCAACGCCAATGATCCAGTTAATTTACTCTTATAAAGAGAATGTGCTGCTCTAGCAACAGTGCCCACGATCCATACATGATTTTCTTGTAGTAATCGTAGTGTTCTTGTTAGATTCGTTACACGAATTAACGGTATTTCTTCCGAAGCACCGCTTGCTACTTTTTGGGCAATAGCATTCATCGGCGCTGCGCGATCACGTGGTACAATCACTGCATGCACACCAGCGGCATTAGCGGTACGTAGACACGCACCAAGGTTATGTGGATCGGTCACACCATCGAGAACCAACAGTAACGGCATGCTTTGATATGTCAATAACTTTATTAAATCCTTTTCCTGACACTGTCTTCTATTACTTTTTACACAAGCAATAACACCCTGGTGTACCCCACCTTTAGCTTTTTCATCTAACCACTGACGACTAGGTCTCTGGATGATGATACCAATCTTTTCACAACGCTGATCTAATTGCTGCAAACGTCGGTTTATATAACCTTTTAATAAATATACATGCAAAATGCATTCGGGCTCACGCTCCAACGTGGCCCGAACGGTATGAATACCGTAAATTATTTTCCTCATCATTCTCTTTTATTTCAACAGGTCTTAAAAGACTGGTTTAAGTTGTAAAGATAAATATTACAGTTTAGTAAAACTAAACTTGAAAGTTTAACCAGTTCAGAGAGTCCGTGCTCACCTTGTCAGAACATACTCTCCGGTTCAAAACAAGCAAGCTTTTTCTCACAGTGACGACGCCGTACTCTTCTGTTATAGATGCCTTTTTTTTGATTCTGCCGTTCAATTTTTCCGGCACAGGAAGGCTGTTGACGACTAAAAACTAACGAAAAATCGATTTTGCGTTCATCCATACGTACTGCTTCAACACGGATCTGTACTGTATCACCGATACGATACACTCTCCCACCAGATTCCCCTATTAAACGCTGCGCAATACTATCGTAACGATAGTAGTCGTTATCTAGAGATGATACATGAACCAAACCATCAACAAATAGTTCATGGAGACGCACAAAAAAACCAAAACTGGTTACGCTTGTAATAATTCCAGTAAATACTTCGCTGACGTGATCCTGCATAAAATCACACTTTAACCAGTCCCCTACATCACGGGTTGCTTCATCGGCGCGACGTTCACTCATGGAACATTGCTGACCAAACTTTAGCATTTCTTCTGCATCTGCATGCCAACCTCCAGTTAGGGATTGACGCCCATTGATATTACCTTTTTCTTTCGCAAGAAGATATTTGATGCTTCGATGCAATATAAGATCTGGATAACGACGGATAGGAGAAGTAAAGTGGACATACGCCTGTAATGCCAGACCAAAATGCCCACGGTTTTCAGGATCATAAATAGCCTGCTTCATTGATCGCAGTAACATGGTGGTGAGCATTTCGTGATCGGGCCGATTAGAAATTAATTTCATTATATCTACATAATCTTTAGGCTCAGGCCTATCCCCGCCACCCAAGAAAAGACCCAGTTTATGTAATACTGTGCGTAAAGATGTAATATGCTCATTACTTGGACGATCATGCACGCGATAAAGCGCCGGCTCTTTAGATTTTTCCACGAAGCGAGCTGCAGCGATATTCGCTAAAATCATACATTCTTCAATCAACCTGTGAGCTTGATTTCGCTTTACCGGTTCGATACGTTCGATACGCTGCTCTGAATTAAAAATGAACTTTGCTTCTTCGGTTTCAAAAGAAATACCACCACGCTGCACCCTAGCTTTTTCCAGAATTTGATACATGCTATACAACTGCATTAAAGAATGGATAATCGGTGTATCATGAGTATACAATAATTCACGCTCACCCTGTAAAATCTTCCAGACTTCACTATATGTTAGGCGAGCATGAGAATTAATTACTGCTTCATAAAATCTATAGGAAGAAAGACGTCCTTGCATAGAGATGGTCATTTCGCAGACCATACATAGCCTATCCACTTTTGGATTTAGTGAAGAGAGACCGTTTGATAGAATATCAGGCAGCATCGGTATCACCTGCGAGGGAAAATAAACTGAAGTAGTACGGCGACTAGCTTCTTGATCTAAGGGAGTATTCGGCCTTACGTAATAGCTTACGTCAGCAATCGCTACCCATAGACGCCAACCTCCGCTTCGTTTTTTCTCACAATAAATCGCATCATCAAAATCGCGTGCATCTTCGCCATCAATAGTAACAAACGGTAATGAACATAAATTAATACGTCCTCGTTTCTCCTCTTCTGAGACCTCGTTTTTTAAAGTACTCACCTGCTGATCGACTTCTTTTGACCAGATGTGGGGAATATCATGAGTTCGTAGAGCGATATTGACTGCCATATCAGTACCCATATTATCCCCAAGCACTTCGACTACTTTACCAACAGCTTTTGTGCGTCGGGTTGGTCGCTGGGTCAGTTCTACTACTACGACATATCCCGTTCGTGCGTCCTTCGTAGCGTCCTGTGGGATCAAGATGTCAAAACTAAGACGGCTATCATCTGGCACGCCGAAAGCGCTACCAGCATCAATGAAAAATCGACATACGATTTGACTTGTTTTCGGCACCAGAACCCGAACAATACGCGCCTCCCGGCGACCTTTACGTTCCGGACCTTGAGGCTGCGCCATAACAACATCACCATGAATAGTTGTTTTCATCTGTTCGGCAGATAAATAATAGTCATCTTTACTACCTTCAACACGCAGAAAACCGAAGCCGTCACGGTGACCGATAACGGTACCTCGCAAAAGATCTAAACGTTCCGGAAGCGCATAGCACTGCCTGCGAGTAAAAATTAATTGGCCATCACGCTCCATCGCTCTCAAACGACGGCGAAAACCTTCCAAATGATCTTCTCCGAAGATATCTAACTCTTTGGCTAACTCCTCTCGGTTAACTGGTTTTTCCCGCTTACCCAAAAAAGCAAGAATAAATTCTCGGCTTGGAACCGGAAATAAGTATTTTTCTGCCTCTCTTTCCAGAAACGGATCTTGTGACATTGAGCAATCTCCATAATGTCAAAATAGATTGCCGTGCCGCTAGCGGACACGTGCACATATTTGTAGAGCGGCAGTTTAGAGCAATCATCTTGACGCAAAGGTAGAGATTAATGCAATGAACTATATAGACCTCTACTAAGAAAACCTGTTCTAAAATAGAAGGTGTTATATTCCGCTCTACAACCGGATGGCACATAGAAGACCAGTTTCGATATTGCTATCATTGGAAGATCCGTCAAATTTTGACAGAAGCATGTGTACCGGTAAACAAAAAACAGGCATGATAAGAGTAACCTTTGAGAATCAAATAGGCTATAACGTTATTAGTTAGCAATGAGGATATTTACGATAATGACATAAAAATCAACCGGGCATATCCCGGTTGTCTCTTTTTTTGTTTTTAAATCTCTAATAATCTCTACACATCAAATGGATCGCGTAAGATTATAGTTTCATCACGATCAGGTCCGGTTGAAATTATATCAACCGGTATTCCAGTTAATTCTTCAATACGTTTAATATAACAACGTGCCTCATTAGGAAATTGATCGAATTCTTTTATTCCGGCAATGCTTCCTATCCAACCCGGATACGTTTCATAAACGGGTTGGATACCTTCCCAATTTTCTAGTGTCAGCGGAGTATTTTCCACTACGCGACCATCCACTAACCGATAAGCAGTGCATATTTTCAACTCCGCTAAACCGTCAAGAACATCTAGTTTTGTAAGGCAAAAACCAGAAAGAGAGTTTATTTGCACTGCACGACGTACTGCCACAGTATCCAACCAACCTATACGACGGCGACGCCCCGTAGTAGCACCGAATTCATTACCGTTTTTACATAAAAAATCAGCCGTTTCATCAAAGAGCTCTGTAGGAAACGGACCACTACCAACACGAGTTGAATAAGCTTTGACAATACCAAGAATATATTCCAAATAACGAGGACCAAGGCCAGAACTAGTAGCAACCCCACCGGCTGTAGTATTTGATGAAGTCACGTACGGATAAGTACCGTGATCAATGTCTAGCAGAGTTCCTTGAGCTCCTTCAAATATTATCAGATCACCACGTTTTCGGGCGGTGTCTAACAAGACACCAACATCAACTACCATGCCGGTTAATACATCCATCACCTCTTGAATATCATTCCATACCTTTTGATAATCCACCGAAGGAAATTGATAGTAATTGACCAACTGGTAGTTATAATAGTCCATAATATCTTTCAATTTGGTAGCAAAGGTATTTTTATGAAATAAATCTCCAACACGTAGCGCGCGACGCGCTATCTTGTCTTCATAAGCAGGGCCGATACCCCTACCAGTAGTACCAATAGCTTTAAGGCCACGAACCTTTTCACGTGCGATGTCCATCGCAACATGATAATCAAGAATCAGCGGACATGCTTCAGAAATCAATATACGTCCAAATACCGATATTCCTTTCTCTTCTAAATCCCGCATTTCTTTTATCAATGCAGCTGGCGATATTACAACGCCATTTGTAATGATGCTGATAACATGTTCACGCAGAATACCGGAGGGTATTAAATGCAGTACGGTTTTTTTACCATTGATCACTAAAGTATGACCAGCGTTATGTCCACCCTGATAACGCACAACATATTTAGCTCGTTCAGTCAGCAGGTCAACGACCTTTCCTTTACCTTCGTCACCCCACTGGGTACCAAGTACGACAACGTTTTTACCCATCTCAACTGTACCAGATTATTTAAAAATGGATTTTATCATTTCAATTTACAATTTACAATTTCCAGTATTTTTTATCATCAATTCAAATCATTAAATTACTATGTGATTATACACCAATTTTGCTACGTAACATATAATAAATAACGCAACCAGCAACAACTAACCCTCCGCCAAAACGACGTAATAGAGTGTCTGGTAGCGTTGCTAGGGCACTTATCATCTTCCGCCAGACGGCAGGAAACAGCATCGGGCCTAATCCCTCGAGTACCAGCATCAAACCGATTACCATCCAAATCGTTGGATTCATTAGATAACCTCAACCCAAAAGGCCCTTGTTATCAGACCTAGTGAAACATGCAACATCACTATTCAGAATGGTGCCTGTCCACTGGATCTTTGGGCGATTTCATAAAGCGAAAAAAATCGCTTTCCCCACTTAACACCATCAGATCATTATTACCGTTAAAACTGTGTTCATAAGCATGTAAGCTACGAATAAAAGCATAAAAATCCGGATCCTCACTGAATGTGTTAGCATATAATTTAGCAGTTTCCGCATCCGCTTCACCACGGATAATTAACGCTTGACGCTCAGCTTCCGCTAAGGTACAGATTACTTTGTAATCCGCAGTAGCACGTAGCTTTTCTGCTTCCTCCTGACCTTGTGAACGATGATGACGGGCAACGGCTTCACGCTCCGCTCGCATACGTTGATAAATAGCATCTGATACCTCCGTCGGCAAGTTAATCTGTTTGATACGCACATCTACCACTTTAATTCCTAAAGTCTCCATACTATTTGGATTGATCGTCATACCTACGCCATTAGTATCACGTTCTACCCGCGCAACAGCAGAAGCTGTAGCATTATCCACCGGTATCTCTTGTATCTCTTCACCTTCGCCAGAAGTTCCATGATTTAGTGCAGCGCGCACATCAGTCATGAGGCGATTACGAGAGTCCGTTACGATCTCCTTGACATCTAGACGCCCAAATTCTGAGCGAAGACGGTCAGAAAATTTTCGTTTCAATAATACCTCTGCTTGAGAAACATCCCCCCCACCGGTTGCCAAATAGTAACGGCTAAAATCACTAATTAGCCATTTGATATATGAATCAACAATAAGATCTTTTTTCTCCATGGTTACAAACCGATCTGCCTGATTTTCCATGGTTTGAATTCGCGCATCAAGTTTCTTCACTGTTTCGAGAAACGGTATTTTCATATGTAGGCCAGGAGGATAAATCAATGCTGCATCATGATTATCGCGCAAAACTTTACCAAAACGCAGGACAATACCGCGTTGGCCTTCCTGAACGACAAATAATGATCCAGACAGAACTACAGCTATCATCACTAAAATCAGCATGAAAGATTTATACATTGCTTACTCCCTCGCTTCGCGTATGATCTTATCACGCTGTGCATTAGCGCGCCGTTGATCTATAATCGTTAAACGCGAAGCAGATGTACTTGCGGTAGTACCGCTAATAGGATGCTGCTTTAGATTAAAGTTAGCGTTTTTAGCGTGTTGTTTAGTCTTATCTTCTGGAAAGTGGCGTATCATCTTATCGAGCGGGAGTACTATTAAGTTGTTACTACCCTTTTCGTTAATGAGGATTTTTCGGGTATTACCCAATACACGCTCCATCATGTCAATATATAAACGTTTTCGGGTGATTTCTGGCGCTTTTTTATACTGTGGTAACACTTTAGCAAAACGTTGAACTTCCCCTTGAGCTTCTAGCACAGTGCGGGTTTTATAGGCTAGTCCTTCTTCTAAAATACGTTGAGCCTGGCCATTAGCACGGGGTTGCACTTCGTTGGAATAAGCTTCAGCTTCTCGGATATACTGTTGTTCATTTTCCCGTGCGGCGATAGCATCGTCAAAAGCTGCCTTCACTTCTTCCGGTGGACGTGCAGCCTGGAAGTTGACGTCTAACAGAGTTACCCCCATATTATAAGGCTGAATTGTTTCTTCCAAGACACGCTGGGTATCACTACGAACTACAGTGCGACCTTCCGTTAAGATGCGATCCATAGTATATTTTCCGATTACGCCGCGCAGAGCGCTATCGGTAGCTTGACGCAAGCTGTCATCAGCATTATTCACCTTGAATAAATAGTGATTAGGATCAGTTACGCGATATTGTACATTCATTTCAACGCGCACCACATTTTCATCGGCGGTTAGCATTACGCCAGAAGCTGCTAGTTCCCGGACTGTCTCTACATTAACGGGGATCACAGTATCGATAAATGTCGCTTTCCAATTTAAGCCCGGTTGAACTAAAGAATTAAATTTCCCAAAACGCAATACTACACCACGTTCGGCCTCTTTAATCGTGTAAAACCCATTACCAATCCAGATGAGTAAAAGGGCAAAAAAAACTAGACCAATATAACCACCAGTTCTTCTTGAAGAACGCATCCCGCTATTTTTTTTATAAAAACCGCGCAGTTTTCGGGTCAGTTTTCGACATATATCATCTAAATCAAGTGGCCCTTGTTCAGAGTCACCTTGATTATTGCCGCCAGCGTTGCCGCTATTAGTATTGCCGCTTCCCCACGGGTCGCGGTCATGTCCGTTATCTCCGGGCTGATTCCACGCCATGTTTTAGCTCCCTTTTACTTTAATTAGTATTCTTTAGGCTAAAGATTTCTACAAAACGGTTAGACCACATAGTTGAAATCTCACTGTCCACCTAGAGAAACATGACAGTCAATAACAATGAACTTTACTAATTCCTTCATACTGACAGCCCATTTTTCTCTAACCTGAAACTGGTACAACTAATTATATATCTCTTAGCAAAAAAACCACCTCCAAACTAGACGGTTTTTTTCATTGCGATTTGTATCTTTTCTAAAGATTGTCTACTAGACCGATTTTATTTATAACGAACAACGTTATCAGTGTTCTTGGTTTTAATTTCAATACATATATTTTTGTTAAATAATTGTCATGCAAAGTCGTATCGGTAGGATCAATTGCTGCTTCTCCTGGAATAACGATTATAAAGGGTAACTAAACCGAATAGAAACAGAGGATAAAAATTTACTATGTTCTCCAGAAGAAGAATCCGGTATAGTACCTAACTAACGCACCAAAGGTAGTAGACATCTAATGGGTTAGATATACTATATTTCGAGTTATTTAACTAAATAACATAGATTTATCGATATTAATATGGTTCACCACTCATAGTGCATACCTAATTTTATTAGGTATGCTTGTGTTTCCTTCAGCTCTTTTCAAAAAGAGTATTTAGCTGATGTCATGTATTAGCATAGGGAGTCAAGCTTAATCGGGGTTTGATTTTACTTATACAGTTTAATGCCGTATTTTAAGATATATCCAACGATGAAATCTGACCAAGACAAGACAAGACAAGACAAGACAACATTACGAACTATGTTAGTAGTAAAGTTTCATCCTTTTAGGTATATATATAAAAATAACTAGCATTACCCTGGAATATCATCTTGATTAAATATACAGACGCGTCAGTGATTTTAACCCATTTTTCTTTATAATCCATTCTTTCTTTGTCGAAAGATAGATTGCCTTTCATGAGAATATGACTCGGATTGATATCAATCTTGATTAAATACGCAATATTGTCTTCGATACTGAAGAAGTTCAAGACTTGTACTTGTGCTTTATTGATCCCTCTTTTTCTAACCTAGAAAAAGAGGGACATTAATATATGTTAACTTAGCAGTTAAGTAGGTTAACTACCAAAGTTACATATAACCTCTCCTTGTAATATACAGCAGTTATCATAATATTTTCACAAACATTGTTCACTTAAGTATCGCTTAATAGCAAAAATTAATATGACTCATGTAGTATTAACGTTGTTTGGTGGAGAGGATGGTGCAAGAGGGTTTCTGCTATGATGACAGTAACCAGAACCACCTAGTATATTACTATGATGTGATACAGAGCGAGATGGTACGACGGTAGATATAGCGTGCTTATAAACCATCTGGCTCACCGTGTTTTTCAACAAAATAACAAACTGGTCAAAAGATTCAATCTGACCCTGTAATTTAATACCATTCACTAAATAAATTGAAACTGGAACACGTTCACGACGCAACGTATTCAAGAATGGATCTTGCAAAGATTGCCCCTTAGCCATACTGTCTTTTCCTTAATGAAAGTGCTTATTGTTTATCATAAAACAATATATAGTTTTAAATATTTTTTTTAAAAGCACGCTTAATATTTTTGATATTACACAATTATTAAACCTATGCATGAACAACCTGTAATATCTTCTCAAGGGAAAGAGTAGGTTTCTCACTATCTAACCAGTGAAGATTGCGCCATCCCCGCAACCAGGTCATCTGATGTTTTGCGAGCTGTCGTGTCGCGCAGATTCCACGAAACACCATTTCATTATAATTAATTTCATTAGCAAGATATGCCCACATTTGGTTATATCCGACACAACGAATAGACGCCATTTCTCGATCGAGGTCATCTCGGGAAAAAAGCGTAGTAACTTCTCTCTCAAAACCGTCGGCTAACATTTGGTAAAAACGTTTTGCGATACGCTGATGGAGTAGTATGCGATCAAATGGAGCAATAGCGAATTGATGTGATTGATATGTGAATCTTTCACCTGGATTCTTTATTAATGCCGTTAGAGTATTACCTGAAATTAGAAAAACCTCTAATGCCCGTGAAAGCCTCTGAAGATCATTAGGATGAATGCGATTTGCAGCAATCGGATCAATTTGTTGTAGTTGACGGTATAACACTTTCCATCCTAACTTTTTTGCCGTTTGTTTAATATGTGCGCGTACTCCATAATCGGCTGGGGGCAAAGGGGATAATCCGTCTAGCAGAGCCTTAAAATACAACATAGTCCCACCTACCAGTAACGGGATACGATCAGCCTCGATAATTCGTGAGATTTTATTAAGCGCATCATGACGGAACTCTGCCACTGAATAAGACTCTGTTGGATCGCGAATATCTATCAGATGATGTGGTGCCCATTCAAGTTCCTTGGTAATAGGTTTACCTGTACCTATATTCATGCCTCGATAGATCATTGCAGAATCCACGCTGATAATATCTATCGGTAAATGCTGACTTAGCTCCATTGCGAGTGCAGTTTTGCCAGAAGCCGTGGGCCCCATGAGAAAAATGGTTTGGGCGCTGTGAAATGTCGACTTAATCATGATCTAGATTGTTTAGAAGAGAATCAAAATTTAATTTTACCAAAAGTTTGGAAGGGGGAAATTTTATTTTTTCCGGGCAAAACTGCTCCAGATCAGCAAGCAATTGTACTGTGGAGGAATAGCTCCAGGCCACCGTTTTTTTTTGCATCAGGCAAGCAGAAAACCAGGGTATCATTTCTTGATACGTGATTGACTTTTGACTCTGTAGATAGTCTAACAGGTTTGAGAATGAGTTTTGCAAATTTTGTTCGTGTAATGATAAAGGCAGCACTTTTAGTATAACTTGAAGAAGATTTGTTTGAAATGCAATTTCCATTGCTTGAAAAAGCGTCTGATTTCGTTTAATGACTATAGATTCTCGATCATATAAAGAAGACTGACTTTTTAACCGGTCGTTAGTTAACATCAGCTGGTGTTCCGCCTCTACTAAAGATAGGAGTGCGAAACTTTCTGTTGACTCGATTAGTGCATAATATGGTGTTATCAGGGTGAGTACTCGCCAAAAACCATCTCGATTTCTAGCGCCCGGCGAATCATTAGTTATAGGGACCGGATTGGCTGATTCTGTGGGGGAAATGATATTCATCTGTGCTCTTTGTCCCCCCGCTATTTTCAGGGTGGATTTTATAAGCTCTCTGTAAAGCAGGCTTTCTTTATGTAAATGGTCTGTGTTACTTCTATGCTCTATCTCTGGAGAAATATGAGATAAGGCTGTACCATCTCTTCTGTCTCTCTGAGACCATCGGTTAAAAGCGGTATTCTTTCCAGTCTCTCTGATTTCCCAACTCTTTAGAGAAGATGAAAGAATGCTAGGGGTTTCCACTGTTGAAGTAGAAGTACCAGAATATTTAAGGATAGGAAATGACGTTTTTCTTACGGGTAGAGAAAAGGTATTACATCCAGATGCTGGGTGAGGCTTAAGCGAAAAGAGCTCCGTTCGCCTCTCGCTTCTTGACAAGCAGGAAACCCCGATTTTCGAGAGAACTGCCAGTACAGCCTGGTAAGTAAAGTCATGGACTAATCGTGCCTGATAAAACCGAACCTCATGTTTCGTGGGGTGCACATTAATATCCATGTGATGCGGATTCACATGAAGAAATAATACAAAAATAGGTTGATAAGCTTTTATCAATTTTTCCTGATACGCTTGTCTAATGGCATGATGAATTACTTTATCGTGTATAATACGCCCATTAACATAACTATACTGAATTTCAGGCACTCTAGCGTTCCTTGGATCGACTATCCAACCTGAGATGGCTAGATCACTGTGCTGCCAAGATACGCCAAGAGCATGTTCAACAAACGCTGAACCGCAAATTCCCCCCAATCTTCGCAAATACTGATTTTTTTGGCTGACACCACGGTAGTGGTGTACGATTTTACCGTTATGCTTTAAAACAAATGTCACATCAAGTCGCGCAATCGCGAGTCGACGAATTACTTCATCGATATGAGTAAACTCAGTTTTTTCCATACGCATAAATCTGCGGCGTACTGGTGTATTATAAAACAAATCAAGGACTTCTACTGTTGTTCCTGTTGGGTGAGGAGCGGGTTTTAAAGCTACTGTTAGTTCCCTCCCTTCACTATAAGCTTGCCAACCTTCTTTCTTTGTCTCAGTGCACGAAGTTAAGGTTAGACGAGAGACAGCGCTAACGCTGGCTAACGCCTCACCGCGGAAACCCATGCTAGTGATATTTTCAAGATCAGTAAAGCTAGTGATTTTGCTGGTTGCATGGGGGGTTAGGGCAAGTATCAGTTCCTCCTTAGGAATACCGCACCCATTATCTCGGATATGAATACGTTTAGCACCACCGTGTTCAATATGAACTTCAATATGAGATGCTCCGGCGTCAAGGCTATTTTCCACTAACTCCTTTACCACTGAGGCGGGGCGCCCGACCACTTCACCAGCGGCGATTTGATTAACAATCTGTGGTGGCAAAACCTGAATCGGCATAATAATTAGATTCCTTCTTCGGCTATCAATGTAGAGCGGGGGATCGTCCGATTTTGTGCATAGGAATCCATAGTCGTTGACCAACCAGGAGGCGATTGGTTTTTAACTCATTCAGTATATGAATTGCTTTTATACTTACTCGGTATCGACGAGAAATGCAGGAAAGGGTTTCACCACGTTTAACAATATGGCCAACAATATCGGTATTGACACCATCTGGCCGGTTTTTAACCTGTAGATTACTTTGTAAAGCATGTTCCAAGAAATAATCGCGTAACCCTAGAAATAAAGCATTAGCGATCTTAGTTTGGTAAGCATTACTACCTAGTAAACGCTCTTCTTGGATGTTACTGATAAAACCAGTTTCGACCAATAGCGAGGGAATATCCGGAGAACATAGTACTCCAAAACTCGCGTGTTCCGGCCGACGTTTATGCAACACACCTACTTTTTGCATTTGCCTTAGAATCTTTACGGCAATATCATGTCCTACCCGCTGAGCATAACCGAACTGTAGATCTAGCATGGTCTGACGAAGATAAGGATCGGATTGGTTTTTAATGAGTACATCACCGGCACCGCCTAAGAGTTTCCATTCTTTTTTATGTTTCTCTAACCAGTTCCCTAATTCATTTTTAGCACGTTTATTGGATAGAATCCAAACTGACATACCTCTCGCATTACGGTTAGGGGCGGCATCAGCGTGGATCGACACCAATATATTTGCGCCTTTTTTACGTGCGACATCGGAACGGCTCATCACCGACATAAAAAAATCCGAATCGCGGGTCAGAACTGGTTTAAACATTGATTTGGCATTAAGTAGAGCTTTTAGCTTGCGGGCGATGGCAATAGTTACATTTTTTTCATTGAGGCCTTTAAAACCAATGGCTCCTGGGTCTTGACCGCCATGGCCAGCATCGATAGCCACTATTGTCACTTGATTGTTAAGTAAATTATTTCTTACTGACTCTAATGGTGGTCGAGTCAGCATAGGGGGGCTCTGAGTGATCATGTTGAGTTTAATATTATATCGTTGACCAATTTTTCGCATTTTTACAGTGACGTGGCTTTTTTGCGTTAACTCGAATACCAAACGTATATTGTGGTGTTTGAGCGGATGACTGGTTCGAATATGTTTTATTATATTTTTACTGCCAAAATTAAGAGACAATTCTTTTACGGAATCGCTCTTGCGAATATCTAGAACCACCCTTTCTGGATTATGTAGCGAGAAAAAGCTATAAGTTGGCAGATGATCAAATTCAAGAATCACCGTTGATTGAGTCATGTTATTTGAAAAATGAATGACATCAAATGACGCCGCCACTGTGCGTCCAACAATCAAACATACTCCTAATATCAACAGTACTTTGAACTTTAACATTATAGAAATGTTCCTTGCCGTCGTAACGGGACTAGAATTTGGTTACCAACCGTGCTCAAACCCGTTACATATGTTTGCCGACTATCTTTTTGATACTGCAACGTTAAAGAGATATCACCTGCAGGTAAGACGTCGCCTCCACGCTGAGGCCATTCCACTAAACATAGTGTTGCCTCATTAAAATAGTCACGCACCCCTATAAATTCAAGCTCCTCAGGAGCAGATAAACGATAAAGATCAAAGTGATATACTGTCCAGTAAGGCAGGAAATAAGATTCAACTAAAGTGTAAGTTGGACTTTTGTATACCCTGAATATCCTAGTGCATTTAGAAAACCACGGCAAAGCATAGTTTTTTCCGGTACCAAGATCTCCATAAAGATAAATTATAGAAGCGCGCTGACAAGCAATCGCTAACGCTGCGCCTAAACTGATAGTTTCCAGTTTATTTGATAAGGATGTTATACAATTTTCCATGTGTAGTTTCTATGCTGTAATTTTGCGCTTTCAACATATATAAAATACCAGCAACTAATCCGAAGCCAACATATTCACGTATTTTTATCCTACAGGGTATTCAGTAATAGTTCTGCTAACCATTTAGTTGACATAAATTTCATCGTGCTATCACGGATCATCGTCGAGTAACCCGATAGGTTTACCCCATTAGATGTGCTTTGTTTATCGTTATACACTCAGTAAGCAATAAAATAAATTAAGTAAATGTGTTTTACAATAAACGACTAATATCACAAACAAAACGTCTAAGTCACCTCAGATATCTTTTGTTGTTTCTTGTGATTGTTCTTAAGTAGTTTACCTATACTAATCACATAACAAATTGTCTTATATGATGTTCATTTGTTTTTTCATTACCCCATTATATTCAATCAAAGTTATTTATGAATTTGATTTCATCTAAGGTGAAGAACGAAATACGAGTATAAGTATGGTTACTTTTCTGTTTAGGGTTCAATGATTCGTTTTAATAAGTTTCGATTATTAATTTTAGTAAAACGTTGTAATTAAATTCTCATGTAAACAATATATATCTTACGATATATGTATTCCCTGCATAATCAGGAGAATATTTCATGAATCAGCATTGATATGCTGTGTATCTGTATCCGCTACTTGTCAACATATTTATGAATTCTAAGTGCAATTATAAACCAGAGGATACAATTGAAATTAAATAGCTTACGTATAATCGAGGTATACTCTAGGAGTATAGGCAGCGTATTGCATTTATACATATGAAATTTAATGCAATATTTACATATTATGCTTGATGAATACTTATACCTTATAAGTAATGTTTATGCTGCGTTGTTAAAGCCGCTTCAGTCTTAATAATATGGTTGGCTCTCGGATGTATTTGGCAAAGAATGAGGACTATTTATCTACTAATCATACTTTTCATTCCCTATAGTTTTTTTGATATCTAAAGGCGTCATATAATATGTGATGTTTTTACTTCAAGTATTTAGAGTATTGGCATGGATATAGAAGAGCATAGTATGTGCCTTATTACAGATAGTGGCGATGTTTCAATTACTGCAGGTGATAACAGTCTACTAAATACTGGTATTTTAATTATTTCATTATTTGCACCATTAATAAGCACTATAGTTCATAACTGGTTTTGTTAAACACCATCCCAGCCTAGGATGTCGATAT